>NZ_QKKX01000015.1 GCF_003434305.1 Micromonospora sp. MW-13
TCTCGCCCTGGGCGTCCACGGTGATCTTCTGGCTCAGGTCGCCCTTGGCGACGGCGGTGGAGACCTGGGAGATGTTGCGGACCTGGCTGGTCAGGTTGCCCGCGAGCTGGTTGACGTTCTCGGTGAGGTCGCGCCAGGTGCCGGAGACCCCGCGCACCTGGGCCTGGCCGCCGAGCTTGCCCTCGATGCCCACCTCGCGGGCCACCCGGGTCACCTCGTCGGCGAACGACGAGAGCTGGTCCACCATCGTGTTGACGGTGTCCTTCAGCTCCAGAATCTCGCCCTGGGCGGCGACGGTGATCTTCTGCGACAGGTCGCCCCGGGCGACGGCCGTGGACACCTGGGCGATGTTGCGCACCTGGGCCGTCAGGTTCGAGGCCATCGAGTTGACGCTGTCGGTGAGGTCCTTCCAGGTGCCCGCGACGTTCGGCACCTCCGCCTGGCCGCCGAGCTTGCCCTCGGTGCCCACCTCCCGGGCGACCCGGGTCACCTGCTCGGCGAAGAGGCGCAGCGTGTCGGTGAGCGAGTTCATGGTGTCGGCCAGCTCGGCGACCTCGCCGCGCGCCCCGACCGTGATCTTCTGCGACAGGTCGCCCTTGGCCACCGCCGTCGCCACCTGGGAGATCGACCGCACCTGGCCGGTCAGGTTCGACGCCATGGTGTTCACCGAGTCGGTGAGGTCCTTCCAGGTGCCGGCGACCCCGCGCACGTCGGCCTGGCCGCCGAGCTTGCCCTCCGTGCCCACCTCGCGGGCCACCCGGGTCACCTCGTTGGAGAAGGACGAGAGCTGGTCGACCATCGTGTTGACCGTGCGGCCGATCCGCAGGTACTCGCCGCGCAGCGGCCGGCCGTCGATCTCCAGCGCCATGTGCTGGGAGAGGTCGCCGTCGGCCACGGCCACGATCACCCGGGCGATCTCGGTCGTCGGGCGGCCGAGGTCGTCGATCAGCGAGTTGACCGCCCGCTGCCCCTCCGCCCAGGAGCCCTCCAGCCCCTCCTCGTCGAGGCGCTCGGTGAGCCGGCCGTCCCGGCCGACGATCCGGCTGATCCGGCGCAGGTCCAGGTGCTGCCGCTCCTGGAGGGCCACCACGTCGTTGAACGCGTCCGCCACCTCGCCGGCCGGGCCCGCCCGCCGGGGCAGCCGGACCTTCAGGTCACCGCCGCGCACCCGGCGCAGCGCCTCCGCCAACTCGCTGAGCAGGGCGGCCTGGTCCGGCGCGGACGGGTCCGCGGCTACCGAGTGTTTCGCCGTGGTCATCATTCCTCGCTCAGTTCGGGGCCGCCGGGGCCTGCCGGCACACCGGCCATCCCATCATTGTGCCCGGCCGAGCGTCGATGCCGCGCCGCGCCGCCCGCCGGGTCGCCGCGCGTCCAAGCAGCTCACGGCCCGGCCCCCGGGCCGGCTTGGCTTACCGGCGGGCGGCGGTGGAGGATACGAAGGTGTCAGCGGAGGCGGGGCCGGCGACCTTCGACGCGCCGGACGAGCGCGTCCGGCGCGTACGGCTGCCCGCCGACCGGCGGACGCCGGCCGCCGCGCGCGCCCTGGTCCGGTCCGTGCTGTCCGTAGCGCGCCTCGACGACCTGCTCAGCGAGGCCCTGCTGCTGACCACCGAGCTGACCACGAACGCCGTCGAGCACGCCCGCACCGAACTGGACATCGAGGTCGTCGCCGACGACGTCGGGCTGACCGTCACCGTCTCCGACTTCGCCGCCGGCTCGGTCGACGAGCTGACCGTGGGCGTCCGCAACGACAGCTCCGAGATCAACGAGGTCTCCGAGCGGGGCCGGGGGCTGCTGCTGGTCGACCACTTCGCCAGCCGGTGGGGCACCACGTACCTGCCCACCGGCAAGGGGGTGTGGTTCCGGCTGGACCGGCGCGACGCCGGCGGGCAACCGGTCGCCGCCGGCCCGCCGCCCGCCGGCGGGTGGGGCCCGGCGACCACCCGCTCCGGCGGCGGCCCGGCCACCGAGCACCCGGGACCGAGCGCCGGGGCGATGAGCGAGCTGATGCAGACGGCTCCCGACCAGTACGCCGAGGACCCGCTGCCCGAGTTCGCCACCGACCTGCTCACCCGGCTGGCCGAGATGGTCGGCGCGGCCGGCGGCGTGGTCCGGCTGGACCGGGGCGACGGGCAGGGCACGCAGGTGCTGGCCCGCTACGGCCGCACCCCGCGCGCCGGCAACGAGCTGCTCCGGGTGCCGCTGGCGGTGCACCGGCCGTACGCCGGGGAACTGGAGCTGGACGCCGCCCCCTCGACGTACGCCCGGCCGCTGGCGGTGCTGACCGCCGAGCGGCTCTCGCTGCACCTGGAGAACGACCGGCTACGCCGGGCCGATGTCCGCCGGCAGGCGTGGCTGACCTTCCTGGCCGAGGCGAGCGAGCTGCTGGCCCAGTCCCTGGACGTCGAGCTGACCATGGCGCTGATCCCGCAACTGGTGGTCCCCCGCCTCGGCCAGTGGTGCGCGGTGCACACCGCCGACGAGTGGGGGCGGCTGCGGCTCGCGGCGGCCACCCACGCCGACGAGTCGGTGCTGCCGCAGTTGCACAAGGTGCTCCGGGAGACGGGGACGGACTCGGTGCAGGCCCGGCTGCGCGAGGCGTCCCGGACCGGGTCGCAGGTGCCGCTCGGCGGGCCGATGGAGGGCTTCGCCGTCCCCCTCGTGGCGCGCGGCCAGCGGCTGGGCACCCTGGCGGTCGGCCGCCACCAGCGCCACCGGCACGACCCGGACGAGGTCGCCGTGCTGGAGGACGTGGCCCGGCGGGCCGCGCTGGCCATCGAGAACGCCCGCATCCACGCCGAGCGGCGCCGGGTGGCGCAGACCCTCCAGCAGTCGCTGCTGCCGCCGGTCCTGCCGGTGGTCGAGGGCATCGGCTTCGCCGCCGAGTACGTGCCGACCGGGGACGAGGCGGAGGTCGGCGGCGACTTCTACGACGTGCTCCCGCTGCCAGACGGGCGCTGGCTGGTGGTGGTCGGCGACGTGTCCGGCAAGGGGGTCGAGGCGGCGGCCGTCACCGGGCTGGTCCGGGACGTCATCCGGGTGCTGGTCGGCGACGGCAAGCCGCTGCCGGAGGTCCTGGGCCGGCTCAACGAGACGCTGGTCGAGCGGGGCGGCGGGCGCTACTGCACGCTGGCGCTGGCGGCGGTCGGGCCGGGCGAGGGCGACCGGCTGGACGTGGCCCTGCACCTGGCCGGGCACGACCGGCCGGTGCTGTTGCGGGCGGGCGACGGGGCCGAGTTCGTCGGTGCCAGCGGTACCGCGCTCGGCCTGCTCGACGCGATCAGCTCGCCGACGGCACGCGTCGCGCTCGACCCCGGCGACTCGCTGATCTTCTACACCGACGGGGTGACCGAGCGCCGCCGGGGCCGGGAGCTGTTCGGCACCGATCGGCTGCGGGAGTCCGCCGCGCCGCTGGCCGGGTACTCGGCCGACGTGGTGGCCGCCCGGCTGCGCTCGGCCGCGATCGGGTTCTCGGTCGAGGCGCCCCGCGACGACATCGCCATCCTGGTACTGCGCAACGACCGGCTCTGAGCCCGCTCTGGTCAGGGAGTCTGGGGGTCCTGGCGTGGGCGCCGCTCCACAGCAGGTATGCCTCCCGGCGCCTATGGAGCTGAGTCGAATACGACATCACCCACGCCCACCGCGACCGGCGACCGGCGACCCGCGACCGGCGACCGGCGACCGGCGACCGGCGACCGGCGACCGGCGACCGGCGACCGGCGACCGGCGACCGGCGACCGCAAGCGAACGACCGGACGGGGCGGTGGGTAACGCGACGGCGGTGGCCCCCGCCCAGCGGTGATGACGTGGACGACTCAGCTCCATAGGCGGCGTCCCACGGCATCGAGCCGCCGCGCCCACAGCTCCGCCCGGGCCACGGTCCCCGGCCGACCGGGGACCACCGAGCGCCCCTCCTGACAGGCGGGCCGACGCGCAGGATGGGCACACCTGCTCCGCCGGTGCTAGGTTCCCCGCATGTCGACGACGGCGGCCACCGGCGCGCGGGCCCCGTCATCGGTCCGGCTGCTGACCACGATTCACCTGGCCTTCGCGGGTGCCTTCCTGCTGGTGACCGCCCTCTACCTCGGACGGATGGCCGCAACTGGGGCCGGTCCCGCTGACATGCTCACCGGCCACTACGACCCGAAGGATCTGGTCCCCTTCGGACCGTCTGGGATGAACCCGTTCACCTGGTTCTACGCCTTGGTCGCGCTGCTCTACCTGGTCGGCTTCCTGGTCAGCCCAGCGCTGGCCATGGTCTCGTTGCCGCTGCTCGCCCGGACCTGGCACGAGCTGTCCCGCCCGGCCCGGGCCCTGCTGCTGGCGGGGATCGTCAGCGCGGTTGCCCTACCCCTGCTTCGCCTCATCCCCGCCGTCGGCGACATGCACCGGTGGTGGCTGGACTGATCGCCTCCGCATGACCGGAACGGCTGCCACGTCCCCGGCGCGGAGGATGCGGCAGTCACAGGCCGCCCGGGAGGCGGCCGGGGGCCAGGCGCTGGTGGGGGTCGAGGTATTGCTTCGCCGCCCGCAGTCGGGGCAGCGAGGTCAGCTCGCCCCAGAGGTCGACCGCCTGTCGTACCGGCGGCGGCGCCGCGACCACGACGCACCGGCCGCGCCGGGCGAGCAGCACCCGGCGCACGCCGGTGACGATCGTCGCCACCCGCTCGGCGGGCAGGGAGCCGGGCAGGGCCGCGTGCACCACGCCCTGCCCGGCGGAGCCCCGGATCGGGACCGGGCCGCCGGCCGCGTCGCGCAGCGCGTAGACGGCCGCGTGGAGGTCGGTGGTCGGCACCTCGATGCGCAGCGCGGTCTCGCCCGGGCCGAACGGATAGCTCCGCCACCACGTCGGCGCCGAGTGGTCGACGGTCGCCTCGTCGCCGAGCAGGGCGAGCAGCCTCTCCACCCGTTCGGGGACGTCGGTGGGGCCGCCCTCCAGCAGCACCGCCAGGGTGCCCGCCCCGGCCGGCGGCGCCGCACGGCGGAACATCGAGGGGTGCCGGGCGCGGGCAGCCGCCGCCGGGTCGTCGGGATGCGGCACCGGGCGCGCCCGGTTCGCCCGGGCCGGCAGGTCCAGCTCGACGGCCGCCGGGTCGAGCCGGGCCGCGAGCACCGCCCGGACCAGGTCGGGCAGCTCCAGCGGGCTTCCCACGGGGCGGCTGACCCAGGCCCGGCTGGCCGGCACCGGCTGCACCCGCAGGGTGGCCGAGACCAGCACCCCGAGGCCGCCCTGCGAGCCGCAGAGCAGCCGGGCCAGCTCCAGGCCGGGCGCGCCGCCGCCCGCGCTGGTCAGCTCGCCGTCGGCGGCCAGGTACCGCACCCCGACCAGTTGGTCGCAGGGGCCGCCGTGGCGGTGCCGCAGCGGGCCGGACTCGTCGGCGGCCAGCACCCCGCCGACCGTCGCCCCGGGCGAGGGCGCGTCGAGGGCGAGGCGCCGCCCGGTGCGCTCCAGGACCGCCTGGGCCGCGCGCAGCGGGGTGCCCGCGCCGATCTCAGCCACCGGGGCGTCCGCCGGCTGGTGACCGATGCCGGCCAGCCGGCCGGTGTCGAGCATGATGTCGACCTGCTCCGGGGCGACCCCCCAGTCGATCTTCGTGCCGGCACCCCGGGGCACCACCGTCAGGTCGTGAGCGGCGGCCAGCCGGAGCACCTCGGCCGCGGCGGACGGGTCGCCGGGCACCGCCACCCACCGGGCCGGCCGCCCGGCGACCTCGTCGGCCGCTCCGCCGAAGCGGGCGAAGGGCGGACCGCAGATCTCGGTGAGTAGACGGGTGATGCTCATTGCCCCGGACCGGTCGGTCGACCGCGCTGCTGCCGCCATGGCGGCTATCGTACAGGTGTTCGAACAAAGCGGCGGGGCGCCACGTCCGGAGTCGGGGGACGCGGATGCCGGCCCCCCACAGCGCCCCGGCGACGACCCGGCCGGCCGGTAACCTGACCGGCGTGACCACCGAGATCCCGCCCGTCGCCAAGCAGGTACCCACCGAGCGCGCCCACCACGGCGACAAGGTCGTCGACGAGTACGCCTGGCTGGCCGCCAAGGACGACCCGGAGACGATCGCCCACCTGAGGGCGGAGAACGCGTACACCGAGGCGCGCACCGCCCACCTGGAGGAGCTGCGCGGCACCCTGTTCGAGGAGACCCGGCGCCGCACCCAGGAGACCGACCTGTCGGTGCCGACCCGCAAGGGCGGCCACTGGTACTACACCCGCACGGTCGAGGGCCAGCAGTACGGCGTGCACTGCCGCCGGGCCGTCCGCGACGGTGAGACCGAGCCGCCGGTGAGCGCCGACGGCGCCCCGCTCGACGGCGAGGAGGTGCTGCTCGACGGCAACCTGCTGGCGGAGGGGCACGACTTCTTCTCGCTCGGCGCGTTCGACGTCAGCCCGGACGGCCGGTGGCTGGCGTACTCGACGGACTTCTCGGGCGACGAGCGGTTCACCCTGCGGGTCAAGGACCTCAGTACCGGCGAGGTGCTGCCCGACGAGGTGCCCGACACCTCCTACGGCGCAGCCTGGTCGGCGGACGCCTCGGTGCTGTTCTACGTCACGGTGGACGACGCCTGGCGGCCCAACCGGGTCTGGCGGCACCTGATCGGCACCCGGGCCGCCGAGGACGTCGTCGTCCACCAGGAGGACGACGAGCGGTTCTGGGTCGGCGTCGAGCTGACCCGGTCGGAGAAGTTCATCCTGATCGACAGCCACAGCAAGATCACCAGCGAGGTGCGGGTGATCCCGGCCGGCAACCCCACCGGCGAGCCGGCCCTCGTCGCCCCCCGCCGGCAGGGCGTCGAATACAGCGTCGAGCACCACGGGCACCGCTTCCTGATCCTGCACAACCACGACGCCGAGGACTTCGCGCTGGCGTTCACCTCGGCGGACGCGCCGGGCGACTGGGTGCCGCTGATCCCGCACACCCCCGGCACCCGGCTGGAGGCGGTGGACGCCTTCGCCGACCACCTGGTCGTCTCGCTGCGCAGCAACGGGCTGACCGGGCTGCGGGTGCTGCCGATCGGCAGCGGCGACGGCCACGACATCGACTTCCCGGAGCCGATCTACAGCGTCGGGCTGGACAGCAACCCGGAGTACCACACCCGGCAGGTCCGGCTGCGCTACTCCTCGCTGGTCACCCCGGACTCGGTGTACGACTACGACCTGGTCACCCGAAAGCTGGTGCTGCGCCGGCGCAAGCCGGTCCGGCCCGGCCCGGACGGCCGGGAGTACGACCCCGCCGACTACGAGCAGCACCGGGACTGGGCGCTCGCCGACGACGGCACCCGCGTCCCGATCTCGCTGGTCCACCGGGCCGGCACCCCGCGCGACGGCTCCGCCCCCTGCGTGATCTACGGGTACGGCTCGTACGAGGCGAGCATGGACCCGTGGTTCTCGGTGGCCCGGCTGTCCCTGCTGGACCGGGGGGTGATCTTCGCGGTGGCGCACATCCGGGGCGGCGGCGAGCTGGGCCGCCGCTGGTACGACGAGGGCAAGCTGCTGGCCAAGAAGAACACCTTCACCGACTTCGTCGCCTGCGCCCGGCACCTGACCGGCTCGGGCTGGACGTCGACGGACCGGCTGGTGGCCCGGGGCGCCTCGGCCGGCGGCCTGCTGATGGGCGCGGTGGCCAACCTGGCCCCGGAGGCGTTCACCGGCATCGTCGCGCAGGTGCCCTTCGTGGACGCGCTCACCTCGATCCTCGACCCGTCGCTGCCGCTGACCGTGACCGAGTGGGAGGAGTGGGGCAACCCCCTCGACGACCCGGAGGTCTACGCGTACATGAAGTCGTACACCCCCTACGAGAACGTGACGGCGGTGGACTACCCGGCCATCCTCGCGGTGACCAGCCTCAACGACACGCGGGTGCTCTACCACGAGCCGGCGAAGTGGATCGCCCGGCTGCGGGCGGTCGCCCCCCGGGGCGACTACCTGCTCAAGACCGAGATGGGCGCCGGTCACGGCGGCCCCAGCGGCCGGTACGACTCCTGGCGCGAGGAGGCGTTCATCAACGCCTGGATCCTCGACCGTCTGAAGGCGGCGTAGGGGGAAGCCCTCTCCACCCGGCCTCCGCCACCCGGCGGAGGCCGGCCGCGGGCGCGGCGGTGGCCGGCGGCGGGGCGCGCCGTCAGGAGGCGGTGACCAGGTCGGCGAGCAGGGCCGGATCGACGTTTCCGCCGGTCACCACGGCGACGGTACGGCCCGCCGGCAGCTCGCCGGAGCGGAACAGCCGGGCGGCCGTCGCCACCGCGCCGCTCGGCTCGACCACCAGCCGGGCGTCCCTGATCAGGAGGCCGGCCGCCGCCCGGATCTCCTCCTCGGTCACCGTGACGATGCCGTCGAGGCGGTCCCGCAGGTGGGCCAGGGTCAGCTCGGACAGGTTGGTGCGCAGCCCGTCCGCGCAGGTGCGGTAGGTCAGCTCGACGTCCCAGGGCACCACCCGCCCGGCGGCGAGCGACTCCCGGGCGTCGGCGGCAAGCTCCGGCTCGACGCCGATCACGGCGGTCGACGGGCGCAGCGCCCGCAGCGCCGTGGCGACCCCGGACGCGAGGCCGCCCCCGCCGACCGGCACCAGCACCACGTCCACGTCGGGCAGGTCGTCGACGATCTCCGTGCCGACCGTGCCCTGGCCGGCGATGATCCGCCGGTCGTCGAAGGGCGGCACCAGCACCGCCCCGGCCTCGGCGACGATCCGCTGCGCCTCGGCCAGCCGCTGCACCGGCGGGACGAGCAGCACCGTCGCACCGAACGCCCGCATCCGCGCGATCTTCACCTCCGGGGCGCCCTCCGGCACCACCACCGTGCACGGCACCCCGGCCGCCCGGGCCGCGTACGCGAGGGCCTGCCCGTGGTTGCCGGACGAATGGGTGACCACGCCCCGGCCCCGCCCGGCCCCGTCGAGGCGGGCAACCGCGTGGGTGGCGCCGCGCAGCTTGAACGAGCCGACCGGTTGCAGGCTCTCCGGCTTCAGCCACAGCCCGCCGTCCCACGGGGCGCGCAACAGCGGCGTACGAAGCACGGTCGGGGCGATGTCGGCGGCGGCGACCCGGATGTCGTCGAGCGTCACGAGGTCCATCCCGCCATCCTCCCGCCGACGACGAGGCCACGCTCGACCCGGGCGCCGACCGCCCCGGCACCGGCACACCCGTCAGGTCGCCCGCAACTCCTCCACCCTCGTGCTGGCGCGCAGAAAGAGCAACCCGACCAGGACCGTGAGGGACACCGCAGCCAGCGCGCCGGCCCCGAACAAGGCCAGGTGCTCCAGCGGTACGTCGGGCATGAAGTACCGCTTCGGCGGGGCGATCGTACGCAGGTACCGCTCCCGGGTGGCCGGGTCGGCGCAGAGTTCGGCGGTCGCCTCGCAGACCTTGCCGCTGACGACGCCGGTGCGCACCGGGCCCGCGAAGCGCCGGCCGAGCAGCAGCCCCACGGTCAGGGCGAGCAGCACCGCCGGCACCGCCGGGGCGAGCGCCTGCCAGGTGATCGACCGGCCCAGCACACCCCGGGGGACGCCCTGGGCGACCAGCGCCGCGTACGCCCGACGGCGGGCCACGATCCCCTCGACCAGCGCGACCAGCAACCCGCCGGCCGCGATGGTCACGGCAATCGCGACGGCGAGGTCGACCAGGCTGATGGTCTGAAGGTAGAACGGGTTCGGGGCGTGTAGGTCCCCGATCAGTCGGTACTCGGCCCGCTCGATGTCGTACCTGGCCTGCGCGTTGGCCCGCATGCCAGCCGCGCCGCCGCCGAGCAGTACGGCGGCCAGCAGCGCGGCGAAGGTACGGCTGCCGGCCCACGGGTCGGCGGTGAGCCGGCGGGCGGCCAACAGCGCTGCCGGCCCCCGGGCGAGGTGGTGCAACAGCCGGCCGGCGGTGTGCGAGAACCAGGCGGAGGCGAGCACCGACCCGACCGTGGCGGCGATCCCGCCAGCGACGAGCAGCATCGGCAGGAGCAGCAGCGGCGGTTCCATGTCCCGGTGGCGGTACCAGGAGTTCACCGGATGGTAGGCGGCGAACACGGCCAGGCCGACCAGGATGAGCAACGCGAACCAGGGGCGTGGCGCACGGTCCCGGCCGGCTCGGCGGACCACTCCGAACGGCGTGGTGGCGACCCGGCGCAGCAGCAGCGCGGTGCCCGCCGCCGCGACGGCGGGCAGGCCGAGCACCACCGCCGCCAGCGCGACCGGCGACGGGAGCACGTCGGTGGGGAGGGCGAGCTGGCCGTGCGCGTCGGGCCGGTCGAGCAGCCCACGGGCGGACAGGAAGGCCACCAGGCCGGTGACGGTGCCGAACAGGCTGGCCACCCCGGTCTCCAGCACGGCGAGCCGGGTGACCTGGCCGGGGGTGGCCCCGGCCAGTCGCAGGGCGGCCAGCCGGCGGTCCCTGGCTGGTGCGCCGAGCCGGGCGCACTGCCCGGCCAACGCCAGCACCGGGACGGCGAGCAGCAGCAGCGCGAAGGCCGTCCCGCCGCGCAGCCCCGGCTCCCGCAGCAGCGTGTTGGCGTACTGGAGGGACCAGCGGGCCGGGTTGTCGTCGGTGCGCAGCGGCGTCGGGATGGCCAGCACGGTCAGCGCCGCCAGCCCGGCGAGGGTGGCCAGCGCGGCGCTGAGCGCGGTCAGCGCCACCCGCACCTTGTCGGTCCGGGTGCCGGCGAGGGCGAGCCGGACCAGGGTGCCGGGCCTCACCGCAGCCCGTCCTGCACCGAGCCGGCCCCTGCATCGCCGACCAGCAGGCCGAGCCCGCCCGTCGACCGGCCCGGGCCGCCCGACGACGGAACTTCGATCCCCAGACCCGTGCCGTCGACCACCCCGTCGCGGAGCATCACCTCGCGGTCGGCGTACCCGGCGACGCGTGGCTCGTGGGTGACCAGCACGACCGTGGTGCGCTGCTCCCGGGACAGCCGGACGAGGTGGCCGAGCACCTGCTCGCCGGCCAGCGTGTCCAGCGCGCCGGTCGGCTCGTCGGCGAAGAGCACCCGGGGCTCGGTGACCAACGCCCGGGCCAGCGCGCAGCGCTGCTGCTGCCCGCCGGACATCTCGCCGGGCCGGGTGTCGGCCAGGTCCGCCACGCCCAGCCGGTCCAGCCAGGCCAGCGCCGCCGTCCGCCCCGCTCGCCGCCCCGTGCCGGCGAGGAGGAGCGGGAGTGCGACGTTCTCCGCCGCGGTCAGCTCGGGCACGAGCTGGCCGAACTGGAAGAGCACCCCGAACTCGGTACGCCGCAGCCTTGACCGGGCCGCCTCGGACCAGGTGTCGATCCGCTCGCCCCGCCAGGTGACCTGGCCTGCGTCCGGACGGAGGATGCCGGCCAGGCAGTACAGCAGGGTGGACTTGCCGCAGCCGCTCGGGCCGGTGACCGCGACGATCTCCCCCTCGGCGACGTCGAGGGTGATCCCGCGCAGCGCTGGTGTCGGCCCGTACGCCTTCACCACGCCGCGAGCTTGGAGTTCCGTCACGAGTGCACCTCCCGGTGCCAGTCGGCGACCCGCTCCAGGGTGGTGTGCAACCACCTCAGGTCGGCGTCGAGGTGGGCGATGGCGAAGTCGGCCGCGACGACGTCGTCGAGGGTGGCCGAGGGGTCCGTCTTGACCGCGGTCAGCTCGCGGAGCCGGTCGGTGTGCGCCCGGCGCTGGGCGACCAGGTATTCCCTCGCCCGCTCGGCGTCGGCGACCAGCAACGCCACCAGCACCTTGGCGAAGAGCGTGCTGGTGACGTACGGCAGGGGCGGCTCGACCTCCGCGAGCCACAGGTCCAGCGCGTCGCGCCCGGCGCCGGTGAGCGCGTACGTCGTGCGGTCCGGCCCGCCGTCGCGGTCCTGGCCGGCGGGCGCCACCAGCCCGTCCCGCTGCAACCGGCCGAGCGTCGCGTAGACCTGCCCGAACGCCAGCGGCCGGGCCCGGGGCAGCCGTTGGTCATGGGCCCGTTTCAGCTCATAGCCGTGCCTGCTCCCCTGCGCCAGCAGGCCGAGCAACACGTGTGGGGTCGACACCCCAATCACTATTCACTGGGAGAATAGTCGAGTCAACTCGCCACGTCCGGCCACCCTGGCGGTTCGGCCCTCCGGACGGGGCAGCCCGGTGGGCCGCCGGCGCTGCCGGGTCAGCTCGCCGACCAGCCGGGGTGCCGGCCCATCCGGGCCAGGACGAGGTCGAGCGGGGAGGCGTCCGGCGGGGCGGCGACCGGGGCGGCGAAGGCACCCATCTGCTGGCCCGTCTCTCCCATCCGGTCCATGAAAGCGTGCAGGACGGCAATCGCGTCCGGCGCGGCGTCGAACGGCTGGCCGGTGGCCCGGGCCAGGTCCCAGGCGTGCACGGTGAGGTCGATCAGCCCCATCTCCCCGACCGTCTCCTGGGGCAGCCCCATCCCGGGCGAAACGCCCTCCAGCGCGGCCGGGTCCGCCCACGCCTCAATCAGCCGCTCGGTCTCGGCGGCGAACCGGTCCCGCCAGCCGTCGGTCAGGTAGTCGGTCTTGTCCCAGTTCGCCGGCCGCTTGGCGGCCAACTCCTGGAAGTTGACCACCACCTGGTACAGGTGGTTCACGAGGTCCCGAGCGGAGTAGTCCGCGCACGGGGTGGGTAGGTCGAGCTGGTCGTCACGGATCGCCCGGACCACCGCGACGGCGCGCGGCGCGGCTTCCGCCAGGAGTTCACTAGTCTTCGTGGCCATAAGGGCAGCGTACGAGGGTGGTCTTGAAGAAATGCGACACCAGCCGCGCGGGGACAGCAGGGGCATCCTCGACCCCCGTCGGCTGCTGCGCGAGGTCCGCTTCCGCCGTCGGCTGCCCGCCGCCGCGCTGCGCCCGTACGTCGAGCTCTACTGGCTGATCGACTGGGAGCTGGACGAGCCGTTCGAGCAGCGGGTGCTCCCGCACCCGGCGGTCAACGCGGTGTTCCAGCGCGACGGCGACGGTCGGGAGACCGCCGAGGTGGCCGGCGTCGGGCGGGAGCTGTTCCGGATCACCCTGACCGGCACCGGCGGGGTCAGCGGGGTGCAGTTCCGCCCGGGCGGCTTCCGGCCGTTCTGGCGGCGGCCGGTCGCCGAGCTGACCGGCGAGCGCCGCCCGCTCGCCGCCGGCCTCGTCGCGGGCCGACGGCTCTGCGCCGGTACGGACGACGAGCGGTGCGCCGCCCTGGACGACCTGCTGGCCGCCTGGGACCCGCGCCCCGACCCGTCGACGGCGGAGGCGATGGCGCTGGCCGAGGAGATCCGCGCCGACCGGGGCGTGCTGCGGGTCGACGACCTGGCCCGGCGGCACGGGACGACCACCCGGCGGCTGCAACGCCTCTTCCTCGACCAGGTGGGCGTCGGCCCGAAGTGGGTGATCCGGCGGTACCGGGTCCAGGAGGCGATCGAGCAGGCCGCCGGTGGGCCGGTGGACTGGGCGGCCCTCGCCGCCGACCTCGGCTACGCCGACCAGGCCCACCTGGTCCGCGAGTTCACCGCCGCCACCGGGATCTCCCCGACCGCGTACGCCCGGTCGCTCAGCCGGCCGGCCGCAGGCCGGTGAGGAAGGCCCGCCAGGCGGCCGGGGAACAGGCCAGCACCGGCCCGGAGCGGTCCTTCGAGTCGCGTACGGCCACCACGCCGGGCAGGTTGACGGCCACCTCGACGCAGTTGCCGCCGGTGCCGTTGCTGCGGCTGCTGGTGCGCCACCGGGCAGTGCTCAGGTCCATGGTTCCGCCTCCGTCGTCTCCGCGATCAGCTCGACCGACCGCTGGTGGGGCAGGGCCTCGCCCCGGATCGACTCCCAGACGTCGACCATCCGGCGCACGTCCTCCGGGCGGTCTGTGACCTGGCTGCCGAGCTGAGTCTCCACATAGACCATATCCTCGCCCACCGGCGGCGTGGCGATGACGAACGGGCCCTCCAGCCCGGCGTAGGCCCCCACGGCGAGCGGCACCACGTGGATCCGCACCCGGGGCAGCCCCTCGCCGACCTTGACCAGGTGGCGCAACTGCTCCCGCAGCACCTCCGGGCCGCCGACCGGGCGGCGCAGCACCGACTCGTCGACCACCACGGTCAGCGTCGGCGGCCGGTCCCGGGTCAGGATCTCCTGCCGGTCCAGCCGGGTGGCGACCTGCCGCTCGACCTCCTGCGCCGAGAGCAGTCCGCTTCCTGAGAGGACCGCGCGGGCGTACCGCTCGGTCTGGAGCAGGCCGGGGACGTAGAGCGGCTCGTACCCGCGCAGCGCCGTCGCCTCCTGCTCGATCCCCGCCCACTCGCGGAAGTACGGCACCACCGTCTCCCGGCTGATCCGGCGCTGGATGCGGGCGAACCGGCCGCCCGCGCCGAACACCGCGTCGCAGCGTCGGGCCAGGTCCCCGCTCGGCCGCCGGTCGCCGGTCTCGATTTTGGCGATCAGGGCGGCCGAGTAGCTGACCGCCTCGGCCAGGGCCGCCTGGGACAGCCCGGCGGCCGACCGGGCCAGCCGCAACTCCTCGGCGAAGTGGTCGAGCATCGGCGATCTCTCCACGGACAGCCTCCGTACACCCTCGGGACCTGCGGGACCACGGCCGCGACGCCCGGCTGGTCCGGGCGGCGAGCCTTCTCACGGTAACCGTCCGATCACCAGACTGTGAACCCAGCGGGACCGCCCGGCCGTCTCCCCCCGAGATCCCCGACCCGGGCGGAACCGCGCGGGGGCGGGCCGGGCACGGCGGCCCGCCCCCGCACCACCCGAGGCGCAACGGAGAGGCAGGCCCCATGCCGGAGAACCACCCGCCGGATCCGCCCCGGGCCGCGGCGCTGCCGGCCCGGCGGCCGGTGGTCCGGGAACACCTCCCGGTCAGGCCGATCTGGCTCTGCCGGGTCTGCGCGGGCCCGTGGCCCTGCTCGCCGGCCCGGCTTCGGCTGCGTCACGAGTACGCCGACTCCCCCGTCACGCTCGCCGTGTACCTCGCCGGCCTGATGCTGGAGGCGGGCGACCAGCTCACCCGGCTGCATCCGTACACCGCGCCGCCGGCCGGGGTTCTGTACCGCCGCTTCCTCGGCTGGCTGCGCGAGAGCGGGAGTTGAAGGGGGCCTGCTATGCCGGAGGCGCCGACGGTGCCGGGGGCGTCAACAAGATGCCTCTCCGTTCACCTTCGGCGGCGGAGGGCCACCACCGCGACGTCGTCGTTGATCTCGGTGGGGGCCAGCTCCACCAGCAGCCGCTGGCAGAACGCGTCCAGGTCGGCGTCCACCACGTCGGCGCAGCGGGCCAGGGCGGCCAGCCCCTCGTCGATCGTGGTGTCCCGCCGCTCGATCAGCCCGTCGGTGTAGAGCACCAGCGTCGCCCCGGCCGGCAGCACGAACTCCAGGTCGGCGGGGCGATCCGCGCGGACGCCGAGCAGCGGGGCCGAGTGCTGGACGTACTCCACCGTGCCGTCCAGGCTGATCAGCGCCGGCAGGTGGCCGGCGCTGGCCAGCCGGACGTGACCGGAGTTCGGCTCCAGCAGCAGCAGGCAGATGGTGGCCAGTTCGTTGGGCAGCAGCGTCCGCATCAGCTCGTTGACCCGGTGCAGGATCGCGCCCGGATGGTGCCCCTCGACGGCGTACGCGCGCACCGCGTGCCGCAGCTCCGCCATCACCGTGGCGGCGTGCAGGGAGTGCCCGGCGACGTCGCCGATCGCCATCAGCAGGTGGCCGTCCAGCATCACCAGCTCGTAGAAGTCGCCGCCCACCTCGGTCTGCGCGCTGGCCGGCTCGTACCGCACGGCGAGGTCGAGCCCGGCGATCTCCGGGATCCGGCGGGGCAGCAGGCTGCGTTGCAGGGTGACCGCGATGCGGTGCTCCTCGTCGAAGGAGCGCTGCGCCTCCACCGCCGCCGCCACGGCCTGGGCGACCTGCACCAGCACCGGCGACCCGGGGGTCTGGGTGCCCGTCGGCACCACCACGTAGAGCGGTGCCCGGTCCCCGCGCAGCTTCGCCGCGGCCACGGTCACCCGGTCGCCGGCCGGCCAGTCGACCAGTCCCCAGTTGCCGGGGTCGTCGATCCGCACGGTGGAGCCGGTCGGCACCCCCGTGTCGTCGACGACCCACGGCACGATCCGGGGCTCGCCCCCCGGACCGGCGCAGACCCCGGCGAGGCAGTCGCCGTCGAAGGTCTCCGCCACCACCACCGCCGGGCCCTTGAAGATCCGGGCGGCACCGGCCGCCGCCGCCTCCAGCAGCCGGGCGAAGTTCGGCGCGGCGTGCACCGCCACGGTCGTCTCGGCCAGCCCGGTGAGCCGCTCGGCGAGCAGTTCGGCGCGCTGCCGGGCCCGGTAGTAGCGCAGCACCGCGTGGGCGGTGGCGACCAGTTCCTCCGGCTCTATCGGCTCGGCCAGGTAGGCGTCCGCGCCCCGGGTCAGGCCCTGGGCCCGATCCGCCACGTCGATGGCGTGCGCCGACACGTGGATCACCGGTATCGCCGGCTGGGCCTTCTTGATCCGTTCGCAGACGTCGAAGCCCGTCAGGTCGGGCAGCCGGACGTCGAGTACGACCAGGTCGATCGGGTCCACCCCGATCCGGGCCAGCGCCTCTCCGCCGGTCTCCGCCTCCAGCGTCGCGAAGCCGGCTCGGCTGAGCCAACTCACCAGCAGGTACCGCTTCGTACGGCTGTCGTCGACCACCAGCACGGTCACCGGGCCGCCCTCCACGGTCATTCCCCGCCGATCGGCAGGGTGACGGTGAACGTGCTGCCCCGGCCCGGCTCGCTGGTCAGCTCCAGGGTGCCCCCGAGCAGGCGCACCACCCGGCGCGCGTACGGCAGGCCGAGGCCGGTGCCGCCGATTCGGGTGCTCCCCGGCACCTGGTAGAACTCCTCGAAGATCCGCTCGTGCAGCTCCGGGGCGATGCCGGCGCCGGTGTCGGTGACCGACAGATGCCACCGCTCGTCGCGGACCTCCGCCCGCATCCGGACCTCGCCCCGCTCGGTGAACTTGAGCCCGTTGTGCAGCAGGTTGCGCAGCACCTGGGCGAGCAGCACCTCGTCGGAGCGGACCGTCCCCGGCGGGGGCGGGTCCTCCACCACCAGCTCGACCTTTGGCCTGGTGGACAGCGCGCGCAGGGTGCCGCGCAACTGGCCGAAGACCGCCCGCAGGTCCACCTCGGCCCAGTTCGGCTCCAGCCGCCCGGACTCCGCCTTGGCCAGGTCGAGCAGCTCGTTGACCAGGCTGAGCAGGTCGGTGGCCGAGGACCGGATCAGCCCGACCTGCTGGGCCTGCTCCTCGGTCAGCGGGTCGGACGCGGAGTCGGCCAGCAGCCGGCTCAGCCCGATGATCGCGGTCACCGGGGCGCGCAGCTCGTGGCTGACGTTGGCCAGGAACCGGCTCTTGGACTCGCTGGCCGTACGGAGTTGGGCGGACTTCTCGTCCAGCTCGGCGTAGAGCGCGACCACCCCCCGATTGGTCTCCTCCAGCTCCTCGGTGAGCTGGTTGTACAGGGCCATCACACCCCGGTTGGTCTCCTGGAGCTCCTCGTTGAGCACGGCCAGCTCGTCGCGCTGGCTACGCACCTCGTCCAGGGCGGCGATGAGCTGCTCGTTCTGCGACGCGAGCTCGTCCAGGGCGCTGCCGGGAGCGCTGCTGGCGAGCTCGGCTCGCAGCTCGGCAAGTCGCTCCGGGGTCAGCGCCTGTGCGGTCGCCGGGACACGTCGGGACATCCTCACGACCGTATCGCCCTCCCGGTCCACCACGCCCAACATGTCCACCAGTCGCGCCACCGCGCCGGAGTGCGGCTCGTACCGGCCGTCGGGGAGCGGGCTCACCGGGGCCAGGTCCACCCGCACCTGCGGGGGGCCCTGCGCGTCGAGGTCGACGGCGAAGATGACGTCCGCACCGCCGACGGCGTGCAGCAGGTCCCGGGCCACCTCGCTGAGGGCCGTGGCGAGCCGGACCTGGTCCTGGTGTTCCAGGCCGACCGCCATGGCCACCTCCCGGCCCCGCTGCCGGACCACGAAGATGTCGTGCTCGACCCGCAGCGCCATCTGGAGCAGCGGCGGGCCGGCCGCCGGCCCGGTCACGACGGCGCCCGGGCGACCAGGACGCAGGCGTCGTCCCGACGCAGCCCAGCATCGCGCAGCAGGGTCGCGGCCATCACGAGCGGGCCGCTGGCGACCAGTCCGGGATAGTCGTCGAGCTGCCAACGGTCCACCACACCGTCGCTGTGCATCACCAGCGACGCCCCGGTCGGGAAGGGATATTCGTACTCCCGGACGACGGGTCGCTGGTGGCCGGCGATCCCGGGCAGGGAGACCAGCCCCCGCCGCCGTTCACCCTCGGCCACCACGGACGCGGAGATGTTGCCCAGCCCGGCGAACCGCAGCAGCCCCGCGTCCGGTGCCAGCTCGGCGACGGCCAGCGCCGCGCCCCGGGTGTGCGACATCGCCCGGTGCAGGTGCTGCACCACCGCCGCCGGCGACCCGGCCGGGGCGGCCCGGAACGCGGCCAGCGCCGCGTCGGTGGCCGCCGCCGCCAGCGGCCCGTGGCCGAGACCGTCACAGGTCAGCACCTGGTGCCGTCCCTCGGCGATCCGGACGGCGTACCCGTCGCCGCTGACCGACTCGCCGGTGAGCGGTCGGGTGAGCCCGCCGGCCCAGGACAGCGCCGGGAGGGGCCCCCGCGGCCAGACCTGCACGGCCAGGACGGTGCCCCTGCCGGGCCGGGAGTAGCCGTCGAACCAGTCGGTCTGCCGCAGGATGGCGCCGAGGCCGATGCCGAGCGTCCCGGCGGTGGAGTGCCCGTCCCGGGAGGACATGGTCAGGTCGGCCATGCCGGGCCCGGAGTCGATGGCGACCAGCTCGACACCGGCCTGTCCGCCCCGGCGCACCGGGCGCAGCAGCAGCACCCCGTCCTCGGCGTGCTTCACCAGGTTGCTGGTCAGCTCGGCGGCGACGATCGCCAGCTCGGCCGTGCGGACCGCACCGATTTCGAGCTGCTGGCCCAACCGCTCGGCGGCCCGCCGGACCGCGCTGGCCGCGCTGCCGCTCTCCACCCGGAACCACAGGCCGTGGTCGGACACGGCGTCGGCGGTCATCGGGACCACTTGATGACCGTGATCCGGGTCCCCTGGCCCGACCCGGTCACGATGTCGAACTCGTCGACCAGCCGTCGGGCGCCGCTGAGGCCGAGTCCGAGGCCGCCGCCGGTGGTGTAGCCGTCGGTGAGGGCGAGGTCCAGGTCGACGATGCCGGGGCCGTCGTCGGCGAAGACGATCCGGATGCCGCGCCGCCGGCCGTTGTCCACGGTGGTCACCTCGGCGACGCCGCCCCCGCCGTAGACCAGGGTGTTGCGCGCCAACTCGCTGGCCGCGGTGACCAGCTTGGTCTGGTCGACCAGGGAGAGCCGGGCCGCCACCGCCACCGTCCGTACCAGTTGGCGGACCCGCACCACGTCCTCGTCGCTCTGGATCGCCTGCGCCTGCGGGTGGCCCAGGTCGATGCCGGCGGTCATCTCGTGGCCGTCGTCTCGTCGTCCGGCTCGTCCTCGGCGGAGTAGTCGTAGTCGTCGGCCTGCGCTGCCGCGATCAGCTCCATGCCCCGCTCGACGTTCAGCGCGGTACGGATGCCGTTCAGCGACAGGCCCAGCTCGACCAGGGTGATGGCGACGGCGGGACGCATCCCGACCACCACCGTCTCGGCGTCGAGCACCCTGGAGATCGAGGCGATGGTGGACAGCATCCGGCCGACGAACGAGTCGACGATGTCCAGCGCCGTGATGTCGATGATCACGCCGTGGCAGCCGGTGGCGACGATCCGCTCGGCCAGGTCCTCCTGGAGCTGGACCGCCGTCTGGTCGGACATGTCGACCTGGATCGACACGAGCAGGATGTCGCCGATCTTCAGGACCGGCACCCGCTCCATCAGGACTCCCGGCGCGGCTGCCGGCGGGCGGTCTCCGCCCCGGTCAGCCGCAGCACGTGGCGCAGCGCGTCGGCCAGGCTGGCCTTGGTGGCGATGTCGCCGAACTCGATGCCGAGCGCGACGATGGTCTGGGCGATCTGCGGGCGGATGCCGGAGATGATGCAGTCGGCGCCCATCAGCCGGGCGGCCACCACCGTCTTGAGGATGTGCTGGGCGACCTGGGTGTCCACCGCCGGCACGCCGGTGATGTCGATGATCGCGTACGGCGAGCTGGTGTCGACCAGGGTCTGGAGCAGCCGCTCCATCACCACCTGGGCCCGGGCCGAGTCGAGCGTGCCGACCAGCGGCACGGCCACCACGCCCTCCCAGATCTTGACGACCGGGGTGGAGAGTTCGAGGAGCTGCTCGGCCTGGTCCGCGATCAGGCCCTCCCGGGTACGGACGAAGCTCTCGAAGGTGAACAGCCCCATCTGGTCGACCAGCGAGGAGAAGGCCACATAGTCGCGGAGGGCGGTGTCCGCGTCGGACTCCAGCAGCTCCAGCAGGACGTCCTTGAGGCCGTACACGCTGACCGCCGTCTCGGTGGCGGTGAAGCCCTGCCGGGCCCGGCCCCTGGACAGCTCGGCGAGCACGGCGCGCAGCTCGCCGGCCGACTCCGACTCAAGATCGAACGAGCCGCCCCGCCCCGCTTCCACCATGCTACGGTGCAGGTCCTGCACCTGGCGGCGCAGCTCGGCCTGGCTGAGTCGGCCGCGCAGCGACGCGGTGGCGACCTCCGTCCAGCGCTGTACGACCCGCTCGGCGTGCTCGCTCAGCAGACCGGTCAGCCGACCGTTTTCCTCCGCGCTCAACGCCACGGCATCCTCCCTCTGGCCTGGACCGGCCGGACTCTACCACCGGGTACACAGCAACTAGTTGTCACGGGACAAAGAAATGGTGGCGGACACGGCCGCCGCTCCCGTTCAGCGGAAAACCCCGAACGTGGGATACCGTTCCACCCGATAACAGGAGGTCCGAATGTCCCTGACGGTGCACACGGAACAGCGCGGCGACCTCGTCGTCGTCTCGGTCGCGGGCGAGCTGGACATGGCGACGGCACCGCAGCTCCAGGACCAGATCACGGACCTGCTCGACAAGGGTCGCAGCCGCCTCGTCTTCGACCTGGCCGACGTCTCGTTCTGCGACTCGACCGGGCTGTCCGTGTTCGTGCGCGCCAAGAACAGCTGCGACGAGGCCGGCGGCGTGGTCCGGCTGGCCGCCCCGCAACGCGGCGTACTGCGCATCCTTGAGGTCAGCGGGCTGGTCGAGGTGCTGCACACCTACCCGACGGTCGAGCAGGCCGTCGCGGGCGACCCCACGCCGGCCACCTCCTGACCGACCCTTCAGCGCTCGTCCTCGATGAACCGGGGACGAGCGATCGCCAGTCCCGCGACCGTCTGCACGGCCAGGGCGGCGAGCAGGAACCCGATCGGCGCGGTCCACCCCCCGGTCGCCTCGTAGAGGATGCCGACCAGCAGCGGGCCGAGCGCGGCGATCACGTACCCGGTGCTCTGCGCGAAGGCGGACAGCGCCACCGTCCCCTCGGCCGTGCGGGCGCGCAGCCCGATGGTGGTGAGGATCAGCGGGAAAGCGCCCTGACCGAGGGCGAGCAGGGCCACCCAGAGCAGCGCGGCGTCGTGCGGCGCGAACGCCAGCCCCAGGTAGGCCGCCGTGGAGAAGCCGGTCAGCCCGAGCACCAGCGGGCGCAGCGTCCGCAGCCGACCGGCCAGCGCCGGCATCAGCAGCGCCACCGGCACGCCGAGCGCGGTCACCCCGGCCAGCAGCAGCCCGGCCGCCTCCGGCGCGAAGTCGGCGTCCCGGAAGAGCTGGGCCAGCCAGCCCATGATCGCGTACCCGCTCAGCGACTGGGCACCGAAGTAGACCGCCATCGCCCAGCCGAGCCGGGTCCGCGCCGGCCGGACCCGGGCCGGCGCGGCGGCGGCCACCGCCGGGGTCCCGGCCCGGCGCGCGGCGCGGGCCCGCAGCGCCAGCGGCACCCACGGGAGTACGGCCACCGCGGCCAGCCCGGCCCAGACGCCGAGCCCGGCCCGCCAGGAGCCGAAGGCGTGCGCGACCGGCACGGCCGACGCGGCGGCCACCGTCGTGCCCGCCGTCAACGCCATCGTGTACGCCCCGGTGACCAGCCCGGTGCGGTGCGGGAAGTGCTGTTTGACCAGCATGGGCAGCAGGATGTTCGCCACCGCGATGCCGGCCAGCGCGAGCGCGCTGGTGACCACGAAGACCAGCGCCGAGTCGGTGACCACCCGCAGCACCTGCCCGACGGCCAGGGACGCCATGGCGACCACCAGCACCCGGGCCGGGGCGAACCGACGGACCAGCCACGGGGTCAGCGCGCCGAGCCCGGCGAACGCGATGGTCGGCAGGGTGGTGACGAACCCGGCGGTCGCCCCGGAGAGCCCGAGGCCGGTGCGGACCTCGTCGAGCAGGGCGCCGAGGCTGGTCACGGCGGCGCGCAGGTTGACCGCGACCAGCAGCATGCCGACCAGCACCAGCAGCCCGCCGGTGACCGGCCGCTGCTCCCTCCGGACCGGCGCGGGTGCGGCACCGGGGGCCGGACCCGAGGTGGCGTCGGCGGCCGGGCCGGGCCGGTCCGTCCCGGTGACGGGGTCCGCGATGGCGGTCGGTGGCGGGGTCATGGCCTTCAACCTACAATCATGGGATGAATTTTGGTCCGGTGATGTAACCAGTGACACCGTCGGTGGATTCCGTGCCCGTGCCACCCCGCGGCCACCGGGTCCGGCAGACGATCGAGCAGCTCCGGTCCCGCATCCTCGGCGGCGAGTGGCCGGTCGGCGGGCGCATCCCGACCGAGCCCCAACTCGTCGCCGCGCTCGGGGTGGGGCGCAACACCGTCCGCGAGTCGGTCCGTGCCCTGGTGCACGCCGGGGTGCTGGAGTGCCGTCAGGGCTCCGGCACGTACGTGGTGTCGACCGACGAGCTGGCCCCGGTGGTGGCCCGCCGGCTCACCGACGACCGGACGACCGAGGTGGTCGAGGTGCGCCGAGCCTTCGAGGTGGAGGCCGCCCGGCTCGCCGCGCTGCGGCGTACCCCGGAGGACCTGGCCGCCCTCGACGACGCGCTCGCCGTCCGCGAGGCCGCCTGGCGCGCGGGCCGGGTCGGCGAGTTCGTCGAGGCGGACGCCGCGCTGCACACGGCGGTGGTGGCCGCCGCGCACAACGCCATGCTCGCCGAGCTGTACGCGTCGGTCGGCGCGGCGCTGCGCAGCACCGTCGCCCAGGCGATGGGTGACGAGCTGAAGCCCGAGCGGTACGTCGACCACGACCGGCTGGTCGCCGCGATCCGGGACGGCGACCCGGGGTTGGCAGCCCGCGAGGCCGGTGCTTTTCTGGAGCCCTCGCCGGGGGGAACAGCTTGCCCCGGACGGTAACCGGACATCACGGGAGTACGGATGCTCAAAGGCTTCAAAGACTTCATCATGCGCGGGAACGTCGTCGACCTCGCGGTCGGCGTCGTCATCGGCGCCGCGTTCACGGGCGTGGTCACCCAGCTCACCAAATCGTTCCTGGAGCCCCTGGTCAGGGTCTTCATCGTGTTGATCACCGGCAACAAGGACGGCCTCACCGGCTCGACCCCCATGTTTCGCGGCATCCCGTTCGACTGGGTGGCGTTCGTCAACGCGGCGATCACCTTCGCGCTGACCGCGGCGGCGCTGTACTTCCTGGTCGTCTACCCGATGAACAAGCTGGCCGAGCGGCGTAAGCGCGGCGAGGAGCCGCCGCCGGCCGCCCCCAGCGAGGAGGTCAAGCTGCTCACCGAGATCCGGGACGCGCTGGTCGCCGCCGGCCACGCCACCCCGGGCCAGCAGCGGGGCGCCCTGGACGACGTGCTCGGTCGCAGGCCGGAGCCGCCAGCCCCGCGCTGACTCACCGGCCGGCACACCGGCCCCCACGGGTGTTCCGTGGGGGCCGACTCGTGTCGTACACATGTTCGATAGAGTCCCGCCATGGAGCAGCGGAAGCACTGGTGGAACGGCAAGTGGGGGCGGCTGGCGCGGCGGGACGTCTTCCTCCGGGTGAACGGTGACCAGTGGCACGTCGAGCAGCGGGCCGGCGGCGCGGAGGGCGTCTCCCAGTTCTACGAGTACCCGAGCGTCGAGGAGGCGGAGGAGACCGTGCGGGCGCTTCTCGCCGGTGCCGACGACTGGCGCGAGTTGTCCCCCCGCCCGCCGGGCTCGTGGCAGCCGGCACCCGACGCCCGACCCTGAACGGGGCGGCGGCCCTGAACGGGGCGGCGCTGAACGGGGCGGCCGGGCCGTTTACGGGGGCGGCTCTGGGCGGGGCCGGCCCGGGCCGCCACGGTGCGTGTGGGGCCGGTGCCGCCACCGGGCTGAGCGGGGGGACGGCGTTTAGCCGGCGGCCGGTCCGGGAACCGCGCCAGGATGGAGCAGCAGGGCACCGATCAGCAGGCGACCATCTCCCGCGTCACCACCGGGATGCCGGTGGTCGACGTGACCGGGGCGGAGGTCGGCACCGTCGACCTCGTCCAGCGGGGCGATCCGAACGCGGTGACCGTGCAGGCGCCGGACGCGGACCCCGGCGGCAGCCTGGACGAGTTGATCGAGTCGGCGGCGGTCGAGGAGCCGGACGTGCCAGCCGACCTGGCCGCCCGCCTGCTGCGTACCGGCTACCTGAAGGTCTCCACCGAACTCGCCCCGACCGGCGCCGTCTACGTGCTGGCCGACCAGATCGCCGGCATCGCCGACGGCCGGATACGCCTCGAAGTCCCCGCCACGAGCCTGCCCCCGCAGGAGTGACCCCGGCCCAGCCCACGGGCCCTATGGTGGGCCGATGTACATCCTGATCGGGGAGCAGCAGGCCGAGGCGGTCGACGCGGACGAGCAACGGGCCCGGTTCGCGCACATGGCGGACGTGGTGCGGCGCAGCCCGGGATTCGTGCGCGGCTGGTGGGGGCTGGACGACACCGACCGGGAGGCCGCCCACGTGCTGGTCGCCCTCGACACCCTCGACCACGCCCGCGCGCTGCGCCGCATGGTCGAGGAGAACGTGGCAGGGGTCCGGCTGCGGATCATGGAGGTCGGCGTGTCCGCCGAGGCGGACTGATCCGCTCCACGGCGAGGCTGCCCTCCCAGGGCGGGTTGATCCACTTCAGGTCAATGACATGGCGGTGACCCGACGCCGGGATGCCCCCGTGTCACCGACATGGAGTTGATCTATTCGCCTGCCTGCCCCGCCGTCGGGGCGAAGCCGGCCGGGGCGACCGGCGGGACTGGCCCGACCGGCGGGCCGGGCTGGACCGAGACGGGCGGAGCCGGAGTGGCCGAGGCGGGCGGAGCCGGAGCGGCCGAGACAGACGGAGCCGGAGTGGCCGAAGCGGGCGGAGCCGAGTGGCGGCGGAAGAGGAGCAGCATCAGCCAGCCGGCGAGCAGCCCCCAGAACGCGCCGCCGACGCCGAGCAGGCTCACCCCGGAGGCGGTGACCACGAAGGTCACCACGGCGGCCTCCCGCGCCTGCGGGTCGGCGACCGCCGCCGACACCGCACCGGCCAGCGCGGCGAGCAGCGCGAGCCCGGCCACCGCCTCGATCAGCACTGGCGGGGAGAGCAGCACCAGAGCGGTGGCGACGCCCGCGCCGAGGCCGAGCAGGGCCATCCCCACCCCGGCGGTGACCGAGGCGACCCAGCGGCGCTCCGGGTCCGGATGGGCGTCCGGGCCGGCGGCCAGCGCGGCGGTGATCGCGGCCAGGTTGACCGCGTGCCCGCCGACCGGGGCGCCGAGGGCGCTGGCCAGGCCGGTGACGCGTAGCGCAGCGCCGAGCGGCGGCCGGTAGCCGTAGCCGCGCAGCACCGCCATCCCGGGGACGTTCTGCGCGGCCATGGTGACCAGGAAGAGCGGGAGCGCCAGCCCGACCACCGCCGGGACCGTCCACTCGGGCGCGGTGAGGGTGAACACCGGCTTGAGGCCGTGTGCGCCGATCCCGCCTGGGGTGGTCAGCGCGATGGCGACTGCGGCCACCACCAGCGCGGCGGGCACCGCCCAGCGGCGGGCGAACCGGTGCAGGACCAGCCAGGTGACGACCACCGGCGCGGCCAGCGCCGGGACCTCGACCAGGGCGCGGACCGGCGCGGTGCACAGCGGCAGGAGCACCCCGGCCAGCATCGCGCTGGCGATCGGGCCGGGGATGGCGGCCACCGCCCGGCCCAGCGCCGGAAAGAGCCCGGCAGCGACGATCAACACCCCGCACACGACGAACGCGCCGACCGCCGCCGGCCAGCCGCCGGGGACCGGACCGGTGGCCGCCAGCAGCGCCGCGCCGGGGGTGGACCAGGCGATCGCCATCGGCAGCCGGTGCCGCAGCCCCAGCCACACCGCGCAGACACCGGACGCGACGCTGACCGCGAGCAGCCCCGAGGCGGCCTGGCTCTCGTCGGCGCCGACGGCGCGCAGCCCGGCGAGCACCACGGTGAACGAGCTGGCGAAGCCCACGAGCGCGGTCACCAGCCCGGCGAGCACCGGTTGCAGCAGGCCGGCCACGTCTTCCCCCCTCGCCCGTTCCGTTTACGGAACGGAAGCGTGTAGCACGATAGCCGGATGGAGCTGCCAGCATCAACCCGGGGACGGGCCGCCGATCCGGGCACCGGCACGGTCGGCTGCCGGGTACGCGCCCTGCGCGAGGAGCGGGGGATGTCGCTGTCCACCCTGGCCCGGTTGGCCGGGGTCGGGAAGGCCACCCTCTCCGGCCTGGAGAACGGCACCCGCAACCCCACACTGGAGACGCTCTACGCGATCACCGCCCAGCTCGGGGTACCGCTGACCGCCGTGCTCTCCGGGCCGGCCGCGACCCCGACGGTCCGCGGCGCGGCGGTGAGCGCCACCCTGCTGGAGGTCTTCACCGAGGCCGACGCGACGTACGAGCTGTACCGGATGCGCGTCGCCCCCGGGCCCGGCCAGCTCTCGCCCGCGCACCAGCCGGGGGTCACGGAGCACGTCACCGTCTTCGCCGGGGTGCTCCGCGCCGGGCCGGCGGACGCCCCGCTGACGGCGACGGCTGGCGGCCACCTGCGCTGGACCTCGGACGTGCCGCACAGCTACGCGGCGGTCGGCGACGAGGAGGTGTGGGCGAGCCTCCTACTGCGCTACCCCCGCCACTGACCGCCAACCCCGCCGCCCCGCGCCCCCCGCACCCCCGCCACTCCGCCGCCTCGCCGCGGCCGGGCCAGGGCAGCGGCCGGGCCGGGCAGCGGTCAGCCCGGTCGGGCCGGGAGCCGGTGCTGGACGGCCCAGAGCGCGGCCTCGGTACGCGACGCCGACCCGGTCTTGCGGAGCAGGTTGGACACATGCACGGTCACTGTCCGAACCGAGATGCCGAGCACCCGGGCGGCCTGCTTGTTGGACATGCCCGCGACCAGGCAGGCGAGCACCTCGACCTCCCGACCGGTCAGCTCGGCGTCGGGCGGAAGCAGGTCGGCCGGGAACAGGGCAGCAGTCGGGTACGCCGCGTCGGGCGGGGGCACGGCGCGCGGCGCGGGGGTGCGTGGGTGCTCCGGCAGCGGCCGGCGCAGCAGGGCGTCCGGCCCCTGGCCGGAGTGCGCGGCGAGCAGTTCGGTCAGCACGTACGGGTTGCCGCCGGTGCGCCGCCACACCGCGGTCGCCAGCCGGCGGGACGGGTGCGTCCCCTCGTACACCTGGGTCAGCACCTCGGCGACCTCGGCCGGGCCGAGCGGGCCGAGGTGCTGGCGGACTGCGCCGCGTACCCCGCAGAACCGGGACAGGGCGCGGGCGGCGAGGTCCGGCGCGACCGCGTCCGCCGCGGGCCGGCTCGCCACCAGCAGCAGCGCCGGCAGGTCGGGCGCGGTGGCCAGCTCGCCGACCAGGTTCAGGCTGGCCGGGTCGAGGGCGTGCAGGTCCTCCACCACCAGCACCGCCGGGCCGGCGCCGACCAGCAGCCGGACCGTGCGCACGGCCAGCCGCAACAGCGTGCCCGGCGCGTACCGTTCGCGTGGGGCGGTGGGCTGCTGGGCGAGCCAGGCGAGCGCGTCGGGCGGCAGGTCGAGCCGGCTGGTGTCCCGCCCGCTGAGGACCGCGGCGAGCCAGTCGTACGGCGCCGGGCTGTGCACCCGCGCGGCCCCGCTGAGCACCACCGCCGGACGCGGGGCGAAGCCGTCCAGGGCCGCCGCCACCAGCAGGCTCTTGCCGACGCCCGCCGCGCCGGTGAGCACCGCGACGGCGGGGCCGGGCCGGCCACGGAGCGCCAGCGTGGACCACGCCCGGTCGAGCTCGGCAAGCTCACCGGCGCGTCCGACCATGGAGACCGGCATCATTCTTTTCACCCTACGCAGTAGTGCGTAGAGACGACGGGAGGGTCTTCTTGGCAAGCTTGTCGTATGACGCTGATCCTCCGCTCGGCCATCCTCAACGACGTCGGCCTGGTCCGGACCAACAACGAGGATTCCGCCCTCGCCGGTGACCGTCTGGTCGCGGTCGCCGACGGCATGGGCGGCCTGCCCGCCGGTGAGGTGGCGAGCGAGATCGTCATCCGGATCCTCGACGAGCTGAACCCGCCGACCACCACCGAGGGGGCCGCCGACGCGCTGCGGTCCGTGGTGAGCACCGCCAACCGGCGCATCCGGGCCGCCATCTCCGTCGACCCGGCCCGCGAGGGCATGGGCACCACCCTCACGGCCGGCCTGCTCGCCGGGGACGTCCTGGTCCTCGCCCAGGTCGGGGACTCCCGCTGCTACCTGCTGCGGAACAACGAGCTGGCCCAGCTCACCCGGGACGACACCTTCGTCCAGTCGCTGGTCGACCAGGGTGCGCTCTCCCCGGAGCAGGCCCGGCACCACCCGCAGCGGTCGCTGGTGACCCGGGCCGTGCAGGGCGTGGACGCTCCCCCGGCGGTCGGCACGCTCACCGTCTTCGCCGGCGACCGGCTGCTGCTGTGCAGCGACGGCCTGTCGGACTACGTGGACGACACGTCGATCGCCGCCGCCCTGGCCATGTACGGCGACCGCCAGCAGTGCGGCGAGCAGCTCGTGAAGCTCGCCCACCAGGCGGGCGCCCCGGACAACGTCACCGTCGTCGTCTCCGACGTCACCGCGGCCTGACCGGCTGACCCTGCGCGCGGGAGCGGGGCGGCCAGCCAGCCCGGCGAATGTGGTTGCGCCGGGCCGGCGGGGCGGGTTGGGATGGGGGATGAGCATCCGGCGGGTGACCAACTCCGAGCGCCTGACCACCTCGTTCCCGCTCCAGGCGTATGCCTTCGAGGCGTCACCGAAGCGACCCGAGCGGGCCGAGGCGTTCGGCCGCTATCTGCCGTACGGCGAGGCCAACCGCACCCTGGTCGTCGAGGAGGGCGGCGAGACCCTCGCCGTGGTCTCCGCCATCCCGATGCGACAGAACCTGCGCGGGGCGGTGCTGCCGATGGCCGGCGTCGCCGGGGTGGCCACCCATCCGCTGGCCCGCCGGCGCGGGCACGTCCGGGCCCTGCTGCACCAACTGCTCGACGAGATGCGCGACGAGGGGCACCTGGTGAGCGCGTTGTACCCGTTCCGCGCCTCGTTCTACGAGCGGTTCGGCTACGTCGGGCTGCCCCGGGCCCGCACGGTCACCTTCACGCCGGCCGACCTCGCCCCGCTGCTCCGCGCCGACCTGCCCGGCGAGCTGAGCTGGGAGCGGACCGGCACCGGATACGCCGGTCACCGCGCCTTCACCGAGCGCTTGCTGGCCGAGCGGCACGGCTTCGCGCTCTTCCCCGACACCCGGGCGGCGTGGCTGCGCGACGACGACGACCGCTGGCTGGTCACCGCCCGGGTCGACGGCGCGACGGTCGGCGTGCTGACGTACCGGATCGACGACCACGGCGGCGAGCTGACCGGCGACGACCTGCTGGTCGCCGACCCGTACGCCCGGGCGCTGATCCTGGCGTTCCTGGCCCGGCACGTCGACCAGGTCGGCCGGGTGCGGCTGCGGGTGGCCGCCGACGAACTGCCCGAGCTGTGGCTCACCGACCTGGCGGTGCACGTCGAGGCCCGGGTCGCCCGGCCCGGGTCGGCGGCGCCGATGGCCCGGCTGCTCTCGCTGGACGCGCTGGCCGGCCTCCCCGCCGGGCCCGGCCGGGCCCGGGTCGCGCTGACCGGGGACCGCTGGCTGGGCGGCAGCCACCTGCTGGACGGGACCACCGGCCGGCTTGAGTTGGTGTCCGACGCCGCCACCGGCACCACGCCGACCGCGACGCTCACCGCGGCCGGGCTCTCCGCCCTGGTGTACGGGGTGCTGGACCCGGCGGAGGTGGACGTCCGCGGCCTCGGCCAGGTGCCGGCCGACGCCGCCGCCGAGCTGCGTCGCCTCTTCCCCCGCCGGCTGCCCTACCTGTACGCGGACTTCTGACCCTGTTTTCGCCGCCCGGTGGCCGGGTACCGTCCCACGGATGCCGGAGTGGTTGCAGGCGGGCGGCTGGGGTCTGCTGGCCGGGTCGGCCCTGCTGGTCGGGGCGGCGCTGGGCTGGTTCCTGCCGGTCCCGCGACGGGTCATCGCGTCCGTCATGGCCTTCGGGGCGGGGGTGCTGCTCTCCGCGGTCTCCTTCGAGCTGGTCGCCGAGGCGCACGAGCAGGGCGGGCTGCTGCCGACGGCGTTCGGGGCGGCGGTCGGTGCGCTGGCGTACACCGGGGCGAACGTCCTGCTGGCCCGGCGCGGCGCGCGGCACCGCAAGCGCTCCGGCGACCGGCAGCCCTCGGAGGGGGAGCAGCCGGGGTCCGGCTCGGCGATCGCGGTGGGGGCGCTGCTCGACGGCATCCCCGAGTCGGTGGTGATCGGCGCGAGTCTGCTCACCGGCGGCGCGGTCAGCGTGGTCACGGTGATCGCGGTGTTCCTCAGCAACGTCCCGGAGGGGCTGTCCAGCGCGGCGGGGATGCGTCGGGCCGGCCGCACCCGCCGGTACGTCTTCCTCCTGTGGGCCGGGATCGCCCTGGTGAGCGGCCTCGCGGCGCTGGCCGGGCACACCCTGCTGGGTGGTGCGCCGCCGGAGGTGCTCGCCTCGATCACCGCGCTGGCGGCCGGCGCGATCCTCGCCATGATCACCGACACCATGGTTCCCGAGGCGTTCGAGGACGCCCACCTGCTGGTCGGCATGATCACGGTGCTGGGCTTCCTGGTGGCCTTCGCCCTGTCCCACGCCTGATCCGGGTGCCGGACCCGGCGGATTCGCCCCGGGCCCGCTTGATCAACTCCGGGTACGGCACACTGCGGCCTCCCTGTCTTGGGATGCCCCGATGTACCGCATCTGGAGTCGATCACGGTGCGGACCCCGGCCAGCACGGAAGCCGGAATACACTGCCGGCTCCACCGGATCCGGGGGCACATCATCACCCCGAGCTACCGGGGCAACCTCACGTCCCTTGAGGTTGTCCGTAACGAGGTCTGGGGGCAGCCGGGTACTGCTCGTCGGCCCGGCTTCCTAGCGTCTACCGCATGCGGCTGTTACTCGACTCGGAGCGCCGGCTCCTTCTTCCCCTCCGGCTCGTTGTCTACGTGGTGACGGTCCTCGCCGCTGCGGCGGTGGTGACCTTCGGGATCGTCGGTTCCGGCGCCGCGACGTCGATTGTGGTCCTGGCGACGCTTGCCGTGTTCGTCACCACGATGCTCGTCACGTATCTCTTCCGCCGGTATCTCGATCGGCGTCCGTGGCACGACATTGGGATCGCGCGGCCCGGACGAGGTGAGCTGATCGGTCTTGCCGCCGGGTTCGTCGTCGGGGTCGCGGCCATCGCTGTCTGGTTCGGCATCGAGGTGGCCGCCGGCTGGGCGGAGGTCACCGGCTGGTCAGTGACCGCTCGGGGCGCATCCTCCGCCGCCCTCACCGTCGTCGTCGGAGTTGTGCTGGTGCTGAGGTCCTGAGCTCCTTCGAAGGCTTGAGTCCAGTGCAGGAACGGACTCGGCAAGATCCGCTACAACCACCACATGTGGTCGCCCGCTGGAGCCCGGCCGCATCCGACGCACCGTCACTGGAGCAACCAACACGAATGCGTCAAAACATAGATGGAACGCTATATTTTCTGGTCAGGAGCTAGAAGCTGTGGGCCGCCTGGGACTCGAACCCAGAACCTAAGGATTAAAAGTCCTCAGCTCTGCCATTGAGCTAACGGCCCGCCGTACCAGGCTACCGGAACCCTGCACCTGGGAGAGGGCGGGAGTGTTTCCGCTGTCGGGTCAGGCCGGTGCGGATGGCGGAGGCCACGGTGTGGCAGCGGCTGGGCAGGCGCAGGCGGATGGTCACGCCGTGCCGGAGACGATCCGGACAGAAGCGACTGAACGAACGGCCGGCTGAGAACGACGAGCATCCGTCACCCCACGACAACCGGCCGGTCACCGGGATGCACGATAGTTCGGGCCATGGCCCGCAAAGCGCAAGACTCGGCATCCGCACTCGCCGCACTGCTCGCGACCGATCGGGTGGAGCTCGCTACAGAGTTTCTCGCATACTCGTTCACGGCCATCCTCGACGACGCCTTCCCGCGGCGCGCCGAGAGCGAACTGGGCGGCATGTTCGCCGAGTTCGCCCAGGTGCGCCTGAACAAGTGGCTCTGGCGTCCGACCCAGGAGCCGGACGCCACCGTGTTCCGGCTACTGCTGGAGGTCGTCCTGCTGTGGGAACGCGCCGATCTGGCCGCACGTGCGCGCTCGGAGCCGGTGGAAGTGGCCTTGCTGATGCCGGGGGAAGCCCTGCTGCGCACGGAGGATCCGCGGGCGGCGGTGCGGAGCGCGCTTCGATCGGTGCGCCGCTGACCGTCGGGTTGCACGACGCGCGCGCCAGCTTGGGCGGCCTCTGCGGTGCGGCAGCCTCAGGCGATCCTGGCCGCAGCGCGCGACCTTGTCGCCGAGCTCGGGTATCCCCGAACGTCGATCGAGGCGATCGCGCGCCGGGCCGGCGTCGGCAAGCAGACGACCTACCGCTGGTGGCCGTCGAAGGGCGCGGTGGTGCCCGACGCGGTACGCGCGCTGAGCGAGGACGAGGCCGGCGCCATCATCCTGCCCGACACCGGCGACCTGGAGGCCGACCTGACGACGGTGTTGCGGGCCACCGCCGTCGAGTTTCTGCGACCCGGCGCTGTCGGCCCTGCTCCACGCCCTGTACGCCGCGATCGCCGTCGACCCGGGCCGGCCACGTTCTACCAGGAGAAGGTCGACCGCCCGCTCACCGAGGCCAAGCTCGCCCGGCTGGCGGCCCGCCGTCCGGGATCAGCTCACGCCGGCACGTCGAGCTGGGCCAGGATCGCCGGATCAGTGATCTTCTCGTCCTCGTTGAGGAGCAGCACCTTGCTGAGGATGACGCTGGTCATCCGGTCCTCGTCGGCGAACGGCAGGAACAGGCTGCGATGGGCGGTGTCGCCGAACGAGGCCGGCACCACGCACAGGTAGCCCCCGGGCTCGACGTGGATGCTGCCGCTGTTGAGGTGCACCCGGTAGGTCGCCCGGGAGCCACGGACCACAGCCGACGCGCCGTCGACGGTCACCCGGGCCAGGCCGAGATCGTCGATCAGGGCGGCCAGGAGCTGAGCCCGGCTCGCCGCGTGCGGCGGCGAGGCATACCCGTGCGGTTCGGTGCCGGCCACCGACACGACGAGGTCCAGGTCGCGCATGACCTCGGAGAACGCCACCGGTGGCACCTCCGCCAGGGGGACCACCGAGCCGGCCGCGAGAAAGCGTAGTTCGCCGACGACCACGTCGCCGCCGCCGAAGTACCCGTGCAGTTCGCAGGCCAGCGCGGCGGTGAGCTCGGCGGTCACCGGCCGGGTCGCCTGGTGCTCGTCGTACCCGCCGTGGGTCGACCAGCCGCGTCCGGACAGCAACTGACCGGCCACCCTGCCGTCGACGGGGTGCCCGGCGAACCGTCGCGACACGTCGACGGCGTCGCGCTCGGCCGGGGTCAACAGGTACAACTCGCGGAACGCCTGCTTCACGGGCTGCCGGATCCGCCGCCGGACCAGCTCCGCCTGCCAGTGGGCCAGCAGGCGTCGCTCGTACAACAGGAAGGGATGCGCCGCGGTGACCGGGCCGTCGAGGGCGATCTGGTCGAGCAGGCCGATCGTGCCCGCCCGGTCCTGCCAGATCAGCGCGGGCAACATCGCCCGTCCGGCCGGCAGCCGCCGCAGGCGGAGCAGCTCGTCGGGGGTGAGGGTGCCACCGGTGGCGACCAGCCGTTCGATCATCCCGGTACGCATCCGGCGGGCCTGCTCACGCAGCCGTTCCTGGTGTTCGCGCACGTCGGCGTAGCGCGGGTCGGCGCGGACCGTGGCCGGCACCGACTTCAGCGTCCTGCCGGCCCTGCTGACCGTGAGAACCGGATCGGCGTCGGAGAGCCGTACCCCGACGGTGTAGTCGGCGATGCGCCAGTCGCCCGGGGCCTCGGTGGCGATGCGGGCCTCGCAGTCCCACTCCAGGCGGTCCGCGTCGGGCAGGCCCGCCACCTGGGCCAGGTGGTCGAGCGCGACCGCGACCGCGGCGGCGTGGCTGTGCCGGCGGTTGGGGCCGAGCCTCGGGCCCCGCTTCGCCACCTCGCGCAGGGCCAGATACCGATCGAGTACGGTCTCGCCGCCAGCGAGCGGCAGCAGGCCGAACGCGGCGATGCCGGACAGCGCGTTGCGCTTGACCCGTTTCTCGACGGCCGCCCGGTTCCAGCCCAGCGCGGCGGCGACCACCTCGCTCGGGCAGAGTTCCAGCAGCCGGCGGGCACCGTCGTCACCGGCCTGCCGTACGGCGGCCAGGATGGCGGCCCGGTCCTGCCGCACCGCCTCCGTCGCGGCGGTCGCCAGCACCAGTCGCAGCAACGGCACCGCGCCCGGCAACCCGAGCACCGGCAGCAGCACCTCCGCGTCACCGGCCGGCAGCCGCAGCTCGAAGGCGTACCGCCGCTCCTCGGCGGTGCGGTCACGCAGGTGTTCCACCAGGGCGGACCGCTCGTCGTCGGTCAGCTCGGCGGGGCCGAAACGCTCGGCCATCCGGCGATCGTGCGGCCGGTCCAGGGCCCGGAGCGCGAACCGCAGGCCACGCGGCACCAGCACCTCGGGCAGCTCGTCCCAGTCGGGCTCGGGCGGCGAGGTCAGCCGCCAGGCCAGCGCGTCGAAGTGGTCGCGGACGACCGGGGCGCAGCCGGCGGGCGTCGACGCCCCGGCACCGCCCGCCCGGGGCTCCCCGCCGATGGCCCTGCCCAGGTACGCGTCGTCGGCGAAGGCCTTCTCGATGACCTCGACGTCGAGCGCGCCCGCCGCGTGCAGGGCGTCCATGATCCGTACCACGGTCTCCCGGCCCGCGCGGCCCAGCGGGGTGAGCACCAGCAGCCGCAGCAGGCGCACGTCGTTGGCGGCGATCGCCCGCTCGGCCAACGGTTCGAGCGGCGGCGTCGGCCAGCCCACCCGGTCCACGGCGGACGCCAGCATCGCCGCACGGCGGACGGTGGGCCACGGCGCGTCCAGCACCTCGGCCGGGTCGTCCGGGTCTCGGACCGGGAACGCCCCGTCGTACACGTCGTCGAGCGCGGCGCTGATGTCCGCCATGTTCGCGCCGAGATGCCCGCCGGTCCGGTCGAGACTGTCGCCGGTCGCCAGCCGACGCCGGACCTCCCCGGCGAGATCCCGCAGTCCCGCCAGGTCACCGGCCTTCGCCAGGACCCTGGCCTGGTCGACCAGCCGCCACAGCGCGTCCCGCTCGTCGCGGACCGCGTCGGCGTACATGCCGGGCACGTCAACCATGGCTCACCCGCCGGCCAGGGCGGTCAGCCGCAGGAAGACGACGGTCTCGCCGGGGCGCAGCACGATCTCCTCATCGAGCCGGTCGAGCTGGCGTCCGCCGGCGAAGACGACAAAGGCGTTCCGCTCGAACGCCTGGTGTGCCCTGGCAACCGCGTCGGCGACGTCCGGCGGGGCGGGCGGAGCGGCCGGCAGCCGGATCGCCCCGGTGGCCGCCTGCGCCCGTATCTCCGCTGCCAGCAGGTACCGGCGATCGCGCATGTCGCGGCGCCGCGCGGCATCGTCGCCCAACAAGCGGACCTGCTCCTCGACGGCCCTGCGGATCAGCTCCCGCGTCGTCGTGCGCTCCTCCGCCAGCTCGACCAGCACGTCGTGTCCGCCGTGCCGGGCCGAGCCGGGTGCCGTCTCCCGTACCTTCACCCGCAACATCGACACGCGCCCGTCCCGCCCACCGCAAGCCGATCACCGACGGGTCGACCATACCTACCCGTTGCCCGCCTGCTGGCTGTAGCCACCGGGCAGCCCGTTCCGGCCGGGGTCCGCCGGGCAGCCGCGTCAACTTCCGCCGGTGGGGTCGAAGAGGGGGTCCGGTGGGCCGGCGGTGACCGGCGCGGCGCGGTGCTCCGGCGGCGGGAGCTGCCGCGCCGGCTGGCGGGAGTGCAGCCGCACGCCCGCCTCGCTGCGCCGCGCGGTGACCGTGACGGTGACCATCCGGACCGGTTCCGGTGGGGTGACGAAGCCACGGGTCCCCCATCGGACCCAGATCGGTACCCGCCCGGCGGCGGCCTCGGCGAGGAGCTTCTCGACCGTACGGCGTCGGTCGGTGTGGTCGACCTCGATCACCACGGGCGGCGCGGCGGGCCGGGCGCAGGCGATGTCGATGACGGATCGCTGCCCGGACATCGGCGGCGGCAGCGGCAGTACGCTGGCCGCCCGCCGGTAGACCCGCCAGCCCTGCGCCGCGCCCCAGTCGGCGATCGTGTCGATGAGCAGCTCGGTGAGCTGCTCGGTGGTGAGGTCCACGAAGGTCAGGGAGGCGAGTCGGCCGGACAGTGACGCGGCCAGCCGTGTCCCGTCGTCTGGATCGGTCATGCCAGCCGGTTCACCCTGCCTGTCCGTGGCCCGGGGCGGCAGCCCGGTCACGCCATCCGTGTCCCGGTGCGCCAGCGCCATCCGCCCAGTCTGCCGGGTCGGCGAGTTCCCGGGGGACCGGGGCGGGGCCGGCGTCCATCCCCTGGGCCGGAGATCGATGAACGACTATCATTCACGCATCCAGATCGCCCGATCGAGAGGTGCCTGAGTTGAAGAAGTTCGTACGGAACGCCGTCGTGGCCACCCTGCTGACGGTCGCCGGCAGCACGGCGGTCGTGGCCAGCCCGGCCATGGCCCTGCCGTACCCCAACGACAACGAGAGCATCACCTTCATCTACTACTCGGACGCCAGCAGGACCGTGCAGGTCGGAATGCTCGTGTACGGCCACTGCCTGGAGAACTTCGAGTACGGCGACCGTACCGCCTACTCCACCTGGCACCGGACGGTCTGCCCACGGGACCTGCCGTAGCGGTCGGGTGGGGCCCGGCGTCGACCGGGCCCCACCGGCTACCCGCCCTGTGGTGCACGGCACGGTCCGTCGATCGGTGACCGGACCGTAGCGGACGACGATCCTGGCATACCCCTCGGTCATAATTGACCTCCATGGTCCACACAGAGCAGTCGGCGCCCCACCGCCCCGGGGAGGTCGCGGGAGCCCCGGGGCTCGACCTCGGCGTGGCCGGCTGCACGGACGCGGTGGAGATCGGCCGCGGCGGCTTCGGCGTGGTCTACCGCGCCTGGCAGCCCGACTTCTCCCGCTGGGTGGCGGTCAAGGTGCTGGCCGCCGACTGGCACGGCCCGTCCCGGGCCCGCTTCGAGCGCGAGCTCAGGGTGCTGGGGCGGCTCTCCGACCACCCGCACATCGTGACCCTGCACCAGGCGGGGCGGACGGCGGCCGGCAACCCGTACCTGCTGATGGCGTACGAGGAGGGTGGCTCGCTGGCCGACCGGCTGGCCGCCGGCCGCGCGGGCGACGGGCCCGGCGCGGAGTCCGCGGCGCAGCGGTGGCCGGCGGCGGTGTCCGGCGGGATCACGGTGGCGGGGGCGCTGGAGACCGCGCACCGGGCCGGCGTGCTGCACCGCGACGTGAAGCCGGAGAACATCCTGATCTCCCGGTACGGCGAGCCGAAGCTGGCCGACTTCGGGCTGGCCCGGCCCCGGGCGGCGGAGCCCGCCCCCGGGCGGCGCCGGGTGACCGCGAGCGTGTTGCACGCCGCGCCGGAGATCCTGCGCGGCGAGCCGGCCTCGGTCGCCTCGGACGTGTACGCGCTGGCGTCGTCGGTGCTGCACTGGATTCGGGGCACCCCCGCCTTCGCCGAGGGGCCGCCGGGCGGGGAACCGCCCGACGCCGAACCGCTGGCGCGGCTGCTCCGGCGGGTCGCCGCCGACCCGGTGCCCGACCTGCGGCCGGCCGGCGTACCCGACGCGGTCTGCGTGGTGCTGGAGCGGGCGATGGCGAAGGACCCGGCGCTGCGTCATCCGACGGCGGTGACCTTCGCCGAGGATCTCCAGCAGGCGCAGCGCGGCACCGGCCAGCCGGTCACCCCGCTCGTGCCCGGCGGCGGGCACGAGCGGGCCGCTGGTCCGTGGCCGGACGACGCCCCGGCCGCCGACGGCGACCAGGCTGCGCCCCGGCCCCGGTTCTCGCTCAGCGCGCGCCGCCGGGCGGCCCTCGACCTGGACCTCACCGCCACCGTGCAGGGCCGGCAGCCGACCGGGGTACGCCGGCGCACGCCGGCCCGTGCCGTCGGGTCGCTGGTCGCGTTGGTGTCGGTGCTGGCCACCGGCTGGTCGGCGGCCCTGCCGGCCCCGGACCCGGTCGAGGTCCCGGTGGAGCTGGCCTTCGGTGACCAGGAGGTCAACGTGGACTCCGCCGAGCAGCCGGTGACCGTGCGCAACCCGGGCGACCGGGCGGTGCGGGTGAACCGGGTGGCGGCGACCGGCATCGACGGCGGCGACCTCCGGGTCTCCGCCGAGAGTTGTACGGCCCAGCCGCTGGCCCCCGGCCGGTCGTGCGAGGTGCGGCTGGTCTTCGCCCCCCGTGAGCCGGGGCCGCGCCGGCCGGTGCTGGCGCTGAGCGTGACCGGGCGGGCGGACCCGGTGACCGTCCGGGTGGTCGGCACCGGCCACCCGCGCCGGGCGAGCCGGGACGACGCGCCCCCGGGCCGCTGCTACGACGACGCCTACCAGGTGGGCACGTCGGCGTACGGGTACGCCGGCGGCCTGCGCGCGATCTCGGTGAAGCAGTACTGGTCGCCGGCCTGCCGGGCCACGATGGCGTACATCTGGGTGTGGAAGCAGTACCGGGACAACGCGGCGACCGACGGCGGCACCTGGGACGTCGACCTGGCGGTCCGCCCCGGGAGGAAGGGCGCGCTCGGGCCGGCCGGGGCGCGGCAGCGGGCGACGGGGCAGCCGTTCGAGCTGTGGACCGAGCCGCTCCCGGTGACCGGCGGCTGCACCACGGCGACCGCCACCGTGACGAGCGTACGGACCGCGGTGCCGACCAGCGCGACGACCGAGCCGTACTGCGGCGACTGACCGTTCGGAGGCGCGGGTGGCGGAGGGGTACTTCGAGGTGTACGGCCCGGGCGGCGTCCGGCTGGTGCCGCTGACCGCCGACGCGCTGACCATCGGGCGGGCGAAGACCAACGAGCTGCCCATCGACAGCAAGCTCGTCTCCCGCCTGCACGCCCTGGTCGAGCGCTACCCGTCCGGCTGGTCGATCCGGGACCTGGGCAGCACCAACGGCACCACGGTCAACGGCAGCCCGGTGCGTCAGGCGCAGATCCTGCGGGACGGCGACCGGGTGGAGATCGGCCCGGCCCGGCTGCTCTTCCACGCCCCGCCGGAGCACCCCGGCACCCGGACCCTGCACGTCGAGCCGCCGCCCGCGCCGCCCGCCCTGACCCCGCGCGAGCAGGAGGTGGTCACGGTGCTCTGCCGCCCGTACGTCTCCGGTGGCCAGCCGTTCCCCGAGCCGCCCTCGGTACGCGCGATCGCGACCGCCCTGCACATCACGGAGAGCGCCGTGAAGAAGCACCTGTCCCGGCTGTACGACAAGTTCGCCCTGACGTCCAACGAGGACCGGCGGCGGTCGCGGCTGGCCAGCGAGGCGGTGCGCCGCGGCGGGGCCGGCCAGCAGTCACCCTGATCAGCGGCGGACGCCCACCCCGCCGAAGCCGTGCGACACCCCGTCCCGCGGCTCGCCGTCGGGCCGCCAGTCGGCCAGCCAGGCCAGGCCCGGCTCGACCAGCTCGTACCCGTCGAAGAAGCGGAGGATTTCGGGGCGGGTGCGGGGCACCAGCTGGGCGGTGCTCTGCTGGTAGACCTCCCGGCCCCGCTGGGCGGGCAGGGGCGGCGCGCCGTCGAGCGTCAGGTGGGACAGCAGCAGGTGGCTGCCCGGGGCGGTGGCGTCGCGCAGGCGGGCGACCGCCGCATACGGGTCATCGGCGTCCGGCACGAAGTGCAGCACCGCCACCAGCAGCACGGCGACCGGGCGGGTCAGGTCGATCGCCGCGGTCACGTCGGGATCGGCCAGCAGCTCGTCCGGCCGGCGCAGGTCGCCCCGGACCACGACCGTGCGGGCCGCGTCGCCGAGCAGCCGCCGGGCGTACGCGACGGCGACCTCGTCGTAGTCGACGTAGACGACCCGCGAGTCGGGGGCCACGGACTGCACGACCTCGTGCACGTTGCCCTGGGTGGGCAGCCCCGCGCCGATGTCGAGGAACTGCCGCACGCCCTGCTCGACGGCGTACCGGACGGCGCGGCGCAGGAACGCGCGATTGGTCTGGGCGGCGACGCCGGTGTCCGGGAAGATGTCCAGCACCTGCCGGGCGGCGGCCCGGTCGACGGCGAAGTTGTGGCAGCCGCCCAGGTAGTAGTCGTACATCCGGGCGACGTTCGGCCGGTTCTCGGCGCCCGTCCCGGCTGCTCCGGGCGCCCCGGCGCCGGTGGCGTCGCTCGTCCCCACGTCGGGTGCGGTCGGTGCCGGCTCGCTGGTCACGGTGTCCTCCACTGGGGTGGCTCTGGTCGCGCCCTGAATGTCTAGCACCCCGCACGACCGCCAGCGAGCCCGCGTGTCGTTGATCCGGTTGTGTCCGTCGTCCGTCCGCGACGACGGTGGGGCTGCGGCGCCGGCCAGGTCGGCGTCGCCAGGTCGAGGAGGTACGCGATGACCCGTCAGCGAGAGACCGTCGAGGTCGACCCCGTGCTGTTCCGCGCCGTGTACGACTCACCGGCCTCGCTGCCCGGCCGGCATCGCTGGGTGACCCCGGAGCACGACGTCCGCCGGGTCGAGAAGCTGCTCGGGATGCCGGCGCGCAGCATCGGGGCGCCGCTGTGGGTCAGCGGTGACGAGCCGGACTGCCCGAAGTGCGGTCGGCGGATCACCTGGCTCGACATCGTCTCGTCGGCGCTGCACGGCGTGCACGACCCGGCGATGATCGCCCGGGTGATCCTCGGCGACCGCAGGTACGTCAACACGGAGGTGCCGGACGCGATCGCCGGGGTGCACTGCGCCGACTGCCGGACGCCCATCGATGGGCTGCGCAGCTTCAAGTGCCACAACTGGGCGTACGCCTTCGAGGCGCTGGAGGAGGTCGTCGAGCGGATGTCGGGCGGCGTGCCCCGGCCGGCACCCGGCCAGGGGTGAGCTGCCCCGGGTCGGCTCCGACCCTGGTCGCAGCGGCCACCTGACGTTCGTCCGCTGCGGGGATCCGGCTCGGTCTCCTACCGTGTGATCAGGTGAACGGAACATGAACACTTGGTAGGTTGAGACATGGTTAATGGGGTTTTGTCGGATGTCCCGCAGTTCAGCGTCGACTGGTACCGCGACATCGTCGACTTCGCGGACGGCACGCCCGCCGCGGTGCAGTGGTTCGCCGCGCACTTCACCGAGTGGTCGATCATCCTGCTCGGGCTCCTGTTCGTGGTGGCGGCCCTGCCGAGGCTGGGCGCCGGGCCGCGCAGCCTCGCGCTCGCCGTGGCCGCGCCGGTCGCGGTCGTCCTCGCGTACGGCGGCAGCGAGCTGCTCAAGACGCTGGTGGACGAGGAGCGCCCCTGCCGCACCCCGGCCGATCTGGTGATCGTCGCCGGGCACTGCCCACCCGTGGGTGACTGGTCCTTCCCGAGCAACCACTCGACGATCGCCGGCGCGCTGGCCGCCGCCATCCTGCTGCTCTCCCCCCGACTCGCCTGGTACGCGGTCCCGCTGGCCGTGCTCGCCGCGTTCTCCCGGACCTTCGTCGGGGTGCACTACCCGCACGACGTGGTCGCCGGCCTGCTCCTCGGCGCGCTCGTGGTCACCGTCGGCACCCCGCTGCTGGCCCGACCGGTCGCGGGGGTGCTGCGCCACCGGGAGCGCCGGGCCGACCGCCCGGTGGCCGACGCCGCCCGGGGCCGCTGACGGAAGAGTCTGGTCAGCGGACGAGGAGCAGGGTGGCGACCGTGCCGAGCACCAGGAACGGGCCGAACGGCAGGTGGCTGGACCAGCGGACCCGGCGGGCCAGCAGCAGCGCCAGGCTGGTCAGCGCGGAGAGCGTGAACGTCACCAGCACCCCGAGCACCAGGACGGGCCAGCCGTACCAGCCGAGCAGCGCGCCCGCCCCGAGGGCCAGCTTGGCGTCGCCGAGGCCGAAGCCGCGCCGCCCGAGCACCAGGGTGGTGGCGGCGAAGCAGAGCGCCAGGCCGGCCCCGGCCGCCGCCGCCCGCAGCCAGGGGGCGGGCCCCACGGCCAGCGCGGCCAACCCGAGCAGCGCCTGGCCGCCGACGGCCGCCGGCCAGGTGAGCCGGTCGGGCAGCCGGTGCACGGCCGCGTCGACGAAGACCAACGGCACCGCCCAGCCGAGCCACCACGCCAGGGCCGCCCGCTCGCCAGGCGACCCGCCCACCGACACGAGCACCGCCAGCGCCGCGAGCACGGCGACCTCGACCGTGCCGGGTGGCGCGCCGACCCGGGACCGACAGGCCGGGCAGCGGGCCGCCGGGCCGAGCGCCGGCCAGGGCCGGTCGAGCGTGAGCGGCGTGCCGCAGGTCGGGCAGCCCGTCCGGTCCGGCTCCCCGGGCGGTACGGCGTACCGGGCGACGGCGAGGCGGAGCACCGGGGCGACGGCCAGGGCCGCCACCAGGCGCACCCACGGCCGCCCGCGCGGCACGGCGGCAGTCTTCGGCTCTGCCGTGCTCAGCGGCTCGACCGGCACGGGCGCGGCCGGCTCGACGGGTGCCGCCGGAGGCCGGGGTGGGCGGTCAGCGGGCATGCCCGGCTCCCGGGGCGGCCGAGCGGCCGGGTCGGGGTCGACACGTTGAGTCACCATCGGTTCGCCCTGGTGTAGCGGATGACGCCGAATCCGGCACCGCCGCGCCCCGCTGCGGCCCAGCCCCGCCGGCTGGCCGGCGGGGCCGTCCGGCGGGTGTGGGCAACGCCCCGACCGGCGGACATTTCGGACTGACCCTCCCGGAGCGGGCCGGCTGACCGGCCGAAAGGACGACACACCCCACACTCGCAACCGATGTGACGGCCATCACGGCGCAACCCGGGGACGGCCCCGACCCGCGACGCCCGGCATCTGCCCGCACCATTCCGGCCACCACCCACCCATCACTGAGAGTATTCATATGAATTGCCTCTGTTGCATCGGCAGGCGTCAGCTTATGCTCGCCCCTTGAGGACGACGCAACCCCGCAAGCAGCGTCGGAGGCAACGCGAGGACATCGGTTCACGGCTTTTCAAAGATCAGCACAGGCAAATACCGCGGTGACGAAACCGGGTCCGGATGACATCATCCGGCCGCGTTGCCGCACGCCCGGTGGCGGTCGGCGCGCCGTCCGCCCGGGTCGCCAGCTAGGAGGCGCGGCGTTGCGAGCACGGCACCCCGGCCGATGGACGATCTTCCTGGTCGCGGTCCTGGCGACCGGCCCGGTCGCTGCCTGCGGCACGGAACCCGAGGCTACGGCGCAGCCCCTGGCGGCACCACCGAGGGCGACCCCGACCCGTTCGGCGGCGGAGGAACAGGCGGCCCGACAAGCGGCACTCACCGCCTATTCCGGATATCTCGCGGCGTCCCGGACGGCGAACCGGCGCAGCGATCCGTTCCACCCGGAACTGACCAGGTTCCTGGCGGATCCATTGCTGACCCGGGTCCGAATAGCAATTCGCGACGCGAAGGAGCACGGTGCCATGCGTACCGGAACGCTCGTTTCCGATCCCACCGTCACCGCCGTGAGCCTGGACGGCGTCCCGGCCACCGTGGAGATCCAGGACTGCGTGGACGCCACCGGCTACCGGCTGGTCTACACGAAGACGAAGAAGGTGGTGCCCGGCTCGGGCGGCGGCCGGCACCTGGCCACCGCCACGGCCACCCGGTACCCGGACGGCCGGTGGCTGATCAGCTCCGGCGCGGCTTTCGAGGACCAGCCGTGCTGACCCGGGACGAACGGGCGGTCGCGGCCCCCGGTCGGCGCGGCGCGGCGCGTCCGCGGCCCGCCCGCCGCCGGCTCCCCGGCCCGCGTCCCGGGCGGCTGCTCGCCGGGACCGGCCTTGCCCTCCTGCTCGCGATCGCGGTCGCCCCGCCCACCGCCACCGTCGCGGCGGCGGCCCGGGGTGGCGGGGTGGAGTGCCCCATCGGCCAGAACGACTGCAACATCTGGGACGACGACCCGGGCACCCCGGGCGGCGGCGGAAACCCCGGCGGCGGCGGGGGCGGCAACGACGGGCCGGCCGGCAAGTGCCAGTGGAACGGCAGGACCCTGCCCTGCTACGACGACGTCCTCGGCTGGTTCAACAACGGCGACGGCTGCTACTACAAGCTGAAGCAGCCGCAGCTACCCGCCCCCGAGGGCAAGCAGTGGTACGAGCTCACCTGCAACGGCGGGGACATCGGCAGTATCCGCGACGAACTGCTGGACGCCCCGCCGCCCGGCTTCGGCACCCCGCCCGACCCGGAGGAGCTGGCCCGCCGCGCGCTCGCCTCGATCTCGCTGCTCCCGCCCCGGGCGGCGGTCGCCCCGCGCAAGGACAAGGGCCCCGGCCTGGTCGGCCTGCCGGTGTGGATGTGGGCCAGCCCGGGTGCCGGCTACTTCGGCCCGCTGACCGCCTCGGCGTCGGACCGAGGGCTGACGGTGACCATCACCGCCACCGTGGACCGGATCGTCTGGGACCTGGGCAACGGCGAGCAGAAGACCTGCGACGGCCCCGGCACCCCGTACTCGGCGGACGGCCCGCAGGCCGGCCAGCCCTCTCCCGACTGCGGCTACGACAGCGGCTACCCCAGGGCCGGCACGTACCGGGTCAGCGCCACCACCTTCTGGAACGTGCACTGGGTCGGCGGTGACCAGAGCGGCGACATCCCCCAGACCCGGACCAGCGGGACGGTCCAGATCGAGATCGACGAGCTTCAGGTGGTGACCCGGTGAGTCTGGCGACGCGCAACGGCACGGGGCCGGTGGACGCCCCCATCGCCCCGCCCAAGGTGCTCCGGCAGCGCCGGGTCCGCCCCGGCCTGCTCGGCCTCGCGGTGCTGCTGATCGCCCTCGGCGGCCTCGGCGCGGCGTTCGCGGTCACCTCCGTCCGGGCCACCGGCAGCTACCTCGCGGTGGCCCGGCCGGTCGAGGTGGGCCGGACGCTCAGCGCCGACGACCTGGTCACCGTGCAGGTGGCCGGCGGGCAGGGGCTGCGGCCGGTGCCGGCGGGACAGCTCAACGAGGTGGTCGGCAAGCGGGCGGCCGTCGCGCTGGCCCCGGGCACCCTGCTCACCCCCGCCCAGCTCACCGACGACCCGCTGCTCGGCCCCGGCCAGCAGCAGATCTCCCTCGACCTCTCCCCGGGCCAGGTGCCGGCGAAGCGGCTGCACCCCGGCGACCGGGTGCTGCTGGTCAGCACCCCGAACCGCAACGCCAACGGGCAGAGCGCCGGCAGCACCCGGTTCGAGGCCACCGTGATCGACACGGCCACGCCGAGCAGCAGCAGCGTCGTGGTCTACGTGGCGCTCACCGCCCGGGACGTGCCGGCCATCGTGGCGCTGGCCGCCCAGGACCGGATCGCGGTCGTGTTGACCGGGTCGGCCTGACCATGGCCATCATCGCGCTGGTCTCGGCCAAGGGCTCGCCCGGCGTCACCACCACCGCGCTGGCCTGCGCCCTGACCTGGCACCGGCGGCTGGTGCTCGCCGAGTGCGACCCGTCCGGCGGGTCGGTCCTCGCCGGTTACCTCGGCGGGGTGCTGGACGGCCCCCGGGGCATCGGCGAGCTGGCCGTCGGGGAGCTGCGCGACGGGAGCCTGGAGTCCGCGTTCTGGTCCCAGCTCGTCGACCTCGACGCGCCCCGCCGGGAGCGGCTGCTGCTGCCCGGCGTCGTCGACCCGGCACAGGCCGGCAGCGTCACCCCGCTCTGGCACCGGTTCGCCGACTTCTTCCTCGACCTGGAACGCGGCCAGCCCCCGTACGACGTGCTCGTCGACTGCGGACGGCTCCAGGTGGCCGGCCCGCCGTGGCCGATCCTGCGCGCCGCCGCGGTGGTCCTCCTGGTCACCCGGGCGAAGCTGCCCGACCTCTCCGCCGCCCGGTCCATGATCCGGGCGATCGAGCGGGACTTCACCGAGCACCGGGTGCCGCCCGGCACGCTGCGGCTGCTGCCGATCGGCGACGGACACGGCCCGGGCGAGATCAGCAAGGCGTTGCGGCTGCCGGTGATCGCGCGGCTGCCGGAGGACCCACGTACCGCAGAGGTGCTCACCCTCGGCGGCACCGTGCGGGCCGGACGGCCCCTGACGCGCGCGGCCGGCGCCCTGGAGGTGCCGATCCGGGCGCTGCTGGACCGCCGGCGGGCCCGCCTGGCCTGGCCGGCTGCCCGAGGGGTGCCGGATGCGGTTTGAGCCGGTGTCACACGACCCCCGGGTCCCGCAGCAGCCGGGCGCGACCTCCATCGCGCCGCCGCTGCCGCCGGCCCCGAACGGGCGGCACCAACAGACCCAGCCGCCGGCCGGCGTCGCCCCGCCGCCCGTAGCCCCGCCGCCGCCCCGGCCCCGGGTCGACTTCGCCGTGGTCCGGGAGCTGCGCCGGGAGCTGAGCGAACGGCTCACACTGTGGCAGCGCGGCCGGGAGTTCGACGCCGACGCCGAGGACGTCGAGCGGGCCCGGCTCGCCGTCGCGGTGGTCGCCGACTACGCCGACGCGGTCCGCCGGGCCGGCACCCCGATGCCCGCCGGTGAGGAGCGGCTGCTGCTCGACCAGGTGACCGCCGAGCTGGTCGGCCTCGGGCGGCTCCAGACGCTGCTGGTCGACGACACCATCGAGGAGGTGCACATCCTCGGCTGCGACCAGGTGCGCATCACCCGGCACGGTGGCGGCGTCGACTGGGCCGACCCGATCGCCGACAGCGACGACGAACTGGTGGAGATCCTTCAGGCGGCGGCCCGCCGGGCCGGGGCGACCGAGCGGTCGCTGTCCACCTCGAAGCCCACCCTGGACCTGCAACTGCCCGACGGCAGCCGGCTGGCCGCCGTGTTCCTGGTCAGCCACCGCCCGTACGCGGTGATCCGCAAGCACAACACCCTTGAGGTGAGCCTCGACGACATCGCCGGCGGCCGGGGCGATCTGGACGAGATGATCGACCCGCTGCTGCGCGACTTCCTGCGGGCGTCCATGCGGGCCGGGCTGAACATCATGGTCGCCGGGCTGGCCGGGGCGGGGAAGACCACCGTCATCCGGGCGCTGATGGACGAGATCCCGGCCGACGAGCCGTACGTGCTGCTGGAGGAGAGCCGGGAGTTGCTGCCCGCCCGCCGGGGGCACAAGCACCGGGCGGTGATGAGCTTCGAGGCCCGGGAGGGGCACGGCGAGCGCGGGCTGGACGGCCGCCCGGCCGGCGAGGTGAGCATCGCCGACCTGATCCCGGTCTCGCTGCGGATGGGCGTGCTGCGGATCATCGTCGGCGAGGTGCGGTCCCGGGAGATCGTGCCGATGCTCCAGGCGATGACCACCAGCCGCGGGTCGATGTGCACCATCCACGCCCGTACCCCCGCCGGGGTGGGCGAGCGGATCGTCGAGCTGGCGCTCGCGCACGGCCGGGAGATGACCGTCGACCAGGCCCGCCGGATGGCCGGCAACGCCCTCGACCTGATCGTCTACGTCACCGTCGAGGACGAGACCGCGATCGGCGGCCGCAAGTACCGCTTCGTCTCCCACGTGGAGGAGGTGATCGGGGTCGGCGAGGGCAGCCGGATCACCACCACCAGCGTCTTCGGTCCGGGACCGGACGGCCGGGCCATCCCCCGGCACCTGCCCGAACGCGTCCGGGACCAACTCCTGCGGGTGGGCTACGACGCCCGGCTGCTGGGCCGGTGGATCGAGGCCGGGGCCGGGGCGTGGCAGCGTCCCCGGCACAGCCGGCTCGGCGCGCGGCCGGTGGCCCGGTGACCGCGAACATCGAGCTGATCGCCGTGGTGTCCGGCGCGGCGTGCGTGGCCGGCCTGGTGTTGGCGGTGGTGGCGCTGGTCGGCACCACCCGGCCCGCCGGCCCGGCTCCGGGGGCGGGCCCGGGCGGCGGGCTGCGCCGGCTCTGGCTCGGCTCCGGCAGCACCGCCCGGGAGCAGCGCAACCACCAGGCGCTGCTCGGCGGGGCGGTGCTCGCCGGTGCGCTGGCGTTCCTGCTCACCGGGCTGCCGGTGGTCGGCCTGCTGGTCGCCGTCGCGGTGCCCGGCGCGCCGTGGCTGTTCGCGGTCGGCCGCGCCGAGCAGCGGGCCATTGCCCGGATCGAGGCGGTCGGCGAGTGGACCCGCCGGCTCAAGGACGTCTCGTCCACGGGCCAGGGCCTCCAGCAGGCCATCCTCGGCACCATCGCCACCGCGCCCGAGGAGATCGCGGAGGAGGTACGGACGCTCGCCGCCCGGCTCCAGGCGGGCTGGCAGGCCCGGACGGCCCTGCTCGCGTTCGCCCACGAGATCGGCGACCCGGTCGCCGACCAGGTGGTGGCGGCACTGATCCTGCACCTGACCGACCGGGGCGAGCGGCTCGGCGACGTGCTGGGCTCCATCGCGAGCGCGGCCGGCGCCGAGGTGGCCACCCGCCGCGAGATCGAGGCCAAACGCACCCAGCCCCGGTTCGCGGTCCGCTTCCTCACCGGGATGACCCTGCTGACCCTGGCGTACGGCCTGGTCAACGCCGACTACGTCCGCCCGTACGGCACGCCGGTGGGTCAGCTCGTGATGGCCGTGCTGGGCGGGGCGTTCATCGGGCTGCTGGCCTGGGTGCGGGCGATGAGCCAGCCGCCCCGGCCGGCGCGGTTCCTGCCCGCCCCCGACCCGACGGAGGCGATTGCGTGAGTGAGCCTGCGAGCCCCGCAGTCGTGAACGAAAGGCGGCACCCTTGATCCTCAACTGGCAGCTCACCGTCGCCGTCTGCGGCGGCGCGGCGGTGGGGCTCGGGGTGTTCCTGGTGGTCCGGGAGGCGCTGCCGGCCGCCCCGGCGCTCGGCCCCGCCCTGCGCCGGCTGCACCAGCCGCCGGGCACCGGCCGGACCGCCGCGAGCGGTGCGCAGCACCTCGACTGGGTCGGCGGGCTGGCCCGCTGGCTGCGTCCGCCGCACCGGCAGCTCGCCCTGATCGACCGCACCCCGGAGCAGTACGCCCTGTCCCTGCTGCTCTCCGCACTGATCGGCCTGGTCACCCCGACCCTGGCCGGTGCGGTGCTCTTCCTCGGCGGGGTGTCCGTGCCGGTGGTCGTACCGCTGCTGGGAAGCCTGGGGATGGCGCTGGTCGCCGCCCTGGTGGCGCACCGCAGCGTGCTGACTCGCGCGGACGCCGCCCGGGACGAGTTCCGCCAGGCGGTCTGCACCTATTTGGACCTGGTGGCGTTGCAGCTCTCCGCCGCGCACGGCCCGGTGCAGGCCCTGGAGCGGGCCGCGGCGGTCTGCGACGGCTGGGTCTTCGACCGGATCCGGGAGTCGCTGCGGATCGCCCAGATGCAGATGCACTCGCCCTGGGACGAGCTGCGCGAACTTGCCGACAAGATCGGCATCCCGGAGCTGGGCGACGTCGGGGCGATCATGCGCTCCTCGGGCACCGAGGGGGCGCAGGTACACGAGACGCTGCGCAGCCGGGCCGACTCGCTGCGCGACCAGATCCGCACCGACAACCTGGCCCGGGCCGAGGCGGTCACCAGCCGGCTGGACATCCCCGGCTCGCTGCTGGTCTTCGTGCTGCTCGGCTTCGCCGTCTACCCGTTCCTCGCCCGGTTGTGAAACCCCTCCCCAGTTCGAAGGAGCACGTCATGCACCTCATCGCCTATCTGCACATCGCGTTGACGACGCGACTGACCGAGCTGCGCCGCGACGGCGAGCGCGGCGACAGCCCGGTGCCGACCGCCGTGATCATCTTCGGCCTGGTCGCGGTCGCCATGGCGGTCACCGGCCTCGCCCTGGCCAAGGCCAACGATTGGATGAACGCCATCCCGAGCAACACCGCCCCGCAGGCCCCGAAACCGTGACGGGCCGCCCCGCCCGCGTGGACCGGAGCCGGTCGGCACCCGCCGACCGGCCCACCGGCCTGCGCGCACCGGGGCGGGCGGGCGACGGCGTACGGCGGCGACCGGGCGGGTGGGCGCGCGACGGCGTACGGCGGCCAACCGGGGAGGCGCCCCGAGGGCTGCTGGCCGGGGCCCGACGGAGACTCGCCGACGGCCCGGCCGAGCGGGGCGCCAACCCGGTGGAGTTGGCCGTCGTGATGCCGGCGATCCTGGTGCTGCTCTTCGCCTCGATCCAGGCCGCCGCCTGGTTCGTCGCCCGGGCCACCGCGCTGAACGCCGCGCAGAGCGCGGTCAACGCCCAGCGCGTCCACCAGGCCCCGGAGGGGGCCGGGGCGCAGCGGGCGACCGACTTCCTCAGCTCTGCCGGCGACTGGCTGGTCGGCTGGGACGCGCCGGGGCCCGACTGCCAGACGGCCGCCACAGAGGTGACCTGCACGGTGACCGGCACTTCCCTGTCGGTCATCCCGTGGGTCGAGTTCCCGGTGCGGCAGACCGCCCACGGCACGGTCGAACGGTGGACGACGGGATGAGCGATGTGCGGGTACCTGCCGTGCCGGCCGGCGAGCGGCGCCGATTCCGGGGCGCCCGGCTCCTGCGGTACGCGCGGGCCGCGGTCCGCGGCCGGCGCCGCCCCGACGGCGACCCGGACGCCGCCCACCGCCCGGGACGGGACCGGGGTGGTCCGTTGGCCACCGGCTCCCAACGGCACGAACACGCTCCGGTCGCCGCCCGCCACCCACGGCGGGACGATCGCGGCTCGGTCGCCGTCGAGGTGGCCGTGCTCGCCCCGGCGTTCCTCGCGCTGCTCGTGCTGGCCGGCGTGGCCGGGCGTACGGCGATCGCCCAGGAGGCGATCCAGTCGGCGGCGCACGACGCCGCCCGGGCCGCCTCCATCTCCCGGGACGCCACCACCGCCCGACAGCAGGCCCTGGCCGCCGCGAACAACCAGCTCGACTGGCAGCGGGCGAACTGCGCCGGCCAGCCGGCGCTCACCTTCAGCGGCTCGGTCGACGGCGTGGCGGTCAGCTTCGACGAGGCATTCGCCAGCGACCCCGGCGACCCCGCCGCCGTCACCGTGCAGGTGGCCTGCACGGTCTCCTTCACCGACATCGAGCTGTCGCTGCTGCCGGCGATGCCGACCAGCCGGACGATCTCGGCCGCCTTCACCTCCCCACTGGACCGCTACCGGAGCCGGTCGTGACCGCCCGCCGGCTCCGCGGCGACGACGGCCGGGTCAGCCTGTTCCTCGCGGCAGGGATGATCGGCGTCCTCGCGATCATCGGGCTGGCCTTCGACGGCGCCGGGCAACTGCGGTCCATGCAGCGGGCCGACAACCTGGCCGCGGAGGCGGCCCGGACCGGTGGCCAGTCCATCGACCGGGCGAAGGCTATCGAGGGCGGGCCCAAGGTGATCGACCAGGTGGCCGCCAGGGCCGCAGTGGACAGCTACCTCGACGCGGCCGGGGTGACGGCCTCGTCCGTCGAGTTCCCGGTCGTCGGCGGGGAGACCCTCGTCCGGGTGCACGTCACGGTCACCTACGACCGGTACATGCTCGGCTTCTTCGGCTTCGGCAACACCGTCACCGTCTCCGGTGAGGCCACCGCGCGGGCCCTCACCGAGGGCCCGTAGGAAGGAAGGCACGCCATGGCCGCACCGGGTCGCTCCGCCGCACGGCGGACCGGACAGGTTCTCACCGGGTTCGGCGCGCTGGTCGTGCTGATCGCGGTGCTGGTCGGGGGGCCGGTGGCGCTGATCGCGTTCGCCGGCAACCCGCTGCCCGACCACGTACCCACGCTCGCCGAGATCGGCACCACGCTGACCAGCCGGGACGACGGTCAACTCTTCCTGCGGGCGCTGGCCCTGGTCGGCTGGTTCGGCTGGGCCACCTTCGCCTTCTCGGTGCTCGTGGAGTTGGGCGCGCAGTCGCTGCGCCGGCCGGCGCCCCGGCTGCCCGGGATGGGCCGGCAGCAGCGGGCCGCGGCGGCGCTGGTCGGGTCGGTGGCCCTGATCATCGCGGCGAGCCCGGCCGCCGCCAGCGCGGCGACGGTGCTGGCCGGCCCGCACCCGACCGCGGCACAGCCGGCCGTCGTCGCGGCGGCCGAGGCGCGCGCGGTCACCACGACGCCCCCGGTCGGCGCGCGGCCGGCGTCGCCGGTCGTGGTCGCCACGGCGGCCCAGCTCCCCGACCCGGCGCAGCCGGCGGTGTACCGGGTGGCGAAGGGCGACTACCTGGGCGAGGTCGCCGAGCGCTACCTCGACGACTTCGACCGGTACCGGGACGTGGCGAAGCTGAACCGGCTGCACGACCCCGACCGGATCCGCCCGGGGCAGCTCATCAGGCTCCCCGAGGGCGCGGCCGACGCCGGGGCCCGTACGCACGCCACCGGCCGGCTGGTGGTCCGGCCCACGGCCCCCGCCCCCGGCGGCGCGGTCACTCCCCCGCCGGCAGCCGAGGCACCCGCGAACCCGCCAGCCGCCGGGACACCCACGACCCCGCCGGGAGCCGAGGCACCCACGACCCCGGCGGCGACGCCGCCCGTGACGCCGCGGGCCACCCGGCCGGCACCCGCGCCGTCGGCCGCCCATCCGTCGGCCGGGTCGACCCGCGGCACCCAGCAGGTGGCCCAGCCGCCCACCGGGCCGCAGCCGGCGATGGCCGCCGGAGCCTCCCGGGCGGGCGATGAGGACCAGGTGAACCGGCCGCTCGCGGTCTCGGCGGTGCTCGCAGTGGCCAGCATCGTCGGGGCGCAGATCGGCGCGGTCCTCGGGTTGCGCCGCCGGCCGGCCGTCGCCCGGGCCGCCGCCGGCGCACGGTCCCTGGTCTCCGGCCGGCACCGCCGCGGCTGACCCCGACCACCCCGCCCACGCACCCGGCCCCCTCCCCCTGCGCGCACTTTCACGGAATGTGTGGCCATGGCGCGCGCCGATGCCACACATTCCGTGAAAGTGCGGGGCGACGGGCCCGGCGGGGCGACGGGGCGGCGCGGTGGCGGTGGCGGTGGCGGTGGCGTGGGCGGGGCGGGAACGCTCAGGGCAGGCGGGTCTGTAGCACCCCGTCGACCACCCGGGTCGGCAGGATCTGCTGGTCGTTCCCGGACGGCCCGTGCACGACCTCGCCGCCGTTGAGCCGGAACGCGCTGCCGTGCCACGGGCAGACCACGCAGGCGTGCCCGTCGATCTCGGTGACCTCGCCCTCGCCGAGCGGGCCGCTCTGGTGCGGGCAGCGCTCCAGCATCACCGTGACCTCGTCGCCGTGCCGGTAGAGGATCACCGAGACGTCGTCCACCTCACGGGTGACCAGCTTCCGCTGCGGCAGCCCGGCCAGGTCCGCCAGCGGGTGCCAGCCGTCGCTGATCCGGTGCAGCTCGGACACGCTCTGGTTGACCTGTGCCCCCTGCTTGTACGCCAGGTGCCCCCCGACGTACGCCCCCGCGCTCGCCGCCGTCAGCCCGAGGTACGCCAGCGCCCGCCCGGTCCCGTGCCGACCACGCAGCCGGGCCGCCAGCGAGCCCGCGTACAGGGCCAGGCCGACGGTGTTGGCGGCGGCGTGCACCAGGCCGATCCGGCGCTGGTCCCGGGCGAGGGCCGCCCAGTCGTTCAGCCCGGCGACCGCCGCCGGGAGGGCGCTGACCGTGCCCAGCCCGACCAGTGTGGTGGCCGCCCGGCGCTGGCCGGGCATGAGGTCCAGCACGGCAGCGCTGATCCAGGAGCCCACCGGCACCTGCACCAGCGCCGGATGCAGCGGATGCCCGAGGAACACGCCGTGCAGCAGGTCGCGTACCCGCTGCGGACGGATGGTGGCCTGAACGGCACGCTGCAACCGGTCCCCGACCCGGTCCAGCGCCGAATTCTGTTCGATTCTCGTCAAGAGTGCCCGCATTCCGTCCGACTTCCCGGCAGGAGCGGTCGCAAACCGGGCGGCGGTGACGAGCCCGTCGCCGTACGCGTCGACCGGTCGTCCGGGGACGCGGCCGGCACCGCCGTACCTCACCCGTCCGGGTGCCGGCGGAGGGTCCCGCGCGGCCGAACCTTCCGGCGGCGCGGGACCCCGCCGCTACTGCCAGGGGCCGCTGCGGCAGGTGAACCTGCCGGTGTCGCTGTACTGGGTCACGCTGCCGTCGAAGTAGCTGTAGCTGACCCGCACCGGCAGGCCGATGTTGGAGGCCGGGCAGCCGGCGAAGAGGGTCGAGCCGGCGGTCGTGAAGGTGCCGACGCTGCCGGAGTACCAGGTGACGGTCCAGGTCGTCGTGCCGGTGCTGGTGGCGTCGCAGTAGAACTGCGACGCGCCGGACTCGCAGAAGGGCGCGGGGGCGCTGGCCAGGGCCGGGGTGGCGACGGCAGCGGTCAGGCCGAGGGTGGTGAGGACGGAGGCGAGCAGGACCCTGACGGTGGCACGCATGAAGATCCTCCCGTACGTAGCCGGCCGGTAGCCGAGGGTTGTCGTCACGCTATCCCAGTAATCGAGATTCATGAATCAACCGTTCGCCGGCCAGTTGTCGCCCAACGGTCCCGGCACGCCGCCTCGGCGGGGGCCGCTTCCGCGCCGCCCGGTGGCGGCCCGGCCCGGATCCGTCGGGACCGGTGCGCGCCCGCCGTGCTCCGTCGGGACGGGCGGGACCGCTACGGTCGACATCGGGGTGGGCACACCACCGCATGGGCTGCGGCCGAGGGGCGAGCCGCCGGACCGGGAGGGCCACCGATGGGGGTACGGGTCGAACGCGCCGGGGCCGTGACCACGGTGATCCTGGACCGACCGGCGGCCCGCAACGCCGTCGACGGGCCGACCGCCCGGGCCCTGGCCGACGCGTTCCGCGCCTTCGAGGCCGACCCGGAGGCGGCGGTGGCCGTGCTCTGGGGAGCGGGCGGGACGTTCTGCGCCGGGGCGGACCTGAAGGCGATCGGCACCCCCAGCGGCAACCGGGTCGAGCCGGACGGCGACGGCCCGATGGGCCCGACGCGGATGCGGCTGTCCAAGCCGGTGCTCGCGGCGATCTCCGGGTACGCCGTGGCCGGCGGGCTGGAACTGGCCCTCTGGTGCGACCTGCGGGTGGCCGAGGCCGACGCGGTGCTCGGGGTCTTCTGCCGACGCTGGGGGGTGCCGCTGGTCGACGGGGGGACTTTCCGGCTGCCGAGGCTGATCGGCGAGAGCCGGGCGATGGACCTGATCCTTACCGGCCGCCCGGTGCCGGCCGACGAGGCGTACGCGATGGGTCTGGTGAACCGGCTGGTCGCACCGGGTGAGGCCCGGGCGGAGGCCGAGCGGCTGGCCGCCGGGATCGCCCGCCACCCGCAGACCTGCCTGCGCAACGACCGGGCGGCGGTGCTGGCCGGCGCCAACCTGCCCGAGCCGGAGGCCCTCGCGGTCGAGCTGGCCCACGGCGCGGAGTCGCTGGCGGCCGACGGGGCGGCGGGCGCGGCCCGCTTCGCCGCAGGCGCCGGCCGGCACGGCGCGCCCGCGTCATCCTGACCGTCCGCACCGCACCGGCCCGACCCGCCGGGGAGGTGTCACGGCGGACGATCAGGGAGCGCGCGGCGCTACCTCAGGTTGCGCAGAGCGTCCTCGATGGCGCGGTGGAACGTCGGGTACGCGTAGATCATGTGCCGGAGCTGGCTCAGCGGTACCGCCGCGTGCACCGCCACCACCAGGCCCGACAGCACCTCACCGCCGGCCGGGCCGACCGAGGTCGCGCCGACCAGGACGCCCCGGTCGGCGTCGGCGACCAGCTTGATCAGGCCGTCGGCCCGGTGGATCCAGCCCCGGGTGGACGAGCCGAGCTGGCTCACGCCGACCTGCACGTTGAGGCCGCGCTCGCGGGCCTGCCGCTCGGTCAGCCCGACCGCGCCCACCTCGGGATCGGTGAAGGTGACCCGGGGCAGCGCCCGGTAGTCGGCGTGCGGCACCCCGCCGGCGGTCCCGGCCCCCGCCGTGCTCGCCGCGCCGCCGACCGCGCTGGCGGTGCCGCTGGCGTCCGCGCCGGAGCGCGCCCGCCGGACGTGGTCGAGCACGTCGGCGACCACGATGGCCGCCTGGTACATGGCGATGTGGGTGAACGCCCCCTCGCCGGTCAGGTCGCCGACCGCCCAGAGGCCCTCGGCGACGCGCATCCGGTCGTCGACGGCAAGGTACCGCTGGGACGGGTCCACCCCGACGCCGTCCAACCCCAGCTCGTCGAGGTGCGCCCGCCGGCCGGTCACCACCAGTAGCCGCTCGGCGGTGAACTCGACGCCGCCGGCCGCGCCCAGGGTGAACGCCCGCCCGTCGTGGTCGACCTGCTCGGCCTGTATCCCGGTGCAGATCCGCACCCCGTCCGCGCGCAGCGCGGCGGTGGCCACCTCGGACGCCTCGGGCTCCTCGACGGCGAGCACCCGGTCCGCCGCCTCGACCACCGTCACCGCCACCCCGAACCGGGCGAAGACCTGGGCCAGCTCCAGCCCGATCGCGCCGCCGCCGAGCACGAGCAGCGACCCGGGCAGCTCCTCGACCTCGACGGCCTGGTGGTTCGTCCAGTACGGCGTGTCGGCGAGCCCGGCGATCGGCGGCACGGAGGGCCGGGTACCGGTGCCGAGCACGATTCCGTGCCGGGCCTGGAAGACCTGGTCGCCCACGCGTACCCGGCCGGGGCCGTCGAGCCGGCCGCTGCCCCGCACGAACCGGCCGCCCCTGCCGGTGAACCGTTCCACCGCGACCCGGTCGTCCCAGGTGTCGGTGGCCTCGGCACGGATCCGCTTCGCCACCGGCGCCCAGTCCGGCTGGACCTGCGCCGCGCCGGCGAAGTCGTTCACCCGCCGGGCCTCGGCGACCGCGTTCGCCGCCCGGATCATCATCTTGCTCGGGATGCACCCCCAGTAGGGGCACTCCCCGCCGACCAGGCTCCGCTCGATGCCGACGACGCTGAGGCCCGCCTCGGCGAGCCGCCCGGCCACCTCCTCACCGCCGACGCCGAGCCCGACCACGACCACGTCCACCAGTTCCGGTTCCGCCATGCCGCCAGCATTCCGCACCGCGCGACCGGCCACCACCGCGCCGCCCCGCAGGCCAACGCGTTCCGGCGGCCACCGGCGCCAGACCCGGTCGCCGCTGACCGGGCGCAGCGCGCCGGGCTCGACGACGGTGAGTCCGGGGCAGGTACGGGTCAGCTACGGGTCAGCTACGGGCTGGCGCCAGGGCCGGCCCGGGGACCGCGACCGGGGTGCCGGCCGGGGTGAGCAGGGCCCACCCGGCGACGGCCATCCGCCGCCGCCGGGGCACCAGCGCCCGTCGGGTGAACACGTCGTAGTCCTGGGCGGCCACCTCGTCGAGGATGCCGCCGTAGAGCGCGTACGCGGTGCGCATGCAGGCCTGCGAGGCCGGCGAGAGCAGGGTGACGCCCGGGGCGGCGGCCTCGTAGTGGGCCTGGGCGCGGGTCACCTCGTACTCGATCAGCTCGCGGATCTTCGCGCTGGCGCGGCGGCGCGCGGCGGCGCCGGACAGGTCCTCGCGGGTGACGTCGAACTTGGCCAGATCCTCGTCCGGCAGGTACGTCCGGCCGCGCGCCAGGTCCTCGGCCACGTCGCGGATGAAGTTGGTGAGCTGGAAGGCGAGGCCGAGCTGGCGGGCCGGCTCCCGGGCGGCGGCGGGGTCGGAGCTGCCAAGGATCGGCAGCATCATGCTGCCGATGACGGCGGCCGAGCCCTCCATGTAGTCGAGCAGGTCGTCGTAGGTCGGGTACGCGGTGACCGTCAGGTCCATCGCCATGCTGCGCAGAAACGACGCGAAGTCGGCCCGGTCGAGGTCGAAGACGGCGATGGTGTGCAGCACGGCGGGCAGCAGCGGGTCGTCGACCGGCGCGCCGTGCAGTCCGGCCAGGAAACGGGCCGACCAGTCGTCGAGCCGGGCGGCCCGCCCGGCGGGCGGCAGGTCCTCGGTGCGGTCGACGATCTCGTCGGCGTACCGGGTGAAACCGTACAGGGCGTGCACGTGCCGACGTTTCCAAGCGGGGAGCAGGCGGGTGGCGAGATAGTAGGTGCGGCCATGACGTTTGTGCAGCTCGCGGCAGCGATCATAGGCAGCGGTGAGGTCGACTTTCACCGGCCCTCCTCGGATAACGACGCAGGAATCGACGCAACTCGTAACCCTAGGGTACGCTCGCCCGCATGGCCAACGACGCAGTTGCGGGTAAGGCGCTCCGCGTCGCGCCGGCACAGCCGGAGGCGACGGACGATCCGGTCCGCGGCGTACTGGCCGCGTTCCCGAACGACCTGGCCCAGGGGGTGGAGGTGGCCCGGCTGGTCGGGCTGGACAGCGCGCCGGTCGACGGGTACCGCGCGCACCGCGCTGACGGGCCTCGCCACCGCCGCCACCGACCGGTGGGCATGATGAGCGACATTTCGAGGGAGGTGGTCACGTGCGGACCGTGACGGGACGTACCGACCGGGTGGTGGTCGTCGGCGCCGGGCTCGGCGGGCTGGCCTGCGCGCTGCACCTGGCCGGCGACGGCCGGCAGGTGACGGTGGTCGAGCGGGAGCCGGTGCCGGGCGGCCGGGCCGGCCGGCTCAGCGTCGACGGGTACGAGTTCGACACCGGCCCGACCGTGCTCACCATGCCCGACCTGATCGCCGAGGCGCTCGGCGCGGTCGGCGAGGAGTTGGGCGACTGGGTCGAGCTGATGCCGCTGGACCCCGCGTACCGGGCGTACTACCCGGACGGCTCGACGCTCGACGTGATCACCGACAGCACCCGGATGGCGGCCGAGATCGCCTCCGTCTGCGGGCCCCGGGAGGCCGACGGGTACCTGCGCTTCGTCGACTACGCCCGCGAGCTGTGGCGGCTGGAGCGGGCCGACTTCATCGAGCGCAACCTCGACGCCCCGACCGACCTGCTCACCGGCAACCTGCTGAAGCTGCTGGCCAACGGCGCGTTCCGCCGGCTCCAGACGAAGATCGGCCAGTTCTTCAAAGACCCGCGCACCCAACGGATCTTCTCCTTCCAGGCGATGTACGCCGGGCTCGCCCCGCACGACGCGCTGGCCATCTACGCGGTCATCGCGTACCTCGACTCGGTGGCCGGGGTCTACTTCCCGCGCGGCGGCATCCACGCGGTCTCCCAGGGGATGGCCGGTGCGGCGGAGAAGCACGGCGTGCAGATCCGCTACGGCACCACGGTGACCCGGGTGGAGACCGCGAACGGCCGGGCCACCGGCGTGGTCACCGCGGACGGCGAGTTCATCCCGGCCGACGTGGTGGTGCTCAACCCCGACCTGCCGGTGGCCTACCGGGACCTGCTCCCCGCGGCCCGGCGGCGCCGGCTCACCTACTCGCCGTCCTGCGTGGTGCTGCACATCGGGTCCCGCCAGGGCTATGAGAAGATCGCCCACCACAACATCCACTTCGGACGATCCTGGAAGGGCACGTTCGACGAGGTGATCCGGCGAGGGGAGCTGATGACCGACCCGTCGCTGCTGGTCACCAACCCGAGCCGAACGGACCCGTCGGTCGCCCCCGCCGGCCGCCACACCTACTACGTGCTCGCCCCGGTGCCCAACCTCGACCGGGCCCCGTTCGACTGGCGCGGCGACCTGACCCGCCGCTACACCGACCAGCTCGTCGGGACCCTCCAGGAACGCGGGTACGTCGGCTTCGGCGACGGCGTCGAGGTGCTGCGCGCGGTCACCCCGGCCGAGTGGGCCGAGCAGGGCATGGCAGCCGGCACCCCGTTCGCGTCGGCACACAGTTTCTTCCAGACCGGCCCGTTCCGCCCGTCGAACCTGCACCGGACGCTCGACAACGTGGTGTTCGTCGGCTCCGGCACCCAACCGGGCGTCGGCGTGCCGATGGTCCTGATCTCCGGCAAGCTGGCCGCCGCCCGCGTCACGGGCGGTAACCGGTGAGCGGCCGGGAGGGCCACCTGGTCGAACTGGTCGACGACGGCGGCCGGGCGCACGGCGCGGCCTTGGTGTCCGCCGCCCACCAGCCGCCGGGCCGGCTGCACCGGGCCTTCTCGGTGCTGCTGGTCGCCCCGGACGGCCGGGTGCTGCTGCAACGCCGGGCCGCCGCCAAGACCCGGTTCCCGCTGCGCTGGGCCAACTCGTGCTGCGGCCACCCGGCGCCGGGTGAGTCGCCGATCGAGGCCGCCAACCGGCGGCTGGGCGAGGAACTGGGTGCCGGGCCCGTCGACCTCACCGAGGTCGGGGTGTACGTCTACTACGCGGAGGACCCCGCCACCGGGCGGGTCGAGTTCGAGTACGACCACGTGCTGCGCGCCGACGTGCCGGCCGACGTACCCCTGCGTCCCGACCCGGACGAGGTGGCCGAGCTGCGCTGGGTCGACCCGGCGGCGCTGGAGGCCGACCTGGACGTCGACCCCCGCGCGTACGCGCCCTGGCTGGGCGGGGTGGTGAACCGCCTGCTGCGTCCCTCGGCGGGCACCCCCGGTCCCAGCGCGGCCCCGGCCGGCCTTCCGGCGGATGACGCGTCGGAGCGGTCGGGTGGCCGATGAGGCGCTGAGCGCGGGGGCCGTGGCACGCCGACTGGGCGTCGCGGTCACCACGCTGCGCACCTGGCACCAGCGCTACGGACTCGGCCCCAGCCAGCACGTGCCGGGCCACCACCGGCGGTACACGGCGGCCGACCTCGCCCGCCTGGAGATCATGCGCAGGCTGACCGCGGAGGGGATCACCCCGGCCGAGGCGGCCCGCTGGGCCCGGCAGACGCCGGCCCCGGGTCTGGCCGGCGAGGTGTCCACCGACGCCCTCGTCGAGGTCCGCCCCCTCGGGGTCCGCGACGGCGGCGGACAGACCATCCCGGTCGGCCGGGCCGGCCCGGCGGCCCGCGGGCTGGCCCGGGCCGCGATGCGGCTGGACTCGGTGGCGATCGGCGAGACGATCGCCCGCGCCCTGGCCGCCGACGGCGTCGTCGCCACCTGGGACGGGCTGCTGCGGCCGGTGCTCGTCGGCATCGGAGAGCGGCACGCCGCCACGGGCGGGCTGGTCGAGGTGGAGCACGTGGTGTCCCGGTGCGTCTCCGAGGCGTTCGCCACGGTGACCCGGGCCGGCCCGGCCACCGGCCCGGCCCGGATCCTGCTCTCCTGCGCCGATGAGGAACAACACACCCTGCCGCTGGAGGCGCTGGCCGCCGCGCTGGCCGAGGCCAACGTGGCGTACCGGATGCTCGGCGCCCGGGTGCCGGCGGCGGCCCTGGTCGAGGCGGTCAACCGCACCGGCCCGGCCGCCGTGGTGGTCTGGTCACACCTCCAGGCCACCGCCGACCCGGCCCAGCTCACCGTGCTGCTGGCCAGCCCGCGCCGGCCACTGCTGGTGCTGGCCGCCGGCCCGGGCTGGCGGGCCGACTCCCTGCCGGCCGGCGTGGTCCGCCCGGTCGACCTCGCCGAGGCGGTCGCGCTCGCCCTCGCGGTACGCGACTCCCTGGGCCAGCCGGCCGGGCACTGACCGCGCTGCCGTTTTCGCGTCCCGTCCACTAGCGTCGAGTAGCCCACGTACCCGCCCCTCGGAGTGACGATGAGTGCACGCGCCGCCCTGGCGTTCGGCATCAGCCTGATCCTGTTCCTCGCCGGCTGCGGCGAGCGGACGACCGGCGGCTCCCCGGAGGCAGTCGCCCCCGCACCGTCGGCCTCGACATCGCCGAAGCCGACAGCGAAACCGACACCGAAGCCGACCGCGTCGCCCAAGCCGACCCGGACCGTCCCGCCGAGGCTGCGTCCGGCGCCCACCACGCTCCCGGCCGGGCTGCGCCGGACCTCCGGCGGGCGGGCGGTCGCGTTGACGTTCGACGACGGGCCCGACCCGATCTGGACGCCGAAGATCCTGGACCAGTTGCGCCGGGCCGGGGCGAAGGCCACCTTCTGCGTGATCGGCACCCGGGCCCGGGCGTACCCCCAGCTGGTCGCGCGGATCGTCCGGGAGGGCCACCAGCTGTGCAACCACAGCTGGCGGCACGACCTGGACCTCGGCCGGCGGCCGGTCGCCGATATCCGGGCCGACCTGGTACGCACCAACCGCGCCATCCAGGCGGCGGTGCCGGGCGCCAAGGTGCCGTTCTACCGCCAGCCGGGCGGGAAGTGGACCCCGGAGGTCGTGGCGGTGGGCCGACAGCTCGGCATGCGACCGCTGCACTGGAGCGTCGACCCGCAGGACTGGGCCAAGCCGTCCGCCTCGACGATCACGCGTCGGGTGACCGGCGCCGTCCGCCCCGGCGCGATCGTGCTGATGCACGACGGCGGCGGGAACCGGGCCGCCACGATCTCCGCGTGCGCCCACCTCATCGGCGACCTGAAGCGGCGTTACGGGCTGGTGCGACTCAGCTAGAACCGGCCCTGACCTGCGAGTTTTCGGGCGGGCGTGCCCTCGGCCATACCGATTTGTTTCGCGGGCCGCCCGTCACGTATGCTTTCCAAGCCTCCGGCGGGGCCGGATGGGAGCAAGTCCGCTTGAAGTTGCGAGTGTGCAATGATGGCGGGGCCGCCCTCATCGTCTAGCGGCCCAGGACGTCGCCCTTTCAAGGCGGTAGCACGGGTTCGAATCCCGTTGGGGGCACGACCGGCGCAAGCCGGAGCAACACCAGCCAGGTCCTGTGGAGCAGTTGGAGTGCTCGCCGCCCTGTCAAGGCGGAGGTCGCGGGTTCAAGTCCCGTCAGGACCGCAAGCGCTGACGCCGCGCGTACCATGCGCGGCGTTCTGCGTATCGGAGCAGGTCCCCGGCCGGCGGTGATCCCGCCGTTTGGGTACCATGAGCCGAGCGGCACGGCCAGGTAGCTCAGTTGGTACGAGCGTCCGACTGAAAATCGGAAGGTCGGCGGTTCGACCCCGCCCCTGGCCACATAGCCTTTCGCCGGGCTACAGAGGTCCCCACCTGCGGAAACGCCGGTGGGGACCTTGCTATTGGTACCCCCGGCGCATCAATCGCCGTGGCCCCTGGTTGACCGCTCTTGACCCTTGATCACCGTCGTTCGTTGCACGTTCGCTGCACGCCGCATGCGAGTCCAAGCCTTCTGATGGTCCTCGGGCAGTCCAGGGCGCTAGCGTGCCGTATGCCCGTTATTGATCTGGATGTGCCACCGCGCAGCTCGCCGCCTCTGCGACGCCCGCACCCTCGGTTTGTCATTGCAGCCGGCGTGATGCTGGGCCTTGGCTTTCTCACCGGCGAGCCGGCGGGACGACCCTTGCGGGTTGATCCGGTGTCGGTTTGCGGGCCTCCTACGGTTGAAGCAGATAACACGGCGGCTCCCACAGCTTTTGGGTCGAGCGTCGAGCTCACCATCGATTCTCAGACCGGCTGTATCGTTTCGGTGCGGTGCCACACTCCTCAGCTGCTCGCTGACCCGGAGCGTTGCGTACGGGCCGCGCGCCCGCTCTCCCCGCTGCTGCCATCCCGTCTGCCGCCGACCCACACACCGTCGGGTCACCTCACTGACCCAGGCTGACGCGCGGGGCGGGGCGTGGGGTCCGGGCCGGTTGATTTTCCGCCCCGCCGCCGGAGGCGGGCGGGGCGGCGGCTCCGCAGGAGCCGTTTACCACGCCCCGGCCCGCGCCGCGCGGAGCGCCTTGACGATCTGGCCTTTCACGACCTGCGGCACACCGGGCAGACCTCGCCGCGCAGACCGGCGCGACCCTGGCCGACCTGATGAAGCGACTCGGGCACTCGTCCATGGCTGCGGCCCGCCGGTACCTACACGCCGTCGATGGGCGTGACCGGCCCCTGGCCCGCTCGGCTCTGCCTGGGACTCATGGGGGAGATGGCGACCCGCGCAACCATCGACTACCGCACCGTCCGGACGGGCCTCCCCCCGTCTCTGTCGAAGATCCCCGCCCGGAGGGCAATAGCTCTTGCAGTCCGCCAACTGTCCCGTCCGGCCGAACCTGGCACCTTCCGTGGTCAGCCCGCTTCCGAGCCTCGATCGGCAACGATGGGCGGCATGGCTCGGCGGATGAAACTGAAGACGTGCAACGAGACCTACCCGGGGGAGGCAAGGTGACTCAGCGCTCGCAGCACCAGCGGGGCCGGTGCCCCGTCTGTAAACGCCTCGTAGCCCTCACCGCTGACGGAAGAGTTGCGCGGCACAACGGCACCATTCGTGCCTACGCCCCGCCGGAGGAGTGCTTCGGGGGTGGACAGCGAGCGGAAGCCACGGGGTCATGATCAACAGCGCGGCCCTGCGTAGATGCCAAGTCAGTCCGGACAGGTGCCACGGTGGTGCCGACTACAGCCGGACGGTGCCAGGTTCGTCCGGACGGGACACCAACGCGGCCGGCCGGCCCGGCCGATGCCGGCCGGAGGTCGCCAGCGGGCCGGGGCCGGGCCGGCGCGGCCCGCTTGCGGGCCGCCGCTCCGACCGGAGGACAGGCGTGGCGACCGACGACATAAAGGTTCCGTGAACCCAGCCACCGGAGGCATCCGTGCTCCCATAGACGCGCCTTTTACACGCGTGTCAGGCGCAACTGATCCACGGCACTACGCCACGACACGGCCCCAGGAGGCCCCAGATGACAGCTTCGACTCGCACGCGCAAGGCATGGCGACCGGTCCTGATCGGCGCCCTGGCCCTGGCAGGAATGGCCACCACCGCGACGCCGGCAAGCGCAGCCACCACCAACCGCACCGGACTCTGCAACAAGGCGACCTACTCGGCGACCCTGGAGTTCCCCTCGCGTGGCGGGTTCTCCAGCTATCTGGTCACGCAGGGCAAGTGTTGGAGCATCACGCTCGCCGCCGGCAGCACTGAGCCTGTCTACGTGTATGCCCACGGGAACGGCGCGAAGGTCTTCCTCGGCTCGCGGACGATCAAGACGGGCGAGCACAACGTCTTCCGGACCTACGGCACGATCTTCTCGCCCTCCTACAGCTTCTCGCACTAGCTGACGGCCGCAATCGCCCCGCGCGCCCTTTGGGAAGGGCGCGCGGGGCCAGGGCGAATCGCGTAGCCGGGCGGTGCAGGTGCCCTGGTGCTCGATGACGCGGTGCCCCACGCTCTCCAGCTTCCACGGTGGGCGGGTCGAGCTGGTCATCTCGGCGCGATAGTCGCGCGCTTCCAACTGCTGGCGCCGCCCGATCATCCGGCATCCGGCTGCGGACGCCCGTTTCACCCGTATCGTGCCCACGTTCACCGCCCTGTCGCGTCCGCAGGTGGATCGGGACTGTCCGCAATCCGGACGCGCCCTGTCCGATTCAGGGCAAGCAGGAAGCTGCACGCTGGGGCATCAGCCGGTATGGTCCGGACCTATGGGACAGGAGATGGCCGGACCTGCGGGCGTCCGGCAGGACGTCGGGCGGTACTCGCTGCGCAGCAGTCTCCTCGTCCCTTCCTCCGCCGAACAGGCCTTCGCCGTGTTCACCGGGGCGCTGGCCGACTGGTGGGTCCGGGAGTACACCTGGTCCGGCCCGGCGGCGCTGGCGGAGCTGGGCATCGAACCGCGCGCCGGCGGCATGCTCTACGAGATCGGCCCGTACGGCTTCCGGAGCGACTGGGGCCGGGTGCTCACCTGGGACCCGCCCCGGCGGCTGGTGTTCACCTGGCAGATCGGCCCGGACCGGGTGCCGGTCCCCGACCCGGCGCGGGCCAGCGAGGTGGAGGTGCTGTTCCTGCCGGAGGGGTCGGAGCGGACCCGGGTGGAGGTCGAGCACCGGCACTTCGACCGGCACGGCGAGGCCGCCGAGGGATACCGGCAGGCGCTCACCGCAGGCTGGCACGAGTTGCTCGCCCGCTACCTGGCCTCGGCCACCCAGCCCTGACCCGACAGGCGACCGCACGGTCAGTGGGGGAGTTGGTGGGGTCGGGTGGGGGGTAGGCGCTGGCCGCCCAGGTCGGCGCGGCGGCCGGCTGCGGCGCCCGAGCCGAAACCGGTGCCGGCGAGCCGGCGCGGTGCGGCGGCGCGCAGCCGGGGGTAGGCCTCGGCCACCCGGCGCTGGACCCGGTCCGAGCGGTCGGCCAGCACGAGCGCGACCGAGGGCCCGCCGGAGTCGGCGACCGCCCCGGCCTCCGCCTCGACCAGCCGCGTGCCGACCACCTGGGCGAAGCCGGCGAGCCAGGAGCGCCGGAACGCGGCCGGGTGCTCCCCCACCGGGACGACCGCCCCGGCCAGCCCGTGCGCCGCCTGCACCAGCAGCGAGGTGAAGAGCAGGTCGACCCGCTCCAGGTCGCTGGCGAAGCCGAACAGGTGCATCGTGAAGCCGCTGCCGTGCCGGCGACGGACGCAGCGGCAGCGCAGCGGGGCGGCGACGGCGGCGAGCAGGCCGGCCTTGTCCCGGGCGTACGGGGCGACGACCTCGACCAGCCGGTCGCCGACCGGGTCGGTGGCCGGGTCGCGGGCCGCCAGCAGGGCCCGGTCCACGCCGTAGCGGGCGATCAGCTCGGTCGCCTTGGCGGTGAACGCGGCCGACTCCTCCGGCGTGCAGGCCGGGTCCTCGGCCTGCGCCAGCAGCTTGCGCACCTTGGCGAGCATGGCCTCCGACATGCCACCAGAGCTATCACACCGCCCCGGACACCGCGGGGCCGGCGGCGAGATTGATCGACCCGTATCATCGTCGCGCTTGGTGAATCGTCCGGTACGGACGGTCAGTCGACAGTTGGAGGCGCCCATGTCATCCCCGGCCGTCCGCCTGCTGGCCACGACGACGGCAGCGGCGTCGCTGCTCGCCCTCGCGGCCCCCGCCCAGGCGGCCCCCGCGCCCACGAGGCCCGACGCGGGCGCGCCCGTGACGAACCTCGCCGGCACCCTCGCCACCTGCTACGGCGGCGCGGTGCGCTCGTACTTCCAGACCGGGAGCTGGGGTGGGGAGGCCGGCACCTACCGGACCACCAGCCGCTGCGCGGACGTCAACGTCCGCAACGCGAGCAGCTTCGGCACCCAGGCCTGCGTGGTCTTCGTCGACAAGACCAACAGCTGCAACTACTGGACCTATCTCCCGGCGCAGTCCGGGTGGATCACGGTGGCCACCAACGTCCGGGACGGGGTGAACTTCCGGGTCCGCTTCTCCAACCTGCGCTACGAGTACGAGCCGCTGGTCGCGTACCACGCGTTCTGAGCGGCGGCGCCCCGGCGGCCGGTCCCCCCGGACCGGTGTCGGGGCGTCAGGCGACCCGGCTGCGCAGGGTGGCCACCGTCGAGCCGGCGAGGGTGAGCAGGCAGTCCGGCAGCAGGCCGTCGGCGACCGCCGCACCGAACAGGGCCTCGCCGGTGTCGGCGTCGGCGTTGGCGTACGCGCTGACGAAACGGGCCACCCAGCGGGTGTCGTAGCCGGCCTCGTCGATGCCGGGGAAGTCCAGCGCCGCGCCGCCGGGGGCGGGCACGTCCCCGACCATCGTGGCCGCCAGGCACCAGGCCACCCCGTACGCCCCCGCGAGGCCGGCGCGGTCGACCACCTCGTCGAAGGTGCCCACCACCGCGTCGCCGTCTCCGGCCAGGGCCGAGTGGAGCACGAGGGTCGCGTCGTCCAGCGTCTGCTGCGGTACGTCCGTCACCCGGCGAACTGTACGACGGGTGGTCAACCCGTGACCACCCGAAAGCGCCGACCCGGTCACCCTGCGTGCACATGCGGGACTAGCAGGCGATTGACCGGGATCCACGGCCCCGCCGAACAGCCCGGCACGCTAATGTGCGCAGCGGACCTTCGCCGGAGGAAGGACGACCATGCTCGTATCACACGGCCCGCGCGCCGCCGCTCTGGTGGCCTGCGGGGCGTTGCTCCTCGCCGGTACCGCCTGCGGCGCCGACAAGCCAGAGGAGGCGACCACCACCCAGGTCCGCCTCTACGGCACCGACGGCAACATGACCAATGCGTACGCCGTGGAGCTGAAGGAGCGCGCCGATCTGATCGACGGCATGAAGGGCACCACCCCGCTCACGCCGCTGCCGGACGCCTTCAAGAACCGGCTTCGGTCCGTCGATCCGAAGCTCGGCGACTACCTCTACGCCGGCGAGTCGTACGACGCGGTGATCATCAGCGCGCTGGCCGCGCAGCTCGCCGGCAGCACCGAGCCCGGGGAGATCGCCAAGCAGATCGTCGGCGTGACCAACAACGGCCAGCGTTGCGAGGAGGCGGCGGACTGCCTGCGGCTGGCCCGCGACGGCCAGGACATCGAGTACCGGGGGGTGTCGCTCAACCGGGCCGGGTTCACCGACGCCGGGGAGCCGGCCACGGCCAGCTACGCCACCCTGACCTTCGGGGAGCGCACGCTCGACGACGGCAAGACCGAGTTCGTCGGCGCCGGTGACGACTCGGCGGCGAGCACCAAGAACCCGCCCCGGCCGCGCAAGCAGCGCGGGAAGGTCCCCTCGGCGCCGCTGGTCCTCGGTGGCCTGCTGCCGCGCACCGGCGACCTGGCCCTGTCGTACCCGCCGCTGGCCGCCGGGGTCGCGCTGGCGGTCAAGGAGATCAACAGCGCGGGCGGGGTGCTCGGCGAGCCGGTGGTCTGGCTCGACGGCGACGACGGCACCAACCCGGACGTCGCCAGGGCCACCGTGGCCAAGCACATCCGGGAGGGCGCGCACGTCATCATCGGCGCTGGCGCCTCGGGCATCTCCCGCACCGTGCTGCCGGACGTGGTGGCCGCCGGCCGGGTGCTCTTCTCGCCGTCCAACACCGACGCCGGGCTGACCTCGATGGAGGACAAGGGCCTCTACTTCCGTACCGCCCCGCCGGACAGCCTCCAGGGCCGGGCGCTGGCGGACGTGATCCTCCGCGACGGGCCACACCGGATCGCGCTGGTCGCCCGGAAGGACTCCTACGGCGAAGGTCTCCAGGAGAACGTCCGCGCCGAGCTGGAGCGGGCCGGCATCGGCAGCGACCGGGTGAAGCTGCTGACGTACGAGCCGCCGGCCGACGCGAAGGCCCCGCCGCTGGACTTCACCGCCGGCGCCCGGGAGATCAAGGAGTACGGCGCGGAGGCCGTGCTGATCATCGGCTTCGCCGAGTCCGCGCAGGTGATCCGGGCACTCGCCGACTCCGGGGTGCAGATCCGGCACTGACCCGACGCGCGACGGCCGCCCCGGCAGACTCGCGGGGGCGGCCGTCGCGTTCTCGGCGCGGGTCCGGCGCGCACCGGGCCGGCCGGCGCGCGGTCAGCGGGGCCGGCGGCGGTCCAGGAACTCGGTCATCCGCCGCCGCTTCTCCTCGTCCTCGAAGAGGACCGCCTGACTGACCAGGTCGAGGTGCGGGTGGGCGGCCGGCGGCGCGTCCACGGCCAGTTTGGTCAGCCGCAGCGCCAGGGTGGAGCCCTTGGCGATCTCGTCGAGCAGCCCGTGCGCGGCGGGCAGCAGCTCGGCCGGCTCGTCCACCACCCGGTTGACCAGCCCGATCCGCAGCGCCTCCGCGGCGTCCACCCGGCGACCGGTGAACAGCAACTCCTTCGCCCGGGCCTCGCCGACCAGCGCCGGAAGCCGGTGGGTCGCGCCCGCGCCGGCGAGGATGCCCAACCGCACCTCCGGCTGGCCGAAGACCGCGCGGGCCGTGCACACCCGCAGGTCGCACGCGTACGCCAGCTCGGCGCCGCCGCCCAGCGCCGGCCCGTCGACGGCGGCGACGGTGGGCAACGGCAGCGCCCGGATCCGGGCGAAGGCCGCGGAGTTGATCGCGGCGAGCGCGTCCAGCCGGCCCCGCTCGCGGAGCTGGCCGATGTCCGCCCCACCAGCGAAGATCCCCTCCGCGCCGCCGGTGAGCAGCAGCAGGCGGGGCCGCGCCTCCAGCTCGGCGCAGACGGCGTGCAGCTCGCCGATCAGGTCGGCGTCGATCGCGTTGCGCTTCTCCGGCCGGTCCAACGTCACCACCAGCCGGTCCGGCCGCTCGTCGATCCGTAGCCCACTCACCGCTTCTCGCCCCCTTCCCAGCGGTAGAAGCCCTGCCCGGACTTCCTGCCCAGCCTGCCGTCGGCGACCATCCGCTCCAGCAGCGGCGGCGGCGCGTACCGGTCCCCATACGCGGCCTGGAGGGTGCGGGCGATGTCGAGCCGGACGTCCAGCCCGACCAGGTCGGTCAGCTCCAGCGGGCCCACCGGATGCCGGTAGCCGAGCACCATCGCCTTGTCGATGTCGGCCGGCTCGGCCACCCCGTCGGCGACCATCCGGATCGCCTCCAGCCCGAGGGCCACCCCGAGCCGGGAGGTGGCGAAGCCGGGCAGGTCGCGTACGACGACGGGGTCCTTGCCCAGCCGTCCGGCGAGCGCGACGGCCGCCACGGTGGTCTCCTCGGCGGTGGCCGGGCCGACCACGACCTCCAGCAGCGCCATGGCCCAGACGGGGTTGAAGAAGTGCAGCCCGACGAAGTGCTCCGGCCGGTCCAGCCCGGCGGCCAGCTCCCCGATGGAAATGCTGGAGGTGTTGCTGCCCAGCAGCGCGGGGCGCAGCGCGGCGGCCTCCCGCAGGACGGCGCGCTTGAGTTCCGCCCGCTCCGGCACGGCCTCCACGACCACGTCGGGCTCGGGCGCGACGGCGCCGAGGGAGGCGACCAGCGTCAGCCGCCCCCGGTTGGCCGCCGCCTCGTCGGCGGCGAGCTTCCCCCGCCGGACGGCCCGCTCCCACAGCTCACCGAGCCGCGCCTCGGCGGCGGTCGCCCGGTCGGGGTCGACCTCGACCAGTTCGACGCGGTATCCCGCGCCGGCCGCCACGTAGGCGATGCCGAGGCCCATCGTGCCGGCCCCGACGACGACAAAACGACTCATCACGTCTCCTCGCTGCGCGCGGCGACGCGCGGGGTCTCCGCCGCGCCGGGCCGCCCGCTCCGCTGGCTCATGGGTGCGACCCTATGCAGCACCGGCACCGGCGGCATGCGTGGGGGCGCGCCGAACCGGGTACTGCGGCCGTCAACCGAGGGAAGGACCGGAACATGAGCCAGGCACCGGAGAGCGGGCAGCACGCGGAGACCGTGGAGACCCGCGGCGACGAGCGGGTCGACCTGCTCCGCGCCGACACCAACAACGACGGCAAGACCGACGTCTGGGTCGTCGACACCGACGGCGACGGCCGGGCCGACCTGTTCCAGTTCGACACCGACGGCGACGGCAAGGTGGACATCACCATGGTCGACATCGACGAGGACGGCACCCCCGACGAGGTGGTCGACGGCGACGGTGGCCTCCCGCCCGAGCCGCTTCCCCCGACCGTCCAGGTCTGAGGCGTGTGGACGGGGTCCCTGTCGAGGCTTCCGGCCGGCAGGGGCCCCTTCCGCGCACCCGGGCCGCCCGCGCCCCGGTCAGCCGGCCAGCGTCAGGGTCGCCAGGTAGTACGGGGCGTCCCGGTCGTCCACGTCGGTCAGTCGCCAGGGGGTGCCCCGGACCAGGTCGGCCAGCTCGGCCACCGAGCAGACCAGGTAGTCGAACCACCCGGTGCCCAGTTCCCGGTACCGCAGCCGCAGTCGTAGCTGGCCGCCGAGCCGGCCGCGGCGCCGGTTGAGTTCGTGGTAGCCGGTGTGCACCGGGTCGGTGGTGCCGTACGGGTCTGTGCCGTGCGCGATGACCTGCGCGCCGGGGCGGGCCAGCGCGGCGAGGGCGGCGAGGAACGCCGGCGCCCGGTCCCGCCCCTCGATCAGCCCGAGGTTGTTGCCGAGCAGCAGGAAGGTGTCGTATCGCCGGCCGGCGGCGACGTGCTCGTCGACCGTGCCGTGCACCAGGTCCCGTACTCCGCGCCGGCGGCACACCCTCAGCGCGCCGAGCGAGGTGTCCAGCCCGGTCACCGGCACCCCGCGCTCCTGGAGCAGCAGCGCGATCCGGCCGCCGCCGATCCCGACGTCCAGCGTCTCGCCCCGGACCCGGTCCACCGCCCGGTGGTCGTACGGCTGCCACTCGGCGGGGCCGGCCAGGTAGTGGGCGGCGGGCGCGCCGTTGATCAGGCCGTCGTCCCGCTCGATGATCTCGATGACGGGTCGGGGCAGCCGCCCGCCGGCCATCGGCCGGGGGCCGATGCCGGTCTGTACGGCGAGCGCGTCGCGCAGCAGCTCGCCGAAGACGTCGCCGATCGTGGGTTCCCCGGTCACGGGGTTCACGCTAACCCCACTGGCGTCACGCCGCGCGGTCGTATCCTTGCGGCGTGACCACCTTGGACCGCCTGGCCGCGGAGAAGTACGTGCTGTTGACCACGTTCCGCAGGGACGGGCGGGCGGTGCCCACCCCGGTGTGGGCCGTCCGCGACGGCGACGCGCTGGCCGCCTGGACCGTCACCGACTCGGGCAAGGTGAAGCGGATCCGGCGCAGCGGCGAGGTGACGGTGGCCCCGTGCGACCTGCGGGGCCGGCCGCACGGCGAGGCGGTTTCCGGCCACGCGACCATCTGCGGCCCGGCGGACACCCGCCGGATCCGCGAGCTGCTGAAGCAGAAGTACCGGCTGGTGGGTCGGCTCAGCCTGCTGGGCAGCCGGCTGCGGCGGGGGGAGCGGGGGACGGTGGGCATCCGGATCAGCCTCGCGGAGTGACCGCCCGGGCCGGACACGGAATCAGGGCGGCGGACCGTGTCCGCCGCCCTGATTCGTACGTCTGTAGAATCCCCGTTGGTCAGTCTCCCTGGCGCTGCTGGGGGATCTGCCCCTGCAGTAGAGCCCGAACCTCCGACTCGCGGTAACGGCGGTGCCCCCCCAGGGTCCGGATGGCGCTGAGCTTGCCTGCCTTCGCCCACCGGGTCACCGTCTTCGGGTCGACACGGAACATCGACGCCACCTCGGCCGGTGTGAGCAGCGGCTCCGGTTCGTGCGTTCGCGATGCCATATCGGTCACTCCTCCACAGGTATAGACATCGGCCGGGGTCCCGCCGGCCGACGCGTCTCCCATGGTCCGGCTAGTCCCCGATGTCCGACATGGGCCGAACGGCCGAAGGTCCCTAGACGGACGGATGAACCATGCCCGATTTATACGACTAATACGCCTCAGAAACCACCTTATTCGGACTCATAATCACTGGTCGTGATGATCCAATTACGAGCACACCTCGCGTAGGGAGCGCTCCCACGGTGGTTTGTGGCCCCTTGGCCGGCTCTTCGCCCAGGTGGGGCTAGTTGCAGCGCTCCAGGAGCTGGACCGCCCGCCAGCGGGCGACCAACGTGTCGTACGCCGTGGAAGCGTCCTCGGCCTCCCCCTTGGAGAGCCCGGCGAGGCCGGCCGCGACGAGCGCGGGTGAGTCGTCCGCGGCGAGCGTCTCGTCGGACAACAACTGGACGAGGCCGCCGTAGTCCAGCTCCACCGCCGAGCGCGGGTGGAACTCCTCCAGCCACCGGGCGGCCTCCTCGACCGCCTCGGTGATCGGCGCCTCACCGACGGTCTTGCGCAACACCGACAGCGCCCGGGACGATCGGCGGCGGGCCTTGGAGATCTCCGTCCGGTAGCGCAACGCGCGTCGCCCCGGGTGGGTGACCAGGTCCCGCTCCTCGGCGTCGAACAGGACGAACCAGCGCAGCGGCACGCCCCAGGTGGCGATCTGCTCGTGCACCCGGGGGACGCCGTGCTCCAGCACCCGGGCGCCGCTGCGCCAGTCCTCCACCACCGCCTTGGCCTGACCGGCGAGGACCGGCGGCACGAACGCGTCGGCCAGCACCGACGGCACGCCGTCGCGGGCGCTCAGCGCCGCCTCGGCCACCCGGATCCGCAGGTTCCACGGGCAGACCAGCAGGGTGTCGTCGGCCTCCAGGACGTACGCCTCCTCGGGCGGGTCGGGCAGCCGGGTCCAGCCCGCGCCCAGCGCCTCGATGACCGCCGCACGCTGCCGCCCCGGCCCCTCCGACGGGGCCACCGCCCGCCCCTCGGACACGTAGCGCCGCCAGTACGACTGGCGGTCCCGGTCGAAGGCGGTCAGCGGCTCGTACACCCGCAGGTACGAAGCGAAGAGCGACGGCACTGCGCGATCCTCCCACGAGACGGAATCCGGACGCGGGCAGCGCCCCGGCCGCGCGCCCGACATCCCTGCCCACCCGCCGGCCGCCCGAACGGCGGGCGTGCTGGGACGACAGTACGGCGTCGGCCGATATTAGGCTCGACCCACCGGCATCATCCCGCCGGCGCACCACAGGTCCGCGCCCCACAAGGACGCACACCGACACAGGAGTCAGCCATGGGCGTATTCGCCACCACCGACGGCCCGTCAGCCACCGGCCACGAACAGGTCGTGTTCTGCCAGGACACGCAGACCGGCCTCCGGGCGATCATCGGGATCTACTCCACCGCGCTGGGGCCCGCGCTCGGCGGCACCCGGTTCTACCCGTACGCCAGCGAGGATGCGGCGCTGGCCGACGTGCTCGACCTGTCCCGCGGCATGGCGTACAAGAACGCCCTGGCCGGGCTGGACCTGGGCGGTGGCAAGGCGGTGATCTGGGGCGACCCGGAGCAGCTCAAGGGCGAGGCGCTGCTACGCGCGTACGGCCGCTTCGTCGAGTCGCTGAACGGCCGCTACTACACCGCGTGCGACGTCGGCACCTACGTCGCCGACATGGACGTGATCGCCCGGGAGACCCGCTATGTCACCGGCCGTAGCGTGGAGCACGGCGGCGCGGGCGACTCGTCGGTGCTCACCGCGTGGGGCGTCTTCCAGGGCATGCGGGCCGCTGCCGAGCACGTCTGGGGCGCCCCCACCCTGGCCGGCCGGCGGGTCGGCGTGGCCGGGCTGGGCAAGGTCGGCAAGCACCTGACCCGGCACCTGCTCGACGACCGCGCCGAGGTGGCGGCGACCGACGTCGACCCGCGGGCGCGCGAGTGGGTCCGCGCCAACCACCCACAGGTCGAGCTGGTCGACGACGTCGCCGCGCTGGTCGCCGCCGACATCGACGTCTACGCCCCGTGCGCGCTGGGCGGCACCCTGAACGACGAGACCGTGCCGGCGCTGCGGGCGAAGGTGGTCACCGGGGCGGCCAACAACCAGCTCGCCCACCCGGGGATCGAGAAGCTCCTCGCCGACCGGGGCATCCTCTACGCGCCCGACTACGTGGTGAACGCCGGCGGTGTGATCCAGGTAGCGGACGAGATCGAGGGCTTCAACTTCGAGCGGGCCAAGTTGCGGGCCACGAGGATCTACGACACCACCCGGAACATCCTGCGGCTGGCCGACGAGGAGGGCGTCCCCCCGGCGGTGGCGGCGGACCGGCTCGCCGAGCGCCGGATGGCGGAGGTCGGCCGGCTGCGCACCATCCACCTGCGCTGAGCGCCACGCCCGACCCGGTGCGGAAACCGTGCCGGGTCGGGCTCGTCGGGCGAAACCGGACGGACGGCGGCGTTAAGCTGGAAGAAGGGGTGATTACTGCCCATCTGTCCGGTGTCACGGGCGGTTCGGCATCCGCCCCTTACCCCGGTACACTTGGTGACGGCCGGCTCACTGCGACGCGCAGGGCCGGCAGACAGTAACCCGAGGTGCCGAACAGCGGCATCCCCATGTACCGTAAGAGCCACGAGAGATGCCTGACGTCATCGGGGCCCGCCTTCGGGCTGCCCCGCATTCTGTGCGAGGGGGTCGAGCCATGGGGCGCGGCCGTGCTAAGGCCAAGCAGACAAAGGTGGCCCGGGAGTTGAAGTACCACTCCCCGACCACCGACCTCGCCGCCTTGCAGCGAGAACTCGGCGGCAGCGGCAAGTCGGACCACGACTTCGACGACGACTACAAAGAGTATGTCGACGACGATGACGAGGACCACGCGGACGAGGACCCGGATCCCTGGGTCCGTCCGACCCGCTGACCCCCGGTCGCATCTGAGCACGCGGTGACCCCCGCGTGCTCACGTATGTGCTCACCGGAAGGTGGCCTACCCACCCGACGATCAGGGGCCTGCCGTACCGGAGCCGATCCGGTCGCTGCGGCAGGTCCTTGATCTCGGGCCCGCGCCCTCAGCGGGGCCGGTTGTTCCAGTTGTAGAACGTCGGGATGTTCTCGAAGTGGTTCCAGGCGCAGACCGCGCTCGCGCCCTCGCCCCCCGCCACCTCCGACCGCAGCCGGCGCGCGTCCTCCGCCTCCTGGAGCAGGTCGGCCAGGCCGGCGGCAGTGTCCCGCACCCGGTCGACGACCGGCTGCCCGGTGACTCCCCTGACGCGCTCAGACTGCCGGTTTCCGGTGCTCTCGGGCATGGTCCAACACTCCCTCCAGTAAGTGGATCTTGCTGTTGCGGCAGTGCTCGGTCTCCGTACCGTCGAAACGCCCCAGCTCGAAGTAACGGTTGGCGGCGTGCCCGCCCCCGCAGAAGCCGAAGTACGGGCAGGACGCCCGGCACGCCTCCACGCCGGCCAGGAACTCCCCCACCCAGGGGGTCCTCCGCTCCACCCCGGCCAGGATCTCGGCCAGCGGGGTGGTCAGCACGTTGCCGCTGCTGAAGTCGCCGTACCGGGGATCGGTGAAGCCGGCCAGCTCCGGGGAGAGCACGGTCACCGACCCGTCGTGGCCCACCGTGGGGATCGGGTCGAGCCGCCGCGGCAGCAGGTCGTCGGCGCTGCCGTCGAGCACCGCCGCCACGTACCGCAGCGACCACTCCACCTCGCGCAGGTGGATCCGGGGATCCCGGCGCCAGGCGGCCACCAGCTCGGCCCAGAACGCGCGCACCGGAGCCGCGTCGTGGGCGTTGCCCCGGGTGTTGACCCCCTCGGTCTCCTCGATGTTGACCCCCAGCACGTCGCAGCCGAGGCCGAGGAAGTAGTCGTACAGCTCGGCGGCCCGGCCCGGGGTCGGGTCGCCGACCACCGCCAGCGCCGAGAACGGCAGCCCGTGCCGGCGCAGCGTCTCGATCCCGCGCACGATCCGGTCGTACGCCGGCCGGCCCGCCCGGGTGACCCGGTCGCCGTTGCGCCCGCGCGGCCCGTCCACGCTGACGCTGACCCGCACCCGGTGCGCGGTGAGGAACTCGCACCAGGCGTCGTCGATCAGGGTGGCGTTGGTCTGCACGTGGTGCTCGACCTGCGGCCCGAACGCGGCCAGCAGCGCGGCCAGGTGCTCCCGGCCGGCCGCGAGCGGCTCCCCGCCGTGCCATACCACCGAGAACCGGCCGGCCGTCGCCCACGGGTTCACCGAGGCGGCGACCGCCTCGGCCACCGCGACCGACATCCGGCGGTCCGCCGACCGGTGCGGGAGGTAGCAGTACGCGCAGTCGAGGTTGCAGAGGGTGGTCGGCTGCATCACGACGTACGACGGGACCGGGGAGACTCCCCGCATCCCGCTCGTCGGCCGTCCCCGAGCAGCCATCGCCCTCCTTTTCCTGACCCGAAGGCGCCCTTCAGGCTAGGCGGCGATGGCCACTCGGGTGAACCCCCGATCAGGTGGTCGGACGATCGGCGCTGGGTGATCAACCCCGGGTGTGCTGGCCGACCATCTGCACCTTGCCGGTGCCCTCGATGATCTCGCCGGCCTGCCAGGCGTCCACGCCCCGGCCGGTCAGGGTGGCCAGGGCCCGGTCGGCGTCCTCGGCGGAGACGATCGCGAACATGCCGACGCCCATGTTGAAGGTCGCGTCCATCTCGGCGTCCTCGATCCGGCCCTTGGACTGGATCAGGTCGAAGATCGGCTGCGGCTTCCAGGTGGACCGGTTGACCACCGCGTCGACGTGCTCCGGCAGGATGCGGACCAGGTTGCCCGGGATGCCGCCCCCGGTGACGTGCGCGATCGAGCGCACCTCGGCCTCGGCGATCAGCTTGAGGCAGTCCTGGGCGTAGATCTTGGTCGGGGTGAGCAGCTCCTCGCCGAGGGTGCGCTGCCGGCCGAAGTCCTCGATCACCACGTCCAGCCGCATCCGGCCCGCCCCCAGCAGCACGTGCCGGACCAGCGAGTAGCCGTTGGAGTGCAGGCCCGAGGAGCGCATCGCGATGACCACGTCGCCGATCTCGACCCGGTCCGGGCTGAGGATCTCGCTCTCCTCCACCACGCCGACGCCGGTGGCGGAGACGTCGTACTCGTCCGGGCGCAGCACGCCCGGGTGCTCGGCGGTCTCGCCGCCCAGCAGCGCGCAGCCGGCGTACCGGCAGCCGTCGGCGATGCCGGCGCCGATCTCGGCCACCTTGTCCGGGACGACCTCGCCGCAGGCGATGTAGTCGAGCAGGAACAGCGGCTCGGCGCCGCAGGCCACCAGGTCGTCGACGACCATGGCGACCAGGTCGATGCCGATCGTGTCGTGGATGTCGAGCTGCTGGGCGATCACCAGCTTGGTGCCGACGCCGTCGGTCGAGGACGCCAGGATCGGGTTCTTGTACTTCTTCGTGTCCAGCCGGAACAGGCCGGCGAAGCCGCCGAGGTCGCCCATGACCTCGGGCCGCCGGGTCTGCCTCACCTTGGACTTGAGCAGCTCGACCGCGCGGTCGCCCGCCTCGATCGAGACGCCGGCGTCCGCGTACGAGACCGAGCGTTTGCGCGCCGGGCGGCCGGTGCCGGCCGTCCAGGGCTGGCGGTCGCCGCCGGCGCCGGTCGGGCTGCTTCCTGTGCCGCTGCGCTCGGACACGTGCGTCACGGTTCTCCCCTTTGTGGTTCTCGCGGGACGCCGGGGGTGACCGGCGGGCCCGCGTCGGGCGGTGCTATGGGCGGTGTACGGTCGCGCCGCCCGGAGCGGCGACGAGCGGTGCGGCGACGTGCTCCGGGGCGTCCGGGGCACCAGCGACCCGGCGCTCCACCGCTTCGAGCACGTGCTTGCCGATCAGGTTCCCGGCCGGCAGCTCGATCGGGTACTCCCCGTCGAAGCAGGCCCGGCAGAGCCGGGTCTTCGGCTGCTCGGTCGCGGCGATCAGGCCCGACAACGAGACGTAGCCCAGCGTGTCGGCGCCGATGGAGCGCCGGATGCCCTCGTTGTCCAGCCCGTTGGCGAGCAGCTCGGCCCGGGTGGCGAAGTCGATGCCGTAGAAGCACGGCCAGTTGACCGGTGGGGAGGAGATCCGGACGTGGACCTCCAGAGCGCCCGCCTCGCGCAGCATCCGCACGATGGCCCGCTGGGTGTTGCCGCGCACGATCGAGTCGTCCACGACGACCAGCCGCTTGCCCCGCACGTTCTCCCGCAGCGGGTTGAGCTTGAGCCGGATGCCGAGCTGACGCAGGGTCTGCGACGGCTGGATGAAGGTGCGCCCGACGTACGGGTTCTTCATCAGGCCGGCGCCGTAGGTGATCCCGGACTCCTCCGCGTAACCGATCGCGGCCGGGGTGCCGGACTCCGGAACCGGGATGACCAGGTCGGCCTCGACCGGGTGCTCCTTGGCGAGCTGGCGGCCGATCTGCACCCGGGCGGCGTGCACGTTGCGCCCGGCGATGGTGGCATCGGGCCGGGCGATGTAGACGTACTCGAAGAGGCAGCCCTTCGGCTCCGGCGCGGCGAACCGGCTGGACCGCAGCCCGTCCTCGTCGATGGCGATCAGCTCGCCCGGCTCCACCTCGCGGACCACGCTCGCGCCGACGATGTCCAGCGCGGCGGTCTCGCTGGCCACCACCCAGCCGCGCTCCAGCCGGCCGAGGACCAGCGGGCGCACGCCGTGCGGGTCACGGGCCGCGTAGAGCGTCGACTCGTCCATGAAGACGAAGCTGAACGCGCCGCGGAGCTGGGGCAGCACCTCCAGCGCGGCGGCCTCGACCGAGAGGTCGGGCCGGCTGGCCAGCAGCATGGTCACCAGCGAGGTGTCGTTGGTCGAGCCGTCGGCGACCAGGCCCCGCTCGGCGACCTCGCGCTGGAGTTCGGCGGTGTTGACCAGGTTGCCGTTGTGCGCCAGCGCGATGGTGATGCCCGAACTGGTGGACCGGATGGTCGGCTGGGCGTTCTCCCAGGTCGAGCCGCCCGTCGTCGAGTAACGCGCGTGCCCGATCGCCAGGTGCCCGCGCAGGCTGGCCAGGGTGGGCTCGTCGAAGACCTGGGCCACCAGGCCGAGATCCTTGTAGACCACCACGCCCGAGCCGTCGCTGACGGCCATCCCGGCGGCCTCCTGGCCCCGGTGCTGGAGGGCGTAGAGCCCGAAGTAGGTCAGATTGGCGACCTCCTCCCCGGGCGCCCAGACGCCGAAGACGCCACACGCGTCCTGCGGGCCGGGTCGTTGGGGATCAAGGTCGTGGCTCAGCCGGCCGTCGCCTCGGGGCACCTGCCGCTCCCTCATGCTGGGTCTGGACTGGCCGGGCGGGATCTCGGGGGCGGATCCGCGCTTCCTCGGCCGGGACCACTGTCGTCGCCCACCAGTGTACGCGAATCAGTATCAATACAGAAAGTCACGGTCTAGCTCCCTTCCGTAATCGAAGCCGGGGGCTAATCGCCCAGGGGGAGCGGAAGGTGCGGGGAGAGGTCAGCGCGGACACCACTGACCCGTACGCGGCCCTCGGCGACCGCGTCCGCCCAGCTCCGGCGGCCCGTCGCCAGCTCCAGCCAGGCGGTCGGGTCCAGCTCGACGACGTTGGGCGGGGTGCCCCGGGTGTGTCGGGGACCGGGAATGCACTGAACTGCACCGTAAGGTGGGACACGCACCTCCACCGAACGGCCGGGGGCATGGTCCGCAAGGGCGGCCAACAGGGTACGGACCGCCTCCCGGAACACCGGCCGTTCGGGCGTACGACCCTCATCGAGGGCGGCGAGTGCGGCGGCCACGGCTGCGGAGTTTGTGTGCGGAGAGGACACGACGGGACGATACGGCCCGGCTCCGGCGCTTTCGACGCTGGCCCTGGGTCGCGCCGATCCGGTCCGACAAGGCATAGTTGCCGACGGCGTATTCGTACCGTGATGATCCCCGGCCCGGCGCCCCGCCGGCCAGGGAAGTCAGACCGGAAGGCGGTGGACGTGTCAACACACCGACGTGCCTGGAAGCAGCGGGCCGGTGTGGTCGTGGCGCTGGTGATCGGCGCCCTGCTCGCCGTCCCCGCCACACCCGCCCTGGCGGCCGACGTCACGGTCTCCCCCGGCTCGCTCAACCTGAGCGCTGGCAGCGACGCCACGGTGACCGTCCAGGTCACCCCGCGCGACTTCGACCAGAATGCCAGGATCAGCCTCAGCGGCCTGCCCGCCGGGGTGAGCTGCGCGAGCGGCTGCGGCCAGATCGACTTCAACGGCCAGTCGCCGAAGACCCAACTGCTGACGATCAAGGCTAGCAACAACGCGCCTGACGCCGGCGGCGTCACCGTCACGGTCCGGGTGGAGCCTGACAGGTCCAGCCCGGCCACCGGTAACTTCCAGGTCAACGTGAAGGCGAAGGCCGCGCCGGAGCCGACGCAGGAACAGGTGCAGACCGTCAAGTCGGTCTCCGGCAAGGTGGTGGCCGCGGCCAACGGGGAGGCGGTGCCGAACGCCATCGTCATGCTCCAGGACCGTGCCGGCCACCGCTACGAGACCACCAGCGACGGCAGCGGGAACTTCCGCTTCACCGGCAGCAAGGACCGGCCGATCACCCCGGGCCGGATCGACATCGGCGCCGTCCAGGGCGAGATCCGCACCACCAAGTCCTTCGACGCGAGCGCCGGGCAGAGCGTGACCGGGCAGCGGCTCAGCCTGGCGATCAAGGTCGAGGTGAGCCCGAGCCCCACCCCGTCGGCCACCGAGGAGCCGCTGCCCACCGACGAGCCGACCGAGGAGGCCCCCGACGAGAGCCCCGCGGCCACCCCGGGGGCACCGCAGAACGCCAGCGAGGAGGACTCCGGCGGCCTCACGTCCTGGCTGCTCATCCTGCTCGGCGGCCTCTTCGTGGCCGTCGGCGTCGGCACCATCGTCCTGCTCTGGATGAAGCGTCGGGAGAACGGCGACGACACCGGTGACGACGCCCCGGCCGGTGCCGCCGGGGCGGGCGCGGTGCCCGCCGCCCGCGGGACGTACCACGGGGCGGACGACAAGACCCGGGTGGTCAACCGGGTCGGCGCCGGGCCGGACCCGACGATGGTCGGCGGCACCTCGCTCAGCGACGCGCCGACGATGATGCACCAGCCGGTCGTGGACGACGTCCCGCCGGACCCGTACGGCGCCCCGCCGCCCGCGTACGGCCCCGGTGGCCAGCAGGGCGGTTGGGGGGCCGGCAGCGGCGGGTACGGCGACGAACCCCAGGGCGGCGGCTACGGCGCGGCCGGTGGCTACGGCACCGCGCCCGCTTCCGGGGCCGGCTACGGCACCGCGCCCGCCTCCGGGGCCGGCTACGGCACCGCCCCCACCTCCACCGGCGGCTACGGCACCGACGCCCCGGCGTCCGGCGGCGGGTACGGCAACGCCCCGGCGTCCGGCGGCGGATACGGCAACGCCCCGACCTCCACCGGCGGCGGATACGGCGCCACCGGCGGGTACGGCGGCACGCCCGGCGGCTACGGCACCGACGCCCCGGCGTCCGGCGGCGGGTACGGCAGCCGGGACTACGGCGCGGCGGGCGCGGCGGCCGGGGTCCAGCCGGGCCAGGGCGGCGGCTACGGCGAGCGCTACGACGAGCCGACCGGCCGGTACACCGGCGGCGACACCGGCTCGTACACCCCACCGGCGGATCCTTACCCGACCAGCACCTACCAGGCCGACCAGGGCCACGGTTACGGCCAGCAGGAGCCCGCACAGTACGGCCGCGGCGGCGAGCCCGCCAGCGACGGATACAGCCAGCAGGGCGGCGGCTACGACGCCGGTCAGCAGGGCGGCGGCTACGGCCGCGGCTACGACCAGCGCGGCGGCTACGGTGGCGAGAGCTACGGCCAGCCGGGCAGCTACGGCCAGCCGGGCGGCCACGGTCAGCCGAGCGGCCACGGTCAGCCGGGCGGCCACGGCCAGCACGGCGGCGGGTACGGTCAGCCGGGCGGGTACGACCAGCCGGGCGGCGGGTACGGCCAGGAGCCCCCGCAGCAGCGCGGCGGCTACCCCGACCGCGGCTACGACCAGCCGGCCGGCTACGACCAGCAGGGCGACGGCTACTACGGCGACCAGGCCCAGTCCGGTCGGGCCCGGCCGGACGGCCCGCCGCAGCAGGACCGGGGCGGACGCCGGCTGGACTGGCTGGACGACTGACTCCCGCGGGCGCACCGCCCGCACCACGACGAAGAGAGCGGCTGCCCCGTCGGGCAGCCGCTCTCGGCCGTCTGGGCCGGGACGAAGCCAGCGGAAGGCGGACGAGGGGCGGACGAGCCGGCTCAGGCGGCCGAGAAGACCCCCTGGCGCAGCACCGGGACCACGTCCGAGACGTCGACCTGGACCGCCACCTCCACGTCACCGGCGAAGCCGCCCTCGACGAGTTCCCGGCCGGAGACGCAGCCGCGCACGGCGGCCGGCACGTCCGGAGTGCTGGCCAGCGCGGCGAGGGCCATCGCGGCCTCCACCGACAGCCCGCCGGGCACTGCGGAGAGGGCGTCGAGCACGCCCGCCGCCCCGAGCTGGTCCTCCACCGACGGCCGCAGCGAGCCGTCGGGCCAGCGCTCGCCGGAAGCGACCACGCCGATCGGGGCGTCGGCCGAGCCGTACCCCCGCTCGCACAGCCAGCGCCCGACGGCGCGCGCGTTGCGCAGGCAGGCGGCGACCACCGGAAGCCCGGTGGCGCTGGCGGCGGCGCTGATCGCCGAGCCGTTCGGCGACGGCAGCACCAGGTCGGCGACGACCGGCGCGGTGCGCAGCGCCGCCGGGGAGAGCGACCACGGGTGCTCCGGGGTCGTCTGCCGACGGCCCACGGCGGCGACCGCACCGACCCGGCGCGCGTACTCGGCCGCCTGCTCGCCCCAGGGGAACGGGTGCACCCGCGTCCCCCGGGCGACCGCGACCTCCACGGCGGTGGTGAACGAGAGCACGTCCACCACCACCAGGACGGCGCAGACGCGACCGAGCTCCGCCGCGCCGGTCAGCCCCCAGTCGAACCGGGCGCCGGAGCCGGGCTGGGCGAAGACGGCCGCGGCCACCGCCTCAGCGCTGATCGGGCGCGGCGGACCGGTCGGCGCCACCGGCGTCGGGGTCGGTCGCCCCGGAGGGACCGGTGGCCCGCTCCGCGCCGTCGACCCGCTCGGGCGCCCAGCCTGGGGCGTCCGGGGCGGTGGGTCCGGCCTCGGCCGGCACCGGCGCGTCGTCGGCGACCGGCCCGTCGGCCACGGCGGACCCGGTGTGCTCCGGCGCTGCCTGATCGGCCGGCGCGGCGACGGGCGCCGCCTCCCGGGCCACCTCGACGGTGTCGACCGCCGGCACCGGGGCCACGGCGGCTGCGGTCGCCGCCGGAGCGACGCCCGGCCCTGCCGAGGAGGCCCCGGCCGGCTCCGACCCGCCGAAGAGCCGGGGCAGCGTGGCACCGTGCACGGCGCGCAACTCCTCCAGGTCGATCCGGAACTGGCCGCGCACCTCCAGGCCACCGCCGGCCGGGTCGGTGACCCCGACGAACTCCCACGGCACGCCGCGCTCGGCGCAGAGGGCGGTGAACGCCTTCTCGTGGCCGCGCGGCACCGAGACCAGGGCCCGCCCGGCCGACTCGCTGAACAGGAAGACGAACGGCATCGAGCCGCCGGTGAACTGCTCCGGCACCGCGATCTGCGCGCCGACCCCGTGGCGCAGGCAGGACTCGACCAGGCTCTGGGCGAGACCGCCGTCGGAGAGGTCGTGCGCGGAGCTGAGGTGCCCGACCCGGGCGGCCTCGGCCAACAGATCGGCGAGCTGCCGCTCACGGGCCAGGTCGACCTGCGGCGGGATGCCGCCGAGGTGCTCGTGGGTGACCCAGGCCCACTCCGAGCCGGAGAGCTCCACGTGCGTCTCGCCGAGCAGGAAGAGCTGGTCGTGGTCGCCACCGGCGCGCGGGACGAAGCCCATCGACACCCGCTCGGCCACGTCGTCCAGCACACCGAGCACGCCGACCACCGGGGTCGGGTGGATCGCCGCCGCGCCGGTCTGGTTGTAGAAGCTGACGTTGCCGCCGGTCACCGGGATGCCCAGCTCCAGGCAGCCGTCCGCCAGGCCGCGCACGGCCTCGGCGAACTGCCACATCACACCCGGATCCTCCGGCGAGCCGAAGTTGAGGCAGTTCGTCACGGCGATCGGCTTCGCGCCGGTCACGGCCACGTTCCGGTACGCCTCGGCCAGCGCCAGCTTGGTGCCGTGGTACGGGTCCAGCCGGGCGTACCGGCCGTTGCCGTCCAGCGACAGGGCGACGCCCAGGCCGCTGCCCTCGTCGATCCGGATCACGCCGGAGTCCTCCGGCTGGGCGAGGACGGTGTTGCCCAGCACGTACCGGTCGTACTGCTCGGTGACCCAGGTCTTGTCGGCCAAATTCGGCGACGCGATCATGCGCAGCACGGTCTCGCGCAGCGCCTCCGGGGTCGACGGCCGGGGCAGCGTCTCGGCCCGGTCCGCCTGGAGCAGGATCAGGTCGGCCGGCTCGCGCATCGGGCGGGCGTAGACCGGCCCGTCGTCGACCAGCGAGCCCGGCGGGACGTCCACCACGAGCTGGTCGCGCCAGGTGATCACCAGCCGGCCCGGCTGGCCGTCCGGGGACGGCGCGGTGACCTCGCCGATCGCGGTGGCCCAGACGCCCCACTTCTCGGCGGTCTTGAGCACCGCCTCCAGCTTGTCCGGGGCAACGACCAGCAGCATCCGCTCCTGGGACTCGCTGGCCAGGATCTCCTGCGGCTCCATCGAGGCCTCGCGCAGCGGGACCCGCTCCAGCCAGACCCGCATGCCGGTGCCGGCGGAGGCGGCGGTCTCGGTGAGCGCGCAGGTCAGCCCCGCGCCGCCGAGGTCCTGGATGCCGACGACCAGCTCGGCGTCGTACAGCTCCAGGCATGCCTCGATGAGCAGCTTCTCCATGAACGGGTCGCCGACCTGCACCGACGGGCGGCGCTGCTCGCTGCCCTCGTCGAAGGTGGCGCTGGCCAGCACCGACACGCCGCCGATGCCGTCCCGGCCGGTCCGGGCGCCCATCAGCACCACGACGTTGCCGGGGCCGGTGGCCTCCTTCCGCTGCAGCCGGTCGACCGGGAGGACGCCGAGGCAGAGCGCGTTGACCAGCGGGTTGCCCTGGTAGCAGGGGTCGAAGACGACCTCACCGCCGATGTTGGGCAGGCCGAGGCAGTTGCCGTAGCCGCCGACGCCGGCCACCACGCCGGGCAGCACCCGGGCGGTGTCGGGGTGGTCGGCCGCGCCGAAGCGCAGCGGGTCCATCACGGCGACCGGGCGGGCGCCCATGGCGAGGATGTCCCGGACGATGCCGCCGACGCCGGTCGCCGCGCCCTGGTACGGCTCGACGAAGCTCGGGTGGTTGTGCGACTCGACCTTGAAGGTCACCGCCAGCTTGTCGGAGACCTGGACCACGCCGGCGTTCTCGCCGATGCCGGCCAGCATCCGGTCGCTCGGCGGGGCCTTCTCACCGAACTGGCGCAGGTGCACCTTGCTCGACTTGTAGGAGCAGTGCTCGCTCCACATGATCGAGTACATGGCCAGCTCGGTCTGGGTGGGGCGACGGCCGAGGATGTGCCGGATCCGGTCGTACTCGTCGTCGCGCAGGCCCAGCTCGGCGTACGGCTGGAGCTCGCCGGGGGTGTCCGTGGCGCGCGGCACGGTGTCGGGGCCGTGCGCCCAGTCACCGGCCGGCGCGGACCGGCCCTGGTCGGGGTGGCGGACCGCCTCGACGGGCCGAGCCGGGGCGACCGGGCCGGCCTGCGGCGCCACGGGGGCCGCGAACGGCTCCGCCGGGGCGACCGGGAAGCCGCCCGGGTTCTCCCGTACCGCCGGGTCCGGATGGGTGGTCATGGCCTCTCCTCGCTGCGCTCGCCGCCGCTGGGGCGGTGGAGCCGAACGGTGGTGCCGCGCACGGTCACGCCGGGGCCCCCACCAGGTGCTTGAGCACCGAGGTGAAGAAGCCGAGGCCGTCCAGGGAGGGGCCGGTGAGCGCCTCCACCGCGTGCTCGGGGTGCGGCATGATGCCGACCACGTTGCCGGCGGGGTTGGTGATCGCGGCGATGTCGCGCTGCGACCCGTTGGGGTTGCCGCCGACGTAGCGGGCGACGACCCGGCCCTCGGCTTCGAGTTGGTCGAGCGTCGCGGCGTCGGCGACGTAGCAGCCCTCGCCGTTCTTGACCGGGATCAGCACCTCCTGGCCCGGCTGGAACGTGTTCGTCCACGCCGTGCCGGCGGCCTCGATCCGCAGGACCTGGTCCCGGTTGCGGAAGTGCAGGTGCTGGTTGCGGGTGAGCGCGCCGGGCAGCAGGTGGGCCTCGCAGAGGATCTGGAAGCCGTTGCAGATGCCGAGCACCGGCAGGCCGCCCCGGGCGGCGTCCACCAGGGTCTCCATCACCGGGGCGAACCGGGCGATGGCACCGCAGCGCAGGTAGTCGCCGTAGGAGAAGCCGCCGGGGAGGACGACGGCGTCCACCCCGCGCAGGTCCGCCTCACCGTGCCAGAGCCGGACCGGCTCGGCGCCGGCGATCCGGACGGCCCGGGCCGCGTCCCCGTCGTCGAGCGAGCCGGGGAACGTCACCACACCGACCCGCGCGGTCACGGGTGCGCGTCCACGATCTCGTCGGCCTCGACCATGCGGACGGTGAAGTCCTCGATGACCGGGTTGGCGAGCAGCTTGTCGGCGATCTCCCGGGCCCGGTCAAGGTCCGGTTCACCGGTGAAATCGATCTCGATCCGCCTGCCGATCCGGACAGAGGCGACGTCGCTGACGCCGAGCCGAGGCAGCGCGTTTGCGACGGCCTGACCCTGAGGATCGAGGATCTCGGGCTTGAGCATGACGTCGACGACGACGCGAGGCACTGGGCACTCCTGACTGTGTACGCAGTTGGGTGCCGACCCACAACGGGCGAGCGCAGCCAGCCTACCTGGCAGATACCGCCTCAGCCGCATCGGCCGGGGGCAGTTCAGGCAGTGATCAACATAACCGACGGAACGCGGGCGGCATGGTGTCCGATCCCGCGTGAAACGTCCCCGAGCAGGCCGTTAGCCACGCCACAGAATGCCAAATTGTTACATCGGCCAGTCTCGATCACACCCTTGCCGCAAGATACGCCGACCCCTACTATCCATCGACAAAGCCCTATGTAAGGCCGGCGGGTGACCCGCAACCCCCACCGGCGCGACCGACCCGGCGATCCCGGGTCCGTGAGGCAAGGAGTACGTCCCGATGCGTATCCGTTCCCTGCTCGCCGTGGTCGGCACCGCACTGGTCGGCGTCCTGGGCGCCACTGGTGGCGCAGCCGCCGCCCCGGCCGGTCCCCAGCCGATCATCGGCGGCGGCACCGTCTCCTCCGCCCCCTGGGCGGCCGCCGTGTTCAGCAACGGCTCGTTCACCTGCTCCGGCAGTGTCATCGCCGCGCAGTGGGTGCTCACCGCCCGGCACTGCGTCAGCGGCACCATGTCCGTCCGGGTCGGCAGCGTCTACTACGCCTCGGGCGGCACCACCCGCACCGTGAGCGCCTCGTACACCCGCTACGACCTGGCCCTGCTGCGGCTGTCCAGCGCGGTCAGCACGTCCACCGTGACGCTGGCCAGCAGCAACCCGCCGATCGGCTCCACCAACACGATCTACGGCTGGGGTATGACCTGCTACAGCGGCTGCTCCGCCTCCAGCCAGCTCAAGACCGCCAGCGTCCAGGTGACCAGCACCAGCGTGACCGACGCGTACGGCGGCCAGGCGATCCGGAGCACCCGGATCAACGGCAACGCGTGGCGGGGCGACTCGGGCGGCCCGCAGTTCTACAGCGGCCAGCAGGTCGGGGTGGCCTCCACCGCCGACGGGTCGAGCATCCAGAACTACGGCAGCGTCGCGTACAACCGGGCCTGGATCACCTCGGTGGCCGGTGTCTGACCGTCACCCTGCCCGGCCCGTCTGGGGCCTGTCGGGTGGTTGACACCGCGAGCGGCGCGGATGGTCGGCGGAGCGCCGGCCGTCCGCGCCGACCCGTTTTGCAGCATCCGGGCAGCTGACCACGGCCGACGAACCGGCCCCCGGCCGGTACGACAGCATCGAACCGTGCTGGTCGTGACGACGGATCAACTGCCCGGCTACGAGATCCGCCAGATCCTCGGCGAAGTGGTGTCCTCGATGGCCAGGACGCGCAACCCGTACCGCGAGGGGGTGAAGAACCTCCGTGGCGGCGCGTACGACCCGATGGCACCGGACAATCTGACCCGCTGGCGGACGGACTCGGTGGCCCGCCTCGGCGAGGAGGCCCGCCGGCTCGGCGCGAACGCCGTGATCGGCATGCGCTTCGACAGCCGGGACTGCGGCGAGATGTGGATGGAGATCTGCGCGTACGGCACGGCGGTGATCGTGGCCCCCAAGACCCCGGACATCATGCCCCCGGACCAGCCCATGATCGCGGCCGAGACGGCCAACGACCCGGCGATCACCGGGTCCCCCGGCGGCATCGCCGAACCGGCCAGCGCCCCCGACCTCAGCTCCGCCGCCGAAACCCCCACCCGCAACTCCTGACCCACCCACCGCCCCACCTGCCCCGCCCCCACCCCCGCCGGCGGGGCGAGGCCGGGGGGGTGGGGGGCTGGGGGGTGGGGTCAGAGGATGGGGGGCGGGGAGTAGTTCGCCGCGGTGGGGTGGGCGGTTACGATCTTGGCGATTCGGGTGGTGACCGCGTTGACCTGGGCCTCGGCGGCGCCGGCGAAGGCCGTGCGGTCGGCGACCAGGGCGTCGATGTCGGCGCGGGACAGGCCCAGGCGGGCGTCGGCCGCCAGGCGGTCGAAGAGGTCGTTCTCGGCGGCGCCCCGCTCCCGCATGGCCAGCGCCACGGCGACCGCGTGCTCCTTGATCGCCTCGTGCGCGGCCTCCCGGCCGACGCCCCGCCGGACCGCCGCGACCAGGATCTTCGTGCTGGCCAGGAAGGGCAGGAAGCGCTCCAACTCCCGGTTGATCACCGCCGGGTACGCCCCGAACTCGTCCAGCACGGTGAGGAACGTCTGGAACAGCCCGTCGGCGGCGAAGAACGCGTCCGGCAGGGCGACCCGGCGGACCACGGAGCAGGAGACGTCCCCCTCGTTCCACTGGTCGCCGGCCAGCTCGCCGACCATCGACAGGTACCCCCGGATGATCACCGCGAAGCCGTTCACCCGTTCGCTGGACCGGGTGTTCATCTTGTGCGGCATCGCGCTGGAGCCCACCTGGCCCGGCTTGAAGCCCTCGGTGACCAGCTCCTGACCGACCATCAGCCGGATCGTGGTGGCCAGCGACGACGGCGCGGCGGCGACCTGGGCCAGCGCGGCGAGCACCGCCATGTCGATCGAGCGCGGGTAGACCTGGCCGACGCTGTCCAGCACCCGGGCGAAGCCGAGGTGTTCGGCAACCCGGCGCTCCAGCTCGGCGACCTTCGCGGCGTCGCCGTCGAACAGGTCGAGCTGGTCGGCGGCGGTGCCGACCGGGCCCTTGATCCCGCGCAGGGGGTACCAGTCGATCAGATCCTCCAGCCGCTCGTACGCGATCAGCAGCTCCTCGGCGGCCGACGCGAAGCGCTTGCCCAGCGTGGTGGCCTGCGCGGCGACGTTGTGCGAGCGGCCGGTCAGCACCAGGCCGGAGTGCTCGTGGGCGAGCCGGGCCAGCCGGGCCAGCGTGGCGACGACCCGGTCCCGGACCAGCTCCAGCGAGGCGCGCACCTGGAGCTGCTCGACGTTCTCGGTGAGGTCCCGGGAGGTCATCCCCTTGTGCACGTGCTCGTGCCCGGCGAGCGCGCTGAACTCCTCGATCCGGGCCTTCACGTCGTGCCGGGTGACCCGCTCGCGCTCGGCGATCGAGGCCAGGTCGACGTCGTCCAGCACCCGCTCGTACGCCTCGACGACCCCGTCGGGGACGGCCACGCCGAGGTCCCGCTGGGCGCGGAGGACGGCGAGCCAGAGCCGCCGCTCCATCCGCACCTTCTCCTCGGGCGACCAGAGGGCGACCAGTTCGGGCGAGGCGTACCGGTGGGCGAGCACGTTCGGGATCGTCGTCACGTACCTCATTCTCCCGCACGCCGCGCTGGTCACCCCAGCCAGGCCACCACGACTCACACCCTGGGCACGTCGTGCACCGGGGCGCTCACCACGATGGTCTTGGTCTGCTTGCCGTGGGAGTTGCGCACGGTCAGCGTGTACGTGTGCTTCTGGATATCGCCCTCCCCACCCGAGCAGGGGAAGTTCAGGACCTCGCTGCCGGCCGGCGGGTAGTCGTCGGCGTAGATGCCGGGGCCGTCGATCGAGAGGGCGACGGAGTCGACGTTGCTGGCCTTCCACTCCACGAGGACCGGGCTCCCGGCGATCGGGTTGACGCTGGTCCCGGCCGGACAGGACGGCTTGTCGGCGACCCGGAAGTAGGCGATGGCGGGCGCGTTCGACGTCGACTTCGTGCCGGACTCGCCACCGCTGCTGCCGGTGCCGCCGCCCTTCGCGCCGCCCCCGGTCGACCCGCCGCCCGTTGACCCGCCGCCCTTCGCGCCGGTGCTGGCCGACGCGCCGGAGCCGGGACCGTTGTCGCCGGAGCCGCCGCCGGCGGCGGCCGATCCCGGCGCGGCGGCGGGGGCCTCGGTCACCGTGGTCGACGCGGTGGACTCCGTGGACGTCGTGGCGGTGGACGTGCAGCCGCTGGCCGCGAGCCCGGCGGCCAGGACAACGACGGCAGCGGGGCGGAGCAGAGCTCGACCGGGCATGACCACTCCTAGAGGAGGCACCGCCACCGGGACGTCCGGGCAGGCTGACACCCACGGTAGGTAGCCCCGACAACGCCGACTGACCTGCGCGAACGCCCCTGCGGGAAGGAGGGCGGGAGCCGGCGACCGGGGCCGGCTCAGTAGGGTGCGGGGCGGCCGGTCAGGGCGGCGTACAGGCCGGCGGCAGCCGCCTGCTCGGAGTCGTACGCCTGGCGGACGTCGTGCACGCCGCGTTCGTACAGGCCGATCTCCCAGCCCCCGTCGGGCGAGCGGCGCAGGAACCAGAAGTCGGGCGGGACCGGCACGTGCTCGTGCACGTCCTCGATCTCGAAGGCGTTCGGCGACAACCCCGCCGCCAGCAGGGCGCCGCGCACCTCGTACCGGTCCACACCCGGCCTCCGTTCCGCGTCACCCGGCGTCAGCAGACGGCCGGAGCGTAGCCGCGCTGGAGCGGAACGGCGCAGGCCCCCGCCGTCAGGTCCTCCTCGACCAGGTACCCGTGCTGGAGCAGCCATGTGATGCTCAGGGTCGCCCCGGCCTGCGGCAGGTACGCCGGGTTGAGCTGGAACTGGGTGCCCAGGCCGGACTGGGCGAACCAGGGCGCGATCGGCCCGGAGTCGACCGCGAACGGCCTGACCACGCAGTAGACGTGGTAGTTGGCCAGCGGGGCGCCGGCCGGTGTGTTGAGGTTCGACGGCGGCAGCGACCGGGCGCCGAACGGCGTGCCGAGCGGGGCGAGGAACGCGCCGCCCGGGAAGCCGAAGCGGTCGAGCCGGTACCCGGGCAGCAGGGTCTGCTGGTTCTTGATCGGCCCGTCGGGGCCGAGGACGAAGCCGCTCGCGGGCGGGTAGACGTACCCGGTCCCGGTGGCGTTGCCGAACTGCCGGAGGAACTCGGTCCCGGTGCGGCCGCCGAAGCGCTGGTAGCCGGCCAGCAGCGGGCCGACCGGCGGCGCGCCGGGCAGCACGGCGGGGCCGAGCAGCGGGTTGTCGTCGAAGTGGGCCGTGGTGGGCGGCGCGTTCGGCGGGTTGCCTGGGCGGCACAGGCCCTGCGCCGGCTGCGGCTGGCCGGCGTCGGCCCGGAGCCCGCCCGCCTGGCGGGACGCCGACGCGCCGGCATGGTCGCTGGCACCCGGGGCGGACGCGCCGGCCTGATCGGTGGCGTTCGGGGCCGCGGCTTGCGCGGCCGTGGGTGCCAGCGCCAGGGCCGCCCCGGAAAGGGCGGCCAACGCCCAACGAGGAATCTTCATTACGAACCTCCAGAATTCGGACAGCAAGCTGTCCTCATCTTCAGGAGGTCGTGCACTAGATGTAGGCTTTAGTCCGCTTTACCACCGGGACGGCTGACCGCTCCGAGCGCACGGCACCCCACCGGCCGGCGCGGCCGGTGGGGTCGAATCCGCCTTCAGCGCTCCAGGATCGCCGTCACGCCCTGGCCGCCCGCCGCACAGATCGAGATCAACCCGCGCCCGGAGCCGGACTCCGCGAGCAGCTTGGCCAGGGTGGCCACGATCCGCCCGCCGGTGGCGGCGAACGGGTGCCCGGCGGCCAGCGACGAGCCGTTGACGTTGAGCCGGTTCCGGTCGATCGCGCCGAGCGGGCCGTCCAGGCCCAGCCGGTCCTTGCAGAACTCCGGCGACTCCCAGGCGGCCAGGGTGGCCAGCACCTGGGAGGCGAACGCCTCGTGGATCTCGTAGTGGTCGAAGTCCTGCAACGTCAGCCCGGCCCGGTCCAGCATCCGGGGCACGGCGTACGCGGGGGCCATCAGCAGCCCCTCGTCGCCGTGCACGAAGTCCACCGCGGCCGTCTCGAACCAGCTGAACCAGGCGAGTACCGGGAGGCTGTGCTCGCGCGCCCACTCCTCGGACGCGAGCAGCACCGTCGACGCGCCGTCGGTCAGCGGCGAGGAGTTGCCGGCGGTCATGGTGGCCCGGTCGGCGTCCGGGCCCCGGTGCCCGAACACCGGCTTCAGCGAGCCGAGCTTCTCCAGGCTGGTGTCCGGGCGCAGGTTCTGGTCCCGGGTCAGCCCGAGGTACGGGGTCATCAGGTCGTCGAAGAACCCCCGCTCGTACGCGGCGGCGAGGCGCTGGTGGGAGCGCAGCGCCAGCTCGTCCTGGGCCTGCCGGTCGACGTTCCAGCGCAGGGCGGTGCGGGCGGCGTGCTCGCCCATCGACAGCCCGGTGCGGGGCTCGGCGTTGCGGGGGATCTCCGGCCGGAACGGCTGGAGCGGGCGCAACTTCGCCGCGATCCTCAGCCGCTCGCCGAGGGTCCGGGCGGAGTTGAGCCGGAGCAGGGTGCGGCGCATCTCCTCGTTGACCGCGAGCGGCGCGTCGGAGGTGGTGTCCACGCCACCGGCGATGCCGACGTCGAGCTGCCCGAGGGCGATCTTGTTGGCGACCAGGATCACCGCCTCCAGGCCGGTGCCGCAGGCCTGCTGGATGTCGTACGCCGGGGTGCGCGGGTCGAGGCGGGAGCCGAGCACCACCTCGCGGGTCAGGTTGAAGTCCTTCGAGTGCTTCAGCACCGCCCCCGCGACGACCTCGCCGACCCGCTGCCCGGCCAGCCCGAACCGGGCCACCAGGCCGTCCAGCGCCGCGCCGAGCAGGTCCGCGTTGGACGCGCTCGCGTACCGGGAGTTGGACCGGGCGAAGGGGATGCGGTTGCCGCCGATGACCGCGACCCGCCGGATGCTCTGCACGATCCCGCCTCCAATTCAGGACTTGCCCACAACCTACTGGCCAGTAGGCTACGCCTATGACCGACAGGTACGCGAGCTTCGTCCGATCGGGTGCCGGCCGCGCGCTGGTCAAGCGCCTCGGGCTGCCCGACCCGCCACGACTGCGCCGGCACACCCCCGGCGACCCGCTGGTCCCCGGGCCGGTGCTGCTCGGCGCGGCAACCGGCGGCCGGCTCGCCGAGCCGGTCGGCAGGGTCCTGACCGCCGCCGGGGTCGCCCTGGCCGACCCGGCCGCCGCGCCCGGCCCGGAGCGGCGGCACGCCGCCCTGGTGTACGACGCCACCGGCATCACCGACTCCACCGGCCTGCGCCAGCTCCACGACTTCTTCCACCCGCAGGCCCGCTCGGTGCTGCCCAGCGGCCGGGTGATCGTGCTGGGCACCCCGCCGCAGGAGTGCGGCTCCCCCCGGGAGGCGACCGCCCAGCGCGCCCTCGAAGGGCTGACCCGCAGCATCGGCAAGGAGTTCGGGCGGGGCGTGACCGCCCAGCTCGTCCACGTCACCCCGGCCGGGGACGCGGGCACGGGCACCGGCCTGGAGGCCACCCTGCGGTTCCTGCTCTCCGGCCGGTCCGCGTACGTCTCCGGGCAGGTGATCCGGGTCGGCGCGGGCCAGGCCGAGCCGCCGGCCGACTGGGATCGACCGTTGGACGGCCAGGTCGTCCTGGTCACCGGGGCGGCCCGGGGCATCGGCGCGGCGCTGGCCCGGGTGCTGGCCCGCGACGGGGCGAAGGTGGTCGCGCTGGACGTCCCGGCCGCCGGGGACGAGCTGGCCGCCGTGGCCAACGAGATCGGCGGCACCGCCGTGCAGCTCGACCTGACCGCCCCGGACGCCCCGACCCGGCTCGCCGACCACCTGGCCGGCCGGCACGGACGCGTCGACGTGGTGGTGCACAACGCCGGCATCACCCGGGACAAGACCCTGGGCCGGATGGACGCCGACCGGTGGGACCAGGTGCTCGACGTGAACCTCTCCAGCCAGGAGCGGATCAACGACGTGCTGCTGGAGCGCGGGCTCGTACCGGCCGGCGGGCGGATCGTCTCGGTCTCCTCGATCGCCGGGATCGCCGGCAACCGGGGGCAGACCAACTACGCCACCTCCAAGGCCGGGGTGATCGGCTTGGTGCAGTCGCTCGCCCCGGTGCTGCGCGAGCGCGGGATCAGCGTGAACGCGGTCGCCCCCGGCTTCATCGAGACCCGGCTGACCGCCCGCATCCCGCTGGTGATCCGGGAGGCGGGCCGCCGGATGAACAGCATGTCCCAGGGCGGCCTGCCGGTGGACGTGGCCGAGACGATCGGCTGGCTGGCCTGGCCGGCCAGCGGGGCGATCAGCGGCAACATCGTCCGGGTCTGCGGCCAGAGCCTGCTGGGGGCGTGATGACCAGGACGGTCGTGGAGCTGGCCCGGTTGCCGCAGGCCGGCCCGCTGTACCGGCGCGCCCTGCTCGGGGCCCTGCCCGGGGCCGGCCGCTGGCGCGGCGACGCGCTGCCCGGGGTCGAGCTGACCGTCGCCGGGGTCGCCGTCGACCGGGCACACCTGGCCGACTACGACCGGGTCTGCGGGTTCCGGCTGACCGACCGGCTGCCGGCGACGTACCCGCACGTCATGGGCTTCCCGCTGGCGCTGCGGCTGATGACCGCGCCGGAGTTCCCGATGCCGCTGGTCGGGTTGGTGCACGTGGCCAACCGGATCACCGTGCACCGGCCGGTCGAGGCCGGCGAGACGCTGGACTTCCGGGCGTACGCCGAGGATCTGCGCCCGCACGACCGGGGCCGGCAGGTCGACGTGGTGCTCGTCGGATCGGTCGGCGGGAAGGAGGTGTGGCGGGGCGTCTCGACGTACCTCGGCCGGGAGCGCACGGCCGGCGGCGGCGAGCGGCGCGACCGGGGCGGGCGGCCCCCGGCGCCGGCCGCCACCGCGCACTGGCGGGTGCCGCCCCGGGTGGGCACCGACTACGCCCGGGTCTCCGGCGACCACAACCCGATCCACACCTCCCGGCTCGGGGCGCGCCTGTTCGGCTTCCCGCGCCCGATCGCGCACGGCATGTGGAGCAAGGCGCGCTGCCTGGCCGCCCTGGAGAGCCGGCTGCCGGACGCGTACACGGTCGACGTGGCGTTCAAGCTGCCGGTGCCGCTGCCGTCCACGGTGGCCCTCACCGCGACCGCCGACGGCGCGTCCTGGACGTTCGCCCTGCACGACGCGCGCGCCGGCCGCCCGCACCTGGCGGGCACCGTCCACTGACCGCCCACCCCTGTCGGAGCCCGGGGGCTTGTCGGTCACTCGTTCGTGGGATAAGTTGTTCTCAGATTGAGTTGTTCTCAGAGTGAGAGAGACGACGTGAACGAGCAGGAGTTCCTTGCCGGCTACGACCCACGGGACTATCCGGCCGTCGCCGTGACCGTGGACGTGGTCGCGCTGACCATTCGCGAGGGCGCGCTGCACCTGCTGCTCGTCCGCCGGGGCGCGCCGCCGTTCGAGGGTCACTGGGCGCTGCCCGGCGGATTCGTCCGCCCCGAGGAGGACCTGGCCGCCGGCGCACGCCGGGAGCTGGCCGAGGAGACCGGGCTCGGCGGCGAGCGGCTGCGCCGCCTCCACCTGGAGCAGCTCGCCAGCTACGGCGTCCCCGACCGGGATCCCCGGATGCGGGTCGTCTCGGTGGCCCACCTCGCGTTCGCCCCCGACCTGCCGGACCCGGCCGCCGGCAGCGACGCCGACGAGGCGCTCTGGCTGCCGGTCAGCGCGCTGGCCAGCCGGCAGCTCGCCTTCGACCACGCCCGGGTCATCGAGGACGGGTTGGAGCGGGCCCGGTCCAAGCTGGAGTACACCCCGCTGGCCACCCGCTTCCTGGACGCCGAGTTCACCGTCACCGAGCTGCGCGGCGTCTACGAGACGGTCTGGGGGCACCCGCTGCACCCGGGCAACTTCCACCGCAAGGTGCTCTCCGTGCCGGGCTTCGTGGAGAGCACCGGCGCCAGCACCGAGCGCGGTGGCACCCGCGGCGGCCCGCGCGCCAAGCTCTACCGGGCCGGCGACGCCCGGCTGCTGCACCCGGCGCTGCTGCGCCCGGCGCGGGAGGAGACGGTGCGATGAGGACCGACGAGGCCATCCGGCTGGTCGCGGCGGCCCGCACCGACGCCGACCTGTTCGGCGCCGACGCGTCGGCGCACCGGTACCGCGAGCTGGTCGCGGCCCTGCACCCCGACCGGCTGGGCGCGCTCGACGAGGCGGTACGCGCCGAGGCCACCGACGCGTTCGTCCGGGTCACCACCCGCTGGCGGGCCAACCAGGTGATCGTCCTCGGGGCGTACCGGCTCGGCCCGCTCGCCCACACCGGCGACCTGGCCGACCTGTACGACGTCGGCGCGAACCGGCTGCTCAAGTTGCCCCGCGACCCCACCGACAACGACCTGATGGACCGCGAGGCGCACGCCCTGCGCACCGTCGAGGAGCGGGGCGACCCGCGCTACCTGCCCTACGTGCCCCGGCTCGTCGACTCCTTCCGGCACCGGGACGCGGCGACCGGCGCCCAGCGGCGGATCAGCGTGCTGGCCACCGCGCCCGGGCTGCACAGCCTGGACGAGGTCCGCCGGGCGTACCCGGACGGGCTGGACGCCCGGGACGCGGCCTGGATGTGGCGGCGGCTGCTGGTCGCCCTCGGCCTGGCCCACCGGGCCGGCGTGGTGCACGGCGCGGTGCTGCCCCGGCACGTGCTGATCGAGCCGGACGGGCACGGCGTGGTGCTCGTGGACTGGTGCTTCTCGGTGGTCGGCGAGGGCACGGTCCCGGCGCTGGTGCCCGGCCACGAGGACTGGTACCCGCCCGAGGTCGCCGCGAAGCGGCCCTGCGGGCCGGGCACCGACCTGGCGATGGCCGCCCGCTGCATGACCTGGCTGATGGGCGACCGGGCCCCGCGCGAGCTGCACGCCTTCGCCGACGGCTGCCGCCGACCGGCCCTGAACTCCCGGCCCGACGACGCCTGGCGGCTGCTCGGCGAGCTGGACGAGGTGCTGGAGCGGCTCTACGGGCCGCGCACCTTCCGACCCTTCACCCTCAACCCCTAGGGAGGCTGCCATGGGCAGTGGAATGTGGTCCACCGACGTGTACGACGCCGCCGACCGGTACCGCCGGGCCACCGGCAAGAGCACGTTCTCCTACAGCGACAGCGGGGCGCGCACCGTGCACCCGGCCCTCGACCCGCGCGGCGCGGTACGGGAGAGCCGCGACTCGGCCGAGCACCCGCAGTCGACGGCCATCTCGGTGCTGTTCGACGTGACCGGCTCGATGGGAAACGTGCCCCGCACCCTCCAGACCAAGCTGCCGCAGCTACTCGGGCTGCTGCTGCGCCAGGGGTACGCCCGCGACCCGCAGATCATGTTCGGCGCGATCGGCGACGCCACCTGCGACCGGGTGCCGTTGCAGGTCGGGCAGTTCGAGTCGGACAACCGGATGGACGACGACCTCGGCCGGATCGTGCTGGAGGGCGGCGGTGGCGGCCAGATGACGGAGTCCTACGAGCTGGCCATGTACTACATGGCCCGGCACACGGTCACCGACTGCTGGGAGAAGCGGGGCCGGCGCGGCTACCTGTTCGTCATCGGCGACGAGCTGGCCTACCCCAGGGTGGACCGGCGGCAGGTCAGCCGCCTGATCGGCGACGACCTGGGCGAGGACGTGCCGCTGCGGCAGATCGTCGACGAGGTGACCCGCCGCTGGGACACGTACTACCTGCTCCCCGCCAGCAGCCACTACGCCGGCAACGCCAAGGTGCTGGACTTCTGGCGCGACCTGCTCGGGCAGAACGCCGTCGTGCTGGACGACCTGGACGCCGTCTGCGAGACCATCGCGCTGACCGTCGGCCTCGGCGAGCAGGCCGTCGACCTGGACCAGGGCCTGGCGGACCTGAAGCGGGCCGGCTCGACGGCCACCGGCACCGTGTCGAAGGCGCTGGCCCGACTCGGCGGCGGCCCGCGGGACCAGGTGTGCGCGCTGCCGGCCCCGTCGGCGCCGCCGGCGACCAGGGGGGTCACCCGGCTGTGAACCACGTGACGGTGGTCGACCTCGGCTACGGCGACGCCGGCAAGGGCACCGTCGTGGACTGGCTCTGCGCAACCCGGCCGGTCCACACGGTGGTCCGCTTCAACGGGGGCGCGCAGGCGGCGCACAACGTCGTCCTGAGCGACGGGCGGCACCACACGTTCGCGCAGTTCGGGGCGGGAACGTTCCGCCCCGGGGTGCGGACCCACCTGGCGCGGCACGTGGTGGTGGACCCGCTGGCCCTGGCCGCCGAGGCCGACCACCTCGCCTCGGTGGGGGTGCCCGACGCGCTCGACCGGCTCACGGTCGACGGGGAGGCGCTGCTGGCGACCCCGTACCACCGGGCCGCCAACCGGGCCCGGGAGCTGGCCCGGGGAGCCGACCGGCACGGCTCCTGCGGGCTGGGGGTGGGCGAGGCCGTCGCGTACGGTCTCGCCCACCCCGACGAGGCACCACGGGTGGCGGACTGCCGCAATCCTGCGGTACTGCGCCGCCGGCTCGCCGCGCTGCGGGACCGGCTGACCGCCGAACTCGGCCCGCTGGACGCTCCGCCGGTGGCGGACTGCCTGCCCGCGTTCACCGGGTTCGCCGGCCGGGTGGCGATCGTCGACCGGGCGTACCTGGCCGGGGTGCTGCGCGCCGGGACCTGCGTCTTCGAGGGGGCGCAGGGGGTGCTGCTCGACGAGTGGCACGGCTTCCACCCGTACACGACGTGGAGCACCACCACGTTCGCCAACGCCGAGGCCCTGCTCGCCGAGGCGGGGCTGGCCGGGCGGGCCGAACGGCTGGGCGTGCTGCGGATCGCCACCACCCGGCACGGCCCCGGGCCGCTGGTCACCGAGGACCCGGCGCTGCCGCTGGCCGACCCGCACAACCCGACCAACCCGTGGCAGGGGCGGTTCCGGTTCGGCCACTTCGACGCGGTCGCCCACCGGTACGCGCTGGAGGTGGCCGGCGGGGTCGACGGCCTCGCGCTCACCCACCTCGACCTGGCCGACCGGGGGCTGCGGATATGCCGGCGCTACGGCAGCGTCGACCGGCTGGCCCCCGGGCCGCCCGGCGACCTGGACCGGCAGGCCGCGCTCACCGCCCGCCTGCTGGCGGCCCGCCCGGTGTACGACGACGGCCCACCGGCCGACTGGCCCTCGGCGGTGGAGGAGGCGCTGGGCACCCCGGTGGTGCTGACCTCCCGCTCGCCCACCGCCGAGGGCAAGGCGGCCCGGACGGGCACCCTGTTGGCGCCCGCCGGCTAGGCCGGGTCGCCGCCCAGGTAGGTGAGCATGGCCTCCCGGCTGCGCGGCAGCCCGTACTCGCCGACGAGCATGCTGAAGTTGCCGAACGTCCGGCCGTTGATCTGCCAGGGCTCGGGCGAGCGGGCCAGCACCTCCACGAGCCGGCGCTGGCGCGGGGCCAGCGCGGCGGGGGGCACCCCCTCGGACAACCGGCCGTCCGGGAACGCGAGGCGCAGCGCCTCGGTGGCCACCGGCAGGGCCGCGGAGCCGGTGACGGTGGGCAGCCGGCCGAGCAGCGCGTCGAACGCCCGGTCCGTGTGCCGGGGGTCCACCAGGCGCAGGGACAGCCCGGCGTACCCGGCCAGGTCGCCGTCGTGGAACGGCACCTCGACCCCGTCCCCCGCCGGTCGACGTCGCGACCCGTCGGGCGAGGCGGCCACCCAGGCCAGCAGCTCGTCCACCGTCGCCTGGTCGGTCTCCGCGCCGAGCACCCGGGCCCGGCCGACCGCTGCGGCCCAGCGGACCACCGGGCGCGGGTCGGCCAGCAACCCGGCGTCCGGCGCGCTGCCCAGCAGCCCGGACGCCACCACGGCGGTGGCCACCTCGTCGGCGTCCGACGCGGCGTCGCGGACCGCGGCCAGCGCGGCCACGCTGCCGGCCGCGTCCTCCGGGAACCAGGCGAGGGCGTAGGCCGCCCCGACCCGCACCCCCGGTTCCGGGCGGGTGAGCAGGCTCCGCAGCAGGGGCACCCCGGCCCGCGCCGCGTCGTACGCGGCCAGCTCGATGTACGCCCACAGCCGCCCCTGATCCTCCGCGCTCAGCGACTCGACGTACTCGTACTCGACATACTCCTTCTCCTCGTCGTCGTCCTCGTCGTCCTCGTCCTCGTCGCACGGGGGCGGCTTGGCGGCGAGCAGCTCCCGCCCACCGTCGGCGGCCCGGCGGAACTCCGCCACCGGGAAGCCCTCGGGCAGCCACCTCTCGTCGTAGCCGATCGCGAGCGCCGTGATCAGGTAGAGCCCCAGCTCCGGGTCCGGTGTGGCCGGGTCGCCGGCCAGTTCGAGCAGGAACGGCAGCGCGTACGCCGAGGCCTCGTACCGGGAGCCCTGGTGGAAGATGTTGGCGTACAGCGCGCCGATGGCCGTCTGCCGCTCCTGCGGGTCGGGCGAGCGCAGGGCGCGAAGCTGGCCGGGCACGTCGCCGGCCGAGCCGTAGGCGTGGCCGAGCCGCCGCCAGTCGATCTGGTCCAGTCCGTCAAGCACGGCCACATCCTCGTGCACCCCACCGACAGTCCCGTGCCGGCCTCACTCCTCCGGCGGGCGCCAGGTGACCCCGCGCAGGAGTTGGTCGGCACCGAGCCAGGCGACGTTCATCATCCGGGTGGCGGTCTTCTCCGGGTCCGCCCCGGGGTGGTCGGCGAGCCAGTCGGCCAGCGACTCGCTCGCGCCGACCAGGGCGTACGCGACGACCTCCAGGTCGGTGCCGCTCACCTCGCGCCCCCGGGCGCGCAGCGCGTGGTCGAGCATCCCGGCGACCACCTCGACGAGCCGGGACCGCATGGCGGCCAGTTCCCCGGCGAACGGCTGCGAGCCCCGGGCCTGCCGGTAGAGCACCGCCCAGCCGTCCCGGTGCGCCCCGACGAAGCCGAAGAACGCCCGCAGCCCGCGCCAGAGCCGCTCGTCGGCGTCCAGATCGGGGGCGGCGGCCCCGGCGATGGCCTCCGTCATCCGGGTGCCCTCGCGGTGCAGGCAGGCGACGAAGAGCTCCTCCTTGGTGCCGAGGTACGCGTAGACCATGGGCTTGGAGATGCCCGCGACCTCGGCGATCTCGTCCATGCTGGCCGCGTGGAAACCGCGCCGGGAGAAGACCCGGACGGCCGCGTCGAGCATCTGCTGCTCGCGTACGGCCCGGGGCAGGCGCTTGAAGGTGGGGGTGCTGGGCACCTTGCGAGCATACCTACTCATGCGTAGGGTTACGCTTGAGTAACCACAGTCGCCGCCCGAGAGGTGCATCTCCCATGACCGACTTCGACCCGGCCAACTTCGCCAACTACGGCCCGAAGGAGTTCGCCCAGCTGGTCAAGTCCACCCCCGACGACAAGATCGCCGAGGTGATGTCCGGCGACCTGCGCGGCAAGGTCCTGAGCGAGGTCTTCGGCCGGATGCCCTCGCTGTTCCGCGACGACCGGGCCGGGGCCACCAACGCGGTGATCCACTGGAACATCACCGGCCGCCCCGACGGTGGCACCGACACGTACGAGATCGCCATCGCCGACGGCGCCTGCACGGTCAACGAGCCCCCGCAGCACGACCCGAAGCTGAGCCTCACCATGGGCCCGGTCGAGTTCCTGAAGATCGTCTCCGGCGGGGCCAACCCGGTCATGATGTTCATGACGGGCAAGCTGAAGGCCAAGGGCGACCTGGGCCTGGCCGCCAACATCGCCAACCTGTTCGACATCCCCAAGGCCTGACATGGCCGAGTTCTCGCTCGACCTGAACGAGGAACAGCGGGACCTGCGGGACTGGGTGCACGGCTTCGCCGCCGAGGTCGTGCGCCCGGCCGCCGCCGAGTGGGACGCCCGGGAGGAGACTCCCTGGCCCGTCATCCAGGAGGCGGCGAAGGTCGGCCTCTACGGCTTCGAGTTCCTCGCCACCTGTTGGGCCGACCCCACCGGCCTGTCCCTGCCGATCGCCAGCGAGGAGCTCTTCTGGGGCGACGCCGGCATCGGCCTGGGCATCTTCGGCACCTCGCTCGCGGTGGCCGCCATCTACGGCGCGGGCACCCCCGACCAGCTCGTCGAGTGGGTCCCGCAGTGCTTCGGCGACGTGGACTCACCCGCCGTCGCGGCGTTCTGCACCACGGAGCCGGAGGCCGGCTCCGACGTCGGAGCGATGCGCACCCGGGCCGGCTACGACGAGGCCACCGACGAGTGGGTGCTGCGCGGGCAGAAGGCGTACGCCACCAACGGCGGGATCGCCGGGGTGCACGTGGTCACCGCCTCGATCGACCCGGAACTCGGCTCGCGCGGCCAGGCCGCGTTCGTCGTACCGCCGGGGACCGCCGGGTTGAGCGCCACCCGGAAGCTGCGCAAGCTGGGGCTGCGCGCCTCGCACACGGCGGACGTCTTCCTCGACGACGTCCGGGTGCCGGGCCGCTGCCTGCTCGGCGGCCGGGAGGCCCTGCTGGAGCGGCTCGACCGGGCCCGCTCCGGCCAGCGCGCCTCCGGCCAGGCCGCGATGCGCACCTTCGAGCTGTCCCGGCCCACCGTCGGCGCGCAGGCGCTCGGCGTGGCCCGGGCCGCCTACGAGTACGCCCTCGACTACGCGAAGGACCGGGTCCAGTTCGGCCGGCCGATCATCGAGAACCAGGCCGTCGCGTTCGCGCTGGCCGACATGAGGATGGAGATCGACGCGGCCCGGCTGCTGGTCTGGCGGGCGTCCTGGATGGGCCGCAACAACCGCCCGTTCACCGCCGGCGAGGGCTCGATGTCGAAGCTCAAGGCCGGCGAGGTGGCCGTGTCGGTCACCGAGAAGGCGGTCCAGTTGCTCGGTGGGGCCGGCTTCCTGCGGGACCACCCGGTCGAGCGCTGGTACCGGGACGCGAAGATCTACACCATCTTCGAGGGCACCTCCGAGATCCAGCGGCTGGTCATCTCCCGGGCCATCTCCGGCGTACACGTCCGCTGACCTGCGGCCCAGCACCCTCGCACCACCACGCGCGACCACCGCGTCGGCCTCTCCCCACCGAGCGCCGGCGCGGTGGCGACCGGCACCGGAGGGGCCCGCGAGCCGGGCGTGGCCGGCCCCCAGGACGACGCTGGCGACCCGACCAGCCACGCCCGGCGAGGAGCCCCCGGTGGGCCCTTACGCACCGCCGAAGGAGGCCGCGCATGGACCTGCCGTTCGTCGTCGCCACGCTGACCCGGCGCGGGCTGCTCACCCCGGGCCGGCCGATCCGGGTCGTCTCCCAGCTCAGCGCGCTGCGCAGGTGGGGCTGGGGCCTCGCCGGTGAGCTGCGCCAGGCCGCCGCCCGGGACCCGGGCCGCACCGCCGTCGTCGACGAGTTGGGCGCCGAGCTGACGTACCGGGACCTGCTGGACCGGGCCGAACGGCTGGCGAAGTCGCTGCGCGGCGCGCTCGGCGTCCAGGTCGGGGACCGGATCGGGCTGCTCTGCCGCAACCACCACGGGCTGATCGAGGCCATGGTGGCCACCACCCTGCTCGGCGCGGACGCGGTGCTGGTCAACTCCGGGCTCTCCGCCGCGCAGCTCGCCGCCGTGGCCGAGGAGCAGGCGCTCAGGGTCCTGGTGCACGACGCCGAGTTCGCCGACCGGCTCCCCGGCCTCCCCGCCGGGCTGCACCGGGTCGACGAGGCCCGGCTGGAGAACCTGGTCGCGGGCGGGCCGCCCGGCGACCTCCGGCCGCCGCCGCGCGACGGCCGGACCGTCGTGCTCACCTCCGGCACCACCGGCGCGCCCAAGGGTGCCCGCCGGCCCACCCCGCACGGCTTCGGCCCGCTGGTGTCCATCATCGACCGCATCCCGCTGCACGTCCGGGACACCGTGCTGATCGCCGCGCCGCTGTTCCACACCTGGGGGTACGCCGCCCTCCAGGTCTGCTTCGCCCTGCGGGCGACCATCGTGCTGCACCGCCGCTTCGACCCGGCCGCCACGCTGGACGCGCTGGCGGCGCGGCGCTGCGACGCCATGTTCGCCGTCCCGGTGATGGTGCAGCGGCTGATGGAGGTTCCGCCGCCCGACCGGAGGCCGCCGCTGAAGGTGGTCGCCGTCAGCGGATCCGCGCTGCCCGGCGGGCTGGCCACGACGTTCATGGACACCTACGGCGACGTCCTCTACAACCTGTACGGCTCCACCGAGGTCTCCTGGGCGTCCATCGCGGGCCCCGCCGACCTGCGCCGGGCACCCACCACCGCCGGCCGGCCGCCGCACGGCACCCGGCTGCGGATCCTCGACGAGGAGGGTCGACCGCTCCCCGACGGCCGGGTCGGCCGGATCTTCGTGGGCAACGAGATGCTGTTCGAGGGCTACACCTCGGGGGCGGGCCGGGAGAGCCGGGACGGCCTGCTGGACACCGGGGACCTCGGCCGGGTCGACGCCGACGGGCTGCTCTTCGTCGACGGGCGGGCCGACGACATGATCGTCTCCGGCGGGGAGAACGTCTTCCCGTCCGAGGTGGAGGACCTGATCGCCCGGCTCCCCCAGGTCCGGGAGGTGGCCGTGATCGGCGTGCCGGACCCCGAGTACGGCCAGCGACTCGCCGCGTTCCTCGCCCTGCGTCCCGGCGAGACGCTGGACCCGGAGGCGGTCCGCGAGTACGTCCGGCACTACCTGGCCCGGTTCTCCGTACCCCGGGACGTGGTCTTCGTGAAGTACCTGCCGCGCAACGCCACCGGCAAGGTGCTGAGCCGCGAGCTGCGCCGCTACTACGGCTGACGGGCCGTCCCGGCACGGCTGAGGGGTTCTCCCCGGCCGCCGACCGGGCACACCAGGGTCTCTCCCGAGCCGCCGACCGGGGTGTGCCGGGGGACTCTCCCGGATGCCCCCGGGCTCCCCCGACGGGCAGGCTCGACGGCATGAAGATCATGAATCGCCGGACCGTCCTCGTCGCCACGTCGCTCGGCGCCCTGCTGACCATCACCGCCCCCGGCGCGGTCACCGCCGCTCCGCGCACCCCCGACGCCGGGGCTGCCGGCTCCGGGGCGGCCTCGACGGCGGCGCTCGGCCGGGGCGGCACCCTCGACCCCGGCCCCCTCCGGGCGGCGATCGCCGGCCTACCCGGCGCCGACGCGACCAGCGCCCAGGTGCGGATCACCACCCCGGAGGGCTGCTGGACGGACGCCACCGGAGTACGGGACCTGCGCACCCAGGCCCCGGTGCCGCCGCACGCGCGGTTCCGGGTGGGCAGCGTCAGCAAGGTCTTCACCGCCGCGTTGGTGCTGCGACTCGCCAGCGAGGGGCGGGTCGACCTCGACGGGTCGGTGCAGGGGTACCTGCCCGGCCTGCTGCCCGCCGACTACCCGACCGTGACCGTCCGCCAGTTGCTCGACCACACCAGCGGCATCCCCAGCCCGGCCGTGCCGGGCGACGTCGAGTGGCAGCTCGCCCACCGGTACGACCGGTGGACCCCGGAGCAGATCGTCCGGCTCGGGCTGGACAACCGCCGGGAGTTCGAGCCCGGGGAGAAGCAGCACTACACCAACATGGGCTACATCGTCGCCGGCCTGCTGATCGAGAAGGTCACCGGCCACTCGTACGCGGCAGAGCTGGACCGGCGGATCGCCCGGCCGCTCGGCCTGCGGGACACCTACGCGCCGGGCGACGACCCGCGCATCCACGGCCCGCACGCGCACGGCTACCAGGCCGTGGTCCGCGGCGGGGCGACCGAGCTGGTGGATGCGACCACCTGGAGCCAGACCTTCACCCCGGCCTCCGGGGACGTCATCTCCAGCCTGGCCGACCTGGACACCTTCACGACGGCGCTGTTCGCCGGCCGAGTGGTGCCGGAGCCGCAGCTCACCGAGATGTTCACCCTGCCGCCGGTGGACGATGCGGAGGGCGGGCCGGCCCGGTACAGCGCCGGGCTGACCGCCCTGGCGCTGCCGAGCGGCGAGACCCTGTGGGCCAAGACCGGCTCCCGGTTCGGCTACCTGGCCGCGGTGGCCTCGACGCGCGACGGCCGGTTCCGGGTGGAGTACTCGATCACCGCGACGGACGCCAAGGGCGAGGAGTTGAGCGTCACCGCCCAGGCCGTCATCGCCGCCGCCCTCGGCCTGGCCTGACCGCCGGGCCGAGCCGGCCGCCGCGAACGCCGGCCACCCTGCCGCGCGCGGCCCCGCGCGTTCGGGGCGGCGTCCGGGTGGCCCAGACACGCCACCAGGGGTGAACGTGACAGCCGGGCCCACAGTGGCCGGTGTCGCCCCTGAGCCGTCCACCCGACGGGAGCGGGGGCAGCCCGATCAGCCGGGGATCGTGATCCGGCCGTCGACCGCCGCGGCGGCGATGTCGGTGCGGTGGTGCGAGCCGGCCAGCCCGATGCCGCCGACCAGCGCGTACGCGGCGTCCCGCGCGGCGGCGAGGGTGGCCCCGGTGGCCGTACCGCAGAGGACCCGGCCGCCCGCGGAGAGCAACGCGCCGTCGGCGGCCCGGCGGGCGGTGCCCGCGTGGATCACGCCCGGACGGTCGGCACCGGTGATCACGTCGCCGGTGCGTGGGGTGCCCGGGTAGTTGTCGGCGGCCACCACCACGGTCACCGCCGCGCCGTCGCGCCAGCGCAGCGGCGGGTGCGCGGCCAGCGTGCCGGTCGCAGCCGCGTGCAGCAGGCCGCCGAGCGGGGTCTCCAGCAGGGCGAGGACGACCTGGGTCTCCGGGTCGCCGAAGCGGGCGTTGAACTCGATCACCCGCGGCCCGTCGGCGGTGATCGCCAGGCCGACGTAGAGCAGGCCGGCGAACGGGGTGCCCCGGCGGCGCATCTCCGCCAGGGTCGGGTGGACGACGTCGGCCATCACCTCGTCGACCAGGCCGGACGGCGCCCAGGGCAGCGGCGCGTACGCCCCCATGCCGCCGGTGTTCGGGCCGGAGTCGCCGTCGCCGACCCGCTTGAAGTCCTGCGCGGGCAGCAGCGGCACCGCCGCCTCGCCGTCGGTGACCACGAAGAGGGAGACCTCGGGGCCGGCCAGGTACTCCTCGACGACGACCCGGCCGCACTCCTGCGCGTGCCGCAGCGCGGCGGCCCGGTCGTCGGTGACGACGACCCCCTTGCCGGCGGCCAGCCCGTCGTTCTTCACCACGTACGGCGCGCCGAACTCGTCCAGCGCGGCGGCGGTGGACGCCTCGTCGGCGCAGGTGTACGCCCGCGCGGTCGGCACGCCGGCGGCGGTCATCACGTCCTTGGCGAACGTCTTCGAGCCCTCCAGCCGGGCGGCCTCGGCGGACGGCCCGAACGCGGCGACGCCCTTGGCGCGCACGGCGTCGGCGACCCCGGCGACCAGCGGCGCCTCGGGCCCGATCACCACCAGGTCGGCCCGGGTCTCCACAGCCAACGCGGCGACCGCGTCGGGATCGGCAACGTCCACCGCCCGCACCCCGGCCACCCCGGCGATCCCGGGATTACCGGGCGCCGCGATCAGATCCTCGACGTCCGGATCCGCGCAGAGCCCGAGCGCAAGCGCATGCTCCCGCCCCCCACCACCCAAAAGAAGTACCCGCACGACCCGGAATCCTACCCACCCCCACTCCCCCGCCCGTTGATCATGAAGTTGTTGTCGGCCGCCTGGCGTGTCGCGGGCAACAACTTCATGATCACCGGAGGTGGGCGGCCCTGAGTGCCTGGCGGACGGCCCAGGGGATGTAGTCGGGGCGCAGGGTGTCCGACCAGGTGAAACGCAGGACCCGCCAGCCCGCGTTGACCAGTCGGTTCTGGCGTCGACGGTCGGCGTAGACCGCCTGCGGACCGCTGTGCGGCTCCCGCCCGTCAGCCTCGGCGATCAGACGCGCGGCACGCCAACCGAGGTCACCGATGCCGAGCAGGTAACCGTCGGCGTCACGCACCTCCAACTGGAGCACCTCGGGCGGCACCCCGCCGTCGACGCAGCGCAGCCTCGTCCGGGTCTCCAGCGGCGACTGCGCCAGACCGTCCGCCTCGGTGAGGTGGAGGCGGGCCGAGACCGCTCCCCGCCTCCCCCGGATCATGGACGGGATCAGGCGCAATTCCTCGGGCCCGAGGAGCCCTCGGTTCAGCGCGGAGTCGAGCAGGGACACAGCGGCGTAGCGGTGCTCACGAAGGATGAGGTCGGAGACGGTACGCAGGGGCCCGGTCGCCGCGATCCCCCCGACCGATCCGAGCTGACCCGGCGCGATCACCAACTGGTGGACGACCACCTCGGGATACGTGGCGCGGGCCGGCCTGGCGACCGCCCCGGGCACGGACAGGTGTATCGCGTCGGACCGGGGCAGCCCCGCGATCCGGTGCAACTCGGCGGCGGTCCCGAGGACGGCGGCTGCGCCCGGGCCGAAGGACGCCACCGCCGCCCTGATCCGGGCCACCCGGGGGACGCCGTCATACAGGTCGGCGTCCACGAGGTAACCGCCTCGCGCGATCGCCCGCCACCGCCCCGAGCGGCACAACCGTTGCACCTCGTGCACGGTGAGACCGGCGGCACGCGCCTGCGCCAACGTCACGACGCCGTCCTGCGCAGCGGCAACCCGCCGCACCACCCCCACCGCATCCACCAAACCAGATTCCCGCCCCCACCCGCCCCCCCGAAACCCCCTGTGGAAAACCCCCACCCCCCTGTGGAAAACCCCCGCCACCCGCCTGCGTTGATCATGAAGCTATTGCCTCGACACGCCGAGATGGCGGGCAATAACTTCATGATCAACGGGGCTGGAGGGGTGGGAGGGAGGGAGGGTGGGAGGTGGGTGGGAGGGAGGTGGGTGGGTTAGGGGAGGAGGGGGTGGCGGGTGACGTTTTCTTCGCGGCCTGGGCCCACGCCGACGATGCTGACTCGGGTGCCGCAGATCTCCTCGATGCGGGCGATGTAGCGTCTCGCGTTCTCCGGGAGTTCGGCCTCGGTCCTCGCCTTGGTGATGTCCTCCCACCAGCCGTCGAGCTCCTCGTAGATCGGAGTCGCGTGGTGGAACTCGGTCTGCGTCATCGGCATGTCGTCGAAGCGCTCGCCGTCGATCTCGTACCCGACGCAGATCGGCACCTTGGGCAGGCCGGTCAGCACGTCCAGCTTGGTGACGACCAGGTCGGTGACGCCGTTGAGGCGGCAGGAGTACCGGGCGACGACGGCGTCGAACCAGCCGCACCGGCGCTCCCGGCCGGTCGTCGTGCCGTACTCGTGGCCGACCTTGCGCAGGTGCTGGCCGTTGTCGTCGAACAGCTCGGTCGGGAACGGGCCGGAGCCCACCCGGGTGGTGTACGCCTTGCTGACCGCGATCACCTTGTTGATCGCCGTCGGCGGGATGCCGGCGCCCACGCACGCCCCGCCCGCAGTCGGGTTCGACGAGGTCACGAAGGGGTACGTGCCGTGGTCCATGTCGAGCATGGTGGCCTGGGCGCCCTCCAGCAGGACCGTCTCGCCCCGGTCGAGGGCGTCCCAGAGCATCACCCGGGTCTCGGCGATGTACGGTTTGAGCCGCTCGGCGTACTCCAGGTACTCCTCGACGGTCGCCTCGACGTCGATCGCCTTGCGGTTGTACACCTTGAACAGGATCTGGTTCTTCTCGCGCAGCGCGAGTTCCAGCTTCTTGCGCAGGATGCCCGGGTCGAGCAGGTCCTGGAGCCGGATGCCCATCCGGGCGACCTTGTCCCCGTAGGCCGGGCCGATGCCCCGGCCGGTGGTGCCGATCCGGGAGCTGCCCAGGTACCGCTCCACCACCCGGTCGAGGGCCCGGTGGTGCGGCATGATCAGGTGCGCGTCGCCGGAGATCCGCAGCCGGGACACGTCCACCCCGCGCTCGGCGAGGCCGTCGATCTCGGTCAGCAGCACCTTCGGGTCGACCACCACACCGTTGCCGATGATGATCATCGCGCTCGGCGAGAGCGCGCCGGACGGCATCAGGTGCAGCGCGTACTTCTGCCCGTCAGGGGTGATCACCGTGTGGCCGGCGTTGTTGCCGCCGGAGTAGCGCACGACGTAGTCGACCCGCTCACCCAGCAGGTCGGTAACCTTGCCCTTGCCCTCGTCGCCCCACTGAGCGCCGATGAGCACGATCGCTGGCATCTTTTCCGCCTCCAGAAGGCTCGGGTGCCAGGTGGCGACCGGTCGGCGAGCCCGGGGTGTCAGGCTAACAAGAGGTCACGGCGGGACCAGCAGGGGTTCGTCGAGAGTCAGGAGGCTCCTTCGTGTACGACGTGGTGCTGCTCACCCTCGGCTCGGAGCGGGACGCTCCCGGCGGGGGCTGCGGCAGCGGCGAAGCCTGCTGCGGCGGTGCCACCGGGGACGCCCCCGAGCGGGCCGAGGAACGGTGCGAGACCCCCCGGGTGCCGGTGCTGGCCTGCGCGGACGCGCTGACCGCCCGGGGCGCCCGGGTGGAGATGGTCACCGCCCGCTCGGACGCGGAAATCGACGAGGTGCTGGCCCGGCTCGACGCCCCGCCCCGCCCCGACGGGCTCACCTGGCCCGACCCCGACTCGAAGACCCGGCTGGTTGTCGCCACGGCCAGCGACGGCCAGTTGCGCGCCGTCGTGCGCCGGCTCGTCCGGCGGTACGCCCCGCCGCCCAGCCGCCGCCCAGCCGACCTGCCCGGGAACCGTACGGTGCCGGACCTGCCGCCGGTGGGCGTACTCCCGCTCGATCCGGCCAGGGGCGGCGGGCACCGTGACCTGGCGGCGCAGCTCGGGCTGCCGCGCGACCCGGCTGCCGTGGCCGCCGCGGTGCTGGACGGTGCCCCCCGCCGGCTCGACCTGCTGCGCAACGACGGCGGCTCGGTGACGCTGGACGGCGCGCTGCTCGGCGCCGCCGACGACGCCGGCCGGCCGCTGCACTGGCGGGGCCGGGTCGAGGTCGACGACGCCGTGCTCTCGGCGGGCGACGATCCCCTCCTGGCCTGTGCCATCGGCAACGCGGGCGGGTACGCCCGGCTCGACGGGCTGCCCCTGCTCACCGCCGGAGACCCGACGGACGGCGTGGTCGAGGTTGCGGTGGCCGTTCCCGTGGTGACCCGCTCGGCGTTGGGCAGGAAGCGGGTGCGGTTCGAGGTACGCCGGGCGCGGGGGCGGGCGGTGGCCGTCATCCCGCGCGACGAGCGGGTGCCCTACCTCGACGACGGGGTCGAGGGGGAGCTGAGCCGGAAGCGGTCGTGGTGGACCGAACCGGGCGCCTGGGCGGTCTGGACGGCCTGACCAACTTCCCCGGCGGTCCGCGGTGGCGACGCCCCGACCCGGGTACGGCCACCGGGCCGGGTACGGCACCGGGCCGGGTACGGCACCGGGCCGGGTACGGCACCGGGCCCGACGATCCGCCGGCACGCTGGGGGTGTCCGGGGAGCGACTCCGGGCGCGGGCGGGGCTGGCGGAGATGCGGGCGGGGGCCGGCGGAGATCGGCGTCGATGGCCGCCGGTTCGGCCCCGGGGCCTATCCTCGGCAGAAGGAATGGGGAGGAACCGTCGTGGACGACAACGCCGACCGGGTCCACGTACCCGGCCAGCAGCCGGCTCCGGAGCGGGACATCGAACCGCTCTGGCCGCCGGAACCGACCGATCCCGGGCCGGCCGACTCCGGCCCCACGTGGGCCGTGGGCACGCCCCACCAGCCGACACCCCAGCAGGCGACACCCCTTCCACCGGTCCCCGGGCCGGGGCCCGCCGCGCAGAGCGCGTACCCGTCGTTGACCGCCTCGCCGGCCGCGCGGCCGGGGACGGGGGAGTGGGACGCGTACCCGCCCGCCGCCGCGCCACAGACGGGCTACCCCGAGGCCGGGCCGCAGGACGGGTACCCCGTGGTTGGACCGCAGGACGGGTACCCGGCTGCTGTCGGGCCACAGGGTGGGCAGGCCGGGTTCGACCAAGGCCACAGCCACAGCCACGGCCACGGCCACGGCCACGGCCACGGCCACGGCCACGGCCACGGCCACGGCCACGGCCGGAGCGTGCCGGGGCCGGACGGATGGGTGGCGGACGGATCGGACGGGTGGCCGCCGGTGCCGTCGGAGACCGCGTGGGCGCCGCCGCCCGTGGGCGGCGTACCGGCCCCACGGGTCGGGCACCCGACGCCCGGGCCGGTGGATCTACACCTGCCCTTCACCCTGGACGAGCCGGCCACCGCGCTCCCGGCCCCGCCCACCGCCCCGACCCCGTCCGGGCGGCCGGTGGACCCGTTCGGGGCGGACGACCCGTCGACACCGCCGACGCCCGCGCCCCCGGTGCCAGTCCCGCTGGCGACAGTCCCACCGGCGGCCGGCCCGACCACCCCCCAGGTGACCGACGCCACGACGGTCGCCGACTCGACGACGGTGCCAGGCCCGGATACGGGCGGCGGACCGGGGGCGGGCGGGGCTCCCGCCGGCGGTGGGCCGACCGCGCTCACCGGCCCGCCGGCGAGTGGCGGGCCGCCGGTGCCGGGCCCGGACGACGACGGGCCGGAGCGGGTGGCCCGGAACGCTGCGGCGGCAGGACCGGCCCGGGCGACCGGGAACGGCACCGGGGAGCGGAACGGAACGACCGGTGGGTCGGTGCCGGAGTCGAACGACGGGGCGCGGGGGGCGGCCGAGTCCCCGTGGGCGCTGCCACCGAGGCGGCCCAGCCCGGGCGGACCGGAGCCGGCCCGGCGACCCGACGGGACGGCGGCGGGCGGGACCGAGGCGGGCGACCGGCCCGGCGGGACGGGGCAGGAAGGCCCGGGGCCGGACGCCGGTGGGCGTACGACCCCCGGTCCGGCGGGAACTGCGGCGCACCCGCCGGGGCCGTTCCCGCCGGTGATGAACCCGCCCGGGCCGCTGCCCCCGACCCCCTATCCGCCAGCCACCGACGGCACGCCGGCCGACCCGTACGCCGCTGGTCCACCGGCAGCCGGCCCGTACGCCGCCCGAGGGTCGGCGGCCGTGCCGGGCCCGCCGGCGGGATGGGGGTCGGGATCACAGCCCGGCCCGGCGGCCCCGCCGGACCCGGCCCGGCCGGCGCAACCGGGACCGCCCCGGCCCGACCAGCCGCTCGCCGGGCCGGGGCAGCCCGGCCCCGGGCCCCTCGACGCGGGGCAGCCGGGCTGGTATCCCCCGGGCTGGCCGCAGCCCGGCCAGCCGCCGGTGGCCCCGGTGACGCACCCGCCGTACCAGGAGGCGGACGGGGTGACCCGGGTGCCGTCCGGGTACCCGGACGCGGGCTGGACGCCGGACTTCGGGACCGCGCCGACCGCCGAGGACTTCGCTCGCCGCCGGCAGGTCCGCCCGGCCGACCCGGTGGCCACGATGGGCGTACGGGCGGTGGTGAACAAGACCGGGCTGATCAAGCTGCCGCCGGGGCGGCACGAGCAGGAGTTGCGCCGCGACATCGAGATGGTGCGCCGCAACTTCGGCGGGCTGCGCCAGGTGACCGTGGTCAACCCGAAGGGCGGCGCGGGCAAGACCGTGGCGATCCTGCTGCTCGCCATGACGTTCGGGCAGAAGCGCGGCGGGTACGTGCTGGCCTGGGACAACAACGAGACCCAGGGCACCCTCGGGATGCGCGCCCAGCAGGACTTCCACTCCCGTACGGTGCGCGACATGTTGCGCGACCTGGGCCAGTTCCAGGGTGCCCACGGGCGGGTCGGCGACCTGTCGCAGTACGTCCGCTCGCAGGGCGAGGGGATGTTCGACGTGCTCGCCTCGGACGAGTCGGCCACCGGCGGGGAGATGCTCACCGCGGCGGCGTTCGCCGAGATCCGGGAGGTGGTCAGCCGGTTCTACAAGCTGATCTTCGTGGACACCGGGAACAATGTCCGGGCGCAGAACTGGCAGGCCGCGATGGACGCCACCGACCAGCTCGTGGTGACCATGTCGGCGCGCAACGACTCGGCGGAGACCGCCGCCCGGATGCTCGACCACCTGGAGCAGAGCGGCCGGCATCGGCTGGTCCGGCAGGCGGTGACGGTGGTGTCCATGCCACCCTCGCGCAAGGAGATCGACCTGCCGGCCATCCAGGAACACTTCGCGGCCCGGACCCGGGCGGTGCTGCTGGCCCCGTACGAGCGGTTGATCGACACCGGCGAGCCGATCCGCTACGGAGGGCTCTCCTCGGCCACCCGGGACGCCTGGTTGAAGATCGCCGCATCGGTCGCCGAGGGGCTCTGAGCAGCGCGACGGCCGGCCCGACACCCGCCGGGCCGGCCGTCGCACCGGCTCGCAGGGATCAGGCGCCGGCCAGGGCGTCGCCGGCGGCGGGGTCGCAGTCGCGCAGGAACTGGGCGCAGCGGGCCGCCTCGTCGGCCTCGCCGATCTCGCCGGCGGCCCGGGAGAGCACGTACAGGCAGCGCAGGAAACCCTGGTTCGGCGCGTGCGACCAGGGCACCGGGCCGTGCCCCTTCCAGCCGCTGCGGCGCAGCTGGTCCAGGCCCCGGTGGTACCCGGTCCGGGCGTACGCGTACGCCAGGACGACCTGGCCGGCGGCCAGGGCGCGGCCCGCGAGCGCGGCCCAGCCGGCGCTGTAGGTCGGGAAGCGGGCCGCGACCTCGGCGTACGCCTCGTCGGTGCCGGCCTCGGTGGCGGCGGCGAGCGTCGCGTCGGCCTCGTCGTGGACCGGCAGGAGGGTGGCCGGCGGCTCAGGCAACAGGTTCTGCATCGTCCCATTCAACCCGCTTCGCTCTACGCCGCGCGAGCGGGTCGGCAGACCCGGCTGGCTGAACGGTTGAGGCATTGGTCACGCCTGCGGCTCCATGCCGGGAGACCTGCGGCCCATGCCGCCGGGAGCGGTTCTCCACTACAACTATTGGTCCGGAGCCTCCCCAGGACCCGGTTACGCAGGAGCCCGGTGGCCTCGCCACCGGGCTCCTGTCGTCCGGCGGGCCGGCGGGCGGGTCTGGCGGGTTGCCCCGGGCGGGCAGGATGGGCTGGTGCCGACCCCACCTCCCGCGGACGTCATCTCCCCGCACGACACCAGCGCCACCGAGATCGAGACCCGCAGCGCCTTCGAACAGCGGTTGACCACCGGCACCCTGGCCGGGCTGACCGTCCAGGGCCTGCGCCTGGACCTCGACCCGGTCCCCGACCTCACCGGGACGGAGGTGACCGGCACCCTCTTCGTCGGCTGCCGCTTCGCCTCCCGCGAGGTGGGCGCCGACCTGGTGCGGCGCGGCGCGAACGTGGTGCCGCCCTTCTCCGGGCTGCCGTACCCGACCCAACCGTCGCACCTCTACACCCCGGACGAGCTGGCCGCCGGCTTCGTCGAGGGCGGCTTCGCGAACATGTACGACACCCGCGTGTACGCGCACTTCCGGGCGCACGGTGGCGCGCTGCCGGACGTCAAGGAGGCGCTCGGCCAGCGGCTGCACGACCACGGTGTGGACAACGCGCTGGCCGACGCCACCCGGACCTGGCTGGCCGCGTATGGCCCGCAGTCGGTGGTCGGCGTGATGGGCGGGCACGCCGTGCGGCGGGGCAGCGCGCCGTACCGGATGGCGGCGGTGCTGGGCTGGGAGCTGGCCCGGGCCGACCGGCTGGTGGTGACCGGCGGCGGGCCCGGCGTGATGGAGGCGGCCAACCTGGGCGCGTACCTGTCGAGCCGGCCGGCCGAGGAGCTGACGGCGGCGATCGACCTGCTGGCGACCGCGCCGGACTTCACCGACCACGAGCGCTACACCGCCGCCGCGCTGGAGGTCCGGGTCCGGTACGGGGCGCCGCCGGCCGTGCCCCGGCAGCGCGGCGCCGACCTGGACTGGGCGCGTGCCGGCGGGCTCGCCATCCCCACCTGGCTGTACGGGCACGAGCCGGCGAACCTGTTCGCCGGGCGGATCGCCAAGTACTTCTCGAACGCGATCCGGGAGGACACCATCCTGCGGCTGGCCAGGGGCGGGATCGTCTTCGCGCCCGGCCGGGCCGGCACGGTGCAGGAGGTGTTCCAGGCGGCGACGAAGACGTTCTACGGCACGGACGGGGCCAGCGGCGCGTACGTCTTCCTGGACCGGGCCTACTGGACGACGGAGCTGCCGGTCGAGGCGCTGCTGCACCCGCTGCTGGCCACGTCGCCGTTCGGCGACCTCTCCGGCACCGTGCACCTCACCGACGACGTGCGGGAGGCGGTCCGGGTGTTGACCGGCGGCTGACCCCCTGCGACGACGACGGCCGGCCCCCTCCCGGGGTGCCGGCCGTCGTGTCGTACGGGTGGGTGTTACTTCATCTTGGTGCCGGTGGAGCGCAGGTGCTCGCAGGCCTCGACGACGCGGGCGGAGAGCCCGGCCTCGGCGAGCTTGCCCCAGGTCCGCGGGTCGTACTGCTTCTTGTTGCCGACCTCGCCGTCGACCTTGAGCACGCCGTCGAAGTTGCGGAACATGTGCTCGGCGACCGGCCGGGTGAAGGCGTACTGGGTGTCGGTGTCGATGTTCATCTTCACCACGCCGTAGTCCAGCGCCTCGCGGATCTCGGACAGCAGCGAGCCGGAGCCGCCGTGGAAGACCAGGCTGAGCGGCTTGTCCTTGCCGTACTTGGCGCCGACCGCCTCCTGGATCTGGTTGAGGATCTCCGGGCGGAGCTTGACGTTGCCCGGCTTGTAGACGCCGTGCACGTTGCCGAAGGTCAGCGCCGCCATGTAGCGGCCCTTCTCGCCCAGTCCGAGGGCCTCGACCATGGCCAGGCCGTCCTCGACGGTGGTGTAGAGCTTGTCGTTGATGGCGTTCTCGACGCCGTCCTCCTCGCCGCCGACGACGCCGACCTCGATCTCCAGGACGATCTTGGCCTGGGCGGCCTGGTCGAGCAGCTCTGCGGCGATCTCCAGGTTCTCCGCCACCGGCACGGCCGAGCCGTCCCACATGTGCGACTGGAACAGCGGCTCCTGGCCGGCGGCGACCCGCTCCTTGGAGATCTGCATCAGGGGCCGGACGAACTTGTCCAGCTTGTCCTTCGGGCAGTGGTCGGTGTGCAGGGCGATGTTGACCGGGTACTTCTTGGCCACCTCGTGGGCGTACGCGGCGAACGCCACGGCGCCGGTGACCATGTCCTTCACGGACGGACCGGACAGGTACTCCGCACCACCGGTGGAGACCTGGATGATGCCGTCGCTCTCCGCGTCGGCGAAGCCCTTCAGTGCCGCGTTCAGCGTCTGGGAGGAGGTCACGTTGATCGCGGGGTACGCGTACCGGCCCGCCTTGGCGCGGTCCAGCATCTCCGCGTAGGCCTCGGGGGAAGCGATGGGCATGTCGAACGCTCCTTACTTACCGCTGTCGGCCGTACTGGCCGCTGTCTACCGTGGGTGCGCCGGACCGCGCTGTCCTCCGTCGGAAGTATCCCGTAGGAGGCGGCCACGGGCACAACCGACCCTTGGCCCGCCCGAGGCGTGGGCCGGTGACCGGAGCGTCGGGCCGCCCGCACGCCGACTCACCGGGCCCCCCACCGGTCCGGCACGGCGACGCTGATCAGCCAGCTCACCACGGCCATCACGATGGCCCCCCAGAAGGCGGCCCAGAAGCCGTCCACCCGGAACGGCAGGTCCAACTGCCGGGCGATCCAGTCGGTCAGCAGGAACAGCAGCGCGTTGACCACCAGCGCGAACAGCCCCAGGGTCAGCAGGTAGAAGACGCAGCCCATCACCTTGATCACCGGCTTCAGCACGGCGTTGACCACGCCGAAGATCAGCGCCACCACCACCAGCGTGAGCGCCGTGTGGCCGCCGTATCGGCCGCCCACCTCGACGCCGGGCACGACCAGGGTGGTGATCCACAACGCGATCGCCGTGATCGCCAGCCGGATCAGGAAACCCACCACCCCATCCTGGCACCGCCGGCCGGGCCCGGAGGGGCGATTCCGCCGACTCGGCTTCTTCCGGCTCCGAGCGCACACCCGGGCCAGCCCGTACGGTGTGGGTAGCTTTCCACCGGAATCAGGGAGGGACGATGGGTCAGCCCGACGAGGACTTCACTCCGAGCGACCACCTCGCTCCGGAGGAGCGGGACCCGGAGGCGTCCCCGGCCGACGCCGTGGAGCAGGCCGCCTCGACCGACCCGGCCGACGGTGAGCAGGAGCCGAGCCGGGGCCTGGAGGTCGACGACTGGGACGCCATGGAGCAGGCCCGGGTGGTCGCCCCCGACGAGGACGACTACCGCTGAGCCCGTTCCACACTCCGGGATCAAGTCGCACCGGTAGGGCAGGGCCGGCTGCACGTTGCGGCAGCAGTGATCGGCCGTTCGGCTCGTTCGGGAATCGCGTGGAGGTTCGGGGTGACCTGGGAACTTAAGTAAACCTTAAGATCCACGGACTCCACCTGATTCCCCCACGGGAGGAACCCCCCAATGTTCAAGCACTCGACTCGGCGCTGGCTGGCCGGGCTCGGCGTCGCAGGCGTGTTCGTCGTCGCCTCCGCCACCCCCGCCGTCGCCGCCCCGACCCCCGCCGACGCGCAGGCGGCTAAAGGCTTCGACCTCTACGCGAACGACGTCATCGTCGCTCCAGGCGGCCCGGAGAAGTTGGTCTCGCTCTATTCTCTGATCAGCCAGCCACTCACCGAGTACACCGTCAAGGTGGACCGGAGCGGCGTCGACGGCTTCGCCGAGGTCCAGAAGCCAGTCGGCTACGGCTCCTGCACAGAGACAGGCGCCGTCCTGACCTGCACCGTCAAGGACGACCAGGAACCGGATCTCGACCTGCTCTCCCTTGTGGTACTGCCCAGGAAGAAGGCCAAGGCGGGGCAGGAGGGTGAGCTCGCGTTCACCGTCACGACCCCAGGCTCCGGATCGACCAGCTTCCGTTCCACCGTCTCGGTCGGCGAAGGGGTCGACCTGGTGTCGGAGCCGTTCGTCTACCTGGACGGCAAGCCCGGCGCCACTGTGAAGTCGCCACTGACGGTCGGCAACCAGGGCGACAAGACCGCCAAGGGCATGGTGCTGTTCTTCTTCGGCTCATACAGCCTCACGCCCTCCAAGCGGTACTCGAACTGCGAGTACGTCAAGGACGACTTCGACGTGAACGCCTTCGCCTGCACCCTCGACAGCAGCCTGGAGCCGGGTGCCGGCCTGAAGCTGGACGACTCGTTCGGCTTCGCCGTCCCCGGCGACGCGTGGGCGCCGAACAGGGACTACGGCTTCGCAATCTGGTTCACGCCCGCCGACTGGAAGGCGGTCCGGGCCGAGGTGCCGACCGCCGGCGAGCTGGGAGAGAAGGGCACCGACGGACTCCTCGGGCTGGAATCGGTCAGCACCCCACAGGTGCTGTCCCGCGCCGCGCAGACCGACGTGGACCCGTACAACAACGAGACGATGCTCCAGCTCACGGTCAAGGGCAACCAGAAGGCGGACGTGGCCGCGAACGGCGCCACGCTGCACGGCAAGGTCGATAAAACCGTTCCGCTCACGGTGGGCTTCACCAACAACGGGCCGGCGGCGATCAACGCGGGCGGCGAGCAGGGCATGGCCACGATGGCGCTGGTGACGCTGCCCAGGGGTGCCAGAGTCGTCGAGGCCCCCGAGTACTGCGCGGACGCCGAGGGTGAGTTCGGTGAGGACTCCGGCAAGCCCGGGGGCACCGCGTACGCCTGCTTCGTGCCGCAGGTGGTCAACAAGGGTAAGAAGGCGGAGTTCCGGTTCTCGGTGCGTATCGAGAAGGCAGGCACCTCGGTCGGCAAGATCGAGCTGTGGCACGGTGGCCCGGACGAGCGCCGCGCCAAGGACCTGAACCCGGGCAACGACACCGCCAAGATCCTGTTGAACTCCGGTGACGGCGGCCAGGGCGGCGGCGGGTCGCTGCCGATCACCGGCACCTCGACCGGCCTGCTCGCTGGCATCGGCGGCCTGCTGCTCGTGGCCGGTGTCGGCGGCTACCTGGTGGCCAAGCGCCGCCGGACCCGCTTCGTCGCCTGACCCACCGGTATCACCGGTGCCCCGCCGACCCACCCGGGTCGGCGGGGCACCGTCGTTTCCCGACCGTGGCAGACGAAAACGGGTCGGCGCAAGATCGAAGTCCCTGACACCATGGGCGCGTGCTGCTCACCCTGACCACCACCCACCGGCCGGCGACCGACCTCGGGTACCTGCTGGTCAAGCACCCGGACCGGGTGCACTCCTTCGAGCTGCCCGTCGGCGTCGCGCACGTGGTCTACCCCGAGGCGGACGAGCGGCGCTGCACCGTCGCCCTGCTGGTCGACGTGGACCCGCTGCGGCTGGCCGGCGGCCGGGGTCGCGGCCGGAGCCAGCCGAGCGCCCCAGACAGCTTCACCCTCGGCCAGTACGTCAACGACCGGCCGTACGCCGCGTCGAGCTTGCTCGCCTCGGCGCTGGCCAGGGTGTTCCGGTCCGCCCTGCGCGGCGAGTCGCGGGACCGGCCGGAGCTGGCCGCCGCCGCGATCCCGCTGGAGGTCCGGGTGCCCGTGTTGCGCTGCCGGGGCGGTGCCGACCTGGCCGCCCGGGTGTTCGCCCCGCTGGGCTGGGCGGTGGCGGCCGACCCGATCCCGCTCGACGAGACGCACCCGGACTGGGGCGACAGCCGGTACGTCGACCTGACGCTGACCGGCACGCTGCGGCTCGCCGACGCGCTGAACCACCTGTACGTGCTGCTGCCGGTGCTCGACGACGCGAAGCACTACTGGGTGGCGCCGGACGAGATCGACAAGCTGCTCCGGGCGGGCGCCGGCTGGCTGGCCGGTCACCCGGAGCGGTCCACCATCACCCGCCGTTACCTGGCCCACCGCCGGGCCCTGGCCGGGGAGGCCATGGCCCGCCTCGCCGAGCAGCGGCTGGCCGAGGAGCCGCCGGCCGACAGCGTGGCCGAGGCCGACGGCGGGGAGGCTCCGCACCGGCCGTCGCTGGCGGCGCGCCGCCGGGAGGCGGTGCTCGCCGCCCTCGCGGCCAGCGGGGCGAGCCGGGTGCTGGACCTCGGCTGCGGCGGCGGCGCGCTGCTCGCCGCGCTGGCCGGCGACCGCCGGTACACCGAGATCGTCGGCACCGACGTGTCCGCCCGGGCGCTGGCGCTGGCCGCCCGCCGGCTGGGGCTGGACCGGCTGCCGGAGCGGCAGCGGGACCGGATCCGGCTGTGGCAGTCCGCCCTGACCTACCGGGACGACCGGCTGCGCGGGTACGACGCGGCGGTGCTCATGGAGGTCGTCGAGCACGTCGACCCGTCGCGCCTGCCGGCGCTGGAGGACGCGGTGTTCGGCCACGCCCGGCCCGCCACCGTCGTGGTGACCACGCCGAACGCCGAGCACAACGTCCGTTACGAGGGGCTGGAGGCGGGCCGGTTCCGGCACCCGGACCACCGCTTCGAGTGGACCCGGGCGGAGTTCGCCGGCTGGGTCGACCGGGTCACCGCCACGCACGGGTACGCCGCGACGATCGGCGGGATCGGCGACGACGACCCCGAGGTCGGCGCCCCCACCCAGCTCGCCGTGTTCACCACGACGCCGACGAATGCCACGACGCGGCCGAATGCCACGACGCAGACGAATGCCACGACGCAGACGACCGCACCGAAGGAGGCGGGCCGATGATCGACATCCCCGAACTGGCCCTGGTGGCGCTGGTCGGCGTCTCCGGTTCCGGCAAGTCCACCTTCGCCCGACGGCACTTCGCCCCGAGTCAGGTGCTCTCCTCCGACACGTTCCGGGCGCTGGTCGCCGACGACGAGAACGACCAGTCGGCGTCGGCGGACGCGTTCGACGCGCTGCACCACGTCGCCGGGATCCGGCTGCGGCGCGGCCGGCTCACCGTCGTGGACGCCACCAACCTCCAGCCACACGCCCGCGCCGGGCTGGTCCGGGTGGCCCGGGAGCACGACGTGCTGCCGGTGGCGATCGTGCTGGACGTGCCGGAGGCGCTGGCCTGGGAGCGCACGGAGGCCCGCGCCGACCGCACCTTCGGCCGGCCGGTGCTGGCCCGGATGCAGCGGGACCTGCGCCGGTCGTACGGGCAGCTCGCCCGGGAGGGGTTCCGCAAGGTGCACGTGCTGCGCGGCGTCGAGGAGATCGACGCGGCGGAGATCCGGTACGAGAAGCTGTTCAACGACCGGCGGGAGCTGACCGGGCCGTTCGACATCGTCGGCGACATCCACGGCTGCCGCGAGGAGTTGGAGGCGCTGCTGCTCCGGCTGGGCTACGGCCTGCGCCGCGACGACGCGGGCCGCCCGGTGGACGCGGTGCCCCCGGCTGGTCGTACCGCGGTCTTCGTGGGTGACCTGGTGGACCGCGGCCCGGACTCCCCCGGGGTGCTCCGCCTGGTGATGGGCATGGTGGCGGCCGGGCACGCGATCTGCGTGCCCGGCAACCACGAGCAGAAGCTGCTGCGCAAGCTGCGCGGCCGGGACGTGCGGCTCACCCACGGCCTGGCCGAGACGATGGCCCAACTGGAGGCGGAACCGGCGGAGTTCGTCGCGGAGGTCGCGGCGTTCGTCGACGGCCTGGTCAGCCACTTCGTGCTCGACGGCGGACGGCTGGTGGTGGCGCACGCCGGGCTCAAGGAGGAGTACCAGGGTCGGGCGTCGGGCCGGGTCCGGTCGTTCGCGCTGTACGGGGAGACCACCGGCGAGACCGACGAGTACGGCATGCCGGTGCGCTACCCGTGGGCGCGCGACTACCGGGGCTCGGCCATGGTCGTGTACGGGCACACGCCCGCCCTGGAGCCGGAGTGGGTGAACAACACCGTCTGCGTCGACACCGGCTGCGTCTTCGGCGGGAAGCTGACCGCGCTGCGGTACCCGGAGCGGGAACTGGTCTCCGTCGGTGCCGTGAAGGAGTGGTACGCCCCGGTCCGGCCGCTGGTCACGCCGGCCCCGGCCCGCCCGGACGCGGTGCTGGACCTGCGCGACGTCGCCGGTCGCCGGCACGTCGAGCACCCGTACGGGACGCTGACCGTGCCGGCGGAGAACGCCGCCGCCGCGCTGGAGGTGATGAGCCGGTTCGCGGTCGACCCGCGCTGGCTGACCTGGCTGCCGCCGACGATGGCGCCGTGCTCGACGTCGACCGTCGACGGGTTCCTGGAGCACCCGGCGCAGGCGTTCGCCGACTACCGGGCGGCCGGCGTCGAGCGGGTGGTCTGCGAGGAGAAGCACATGGGCTCGCGGGCCGTGGTGCTGGTCTGCCGCGACCCCGACGGCGGCCCGTTCGGGCCGGGCGGCGGCGTGGTGCACACCCGCACCGGCCGGCCGTTCTTCGGCCCGCCGCTGGACGACGAGCTGCTGGACCGGGTCCGGGCGGCGGTGACCGCGGCGGGACTGTGGGCGGAGTTGGACACCGACTGGCTGTTGCTGGACTGCGAGCTGCTGCCCTGGTCGGCGAAGGCGGGCGGGTTGATCCGCGAGCAGTACGCGAGCGTGGGCGCGGCCGGCCGGGCCGCCCTGCCGGCGGTGCTGGCCACCCTGGACGAGGCGGCCGGCCGGGGCCTGCCGGTCGGGGAGCTGCGGGAACGGATGGCCGCCCGCTCCGCGGAGGTCGAGGCGTACTCGGCGTCCTACCGGGCGTACGTGGCGCCGACCGACGGGCTGCGCGGGGTGACCCTCGCCCCGTTCGTGGTGCTCGCCTCCGCCGGTGCCAGCCACGCCGACCGGGACCACGGCTGGCACCTCGACCTGGCCGACCGGCTGTGCGCCGCCGACCCGGGGTTCTTCACCCCCACCCGGCGGCGGGTCGTCGACCTGGCCGACGCCTCGGCCGAGGCCGACGCCACCGACTGGTGGCTGGCGCTGACCGCCGGCGGCGGGGAGGGCATGGTGGTCAAGCCGTACGCCGGGCCGGCCGCCCGGTCGTCGCGGGGGTCGCTGCTCCAGCCGGGGATCAAGTGCCGGGGCCGGGAGTATCTGCGGATCATCTACGGCCCCGGGTACACCGGGCCCGAGCAGCTCACCGCGCTACGCCGGCGGTCACTGGGCCGCAAGCGGGGGCTGGCCCTGCGGGAGCACGCCCTCGGGCTGGCCGCCCTGGACGCGCTGGCGGCGGGCGCCCCGCTGTGGCGCCGCCACGAGCTGGTCTTCGCCGTCCTGGCCTGCGAGTCCGAGCCGGTCGACCCCCGCCTGTGACGCACCGGCCCGGGTGGACCGGGGCGGTGCGGGCCGGGGGTGGGACCGGGGTTCGGTAGCCTGTGTGGCCGTGGACACAGCAGAGAAGGCACGAGCGGTCGTCGAGACCGTCGCCCTGAACCCGCTCGACCCGAAGGACCTGCTCCAGACCTTCGGGCTGCTCGGCGTCTGGGTGATCCTGTTCGCCGAGACGGGCCTGCTCGTCGGCTTCTTCTTCCCGGGCGACTCGCTGCTGTTCCTGGCCGGCGTCGCCGCGTCGCCCGTGGCGGACGCGATCTTCGGCGACGGCACCCGGCTGTCCCTGGTCGGGCTGCTGATCGGCGGGCCGATCTGCGCGATCGTCGGCGCCCAGCTCGGGCACTGGCTCGGCGCGCGGTACGGCCGGCGGATGTTCGAGCGCCCCAACTCCCGCCTCTTCAAGCGGGAGTACGTGGAGAAGGCGGAGTACTACTTCCAGAAGTTCGGCCCGGCCAAGGCGGTGGTACTGGCCCGGTTCATCCCGATCGTCCGCACGTTCCTCAACCCGGTGGCCGGGGCGCTCGGCATGCCGGCCAGGCAGTTCCTGCTCTGGAACGTCGTCGGCGCGATCCTCTGGGTGGACGGCATCCTGCTGATCGGCTACCTGCTCGCCGAACAGATCTACAACGCGATCGGCGACAAGATCGACCGGTACATCCTGCCGGTGGTCGCGCTGATCATCGTGATCTCGGTGCTGCCGATCTTCTTCGAGTTCCTCCGCGACCGGCGCGCCCGCAAGCGCGGCGAGGTGATGACCGTGGTGGCGGCGGCCAGCGCCGCCGGCGCGGTGGAGGCCGTCCGGGACACCGTCGAGCAGCACCACCAGCACCCCGACCGGCCGCAGCAGCACGGTGAGCCGTACGGGCAGCAGCCGCCGCACGGTGGCGGGCGGTGGCCGGAGCAGGGCGAGGGCCGCTGACGGCGCGAGCCGACACGCGCCGATGGCCGGTCCCCGCTGCGGGGACCGGCCATCGGTCAGTCGTGTCGAATCGACGGCGGACGGATCAGCGAAGTAGCTGCTGGTGACGCGGGCAGGCGTCACCGTCCGGTGGTGGCGCCACCCCTGGCACGCCACCCGATGCCGACCCGAGGTGGGACGGCCGGAACAGCAACCTCGTCAGCGGGCCTTCTTGGTGGCCCGCTTGCGCGGCGGGGTCAGCAGATCCGCGATCGTGGCGATCGCGGACGGCACCAGCCGGTAGTACGCCCAGACACCGCGCTTCTCCCGCTCCAGCAAGCCGGCCTCGGTGAGGATACGCAGGTGGTGACTGACCGTCGGCTGGGAGAGGCCGAGCGGTGCGGTCAGGTCGCACACGCACGCCTCGCCCTCGGGCGCCGACTGGATCAGGCTGAGCAGCCGCAGCCGGGCGGGGTCCGCGAGGGCCTTGAGGACCCCCGCGAGCCGCTCGGCGTCGGCACGTTCGATCGGCTCGCCGGCAAGCGGCGAGATCTGAGGCATGGTCATTTCAGCCAACGCAGTTCCCACGTATTCCATCCTTCCACCAGCAGCATCGATCCGCCTGCATATCAGCAGATCCGAATCGGCAAACTTTTAGGCCACAAGGCCGAGGTCAGCCAACGTATAGGCCGCCCGATACGGCAGTCCGGCGGCTCGCACCGCGTCGCCGGCGCCGCGATCAACAATAACCGCCACACCCACCACTTCGGCCCCGGCCTCGCGCAGTGCCTCCACTGCGGTCAGCACGCTGCCACCTGTGGTCGACGTGTCCTCGACCGCCAACACCCGCCGTCCGGCCACGTCCGGTCCCTCGATGCGGCGTTGTAGACCATGAGCCTTACCCGCTTTACGGACGACGAAAGCATCGAGCGACCGGTCGGTCGTCGACGCGGCGTGCAGCATTGCGAGGGCGACGGGGTCGGCACCCAGGGTCAGGCCGCCGACGGCGTCGTACTCCCAGTCGGAGGTCAGGTCGAGCAGCACCCGACCGACCAACGGTGCGGCCTGGTGATGGAGCGTGACACGCCGCAGATCGACGTACCAGTCCGCCTCCTGGCCGGAGGAGAGCACCACCCGCCCGTGGACCACGGCCAGGTCGGTGATGAATTTACGCAGGTCGTCGTGGTCCCCCATGGCGATAGAGGGTACTGCGCAACTCTGGGAGCCGTGTGTGGGGTCCACCCCGGTCAGTCCTGCGGGCGACCGATGGTTGGCGATGTTCGGCTACTCTGTGCGACTGCCGCCGCCGAGCCGGGCCGGACGCGTCCCGTCGGGGCCTCCGGCCGGCGCTGCGCCGCAGGTCAGCCGGCGCGGCGGTCGTCGCGACCGCGGGTGTCCCGGACGAACCACCGCAGCAGGCTGCGGGGCGCGTGCCGGACCCCGGCGACGGCCAGCTTGTAGCGCCGCGACGGAACGCTTACCGAGCGGCCTTTCCGCAGGTCACGAAGGGCTTCGTCGACCACCTGGTCAGCCTGGAGCCACATGAACCCGGGAGTGCCGGACAGGTCGATGCCGAGCCGCTCGTGCGCGCCGGTGCGGGTGTAACCAGGACACAGGGCCATCACGCGCACCCCGGAGGCGGCGGCGGCCAGGTCGACGGACTCGCTGAACGCGGTGACCCACGCCTTGCTGGCCGGGTACGTCGAGCCGGGCATCACCGGCCCGAAGCCCGCGACCGAAGAGACATTTATCACTGCCCCGTGGCCCCGGCGGGTCATCGGGCCGACCGCGGCGAGGGTCAGCCGCAGCACGGCGTGCACGTTCAGCCGCAGCAGGCGGGACTCGTCGGCGACCGAGGAACGCAGGAAGGGTTGGTTGAGGCTGATCCCGGCGTTGTTGACCAACAGCTCGACCGGGCTGCCCTCGGCCAGCCGGCGTTCCACGTCGGCGCAACCGTCGTCGGTGGACAGGTCGGCCGCGATCACCTCGACCGGGTGGCCGTACCGGCCGGTCAGCTCGGCGGCGACCGCCGCCAGCCGGGCGGCGTCGCGCGCCACCAGCACGAGGGCCCAGCCGTCGGCGGCCAGCCGGCGCGCGAACTCCGCGCCGATGCCGGCGGTCGCGCCGGTGACCAGCGCGCGGCGCTCGGCGGGAACCTGCTCTGCCGTCACGGGTGTCCTCAGCGGATCGGGTACGGGGGCCCGGCCGGCGGGGGGCCGGTCGGGATTGGCGCGGGGCGGCCTCGACGGAACCACGCGTTGGCGGCCGGCAGGGCCAGCAACGCGGTTACCACAAGGTAGCCGAGCACCTGGCCGACGGAAAGGGCCGCGTTGACCGGAATCCACCAGGACGGATAGGCGTTGTCGAGCAGGCCGAGCAGCTCGGCGGTGGTGGCCTGGTCGCTCCCGGACAGCCGCAGCGGGACGGCCCGCTGGCCGACCAGCACCGCGAGCCCGCAGCAGCCGACGGCCAGGCCCAGCCCGCAGACCACCCAGGTCGCCATCCGGGCCCCGGGCCGGCCGGCGAACAGGCCGGACGCCAGCCCGACGAGCACCACGCCGACCAGAACGGTCAGCACCGCCGAGAGCACCACCGCCAGCCGCAGCAGGGTGACCAGGCCGTCGGCCTCCCCGGAACCGGCGGTGGTGCCGGCCGCCGCCGCCCGGAACCGGTCGACGGTGCCACCGAGGGCGACCAGGCCGGCGACCGCGTAGGCCAGCGCGCCGACGGCCATCAGCACCAGCACCGCCGCCGCCAGCCCCACCACCGCCGGGCGACGGGACGGCGCCTGATCGGGGTACGACACGACAGATCCCTCCGGTAGGCGTCCGTGTGGAACCTACTCGGAGGGATCGTCTGTGTCGCCGTTATCCGGCGCGCCCCGCCCGCCGCCCGGGCTGCGCCGGCCGGCGGGCGGGGTGGTGGCCGGTGCTCAGTCCGACGACGACGAGCCGCCGCCGGAGGACGATCCGGAGTCCCCGCCGCCGCCCGTGGACGGCCCGGAGTCACCACCGCTCGTGGACGGCCCCGAGTCGCCCCACTGGCCCGGCCCGGACGGGTCCGGCCGGTCGGACGAGGACGGCCCCGGGGTCGGCTGGTCCGGGTACGGACTCGGCTGGTCCGGGGAGGACGGACCAGGGGTCGCGTGCGGGTAGCTCGGCTGGCCGGGCTGGCCCGGACCGTGCGGGTAGCCGGGTGCCGCCGGGTAGCCGGGGGTCTGCGGATACGCCTGGGCCTGCGGGTAGCCCGGATTCTGCGGGTAGGCCGGGTAGGCGGCGCCCGGGACCGGGGGCTCCCAGCCCTGCTGCGGCTTGCGGAAGAACGCGTTCGCCGCAGGCAGGGCCAGCAGGATCAGCGCCGCCAGCAGGGCCAGCAGGGCGACGACGGCGAGCAGGGTGCTGACCGGGGTGAGCCACGAGGGCAGTTCCTGCTCCAGGCGGCGCTGGATCTCCTCCGGACTCGGGGCGTTGCCGGAGGTCTGGCCGCTGCCGGCGAAGCCGCCGGCGAGCCCGCTGATCAGGTTGCCGCCGGTGCAGCAGACCAGGATGCCGCCGACCACCCAGGTGGTGATCCGGGCGCCGTTGCGGCCCCGGTTGTTGAGCATGGCCAGCACCACCAGCCCGATCCCGATGAGCAGGACCAGGATGGCCCCACCGACGCCGACCGCGACGGTGAAGTCCGCCAACGCGTCGGCGCCGTTGGCGTCGGTGCCCGAGTACGCGTCGTGCAGCACGTCTCGGGTGGTGCCGATGGTGACCAGCGTCAGGATCAGCTGGATCACCTGGATCGCGGCGACGAGGATCAGCAGGTAGCTGGAGATGGTGACGACGGCCGGACGTGTCCGGGCCGGCGGTGGACTGTGGGGGTCGACCACGGTGCTCCTTCCCTGGAGTCGGGCCCACACCGTATCCAGTACAGGCCAGGCCGGCACGTCAGACGGAGTGGGGCGCGCCGGAGGCGGACGCGGGCCGGTCGACTTCCCGGCGCAGCCGCCGGTGCTCGGCGGTCACCACGGCGAGCAGGAACAGGTCGGCGCCGACCGCGGTGACCGCGCCGAACTGGTTGACCGTGAAGTTGAAGATCTGCCCGAACAGCAGGTCGACCAGGAGGGCCAGCTTGAACAGCCGGAACGCGTCGACCCGGTCCCGGCGCAGCCGGAACGCCGCCGTGACGCTGAGCACGGCGGTGATCAGGGCGGACGCTGAGGAGCCGAGCAGCGCCCCCCACTCCCGCTGCTCGTCCAGCGCGCCGGTCACCCCGTCCACCAGCACCCCGAGCACGGTCACCGCCGGCTCCACCACCAGGTAGATGACCACCAGGCTGACCACCCAGCGCTGGACGGTCAGCCCGACGACGATCCGGCGGAGCCGGGCCAGCCAGGGCTGCCAGAACCGGGGTGGCGGCGGCTCCCGGCGGGGCACCGCGTCGAGCAGCCCGGCCACGGCGGCCTCGGTCAGCGCCCCGGAGCCCCGGGCGAGCCGGAGCACCTCGGCCCGCCGCCGGTCGGTGAGCCCGTCGATCAGCCCGCCGAGCACGGCGTCCAGGGCGTTCGCCGTGCGCTCGGCGGGGAGCAGCCGGGTCCGGCCGCGCACCGCCTGGGTGATGACCACGAGCAGGGCGAAGACGCCGTAGATGATGCCGGCGGCCGGGGCGTAGAAGTAGTCCGTCCCGGTGGTCACGAACTTGCCCACCTCGTCGATGAACAGGCCGAACCCGACGCCGCCGAGGATCGCCCCGGCCATCCGGGCCACACCGCCGAGGAAGACCAGTGCCACGCCGAGGCCGGCGGTCATCAGCAGGCCGCCCCAGAGCACGTGGGCGATGTGCAGGCTGCCGCCGCCGAGCTGCGGGTAGCCGGTGGCCCGCAGGTACGCCCGGGTGAGCAGCACGGTGGCCACCCCGGAGAGGACGAACGCCTGGAGGTACGCCGCCGCAGCCTCCGCCCGGGGCGGCATCCAGCGGCGCCGCGAAGGTCCGCGCACCATTGCCCCGACGTTAGTAGCCACGCCACTCGGCGCGGGCGTACTCCAGCACCCTGGGCCGCAACAGGGTCGAGGCGGGGACGTCGACGCGCCCCCGGTCGGCGGGGAAGTTCCCGGCCGACGCCAGCGTCCCGGCGGTGAGGAAGCGCAGCCCCGGCGCGTCGGCCGGCAGCGCCAGCCCCGGCGGGGTGCCCCCCGGCGCGGCGAGCACGAACCCCCAGTCGCCGAAGCTCGGCACGTCGACGTGGTACGGGACGGTGGCGAAGCCGGCCTCCTGCACCGACGCCTCGATCGACCAGTACGACCGGGGCGCGAAGTACGGCGAACCGGACTGCACGACCAGCCGCCCGCCCTCGGTGAGCACCGACCGGACCAGCTCGTAGAACTCGACGGTGTAGAGCTTGGCGGTGGCCGTCTCGTCCGGGTCGGGCAGGTCGGCGACCACCACGTCGAACCGCTCGGTGGCGGCGCGCAGCCAGCCGAACGCGTCGACGTTGACCACCCGCACCCGGGGGTCGGCGAACGCGTCGCCGTTGAGCCGGCGTAGCTGCGGCTCGCTGCGGGCCAGCGCCACCACCGCCGGGTCGAGGTCGACCACGGTCACCCGGCGCACGTCGGGGTAGCGCAGGATCTCCCGGACCGCGAGCCCGTCCCCGGCGCCGAGCACCAGCACCTCGCCACGCGGGCCGTTCAGCGCGGGGTGCACCAGCGCCTCGTGGTAGCGATACTCGTCGATCGAGCTGAACTGGAGGTCACCGTTGAGGAACAGCCGCAGGTCCGTGTCGGCGTGGCCGGCCTCCCGTACCGAGCGGGTAAGCACGATCTCCTGGTACCGGCTGCGCTCGGCGTGCACCACCGGGTCCCGGTAGAGCTGCTGCCGGGCGGTCACCTCGAAGTCGTGGGCGGTGATCCAGGCGTAGGAGAGGCAGAGGGCGACCACGACGGAGCCGGCGCCGACCGCGATCCGCGCCCGGCGGCTCAGCTCGGCGCGGAACACCGTGCAGACCAGCGCGACGCCGGCCACCGCGTTCACCGCGCCGACCACCAGGGCGCCCTTGAGCTGGCCGAAGACGGGCATCAACAGGAACGGGAAGGCGAGCCCGCCGAGCAGCGCGCCGACGTAGTCGGCGGCGAACAGGTCGGCCACCGCGCTGCCGGCGGACTGCTCCCGGATGCGTTGCAGCATGACCATCAGCAACGGGATCTCCGCGCCGATCAGCAGTCCGAGCACGAACGCGGTGCCGACCAGCGCCGGGCCGTACAGGTCGAGCCAGGCGAAGGCGGCGTAGAGGCCGAGCACCGACAGGCCGCCGAGCAGGGCCAGGGCCAGCTCCACCACGGCGAACGCGGCGGCGGCCCGGGACTGCAACGGCTTCGCGGCGAGCGCGCCGACGCCCATCGCGAAGACCATCACGCCGAGCACGATCGACGCCTGCCCGACGGTGTCGCCGATCAGGTAGCTGCCCAGCGCGACCAGAGCCAGCTCGTAGACCAGGCCGCAGGCGGCGCAGACGAAGACCGCGACCAGCACCGCCGCGCGGGACAGCCGCCAGCGCGGCCGGGCGGCGGGACCGCCGTCGGCCACCGCCGGCGCCTCGGTGGTCACGCCTTCCCCCGGGTACGCCCGGCGGGCGTCCGGGTGCGCTGCCGACTGCGCTGCACGAACCCGACGGTGAACAGCAGCGCGGTGACCAGCAGCAACCCCGCGGCGGCCAGCAGCCAGCCCCAGCGGTCCCGCCAGAAGTCGCTGCCGGCGTCGGGCAGCGGGGCCACCGGCGCGCCCGGCGCGGCGGTGGGGGCGGCGGCGGGCTCGGCCAGGCCGGCCTCGGCGACCAGCAGCGGCAGCGCCACGGCGGCCCGGCAGACCGCCCAGCCGGGGTCGTCGACGAAGGCGTCGTCGTCCAGCCCGAACCGTTGCAGTCCGTTCTCCACGGCGTACAGGTCGGCCCGGTCGATGTCGGTCGAGCCCGTCACGTCGACAGTCGCCGAGTCACTGCTCTCGCTGCTCTCCGAGGTGTACCTGACCTCGGCGGCCACCTCGACCCAGCGCGGACAGGCCGGGTTGTCGACCACGGCCACCCCGTCGCCGAGGTTCGAGCCGACGCTGACCACGGAGCCGTAGTAGCTCTCCAGCCGCCAGCCGTAGCAGATGCCCTGGCTGGTGGCGGCCTGGGCGAGGATCGGCACGGTGTCCGCACGCTCGTCGGCTGCGGGCGCGGGGACGGTGGTGTCACCGGAGTCGCCGTTCAGGACGCCGATGCCGATGCAGCCGCCGACCACGACGACGGTGACCAGGCCGACGATCCAGCCGGCGGCGGCCGAGGAGGACCCCTTCACCGTCGGCTTGCCCGGCCGGCCGCGGCCCGGGTGATCCGCGGCCATCAGCTGATCGCGGCGGCGATGATCGCGCCGGTGGCGAGGTGCACCACGGCCGACACCCACACGGCGGGGTGCGGCTCCGGGTCGACGAGCAGCTCGCCGAGCCGGCCCGGGGTCACCGCGTCGAGCAGCAGGAACGCGGCGGCCATGATGACCAGCCCGACGATCCCGTACGCCGCCGCGCCGACCAGGCCGATGACGAAGTCGTCCTCGCTGGCCACGATCGCGGCGACCACGATGGTGCCGACCCCGAGCAGGTTGGAGGAGAGCAGCAGGGCGGCGTTGCGGTTGCGCTCGGTCCAGATCAGCTCGTGGAGCTTGCCGGGGGTGGCCACGTCGACCAACCCGTAGCCGACGCCCATCAGGACGACGCCGACCACGCCGTAGGCGAGGGTGACCAGCAGATCGATGACGAGATTCTGCACAGGGGGGCTCCAGGGTGAGGGGGGTCGGTCGTCGGGCTACTTGCCGGCGCCGGGGCCGCCGCCCCGGACGGTGCTGCCGCGTCCCCAGCCCCAGTGCGACCCGACGGTCGAGTGGTAGCGGGGGTAGGCGGTGGTCATGCGTTCGAGCAGGATCACCGAACCGGCGGCGATCGGCAGGATCACCAGCGAGTCGTCGTCGTAGCGCAGGTAGACACCGCTGCCGTCGACGTACTGGTCGGCCGGCTTCCAGGCGCTGGTCACCTCGTCGGCGACCTGGCTGGGCGACTTGGACGAGGTGTACGCCACGGCCGCGCGGCCGATGTCGCGGCTGGTCGCCCGGGTGTACCGGTCCTCCACGTAGCCGCGCGGGGAGAAGTTGCCGTAGAGAATCGCGAAGGCGGCGAGCAGGGCGCCGACCACGGCGACCGCCGCTCCCACCACGAACCAGCGTCGGTACGTCACAGGGCCACCACCGTTCGCGACTGCGGGGCTCGCAGGACCGGCTCACTCCTCGCGTTCACAAGTGCCACCACCGTCTCGGTCAGGACCAGCTCGTTGGTCTGGGGGTACGCGTGCCAGGTGCGCCAGGCCACCGTCCCGGCCGGGGGATCCGGCCGGACCGCGAGGGCGGTCACCGCGTCCGCGTCGCCGGGGAAGACCCCGACCAGCGCGTACGGGTCGTCGGCCAGCTCGGCGCGGAGCGCGGCCACCCGGTCGCTCAGCTCCGCCCCCGCCGGCCGCAGGACGGTGGCGGTGAACCGGTAGCCGTTCGCCTCGTCCAGCCTCGTGGCGGGCAGCTCGGGCGGGCGGCCAGGCAGGCAGGCCACGGTCTCGATCAGCTCGGTGCCCACCGCGCGGAGCACCATCTGGTGGGAGGCGCCGAGCAGCCGCAGCCGCAGCCGGACGCCGCTGGGTAGGTCGAGGTCGAGCACGTGCAGCGCGGGCCGCTCGGCGTCGCCGAGGGCGAGGCTGAGGTCGGCCGCGCTGGTGTCGACGTACGGGGTGTCGAGCGTGACCAGCACGGGTCAGCCCACCTTCCCCGGGTCGGCCTGCGGGTAGATCATCACGTCGGAGCGGTGCAACACGTCGCCCCGGGACACCTCCCAGGCGGCGTCCCCGAACGCCTCGAACGACAGCCGAGCCCCGTCCGGGGACCGGTAGTCGAAGTACCGCATGGCGCCGGTCGGGTCGAGGCCGGTGGTGCCGGTGCCGGTGAACCGCGCGTGGCCGGACTCCTCCTTGGTGAACCGGCGCCCGTCGAAGTCGACGGTCGGGGCGCCCGGGGTCAGGGCCGCGTCCGGGTCGGTCCTCCAGAGCACCAGCTCCAGGTCCGGGTCCTCCTCGACGGAGAGCCAGAGCTGTCCGCCACTGGCGTCGTCGAGGAAGTGCTCCCACCAGGTCCAGCTGCCCTCCCTCAGCTCCACCGAGCCGCGCAGCGTGTACGGCACCCGGCGGATCTCGACGATGTCGCCGGGGCGCAGCCTGCGCGGGTCACCCCGCAGCGCGTCGGCGTCCCGGTCGCGGAACGGGTCGGTCGGGCCGGGGTGCCGGGACGGGCGGGTGCGGGTCCGCCGCAACGCCACCACTGCGACGACGATCCCGGCCACCGCGATGAGGCAGCCCGCCGCCGTCACCAGATACGCCACCGATCCGTTCAATCCGATCGCCTCCCCAGTTGCGTCGGCGGAGACGGTAACAACCCCACGCACGTGGGGAAACCTGATCTCCACTGAGTCAAGGGTCAGCTACGGGGCGTCCCCCGGCGGCGAGTTGGCCGGCGGCGTACTCGCCGAGCGTGGTCCGGCCCATGACGCACCCGGCGAAGGTGGTGATCTCCCCCTCCGCGCCGCGCAGCGACTCCCACGCCGTCCGGGCCGCCGCCGGATCGTTCCGGCCGAGCAGCGTCGCCGCGTACGCCCGGCCGGCCGGCGAGCCGTGTTCCAGCAGCCAGTCGACCTTCCGCCGGGCCTGCTTCGGGTGCGCGTCGAGCTGCCGCTCTACCTCCCGGTACGCCTCGGTCGCCGGCAGCACCGTGCCGGCGAAGCCCACCCCGCCGAACGCGAGGGTGTCGGCCTCGGCCAGCTCCCGCACCGCCGCGTCGAGTTGCTTGTTCCCGCGTCCGAACATCCCCACCTCATACCCCGATCGGCAGGGAGGGCCCCCGGTTTCCCGTGAACGGTGCACCGGGGGCCCCTTCCGACATTCGGTCGGCAGCCGTCAGGCGGCGGTGACCGACAGGCCGTCCCGGCCGTCGGCCAGGTCGACCTTCACCGTGTCGCCGTCCCGCACCGTGCCGGAGAGCAGTGCCCTGGCGAGTTGGTCGCCGATGGCGGACTGCACCAGCCGGCGCAGCGGGCGGGCACCGTAGATCGGGTCGTACCCGTGCTCGGCGAGCCAGCCGCGGGCCGCCTCGGTGATCTCCAGGCCGAGCCGGCGGTCGGCCAGTCGCCGGCGCATCCGCTCAAGCTGGATGTCCACGATGGCCCGCAGGTCGTCCCCGTGCAGCGCGGCGAAGACCACGATGTCGTCGAGCCGGTTGAGGAACTCCGGCTTGAAGTGCGACCGGACCATCGCGAGGACGCCCTCCCGGCGCTGCTCCTCGGCCAGCGTCAGGTCGCTGATCACCGACGAGCCGAGGTTCGAGGTGAGGATCAGGATCGCGTTGCGGAAGTCCACCGTACGGCCCTGGCCGTCGGTGAGCCGGCCGTCGTCGAGCACCTGGAGCAGCACGTCGAACACGTCCGGGTGGGCCTTCTCCACCTCGTCCAGCAGGATCACCGAGTACGGCCGGCGGCGCACCGCCTCGGTGAGCTGGCCACCCTCCTCGTAGCCGACGTACCCGGGCGGGGCGCCGACGAGGCGGGCGACGGAGTGCTTCTCGCCGTACTCACCCATGTCGATGCGGACCATGGCCCGCTCGTCGTCGAACAGGAACTCCGCGAGCGCCTTGGCCAGCTCGGTCTTGCCGACGCCGGTCGGCCCGAGGAAGAGGAAGCTCCCGGTCGGGCGATCCGGGTCGGCGACGCCGGCCCGGGCCCGGCGGACCGCGTCGGAGACCGCGGCGACGGCCTCGGCCTGGCCGACCACCCGCGAGCCCAGCGACTGCTCCATCCGGAGCAGCTTGGTGGTCTCGCCCTCCAGCAGCCGGCCGGCGGGAATGCCGGTCCAGGAGGCGACCACGGCGGCGATGTCGTCCGCGCCGACCTCCTCCTTGAGCATCGCGCCCTCGGCCTGAAGCCGGGCCAGCTCCTCCTCGGCCTTCGCCAGGTCGGCCTTGAGCGCGGGGATCCGGCCGTACCGCAGCTCGGCGGCCCGCTCCAGCTCGCCGTCACGCTCGGCCCGCTCGGCCTCGCCGCCGAGCCGCTCCAGCTCCTCCTTGGCCGTGGAGAGCCTGGTGATGTGGTCCTTCTCGAGCTGCCAGCGCTCGGACAGCGCGGTGAGCTGCTCGCGCTTGTCGGCCAACTCCTTGCGCAGCCGCTCCAGCCGCTCGGCGGAGGCGGCGTCCGGCTCCTTGGCCAGCGCCATCTCCTCGATCTCCAGCCGGCGGACCGCCCGCTCGATCTCGTCCACCTCGACCGGCCGGGAGTCGATCTCCATACGCAGCCGGGACGCGGACTCGTCGACCAGGTCGATGGCCTTGTCGGGCAGGAACCGGTCGGTGATGTAGCGGTCGGACAGGGACGCGGCGGCGACCAGGGCTGCGTCGGTGATCCGTACGCCGTGGTGCACCTCGTAGCGCTCCTTGAGGCCGCGCAGGATGCCGATGGTGTCCTCGATGGTCGGCTCGCCGACCAGCACCGGCTGGAAGCGGCGCTCCAGGGCCGGGTCCTTCTCGATGTGCTCGCGGTACTCGTCGAGGGTGGTCGCGCCGACCATCCGCAGCTCACCGCGCGCCAGCATCGGCTTGAGCATGTTGCCGGCGTCCATCGAGCCCTCGCCCTTGCCGGCGCCGACGACGGTGTGCAGCTCGTCGAGGAAGGTGATGACCTGCCCGTTGGAGTTCTTGATCTCCTCCAGCACGGACTTCAGCCGCTCCTCGAACTGCCCCCGGTACTGCGCGCCGGCCACCATCGCGCCGAGGTCGAGCGAGACCAGCTTCTTGCCGCGCAGCGACTCGGGCACATCGCCGGCCACGATCCGCTGGGCCAGCCCCTCGACGATCGCCGTCTTGCCGACGCCGGGCTCGCCGATCAGCACCGGGTTGTTCTTGGTACGTCGGGACAGCACCTGGATCACCCGACGGATCTCGGAGTCCCGGCCGATCACCGGGTCGATCTTGCCGTCCCGCGCGCTGGCGGTCAGGTCGACGCCGTACTTGGTCAGGGCCTGGTAGGTCTGCTCCGGGTCGGCGGCGGTGACCCGCCGGTCGCCGCCCCGAACGGTCGGGAAGGCCGCGACCAGGTTCTCCTCGGTCGCGCCGGCGTTCCTCAACGCGCCGGCGACCGCGCCACCGACCCGGGCCAGCCCGGCGAGGAGGTGCTCGGTCGAGGTGTACTCGTCACCCAGCGGCCGGGCGATCTGCTCGGCGGCGCCGATGGCGTTGACGAACTCGCGGGCCAGGGTGGGCTCGGCGAGGCTGGAGCCCCGGGCGGCTGGCAGGGTGTCGACCGCGCGCTGGGCGGCCCGGCGCAACTCGGCGGGGTCGGCCCCGGCGGCGCGCAGCAGGCCGGCGGCGGTCGAACCCTCGGTGTCCAGCAACGACAGCAGCAGGTGCCAGGGCTCCACGGTGGCGTGGCCGCGCTGGTTCGCCAGCGCGACGGCACCGGTGATGGTTTCGCGGCTCTTGGTGGTAAGGCGTTCCGTGTTCATGGGCTCCCCCGGATCGGCGTGTCCACTAGGAAGGACACAACCAGAGTTGAGCCTATTCCGCTCAACCTTGACCGTGTGACCCGAGTCACTTTCACCGGCTCGCCGCTTCCCCGGTCGCTTCCGCCGGCCCCCGGCGGCGGCGGCATGCGTCGCGGCGCCTTTGGAGCTGAGTCGTTCACGTCATCGCGCCGGTTCCGTCCGACCCATCGGCCCCGGCCGGCGTCCGACCCATCGGCCCGGCCGGCGTCCGGCCCGGCCACCCCTCCGGGCGGGGCAGCCCCCGCCCCGCCCGGAGGGGTGGCCGGCACTGGCCGGGCCAACCGACAGCAAGGGGCGAGGCCACCCGTCCCACCCACGGTGGACGAGCTGACCCTCGCCGCCGAGTCGGCCAGTGATGTCGTGAACGACTCAGCTCCAAAGGCACCGCGGGAGCCGACCTGGAGGGCCGCGGTAACGCCGACGGGGCGGCGCGCCGAGGGCGGCAGGAGCGGCTACCGACCGCGCGGGCCGCGAGCGAGGTACCGCCAGCAGCGGCACGAGCAGGAGCGGTACGAGCAGGAGCGCGCCCCCCTGCGCAGCCCCTGACCAGTCATCGACGACCTTCCCAGCCGGTAGCCTTGCGCACGTGCGAGTACGTGTCGAACAGACTGCCCTACCCGGGATCGGAATGCGTCACGATCTGGTGACGGAATCCGGCCGCCGGCTCGGCGTGGTCTCCCACCGCAATGGCCGCCGTGACCTCGTCCTGTACGACCCGGATGATCCCGATTCATGCCAGGCCGACATACCCCTTACCGACGACGAGGCGGAGGCGCTGGCGGACATCCTCGGCGCGTCGCTGATGCTCGGTCAGCTCTCCGGGCTCCGCGAGCAGGCCGCCGGGCTGCTCACCGAGCAGATCGCCATCCCGGCCGGCTCGAAGTACGTCAACAAGCGGCTCGGCGACACCAAGGCCCGCACCCGGACGAGCGCCTCGATCGTGGCGGTGCTGCGCCACGGCGAGGTGATCGTCTCGCCGGACCCGACCTTCCGCTTCGAGGCCGGCGACGTGGTCGTCGTGGTCGGGACCCGCAAGGGGCTCGACGGCGTGACAGCCATCCTCGCCGACAACGACCCGGACGGCTGAGGCGCGGATGCACGAGACCACAACGCTGCTCATCGAGGTCGGTGCACTGCTCTTCCTACTCGGGCTGCTGGGGCGGCTCGGCCGACGGATCGGCCTCTCACCCATCCCCCTCTACCTGCTCGCCGGCCTCGTCTTCGGGCACGGTGGTGTGCTGCCGCTGAACGCCAGCGAGGAGTTCTTCGCGGTCGGCGCGGAGATCGGCGTGATCCTGCTGCTGGTGATGCTCGGTCTGGAGTACTCGGCCGGCGAACTGGTCGGCAACCTGCGCTCGGCGGCCCCGGCCGGGCTGATCGACGGCGTGCTCAACGCGCTGCCCGGCGCGGCCTTCGCCTTCCTGCTCGGCTGGGACTGGGTGGCCGCCGTCGTGCTCGGCGGCATCACCTGGGTCTCCTCGTCCGGAGTGATCGCCAAGGTGCTGGCCGACCTGGGCCGGCTCGGTAACCGGGAGACGCCGGTGATCCTCTCGGTGCTGGTCATCGAGGACCTGGCGATGGCGCTGTACCTGCCGCTGCTCACCGCCGTGCTGGCCGGCAGCGGCCTGCTCGGCGGCGGCATCGCGCTGGGCGTCGCGGTCGGCACCGTGGTGCTGGTGCTGGTGGTGGCGATCCGGTACGGCCACCTGATCTCCGCAGCCCTGTCGGCGAAGGATCCGGAGGCGCTGCTGCTCGGCGTGCTCGGCCTGACCCTGCTGGTCGCCGGCGTCGCCGCGAAGCTCCAGGTGTCGGCGGCGGTCGGCGCGTTCCTCGTCGGCATCGCGCTGTCCGGGCCGGTGGCCCACCACGCCACCGAGATGCTCTCCCCGCTGCGGGACCTCTTCGCCGCGGTCTTCTTCGTGTTCTTCGGGCTGGTCACCGATCCGCGGGACATCCCGCCGGTGCTGCTGCCGGCGCTCGCGCTGGCCGTGGTGACGATGGGCACCAAGACGCTCACCGGGTACCTGGCCGCCCGGCGGGTCGGGATCGCCGAGCCCGGCCGGTGGCGGGCGGGGCTGGCCCTGGTGCCCCGCGGTGAGTTCTCCATCGTCATCGCCGGGCTCGCCGTCGCCGCCGGCAGCGTCGAACCGAAGCTGGCCGCGCTGGCCACGGCGTATGTGCTGATCACCGTGGTGACCGGGCCGATGCTGGCCCGGCTGCCGGACTTCGCCTGGTTCAAGGTGTGGCTGCGGCAGCGGGCCGTCCGCCAGCGCGCGGAGCCGCTGGTCAGCACCGACTGATCACGACACCGGCACGGGACCGGGCCGGGTCGGCCGTACGGTCGACCCGGCCCGGTCCAACGGTTGCGAATTCGTGCCGCAGAGCCCTTCCGCTGGTCGGAAGCCCCGGGCTACCGTTCGCCCCAACAGCCAGGGTCCACGGGTGGCCGGTCCCCCGCGGACGCGAGCGGGAAAGGTTGGCCGGTGAGCGTGCAGGAGTCGACGTTCCGCGGCTTCGCCAACCCCGTCGACCCGTCCCCGGCGGAGCTGCGGGCGTGGGCCTACCAACCGGACTCCGTGCCGCTGACCTCGATGCCCCAGGACTGGGACCTGCTGGTCGCCGGGGACCACCTCGTGCAGACGCTCTTCGAGCTGGCGATGGACCCGGCCTGCCCGGCCCGCCGGTTCGCGCTGCACTGCCTCTACATCTACGCCGCCGACGGCATCCGGACGAACTTCCGCGCCCATCCCAAGCGGCGGTTCCGCAAGCTGGTCGAGCAGGCGGAGCGGGCCGGCGACGAGCTGATGCGCAACTGGGCGCACAACAGCCGGGTGCTGCTGGCCCGTCCGGGCCTCTTCGCCTACCGCGACTGGTGCGAGGGCGGCCTGGTCCGGGAGAACCGCCGCATCGGCTGACCGGCATCCGCCCCGGGACGGCGAACGGGCCGGGTTCCCCCGTGGAACCCGGCCCGCACGTCAGCGCACCGACCGTCAGGCGGGCGATCGGCCGCGCCCCCCGCGCCGCGCTCCCTGCTGGTCGCGCCGCGTGTCGGCCCGCCCCTGGTCGACGCCGTGGTCGACATGGTCGGCGAACCGGCCCTCCTTGATCCGGTCGGCGAACCGGCTCTCGATGATCTTGTTGAACTGCTCCCGGACGGACGTCGCGACCCGGTCGAGCCGCTCCTCCGCCTGCTGCGCCGCCTTCTTGACCGGTTCCGACATGGTTCCCCCTCGCCAGCGCGGTGGATCCAGCGGTGCTTCTGGCCCGTATTGAGCGGATAGGGCCTGATTCACAGGTTAACGGAACGGCCCGGTCCGCGCCGGGATACCCGGGAAGCGGACCGGGCCGGTGAAGCGGTCCGGAGCAGGGGAACTGCGCAGCGGTGCGGCCGGGCAGCCGACGGTCAGCGGTCGCGGCGGGGGCGCCAGACCACCAGAGCGGTGGACGTGCGGTTGGTGGGCACCAGGTCGCGGCCGGGGAACCGGGCCAGCGACTCCAGCTCGGCCACCCGGCGGTACGCGGCGTCGAGCTCCGCCTCCAGCCGGGCGATCCGCTGCTGCGCCTGTTCCAGCAGGCGTTCCAAGCCGATGATCCGCTTGACCCCGGCCAGGTTGACCCCCTCGTCCTGGCTGAGCCGCTGCACCTCGCGCAGCAGCACCACGTCCCGGACGCTGTAGCGACGCCCGCCGCCGGCAGCCCGGCCGGCCTGCACCAGGCCGAGCCGGTCGTACTGGCGCAGCGTCTGCGGATGCATCCCCGCCATCCGCGCCGCCACCGAGATCATCAGGACCTTGGCCTCGTAGGCAGGGTCATTTGATCCGGTGAACTCTCCCGCCATCGCCGCTCACCTCCGTACGCACTCCAGCAGGCTCAACTGAACCGACGCACCCGGGCGTCGAGATGTTCCCGGGCGGCCGGCGGGGTCTGCTCGGCGAACGTCTCCAGCGCCGCCCGCGCCTCGTCGGACACCCGTGCCGGCACCACCACGTCGAGCGTGACCAGCAGGTCGCCGGCCTGGCCTTCCCTGCGCACCACGCCCTTGCCGCGGGCCCGCAGCACCCGGCCGCCCGGCGTGCCCGGCGGCACCCGCAGGGTCACCGTGCCGTCGAGCGTGGGCACCCGCAGGTCCGTGCCGAGCACGGCCTCCGGGAAGGTGATCGGCACGGTCAGCGTCAGGTCGTCCCCGGTACGCCCGAACAGCTCGTCCGGGCGGACCTTCACGTGCACGAACAGATCGCCGGCCGGGCCGCCGCGCTCGCCCGGCTCGCCGCGCCCGGCCAGCCGGATCCGCTGCCCGTCGGCCACCCCGGTGGGGAAGCGGACGTTCAGCGTGCGGGTCTTGGTGACCCCGCCGGTGCCGTGGCACTCCGGGCACTTCTCCTCGACGACCGTGCCCACGCCCTGACAGTTGCGGCACGGCTCGGAGAAGCTGAACGACCCCTGGTTCCGGGTGGTCACCCCGGCGCCGTGGCAGACCGGGCAGGGCGCCGGCTGGGTGCCGGGCTTCGCGCCGCTGCCGTGGCAGGTGTCGCAGGCCCCGGGCGCGCGCAGGGTCAGCGGGAGGGTCACCCCGCGGACCGCGTCGCCGAAGTCGAGCGCCACCTCGGTCTCGATGTCCCGGCCCTTGGCCGGGCCGCGCGGACGGGCCGGGCCACCGGCCCCCCCGCCCGAGAAGATCGAGCTGAACAGGTCCTGGAAGCCGGCGCCGCCGAAGCGACGGTCACCGCCGCCGGCCGCGCCGCCGAACAGGTCGGAGGCGTCGAACGGCTGCCCGCCGGGCCCACCCGCGCCCCGGGCGTTACGCCGGAAGGCACCCGAGCCGAACAGCGAGCGCATCTCGTCGTACTCGCGGCGCTTGGCCTCGTCGCCAAGCACCGCGTACGCCTCGGAGACGGCCTTGAACCGCTCCTCGGCCAACGGGTCGCCGGGGTTGTGGTCCGGGTGCGACTCCCGGGCCAGCTTCCGGAACGACTTCTTGATCTCGTCCGAGGAGGCGGACTTCTGCACGCCCAGCGTGGCGTAGTAGTCCTTCTCGATCCAGTCCTTGGAACTCACCGGTCCACCCCCTTCCACGGGACGTATCCCGGACGTCCCGCCCGCCCGGTGCGGGCGGGCGGGACGGCACGGGTCGGCACTACTCCGGGTCGGCGACCGCGACCATGGCCGGCCGCAGCAGCCGCTCGCCGAGCTGGTAGCCCCGGCGCATGACCTGCACGCAGGCCGGTTCGGTCACGTCGGCGGAGGTCTGGTGGGCCACCGCCTCGTGCCGGGTCGGGTCGAACGGGTCGCCCTGCTCGCCGAACGCGCTCAGGCCGAACTTGCCCAGCGCGGTGGTGAGCTGCTCGGCCACCGTGCCGAACGGGCCCACCAGGTCGCCGTGCTCGCGGGCCCGGTCCAGGTCGTCCAGGATCGGCAGCAGCGCGGCGAGCACCGAGCCGGTCGCCTGCTCCTGGACCAGGCCGCGGTCCCGGTCCACCCGCTTGCGGTAGTTGGCGTACTCCGCCGTCACCCGCTGGAGATCCCGGGTCCGCTCGTCCAGCTCGGCCCGCAGCGCCTCCAGCTCCGCGCCGAGCGGCCCGCCGGTGGCGGCGGCCTCGGTGGCCGGGGCCTCGCTCTCCACCGGCTGCGCCGGGGCGTCGACCACGGGCGGCCCGTCGACGGAGGCGGCCTCGACCTCGATCTCGTCGACCACGACCTCGGCGTCGGCGACCAGCCCCTCCGCCGAGACGTCCGCCCCGGCGTCGGTGGCGGCGGGCGCCTCCGGCGTACTGATCTTGCGGTTGTCACGGATGACGACCCGCGGCTGCTCGCCGGCCGACTGCCCGGCGGTCGCGGAGCCACCCGGCGTCGACCCGGTGGCGTCCGGGTCGACGGCTCGTGGCTTCTCCGTCATGCGGTTACCTCATCCCTGTGGGTACGTGTCCGAGGCGGATCGTCACTTCTTGTCCTCGTCCACGATCTCCGCGTCGACCACGTCGTCGGCGCCGCCGGCCTGCGCGCCACCGGTCGCCCCGGTGCCCGCGCCCGCCGCACCCGGCTGCTGGCCCGGCTCGGCCTGGTCGGCCTGCTGAGACGCGTAGAGCAGCGAGCCGGCCTGCTGGGAGACCTGCGCGAGCCGCTCGTGGGCCGCCTTGATCTTCTCGATGTCCTGGCCGCCGAGCGCGCCGCGCAGCTCACCGAGGGCCTCGTTGAGCTGCTCCCGGTTCTCGCCCGGCAGTTTGTCGCCGCTCTCGGCGAGGAACTTCTCGGTCTGCCACTGGAGCGCCTCGGCGACGTTGCGGGTCTCCGCCTCCTCGCGGCGGCGCTTGTCGTCGTCGGCGTGCTCCTCGGCGTCCCGGCGCATCCGCTCGATGTCGTCCTTCGGCAGCGAGGAGCCGCCGGTGATCGTCATCTTCTGCTCCTTGCCGGTGCCCAGGTCCTTGGCGTGCACGTTCACGATGCCGTTGGCGTCGATGTCGAACGTGACCTCGATCTGCGGCACGCCACGCGGCGCCGGCGGGAGGCCGGTCAGCTCGAAGGTGCCGAGCTTCTTGTTGTAGGCCGCGATCTCCCGCTCGCCCTGGAACACCTGGATCAGCACCGACGGCTGGTTGTCGTCGGCCGTGGTGAAGACCTCGGAGCGGTTGGCCGGGATGGTGGTGTTGCGCTCGATCAGCTTGGTGAAGATGCCGCCCTTGGTCTCGATGCCCAGGCTCAGTGGGGTCACGTCGAGCAGCAGGACGTCCTTGACCTCGCCCTTGAGCACACCGGCCTGGAGTGCGGCGCCGACGGCGACGACCTCGTCCGGGTTGACGCCCTTGTTCGGTTCGCGGCCGGTGAGCTGCTTGACCAGGTCGGTCACGGCCGGCATCCGGGTCGAGCCGCCGACCAGGATGACGTGCTCGACGCCGGAGACCTTGATGCCGGCGTCCTTCACGGCCTGCTCGAACGGGCCCTTGCAGCGGTCCAGCAGGTCCTGCGTCATCCGCTGGAACTCGGCCCGGCTGAGCGTCACGTCCAGGTGCAGCGGGCCCGCCGCGCCGGCCGTGATGTACGGCAGGTTGATGTTGGTGGTGGTGGCCGCCGACAGCTCGATCTTGGCCTTCTCGGCCGCCTCGCGGAGCCGCTGGAGGGCCATCTTGTCCTGACCCAGGTCGATGCCGTGCTCGCCGCGGAAGGTCTTCACCAGGTGGTCGATGATCCGCTGGTCCCAGTCGTCGCCACCGAGCTGGTTGTCACCGCTGGTGGACTTGACCTCGACGACGCCTTCGGCCAGCTCCAGCAGCGAGACGTCGAAGGTGCCGCCGCCGAGGTCGAAGACCAGGACGGTCTGCTCCTTGGAGCCCTTGTCCAGCCCGTACGCCAGGGCGGCGGCGGTCGGCTCGTTCACGATCCGCAGCACGTTGAAGCCGGCGATCTCGCCGGCTTCCTTGGTGGCCTGCCGCTGGCTGTCGTTGAAGTAGGCCGGAACGGTGATCACCGCGTCGCTGATCTGCTCGCCCAGGTACGCCTCGGCGTCCCGCTTGAGCTTCATCAGCGTCCGGGCCGAGATCTCCTGCGGGGTGTACTTCTTGCCGTCGATGTCGACGGTCCAGTTGGTGCCAACCTCCCGCTTGACCGACCGGATCGTCCGGTCCGGGTTGGTCACCGCCTGGCGCTTGGCGACCTCACCGACGAGCACCTCCCCGTTGCGGGCGAACGCGACGATCGACGGGGTCGTCCGCGAGCCCTCAGCGTTGGCGATGACGGTGGGCTCACCGCCCTCGAGAACGCTGACGCAGGAGTTCGTCGTGCCGAGGTCGATACCGACCGCACGTGCCATCTTCGCTTCCTCGCTTCTTACGTTGGAGCAGGTGACGGGCTCCGCCCGCCGCACACTCGCCACAAGTTGAGTGAACTTGACTCAATAGTGCCACGCCCACGGCGATCGTCAAGTCGGGTTGAGTCGACCCGGCGCAACCTCACGTTACCGGGAGCCCGGTTGTCTTCACTTGCACCGGTCGGGCACGCTTTAGCGGTGACGACGCACGGCGATCCCGCCACCCGCACCGGTTCGCCCGCCGTCGCCGCCCGTACCGGCAACGAGGACGCCGGGGAGGACCCGTCCGGCCCTTCCGGAGACGGCCTGCCCGCCGCGCTCACCCACCTGCGGGCCGCGATCGGCGCGGTCCGGTTCCCGCTCGCCCTGCCCTCGGCCGAGGCCGCCCGCCAGATCGGCACGAGCCTCACCGCCCAGCTCGACGACTATCTCCTGCCCCGGCTGGCCCGGCTCGACGCGCCGCTGCTGGTGGTCGTCGGCGGCTCCACCGGGGCTGGCAAGTCGACCCTGGTCAACAGCCTGGTCCAGGCCCGGGTCAGCGCCGCCGGGGTGCTCCGGCCGACCACCCGCTCACCGGTGCTGGTGTGCAACCCGGCCGACTCCGGCTGGTTCCGCCAGGGCCAACTGCTGCCGGGCCTCACCCGCACCAACGAGCCGAGCGAGGACCCGGGCACCCTGCACCTGGTCACCGCCCCGGCGCTGCCCGCCGGACTGGCCTTCCTCGACGCCCCCGACATCGACTCGGTGGTCGACGCCAACCGGGCGCTGGCCGGGCAGCTCCTCGCCGCCGCCGACCTCTGGCTCTTCGTCACCACCGCCGCCCGGTACGCCGACGCGGTTCCCTGGGAGCTGCTGCACACCGCGCGGGCCCGGGGCGTGGTGATCGCGATGGTGCTCGACCGGGTGCCGGTGGAGGCGACCGACGAGGTGGCCGCCCACCTGGCCGAGATGCTCACCGACCAGGGTCTCGGCGCGGCGCCGCTGTTCGTCCTGCCCGAGACGGGGGTGGACGGCCAGGGCCTGCTGCCGGACCAGGTCACCGCCCCGCTGAGCACCTGGTTCGCCCGGCTGGCCGCCGATGCCGGGGCGCGGGCCGCCGTCGTCCGGCAGACCCTGGACGGGGCGCTGGCCGCCCTGTACCCCGCGGTGGCGGGGCTGGCCGACGCCGCCGACGAGCAGGTGGCCGCCGCCGACGCCCTCGACGAGCGGGTGCGGGCCGCGTACCGGGGGGCCGAGCGGACCGTGGAGCAGGGGCTGAAGGACGGCCGGCTGCTCCGCGGCGAGGTGCTCGCCCGCTGGCAGGAGTTCGTCGGCACCGGCGAGTTCTTCCGCACCCTGGAGGCCCGGATCGGCCGGCTGCGGGACCGCCTGGTGGCCGCGGTGACCGGCCGGCCGGCGCCCGCCGCGGAACTGCGCAACGCCATCGAGTCCCAGCTCGTCACGCTGCTGCGCGGGGTGGCCGCCGAGGCGGCCGAGAACACGTACACCGGGTGGCGGGCGCACCCGGCCGGGGCCGCGCTGCTCGACCCGCCGCTGGCGCACCCGGCCGAGGACTTCGCCGCCCGCGCCGAGCGCCTGGTCCGCGACTGGCAGCGCGGGGTGCTGGAGCTGGTCCGGGCCGAGGGCGGCGACAAGCGGTTCGTGGCCCGCACGGCCGCGTACGCGGTCAACGCCACCGGGCTGGCCGTGATGATCGCCGTGTTCGCCTCGACCGCGTTCATCCCGACCGGGCTGGAGGTGGCCACCGGGGCCGGCACGACCGTCGCCGCGCAGGCCGTGCTCCAGGCGATCTTCGGCGACCAGGCCGTGCGTACGCTGGCCGACCGGGCCCGGGCCGACCTGCTGGCGCGGGTCGGGGAACTGCTCGACGCCGAGGCCGACCGGTTCCTGTCCCGCACTGCGGCGGCCCGCCCGGCGGCGGACGCCGGCGACCCGCTGCGCGCCGCGGGCGACCAGGTGGAGGACGCCCGGCGCCGCAGCGGCCTGGCGACGGCCGACGCGTCGGACCTGCCCGTGGCGCCGCCCCCGGAGGACGAAGCCCGG
>NZ_QKKX01000016.1 GCF_003434305.1 Micromonospora sp. MW-13
CACCCGTGAGCGCGAGGAGTGAGCTTGCGAGCCCCGCAGTCGCGAACGAAAAGGGGGCCCGATGACCAACATCGCCGGCCGGCTGCGCGAGGCGCTCCGGGGTGATCAGCGGGTCGATCCGGACGCACTGATCGCCCGACTGGACGCGGTCCGCCGGTTCCTCGACGCGGTGGACGGCCAGCTCCCCGACGCCCAACTCGTGCCCGCGCACACCCTGGTCGAGCGGGCCGGCACCCGGCTGGCGCTCTCCCGCGACCACACCGTCGTCGCGCTCGCCGGGGCCACCGGCAGCGGCAAGTCGAGCCTGTTCAACGCGCTCGCCCGGCTGGGGCTGTCCCCGGTCGGGGTGCGCCGCCCCACCACCGGCGTGGCGCACGCCTGCGTCTGGGGCCCGCTGGACGGGGCGAACCGGCTGCTCGACTGGATCGGCGTGCTGCCCCGCCACCGGTTCGTCCGGGAGAGCGCGCTGGACGCCGACGACGAGTCCGCCCTGCACGGGCTGGTGCTGCTCGACCTGCCGGACTTCGACTCGGTGCAGCGGTCGCACCGGCTGGAGGTGGACCGGCTGCTCGGCCTGGTCGACCTGGTGATCTGGGTCGTCGACCCGCAGAAGTACGCCGACCGGGTGATCCACACCAGCTACCTGCGCGAGTTCCACCGGCACCGGGACGTGACGCTGGTGGTGCTCAACCAGGCCGACCGGCTGCCCCCGGCGGAGCTGCCCCGGGTGCTGGACGACCTGCGCCGGCTGCTCGACGCCGACGGGCTGGGCGGGGTGCCGCTGCTGGCCACGACCGCCGTCGACCCGGCTGGGATCGTCGAGCTTCGCGGGACGCTGGAGCGCACGGTCGCCGGGCGGCAGGCCGCGCTGCGGCGCCTCGCCGGGGACGTCGACGCGGTCGTCGCCGGGCTGGACGAGCTGGTCGCCGCCGAGGCACCGGCCGCCGGGCCGGACGAGGGGGCCGGCGGCCCGTTGAGCCGGGCGCTGGCCGGGGCGGCCGGCGTGCCGGCGGTGGCGGAGGCGGTCGAGGGGGCGTACCGGCACCGGGCCGTGGCGAGCACCGGCTGGCCACTGGTGCGGGGTTGGCGGCGGCTGCGCCCCGACCCGCTGCGCCGGCTGCACCTGCCCGGCCCGGTCGCCGGCGCGGACGCCGGGGACCCGGCGGAGAGCCTGGTCGCCGCGACCTCCGTACCGGATCCGACCGCCGCCCAGCGCTCGGCGCTGGGGCTGGCCGTGCGCGCGGTGGCCGACCGGTCCGGCGCGGGCCTGCCGGCCCCCTGGGCAACCGCGGTGACCACCGCCGCCCGGTCCCGGCTGGGCGACCTGCCGGACGCGCTGGACCGCGCGGTGGCCGGCGCCGACCTGGGGATCGACCGCCGGCCGGTGTGGTGGCGGTTCGTCGGCGCGGCGCAGTGGTTGGTCACGGTCGCGGCCGTGGCCGGCCTCGGCTGGCTGGCCCTCGGCTACGCGCTGCGCGCCCTCGGCCTGCCGGCACTGGACTACCCGCGGGTCGGCGAGGCCCCGCTGCCCACCGTGCTGCTGCTCGGCGGCCTGCTCGCCGGGCTGTTGCTGGCCGCGCTGACCCGCCCGGTGGTGCGCTGGTCGGCCCGCCGGGCCCGCCGCCGGGCCGAGAAGCGACTCACCGCCGCCGTCGATGCGGTCGGCATCGAGTACGTGGTGACGCCGGTCCGGGCGGTGCTCGACCGGTACGGGCAGGCAAGGCAGGCGTTGCAGGACGCCGGGCGCCGCTGACCCCGGTCAGCCTTCACTGTCCGGGGCTCCCCTCCCGGCGTAGGGTCGACGCATGGCCACGCCTCAGACCCCCTACGACGCGGTGCTGCACGCCGCACGCGACGTGACCAGGCTCGACACCGCCCTCGATGCGGAGATGCTCGGCGCGGCGCTGCTGGGCAGCGTCTACGCGGTCGCGGAGACCGACCGGGAGAGGGCCGTCCGGGAGTTCGTCTCCGGATTCCTCGCCGCCACCGCACGCCGCCGCACGGCCGCCGCCAGGACCATCCGCGCCGTCTTCGCCGCCCTGGTGCCCGACGCGGAGGGCACCGCGAAGGTCAACCCCGGCACCCAGGCCCCCGCCTGGTCCGAGCAGCTCGGCCGGGTGCACCTCACCGGCACCTGGTGCTACGGCGACGTGTACGGCGACCAGACCTCCTACCTGGCCACCTTCGCCTACGACGATGCCGCCGGTGGCCCGGAGCACGCGCTGGTGGCCCTGGTCGACCACAACATCGGGATCACCAAGGACATCTTCGTCGGCGGTCCCGCCGGCCGGATCGTCGACCAGGTCCGGGAGATGGTCGACGGCGACGAGCTGACCTGGTTCCGGGAGGAGGACCCGGCCCGGATGCACGGCGAGGTCGGCCGGCACCTGGCGGTCACCGACGAGCTTGGCGAACTGCCCGCCGAGGGGTCGCTCGCCACCGACCGCGCGCTGGCCGGCGCGCGGCTGGCGCTGCTGCCCCCGCCGGCGCGTCCCGCCCGGGGCGCCGAGCCGCTCTCCGGCGACGAGCGGACCGACCTGGTCCGGGCGTTCCTCGCCTCGCCCGAGGCGGTCCGGTTCGACCTGGACCCGTCCGACGACGCGGGGCTGGCCTCGCTGCACTTCTGCCTCAGCCTGCTGCTCGACCACGCCGCGAGCTTCCCGGACGCGGATTCGCTGCGGTGGAGCCCCACGGTGGCCGAGTTGTTCCTGCTCGACTGGGTGCACCGGCGGGCCGTGCTCGACATGGACGACGCCGCGATGCTCCCCCGGGTACTGCGCGGCTGGGCGGCGTACGCGGCCCGGCGGAAGGGGCTGCCCGGGGCGGCGGCGACCCGGACCGACACGGCGATCGAGGAGATGGTTCCGGAGTTCGCCCGGCTCTACTCGACGGGGGAGCGGCGCAGCCCGGCCACCGCAGCCGTGGCCCAGCTCATGGCCGACGGGGTGGACCCGGACGACCCGGTCGCCCTGGACGCCTGGATCGAGGCGAACCGGCACCGGCTCGCCGACGACGGGGCCTGAGCGGAGCCCGGCCGGGCGGTCGCGGCCGGGCGGTCGCTGCCGGGCGGTCGCTGCCGGGCGGTCGCTGCCGGGCGGTCGCTACCGGGCGGTCGCTACCGGGCGGTCGCTGCCGGGCGGTCGCTGCCGGGCGGTCGCTGCCGGGCGGTCGCTACCGGGCGGTCGCTACCGGGCGGTCGCTGCCGGGCGGTCGCTACCGGGCGATCCGGCGGGGTCACGGCTCGACCAGCGCCAGGCGGCGGGGCGCGACGTCGACCCGCAGCCGCTGACCCCAGCGCAGGGCGAGCCGGTCGTTCTCCAGGCCGTCCGCGAACACCACCAGGCCGTCGGACTCGGCGACCAACTCCAGCCGATCGTCCCCGGTCAACCGGCCGGCGGTCAGGTCGACGCCGGTGACCGGGGACGCCCACGCCTCCCGGACGAACCAGCACAGCGCCGCCTCCTCGGGAACGGGCGGGCGGGGCGCGCCCGCCCGGGCGCGGGCGATCGAGGCGCACCAGCCGGTCGCCCCCGTCCCGGTGCCGACCACCAGCCCGGAGGAGGACTGCCGCTCGTGCCGGGCCCGCTCGCCGTCGGCGACGGTGAGCAGGTAGCGGGCGGACTGGTGGGAGGAGTGGCCGACGTACACCTCGTTGAGGCCCACCAGCTCCTGGCCGTCGTCGAGGGTGGCCCGGACCATGGCCCGGTGCCGGGTCCGCGCCGCGCCGGCCGCCACCGCCGGCAGCAGGTCGGCGACCTGCCCGGCGCGGTGGCGGACCAGCACACCGGCGTTGCGTCCGGGCTCCGGGTCGACCCCGATCACCGGCTGCCGGTCGAGGTACTTCGCGACGTTGGCGACCAGCCCGTCCGGCCCGACGGCGACCAGCACGTCCTCGGGGCCGAAGAGGAACCGGGGGAGGTCGTTCCGGTCGACCGACCCGCGCCGCCAGTCGGCCGGTACGGCGGCGGCGACCGCAGTCAGCGCCGCCTGGAGGGCCTCGTGCCGGTCGACCACCTCGGCGAGGTCCCGCCCACGCGCCCGCAGGTACCACTGCGCCGCCGCCCGGGTGCCGTGCAGGGCCAGCAGCTCGTCCAGCTCGCTGCGCCGGCTGACCACGACCACCCGGGGGGTCAGCGTGCCGCTCACCGGTCGGCCGCCGGCGTCGTGACCGCTGCCGTCGCCGCCGGCCCGGTCAGCCGCCCGAGCAGGTCGGTGAGCAGGTCGGGGGTGACGGTGAGCTGCCCGATCCGGGGAAGCTGCCCGGCCAGGTCACGGACGGTCAGGGCCCGCAGCACCCCGGGCGGGAGTTCCGCGTACGCGGAGAGCTTGGCCGCCTCCGCCTCGGCCTCGGCGTGGCCCACCGCGCGCACGGTGTCGGCCTTGGCGGCAGCGAGGACGCGTTCCTTGTCGGCCTCGGCGGCGGAGAGCACCCGGGCCCGCTCGGCGGCGGCGGCGTTCGCGACCTTCTCGCGCTCGGCCTTGCCCTGGGCGGCGGCGAGGTCGGCGGCGGCGTCCAGCTCGGCCTTGCGCCGGGAGTTCGACCCGTGCTGCTCCACGAGCTGCTGCTCCCGCCGGGCCAGCTCGATCTTGTTCTGCAACTCGTTCTCGGCGATCGAGCGTTCCTGTTCGACGGCCTGCGCCCGCCGGGCGTAGGTGGCCCAGTCGGCCTCGACCTGGACCGCCTCCCGGGTCGGCGTCTGCAACGCCCGCTCCAGCTCCGGCTCGGGCCGGATCGCGACCACCCGGGCGCTGACTACGGCGACGCCGACGTCGGCCAGCCGGGACTCCTCGCGCAGCGCGGCGGAGACCGTCTCGCGGACGCCGGCGATGGTGGTGAGCGCCTCGGCCAGCGGCACCCGGGCCAGCAGGTCGAGGGCGGGTTGCTGGGCCAGCTCGGCGAGCAGGGTGGCCACCTGGTCGAGCGGGCGGGCCCGGGGCCTGCCGGTGCGCGGGTCGACCGAGAAGTCGAGCCGGGCGGCGGCCAGTGCCGGGTCGGCCACCCGGTAGGTCACGGTGGCCTGCACGGTGATGTCCGCGAAGTCACCGGTCCGGGCGTGGAACAGCAGCGGCAGCTCACGGTCGTCGACCGGCACCTCGCTGAGCACCGCGTTGAGCGGCCGGTACCAGAAGGACTGGCCCACCCCCTCGCGGCGGACCCGGCCACCGACGTGCAGCCGCACCCAACTGGTCGGAGCGCCGCGCAGGTGGCGCAGGAAGAGTCGCCTCGTCACATCGGCCATGGTGTCCTCCCCTTTTTTTCGTCTCCCAGACGATAAACATTCTGGTACCTTATCGTCAAGGTGGTGATAAAGAGATGGGCGAGTACCCCCCCTTCGCCGTGACGGCCGACCTGGTGGTGTTGACCGTCCGCGCCGGCGAGTTGGCCGTGCTGCTGGTCCGCCGGGGCATCCCCCCGTACGAGGGACGCTGGGCGCTGCCGGGCGGCTTCGTCGGCATCGACGAGGACCTGCCCGACGCGGCCGTCCGGGAGCTGGCCGAGGAGACCGGCCTGCCCGAGCCGGCCGGGCACCTGGAGCAGCTCGGCTCGTACGGCCGGCCGGAGCGCGATCCGCGCGGCCGGGTGGTCACCGTGGCCTGGCTGGCGCTCCTGCCCGACCTGCCCGCCCCGGTCGCCGGCTCGGACGCGGCGTCGGCCGACTGGGTGCCGGTCGCCCGGTTGCCTCCCGGTCAGCTCGCCTTCGACCACGACCGGATCCTGGCCGACGGGCTGGAACGCGCCCGGGCCAAGCTGGAGTACACCCCGCTGGCCAGTGCCTTCTGCCCGCCCGAGTTCACGGTGGCGCAGTTGCGCGGGGTCTACGAGACGGTCTGGGGCACCCACCTCGACCCGCGTAACTTCCACCGGAAGGTGACCGGCACCCCCGGCTTCGTCGAGCCGGTCGGCCGCTCCACGGAGGGCGAGCGGGGACGGCCCGCACAGCTCTTCCGGCGCGGCCCGGCCACCCTCCTGCACCCGCCGATGCTCCGCCCGCACTGAGCACCCGCCCGACGGGTGGCCGGCCCGGCCCGACGGCCCGGTCGAGGGACCGACGGGCGGCGGGGCCGGGAGCGCCCCGGCCCGGCGGCCCGGGGCGAGCGGCGGGGCCGGGACCACCCCGGGGGCGGGCGGCTAGCCGAGCGCGGCGTACACGACCCCGGCGACCAGTCCGCCGACGGCGCCGCCGACCACCACCTGCGACCGCGTGTGGGCGCGCAACCGCACCCTGGACCAGCCCGCCAGGACGGGCAGCGGCGCGGCGGCCAGCAGCGGGGCGCCGAAGGTGAGTACCAGGACGACCACCGCCCCGGCGGCCACCGCCGTGTGGATCGACATCTTCCACCAGTGGCTCACCGTCACCGCCACGACCAGCCCCACCACGCCGGCGGCCACCAGGGCCAGCAGCGGGCGGGGCGCACCGAACGCCGCGAGCAGGGCCCACCCGACCGCCACCGAGGCCAGCCCGAACAGCAGCGGCAGCCGGCGCTGTTCGCGTACGCCGACGTGGTGGTCGGTGAGCCGCCCGCGCCGCACCCCACCGAGGATGTACGCGAACGGGATGCCGCTGGCGAAGACGGTGGCGAGCAGCCCCCACGCCAACCCGTGCGCCCCGCCCCGGGCGCCGTGCCAGGCGACCACCACGGTCAGCAAAGTCACCAGGACGGCGGGCGCGGTCAGCTCGGTGACCAGCCGGGCAATCCGCCGGCCGGGACCGGCCGGCGCGGCCGGGACCGGCGACTCGGCGGGTTGGCCCGGCCCGCTCAGCGCCCCGTCCCCGGTCGCGCGGGCCGGTCCCCGCTCCGGCCGGTGCCGCGCGCCTGCCCGCCGATCCGGTTCACGCTCCACGACCCGGGAGCGTGCCACCCGGCCGGGCGGGCCGGACGGCCGGGTCGGCGGTCGCGCCGGGGCTGCTCGTGGTCGGCTCCGAGCTGGTCGAGGGCTCGCTGTCGCCCGGCGGGGAGGGGTGCGTCGAGCCGGAGAGCGTCACCGTGGGCTCGGCCGTGGGCGTTGGCTCCGGCGTCGGCGGGTCGGTCGGCGACGGCACCGGCGTCGGGCGTGGCGCCGGGGTCGGCGAGGGGGGTGCCGTGGGCGGCCGGGGGGCGGGCGGGGGGATGGGCGCCGCAGGCGGCGGATGGCGTACCGGATCCGGGTCGGACCGGTCGGGGTCGGCCGCCGGGGCCGGCGGCGCGAGGCCCGGGCCGGCCGGCCCGGTCGACGGCACCACGACCACACTCGGCCGGGCGGACGGGATCGCCGTGGGCCGGCCGGTCACGGGCAGCGGGACGACCACCGGGCCGACGGACGGGGTGGGGATGAACGGGGTGCCGCTGGCCGGCAGCGCCGTGCTGCCCATCGTGGCCGAGCCCGCGCTGACGGCGGCGAGGATCGGCATCGAGGCGGTGCCGGCGAGTAGGGCGACGGTGAAGAGGTAGCCCCGACCGGGGCCGCCGGAGCCGGGGGCGCGGTGCGCGCCGACCACCCGGCGGTAGCCGCCCGCCGCGCGGTGCCGACCGAGCAGCGGAACGGCCGGACCCTCACCTGGCTGGGACACGGACACTCCTCGTCGTCGGGCATGGTCACGGGCGGCAGGGCGTCGAGACAAACGGACATAAGCCCACGAAAGGCGCGCCCCGGCATCATCAGCTTGGCCCAGTGACGGCCAGTTCACCAGGCACCACAGCGTGTCGACACACAATTTGTCCGCCGCGCTACCCGGGCTGCGAATCCGCCTACGACAAATCCCTTGATGAGCCACAAAGCCGACAGCGGCCGGAAACCTGGGGCGGGCGTACTGTGGGGCCCCTCACCTCCTCTGCGAATATGGACCACGACGGCAACGCAGCCGCGACCTCCGCGCACCCCGCGGCAGGCGCGGTTGGGCGCCGGCGCTCCCGAACCGGGTTCGTCCCACGGATCCGGCTCACGCCGCGCGGCAACCCTCACCGGGGCTAGGCGCGGCCGCCAGGACCAGCCCGGCACCGGCCGGGCCGGCGCACGATTTGCGCGGACGGGTCACCCCCCGGCGCCGACGCAGACACGACAGGGAGAGACGGATGGCAAAGGGCGACCCCGGGGTCACCACCCGCGGCCGGCGGGCGGCACCCCGTTCCAAGCGAGCCGCGGCGGCTGCCGGCGACCCGGAACTCGTACAGCTGCTGACGCCCGAGGGCGAGCGCGTCGAGACCTCGGTGGGCCCGGACGGGACGGAGTACCGCGTCGACTTCACCGACGAGGAGTACCGCGGGCTCTACCGCGACCTCGTGCTGGTGCGCAAGCTCGACGCCGAGGCCACCGCGTTGCAGCGGCAGGGCGAGTTGGGCCTGTGGGCGAGCCTGCTGGGCCAGGAGGCCGCGCAGGTCGGCTCCGGCCGGGCGCTGCGCAGCCAGGACATGGCCTTCCCGACGTACCGGGAGCACGGCGTGCTCTACTGCCGGGGCATCGACCCGATCATGCCGCTCGGCCTGTTCCGCGGCGTCGACCAGGGCGGCTGGGACCCGAACGAGTTCAAGTTCAACATGTACACGATCGTGATCGGGGCGCAGACCCTGCACGCGACCGGGTACGCGATGGGCGTCGCCATGGACGGCAAGACCGGCGGCGACGACGGCGAGGCGGTGATCGCCTACTTCGGCGACGGCGCCACCAGCCAGGGCGACGTGAACGAGTCCTTCGTCTGGGCCAGCGTCTTCAACGCCCCGCTGGTGTTCTTCTGCCAGAACAACCAGTACGCCATCTCCGAGCCCCTGGAGCGGCAGACCCGGGTTCCGCTCTACCGGCGGGCCGGCGGCTTCGGCTTCCCCGGCGTCCGGGTGGACGGCAACGACGTGCTCGCCTCGTACGCGGTGACCCGGCACGCGCTGGACAACGCGCGGCACGGCCAGGGCCCGAGCCTGATCGAGGCGTACACCTACCGGATGGGGGCGCACACCACCTCCGACGACCCGACCCGGTACCGGATCGCCAGCGAGGTCGAGGCCTGGCAGGCCAAGGACCCAATCGCCCGGATGAAGGCGTTCCTGACCAGGCAGCAGATCGCCGACGCGGACTTCTTCGCCGCCGTCGACGAGCAGGCCCGCACCGAGTCGGTGCACCTGCGCGAGCGGGTGCTCGCCATGCCCGACCCGGAGCCGGCGACGATGTTCGACCACGTCTACCCCAACGGTTCCCCCGAGCTCGACGAGCAACGGGCGCAGTTCAGCCGCTACCTGGAGTCGTTCGAGGGGAGTGCCCACTGATGGCCACTGAGACACTCACCCTCGGCAAGGCGCTCAACACCGGCCTGCGCCGGGCCCTTGAGGACGACCCGAAGGTCGTCATCATGGGCGAGGACGTCGGCAAGCTCGGCGGCGTCTTCCGGATCACCGACGGGCTCCAGAAGGACTTCGGCGACCAGCGGGTGATCGACACCCCGCTGGCCGAGTCCGGGATCATCGGCACCGCGGTCGGCCTGGCCATCCGCGGCTTCCGCCCGGTCTGCGAGATCCAGTTCGACGGCTTCGTCTACCCGGCGTACGACCAGATCGTGTCGCAGGTGGCGAAGATGCACTACCGCTCGCAGGGCAAGGTCCGCATCCCGATGGTCATCCGGATCCCGTTCGGGGGCGGCATCGGCGCGGTCGAGCACCACTCGGAGTCGCCGGAGGCGTACTTCGCGCACACCGCCGGCCTGAAGGTCGTCACCTGCGCCAACCCGCAGGACGCGTACTCGATGATCCAGCAGGCGATCGCCTCGGACGACCCGATCGTCTTCCTGGAACCGAAGCGGCGCTACTGGGAGAAGGGCCCGGTCGACGTGGACGCGCCGCTGTCGCAGGCGTACCCGCTGCACTCGGCCCGGGTGGCGCGGCCCGGCACGGACGCGACCGTGCTGGCGTACGGCCCGATGGTCCGCACCTGCCTGGACGCGGCGACCGCCGCGGCGGAGGACGGCCGGGAGCTGGAGGTCATCGATCTGCGCACGCTCTCCCCGCTGGACCTGACCGGCGCGTACGAGTCGGTGCGGCGCACCGGCCGGTGCGTGGTCGTGCACGAGGCCCCGGGCAACCTGGGCCTGGGATCGGAGATCGCCGCCCGGATCACCGAGGAGTGCTTCTACTCCCTGGAGTCCCCGGTGCTGCGGGTGACCGGCTTCGACACCCCCTACCCGGCCTCCCGGGTGGAGGAGGAGTACCTGCCCGACCTCGACCGGGTGCTCGACGCCGTCGACCGCACCTTCGGCTGGTGAGCGTCATGTCGCGGATCAAGGAGTTCAACCTGCCCGACCTGGGCGAGGGCCTGACCGAGGGCGAGATCCTCGCCTGGCTGGTCAAGGTGGGCGACGTCATCGAGCTGAACCAGCCGATCGTCGAGGTGGAGACGGCCAAGGCGGCCGTCGAGATCCCGGCGAAGTGGGCCGGCCAGGTGCGGTCGATCTTCCACCCGGAGGGCAGCACGGTCGAGGTCGGCACGCCGATCATCGCGATCGACACCGACCCGGGCGCCGGCCCGATCGAGGAGTCGACCACCGACACCCCGTCGGCGGCCTCGCTGGCGGCGGTCGAGGTGGCCCCGAGCGAGGGCGCGATCGAGCCGGGCCTGATCGGCGGCCCCGCCCCGGGTGGCCGCACGGCGGTCCTGGTGGGCTACGGCCCCCGCACCACGGCCGCCAAGCGCCGCCCTCGCAGGGCCGACGTCCCGTCCCCCACGCCCCCCGCCAGCTCCGCCGATCATGGAGTTGCGGTGGGCGACAAGCCCGCCTCGATCGCAACAATCCCGGCACCCCAGGTCCATGATCGACGCAACGGGGCCGGGCTGGTGCTGGCCAAGCCGCCGGTGCGCAAGCTCGCCCGGGACCTCGGCGTCGACCTCGGCGTGGTGACCGGGTCGGGGCCGCTGGGCTCGATCACCCGGGAGGACGTACAGCGGGCGGCGAGCGGCAGCGCGACGGCGGCCGAGCCGCTGACGGTGGCAGCACCGACCACGGTGGCCGCGAGCTTCGGCGCGGACCGCGAGCAGCGCATCCCCGTCAAGGGGGTACGCAAGCTCACCGCCGAGAACATGTCCCGCTCGGCGTTCACGGCCCCGCACGTGACGGAGTTCCTGACCGTCGACGTCACCCGGGCGATGAAGGCCCTGGACCGGCTGCGCGGCCGGCGGGAGTGGCGCGACGTCCGGGTCTCGCCGCTGCTGCTGGTGGCCAAGGCGGTGCTGCTCGCGGTGCGGCGGCATCCCATGGTCAACTCGACGTGGGCCGGCGACGAGATCGTCGTCAAGGACTACGTCAACCTGGGCATCGCCGCGGCCACCGAGCGTGGGCTGATCGTGCCGAACATCAAGGACGCCGGCCGGCTGTCGCTGCGCGAGCTGGCGGACGCGATGACCGACCTGGTGCAGACGGCCAAGGCCGGCCGGACCTCGCCCGCCGCCATGTCCGGCGGCACCCTGACGATCACCAACGTCGGGGTGTTCGGGGTGGACACCGGCACGCCGATCCTGCCCCCGGGCGAGTCGGCGATCCTGGCCTTCGGCGCGGTCCGTGAGCTGCCCTGGGTGCACAAGGGCAAGGTCCGGCCGCGTCAGGTGACCACGCTGGGCCTGTCCTTCGACCATCGGATCATCGACGGTGAGCTCGGGTCGAAGTTCCTCCGCGACATCGGGGACTTCCTGGCCGACCCGGAGGCGGCGCTGCTCGCCTGGACCTGACGGTTAGCCGACACCAGCCACGGCCGGTGTGCCACGGGTGAACGCCCGGCACACCGGCCGTTGCCGTTGGTAGAAGAAAACCCTCGTCCACGGCTCCATTGACCTTCGATCCTTAAGCCCGTGTCTCAGCTCACCTAAGAATCGATGGATTATCCGCCCGCGTTGCGCTTCAATGGATGCATCAGGGGCTGACAACCGAATAGCCAGGAGGAGAGATCCAGATGAGCATGATCGAGCGAATCCGCAACCGCCGCGACGCCAACCGCCGTGCCCGCGCCATCGAGCACGCGCTGCGTTCCGCCAACTCGCCCGCGGTCCGTGACGAGCTTCTCGCCATCGCCCAGCGTCACATGAGCTGACGCCCCGCACGTTTCTCACCTCCTCCAGTTCGACGACCCGCCCGGTCAACCCGGGCGGGTCGTCGGCGTTTCGGACCGATTGACACCGGGATTCCGCCTCGCGGCACCGCCCGGTACGGTGGGGCTCGGTCGTCATCCGCACGTCCGGAACCCGTCGCGCCGATAGAAGCTGCTCGACACGGTCCAGCAACGCGGAGTGACGGCCGGTGCTCCCCGGATGCCGCGGGCGGTCACCGGATACGGTGCGGGGAGTCCCCACGGCCGGTACCGCCGGCGGCGCCGGCACCCACGCCGACGCACCGTCGGCATCGGCGGCCGACATGTGATGGAGGAGGCGCACCGATGACGTCCGAGGGCCCGCACCACCCCGGCCAGGAGCCGGACGAGGTGTCGCCGGGCACCGGCGCACCGGCGCCGTACGGCGTCGCCAACCCGGACCTGGGCTGGGCGCCCCCGCCCCCCACGGCCCGGCCGAGTCCGCCAGCTCCCGGCTGGACGGCGCAGAACGACCAGCCGGCCACGGCGGCCTGGGGCGCCGCCGCCCCGCCGAACGCCCAGCCGCCGACCGCCGCGTGGGGCGCCGCCCCGCAGGGTGACCAGCCGCCGACGGCGGCCTGGGGCGCCGCACCGCAGAACGATCAGCCACCCACCGCCGCGTGGGGCGCCGCCCAGGTGCCGGCCCAGCAGCCGGAGCCGGCCCGGCCGGACGCGTGGGGCCCGCCGGCCGCCACGCCGCAGCCCGCCTGGGGCCAGGCCGACCAGCCGACGCCGGGCTGGAGGCAGGAGGAGCAGCCCGGCCCCGCCTGGGCCGCCACCGCGCCGCCCACTCCGCCCGGCTCCGCCGGTGGTCCGCCCCAGCCGGCCTGGGGACCCCAGCCCGAACAGCCGGCGCCGGCCTGGGCCGACCAGGCCGAGCAGCCGCCCGCCGCGTGGGGCCAGTCCGAGTCGGCCGCCCGAGGCGCCGCCCGCGTCCCCGGCCAGGCCACCCCACCCCCGGACGCCTGGCCCGCCCAGGACGACGCCAACGGCTGGAACCCCACCGGCCAACCGGACGACCAGCCCGCCCAACCGGGCGGCTGGAACGCCGGCGGACAGCCGGACGACCCGGCCCGCTCCGGCGGCTGGAACACCGGCTCCCCCTCCGCCCAGCAGGACGACCCCGCCCGCTCCGGCGGCTGGAACACCCGGCAGCAGGACGACGAGCCCGCCCACCCGGACGGCTGGGCCCCGGCCGAGCAGGTCGCATACGCCGGCAAGGCCGAGCAGCCGCCCGCCGCGTGGGGCCAGGCCGAGTCGGCCGCCCGAGGCGCCGCCCGCGTCCCCGGCCAGGCCACCCCACCCCCGGACGCCTGGCCCGCCCAGGACGACGCCAACGGCTGGAACCCCACCGGCCAACAGGACGACGAAGCTGGCCGTTCCGGCTGGAACGCCGGCGGACAGCCGGACGACCCGGCCCGCTCCGGCGGCTGGAACACCGGCTCCCCCTCCGCCCAGCAGGACGACCCCGCTCGCTCCGGCGGCTTGAACGTCGGCGGGCGGCAGGACGACCCGGCCCGCTCCGACGGCTGGGCCGCGACGGAGGGTAAGCCCGACGACCAGTCCCAGCCGCCCGCCTGGGCCGGTGCGGACGGGCCGGCCCAGCCCGGCGCGTGGGGCGCGGCGTCCGTGCCGCAGCAGCAGGAGGAGGACCGGCCGGCCGTCCCGGACTGGGCAGCGGCCGAGCCGACGTCGGTCCCGCCGGCCCGGGCCACCGCCACCGTCGGCGTGGACGGACCGCCCTCGTGGGGCACGCCGGCGGAGAACCAGCAGCAGTGGCCCGCACCGGACCGGACCGAGCGGCCCGCTGTGCCGGACGTCGAGCCGTGGGCACCGGGCGAGGCGTGGGGACGCTCCGCCGAGGCGGAGCCCGCCGCGCCGCAGCCGGCCGGCAACGGCTGGGAGTCCGAGCGGTCGGAGGACCGGCCGCTGTACCAGCCGGCCCCGGCTCCGGGGATCTCGCCGGCCAACGCCGTCCCGCTACCGCCGCAGGAGCAGCGGGTGCCCGGTGCCAGCCTGGCCGCCGCCCCGCCGACCCAGTTCCCTCCCCAGGTCCAGCCGGCCGTCGAGCCGGCCGGCCGCGAGGGCGGGCCGCCGGCCTACGAGCCGGAGCCGGCGGGAGCCGACAACGGCTGGGGCCGCGTCGAGGAGCCGCAGTCTCCGGCCGGCCCGGTCGTGCCCGCTCCCCGGCTGTCGCCGGAGGGCCAGGCGTCCGCCCGGGCGGCCGTATCCCTGCCCGAGACGGGGGAGCCGGCGGCGGGCAGCATCTCGGCGAGCGCGTCCGTGCCGCTGGCCAGCCGAGTCATGCCCCCGCCCGACCAGGCCCTGCTGCCCGGCGGAGCGCCCGCGCCGCAGCCCCGGGTGTACGGCCGGCCCACCCGCCCCGAGCCGGCCGAGGAGCCGGAGCAGGCAGAGCAGCACGGTTTCCACCCCGACCCCAACCCGCCGCACCGCTTCGAAGAGCCAGGCCCGCAGGGACGGTTCGACGAGCCGGGGCAGCAGGGACGCTTCGACGAGCCCGGCCCGCAAAGCCGGTTCGACGAGCCGGGCCCGCCGCAGCGGTTCGACGATCGGGGGCCGCAGCGCTTCGACGAGCCCGACGGGCAGCACGGGTACGGCGACAGGCCGGCCGCCGCGGCGGCGGCAGTTCCGCCCACGTTCCCGCCCGGCGTGCCGTCCTTCGTGGACCCGTCGGCCAGTAACCGGCCCGTGAACGGCGTCCGGCCGCACGACGGCGACCGGCCGGGTGACCAGTTCGGCGGCCCGGCCACCCAGGTCAGCGGCGGCACCGCCGTGCAGGGGCACGGCCCCGCCCCGTTCGGCGAGCCGGCCCAGGGCGGCTTCCCGCCGCAGGGCCAGCAGTCCGGCTCGTCCTGGGACGCGGAGTCCGAGCAGGGCCGGTTCGACGCGTTCAAGCCGGACGCAGCCGAGCAGAAGACCGAGGCGCCGGTGCCGAAGGTGCGCAACGGCCGGGTGCTGGCCGTCGTACTGGTGGCCGCCGTGCTGATCCTCGCGGTCCCGCTCGGCCTGCTCATGCTGCTCGGCAAGGTCGGCGGTGGCAAGACGCCGGCCTTCGACCCGGCGGTCGGCTCCTGCGTGAAGCAGGTTGGCGGCAACGCGACATCGGCGACCTGCGGCGACGCCGGCGTCTTCACGGTGGTGTCGAAGGTCGACGCCAAGGAGAAGTGCGCCGACCCGGCCCAGCCGTACGTCATGCTCCAGGGCGACGTGCCGAACAAGGTGCTCTGCCTGAAGCCGTCCACCAAGTAGCGGATTCCCGGGGGCGGGGCCACGGACCACCGTGGCCCCGCCCCCGTCGTACGCCGCCGGGTGTGACCCGGGCCGCGCGGGGTGTTGGCCGAGCGGGCGGTCCCGTCGGACAGGCTGGGGATGAGCGCACGAGTACGGGCCCGGAGCGGACGGGGTTGCGGTGGGCTGGACCTGAAGCCCCGGCTAGCGGCGGTTTGCCCGCGTAACCAGGAACCAGACCAGGCCGCCCACGAGCGCGACGGACGTGACAAGACAGCACAGCGTGGCGATGTGCCACGGCTTGATTGCACCCATGCCGCGCACCGTACCGGTACCGCCGGCTGTCCGAAGGCCCCCGAGGAGACCATGCCTACCGCGAAGCGCCGATAGTACCGGCTGGCCGCCGGCCCGATCCCGCGCCGGGTGAGTGCCCTTGTTGCGTTACACATCTGCGACGCTTCCTCGGCCGCGGTCTCGGCCAACCGCTACGCCTCGGGGTCGACGAAGGCGGTGTGGTCGAAGCGGACGGCGTCCGGCCAGCTCCAACGTGACATGGCAGGCTGACAGATATGGGAACGACACCGCGCGTACGTGCCCCCGAGCTGCGGGGCCGGCAATGGCTCAACACGGGTGGACAGAACCTGACGTTGCAGGACTTTCGAGGGCGCTGCGTCTTGTTGGACTTCTGGACCTTCTGCTGCATCAACTGCCTGCACGTGCTCGACGAGCTGCGCCCGCTGGAGGAGAAGTACGCCGACGTGCTGGTGGTCGTCGGCGTCCACTCGCCGAAGTTCGAGCACGAGAAGGACCCGGCCGCCCTCGCCGCCGCCGTCGAGCGGTACGGCGTGCACCATCCCGTCCTCGACGATCCCGAGCTGGACATGTGGCAGCAGTACGCGGCCCGGGCCTGGCCGACCCTCGCGGTGATCGACCCCGAGGGTTACGTGGTGGCCACCATGGCCGGCGAGGGCCACGCCGAAGGGCTGGCCCGACTGGTGGACGAGCTGGTCGCCACCCACGAGGCGAAGGGCACCCTGCACCGGGGCGACGGCCCGTACGTGCCGCCCGTCGAGCCGGAGACCACCCTGCGCTTCCCCGGCAAGGCCGTCCCGCTCGACGGCGGGAACCTGCTGGTCTCCGACTCGGCCCGGCACTCCCTGGTCGAGCTGGCCCCCGACGGCGAGACGCTGGTCCGCCGGATCGGCTCGGGCGACCGGGGGCGGGCCGACGGCCCGGCCGGCGCCGCCGCGTTCTCGGAGCCGCAGGGGCTGTGCCGGCTGCCGGAGCACGTGGCCGAGGTGGCCGGGTACGACCTGGTCGTCGCGGACACCGTCAATCACCTGCTGCGCGGCGTGAAGCTGGGCACCGGCGAGGTGGTCACCGTCGCCGGCACCGGCCGGCAGTGGCGCTCCACGGTGGACGACCACGCCCACGACGCGCTCTCGGTCGACCTCTCCTCCCCCTGGGACCTGGCCTGGTACGACGACAAGGTGATCGTCGCGATGGCCGGCATCCACCAGCTCTGGTGGTTCGACCCGATCCGGCGCACGGCGGGGATGTATGCCGGCACGACGGTCGAGGCGCTGCGCGACGGCCCGCTGGCCGAGGCGTGGCTGGCCCAGCCGTCCGGCCTGTCGGTGTCGACCGACGGCGCGCGGCTGTGGATCGCCGACAGCGAGACCAGCGCGGTCCGGTACGTCGAGAACGGCGTCCTGGGCACCGCCGTCGGGCAGGGGCTGTTCGACTTCGGCCACGTGGACGGGCCGGCCGACCGGGCGCTGTTCCAGCACCCGCTGGGCGTCTGCGCGCTGCCGGACGGCTCGGTGCTGGTCGCCGACACCTACAACGGTGCGGTCCGGCGGTTCGACCCGGGGTCCGGCCAGGTGTCCACGGTCGCCGACGGGCTGGCCGAGCCGAGCGACGTGGTGCTGACCGCCGACGGCGGGGTGCTGGTGGTCGAGTCGGCGGCGCACCGGCTGACCCGGCTGGCACCGGGCGCGCTGTCGGCGGCCGGGGCGAGCACGGTCGACGGCCCCCGGCACCGCACCGAACGGAGGCCGACGGACGTGGCGCCCGGCGAGGTCACCCTCGACATCGTCTTCACCCCGGCTCCGGGGCAGAAACTGGACGAGACGTACGGTCCGTCGACCCGGCTGGTGGTCTCGGCGTCCCCGCCGGAGCTGCTGCTGGACGGGGCGGGCACCGGCACCGAGCTGTCCCGCCGGCTGGTGGTCAACGACGCCGTGGCCGGCGGGGTGCTCCAGGTGACCGCCCAGGCGGCGACCTGCGACGCCGACGTGGAGCACGCGGCCTGTCACCTGACCCGGCAGGACTGGGGCGTGCCCGTCCGGGTGGTCGAGGGTGCCGCGGCCCGGCTCCCGCTGGTCCTGCGCGGCCTGGACGCCTGACCGCCGCCCACCCACCGGCCCCGCTGCACCGGCGCGGTTCCGCCGGCTCGTCCCGCGCCGGACCGGGGTCCGGCGGGCCCGGCCCGTTCACCTGAACGGGGTGGGGGTGACTCCCGCGTCGATGAGCGCGGCCCGCACCAGGGCGGCGGACGCCACCGCGCCCGGGGTGTCCCCGTGCAGGCAGATCGACTCGACCGGGCAGGGAACGACGCTGCCGTCGACCGCGATCACGGTCCGCTCGGTGGCCATCCGGACGGCCCGCTCGGCCACCCGCTCGGGGTCGGTGACCAGCGCGCCGAGGGCCGTGCGGGGCACCAGCGTGCCGTTGGGCAGGTAACCCCGGTCGGCGAATCCCTCGGCGACCACCCGGATGCCCGCCCCGGTGGCGAGCTGGGCGAGCACCGAGCCGGGCGCGCAGAGCACCGGCAGCTCGTGGTCGTAGTCGTTGATCGCGGCGACCAGCGCGGCGGCCTGCGACTCGTCGACCGCCGCCGCGTGGTAGAGCGCGCCGTGCGGCTTGAGGTACCGGACCTGGATGCGGAACGCCCGGCAGAACGCGTCGAGCGCGCCGAGCTGGTAGATCACCTCGTCGCGCAGGTCGGCGAAGGCGTACGCGATGTGCCGCCGGCCGAAGCCGGCGAGGTCGCGGTAGCCGACCTGGGCGCCGACGGTGACCCCGCGCTCGGCGGCGGCGGCGCAGACCCGGCGCATGGTGGACGGGTCGCCGCCGTGGAAGCCGCAGGCGACGTTGGCCGAGGTGATCAGGTCCAGCAGCGCCTCGTCGTCGCCGAGCCGCCAGATGCCGAAACCCTCGCCGAGGTCAGCGTTGAGGTCCATGGAACCTCACCGTAGTACCTGGGCGGGCCTGCGCGAGTCCGGTCACGTCGTCCACCACCCCGACGACCGGATAGCCGCCGGTGGTCGGATGGTCGGCGAGGAAGATCAGCGGCTGGCCGTCGGCGGGCACCTGCACCGCACCCAGCACGATGCCCTCGCTGGGCAGTTCCCCGGCCACCGCGCGGGGCAGCGGCGCGCCGACCAGTCGCGCGCCGACCCGGTTGCTCACCGCGCTCACCGTGTACGCCGTGCCGAGCAGCAGGTCGAGCGCGGCCGGGGTGAACCAGTCGTCCCGGGGGCCGGGGCGCAGCCCGAGAAGCAGCTCGACCGGGGCCGGGCGGCCGACGGTGCCGTCCACCGGCGCGGGGTCGCCGGCCGGGGCGCCGAGCGGCAGGGTGTCGCCGTCGCGTAGCGCGGGCGGCCCGAGGCCGGAGAGCGTGTCGGTGGACCGGCTGCCGAGCACCGGTGCGACGGCGATCCCGCCGGCCACCGCGAGCCAGCTCCGCAGCCCGGCGCGGGCCGGGCCGACCCGCACGACCGTCCCGGCCGGGACCGCGAGGGGCCGGCCCACGTCGCCGGGCCGGTCGCCGACCCGGACGTCGACGTCCGCGCCGGTGATCGCGACCGTGCCGGCCCGGGTCAGCCGCAGCGCGCAGCCGGTCAGGGTGATCTCCAGGCCGGCGGCGGCCTCCGGGTTGCCGACCAGGCGGTTGGCCAGCCGCAGCGCCATCGGGTCGAGCGCCCCGGACCGGGGCACGCCGAGGTGCGCCCAGCCGGGCCGCCCCTGGTCCTGCACGGTGGTGAGCGCGCCGGCCCGGAGCACCTCGATCCGGCCCGCCGGACCGGCGGGTCGGGCGCTCACCTGGCCACCAGGCGGACCCGGGTGCCCGGGCTGAGCCGGGCCGGCGGGTCGGCGCGCACGTCGAACAGGGTCAGGTCGGTCCGGCCGACCAGCAGCCAGCCGCCGGGCGACGCGCCGGGGTAGATCCCGGCGTACGGGCCGGCCAGGGCGACCGAGCCGGCCGGCACCCGGGGCCGGGGGGTCGACAGCCGGGGTACGGCCCACTGCGCCGGCAGCCCGGTCAGGTACGCGAACCCGGGCGCGAACCCGCAGAAGGCGACCCGGAACTCGGTGCCGGTGAGCCGGGCGACCACCTCGGTCACGTCCACCCCCCAGTGGCCGGCGACGGCGGGCAGGTCCGCGCCGTCGTACCCGACGGGGACATCGACCTCGTCGCTGGGCGCGGCGGCGTCGGCGGGCCGGGGCGTCCAGCCGGCGACGAGCGCGGCGGCCCGGGCCGGGTCGGGCACCCCGTCGAGCAGCACGGTACGGGCCGCCGGGACGATCTCGACGGCGGTCAGCTCGCCGGCTGCCCGGCGACGCCACAACTCGGCGCGCCACGACTCGACCTGGTCGGGGTCGTCGCAGTCGAGCAGCAGGGCGTTCGCGCCGACGGGTCGGATCCGCATCCCGTCATGATTCCCGATCCGGCGGAGGGCCAGGGGCATCGGACCCGCCGATTCCGTGACCGGCGGCACTACTTGCAGGTAACCTACGGTGCCGTAACCTAGGTGTGTGACGACCTCCGCCCCGCTTCGACTCAAGCCGGTCGACATCGGAAAGCCCCGGATGCGGGGCTGGCTGCACACCTACGCGTTCTTCGTCGCGCTCGTCTGCGGCATCGTGCTCTGCTCCATCGCGGCCAGCCGGCCCGGCTGGGCCCCGCTGGTGAGCTGCCTGGTCTACAGCCTGACCGTCTGCGGGCTGTTCGGCACCAGCGCGCTCTACCACCGCCGGGTGTGGTCGGAGCGCGGGTACCAGATCATGCGCCGGATGGACCATTCGATGATCTTCGTGTTCATCGCCGGCACGTACACGCCGTTCTGCGTCCTGCTGCTGGACGTCCGGCACGCGACCACCATGCTCGCCCTGGTCTGGGGCGGCGCGCTGGGCGGGGTGGCGGTGAAACTGATCTGGCCGCACGCGCCGCGCTGGGTCTCCGCCCCGCTCTACCTGGCGCTCGGTTGGGTCGCGGTGGCGATGCTGCCGCAGATCCTGCGCTCCGGCGGGATGACGGCGCTGGTGCTGCTCGCCGTCGGCGGGGCGATCTACAGCGTCGGCGCGGTCTTCTACGCGCTGCGCCGCCCCAACCCGTGGCCCACCGTCTTCGGCCACCACGAGTTCTTCCACGCCTGCACGCTGGTGGCCGCGATCTGCCACCACATCGCGATCTACTTCGCCCTGTTCGCCTGAGCCGCCGCGCCGCCCGCCCGACCGAGGCCCGCACGACCGGCGCCCACCGCCGGTCCGCAGGCGGGTCGCCGGCCGGGGGCGGCCGGGTCGTACGTCAGACTGTCCGGCCCGGGCGGCGCACCTCGCGGTACTCCTGCACCACCGGCTCGCCCTGCACCGGCACGCCCCGGTCGGCCACGATCCGGTTCTCCCGGACCGGGGTGGCCACCACGGTCCGCCGGCCCCGGTTCCAGAAGTAGAGGGTGGTTAGCAGGCCGACGACCCCGGCGAGCATCAGCACCCAGCCGACTACCCCGAGGTTGAGCCACCCCAGGTCGGCCTGCACGGCGAACGCGAAGATCGCACCCAGTGCGATGAGGAAGATGCTGGCCCCAATGCCCATTTCGTCGCCTCCTTGGCTATCAGCTGGCGCTGCTACCCGCCGCGGCCATGGATGAGGTTGCGGCATCCATCGACATACCCCGGCACTCCACCCGCCAATCGGGCAAGCTGGGTCCATGACGGACGCCGCGGGTACGGAACGGACGCTGGTGCTGCTACGGCACGCCAAGGCGGAACCGCCGGGCGACGGCGCGGACTCCGACCGGCGGTTGACCGCGCGGGGGCACGCCGACGCTGCCGCCGCCGGCGCCTGGCTGGCCCGGCACGGACTGCTGCCCGACGTGGTGCTCTGTTCGACCGCCAGGCGCAACCGGCAGACCTGGCACGGGGTGGTGCAGGGCCTGTCCGGCTCGTCGGACGAGGCCGGGCCGGCCGGCTCCGCCCCGGCGGTGCGCTACGAGCCGGGCGCGTACGAGGCGCACCCGGCGGAGCTGCTGGCCCTGGTCCGGTCGGTGCCGGCGGAGGCGACGACGGTGCTGCTGGTCGCCCACAACCCGGGCGTCTCGCTGCTCTCGGCGCTCCTCGACCCGGAGCGGGCGGACCAGCAGGGCCTGCGCACCACCGACCTCGTGGTGCACCGCACCCGGCTGCCCTGGGCCGACCTGCGCCACGCCGCCATCACCGCCCGCCACACCGCGCGGGGCTGAACGCGCGGCGGGCGGTGGCAACGGGGCGGGACGCGTGGCAGGGGCCCCGGTGCGACCGGGGCCCCTGCTCACGGGCTCACTCAGGACGGCGGAGCCGTGGGCGGCGGCGGATCGGGCGGAGGCGGCATCATCGCGGTCGGATGCGACAGCCGGTTCTCCTCCACGATCAGGGTGCGCGCCCGCTTGCGCCGGTCCTGCCAGAACCAGAGCGTGGTGAGCAGCACGGCCAACCCGGCCAGGATGAACACCCAGCCGACCGCGCGCAGGTCCACCCACCAGACGTTCGCCCGGATGGCGAAGGTCAGGATCGCGCCGATGGCGATCAGGAAGATTCCGCTACCAATGCCCATGTGCGCTGCACCCCCACGTGCGGTGGCTCTGGGCGTTCACTGACTACGTCCGGGCCAGGGTTACCCGCCCGTGCCGGCAACTACCCGGGACAGGGCCGGCGATAGCGGTACGGGTCGCCCGGACCGGCACGGCGGCGACACGGCGGCGGCCGGTGAGCTGTCCGCTCGCCGGCCGCCGGTCGGTGCCTGGGTACCGCCCTGACTCAGAAGGCCTCCTCCGGGAGGTCCATCACGTCCAGGTCGGTGTTCTCGATGATCCGCCGGTCCGCGCCGAGGCGGGGCAGCACCTCGCGGGCGAAGAACTTCGCGGCGGCCACCTTGCCGGTGTAGAACGCCTTGTCCTTGGCGGACAGCTCGCCGTTCAGGGCACGCAGGGCCACGTCGGCCTGCCGCTGGAGCAGCCAGCCGACGACCAGGTCGCCGATCGCCAGCAGGAACCGCCGGCTGCTCAGGCCGACCTTGTAGAGCGCCCGGGGGTCGCCGGCCTGCGCCTCGCCCAGCCAGCCGGTGAGCACGCCGAGGATGGTCTGGATCTCGGCGAGCGCCTTGCCGAGCGCCTGCCGCTCCTGCTTGAGCTGGCCGTTGCCGCCCTCGGAGGTGATGAACTCCTGGATCTCGGCGGCCACAGTCGTCAGGGCCTTGCCGTTGTCCCGGACGATCTTCCGGAAGATCAGGTCGAGGCTCTGGATCGCCGTGGTGCCCTCGTACAGGGTGTCGATCTTGGCATCCCGGACGTACTGCTCCAGCGGGTAGTCCCGGAGGAAGCCGGACCCGCCGAAAGTCTGGAGCGCCTCGTGGCCGAGCATCTCGTACGCCCGCTCCGAGCCGACGCCCTTGACCAGCGGCAGCAGCAGGTCGTTGACCCGCTTGGCGATCTTCGTCGCCTTCTCGTCGCCGGCCGCCTCGGCGATGGCGACCTGGTCCTGCCAGGTGGCGGTGTAGCAGACCAGGGCGCGCAGGCCCTCGGCGTACGACTTCTGCAGCATCAGCGAGCGGCGCACGTCTGGGTGCTGGGTGATGGTGACCCGGGGCGCGGTCTTGTCGGCCTGCTGGATCAGGTCGGCGCCCTGCACGCGGTTCTTCGCGTACTCGAGGGCGTTGAGGTAGCCGGTGGAGAGGGTGGCGATCGCCTTGGTGCCGACCATCATCCGGGCGTACTCGATGATCATGAACATCTGCCGGATGCCGTCGTGCCGGTCGCCCAACAGCCAGCCCTTCGCCGGCACACCGTGCTCGCCGAAGGTCATCTCGCAGGTGTTGGAGACCTGAATGCCCATCTTGTGCTCGACGTTGGTGGCGTAGACGCCGTTACGCTCGCCCAGCTCGCCGGTGTGCTCGTCGAAGTGGTACTTCGGCACGACGAACAGCGACAGCCCCTTGGTGCCCGGGCCGCCGACGCCCTCGACGCCGACCGGGCGGGCCAGCACGTAGTGCACGATGTTGTCGCTCAGGTCGTGCTCGCCGGAGGTGATGAAGCGCTTCACGCCCTCGATGTGCCACGAGCCGTCCGGCTGCGGGACGGCGCGGGTGCGGCCGGCGCCCACGTCCGAGCCCGCGTCCGGCTCGGTGAGCACCATCGTGGAGCCCCACTGCTTCTCGATGAAGAGCTTGGCCCACCCCTGCTGCCGCTCGGTGCCCTCGACGTGCAGCACGTGCGCGAACGACGGGCCGGAGGCGTACATCCAGACCGGGGCGTTCGCGCCGAGCACCAGCTCGGCGAGCGACCACCAGAGGGCGCGCGGGGCGTTGGTGCCGCCCAGCGCCGGCGGGAGGTCCAGCCGCCAGAACTCCGAGTCCATGAAGGCCTGGTACGACTTCTTGAACGACTCCGGCAGCGGGGCGGTGTGCGTGGCCGGGTCGAAGACCGGCGGGTTCCGGTCACTGTCCGTGTAGCTGGCGGCCAGGTCATCGCGGGCCAGGCGGTCCACCTCGGCGAGGAAGCTACGCGCGGTGTCGACGTCGAGATCCGAGTACGGCTCCTGGCCGAACGCCCGGTCCGCCCCGAAGACCTCGAACAGGTTGAACTCGAGGTCCCGAAGGTTGCTCTTGTAGTGGGTCATGCTCGCTGGCCCCGCTTCCGGACAGGTGTTACCGATCAGTAACTGAGACTGTATTACCCGCCGGTAGGAAGCGACAAGCCGATCGCGGAAGTGACAGCCATTACACACCCGCGTTTCGACGGTCGCCGGGCCAACGAAGCGGCAGGTCAGCGGCCGTCGGGGCACCGCAGCCGGGTGCCGAGTGACGAAATCGTGCCCTTTCCTGGCACGGGGGCGCGTGGGTGGCGGGGCGGGGCCGTCGCCGTCAGCCGTCGGCGGCGCCGACCTCCCAGCTCGGCACCGGGGCGGTCGCCACGCTGCTCGGGCCCGCGTACTCCATCAGGACCAGGGCGATGTCGTCGTCGAGCCGGCCGTGCACCCACTCGACCAGTGCGGTCTCCAGCGAGGCCAGGCCGTCGCCGACCGTGCCGTGGCCGAGCAGCCGCCAGGCCCGGTCGGCGGTCGGGAAGAACTCGCCGTCCCGGCGGGCCTCGCCGAGACCGTCGGTGAACAGCAGCAGGCGGTCGCCCGGCTCCAGGCGCTCGACCCGGGGGCGGACGACCGGCATGAAGCCCAGCGGCGGGGCGGGGGCCGGCGGTTCGAGGGGGATCACCGCGCCCCGGCGCAGCAGCAACGGTGCCGGGTGGCCGCAGTTGACGATGGTGAGCGTCCCGCCCCGCTCCTCGACCAGCGCGGCGGTGACGAAGTCCTCGTCGCCGACGTTGCGGGCCACCGCCCGGTCCAGGTCGGTCACCACGGCCCGCAGGTCGGCCCGCTCGTACGCCACGTGCCGGTACGAGCCGAGCACGATGCTGGCCAACCGGACGGCGTCCAGCCCCTTGCCCCGGACGTCACCGATGATCATGCGGACGCCGTACGGGGTGTCGATCGCCTCGTACAGGTCGCCGCCGATCTCGGCGGTCGCCGTGGAGGAGATGTAGCGCCCGGCCACCGCCAGGGTGCCCACCTGCGGGCCGAGTGGACGCAGCACCGCCTGCTGGGCCACCGCCGCCAGTTTGGACAGCTCGGCGATCTGCTCGGCCTGCCGCTCCCGGACGGCTGCCACCGCCCCTGCGATTGTGGTGGCCAGCGCGATGCCGGCCACGTTGACCGCGGTCACCAGCGACGTCGTCGGCTCCATCAGGGCGAAGGTGGACCCGATCGCGGTGGCGGCGGCGCCCACCCCGAGCACCACCCGCCAGGAGGCGAACACGGCGGCGAGGAAGGGCGCGGCGACCATCAGGGCGACGTAGTGGGCCGGGCGCCCGTCCGCCAGCTCCACCCCGGAGATGATCGCGAGCAGGGCAAGGGCCGCGCCGAGGCCGGCGCGGGATCCGGGGCTCAGCGGGCCGCGGCCCGACTGGAAGGCATGCGTGCGTACGAGGGACAGCATGCCTGATCGACGTGGACCGGTGAATGAACCTGGCCCGTCGTCCGAGGATGTTCTGGCCGGCCGGTCCGTGGCGCCGGACCGACGGGTAACGGCCGCCTCGCCCACCGCCGGGGCCGTCGCGTCAGCCCAGGACCTCGTACTTCACCGTGAGCGCGCCGACGTCGACGGAGGCGATGGTGGCGAACGCGGCCCGGGACAGGTCGATGCAGCGGCCCGCGATGAACGGGCCACGGTCGTTGATCCGCACGGTGACCGACTTGCCGTTCGCCGGATTGGTCACCCGGACCCTGGTGTCGAACGGCAGGGTCTTGTGCGCGGCGGTCAGCGCCTCGGGATCGAAGGTCTCCCCGTTGGCCGTGAGCTGGCCTTCGTCGTAGAAGGACGCGCCACAGGAGCCGCTGTCGACGACGGTGCTGGTCGGGGCGGGCTTCTTCGTCGTGGCGGCCGGCTTCGGCGCGGCGGTGCGGGCCTTGCTCCGCGACGCGGCCTGGCTCCGGGTCGCCTTCGGGCTGGCGGTGACCGTGGGCGAGGGGCTGGCGCTGGGCGACAGGCTCGCGCTCGGCGACGCCGACGGCGAGGCCGACACGGTGGGGATGTCGGCGAGGCTGCTCGCCGGGGCGTCGACGAGGGCCGGCGTGGAGTCCGCCGGCTCACCGGAGGCGAGTTGGACGGCGCCGACGGTCCCACCGACGGCGAGCGCGACGCCGACGGCCGCGGTGGCCGCGATGCCGGCCGGCGTGGAGAACATGCGGGTACGGGAGTGCCTACCAGCCACCGGCCCGTCCTTTCGTCGTCGCTGAACAAACCGGCCCGGACCGTAGCGAGAGAAGCACTTCCGAAGTCAACGTGATCATGGTGCTATGTTGGCATTTGCTCGCATACGTGTAGCCGATCATCCGAGGCGAGGTGGCCCGCTCGGCCCCGCCGCGACCCGCCCCACGACCGGTCCCCGGCGGGTCGCCGGGATGCCGCAGGATGGTCGGCATGCCCGCTGAGCTGAGCGAACGTCTCGTCGAGCTGTTCCGGTGGATCGATCCCGGTCCGGAGAGCAGCCACCTGGTCAGCGACGTCTCCGGCTGGTGGCGGGACCCGGCCGTGCTGGCGGAGCTGGGGCCGGCCCTGGTCGCGCCGTTCCGGGCCGCCCGGCCGACCGTGGTGCTCGCCCCGGCCGTCACCGGTCTGCTGCTCGGCCCGCTCGCCGCCACCGCGCTCGGGGTGGGCTTCGTGCCGGCGCACAAGGCGACCGACGGGCGACTGCCCGCCGGGGCGACCACCTGGGCACACAGCCCGCCGGACTTCCGGGGCCGCCGGGTCGAGCTGGGCGTCCGGGACCGGCACCTGGGCCCCGGGGACCGGGTGCTGGTGGTCGACGACTGGGTGGCCACCGGCGCCCAGCTCCACGCCCTGTACGCGATCTGCGCGACCCGGGGAGCCGAGGTCCTCGGCACGTCCGCCGTGGTCGTCGACTGCCCGCCCGTCCTCGCCGCCGAGCTGCGGGTACGCGGCCTGCTCGACGCCGCCAAGCTGGGCTGAGCGGCGACTGTTGACCTGTACCGGGCTGGGAGGCCTCGCTCGCGGCGCTGCGCCCCGCGCGGACCCCGGCCGAGGCCGAGCGAGCGCTCGCCGAACTGGTACGCCGGGCCTGCCTGGACTACCTCCGGTACGGGCACGCGGAGCCCGTCATGCTGGTGCACGCGGTGACCGCGCCGACGGCGGTGCTGCGTACCCTGCCGGCGCTGGACGCCGGGCTCTGGACGCCGAGTCTCGCCGCGGCCTGGTCCGCGACGGCGGCGGTGACCGCCGGGTACGCCTCCACGGCCGGCGTGGTGCCCCCGGCCGTGGCCCCCGCCACCCCGGCGGAGGTCTTCGCCCGGGCGGCCCGGCACGGCGACGAGCACGTGGTGAAACTCGCCGACGCGGTGCTCGACGCGCACGCGGCGACCGGCGACGAACGGGTGCTGACCTCGGCCGGGTACGCCGGGCAACTCCTCTGACCGCCGAGGTCCGACGGCGGCGGAACCGGGCGGCGGCGGGCGGCGGGCCTGCGTATCCTCGGCAGGATGTGGCCTCGCATCGGTGGACTGCGCTCCCTCGCCCTCGGCACTCCCGGCGAGCTGCGGGCGCGACTCAACGCCCTGGTGCTCCCCGGGGTCAAGACGGCGACCGCCGGCCTGACCGACGAGTACGCCGAGGAGGGCGAGGAGCTGGAGCGGGCCGGCGAACGGCTGGCTCTCGTGGACGACCACGACGCGCTGGTCGGGGTCGTCGAGGTGACCGGCGTCGAGGTGGTTCGCTTCGCCGACGTCTCCTGGGACTTCGCCCGCTCGGAGGGCGAGGGCGACCGGTCCGTCGAGGAGTGGCGGGCCGGACATGCCGCCTACTGGGCCCGGGTCGGCACCCCCGTCACCGACGACACCCAGGTCGTCTGCATCCGGTTCCGGCTCGTCTCGACCGAGGGCGGCACCGCCACCTGAGGCACACGAAGGCCCCTGCTGACGCTCGGGAGGTCTCCTGCGCACCACCGCCGGAGCCGCACCGTCAGGGCGGCGCAGCGGCCAGGCGGGAGCGGTGGGGCGGTCAGGCGGGGGCGAGGCGGCGCAGCTCGGGCAGCAGGCGGGTGGCCGCGTCCGCCAGGACGGCCTCGTCGCCCACGTACCAGCTACTGGCCCTCGGCCAGTGCGTGACCACGTCGGTGAAGCCCAGGGCGGCGGCCCGCCCGACCTGCTGGGCGAGGAAGTCCGCGCTGCTCAGCGAGAAGACCGGGGCGGAGTCGAGGGAGAGGTAGCGGTCCAGGGTGGCCGGGTCGCGGCCGGCCTCGGCCAGCGTCCGGTCCATCCGGGCGGCGAGGTCGGCCACGGTCCCCCACCAGGCGTCCAGGTCGTCACCGCCCGCGCCGGTGGTCACCCAGCCCTCCCCGAACCGGGCCACCAGCCGCATCGAGCGGGGGCCGTTGGCGGCCATCACGAACGGCACCCGGGGGCGCTGCACGCAGCCGGGGTTGTTCCGGGCGTCCACGGCGGCGAACCACTCGCCGCGCCACGTCGTCCCGTCCTCCCGCAGGATCAAATCGAGCAGCTCGGCGAACTCGGCGAGCCGGTCGACGCGCTGGCGCGGCGGCAGCGTCTCGCCGCCCAGCACGGCCGAGTCGAATCCGATGCCGCCCACGCCGAGGCCGAGCAGGAACCGGCCGGCGGAGACGTCGTCGAGGGCGGTGATCTGCCGGGCGAACGCCGCCGGGTGCCGGAAGTTGGGCGAGGCGACCAGGGTGCCGAGCCGGATCCGGGAGGTCACGGTCGCGGCGGCGGTCAGCGTCGTCATCGAGTCGAACCACGGCCCGTCGACCAGGTCCCGCCAGCCCAGGTGGTCGTACGTCCAGGCGTGGTCGAAGCCCCACTCCTCCGCCTGCCGCCACCGGCGCTGCGAGTCCGACCAGCGCTGGTCGGGAAGAATCACGACGCCAATCCGCATGATCGCCAGCGTACGGGCTACCGGGCTCCGTCCGGCGTCTGGTCGCCAATCGCGGGACCGTCCCGTCGTCCAGGGTGTCCGGTTCGGTGACCGGCTGACCCGCCCGCCCGGGCCTCGGTTCCTCCGCGTTGCGGGTGTGGCGGTACCTGTCGCCGGCGAACACCGGGACCAGCGACCGGCCGCGGACCGCGAGCCGGGCGACGGTTATCCGGTGGATCGGAAGCTCGCCGGCCCCTAGGTTCACCGGGTGGGTGACGACACCAGGGCGGAGATCCGGCTCGCCGACGCGGCGGACGCGACGGTGATCGCGCGTATCCATCTGGCCTCCCGGGCGGCGACCATGCCGTATCTCCCTCCGCAGAAACGCAGTCCCGCGCAGGTGACCCGTTGGGTCGAGGATGTTCTGCTCAAGGAGTGCCGCATCTGGGTGGCGGTGCGCGACGCGGTGGTCCTCGGCTACGCCGCTCTCGGGGGCAACGTGCTCGAACACCTCTACCTGCGGCCGGACGCCCGCCGTCAGGGCGTCGGCACGCTACTGCTCGACGAAGTCAGACGGCACAGCCCCGACGAGGTGTTGCTGCACGTCTTCCAGCAGAACACCGACGCCCGTGCCTTCTACGAGCGTCACGGCTTCACGGTCCTGGACACCAGCGACGGCAGCCAGAACATGGAGCACCTGCCCGACATGACCCTCCGCTGGGCTCCGAACGACGTAACGGGATGATGTCCCGGACCGACTGGCAGGCGTGGCATGAGCCCTATGCTGACGAAGGATCACCCCTGTCGCGCCGGTTGCGCCTCGTGCGACGGGAGATCGCCACGTGGCTGGACGAGCGCCCCGACGAGCGGCTGACGGTGGTCAGCGCCTGCGCGGGACAGGGGCACGACCTCGTCGGCGTGCTCGCCGGGCGGGCCGACGCGCACCGGGTCCGCGCGACGCTGCTGGAGTACGACGCGGGCAACGTGACCGCCGCCCGCGCCGCCGCCGCACAGGCTGGCCTCGCGAACATCCTGGTCGAGCGGGCGGACGCGGGGCGGCTCTCGTCGTACGCGGGGGCGGTGCCGGCCGACCTGGTACTGATGGCCGGCATTTTCGGCAACGTCACCGAGGATGACGTACGCCGGACCGTGGCCACCCTGCCGCAGCTCTGCGCGACGGGTGCCACGGTCATCTGGACGCGCACCCGGAAATCCCCCGACCTGACCCCGGCGCTACGCGGCTGGTTACGGGCCGCCGGCTTCGTGGAGCGGGCGTTCCACGCCCCGGACGGGGTGCTCTTCGCTGTCGGCGTGCACCGGTTCGCCGGCACGCCCCGCCCGCTCGACGCCTCCGGGGTGCTGTTCACGTTCGTCCGCTGACCGGGGTCCGCCAGCCAGCCTGGTCAACTCCAGGTCTGTGACAAAGCGGTATACCTGCCACTCAACACCGCCATGTCACTGACATGGAGTTGACGTCCACCCACACTTCCCAACCGCACGACGGGGGCGGTATCAACGGAAGTCCGCCGCGTGTTCGCGTGCCCACTGGTCGAACGTCCGCGCCGGGCGGCCGGTGACCGCCTCCGAGGTGGGCAGCGGTCCCAACGCGCCGAGGTCCAGCCTCTTGAGTAGCTCCGGGTCCGATTCGTTGCCCGAGTAGTCCTCGAAGCCGAGCAGGAAGTCGGCATTGTCGGCGGCGAAGCCGCCCTGCTCCCGGTAGGCCACCCGCGCCTGCTCGGGGGTCACCACATCCATCCGGATGTCACGACCGATCGCGGAGGCGATGGCCCGCACCTGGTTTCGCCGGGTGATCGGCTCCGGCCCGTTCAGGTCGTACGCCCGGCCCTGGTGCCCGTCCCTGACCAGCGCCTCGGCCGCGACCTCGGCGATGTCGCGCTCGTGCACCGGGCACCACACCGCGTCGGGAAAGGGTTCCCGGACCACGCTCTCGGCACGGATGGACGGCCCCCACAGCCAGACCTTGTTCAGCATGAACTCGCCCGGGCGCACGTGCGTCCATTCCAGGCCCGACTCCTCGACCGCCCGTTCCACGGGGAGATGGAAGTCGGTGTCGGCACCGCTGGTGACCGCACCGGCGGAGAGCACCACGATGCGCCGCACCCCCGCTCGGGCCGCGCGAGCGACCACCTCGCGCGCGGTTCGGGCGACCGGGAAGAGGTACGTGCGGTCGACGCCCCTGAAGGCGGCGTCCAAGGTCGACGGATCGTGGAGGTCGCCGGCCAGCACCTCCACACCGGCGGGAAAGCTGGCCGACTGCGGGGCACGGGTCAGTGCCCGCACCCGCTCTCCCGCCTCGACCAGTCGCTCCACCACGAGCCGCCCCACGTTCCCGGTTGCACCGGTCACCAAGATCGTCACGGAATTCCCCTCTCCTCGATGCCGAAACCATCAGCGTGCGTCGAACGGCCGCCGCGCGCCGGCCGGTACGGGGGGCGCCTGAGGTCCACTCATCTTTATCCAGGAAGTGGCGATCAGGCAAACGCGAACACATTGTTCATGTTCACTCTCAGATCTGCACGTACGAATGCGGAAGAATTGTTTCGGCATTGATTTCCGCTCTGCGTGACGCAGTTGGCAGCGGGAGTCCCCGCCCCCATCTGGTCGGGCGGGACTCGACCCGTCGCGGGCCGGTACCCTGCGCTAATGCCGGGCAGAGACGAGGACGTGGCGATCGCGGCCACGCAAGCGGGAGCCGTTGTCGTCCGGGCCAGGTACGGAGCCGCCCTGACCCGCCTGGAGAAGTCCGGGGGTGACTTCGCCACCTCGGCCGACATCGAGGCGGAGAACGCGATCCTCGATGTCCTCCGCTCCGCGCGGCCGGGGGATGCCGTGACGGGTGAGGAGAGTGGACGCACAGGTGCCGACAGCGCCGCGCGCGAGTGGCTGGTCGACCCCCTGTGCGGCACGCTCAACTACGCCGTACGCAACATGCTGGTCGCGGTGAACGTCGCGCTGCGGGCCGATGCGAAGATCACCGTGGCGGCCTCGGCCGACCCGTTCACGGACGAGGTGTTCTGGACCGACGGCACTCACGCCTACGTACGCCGCGACGGTGTGGACGAGCCGCTCAAGCCCTCCGCCGAGTCACGGTTGGTGGATGTCAACCTCGATCCGCCGTTTCCGAACGCTCCCCGGTTCCAGGCGGCGCGGCTGCTCGCCGACCCCGGGTTCGTCGAGCGCTTCCGTCCGCGCGTGGTCTCCACCACCCTGGCGGTCGCCTGGGTCGCCGCCGGCCGGCGGGCCGCCTATGTCACCGACGGTGACCTGCGGGACAGCGTGCACTTCGCCAGCGGGATCGCCCTGTGCCAGGCCGCAGGATGTGTGGTGACCGGCATCGAGGGGCAACCGTTGCACACCGGCGTCGGCGGGCTCGTCGTGGCGGCGGATCGTCAGACCCACGCGGCCCTGCTGACGCTGGTCGACAACCAGTTCCCGCCGGAAGCAGGAGCCACCCAGGTTCGGCTGGCTCTCGACGGAACTACCGGCTCAGCTGGCGGCGACGTCACCTACGACAGCTCCGTCCACGGCCCGGACCTCATCTCGATCGGCTCGTAGGCGATGGCCCGGTCAACGACCTCAGCAGCCGTCAGTTCGGGGACCGAGAAGATCATTTCAGCGACGTCCGGGCAGACGAGGTCACGTTCGAGCTGATCCAGTAGGCCGTTGAGCTCGTCGTCGTCCGCGTAGCCGAGACTCATGATCCGCTCAACGAGGACGATGGCCTCATCCCGGGTGAGCTTCGGCGGCAGGCTCTGATCCATGCCGCGCAGCGTAGGCGAGCGTCCTCGGGGATGCGGATCCTGCCTACGCACGGACGCTTAAGCCCCCATACCGGGGCCGTCGTGGCCGCTGCGGCAGCCGGGCCCGCCCTGATCGGCCGGGGCGACCGGGAGCCCGTTGAGGGAGACCATCGACCCCTCGGTGACCGCCCTGCACTCGCAGCGCATCCCGCTGGCCAAGAACCCCGTCCGGCTGGTCCGCTCCGGCAACTACCAGGTCGAGGCAAAGCCGTTCGTCGGCGAACTGCCCCGCCTGCGGGCCGATCTCGACGGTCCTCCACGTGGATGCCGCTGGCCTGACGGGCCATCACTGGGCCCTGTCGCCTGTTCGCCCACCACCCCCGCTGACTGCACACGGGAGGCACGGGGCGGTTCCTGGTCAACGAAAGCTGAAGGCCCTGGCTCGGGACTCACGTCCTGACCAGGGCCTTCGTGTGCGGGGCGGGTGACGAGAATGGAAGGCCCGGCGCTACCCGTCCTCGAAGGGCTCGTCATGCCACCGGAATCCGGCCTCGTCGTCCTCGATGCTCAGCAGGAACTCGGCCACCTGGCGGCCGTCCGGGTGGGTCATCGTGACGGCGGCCCGTACGGCGTCGTAGGCCCGTTCCATGGCCTCGTCGTCCTCCGCGTCGACGGCGGCGTTCCACGCGGCGAAGAGCGGACGTAGCGGCTCGAACCCCGGCTGCGGACGGAACCGTCCGTACGTCCACGGGAAGTCACGGCTCTGCTCGTCGATCTCGCCGATCAACTCGCCCCGGTGGTACAGCCGCCACACCCTGCCCGCGTCCACCGCGACAGCGTAGGCGGCGCGTGGAGGCCGACGACATAGAGGTCTCACACAACTGACGGCCGCAATCGCCCCGCGCACCCGTTCAGAGGGCGCGCGGGGTCAGGGCAATCGCCAGGAGCACCCAGGGCCATCGCCCGCGCCTCCCGACGAAGACACCCATGGGGCGCGGCAACCTGAACAAGGTCATCGGCTGGCCGGCGGCGGTCAAGAAGCTCGGCGTCTCGGGGTTGCACTTCCACGACCTGCGGCAGTCACGACCTGCGGCAGTGGGAACACTTCGCCGCGCGCGCACCCCGGAAACATCGAAGGCCCCGGCTAGGACTCGCGTCCTGACCAGGGCCTTCGTGGTGGAGCGGGTGACGGGAATCGAACCCGCACTGTCAGCTTGGGAAGCTGATGTTCTGCCATTGAACTACACCCGCAGGCGGCACCACTGTACCCGACGGCGTCACCGGGTGCATCCAGGTACCCCCATCGCGCGCCACCGACCGGCAGCCGCGCCGGGCCGGCGCCGCCGCCCTCACCGCCATCCGGTCCGTGGCCGCCCTCACCGTCGCCCCGCGATCCCCGGCCCACCGATGGACCGTAGAAGTTCCACGTAGGCAATATATAGCCATTCTCAAATCCCTCGATCAGTTGTAACGTCTGGCGCACGTTCCAGCCATGGCGCGACACACCCCCTGTCGCGCCGCCAGAAAGAGGTGGGCCCATGGGACTCCGTCCCAACCTGCTGACCCGGCGTACCGCCGGCGTCGCGTCGACGACCCTCGCGCTCCTGCTCAGCACCGCCGCCGTGGGCGTCGTTCCGGCGGCATCGGCCTTCTCCGCCGCCCCTGCGGAGAGCTGCGCCGAGCCGGCCGACGTGCACTCCGACGCCCGGGTCAAGGCCGGCGCGCACGCCAAGCACGAACCCAACGAGCTGACCGTCGCGCAGGTCCGCGAGCGCGAGGCCGACCTGTCGAGCGCCCTGCGCGAGCGGGCCAACTACCGGGCCGGCGCCGGTGCCGGCACGCTCGCCACCGTCACCGTCCCGGTCGTCGTGCACGTCATCCAGGAGAACAGCACCCGGGCCGGCGGCAACATCCCGGACTCGCTGATCACCTCGCAGATCACCGTGCTGAACCAGGCCTACAGCGGTGCCACCGGCGGCGCGGCGACCGCCTTCAGCTTCCAGCTCCAGAAGATCAACCGGGTCACCAACCCGGCGTGGTACCCGATCGTGTCGGGCTCGTCGGCCGAGCGCTCGATGAAGACCTCGCTGCGTGAGGGCGGCAAGAACACCCTGAACATGTACCTCGGCGAGCTGAGCGACGGCCTGCTCGGCTGGGCGACCTTCCCGAAGAAGGCGCTGGACAAGATGGACGGCGTCGTCGTGCTGAGCGAGTCGCTGCCGGGCGGCACCGCCACCAACTACAACCAGGGCGACACCGGCACCCACGAGATCGGCCACTGGCTGAACCTTTACCACACCTTCCAGGGTGGCTGCTCCGGCTCGGGCGACGGCGTGAGCGACACCCCGGCGGAGGCCTCGCCGGCGTACCAGTGCCCGACCGGGCGGGACACCTGCACCGCCACCGGCCTGGACCCGATCACCAACTTCATGGACTACACCTACGACTCGTGCATGCACCAGTTCACCACCGGGCAGGCGAGCCGGATGCTGACCGCGTGGAACGCGTACCGCGCGGCCTGACGTACCCCTGTTCCTGGCCCTCCGGTGCCGGCTCCGTCCTCCGACGGGGCCGGCACCGGTCGTCGGGGGGTCAGGCCGCCGCGCGGTGGGCGCCGTGGGCGTGCCGGGCCGGCCCCTGATCCGGTACGCCCGCCGGGGTGCCGCCAGCGCCGCCGGCCCGGGGGTCGAGCCACACCTGCACGGCCGGCCGCCCCGGGCCCTCGCCGGGGAAGACGACGCCGCCCTGGCCGTGCCGGGCGAGCATCGCCACGTCGACGGTGAACTCGAACAGCCGCCAGTCCACCTGCGGGGCGGCCCGCCCCAACTCGGCGAGCCGGGCCATTCGGGCCTGGTCGGTCACCGGCCACGCGTGCCCCGCCACGTACGCCTCGTCGTCGCTGTCCTCCGGCGGGAAGGAGTGCAGCGCGTAGCGGCCGTCGCGTTCGAGGTCGCGCCGCTTCGGCGAGTCGACGATGAAGCAGAAGAGGCCGTCGTCGGTGATCACCGGGGAGACCGGGTGCACCCGGGGCCCGCCGTCGGCGCGGACGGTGGCCAGGTAGCCGAAGCCCGGCCCGTACTGCTGCATGAGGAGGCGGATCCCGCCGGCGAGTCGTGGCTCGTCAGCGGCGAATTCGGACCAGGAAGCCATGTGGACATTCTATCGAACACGTGTACGACAGGCGAGCGCGGCACGCCGGACGCCGCAGGCGATGACAGGCCCGCCGAGCAGGGTCGCTATGGTGTGGCGATGCTGCTCTCCGACCGCGATCTCGTCAGCGAGCTGAAGGCTGGCACGCTCGCGCTGGAGCCGTTCGAGCCCACCCTGGTGCAGCCGTCGAGCATCGACGTACGCCTGGACAAGCTCTTCCGGGTCTTCAACAACCATCTCTACACGCACATCGACCCGTCGGTGCAGCAGGACGACCTGACCTCCATGATCGAGGTGCCCGACGGCGAGCCGTTCGTGCTGCACCCGGGCGAGTTCGTGCTCGCCTCGACGCTGGAGGTGATCTCGCTCGGCGACCAGCTCGCGGGCCGGCTGGAGGGCAAGTCGAGCCTGGGCCGGCTCGGGCTGCTCACCCACTCCACGGCCGGGTTCATCGACCCGGGCTTCTCCGGCCACGTCACGCTGGAGCTGTCCAACGTGGCGAACCTGCCGATCACGCTCTGGCCGGGCATGAAGATCGGTCAGCTCTGCATCTTCCGGCTCTCCTCGCCGGCCGAGCACCCGTACGGGTCGGCGGTGTACGGCTCGCGGTACCAGGGCCAGCGCGGCCCGACCCCGAGCCGCTCCTGGCGGAACTGGCGCACCTGGCCCACCCGCTGACGCCGCAGGCGCGGCGGACGGGGCCCGTCCCGTCGTCGGAACGGGCCCCTTCCGCTCAGCCGGGGCGTCCGTAACTGTTGATCTGACCGTCGTCGACCCGCTTCATCTTGACCGGCTCGCCGGCCCGGGAGGCGTGCACCACCCACCCGCCGCCGACGTACATGCCGACGTGGTGCAGGTCGGCGTAGTAGAAGACGAGGTCGCCGGGGCGCAGGTCGGCGCGGCTCACCCGGGCGGTCACCGACCGCTGCTGGGCCGCGTTGTGCGGCAGCGACACGCCGGCCTTCGCCCAGGCAGCGAGCATCAGGCCTGAGCAGTCGTACGAGTTGGGGCCCTCGGCACCCCAGACGTAGGGCTTGCCGATCTGGGCGCAGGCGAACTTCACCGCGACCCCCGCGCCGCCGCCCGGGTAGGCAGCCGGGCAGGGGGCGGGCCGCAGCGGGCCGCCGCCACCGTTGCCGTACACCTTGAGCCGCAGCTTCTGGAGCCGGTCGATCTCGGTGTTGATCTGCTTGCGCTTGGCGGCGAGCTGCGCCTCGACGCGGGCGAGCTGGGTGACCATCTCGTCCAGCGGCTTCTTCTTCGCGTCCAGTTCGTCGCGGAGGTCGATCACCGCCCGGACGTCGCGCTGCTGGCGCTCGGCGAACTGGTCGAGCAGTTCCAACTGCGCCATCATCTGATCGGGCGAGCGGCTGCCGAGCAGCGCGTTCACCGCCGAGAGGTTCTCACTCTTGTACGCCTCGACGGCGAGGCCGCTGACCTTGTCCATCGCCTCGTCGACCCGGCGTTGCAGCGGCCCGATCTGCTTGGCGAGCGCGTCGGCCTGCCGGCGCTTGCGGGCGAGGTCCTGGCGGGTGGCGTTGTGCCGCTCGATGAGCGGTTCGAGCTTGTTCCAGTCCTGGTCGATCTGCCGCTCGATCTCGGCGACCGAGGGATCGGCGTGGGCCGCGGTCGCGGTGCCGGTCAGGACGACGGCGATGCCGGCCAGAGCGGCGAGGGCGGTGGTGAAGCGTGACCAGCGTGGGCGCGGCGCAGCCGGCATGCGGTCGGCCTGTGCCGACCGGCGTGACGGGTGCCGCGGGGCATGGTGTGCCACCGGGCTCCGTTCTCCTTCTTCCCTGACCGCCTACCGGGTTAGCTGACGGGTTCGGGCGGGAAGGGAGAGCGCCCTACCGCAGCGGCGCTGCGGATTCACCCCGGCGTACCTGGGTCCCCGGCTCGCCCGGAGGCGACTCGGCGGTGTCGGACCGTCACCGCCCCGGCTGGGCGGTGCAGCTTCCGGTCGACGATTGACCAGAGTAGAGATCGCCGTTATCGATCCGCAACCCGCCGGGCCGTGACACGACGTACCGTGCCACGATACGGAAGTTTCCTTCACATCAAGGCGCTTCGTGGAAAGGTATTGACGCGGGGGGACGACGGCGGGAGGGTGACCTCATCAACATCCACTCAGGAGGTTCGATGCCCCGTTCCGTCGTGTCGTCGAGCAGACGGATCCTGCTCGGTGCCGCCGTGGCCGCCACCACGGCCCTCGTGCCCCTCGGTACCGCGGCCTCCCCGGCCGCGGCCGGCCAGACCCCCGACCGCCAGCAGCAGTACGCCGACGCCGCCGCCGAGTACGGCGTGCCGGAGAGCGTCCTGCTCGGCGTCTCCTACCTACAGTCCCGGTGGGACACCAACGCCGGCACCCCCAGCACCAGCGGGGGCTACGGGCCGATGCACCTCACCGACGCCGAGTACGTGACCGGCCTGCCCGCCGGCACCCACCACGACTCCGGCGACGAGGACCCGCGCGGGGACGACTCCCGCCCGGCCCCCGCCGCCGCCCGGCCCCCGGTCGACGAGGCCCCGACCGCGGCGTCGTTGCAGACCCTGGACGCCGCCGCCACCCTCACCGGGGCCGACGAGGCGACCCTGCGCACCGACGCGTCGGCGAACATCCGGGGCGGGGCGGCGCTGCTCGCGTCGTACCAGCGGCAGATCGGGGCCCCGGTCGGGGCCGGCACCGACCCGGCGGCCTGGTACGGCGCGGTGGCCCGGTACGCCGGCGCGGACGGCGCCGACGCGGCGGCGGCCTTCGCCGACGAGGTCTTCGGCACCATCGCCGAGGGCGAGAGCCGGGTGACCGACGACGGGCAGCGGGTGACCCTCGCCGCCCGCGCGGTGACCCCGGAGAAGTCCTGGCTGGACCGGCTCGGCCTGCGCCTGCCGGAGCGCCCCGACGGCCTGGAGTGCCCGTCGACCATCTCCTGCGAGTGGATCCCCGCGCCGTACCAGTCGCTCGGTGCCGACCCCGGCGACTACGGCAACCACGACCTGTCCGACCGGCCGAAGCGGCAGAAGGTCGAGTACATCCTCATCCACGACACCGAGGGCAGCTACGCGGGCACGGTCAACATGGTCCAGGACCCGACCTACGTGAGCTGGCACTACACGCTGCGCTCGGTGGACGGGCACATCGCCCAGCACGTGAAGACCAAGGACGTGGCCTGGCACGCCGGCAACTGGTACGTCAACGCCAAGTCGATCGGGCTGGAGCACGAGGGCTTCGCCGCCCAGGGCACCTGGTACACCGAGGCGATGTACCGCACCTCGTCGAAGCTGGTCCGGTACCTCGCGCTGCGGTACGGCGTCCCACTGGACCGGCAGCACATCATCGGCCACGACAACGTCCCCGGCACCGTCGCGGCGAACGTGCGGGGCATGCACTGGGACCCGGGCCCGTACTGGGACTGGTCGCACTACTTCGACCTGCTGCGCGCGCCGGAGCTCAACACCGGCACCCCGCTGACCGGCATGGTGCGGATCGACCCGGACTTCGCCACCAACCGGCCGGCGTTCACCGGCTGTGTGACGGCGGGCGTGCCGTGCCCCTCGCGCGGCTCCTCGGCGGTGGTGCTGCGTGCCGCGCCGCGCGCCGACGCGCCGCTGGTCAACGACATCGCCCTGCGTCCGGACGGCTCGCCGGCCACGATGGCCGTCTCCGACCACGGCGCCCGCGCCTCGTCCGGGCAGACGTACGCCCTGGCCGGCCGTGAGGGCGACTGGACGGCGATCTGGTACCTCGGGCAGAAGGCGTGGTTCCACAACCCGGCGTCGGCGCCCACCGCGGCGTGGACCGTCGGCCTGGTGGCCACCCCGAAGGCCGGGAAGGCAACGATCCCGGTGTACGGCCGGGCGTACCCGGAGGAGGCGGCGTACCCGGCAGGCGTGCCGTACCAGCCGATCTCGCCGTTGCAGTACACCCTCTCCGCCGGCCAGCGGTACGCCGTCGGCAACGTGCTGCCCGGCGAGTACTACCGGGCCGCCACGTTCGACGGCTCGGCCCCCGGTGACTGGACGGTGATCCGGGGTGAGAAGCAGTACGTGCAGATCCAGTTCGGCCACCGGATCATGTACGTCGACCGCGCCGACGTGGACCTGGTGCCGTCCCCGCTGGGCGCGCCCCGCTGACGGTCCCCACGGCACGACGAAGGCCCCCGGTCGGGTGACCGGGGGCCTTCGCGTGGACGGTGCTCAGGTACCGCGGCTCGCGCGGCACCGGGTCCGGGCGGCCTTCGCGGGGACCGCGCCGGGATACCGGCTGCGCGGCCCGGACCGGGGCCGCGCGCGGCGTCAGCCGGGTCGGCGGAAGCCGGCGACCGGCATGGTGTTGATGCTGCTCACGTTGACCGGCTTGCCGGCCCGGGGCGCGTGCACCATCAGGTCGTTGCCCAGGTACAGGCCGACGTGGTGCAGGTCGCTGAAGAAGAACACCAGGTCACCGGGGCGGGCCTCCGAGCGCGGGATGGCTCGGCCCTCGTTCCACTGCGCGCCGGTGAAGTGGGTCAGCGAGATCCCGGCCGCCCGGTACGCGTACTGGGTCAGGCCGGAGCAGTCGAACGAGTTCGGGCCGGTCGCCCCCCAGACGTACGGGTCGCCGACCTGGGCGCAGGCGGTCTTGATCGCGGTACGGGCGGCCGAGCTGACCACGCCCTTGATCGTCGGGCAGCCGTTGGCGGCGGGCACCACGGTCTTCGGCATCGACGACTGCAACCGCTTGATCTCGGTGTTGATCTGCGTCTTCTTGGCCGCCAACTCCTTGGTCTGCTTCTCCTGGGCGACGATCAGCGTGTCCAGCTTCAGCTTCTGCCCGTCGTACTTGGCCCGGACGGCGAGCACGCCCTGCAACTGACGGCGCTCCTCCGAGGCCAGCCGGTCCAGCATGGTGAGCTGCTCGGCGAGCGTCCCCGGCTTGGTGCTGACCAGCAGCGCGCCGAGGTCCTGCGACGGGCCGGAGATGTAGTAGCGGGCGGCGAGGTCGCCGACCCGGTTCATCGCCAGCTCGGTCTCGAGCGCGAGCGGCTCGATCTTCTTCTCCAGCTCCGCCGACTTCTGCTTGTTCACCTTGAGCTGGGAGCGCACCTTGTTGTACTGCTCGATGGTGGGTTCGAGCTGCTCCCACTGCTTGTCGATCTGCGCCTCGATCTCGTCGACCGAGGGCTCGGCGTACGCGGGCGCGGTCAGCGTTCCGACCCCCATGGCGACCGCCGCGACCAGGGTGAGTAAACGGCGTACGAATCGGCGGGCGCCACCCGGACGAGCAGGTGACCGGCCCAGGACATGACGATGGGGGGGCATGGTTGCCACCGGCACCGACTCCTTCGCAACCGACCGCCGGGCGCCTCGCGAGAGGGAAGATCGAGGCAGACGACCCACAGCGGTCAGCGCCCCACATTAAGGGAGGCCCGCGCGGGGAATCAAGGCGGGGCGGCCCACCGTCACGCCCCGACAACCGTTCGCACACAACGGGTGTGGGTCGCGGCGCGACCGGCGGGCCCGGGCCGTGCCGAGCGGCCGGCCGACCGGCCGGGGCGCTCAGCCGACGATGGCCGTCAACACGTCGTCGAGGGTCACCACGCCCAGCGGCAGGCGCCCGTCGCTGACCAGGACCATGTGCCGCCGCTCGCGGCGCATCGCCAGCAGCAGGTCGGCCAGCGTACGGTCCGGCGGGACCACGGCCAGCGGGTGGTACACCTCGGCGGGCACCGGCGCACGGCGGTCCGCCCCGGCGTACCCGAGGACGTCCTTGACGTGCACGAAGCCGAGCACCCGGCGGGTGGCCCGCTGCACCACCGGGAACCGGGACCGGCCGGTGCGGGTGGCCAGCACCTCCAGCGAGGCCGGCGAGACGTCCTCGGCCACCGTGGTCACCGTCGACCACGGTTGCAGGGCGTCCGCGGCGGTGCGGCTGTGCAGCGCGAGCGCGCCGGTGATCCGGGCGTGCTCCTCCGCGTCGAGCAGCCCCTCCGTGCGGGCCTGGGCCACCAGCCCGGCCAGTTCCTCGGCGGTGAAGACCGTCTTGACCGCGTCCGTCGCCTCGACCCGCCACAGCCCCAGCACCTGCCGCGCCGCCCACTTCATCGCCAGCAGCAGCGGTTTGGTCGCCGTGCAGAACGCGAGCATCGCCGGGCCCAGCCAGAGCGCCGCCGGCTCCGGCCCGGCGAGGGTGATGTTCTTCGGCACCATCTCGCCGACGACGGTGTGCAGGAAGACCACCACGCCGAGGGCGATCAGGAAGGCCACCGGGTGCACCGCCCCGGCCGGCAGCGCCAGCGCGTGGAATGGCGTCTCCAGCAGGTGTGCCAGCGCCGGTTCGGCGATCGCGCCGAGGCCCAGCGAGCAGACCGTGATGCCGAGCTGCGCCCCGGCGATCATCAGCGGGATCTGGTTCATCGCCGACAGCGCCCACCGGGCCCGCTTCGAGGACGCCGCGAGCGGCTCGATCACGGTCCGCCGGGACGCGATGAGCGCGAACTCGCTGCCGACGAAGAAGGCGTTGCCGAGCAGCAGCAGCACGGTCACCGACAGCTCAAGCATCGTCGCCGGGCTCCTCCGGGCGGACCACCCGCACCTGCTCGATGCGGTGCCGCTCCACCTCGACCACGGTGAACTCGTACCCGCTCTCCTCGACCGTCTCCCCGGCCACCGGGATGTGCCCGAGCCGGGCCATCAGGAAGCCGGCGAGGGTCTCGTACGGGCCCTCGGGCAGCCGGAAGCCGGTCTGCTCGGCCAGTTCGTCCTCGCGCAGCACCCCGTCGACCAGGGCGGTCCGCTCGCCGCCCGGCACGGTCAGCTCGACCGGCCCGACGTCGTCGACCGCAGCCGGGTCGAACTCGTCGGCGATCTCTCCGACCAGCTCCTCCACCAGGTCCTCCATGGTCACCACGCCGTCGGTCCCGCCGTACTCGTCCACCACGATCGCCAGGTCCGAGCCGGCCGCCTTGAGCGCCGAGAGGACGCCGTCGAGGTCGAGGCTCTCCGGCACGTACACCGGCTCCCGGGCGACCGACGCGACGCTGGTGCCGGCCCGGCGGGCGAGCGGGACGCCCAGCGCGTCCGGCACCGCCGCGACGCCGGTGACCAGGTCGAGGGTCTCCTCGAAGACCGGGAACCGGGTCCGGCCGGTCTGCTGGGCGAGGGTGAGCAGCTCGGCCACGCTGGCCGTGGCGCGTAGCGCGATCACGTCCACCCGGGGGGTCATCGCCTCGGCGGCCCGCTTGTCGCCGAAGCGGATGGTGCGCCGTAGCAGCATCGCGGTGTCCGGGGGGAGCGCGCCGGCCTGGGCCGAGATCACCGCGAGCAGGCCCAGCTCCTCCGGGGACCGGGCACTGGCCAGTTCCTCCTGCGGCTCCACCCCGAGGCGTCGGACCAGCGTGTTCGCCGAGTTGTTCAGCCCTCTGATCAGCCACCCGAACGCGCGGGAGAAGCCGCGCATCCCCGGGGCGGTGGCCAGCGCGGCGGGCATCGGCCGGGCCAGCGCCAGGTTCTTCGGCACCAGCTCGCCGAAGAGCATGGAGAGCAGGGTCGCCAGGGCGAGGGCCAGGAACGGGGTGAACCGGTCGGCGGACGCCCCCAGCGGGTGCAGCAGCGGGGTGAACAGGCGGGCCAGCGCCGGCTCGGCCAGGTACCCGGTAAGCAGGGCGGTGATGGTGATGCCGAGCTGCGCCCCGGAGAGCTGGAAGGAGAGTTCGTGCAGCGCGTGGCGGACCGTGGCCGCCCCGCCGTCCCCGGCCGCGGCGCGCCGGTCGATCTCCGGCCGGTCCACGGTGACCAGGGCGAACTCGGCCGCGACGAAGAACGCGTTACCCGCCGTCAGCAGCACGAAGCCGACCAGGGGCAACACCGTGGTAACAAGAGGACTGTCGATGATCGGTTCACCTCGGCGCGATTGTTCCACGACCGGCCGCGTCGCACACGACCACGCGCAGTCGCCGCCGGCCCGTCGCCGGCCCCCTGATCGTCGCCACCGCCGCGCCCGTCGTGGCGACCGCCACCGTCACCTGACCCGGGCCGGCCGCGGTTCTCCAGCCGGGAACCGCGACGCGACGCGGCCCGAGGGGCCGCCGGCGTCGCCGCCCGCCATGGACGTGGTGCGGGACCGGGTCGCCGACCACCCCGAAAGCGACGCGGCGGCACCCGTCCGGGTGCCGCCGCGCCCGGGTGGCTGGATGGCCGTCAGCTACCGGCCGCCGCGGTCTCCTTCGCGCCGGCGGCGTCCGCCGGCCTGACCGAGCGGAGCAACACGCTGGCGACGTCGACCACCTCGACCTGCTCGCCGGCGCCCTTGCCGTTCACCCCGTCGTTCAGCATCGTCGAGCAGAACGGGCAGCCGACCGCGATGGTCTTCGCCCCGGTGGACATGGCCTCCTCGACCCGGTCCACGTTGATCCGCTTGCCGATCTTCTCCTCCATCCACATCCGGGCGCCGCCGGCCCCGCAGCAGAAGGAGCGCTCGCTGTTGCGCGGCATCTCGGTGAGTTCGCCGGCGATGGAGCTGTCGAGGACCTCGCGCGGCGGGGTGAAGACCCGGTTGTGCCGGCCCAGGTAGCAGGGGTCGTGGTAGGTGACGCCGCCGTCGACGGGCTGGACCGGGGTGAGCTTGCCGCTGCTGACCAGGTGGGCCAGGAGTTGGGTGTGGTGCACCACCTCGAACTCGCCGCCGAGCTGCCCGTACTCGTTGCCCAGGGTGTTGAAGCAGTGCGGGCAGGTGGCGACGATCTTGCGCTTGCCCTGCTCCCGGCCCTCGAACGCCTCGTTGAGGGTCTCCACGTTCTGCTGCGCGAGCATCTGGAAGACGAACTCGTTGCCGATCCGGCGGGCCGGGTCACCGGTGCAGGTCTCGCCCTCGCCGAGGATGGCGAACTTCACGCCGGCCTCGTTGAGCAGCGTGGCGACCGCCCGGGTGGTCTTCTTGGCCCGGTCCTCGAACGCGCCGGCGCAGCCGACCCAGAACAGGTACTCGAAGTCCTCGACCTCGCCGACCCGGGGCACCTCGAAGTCGAGGCCCTTGGTCCAGTCCTCCCGGGTGTTCTGCGGCGCGCCCCACGGGTTGCCCTTGTTCTCCAGGTTGCGCAGCATCACGCCGGCCTCGGACGGGAAGCTCGACTCGATCAGCACCTGGTAGCGGCGCATGTCGACGATGTGGTCGACGTGCTCGATGTCGACCGGGCACTGCTCGACGCACGCCCCGCAGGTGGTGCAGGACCAGAGGACGTCCGGGTCGATGACCCCGCCCTCCTCGGCCCCGCCGATCAGCGGCTTCTCGGCTTCGGCGAGCGCCAGCACGTCCATGTGGGCGAGCTGGGCGGCGGTGGCCTTCTCCTCGCCGGTCAGGTCCTTGCCGCCGCCGGCCAGCAGGTACGGCGCCTTGGCGTACGCGTGGTCGCGCAGGCTCAGCACGAGCAGCTTCGGCGACAGCGGCTTACCGGTGTTCCAGGCCGGGCACTGCGACTGGCACCGGCCGCACTCGGTGCAGGTGCTGAAGTCGAGCAGGCCCTTCCAGGTGAACTGCTCGACCTGGGCGACGCCGAACTGGTCGGACTCGGGGTCGGCCTCCTCGAAGTCGAGCGGCTTGCCCTCGCTCATCATCGGCCGCAGCGCGCCGAGACCGGAGCCGGCCGCCCCCGGGTTGCGCTTGAAGAAGATGTTGAAGAACGCCAGGAAGCGGTGCCAGGCGACGCCCATGGTCACGTTGAGCGCGATGACGATCAGCCAGGTCATCGAGATGGCGATCTTGATGAGGGCGGCGATGCTGACGCCGGCCTCCCAGTCGGGCAGCAACGAGCCGACGGCGTGGCTGACCGGGGTGGCCCAGACCGGGTACTCGAAGTGGTCGGTGGCGACCTTGAAGCCCTGGACGACGAAGCCCATGATCAGCACCGCGAGGACCACGGCCTCGACGAAGTAGCCCTGCCACATGGTCGAGCCGGTGAACCGGGACCGCCCGCCTGGCCGGGTCGGCCGGTTGCGGACCCGGATCGTGATCAGCACCAGGATGCCGACCACGCCGAGCACCGCGATCAGCTCGGTGACCAGGCCGTAGACCGCCAGGCCACCGATCAGCGGCAGGCCCCCGGTCGGGGAGACGACCTCGAAGTACGCCTCCAGCACCAGCAGCGACAGCACGATGAAGCCGACCATCACGAACCAGTGCGCGGCGCCCACCACGCTCCACCTGAGCATCCGCGTGTGGCCGGCGGTCTCCGCCAGCATCGTCTTCGTGCGGGCGCCCCGGTCGGTGAACCGCTCCGGGTCGGGCTGACCCAACCTGATCACTGCCACCATCTTCATGACCGCGCGCGCCGCAAGCCACACCGCCACGGCGGTGATGGCGGCCGCGAGGATCGTGGTGACGATCTGGACGCTGCCCATCGAGTTGGCCTCCCGGTCTGCTGCCTGTCGAGCGGCTGGGCGACCGGGGACGGTCAGGGGCTGACCGGCGTTCCGCCGCCCCCGCGCCCCGACCGGACCGGTCGATGACCTCGCTCACTCAGTCATGCAGTGCAGCCTACGCGCAAGGTTACCCAGCAGTAACGTGAGACTTCTCGCACCCGGGGCCGCGTCGCCCTGCGGACACCATAAGGGGCCCGGCGCCGAGGCGCCGGGCAGGGGCTCGCGCGGTGACGTGGATCGGGTCCGCCACCGGGGACGACACGCCGCGCCGGTGGCCCGGCCGGATCAGCGCCAGCGGGAGAGCAGGACCAGGGAGCCGACCATCGCGCCGAAGCCCACCGCGAGGTTCCAGTAACCCCACGACATGACCGGGTACGCCTGCTCGGACAGGTAGTAGACCACCAGCCAGCCGATTCCGGCGACGATCAGCGCAACCGCCGTGATCGGCAGCCAGACCGGGCTAGGCTTGCGCGTCGCCGCCGTCGCCGTCGGACGCACGTCCGTCGGCGGGGTGTACACCTTCTTCTTGCGGACCTGAGACTTGGGCACGACGCTCTCCAGAGGGGGTGACGACCTCGTCCGGCCTGACAACCGGGCGCGGGGGCGACGGTCCATGGCCAATAATGTTTCGACAGCTAGCGTAGTCCCGAAGGCCCGTCCAGGCCACGAATGGGGTCAGGCCGATGCGCGGAGTGACCGAAAAGGGCGGGACTGTTCGGGTCTCCACACCGGTCCGCGTCGTCGCGGGCTGACACCAGACGACGCGGAAGGAACGCTCGGTGGAGTACACATCCGGCGCCGCCTCCTGGCGGAAGGTCCTCCGGCGAGCGGTCGTCGCTCTCCTGCCCCGGCGCCCACGCCAGCGCCGACCGGGCTGGTCGATCGGGGTGCCGCTGATCGCCGCCGCGGCCGGGCTGCTCTTCACCACCACCGCGACGACCGCCGGGGGCACCGCCCTGCGCGAGGACCGTCGCCCCCAGCTCACCCAGCTCATCGAGGACCGCAGGGAGCAGGTCGCGGCGAGCGAGCGGCGGGCCGCCCGGCTGCGCGACGAGGTCGAGGGCGACACCGCCGCCCTCGCCGGCTCCGACAGCCCGATCAGGGAGCAGCGGGACCGCGCCGCCGCCAGCCGCCAGGCCGCCGGGTTCACCGCGCTGCGCGGGACCGGCGTCGTCGTCGAGCTGGACGACGCGCCGCGACGGCCGGAGCAGGGGCTGCCCGAAGGTGCCAGCAACGACGACCTGGTCGTCCACCAGCAGGACGTCCAAGCGGTGGTGAACGCGCTGTGGGCCGGCGGCGCGGAGGCCATGTCAATCATGAACGTCCGCGTGCTCGCCACCAGCGCGGTACGCTGCGTTGGTAACACCCTGCTGCTGCACGGCCGGGTGTACTCCCCACCTTTCAAGATCGTAGCAATCGGCGATCCCGCTGCCCTCCAGCAGGCCCTCGCCGCCTCCGAGGGAGTCCGGGTGTTCAAGGGCGTGGTGAACGACTTCCACCTCGGGTACCGGGAGACGGTCTCGACGGTCACCGTGCCCGCTTTCGAGGACTCGACCGCCCTGCGCGCGGCCAAGGTGCCCAGATGAACCGGACGCCCGACGACCGCTGGGACGGCCAGCACCGCGGCCGGGACGAGGACCCGACCGACGTCCTCCCCCCGGTCGACCGCTCCGGCCCGAACCCGGCGGAGCGCCGGGGCCAGTCCGGCCCCTGGCCCGACCCGGTGCTGCCGCCCCGCTCGACGGCCCCCCGGGCCGGTGACCCGGCGACGCCCGGCACCCGGCCGAAGCCACCGGCCGCGCCGCCCGCCTGGCCCGGCCCCGCCGCGAACCGCCCCCCGGCCCACGCCCCCGAGTTCCCCGGCAGGCCCGCGACCGGCACGCCTGAGCGACCCGGTCCCGCCCGGCCACCCGCGGCGAACGGGCCGGGCCCCCGGCCGACGCCCGGTGCCGGCCCGTTCCCCGGGCCGACCCGCGACCCGCACGCCCCACCCGCCGCCGGCCCGGTGCGACAGCCCGGCCCGTCCGCGGCCGGCCTCGGGCGCGGACCCGGTTCCCGGGCCGCCGACGGACCGGGCCTCCCGCCGGACCGGTCCACCGCCGGGCCGGGACGCGAGCCCGATCCGCGAGTCGTCGCGCCGGGACGCGAGACCGGCCCGCGAGCCACCACGCCACCACGGGAGCCCGCCCCGCGGGCCGGTACCCGCCCCCCGCTGCGCCCGGCCACCGAGCCGGCCGCCGGGGGCCCCGCCCGCCCGCCCGCCGACCGGTCCGGTCCCCCGCCACCTGGAAGGCCCGCCGACCAGGCCGCGCCGGAGCCGTACGGGTGGCCGGCCGGGGAGCGTTCCGAGTTCGGTTCCGCGAGCCGCCCGGGGTCCGCCGAGTCCCCCACCGCCTTCCTCCCATTGATCGACGGACGCTCGGCCGGCAGCGCCGGGGCGGCAGCGCCCCGAGGCGGCTACCCCGGGCCGATGCAGCCAGGCACCGGCGACCGCCCGGGTCCCCGGCCCCCGGAGGCCGCCGACGGCTCCGGGCCGTCGTCGGCCGGGCCCGGCCCCCGCTCCGGGCCGGCCGCGTCCGGCCCCGCCGACCGCACCGGGCCGCACCCGTCCGGTCCCGGCCTCCGCTCCGGGTCCGCGTTGTTCGGTTCCGACCAGCGGGCGGTCCCGCCGGATGGCGGGGACCACCTCGCCGACCCGGCCGCCACCGCGCTCATCCCGGCGGTGCCCGGCCGGCCGCCGGCCCCCGGCCCGGCCCTGGACTCGACCGCGCTGATGGGTGCCGTGCCCCGCATGCCGGAGGGCGACGACCCGGCCGACGCCGAGCCGGCCGAGCCGCCCCGGCCCCGCCGCGGCGAGCGGGTGGTCCAGCTCCGGGCCGAGCAGACCAGGGAGGGCTACAGGAGCGTCTACTCCGAGCTGACCCGGCCGTCCGTCTGGACCCGGCTGCGCACCGGGCTACGGGTGTCCGGCGAGGTGCTGATCACCTTCGGCCTGGTGGTGCTCCTCTTCGCCGGGTACGAGGTGTGGGGCAAGTCGGCCATCGTCGACGCCCACCAGAACGACCTCAACCGCCAGCTCGCCCAGGCCTGGGGTCCCAGCGGCGACCCCACCGTGGCCCCCACCGCCACCGCCACCGCCACCGCGAAACAGAAGCCGCCGGTGCACGGCAAGCCCCTCGCCGGGCTCTACATTCCGAAGCTGGACAAGAACTGGGTGGTGGTCCAGGGCGTCACCCAGGAGGACATCCGGTACGCCCCCGGCCACTACCCGGACAGCGCGATGCCGGGTGAGTTGGGAAACTTCTCCGTCGCCGGCCACCGCAACCGGGCCACCTTCTGGCGGCTGGACGAGCTGAACAGCGGCGACGCCATCGTGGTCGAGGGCAAGACCGACTGGTACGTCTACAAGGTCTACAAGACCCGGATCGTCAGGCCGAACCAGGTCGAGGTCGTCGCCCCGGTGCCGATGGCGCCCGACGCGAAGCCGACGAAGAAGCTGCTCACCCTCACCACCTGCAACCCGAAGTTCGACAACTACCAGCGCCTGATCATCCACGCCGAGCTGGACCACACCGCGGCCAAGTCGGCGGGCCGGCCGGCGGAGCTGGGGGGCTGACGATGTACGGCTGGATCTGGCGCAGGCTGCCGCTGGGGCTGCCCGGCAAGCTGGTCGGCTCGCTGCTGCTCGCCACCGCCACGGTCGCCCTGCTCTGGTACGTGGTCTTCCCGTGGGCGGAGCCGCTGCTCCCCTTCGACGACGTGCAGGTCACCCAGGACTCGGGCGTGCCGGGCGGCGACTCGGGCGGGGACGGCAACGCCCCGGCCGGCGACGACCACGACCTGCCGTACGACACCGACCAGAACAACACCCCGCCCCCCACCCCGAACAGGTGAGTCGATGCGCGTCCTGGTGATCGACAACTACGACTCGTTCGTCTTCAACCTGGTGCAGTACCTCGGCCAGCTCGGGGTGGACTGCGACGTGCGACGCAACGACGAGATAGACGTCGAGGAGGTGGGCCGGGTCGGCGCGGCCGGCGTCCTGCTCTCCCCGGGGCCGGGCAGCCCGGACCGGGCCGGCATCTGCCTCGACGTCATCCGCCGGTACGCGGGCGAGCTGCCGATCTTCGGCGTCTGCCTGGGCCACCAGGCGATCGGCGAGGCGTTCGGGGCGACCGTGGCCCGCGCCCCCGAGCTGCTGCACGGCAAGACGTCCGAGGTGCGGCACCGCTCGGTGGGGGTGCTGGCCGGGCTGCCGGACCCGTTCACCGCCACCCGGTACCACTCGCTCGCCGTGCTGCCCGAGACGCTGCCCGACGAGCTGGAGGTCACCGGCTGGACGGGCTCCGGCGTGGTGATGGCGATGCGGCACCGGACGCTGCCGATCGAGGGCGTCCAGTTCCACCCGGAGTCGGTGCTCACCGAGGGCGGCCATCTCATGCTGGCCAACTGGCTGGCGGGCTGCGGGCACCCGGAGGCGCTGGAGCGCGCGCCGGAGCTGGCCGCCGAGGTCGACGCCCGGCGCCGCTCGGCCTTCGCCGCCGCCTGACCCCACCCGTTGGCCCGACGTCACGCCGCCCGACGTCAACATCAACTCCAGGTCAATGACCTGGGGTCATCCTCGATACCGGAACGCCCCATGTCATCGACGTCGAGTTGATCAGGCTCGCGGCGGCGAACCCGGCCCCTGATCAGGGCCGGGTTCGGAGGTCACCGCTCGGGGAGGCGGACCGGTGGGGTCGGGAACGGCAGCCCACCGCCGCTGCCCCCCGGCGGGGTCGGGCTGTTGCTGGGCGACGGCGTCCCGGTCGGCTCCGTGGGATCCGGGCTGGGCTCGACGATGTCGACCTCGATCGTCACCGTCCTACCCTTCTCCAACTGCCTGCCCGGTGCGGGGTTCTGGCCGGACACCTTGCCGGCCTGGTCGGCCGGCACCTCGTCGCCGTCGACGACCTTGTACTTGTAGCCAGCCCGCTCCAGCTCCCGCTTCGCGTCCTCCACCGACGAGCCGACGACGTTCGGCACCTGGCGGATGTTGCCCTTGGAGACCGTCACCGTCACCTCGGCCCCCTCGGCGACCATGGTTCCGGACGGCGGGTCGACCTTCGTCACCTCCCCCTCGGGCGCGGCGTTGTCGACCTCCTTCTTGATCACCACGAGTTTCAGCCCGTCAAGCTGCTTTTCGACGTTCTTGAACGGGGAGCCGACCAGGGCGGTCGGGATCGGCACCTCCGGCTTGCCGCCGCAGAGCTGGATGGTGACCCCCTGGCCCTTCTCCAGCTCGGTGCGCGCCGGCGGCTCCTGCTTGACGACCGTGTCCTTCTTGCAGGTGCTGTCGAAGACCGGGTCGCCGACGGCGGGAACCAGGCCCGCTCCCTCGATCGCGGCCACTGCGGCGTCCTTGGTCTGCCCCGCCACGTCGGGGGTGCCGACCTTCTCGGGGCCGCCCTGGTTCAGCAGGATGGCGGCGACCAGGGCGATCACGGCGAGCACGCCGAGCGCCGCGAAGGTGGCGATCACCCAGGAGGACGCCTTGCGCCGCCGGGGGTCGCCGACCCGGGCCGGCGGCTGCTGCCGGGTGGCCGCGCCGCCGACGACCTGGGTCGGGTATCCCGAACCGGCGGCCGCCATCGGGGTGGTCTCGGCCTCCTGCATCACGGGGGTGGCCAGTACCGGCCGGCCGGCCGCCGCCCGGAGCAGGTCGGCCCGCATCTCGCCGGCGCTCTGGTACCGGTTGAGCGGGTTCTTCGACAGCGCCTTCAGCACGATCGCGTCGACTGCGGGGTTGACGTCCGGGTTGATGTCGCTCGGGGTCGGCGGGGCCTCCCGGACGTGCTGGTACGCCACGCTGACCGGGCTGTCCCCGACGAACGGCGGGTGGCCGCAGACCAGCTCGAAGAGCACACAGCCGGCCGCGTACACGTCGGAGCGGGCGTCGACGGCCTCGCCGCGCGCCTGCTCGGGCGAGAGGTACTGCGCCGTGCCGATGACCGCGCTGGTCTGGGTCATCGTCGTGGCGCCGGAGGCCAGGGCCCGGGCGATGCCGAAGTCCATCACCTTGACCTGGCCGGTCTGGGTGAGCATCACGTTGCCGGGCTTGATGTCCCGGTGGATGATCCCGTGCCGGTGGCTGAACTCCAGCGCGGCGCACATGTCGGCGCAGATTTCCAGCGCCCGGCGCGGCTGGAGGCGCCCCTCGACGCCCAGCACCTCCTTGAGGGTCCGCCCGTTGACGAACTCCATCACGATGAACGGCAGCGTCTCGCCGGTCGGCCCGGTCTCCTCGCCGGTGTCGTACACGGCGACGATCGCGGGGTGGTTGAGCGAGGCGGCGTTCTGCGCCTCCCGACGGAACCGCATCTGGAACGTCGCATCCCGGGCCAGGTCGGCCCGGAGCATCTTGATCGCGACATCCCGACCGAGCCGGAGGTCGCGGCCGCGGTGCACCTCGGCCATGCCGCCGTAGCCGAGCAGCTCGCCGACCTGGTACCTGCCACCGAGCAGGCGGGCCTGCGCTGTCATCGCGTCTGTCGTCCTTCGCTCGTCGTCGGCCCGCCGCCACTCGGCAGGAGCCGTTGCACCCGACGGTACGGCGTCCGGGAGGATTCGTCGCCCTCGCCGACCGCCAGCGCGCCGGAGGTCACGGCCCGAGTGCCGAGGACGCCGGGATCTCCGGCCGCCGCGTTCTTCCGGAAGTTGTAGGAAATCACGCCGGAGCAGAGCAGGACCAGCACGGCCAGCACGACGACCAGCAGGATCGCCCCTGACCGGGACTGTTGTGGCGGAGCCGGCGGCGGGCCGGCCTGCTGGACGTACCCGACCGGGCCGGCCTGCCGGACCGGGGCCGGTGGCACGGTCGCGGCGCCGCGCGGGTAGGCCGGCGGGCTGGCGACCGGCGGGCGGGAGACGACCGCCGGGGGCTGCGCCTGCTGGTGCACGACCGGCGGGCGCGGCTGGTGGACGACCGGCGGCCGGGGTGCGGCGACCGGTGGCCGGGACTGCGGCGGCGCGGACGTCGGGACCGGCCGCTGCGCCACCACGGGCGGGCGGGGCGGCTGGCGCGGGCCGGGGGGCACCTGGGCGCGGGCCTGCGGGGCCGCCGGGGACGCCGGCGCGGCGGAGATCTGGCCGAGCTGCCCGGCGGTGCGGGGCTGCTGGCCGAGCGCGAGCTTCGCCTGCCGGGCCACCCCGGCCAGGGCGGCGGCGCTGGGCCAGCGGGCTGTCGGGTCCTTGGCCATCGCCCGTTCGACGATCGCCCGGACCGGCGGCGGGATGTCGCCGGGCAGCGGCCGGGGGGCATCCCGGACGTGCCTCATGGCGATCTCAAGCGGGTTGTCCCCCTCGAACGGCCGCCGTCCGGCGAGGCACTGGTACGCGACCACGCCGAGGGCGTACACGTCGGAGGCGGGCGTGGCCACCGCGCCGGTGGCCTGCTCGGGGGAGATGTACGAGGCGGTGCCGAGCACCGAGCCGGCCGCGGTGAGCTGGCCGACCAGCTCGGAGCGGGCGATGCCGAAGTCGGTCAGCACCAGCGTCCCGTTCGGCCGGACGAGCAGGTTGCCCGGCTTCACGTCGCGGTGCACGATGCCCTTGCAGTGCGCCGCGTGCAGCGCGTCGGCGGCCTGGGCGAGCAGCGCCATGGTGCGGGCCGGGGTGAGCCGGCCGACCCGGCTGAGCGTGGCGGATAGCGCGTCGCCCTCGATGTACTCCATCACCAGGAAGGCGATGTGCTGGTCGCTGCCGAAGTCGTAGACGTCGACCACGCCGGGATGGTTGATGGTGGCCATGGTGCGCGCCTCGCCGCGGAACCGCTCGGCGAAGCCCGGCTCGTCCAGCAGCGCCGGGAGCAGGCTCTTCACCGCGACCGTCCGGCCCAGCACCTGGTCCGTGCCGCGCCACACGTCGCCCATGCCGCCGCTGGCGATCCGCTCGTCGAGGCGGTAGCGGTTGCCGAGCTGGACGCCGGGGCCGAGCATGTCAGCGGCCCCCGGAGTCGGCGATCGCCGCCTGCATGACCTTGCCGGCGATCCGGGCCGCCTCGGCGCTGCCGCCGCTGCCCGCCTCCTCCAGCACGACGCAGACCGCGGAGACCGGCGTGCCGTTCTTGTCGAGGGCGAAGCCGATGAACCAGCCGTGGTCGGGGGTCTGCGGGCCGGACTGGGCGGTGCCGGTCTTGCCGCCGACCGTGTAGCCGTTGATCTTCGCGTTGCGGCCGGTGCCGTTCTCCACCACGCTGACCATCATGTCGCGCAGGTCCGACGCGACCTGGCCGCTGACCGGCTTGCGCAGCTCCCGTGGCTTGGCGGTGTAGTAGCTGGTGGTGCGGTCCGGGGCGAGCAACTGCCGGACCAGGTACGGGCGCATCTGGCTGCCGCCGTTGGCCACCGCCCCGGCGATCATCGCCCCCTCCAGCGGGGTCATCTTGACGTCGCGCTGGCCGATGGAGGACTGGGCCAGGGCGGCCGGGTCCGTGGCGCCGTCGGGGCCCTGCATCGCCCCGGTGCGGCTGGCCGCCGTCGGCAGCCCGTCCTCGCCGAGCTGGCCGACCGTGAGGCCCTCCTGCTCGAAGCCGAACTGGCGGGCCTTCTCCTTCACCTTGTCGGCGCCGAGCCTGACGCCGAGCTGGGCGAATCCGGTGTTGCAGGACTCGGTGACCGCGTCGAGGAGGGTGACCTGGTCCTCGGGGCAGATCGACGGCACGGCGTTGCGGATCGGGGTGCCCGAGGTCGGCGGGGTCCAGCTGGAGCCGGCCGGGATCGGGGTGTTCTTGCCGACGCCGTTCTCCAGGGCTGCGGCGGCCACCACGATCTTGAAGGTGGACCCGGGAGGCAGCACCTCCGACAGCGCCCGGTTCTTCAGCGGGCCGTCCGGGGCCTTGTCCAGCTTGTTGTACGCCGCCGTCGCCTCGTTGCTGTCGTGGCTGGCCAACGGGTTCGGATTGAAGCTGGGCATGGAGACCAGCGCCTGCACCGCACCGGTACGCGGGTCGAACGCGATCGCCGCGCCCTTCTTCGCCCCGACGTCGTTTTTGGCCAGCCCGTTGTACGCCGCGTCCTGGGCCCGCTTGGAGAGGGTGAGCAGCACGTTGCCGCCACCGGTCTCGTCGCCGGTGAACATGTCCTTGATCCGGTTGGCGATCAGCGCGTCGCTGGTGCCGGCGAGGAAGTCGTTCTCCACCCGCTCGATGCCGGTGTCGCCGAGGTTGACCGGCTTGTAGCCGAGGACGTGCGCGTACTTCTCCCCACCGGGGTAGGTGCGCAGGAAGCGCAGCTTGCCGCTGGTCTGCTTGCTGGTGGCCAGGGCGGTGCCGCCGGCCTCGATGTTGCCGCGCTTGCGCTCGTACTCGGCCACCTGGACCCGGCCGTTGTAGTCGCTGTTGCGGTACTCGTCGGCCTTGTATGCCTGGATCCAGTTCAGGTTCGCGAAGAGCAGACCGAACAGGACCATCGCGACGACGCCGACACGGCGCAGGGGTGCGTTCACGGCCGGATCACCTCCGTGGGGGCACCGTGCAGCTGCTCGGGCGGGCCGCCCCCGGGTCGGGCCGCGGAGCCGCCGACCCCGGTCACCGGACGGCGCGCGCCGTCGGAGACCCGCAGCAGCACCGCGATGAGCAGCCAGTTCGCCATCAGCGACGAGCCACCGGCGGACAGGAACGGGGTGGTCTGACCCGTCAGCGGGATCAGCTTGCTGATCCCGCCCACGATCACGAACACCTGGAGGCCGAGGGTGAAGGCGAGGCCACCGGCGAGCAGCTTGCCGAACGAGTCCCGCACGGCCAGCGCGGCCCGCAGCCCCCGCTCCACGATCAGCAGGTAGACCACCAGCAGCGCGGAGAGCCCGAACAGGCCGATCTCCTCGCCGATGCCGGCGAAGATGAAGTCGTTCTGCACTTCTGGAATCTCCAGCGGCTGCCCGCCGCCCGGCCCGGCGCCGAACAGGCCGCCGCTGCCGAGCGCCAGCAGGCCCTGCACCAACTGGTAGCCGTCCTCGTACGGATCGGCGAACGGGTCCAGCCAGATCTCGGCGCGCAGGTGGAAGTTCGCGAACGGCCCGCCGATCACGCCGCCCAGCACGTACGCCAGGTACGCCCCGCCGAAGAACAGGATCAGGCCGATGAGCAGCCAGCTCACCCGTTCGGTGGCGATGTAGAGGGTCACCACGAACATGCCGAAGTAGAGCAGCGAGGTGCCCAGGTCCTTCTCGAACACGAGGACCAGCACGCTCAGCACCCACACCGCGAGCACCGGGCCCAGGTCCCGCCCGCGCGGGAAGTCGATCCCGAGCACCCGGTGGCTGGCCAGCGACAGCACCTCGCGCTTGCGCACCAGGTAGTAGGCGAAGAAGACGAGCAGCGCCAGCTTCGCGAACTCACCCGGCTGGATGCTGAAGCCGCCGATGCGGATCCACAGCTTCGCGCCGTAGATCTCGGAGTACTTCGCCGGCAGCACCGCCGGGATCATCACCAGCACGATGCCGGCGAGGCCCAGGGTGTACGCGTACCGGGAGACCGAGCGGTGGTCGCGCATCAGCGCCAGCAGCGCGGCGGCGAGGACCACCGAGGCGAGCGTCCAGGCGAACTGCCGCCCTCCGTTGCCGGCGAAGATCGCCAGGGTCTCCCGCTCCTCCGGAGCGGCCCGGGCCAGGTCGAGCCGGCGCAGGAAGCCCACGCCGATCCCGTTGAGCAGGGCGACCGCCGGTAGGAGGGCCGGGTCCGCGAACGGCGCGAGGAACCGGATGACCACGTGCAGGGCGAGGAAGACGGCCGCCAGGACGGCGGTCGGGACCCAGAAGTCCGGGGTGACCGTGTCGAGCACGGTCGCCTCCACCGTCGCGCCGTACGCGGCCACGATCACCAGGGCCAGCAGCAGCAGGGACAGTTCGGCGTTGCGCCGCGACCTGGCCAGGCGTACGCCGGGCTGCTCGCCCGTCGTGGCGGGCGAGGCTGCCGGTGCGGCCGCTGCGGTCACGGATGGTCCTCGGGCTTTCTCAGCCGACGCTCACTCGGGCGACCGGCAGCCGGCGGGGTCGGCCGGCGGGACCGTGTCGGAGGGCGGCGCGTCGGGTGTGGTGGTGGGCGCGGGGGTCGACGTGGCGGCGGGTTCGCCGCTGGCGACCGCGGTACGGCTCGTCCCGGGGGTGGCCGCGGGGGTGGTGGGCGTCGGGGTCGCCGGATCCGGGGTGGCCGGGTCCGGCGTCGCCGTCGGCCCGGCCGGGCAGATCGGCTTCAGGTTCGGGTTGGCCGGGTCGTCGCTGGTCAGCTCGGCCAGCCGGCGCTCGGCGTCCGGCTCGCTCTTGGCCGGGATGCCCTGCTTGACCTGCTCCTGCGCCGCCAGGGTGAGATCGTCCAGGCGGGCGGGGCTGGTGGAGTGCACGGCCGAGAGGTCCAGGCCGGCGATCTGCCCCTGGACGCCCCGGAACACGGCCACCTGGCCCTGCTCGGTGGCGCCGACGTAGTACTGCCGCTGGGTGTAGCTCCAGCCGGCGAAGAACACGCCGCCGAGGATGACCACGAGGCCGAGCAGCATCGCGGTGGTCCGCAGCGGGCGGCGCTTCGGGCGGTCGTCGTCGTCCTCGGCCGGTTCCTCGGGGGCGGGCGGCCGGGGCGCGGACAGCGCCGAGGCGCGCGCGGCGGGGGTGGAGACGTCGGCGGAGGTGGCCATGCCCCGGTCACGGGCGGCGGCGCCGCCGACGATCGGGCTCGCCTCGACGATGTCCTGGTCGGTGGCGTCGGCGATGATCACCGTGATGTTGTCCGGGCCGCCGCCGCGCAGCGCGAGCTGCACCAGCCGCTCGACGCACTGCTGCGGGTCGGCGTACTCGCGCAGGGTGTCGGCGATGGTCTCCGCGCTGACGACGCCGGACAGGCCGTCGCTACAGATCAGGTAGCGGTCGCCGGGCAGCACCTGCCGGACGCTGTACTCCGGGTCGATGTCGCGGCCGTCGAGCGCCCGGGTGAGCAGCGAACGCTGGGGGTGGCTGCTCGCCTCCTCGGCGCTGATCCGGCCCTCGTCGACGAGCATCTGGACGTACGTGTCGTCCTTGGTGATCTGCGCGAACTCGCCGTTGCGCAGGAGATAGGCCCGCGAGTCACCGATGTGGACCATCCCCAGCTTGGTGCCGGAGAAGAGGGTCGCGGTCAGCGTGGTGCCCATCCCCTCCAGCTGCGGGTTGGCGTCCACGGTGTCGCGGAGCTGCTGGTTGGCGGTGCCCACGGCCGAGCGCAACGCGTCGACCAGGGCGTCACCGGGGACGTCCTGGTCGAGCGGCTCCATGGCACCGATGACGATGTTGCTGGCGACGTCACCGGCGGCCATGCCGCCCATGCCGTCGGCGACGGCGAGAAGCCGCGGCCCGGCGTAGACGGAATCCTGGTTACCGTCTCGGATCAGACCGCGGTCGCTGTGGGCCGCATAGCGCAGGGTCAGAGTCATGGCCGTAATTCGAGAGAGGTGCGGCCGATACGGATCGGCACGCCGAGGGGGACGGGGGTTGGTCCGGTGACCTTAGCGCGATCCAGGTAGGTGCCGTTAGTCGATCCGAGGTCCTCGACGAACCACTGCCCGTCACGCGGCACGAGTCGGGCGTGTCGCGCGGAGGCGTAGTCGTCGGTGATGACCAGGGTCGAATCCTCGGCCCGACCGATGGTGATCTGCGCTTCGCCCAGGGTGATCCGGGTGCCGGCGAGCTGGCCGGCGGTCACCACCAGCTGGTGCGCGGCCCGGCCCCGCTTCACCTTCGCCGGCTTGGCCTGCGGCTGCCCGGTCGAGGCCCCCACCGCCCGTGGCGCGGCCACCAGCCGACCCGAACGGGCACCCGCGAACAGGTCCCGGCGGATGACGCCGACCACCGTGAACACGAAGATCCACAGCAGAATCAGGAACCCGAACCGGGCGACGGTGATGACGAGTTCCGGCAAGGCGGATCAGCCGTCCACGCGGAAGGTCAGGGTGGTGGTGCCGAGCTGGATCATGTCGCCGGGGTTGAGGGCGACGGCGGAGACCCGCTGGCCGTTGACCATGGTGCCGTTGGTCGAGCCGAGATCGGTCAGCACGACCTGGCCACCGTCGAAGTCCAGCCGGGCGTGTCGCCGGGAGATGCCGACGTCCGGCAGGCGCAGGTTGGCCTGGTCGCCGCGGCCGATCACGGTCGAGCCCATCTGGAGAGGGTAGGTGCGGCCGTCGCCGGAGACCAACCGGACGTTGCGCCCGCCGCCGTGCCCCGGCGGCGGGCCGTAGCCGCCGCCCTGGTCGTACGCCGGGTACGCGGGCGGGCCCGCGTCGTAGCCGCCCTGGTCGTAGCCGGGCGCGGAGACCGGGGCGACGTCGCCGCCGGTGTAGACCTCGGCGGTGACCCGGAACATCCCGGTGTCGAGACCCTCGCCGCGCTCGATCTCGACGATCACGTCGCCGTAGACCGTCCAGGCCTGCTCGCCGATGAACTCCGCCTGCGACTGGGCCAGTTCCTGAGCCAGGGCGGCGGCGTACGGCGCCAGCCGGCTGTGGTCGTAGGGCGAGAGATCGATCACGTAGCGGTTGGGCACCAACGTGCGCCCACCGGCCAGGATCGCCTTGTGCGCCTCGGCCTCCCGCTGCATGGCGTTGAGGATCTCCACGGGGTGAACCACCCCTTTGAAGACCTTGGCGAAGGCTCCTTCGACCAGGCCTTCCAGACGCTTCTCGAAGCGTTGCAGCACGCTCACCGGCTCCTCCTCGGTCCCGAGGACATGATGGTATCCGGCCGGCGCGCGCGCAGCTCACACGCCGCTCGGCCGGCTTCTGCCGGCCCGTTCGGAAGGGCCGGTGCCCTCGTGCTACAGTTTCGTCCGCCACGAACGGTAACCGGTCGCGGCGAGGGTCGGAAAGACCGTAGGATGTGCCGGGCCGCTGGCGACAGCGGAACCGGGGCGGGCTACAGTGTTCCCGGTCAGCCACGGGGAAGTGGCGGAATGGCAGACGCGCACGGTTCAGGTCCGTGTGCCCGAAAGGGCGTGGGGGTTCAACTCCCCCCTTCCCCACCAGATCGAGGGCTTCGCAGCGATGCGGGGCCCTTGAGTCGTTTCGGGGTGCCCTGCGTCGCGTCCGGTCGGTGCCGGACGTCACGCTATGCTCCGATCGTTCCCTGCCTCCTATAGACCAGGAGTGGCGTGTGAGTGTCGCGTTGGTGACCGGGTCGGGCGGCCTGATCGGTTCCGAGGCGGTCCGGCACTTCGCCGGCCTCGGTCTCGACGTCGTCGGCATCGACAACGACATGCGGCAGGAGTTCTTCGGCGCCGAGGCGTCGACCGCGTGGAACGTCCGGCGACTGGCCGAGGAGTTGGGCGGGGCGTACTCGCACCACAGCATCGACATCCGGGACCGCGACTCGCTGGCGAAGCTCTTCGGCCGGTACGGCCGCGACATCGCCGTGGTGATCCACACGGCCGCGCAGCCGTCGCACGACTGGGCGGTGCGGGACCCGTTCACCGACTTCGACGTCAACGCCGGCGGCACGCTGAACGTGTTGCAGAACGTCCGCGAGCACTGCGTCGAGGCGCCGGTGATCCACTGCTCCACCAACAAGGTGTACGGCGACCGCCCCAACAGCCTGCCCCTGGTCGAGCTGGAGACCCGGTGGGAGATCGAGCCGGGGCACCCGTACGAGCAGGGCATCCGCGAGGACATGTCGATCGACGCCTGCCTGCACTCGGTCTTCGGCGCGTCGAAGGTGGCCGCCGACGTGATGGTGCAGGAGTACGGCCGCTACTTCGGGATGCGGACCGCCTGCTTCCGGGGCGGCACGCTGACCGGCCCGGCGCACTCCGCCACCGAGCTGCACGGCTTCCTCGGGTACGTGATGCGCGCCAACATGGAGCGCCGGACGTACAAGATCTTCGGTTACCAGGGCAAGCAGGTCCGGGACGCGATCCACAGCTCCGACGTGGTGTCGGCGTTCGAGGTCTTCTTCCGCGACCCGCGCTCGGCGGCCATCTACAACCTCGGCGGCGGACGGCACTCCAACACCTCCAACCGCGAGGCGTTCGCCCTGGCCGAGCAGATCACCGGCCAGGAGATGGTCACCGAGTACGTCGAGGCGAACCGGATCGGCGACCACAAGTGGTGGATCGGCTCGAACGAGGCGTTCCAGGCCGACTACCCGGAGTGGAAGCAGGTGTACGACGTACCGATGATCATGCGGGAGATCTACGAGGCCAACGTGGACAAGTGGGTTCCGGGCGCATGACTGTCGACGGCAAGCGCAACGTTCTCGGCGTGCTGGTCGACGCCACCGACTACGCCACCGCGACCGAGCGGGTGGTGGCCGCGGCGCACGAGCGCCGGCCGCTGGCGCTCACCGCGCTCGCCGTGCACGGCGTGATGACCGGGGTGCTCGACCCGGCGCACAACGCCCGGCTCAACTCGTTCGACGTGGTGACCCCCGACGGGCAGCCGGTGCGCTGGGCACTGAACCTGCTGCACCACGCCGGCCTCACCGACCGGGTCTACGGCCCGTTGCTGACCCTGCACGTGCTGCGCCGGTTCGCCGAGGAGGGCCTGCCGGTCTACCTGTACGGCTCGACCGAGGAGACCCTGGCCCGGCTGATCCCGGCGCTGGAGCGGATGTTCCCGGCGCTGAAGATCGCCGGGGTGGAGCCGTCGAAGTTCCGCGCCGTGCAGCCGGGCGAGGACGTCGAGATCGCCGACCGGATCAGGGCCAGCGGTGCCCGGCTCGTCCTGGTCGGGCTCGGCTGCCCGCGCCAAGAGGTCTTCACGTACGCGATGCGGCCCCTGCTGGACATGCCGCTGATGGCCGTCGGGGCCGCCTTCGACTACCACGCGGGGCTGTTGCGCAACCCGCCGCCGTGGATGCAGCGGGCCGGCCTGGAGTGGTTCTGGCGGCTCGGCCTGGAGCCGAAGCGGCTCTGGCGCCGGTACGTCATCCTCAACCCGGCGTACCTGGGTCGGCTGGCGGCGCAGAAGACCGGTCTGTGGAAGGCGAAGCCACCCGCCCCGGCCACCGAGCGCCCCGCCCCCTTCGCCGTCTGACGCGCGTCCACCTCGCAGCGCCGGTCAACCCGACGTCGGCGTCCCCTACGGGGACGGGTTACGGGGCGAACCCGGGGTCGGCCCGGATTCGGTGGGCGGCGGGCTGGGCAAGGCTGATGCCATGGATGGGCATCTCATCGTTCTGTTGCTGGTTGCCGGCGTGTGGCTGGCCGCGGGGATCCTCGCCGACCGGCTGCCCCGGCTGGACCGCGCCCGCGCGCTGCGTCGGCGTACCGGATGGTTGCTCGCCCTGACCCTGACCGGCCTCGGCCTGACGGCGGCGGTGCTCGCCGCCGGATTGCAGAGCGCCGGCACCGGCACGGTGGACCGGGCCGCCGCCGGGCTCGCACTGGCGGCCACGCCCGCGCTGCTGGTCGGGGCCAGCACCGCCCGGCGGGTCCGCCGGTTGTGGACCGGGGCCGGTGCCCTCGCCACGGCCCCGCACGCCCCGGCCCCGCACGGCCTGCGGGCCGCCGCCGCCCACCCGCTCGTCGGCCTGCCGCTCCAGGTCACCGGCCTGGCCACCATCCCGGGTGTGCTCTCGGCCAGCGGCCTGGACGTCTTCGCGGGGCCCGGCACGACCGGGGCCGGGGTCACCATCGGCGCGCTGGGTGTCGTCGCCATCGGGGTACGACACGCGCTGCGCCACAGCCGGCTGGCCGAGCGGGCATTGCCCCAGCGGCAGCCGGCGTCACCGCGGTCGGCCAGCCCCCTGCACGTATAGCAGCTCCAGGATCGCCCGGGTCGCCTCGAACCAGCGGTCCATCCAGCCGGGCGGGGGCACGCTCCCCTTCGGCGGCAACTCCAGCAGCAGGCCGCGCAGCAGCGGGTGGTCGGCCAGGGGCTCGGCCGACCCGGTCGGCCAACCGGCCGGCGGGAACGACGGCTCGGTGAGCGGGTTCGGGTCCAGCGAGGGCAGCGACAGCGGCGGCCCGGCCTGCTCGGGGGTGGCCGACCCGCCGTCCCGACCAGCGAACTCGGTGTCGGTGGAGACCACCTCGGTCAGCACGGTGTCTCGGCGGGCCCCGCGGTACTTGCCGCCGAACCGCTCCGGCTTGCCCGGACCGTTGGTGAGGTTCTCTGACCCGATCGTCGTCATCGTCTCGCCTGCCTCGCTTGGTTGCCGATCCGTGCGGCGGGTTTGTCGACCAGCGCCGTACCGAGGGGTACAACGACCCGGGGCGGGGCTGGCGACGGGTCGGGGCGGATCCGTACCGCCAACCGCCGATCCGTACCGCAGAGTCGCCGGCTTCCCTTCGGACGCGCGACGGGCGCGGACCGTCCGGCTACGCTGCCGAACGGGCCGCGCCCGTCGTGTCGGGGTCCGGTCCATCAGTCCCGGGCGAAGGTGCCTTCCCTGGTACCGGCGACGAAGGCGTGCCAGTCACCCGGAGCGAAGATCAGGTTGGGCCCACTCTTGTCCTTCGAGTCCCGTACCCCGATTGCTCCGGTCACGTACGCCACCTCGACGCAGTTGTCACAGTTCGGCCCGCTCTTCGAGCTCTTGAACCACGTCGCCCGCGTCAGGTCCCCACGGAACCTCTTGGTCGCCACTTCCACAACGGCTCCTCTGCCAGTTTTGCGATTTGTGCGATGGATTCCTCCGGGCGTGTGGCCGCTGCTCGAATGTGATCGAAGATGAAGCTGTACTTCTGCAGTTCGTCGCTCTTCTCGAGGAAGAGCCCACCCGTGGCGTTCTCCGCGTACACGACATCGGGATCACCCGCTTCGGGGAAGCTGAGGATGGTGAAGGTGCCGTCCATGCCGGCGTGCGCCCCTACCGAGAACGGCAGGATCTGGAGCGTCACGTTCGGCAGCTCCGCCACCTCCACCAGCCGCTTGAGCTGACCACGCATCACCACGTCGCCGCCCACCGGCCGGCTCAGCACCGCCTCATCGAGCACCACCCACAGATCGACCGGATCGTCCTGGGTCAACAACGACTGACGGTCGAGTCGGACACGCACTCTCTGCCGGACCTGATCCACGGTGAAGTCGGGACGGGCGGCCCGGATCATCGCCGAGGCGTACTCCTCGGTCTCCAGCAGGCCCGGCACCACCTGCTGCTCGTAAGCCCGGATGGAGCTCGCTGCCGACTCCAGGCCGACGTACGCCCCGACCAGCACCGTGCTGTACGGGTGCCACCAGCCCTTCTGCCGGGCCTCCCGGGCGATCTGCACCAGTTCGTCGCTCTCGGCGCCGGACACCCCGTAGATCAGCAACATGTCCCGGACGTCGCGGGGGGTGGCGGTGGTGTGGCCGGTCTCGATCCGGGAGATCTTCGACGCGGAGCACTCCAGTTGCTCGGCGACCACCTCGATCGTGATGCCGGCCGCGTCGCGGTGGCGACGCAACTCGGCGCCGAGCCTGCGACGGCGGATGGTGGGGCTGCGTCGCTCGCTCACGGCGTCCCCCCGTGGGCCGCCTGGCCGGACCGATCGCTGCTCGCGCTCACCCGGTTACCTCCGGTCGATCGCGCCGGGGGTCGACGCCCGCCGGGGCGCGACCGTCGGGCGGCGAGCGTTTCGCGGCGGAGGCGTGGTGCCGGTCGTCGGCCGGCCGCGGCGGGCGAAACCGACGTTCAGTGTGCCGCCCCGGGGACGGCGGCATCAAGCGTCTATTTACGCGCGCCGCTCACGTATCGGCAAAAGTCGACATGCAACTTGCATGAAGCACGTCACTGATGCAGTCTGTCCGTAGGGCCAAGGTCACTCACCGTTCCGGTCGGCCACCGGAGAGGGGGGTGCTCCGCCGCGACGGAGCGCTCGGTCGAGGGCCGGGCCCAGGCACCACACGACGGACCTGCCCCGGTTCCAGGCCCCGTCGCCGCACGCCACTGGCTGCGACGGCGGGCGCGACGACCGGGTGCAGTCGGGTGGTGGTCGGGTGACGGCACGCCACCAGCGGGCACGACCCGACCACCACCGCCCCGCTGACCGGTTCACGAGGCACGACCCCGTCACCGGACCCGCGACATCCCCCGAACCACCGCCGGCGCACGCCGGCCGATCCTCTCCAGGAGCCCTCTGTGCTTCCCCGCTCAGGTGACGTAGTGCACGTGACTCGCGCGGCGAGTGTCCAGTTCCTCAGACCGATCATGTTCCGCGTGATCCGGGTGCACGACTGGCCCACGTACCAGGGTTGGGTGTGGCTCGACGGCTACGAGTTGAACGCGACGGGGGAAGCGGTCAACCGGCGGTCGATCTTCGTGCAGGCGGCCGGGCTGCGCCAGCTCCGGACCGCGCCGCAGCCGCCCCGGCAGCACACCGTCCGGCCGCGCCGCCCGGTGGCCCGTACGGCGGTCCGGGTGGGCTGACCCGCCGGAATCGCAGGTCGGGATGCGTGCCGCCGGCATAGGATCGGTACGCCACCCCGGCGAAGTCTCCACCCCGCGCATCCCGGACCCTGAACCTGGGATGGTCATGGTCATTCTGCCCGCCGCGCGGCGACACCACCGCTCCCGTGCCCTCTACGCCTTCGGCCTGCTGGCGCTGCTCGGCGCCGTCACCATCCTCGTGATGGTGGTCCGCTACCCGGCCCTGTCCGCCACCGAGCTGAGCGCTCCGGTCCCGGCCCCCGAGATCACCGTGGTGGACGAGCCCGGTCCCGAGCCGGGCTGGGCCGACCGGGCGGATCAGCCGGCGGGGGCGCAAGCCGCTCCGGCGGGGGCGGTCGGCGTACCGGGCCCCGCCGGCGTGGGAGCCGGCGCCGGAACGGACTCGATCGTCGAGGCCCGCCGGGCCCCGGACGGGGCGGCGGAGCGCCGGAACGACGTGAGCCGCTCACTGTTCTGGTCCGGGGTCCTCGGCCTGGCCATCGCGCTGGCCGGGCTTGGACTGGTCGGGACCAGACGCCGGATGTGGTGAGCACCGGATGTGGTGAGCACCCGGCACGGCGGGGACCCGGTGCCGCCGAGGGCCGGCCCGGCGGCGTCAGGGCGTCGGGCTGGAAGCCCTGGTCGCCGACGGCTCGGCCGCGCTGCTGGCGGGTGTCGGGGCCGCCGCGACCACCAGCGTGACCTCCTCCCCGGCGGGTACCAGCTCGCCGGCACCGGGATCGGTCTCAAGCACCGTGCCGGCCGGCTGGTCGGACTCCCGGGCCTCGACCCGGTGCTCGATGCCGAGCTGGTCCAGGACCAGCTCGGCCGTCGCCCGGGACAGCCCGACCAGCGGCGGCATCGGCACCGCGGGTCGGGTGGTCGACGGCGGGGTGGTGGACGGCGGGGTGGTGGACGGCCCGGCGGTCGTCGCCTCGGTCGTCGGCGCACCGGTCGTCGCCGGGGCGGTGGTCGGCCGCGCCGAGGAAGTGTCCCCGGGACCGGGGGAGTCGTCGGTGGACGCGAGCAGCCAGAGGCCGGCCCCGAGCAGGCCGGCCAGCAGCAGCGCCAGCACGCCGAGCAGGATCGGCGTCCACCAGCGCCGACCGGGCTGGTCCTCGGCGTACCAGTCCTCGCCGGCCGGGTCGCGGTAGTCCGCCGGGCGCGGTGGCGGGACCCCGGCCCGCCCGGACCAGACCGCGGGGCCGGCCGGCGGCTGCCGACCGGTGTCCCCGGACCGGGGCAGCGGCCGGGTCTCGTCGGCGGGTTCCTCGGCTGGCAGCCCACGCGGGGAACCCGGCGGCGGCCGGGTTCCGTCCCCGGAGCGGGGCAGCGGGCGGGTGCGGTCGTCGGCGTCGTCGGCCGACGGCGGGCCCTGGCGGTCGTCGCTCATCGCACGTCCTCTCCCCACCGGGCGGCCTGGCCCTCGGCATCCACGCTAACCGCTGCCGCGCACGCCGGCTCGGATCAGCGCGGCGAGCCGCGGTCACGGGGTCGGTGCCGGCTCCCCGCTCGGCTCCGCCGGCTCCTTGCCACAGGTCAGGGCCACCACGTCGTTCCAGGACGCCGTGCTGTCAGGCTCCGGGTCCTGTGCGGTGACGGTGCCGGTCCGGCCGGTGCGGTAGCGCGGGTAGAGGCCCTCCTCGACCAGGTCGTCGGCCGCGTCGGAGCAGTCGTCGTCGAGCAGGTCCGGGACGCTGACCTCGGGCGCCGGCCCCGCGACGTGCAGCACGACGGTGGTGCCCCGGCGCACGGCCGAGCCGACCGGGGGGTCGGCGTCGCGCACGTTGCGCCCCGACCCGGTGCCGAAGACCAGCCGCCAGCCGAGCCTGCGGTCCCGCAGTTCGTCCCGGGCGTCCTCGAAGTCCGTGCCCACCACCGGCGGGACGGTCAGCCCGCCGGACGGGGCGGGTGCGCTGGTCCGGGGCGCGGGCGAGGTCGTCCGGACGGTCGGCGACGGGCTCTCGGTGGCCGGGGCCGTCGCGCCGGCGTCCGCACTCGGGCCGGACGGGGCGGCGTCCTCGTCGGCCAGCAGCCAGCCGCCGGCCGCGCCGACGGCCGCGAGGAGCGCGACGGCGAGCCCACCGCCGAGCACCCTGGCCATCCGGCCCGACCCGGACCCGCCCGGCTCGCCGGGGTACGTCTCCCGAGCGGTGTTCCCGTCCGTCATCGCGCCCACCACCTCATCACCGGCGACCGTACCGGGCCGCGCCAAGCACCCGGGAGCCCGGTTCTCCGCCACGGCTCGCCGGGCCGACCTCGGGACGTTACGCTCCCCGGCATGGCCAGACGGGGCTGGGGAGCATCGATCGCCACGGCGGTCGGCGTCGCTGCCGGCGCGGGCGCCGCCCAACTGGGCTTCGGCTACGGGCTGGGCATCATCAGCTGGGCGGGGGCGGACGTCGGCGGCGAGGCGTCCTGGGTGGCCAGCCTGGCCTGGTCGACCTGGATCGCGAGCACCTCGACGATCGCCGGCGCGGTCTGCGCCCAGCGGCTGCGGCAGCGCGCCCCGGCACCGGGCGTCCCCGCCCCGCATGCTCCCGCCACCGCCGAGCAGCGACCGGAGGCGGTCGCCGCCCCCGACGCCCCGGCGGCTGGCGGCTCCCCGGACGGGCCGGACCGGGTGGGCACGCCGTCCCCGCCCGAGCCGGTCGGCACGCCCGGGGTGGGCCCGGGCGGCTCCTCCGGCGTGGCCGCTCCCACCCCGGGCCGGGGCGGTTCCGGGCAGGGCGGGGCCGGCGGGCTCGGATCGACGGCCCTGGCGCTCGCCGGGGGGATCGGGGCGCTGGTCACCGTGCTGCTGGTGGCCGTACCGGCCCGGGTGGTGAGCGTCCCGGACGTCTCCGCACCACAGGCCGTGGCCGCCGCGTACGCCGGGGCCGGGGTGCTGATCGGGATGCTGGTGGCCAGGTGGGCGCTGCGCTCACCGGCTGCGGCTGCCGACGTGGTCGCCACCGTCGGCTGGCTCTGGCTGCTCGCGGTGGTCGCCGTGGCGGACGGGGTGTTCTCCGGGCGGGGGCTGACCACCGCCCAACTCGGCATCTGGCAGGTCAGCGCGGACTGGCCAGCCTTCTGGATCCGGGACTGGTTCTACTGGCCCGGCGCGCTTCTGGCGCTCGGCTCGGCACTGCTGATCGGCGCGCTGGCCGCGCGGCGTACCGCCCGGTCGCCGGAGCGCCGACTCGGGGCGGCGGCCTCGGGCGCGGCAGGTCCGCTGCTCGTCGCGCTGGCCTACCTGCTGGCCGTGCCCGGCCTCGCCACGATCGGCCGGGAACAGGTGTCGGCCCACCTCGTCGCACCGTACGCGGTGCTGGCCGGCCTCGCCGGGTCGATGTTGACCGCCGCGCTGGCCCAGCGGACGGCGGCCCGCCGCGCCGGCGTACCGATGCCGCTGGCAGCCCTGCCCGCGTCCGGCGCTGCGGTTCCGGTGCCCCGGCCGCGCTCCGGCGGCACCGACGCCGAGCCGGGACCGCCCGCCGCCGGCCAGGCCGGCCCGGTCACTCCCGACGCCGGGACGGCCACCGGGTCCGGGGCCGGGGAAGCCAGCACCGCCGAGGAAGCCAGCACCGCCGGGGAGACCGGGACCGCCGGGACCGCCCCGGCAGCCGGGACGGGGGCCGGGCGCGCGGTGGAGCCGGGCGCCGGAGACGGCGTACCCGCCGGGGGTGTGGAGGTGGCCGCGGAGCGCCGGCCGCCGACGGCGCCGAAGCCCCGCGGCGGGCGGCGCGCCCGCTGATGCCTGGTCAGTCAACCGGCCAGGTGTGCACCGGCTCGTTGCCGCGCTGAAGCGCCGCGTAACGCTGCACCATGTCGTGCAGGGCCGCGTCGCGGTCCATCCCCCGGCGCCGCTCGGCGGCCCAGACCGCCTCGGTCTGCCACACCGCGCCGTTGCGGCCGGTGCGGCACCGCTGCTCGATGACGCCGAGCAGGTGGTCCCGCTCGGCCGGCGCGACGCCGAAGCGGTCCAGCCCGACGGCCGCCGTCGGCAACAGGGTGTCGAGCACCAGCTTGGTCACCGGCACGTCCCCGAGGCGGGGCCAGTGCAGGACTGCGTCCATGCCGCGCCGGGCGGCGGTGTGGAAGTTCTCCTCCGCCGAGCTGAACGTCAACTGGCTCCAGATCGGCCGGTCCGCCTCGGCCAGGCCCCGGGCCAGTCCGAAGTAGAAGGCGGCGTTCGCCAGCATGTCGACCACCGTGGGACCGGCCGGCAGCACCCGGTTCTCCACCCGCAGGTGCGGGCGGCCGTTCATGATGTCGTAGACCGGCCGGTTCCAGCGGTAGACCGTGCCGTTGTGCAGCCGCAGCTCCGCCAGTTCGGGGACGCCGCCGGCGTGCAGCACCTCGACCGGGTCCTCGTCCTCGCAGATCGGCAGCAGCGGCGGGAAGTAGCGGACGTTCTCCTCGAACAGGTCGAAGATCGAGGTGATCCAGCGCTCCCCGAACCAGACCCGGGGGCGTACGCCCTGGGCCTTCAGCTCGTCGGGGCGAGTGTCGGTGGCCTGCTGGAACAGTGCGATCCGGGTCTCCGCCCAGAGCTGTCGGCCGTACAGGAACGGCGAGTTCGCCCCCACCGCCACCTGGACGCCCGCGATGGCCTGGGAGGCGTTCCAGTAGTCCGCGAAGCTGTCCGGGGCGACCTGGAGGTGGAACTGGAGGCTGGTGCAGGCGGCCTCCGGCGCGATGGAGTCGGTGTGCGTCTGCAACCGCTCGACGCCGCGGATGTCCAGCTCGATGTCCTCGCCGCGGGCGCCCACGATCTGGTCGTTGAGCACCCGGTACCGGGCGGCGGTGGAGAGGTTGTCGGCGACCAGGTGGCGCTCGGTGAGGGTGGGCAGGATGCCGACCAGCACGATCCGGGCGTCGGACTTCGCCGCCCGCTCGTCGGCCCGGGTCAGGCTGCCGCGCAGGTCGTGCTCGTAGTCGGCGAAGCCGCTGCCCTCGATCAGCCGGGGTTTGGCATTCAGCTCCAGGTTGAACTGCCCCAGCTCGGTCTGGAAGAGCGGGTCGGCGATGTCCGCGAGGATCTGCTCGTTGCGCATCGCCGGCTCGGCCGCCGGGTCCATCAGGTTGAGTTCGATCTCCAGCCCGGTCATCGGCCGGTCGGCGTCGAAACCGAAGTCGTCCAGCATCAACGCGAAGACGTCCAGACACCGCCGGACCTTCTGCCGGTAGCGGACTCTGTCCTCCCGGGAGAAGGCGCCCTGCTCGACGTCCCTGCCCATGTGTCCTCCCGGCGCGAGGCGCTGCGGAACGTGCCGTTCCGCAGCGCATTGTGAACCATCTACGGTAAATGTGCCCAACGCCCCGGGCCAGCGGCCGACGCCGGGCGATCACCGCGACGACGGCCACGACCGGGCCGAGGGTCGCTCCCGATGGATCTCTACCCAGGTGGGCGTGCCCGCCATCGGGCACGGCGACCGACGGTTCGTGACAATTCGCACCGTCCCGTCGGGGACGCCAGCTCCACGCCGCCCCGGGGCTCGCGGGCCCGACACGGACCGTGGGCCCGCGCCGACTGGTGCGGCGCGGGCCCACGGGGTCTTCCGGTGCTCAGGACTCAGGGTGTGCAGTCCTCGAAGTTGCGGGGATCAGGCCTGGCGGACGGCCTCGCCCTCGATCTCGATCTTGATCTTCTTGCCGACCAGCACACCGCCGGTCTCCAGGGCGACGTTCCAGGTCAGGCCGAAGTCCTCGCGGTCGATCTCGGTGCTCGCGGAGAACCCGAAGATGTCCTGGCCGAACGGGCTGCGCCCGACGCCCTCGAACTCGACCTCCAGCTCCACCGGGCGGGTGACGCCCTTGATGGTCAGCTCGCCGGAGAGCACGAGCTCGTTGCCGTCCCGGGACTTCACGCCGGTGCTGCGGTACTCCAGGGTCGGGAAGGTCTCGGTGTCCAGGAACTCGGGGCTGCGCAGGTGTGCGTCCCGGTCGGCCTGGGCGGTGCTGATGCTCGCGGCCTGGATGGTCGCGGAGACCGTGGACTGCAGCGGGTCCTCGGCGATCGTGATCGTGGCGGTCGCGTCGGCGAACTCACCACGGACCTTGCTGACCATCATGTGCCGGGCGACGAAGCCGACCCGCTTGTGAGCCGCGTCCAGCAGATAGGTGCCGGCGGCCGGGATGGTGAGGCCGTCCCACTCGCGGGTAACCGATTCGGTGCTGCTGGTCATGGTGCTGTCCTCCAGGGGAGATTGTTTAGTAGTCCAACGGCTGACTGAGCAACTATAGCCGCAACAATATTCCCCGTGTCAAGTACTGCTACGATGGGCGGGTGGACCAGAACGTGTTCGACGACCCCCGGATCACCGCCGTCGGCCTGCTCGTCGAGGCGCACGCCGGGCTGTCGGCCCGGTTCGCCGCCCAGTTCGAGGAGCACGGGCTCTCCCCGGTCGAGTTCGAGATGCTGACCCGCCTCGCCCGCTCGCCCGGCAACCAGCTCCGGATGACGGACCTGGCCGCGCAGACCTCGCTCTCCACGAGCGGGGTGACCCGGGTGGTGGACCGGATGGAGCGCGACGGGCTCCTCCGCCGTCGGGCCTGCCCGTCCGACCGGCGTAGCTCGTACGCCGTGGTCACCGCTGCCGGCCTGGAACGGTTGGACCAGACCCTCCCGGGGCACCTGCGCATCATTGAGCAGTGGTTCACCGGCCAGTTGGCGCCCGACACGCTGCGCGTCCTCCTCGACGGCCTCCGGCAGGTGCGCGACGCTGTGCATCCGGGGGCCACGGCGGGCAGCACCGAACCGAATCCGGCGGAACCGACCGCCCCGCCCGGCGGCTGACTCCCCCGGCGGCCCTCGCCGGACGCGGGTGCGGAGGCCGGGCGGTCTCCGGGTGGTGATACCGGCAGAAAGACCGGCAGAATCGGCTCAGCCAGCGGTAGCTATCCGGGTGAAACGGACGAAGTCCATTACCCGCGGTGGCTACTGTGCTCTCAGCGGGGGCGCACCGGGGGGTGCTGGCGCGAGCGATGAGCGAGGGGTAACACCAGGGGGCTCCTTCGCTCGCGCCACCCCTCCGCGCCACCCCTCCGCGCCACCACTGCGCGTCACCACTGCGCCCGGCGTGAAGTCGCTCCGCCGCGCCGCCGGGTCACCCATTCACCACGCCGACGTGTCCGAGATCGTGTCCGGCGGCCCGCAGCGGCGCGAGCTGGGCGACCTCCCGAGGCAGCAGGGTGATGCCGGTCTCCCGGCAGAGCCGGTCCAGCCGGTCGAGCACGTCCGTGTCGACGGTGCTCGCCGCCAGCCCGACCAGCGCCTCCACCACGTCCCGGCGGTCCCGTCCGGCGGCGCCCGCCTCGACCGCGGCGGCGAACCACTCCGCCGCCAGGTCCCGGTCCCCCCGGTGCAGGGCGATGTTCGCCTCGATCAACGCGCAGACCGCGTCCTCGAACCGGGCGTCCGCGACCCGGCCACGGGCGTCCCACCCGAAGGCCGGCCGGCCACCGGCCAGACCCGCCCCGAGGGCCGCGTCGCCCGCCGCGCACGAGCGGAGGCCGGACAGCACCTCGGTCGCCTCGTCCGGGCGCCCGTCCTGGGCCAGCGCCAGTCCGACGGTGCCGAGGGCCCGGCGGCGGTGTCCCGGATCACCGAGCTCCGCCACCCCGGCCAGCACCCGTCGGCCCTGCGCCACGGCATCGGCGTATCGGCCCTCCAAGCGGGTCACCTCCGCCAGATTCGCCCGGGCCAACACCCTCAGTCGCCGCTCGCCGCACTGCGCGGCCAGTCGGTCCACCGCGGCCAACCGGCGGCGGGCCCCGGCCAGGTCGCCCAGCCGGGTCTCGTGCCAGGCCAGATTGTTCTGCGCCACGGCCATGTCGCGTACCCGGCCGTGCCGGGTGGCCAGGGCGAGGACGGCGAGCGCCTGTTCCCGCGCCTCGTCGTGCGCGTCGGTGGCGACCAGCAGCGCGCCGAGCACCGTACGCGCCTCCAGTTCGCCGGTCACGTCGCCGACCCGGTGGAACACCGCCCAGGCCCCCCGCGCCGCCGGCAGTTCCTGCTCTGCGGCCCCGTGCTCGGCGGCCAGCCGGGCCGCCCCGAGCGCGGCCCACGCGCGCAGCATCGGGTCGGCGTCAGCGGTACGCGGGTCGGCCAACAGCCGGCACAGCCACTGCCGCCCGAGGACGTTGCGCCCCCGGAACCGCCACCAGCGGGCCAGTCCGGCGGCCAGCCGCAGCGCGGTGACCGGGTCGTCGACCGCCGCGTGGGCCAGTGCGGCGGTGATGTCGCCGGTCGCCTCGTCGAGCCGGCGTACCGCCGAGGTGAGCTGGGAACCTGCCAGGTCGGCAACGGTACGGCCCACCAGCCGTGAGAAGACCTCGGCATGCCGCCGCCGGACGACGCTCAGCTCGCCGGCGCCGATGGCCTGCTCGGCGGCGAACTCCCGCACCGCGTCGAGCAGCCGGAACCGGAACGGCCCGGCACCGCGCACGCTGAGCAGGCCGAGCTGGAGCAGCCGGTCCAGCAGCGGCACCGGGTCGACCGACACGGTGCCCTCCGGGTCGGCGTCGTCGGCGAGCATCTCCTCCGCCAGCTCCACCGACCAGCGGTTGCGGAACGCGGAGAGCCGGCGCAGCGCCGCCCGCTCCTCCGGCGCGAGCAGGCGGTAGCTGGCCGCCACCGCGTCCCGCAGGGTGACCGGCGCGCCGCCCCCCGCCCCGCCCGACGCCGCCGGCCCGGGTACCGCACCGCCCGGTTCCGCCGGCCTGCCGCCCACCGCAGGGCCGCCGCCCGACGCAGGGCCGCCGTCCATCGCAGGGCCGCCGTCCATCGCAGGGCCGCCGGGCCCGGCCGAACCGGCGGGCCGCCGGATGGCCGCCGGGTCCGGCGGCCGAGGGGCGTGCGCCCCGCCGGGCTCGGACGCCGCCCACCCCGGCCCGGGCGCCGGCACCGGGGAGGTGGCGAGGTCGAGGACGCGATCGCCGTACCGGTCGAGCAGCTCGTTGAGATCGAGGATGCGTCCCCGGGCGGCCATCAGCTCGATGGCCAGCGGCAGCCCGCCCAGCCGGCGGGCGAGCGCGGCGAGGGCCGGCAGCTCGGCCGGGTCCGGTGGCTCCCGCCGTACCCGGGCCAGGCGCGCGGTGAACAGCGCCACCGCCGGGTAGCCGGCGAGGACGTCGGGTTCCGCCGGGTCGAGCTCGGGCGGGGGAACGTCCAGCGGCGGCACCGGCCAGACCCGTTCGCCCGGCACACCGACCGGATGCCGGCCGGTCACCAGGATCCGCAGCATGGGCACCGCCCGGGCGAGCCGGTGCAACGCCTCGGCCACTGGGTCCGGCGCACGTTCCACCGCGTCGATCAGCAGCAGCGCCGGGCGGCCGGCGAGCCGGACGGCGAGGTCCGGGGGGCGGGCGCCGCCGAACACGGCCGCCACCGCCGAGAGCACGTCGGCGGTGTCCGAGCCCTCCCCGACGAGCACCCCGGCCGCGCCCCCCGGCGCCCGGCCGGCGACGGCGTGGGCCACCGCCAGGGCCAGCGCCGTCTTGCCCACCCCGGCCAGTCCGACGAGGCTGACCACCGGTGGGCCGTGGCCGGCGGTCAGCAGTTCGACGAGCTCGGCCACGTCCTGCTCCCGACCGATCAGCTCGACCGGTGGCGGAAGCGCGATCGGCGTACCGGCGGACTGGGTGCCCGGCGGCGGCCCGGCGCCGACGGCCGGGGGCGGTCGCCACGACGGCCTGGCGGCGGGGGCGGACCGGGCCGGGGCCGCGCCCCGGGCGGCGGCGGTGAACTCCGCGAGCGCCGGACCGGCCAGGGCCAACGCGCCGGCGAGCAGCTCGACGGTGGTCCGTTGCGGTCGCGCGGACCGACCGCGCTCCAGGTCGCGGACCGTGCGCACGCCGATGCCCGCCCGGGACGCCAGCTCGGCCTGAGTGAGACCGGCCGCGCGCCGGTACGCGCGCAACAGGTCCGACAGGCCGGTACGACCGTCCGCACCCGGCGAACGATCATGATCGGGAGCCATGGGCAGGAAGGGTACGGATCGGGTGTGACGGCCGGCAGGCAACCGTCGCCCTGCCGACGCCTCCGGACACGGATATCCGACAGTGCCGCAGTGGTTGCGGTCGGCGGGGCCGTCGCCGGGCCGCAGGCGTCAGCGCGGGCCCCCGCCGTTCACAGGCCGAGGTCGCGGGCGATGATCATGCGCTGGACCTCGCTGGTGCCCTCGCCGATCTCCAGGATCTTCGAGTCGCGCCAGAACCGGGCCACCGGGTACTCGTTCATGAAGCCGTAGCCGCCGTGGACCTGGGTGGCCTCGCGGGCGTTGTCCACGGCGATCGTGCTGGCGTGCAGCTTGGCGATCGCCGCCTGCCGCTTGAACGGCTCGCCGGCCAGCATCCGGGCGGCGGCGTCGTAGTACGCCAGACGGGCGGTGTGCGCCTTCAGCTCCATGTCGGCGATCTTGAACTGGATGGCCTGGTAGTTGCCGATCGGCTGGCCGAACGCCTGGCGCTCCTTCGCGTACTTCAGCGACTCGTCGACGCAGCCCTGGGCGAGACCGACGGCGAGGGCGGCGATGGCGATCCGGCCCTCGTCGAGGATGCGCAGGAACTGGGCGAAGCCCCGGCCTCGCTCGCCGAGCAGGTTGGCGGCCGGGACCCGGCAGTCGTCGAAGGTCAGCTCATGGGTGTCCGAGGCGTTCCAGCCGACCTTGGAGTAGCCCGGGGCGACCGTGAAGCCGGGGGTGCCGGACGGCACGATGATGGTGGACAGCTCCTTGCTGCCGTCCGGCCGGGTTCCGGTGACGGCGGTGACCGTCACCAGGGCGGTGATGTCGGTGCCCGAGTTGGTGATGAACGCCTTCGAGCCGTTGATCACCCACTCGTCGCCGTCCAGCACCGCCCTCGTCTGGGTGCCACCGGCGTCCGAGCCGGTGCCGGGCTCGGTGAGGCCGAAGCCCGCGAGGGCCTCGCCGCTGACCAGCTTCGGCAGCCACCGTGCCTTCTGCTCGGCGGTGCCGAAGCGGAAGATCGGCATCGCGCCGAGGGAGACCGCCGCCTCCAGGGTGATCGCCACGCTGGAGTCGACCCGGGCCAGTTCCTCCAGGACGAGGCAGAGGGCGAAGTAGTCGCCGCCCATGCCGCCGTGCTCCTCGGGGAAGGGCAGGCCGAACAGGCCCATCTTGCCCATCTGCCGGACCACCTCGTACGGGAAGGTGTGCTTCTCGTAGTGCTCGGCGATCACCGGCGCGACCACCTCCCGGGCGAAGTCCCGGACGCTCTCCCGCAGCGCCTCTTGCTCCTCGGTGAGCCGGAAGTCCATCGGTTCCTCCTGTACGGGTTCCTCCGCCGGGCGCTCGTGACGCCGACGGGTGGGGGTGGTTCCGGGTGACGGTGGCGGTGCGGGCCCCTGGGGTGCGGGGCGGTCAGACCGGGGTAACGCCGTGCCGGCGGCGGGAGAAGTGCCGGTCCTTGGTGCGGGCGGCGACGAACCGCCGGACCAGCTCGGCACGCAGCTCGTGCGGCTCGACGATCGCGTCGACCACCAGCTCGCTGGCGAGCCGGACGACGTCGATGTCCCGCTCGTACTCCTCGCGCTTCGCGGCGACGAAGGCGGCCCGCTCGGCCTCGTCGGCGATGGCCGCGATCTTGTTGGCGTAGACGGCGTTGACGGCGGCCTCCGCGCCCATCACCGCGATCTTCGCGGTGGGCAGGGCGATCGTGGCGTCCGGCTCGAAGCCGGGGCCGGCCATCGCGTACAGGCCCGCGCCGTACGCCTTGCGCACCACCACGCAGATCTTGGGTACGGTCGCCTCGGAGATCGCGGTGATCATCTTCGCCCCGTGCCGGATGATGCCCTGCTTCTCCACCGCGCTGCCGACCATGAACCCGGGCACGTCGGACAGGAACAGCAGCGGCACGTTGAACGCGTCGCAGAGCTGCACGAACCGGGTCGCCTTGTCGGCCGAGTCGACGAAGAGCACCCCGCCCTTGAACATCGAGTTGTTACCGACCACGCCGACGACCTGGCCGTCCAGCCGGCCGAAGCCGATGGTCAGCTCCTTGGCCCAGAGCGCCTGGATCTCGAAGAAGGAACCGTCGTCGAGCAGCCCCCGGACGTACCGGCGCATGTCGAACGCCTGCCGCTCGCTGGCCGGGACGAGCGCGGCCAGGTCGGCCCGCTCCGGCGCGGGCACCGCCTCGGCGGCCGGCGGCTGCTGCGTCCAGTTCGCCGGCAGGTACGACAGATAGCGCCGGACCACGTCGAGCGCGTCCGCCTCCGTCTTGCAGAGGAAGTGCCCGACGCCCGACTCGGCGCAGTGCACCTTGGCGCCGCCCATCGCCTCCAGGGTGGTCTTCTCCCCGGTGACCATCTCGACCATCCGATCGGAGCCGAGGTACATGCTGGCGTTGCCGTCCACCATCGCCACCACGTCGCAGAACGCCGGGATGTACGCCCCGCCGGCCGCGCTCGGCCCGAACAGGGCGCACACCTGCGGAATCGAGCCGGAGGCGCGGACCTGGTTCCAGAAGATCTTCCCGGCACCGCGCCGGCCCGGGAACAGGTCCACCTGGTCGGTGATCCGGGCACCGGCCGAGTCGACCAGGTAGACCATCGGCACCCCGGTCGAGTACGCCCGCTCGATGATCCGGATGATCTTCTCGACGGTACGCGCGCCCCAGCTCCCGGCCTTGACCGTGGAGTCGTTGGCCATCAGGCAGACCTGCCGGCCGTCGATGGTGGCGGTGCCGGTGACCACGCCGTCGGCGGGCAGGCCCTCGGCCAGCGCGTTGGCGTACAGCCCGTCCTCGACGAAGGAGCCCTCGTCGACCAGGAGCGCCACCCGCTCGCGGGCGAAGAGCTTTCCCTTGGCGGCGTTCGCCGCGTGGTACTTGTCCGCACCGCCGGCCCGGGCGCGCTTGCGCAGTTGCTCCAGTGCCTCACCGTCGAGCGTCACGCCGACTCCCTCGCCGCCTGACCGGCCGCGCGACCCGTGAGAATGCGCAGCAAGTGACCTGAACGATCGTTAGGCTAACGCATCCCCCCTTCCCCCTCCAACACCCCGCCCCACCCCCGCCCTGTCGAGGTGTTGATCAAGAGGTTTACGTCGGGCTGGTCGAAAGTCCTGACGCAAACCTCTTGATCAACGAGGTCCATTCGGGGTGGGTGGGGTTAGGTGGGGAGGGGGGTTAGGCGGGTGCGGGGGCCGGCGCGGAGGACGCCGGAGGGGAGCTTCTTGCCGAGCAGGTGTTCGGCAAGTTCGGCGGCCTCGATCAGGGCGTCCAGGTCGATGCCCGTGTCGATGCCCATGTCGTGCAGCATGTGCACCGCCTCCTCGGTGGCCAGGTTGCCGCTGGCCCCCGGGGCGTACGGGCAGCCGCCGAGGCCGCCGACGCTGGCGTCGAACTCGGTGATCCCGAGCTCCAGCGCGGTCAGCAGGTTCGCCAGCGCCGTGCCCCGGGTGTTGTGGAAGTGCAGCAGCACCGGGACGTGGGCGTTGCGGTCGCGTACCGCGGTCAGCAGCTCGCGGACCCGGCGCGGCGTGCCCATGCCCGTGGTGTCGCCGAACGCGACCCGGTCCGCGCCGTCGCGGACCACCCGGTCGACGATGCCGGCGACCCGTCGGGGGGCCACGTCCCCCTCGTACGGGCAGCCGAAGCTGGTCGCCACGATCACCTCGGCGGTCGCCCCGGCCCCGTGCAGCAGGTCGATCAGCTCCGCGATGTCGTCGAGCGACTCGTCGGTGGACCGGTTGACGTTGCGCCGGTTGTGCGTGTCGCTGGCCGAGACCACCACCTCGATCTCGGTGAACCCGGCCGCGAGGGCGCGCTGCGCGCCCCGGGTGTTCGGCACCAGCGCCGAGTAGCGCACCCCGTCGACCTTCGCGGCCCGCTGCCACACCTCGTCCGCGTCGGCCATCTGCGGGATGGCCTTCGGGTGCACGAACGACACCGCCTCGATCCGGCGGACGCCGGTACGGGAGAGCGCGTCGATCAGCCGCACCTTGGCCCCGGTCGGGACCGGCTCCTCGTTCTGGAGCCCGTCGCGCGGCCCGACCTCGCGGATCGACACGGCTGCGGGCATCTGACTCATGGTCACCTCGCTGTGACGTCGGGTCGCCCGGACGCCGTCGCCCGGACGCCCCTCGTAGGGGCGGCAGACGGGCGACGCCGGACGACCGGTGGTCCCTCCAGGGAACCAGAACGTCGGGAGCGGACGCCAGACCGGCCCCCGGCCGGGTGAACGCGGAAGCGCGGCGAACCGCGGCGGACGGGAGACGCACGCCGGGGCGAGCCGAGCCGCCTAGCAGCATTCCCAGTCGATGGCCGGACGCGCTGTGCGGCGCCCGCCCCGCCCGGGTGGCCCGTCCGGCCGACCCCGGGGGCCACGTTCGCCGGAACGGGGGACCGGACGGCCAGAATCCCCCCGGCGCATCGATCGGCCGCGCCCCGGATCGTTACGTTGGGCACGCCCCGACTCGCGACGGTGGGTTGGGGCGGCGAGGCGGCCGGCCGTCGGCCCGCCCCTCGCCACCCCCTCCGGGATCAGGGCTGCGACGGTCCTTCCAAGAGCTCCGCAGCACCCCGGAGCATGGCCGAGAGGGCGCCGGCGCACGCGACGGCGTCCTCTCGGCCCAGAAGCACGGCCATGGCGACCCCGCCCTCCGCGCCCAGCGACATGGATCGCAGCCACCGGACCACCCGCCGACGGTCGACGGGCCACCCGGCGCCGCCAATCGGTCTTCCTCTTGTCATTTCATCCATCCAGAGACGCAAGATGCACCGATGGAATTTCCACCGGTCGAATACGCACGTTCCGATAACTGCCGAACCGGCGGATCGCCGCCGCACCGGTCACGCGACGGGAACAACGACGCGGTCCGGACGGGGTACGCGCGGTTCTGGCCGGGTAGCCGCGGGACAGGGCGGCCAAAGTGGATGATCGGCGCCGAATGACCGTAGCCCAGTAGCCGTACGGAATCGGAAAGCGGTCGGCCGCGTGGAATCAGACCGTCCTACCCGGACAGGCACCCGGCCAAAAACTGACCGTGGGCGCAGGAAAAGCGGGCCCGCCGTTGATCAGAGGGGGTACAAATACGGTTCCGAGTCATGTAGCTCTTGGAAGGACCGACATGACCCCGCACAACACCACGCCGTCCCCGGCGGGAGGGCAGCATCAGCGGCACCGACTCGTCGCCCGCGCACGACTGGCCGCAGGCTACGAGTCCCGGTACGGCTCGGCGGCGGTCTCCGCGTACGGGCTGGCGGTCCGCGACGTCGTCGAGGGCTGCCCGGAGATCGGACCGATCGACACGTGGAGCAAACTGTCCGAACGGATCTGCCGGGACCGGCCCGGACGGAACCGGGACGCTCTGCGCAAGCGGCTCTCCCGGCACTTCACCACGGAGACCAAGGGCCCGCCGTGGCCGACGGTGGTCCTGGTCGTGGAGTACACGGTGCCGAGGGCCGACCGCGACGCGACGCTGGACCGCCTCGGGCTGCTCTACGAGGCGGCCCGGGAGGAGAGGCCGCCGTCGCGGGGCCGCGAGCCGGCCGGACCGGTCCACCCCCACGCCGACGCCCACCCGAACGACGGCGACGGCAGTGGCGGCAACGGTGGCGGCGGCGGCGAGGACGGGCTGCGGCGGGAGAACGCCTCGCTGCGCCGGAGGCTGGCCGCCAGCCAGGCCGAGAACGACCTGCTGCGCGCGGCCCTTCGCGCGCCGGCCCGGCCGGCGGTGCGGGGACACTCGCGACACCGGCCGCTCGGCGGCGAGCCCCGCCCGGAGGACGTGCCGCGACAGCGGGAGTCCTCGGCCCCGGGCGGGACGCCGCGCGGAGGCTGGAACCCCGGGCGCTTCCCCGCCGGGCCGGCCCCGACCAACGACGCGCCCGCCGGGCGGCACCGGTCACCCCGGGTCGACCCGGTCTGGCTCACCGTCGGCCCCGCCCCAACCCCGCTCCCGTACGCCGTCGGGGACGTCCGGACGGAGGTGATCAAGAGGTTTGCGTCGGCGCAGGACGAAACCCCGACGCAAACCTCTTGATCAACGCGGGTGGGGGGTGGCGGGTTAGCGCATGCGGGGGACGATGCCGGTGTCGTAGTCGCCGGAGAGGAATTCCTCGTTCTCCAGTAGCTCCGCGTGGAACGGGAGGTTGCATTTCGGGCCGGCGATCTCGAAGGCCGCCACCGCCGCCCGGGCCCGCTCTACAGCCTCTGCCCGGTCGCTGCCGCTGACGATGAGCTTGGCCATCAGGCTGTCGTAGAACGGGGTCACCGTGTTGCCGGCGACGTAGCCGGAATCGACCCGGACACCCTCGCCCGTCGGCTCGTTCCAGGTCTTGATCGCGCCCGGGCCGGGCAGGAACCGCTTCGGGTCCTCGGCGTTGATCCGCAGCTCGATGGCGTGCCCGCGCGGGGCGAGCGCGTCCGGGTCGAACGTCGGAGCCAGGCCGGATGCCACCCGGAGCTGCTCCTCGACCAGGTCGACGCCGTAGACGTATTCGGTGACCGGGTGCTCCACCTGGAGCCGGGTGTTCATCTCCAGGAAGAAGAATTCTTCGGAGCCAGAGCCAGAGCCAGAGCCAGAGCCGGAGCCGGAGCTGTCGTCCGCCAGGTTCCGCTGACGGGGGACCAGCAGGCACTCGACGGTGCCCGCGTTGCGGTAGCCGACCGCCTCGCCCGCGCGCACCGCGGCGGCGAGGAAGCGCTCGCGCAGCTCCGGCGAGACCGCCGGGGACGGGGACTCCTCGACCAGCTTCTGGTTGCGCCGCTGCACCGAGCACTCCCGCTCGCCGAGCGCCACCACCCGGCCGTCGGCCAGGCCGAGGATCTGCACCTCGACGTGGCGCACCCGGGGGAAGTACCGCTCGATCAGCACCGAGCCGTCACCGAACATCCGCTCGGCGAACGCGCGCACCTTGTCGTACTCGATGCGCAGCGCGGCCTCGTCGGTGGCCACGCCCATGCCCATGCCGCCGCCGCCGGCCGCCGCCTTGACCATCACCGGGTAACCGATCTCGGTGGCGGCGGCGACCGCCGCGTCCAGGTCGGCCGCCGGGTCGGTGGTGCCCGGCGCGACCGGGACCCCGGCCGCCGCCATCAGGTTCCGGGCGTTGATCTTGTCGCCCATCGCGGTGATCGCGTCCGCGCCGGGCCCGACCCAGACCAGCCCGCTGGCCTCGACGGTACGGGCGAACTCGGCGTTCTCGGACAGGAAGCCGTAGCCGGGGTGGATCGCCTGCGCGCCGGTCGACTTGGCGGCGGCGAGGATCGCCTCGACGTTGCGGTAGCTCTGGGCCGGATTGGCCGGGCCGACACAGACCGCCTCGTCGGCCTCGGTGACGAACGGCAGGCCGGCGTCCGCCTCCGAGTACACCGCGATCGCGCGGATCCCGAGCCGCTTCGCGGTACGGATGATCCGGCGGGCGATCTCGCCCCGGTTGGCGACCAGCAGCGACTCGATCATGTTCTCCTCCAGCGTCCAAAGGGTGGGACGGTGCAAGGGAACCATGGGTGGGCCGGTACGCACGAGTCAAGCGCCGCAGGTCCGGGTCCGGAGCAGGCCGGCCCAGGACGGACCGGCGACGACAGGTGGCCGGCGTGACCCGGGCGGGCTCAGGCGGCCGTCTCGGCCAGCAGGGCGGCCAGGGTGGCGGCGCGCAGCAGGGCGGCCCGGCGCCGCCGGTCCACCTCACCGCCGAGGAACGGCGTCGAGTTCATCAGGCCGAACGCGGCGTGCGCCAGGACCCGCGCCTCGCTGGCCGGCAACCCCGGGTGCAGCGCGGTCAGCACGGTCACCCACTCCTCGACGTACATCCGCTGGAGCCGGCGGATGCGGCGACGCGGCTCGTCCGGCAGCCGGTCCAGCTCGTGCAGGTGCAGCGCGATCACGGCCGGATTGGCCAGCGCGAACTCGACGTGGAAGTCGATCAGCGACTCCAGCGTTCCGCGCGGGTCGTCCGGGTGGCCGGCGGCCCGCTCCCGCCCGCCGTCGAGCAGCCCCTCGCTGACCGGGACCAGCGCGGCGACCAGCATCGCCTCCTTGCCGGCGAAGTGGTGGTAGAGGGCGGGGCCGGTGACGCCGGCGGCGGCGCCGATGTCGTCCATCGACACGCCGTGGTAACCCCGCGAGGCGAAGAGCCCGACCGCGATCTCCAGGATCTCGTCCCGCCGGGACCGCCGCCGACCCGTACCCGTCACGCCGCCCGCCGCCCCCCGTGCCCGCTGCTCCACACTCACCGGGCAAGCCTAGACCCGCCCCAGGACGAAGTGGGTCTCGGTTATCCGTCGGTCACATCAGCCGGGAGCCGGCCGGGCGGCTCCCGGCCCGGTCAGTCCTCCTCGTCGGCGGTCAGCCCGTGCTCCGCGCGGACCGCCGCCGCGTCGTCCGGGCGGCCCAGCTCGTCGAGCGACCCGGCCAACAACCAGGCAGCCCGGATGGCCGGCCGGGAGCCCGGGGGCAGCCCACCCAGCACCTCGCGCAGCAGCGGCTCGGCCTCGCCGGGGCGGCCGGCGCGCATCAGCGTCTCGCCGGTGAGCAGTTCCACCCGGGCCGCCTCGCCGAATGCCTCGATCGACCGCAACCGGGCCGGGATCCCGGCCAGCCGGTCCAGCGCCTCGTCCGGTCGGCCCGCGCCGGCCAGCACCCGGGCCGCCACCTCGGCGGCCAGCGCCACCTCGTACGTCACCACCGGCGGCGGCTCCGGCTGACCGGACAGTGCGCTCGCGAGCCCGTCGCAGACCTCCACCGCGCTGACGGCCGCCGGCACGTCGCCCGCCCAGGAGAGCGCGTCCGCCTCCCGACGGCGGGCGCGTAGCTCGTCGACCGGCGCGCCGGCCAGCCGGTACGCCGTCGCCGCCTCGGCGAACCGCTGCCCGGCCAGCGCGTCCCGGTCGGCGTCGTAGAGCAGGCCACCGGCCTCCTCCAGCACCTGCGCCCGGCGCGGCAGGTTGTCCGGCCCGTCGAGGTTGCGGGCCAGCAGGTCCAGCAGGGCCAGCGCCGGTTCCAGCTCGCCCAGGTCGACGTAGATCCCGACCAGCAGGTGTCGGCAGCGGTCCGCCTCGGCCTGCGCCCCGAGCCGGTCCAGCCCGAGCACCGCCTCCTCGGCCACCTCGGCCGCCTCCGCGGGCCGCCCGGCGACCCGGTACGCGTTCGCCAGCTCCCAGCGCAGGAAGGCGTCCCCGTCGGCGCCCTGCTCCACGCAGAGGGTGACCGCCTCGGCGAAGTCCTCCACCGCCTCGGCCGCCCGCTCCGCCGCCAGCAGCGCCCGGGCCCGGAACACCCGGACCGGGAGCCGGGCGCCGGGCGGTGCGGTACGCAGCGCCTCGTCGCAGGCCGCCACCGTCTCGGCGGGGTCGTCCGCCGCCCGGGCGTACGCGAGCGCGGCGGCCGTGACCAGCTCGTCGACGCCCACCTCCCGGGCGAGCCGGCGGGCCTGCCCGGCCGCCGCCCGGAACTCCTCCGGCCGCTCCAGCTCCTCCAGCACGTGCGCGCGGTGCAGCGCAGCCCGGGCGGCCAGCCACGGATCGTCGTACTCCTCGGCGGCGGCCCGGTCGGCGGCGGCCAGCGCCTCCGCCCAGCGTCCGAGGTGCGCCAGCGCCAGGGCGAGCCGGTCGTGCGCGGCGGCCCGCTCCCGGGCGTCGCCGTGCGCGGCGAGGAAGGTGGCGGCCTCCCGGACCAGCGCCAGTCCCTCCTCGGCCTCCCCGGTCATGCAGAGCAGCACCCCGAGCCGGCCGGCCACCACCTGCGCCCGGACCGGGTCGCCCAGCTCCCGGTACGCGGCCAGCGCCGCCCGGTTCGCGTCCCGCGCCGCCTCCGGGCCGGCGGTGTGGGTCAGCTCGCCCGCCCGCAGCTCCAGCCGGCGCGCCGATCTCCGGGGCGACGCCTCGGCCGCGCCGCATCGCTCGTCGTACGCCGCCAGGACGGCGGTGAGCCCCGACCGACGGTGGGTGCGCAGGCACTCGTCGGCAAGGTCGAGCAGCTCGTCGGCGGTGGCGTCGGCCGGGACGGTCGGCTCCTCGGCCGGGGGTGCCGCCGGCTGCGGGGGGCGGGCCGGGTCGGCCGGGCTGCGGCGCAGGCTGGCCGAGAGCGGCAGGTGCTCCCCGGCGGGCCCGGTGGCCAGCCGGCGGGCGATCCACTCCGACTGGTACGAGGTGCCGTTGCGGGCATCGAACCGGGCGGCCAGCGCCGTCGCCGTGTCGGTCAGCTCGACGGCCAGGGCGGCGGCCGACACCTCGCCCGCCGGCCGGTCCCCGGCCGCCCGCCGGTGCAGCGTGACGTCCCCGGCCCCGGCGGCCCGACGCAGCGCGGCGGCGGCGGTGGCCGCGAAGTGCATCGCGGCGGCCGGGGTGGGTGCCCGGTCCAGCCAGTCCAGGTGCCGCTCGACGATCTCGACGGCCCGGGCCTCGTTGCCGGTCAGCGTGCAGAACTCGACGTGGTCCCCGATGTCCCACAGGTCCGACAGGTTGCCCCGCAGCCGCCGGTACGCCTCCCGGTGCGCGTTCCGGGCCGCGTCGCCCCGCCCCGTGCGCAGGTACGGCACGAGCAGCGCGGTGAGGATCGCCTGCGGCTGCTCCGTACAGGTCAGCCGACCGGCGAGGACCGGCTCGGCCAGCGCCACCGCCTCGTCGTGCCGGCCGACGTGGGCGAGGTGGGCGACCTGGGTGGTGGGGTCGCAGCCGGCGCAGTCGGACAGCTCGTCGCGCGGGGCGGTCAGCCACTCCCGGTACCACCGCTCGGCGGCCCCGGCGTCGCCCACGTGGTCGGCGACCAGGTAGCGGTGCTTGTGCACGGCCTGGAGGCTGTGCCCGGCGTCCCGGTACCGGCGCTCCATGTCGTCGAGCACCGCGTACGTGCGGTCCAGCGGCAGCTCGGGGAACTTCAGCATGGCGTTGACCATGTACTTGAAGTGCCAGAGGAGCTGGTGGGCGTAGCCCTGGTGGTACGGCTGCGGGTCCCGGTCGAACTCGGCCAGGCACCAGGAGAAGGTGACGAAGGACTTGGCCGGTTCACCGCCGTAGACGTACCCGGTGGTGGCCTGCATCCGGGCGGCGAACGCCAGGTGCCGGTCGTCGCCGGTGTCGGCCCGGCGCAGCAACTGTTCCAGGGCGGCCGTCCGCCCGGCCCCGTACGGCATACCGGTGGTCTCGTGCAGCATCCGCCACAGGTCGTCCTCGCTCATCGCGGCCTCACTCCCGTCCCGGTACGGCCCGGCCGAGCAGGCCGAGGAAGGAACTGTTCAGCAACGCGGCGTCGGCCGCGCGGATGGGATGGTGCCCGAGCAGCAGGGCCTGTCCGTACAGCGCCTCGACGGCGAGCCCGACCAGCTCCGGGTCGTCGAGGGTGGTGACCCGGCGGACCAGCGGGTTGCGGTGGTTGAGCACGAGCTGCGGGCGGTCCGGCGGGGCGGACGCGGCGAGCGCGTCGAGCACCCCGCCCCACAGCTCGTCGGCCCGGTCCCGGGTCGCGGCGAGCTGGTCGTTGAACGCCGCCGACCGGCTGACCAGGTAGAGCGCCGGCAGCGACACCGGGTCGTACGCCCGCACCACCACCTCGCAGCCGAGCCGCTCCAGGGCCCGCTGCGCCCCGGCGAGGAACGGCCGCAGGGCCAGCTCCACCTGCGGGTCGAGGGCGTCGAAGCGGGTGGTCAGGTCGCTGGGCTCCAGCCGCTCGATGAGCACCGACCGGTCCACCGCCGGCAGCCGCTCGATCAGCTCGGTGTCGTACGTGTAGCCGGCGTTGACCACGGCCAGGTCCTGCGCGGCGGCGACCGCGGCGAGCTGGCGGAACTCGTCCAGGCTGGCGGCGTACCGGATCAGGCCGTGCCGCTGGCGGAACTCCGCCAGGGTGAGCGTGCCGACGTTGGTGTCCATCGGCCACCACTGGTCGACCAGGCGGAGCATCTCGTCGTCGTGCAGGGCGAGCGCCTTGACCCCGAGGTGGTGCACCTGGAGGAACTCGGCGAGCCGGCGCGGATCGTGCCGGGCCAGCCGGACCAGCCAGCCGCGCACCTGCTCGCCGAGCGCCTCCCGGGTCGCGGTCAGCAGGGTGTCCTCGTAGAGGGCCTCGCGGCTGGCGGTGGGGCGCAGCTCGCTGGCGTCCACCACGCAGTGGGCGAAGAACGCCCAGTCGGGCAGCAGCCCGTCGGCGTGCTCGGTGAGCAGCATCCGCTTCAGGTACACCCGGTGGCCGGCGCGGGCGGCCGGGTTCACCGGGGTGGGCAGGACGAACGCGACACCGGTCAGCCCGGCCTCCGGCACCGACAGCGGCACCACGTCGAACGGGTCGACGCCGAGGAGCTGCCGGGCGTACCGGAGCAGGGCCGGGCGGTCGACGGGCGCGCCGGGTGCGGTCGGCCAGGGCGGGTCCCCGGCGGTGGTGACCACGTTGCCGACCCGGACGGTGACCGGCAGCAGCGACCCGTAGAGCCGGGCCAGGTCGGTGACCGTCGCGGTGCCGAACCACTGGTCGGCGTCGCGGCGCGGCACCAGGGTCACGGTCGTCCCCGGCTCGGCCCGCCGCTGCCCGGCCGGGGCGGTCGCCACGGCGTACCGGCCGTCGGCGTACCCGGTCCAGAGCACGGTCGGCTGGTCGGCGTGCCGGGTGACCACCCGGATCTCGTCGGCGACCAGGAAGCAGGAGAGCAGCCCGATGCCGAACTGGCCGAGGAACTCGTGCCGGGAGAAGCCCAGCTCGTCCCGCTTCGAGCTGCGGCCGATGGTGGCCAGCAGCTCGTGCACCTGCGCCTCGGTGAGCCCGATGCCGGTGTCGTGCACCCGCAGCGTGCCGTCGCCGGTCAGCTCGGGCGGCTCGATCCGGACCAGCGCCGGGGCGTCGGGCTCCGTGGCCCGGCGCGCGGTGATCGCGTCCACCGCGTTCTGCAGAAGCTCACGGACGTAGACCCGTGGGCTGCCGTAGAGATGATGACTGAGCAGGTCGACCACGCCTCGGAGGTCGACCTGGAAGGTGCGGTCCACGCCTGCTGCTCCCCGGTCCGGTGCCGGCGCTCACCGTACCGGTGACCACCAACGGCCGGCTGCCCCCGTCCGCCGTGGCTCGACCCTCGACCAGGTGGAGCCCGCAGAGCCGGCCGGATGACCTACCACCCACCCCACCCAGCGCCGAACCCCGGACAGCCGACCGGACGACCCCTAGCCTGGAGGCCGGGGGCGAGAGGCAGGCCCGGAGGCGGCCGGGGAGCGGGGCCGGCAGGCTGGCGGACGGAGGGCCACGTGGTCGACGACGGAGCGGGTGGGCGTCCGCTGCTGCTGGCAGCGGTCCTGCTCGGCGGGGCCGGCATCTTCGACGTGCTGGGCGGCGTCGGCGAGCTGACCGGCGACCTGTACGTCTCGATCGAGGGCGGCGGGATGTACCACTACGACATCACCGGCTGGGCGTGGCTGCACCTCGCGGCCGGGGCACTGGCGGCGGGGGCCGGCGTGCTCGTCCCGCTGGACCGGCGCTGGTCCGCCCGCCTCGCCCTGGTCGCCGTCGCCGCCCTCGTCGCATCGCATTTGCTGGTCCTGACATACCACCCGATCCAGACGGTGATCGTGATCGGGCTGGCCCTGGCCGCGGCCCGGCTGGTGCTGCGGCACCCGCGCCGGTCCGCAAGCTGACCATTTGGCCCTCGGCCGCAACCGGCGGATCACCGGCCCGGCAGGCAGACCTTGCCGGTGAAGGCCGGGTCCGGCTCCCGGTTCCCCCACCAGGCGGGGTTGGCCGAGATCGCCAGTGGCGGCGCCTGCCAGCCGGCACCGAGCTGCTGGACCAGCGGGTACTCGCGCCGGGTTCGGTGGATCGGCTCCCCGACGAGGAAGTTGACCAGGCGGTCCTGGACCAGCGACCGGTTCAGCAGACCCCCGTGCACGCCGGGTAGCTGGAACACCGGAATCCGGGTGTACTCCCCGGGCGGGGCCTCGGCGGCCGTGGTGGTGGGCAGGAACGCGACGATCCGGACGCCGGGCACCGGGCACATGAGGTGGTTGCGGTAGAACGGCGCGTCGTCGAGCAGCGACCGGATGAAGGGCTGATCTGGGCCGTCGCCCGGCCCGGTGGCGAGGCTGACCAGCCCGAAGATGGCTCGAAGCTGGAATCCGGTGACAACGCCGTACCCGTGGCGCTCGCCGGCAGGCGGGTAGTACGCCCGGCCGGCGTTGATCAGCGGGCTGAACATCACCAGCGTGTCGACCACCGGATGGGGCCGCCGGGCGAGGTAGGTGCGGGCCACGAGCGCGCCCTCGCTCTCGCCGATCAGCGCGATCCGCCGGCCGGTACGGCGGTGCAGGCGGTCCACCTGCTCCTCGAGCAGCCCGACGCTCTCCGTCACCGAGATGGTCGTGTCCTGTGCGCCGTACGGCAGGGGCTTCCCGTCGGGGCCCAGCCCCCGGTAGGAGAACATCTCCACCCTCGGGTCGGACGGCTGCTCGCCCCCGTAGTCGGAGGCGTAGCCGGCAAGGATGATCACTGCCTGGGGCACCTCGGGCGGCAGGGGCCGGCCGAGCACCACGCTCTCGATCCGCTGCTGGCCGCCGGGCACCACCTCCACCAACCACGGGATCAGCAGCGGCACGGCGAGCGCCAGCAGGGCCACGAGCGGCGTCACCGGCACCCGGGCCCACCGCACCCGGGGCGCGAGGAGAGCCGCCCGCACCGTCCGGTTCCACAGCAGCCCGTTCGCCACGCCCGCCGCGGTCGCCACCGGCACCGTCCACCAACGCGGCACGCTCCACGCCAGCGCGCCGGCCACCGTGAGCACCACGAAGTTCAGCAGCGACCAGCCCACCAGGGCGGTCGAGGGCAGCCCTCGCCACCACGGACCGACCACGGCGGTCCGTTGCAGGAACGGCGCGAGCAGGAACATCGGCAGCAGGGACGCGAGCAGCACCCAGGACAGCGCCACCACGGACGCGGCCACCGAGACCACCGCCCACGGCGCGACGAGGACCGTGATCACCATGGCGAGACCGACGTTGCGCCGCAGCAACCAGCGCACCGGCGGGCGCCGCACCCCAACCGGCCAGGCCAGCACCACCAGCCCGGTGGTGTACACCCCCCGGCTCAGCACCACGAGGCACAGCCAGAACAGGAACTCGGGCCAGGAGTCGTGGTAGACGAACAGCCACCTCAGGTCGTGGTACGTGTCGTACGGCCAGACGGAGGTGTTCTGGGGCGCGAGCCCTTCGGCGGCCACGAAGTTCATCGAGACGAGGACGATGGCCTCGATCGTCGGGGGCAGGGCGGCCATCACCAGCAGCCCGACGGACCTCCGGTCCAGGGTCAGCACTCCGCCTCCTCGCCGCCGCCCGTCTGCTCTCCCCTCGCAGACTCCACCGGATGCGGGCCCGATGTCGGGGCATCCGGCACATTGGCCGCCCACAGGGCCGGACGCGGCCACGACCCGGCCGTCGCAGACGAGGCGTCAGCACGACACCGGATGTCGGCACGACACCCGTGCCGGCCGGATCCGGCACCGGACTGCCCAACCATTTCCGGGTCGCCGAGCGTCTGCCTGGTGACGGGCGCGGGCGCCCCGGCCGGGGAGGAGGGACGCATGGGACCGACGACGGCTGATGACAACCGGGCCAGCTACGTGGCCTTCGTCGAGTCCCACCAGCTCCGGCTGCTCCGCTCGGCGTACCTGATCTGCGGGAATCAGCACCAGGCCGAGGACCTCCTCCAGGATGCGCTGCTCAAGCTCGCCCTGCGCTGGCCATCGGTGCGGGAGGGCGATCCGGCCGCGTACGTCCGGGCCATCCTCTACCGCGACGCCGTGTCGTGGTGGCGGCGCCGCCGCCGGGAACGGCTCAGCGAGTACCCGCCCGAGCAGCTGACCCGCGACCGCGACGGGGCGCTGCGGCTCGCGCTGCACGACGCGCTGGGACGATTGCCGCCACGCCAGCGGGCCGTCCTCGTGCTGCGCTACTTCGAGGACCTGACCGAGACGAGCACCGCCGAGGTGCTCGGCGTCACCGTCGGCACCGTCAAGAGCCAGTGCCATGCGGGCCTGCGCCGGTTGCGCGAGGTGGCTCCGGAACTCGGCCGGGACGACGACCTGGACAACGGATTGGCGGTGAACCCGTGAACGAACAGGAGTTGCGCCGCCTGTTGACCGTCGCCGCCGAGGACGTGCGGCCGACCCGCCCGGCGGTGCACGCATGGCAACGGGCCGGCCGGACCCGGCGCACCCGGCGCGCCGTCGGCGCCGTCGCCCTGGCCGTCGTCCTGGTCACCAGCGGGACGCTGCTGGCCCTGCGGCCCTCCGTCCAGCCGGCACCGGCGGCTTCCGTGTCTCCGGGTCCGGACACCGCACCGGTCCGACGGATGCCGGCCGACCTGACCTACCCGGGCGACCCGCTCGGCCGGATCGGTGACCCTGCCACCCTGTTGCTCTCCAGCAGCCCGGTACGCCGGGCGCTGGCGCTCTACCAGCCGGTCAACGCGGACACCGGCGCCGAGGGGCGGATCCGGGTGCTCGGCGACGACGGCCTGGTACGCACCCTCGACGTGGTCACCCCGGCCCGGACCCGGGACGCCGCTGGCAACGAGGCGGTGCCGCTCAAGACCGGGAGCCTCTCCCCGGACGGCCGGTTCGCGGCGTTCGCGCAGACCGGCGCGGTGCTGGTGGTCGACCTGACCACCGCCGCCGTCCGGCAACTGCCGCTCGCCGGCTACCTGGAGCACGTGGCCTGGTCGGACGGCCGGCTGCTGGTCGGCGACGAGAGGAACACCTACCTGGTCGATCCCGGTTCCGGCAAGGCCGACAGGATCGCCGTCTCGCCCTGGGACCTGGTGACCCCGGATCCCGCCGTCGCGACGGGGACGCTCATCGAGGTCGGCGGCGTCCGGGACCAGCTCTCCCTGCGCAGCAGGTCGATGCCGGACGGCACGGTACGAACGCGGCACCCGGTCCGCAGCGCGGAGGCCGTGCGCCCGTACCAGGTCATCGAGTTCTACGGCCGTGGCTGGCAGCAGGGCGAACTGGTGGCCCGGTCCGGATGGATCACCGACGGTCGCGAGGAGGGAGCCGAGGGGGTGGCCGTGCTGGACAGCCGGACGGGCATGGTGACCCACCTGCTCAGCCTGGGCCGGGACCGGTGGAAGGGCTGCTGTGAGGTGCAGGGCTGGGAACCTGACGGGGACGTGGTGCTCCGGATGCAGCCCGGCGGGCTGGTCCGCTGGCGGCCCCGCACCGGCGAGGTGACCGGGGTGGTCCGGGAGTTGGCCGGGGTCGTCTCGCTGGCCGGCTGAGAACCGCCCGTCCCGCGCGCCACGGCAGCGGGCGCGCGGGGCGGCGACGGGAGGTCAGCCGGCGAGGCCGCCCGGCTGGTCGCCCCTCACGACGGGGGCCCGGACCAGGTTGCCCCACTCGGTCCACGAGCCGTCGTAGTTGCGCACCTGCGGGTACCCGAGCAGGTGGCGCAGCACGAACCAGGTGTGGCTGGACCGTTCCCCGATCCGGCAGTACGCCACCACGTCGTCGGCCGGGCTCAACCCGAGCTGGTCGCGATAGATGGCGCGCAGTTCGTCGGCGGACCGGAAGGTCCCGTCGTCGTTCGCGGCGGACTTCCAGGGCTTGTTCACCGCGCCCGGGATGTGCCCGCCGCGCAGCGCGCCCTCCTGCGGGTAGTCCGGCATGTGCAGCATCTCGCCGGTGTACTCGCCCGGCGAGCGGACGTCGACCAGCGGCCGGCCGGCGGCCACGTGCGCCATCACCTGCTCCCGGTACGCCCGGATCGGCGCGTCGTCGCGCAGCGGCACCGGATACTCGGCGCGGGGCCGGGTCACCCTGTCCCGGGTCAGCTCGCGCCCCTCGGCGGCCCACTTCTGCCGGCCGCCGTCGAGCAGCCGCACGTCGGCGTGCCCGAAGAGGGAGAAGACCCAGAGCGCGTACGCGGCCCACCAGTTGAAGTTGTCGCCGTAGAAGACGACGGTGTCGTCGCGGCCGATGCCCTTGGCGGCACACAGCTCGGCGAAGCTCCTGGCGTCCAGGTAGTCCCGGGTCACCTGGTCGTTCAGCTCGGTGTGCCAGTCGACCTTCACGGCACCCGGGATGTGCCCGGTGTCGTAGAGCAGCACGTCCTCGTCGGACTCGACCACCACCAGCCCCTCGTCGCCCAGGTGCTCGGCCAACCACTCGGTGGTGACCAGCCGCTGCGGGTCGGCGTACGACTGGAGGCGGGGGTTCGGATCACTCGACACAGGCATGAGCCCCAAGTTACGCCGGGTTCCCGTCCGTCCGCCCGGCATCGGCGCGGCGGTACACCAGCCGGCCGGCCACCACCGTGGCGAGGCAGCTCCCGTCGTCGGCGAAGACGGCCAGGTCGGCGCGTTCGCCGACGTCCAGCGCCGGCGTCCGTACCCGGTCGAGGACCGCGACGTCGCCACGGATCGCCGCCGTCCGCAGCTCCGGGTCCGTGAGGTGTGCGGCCGGCACCGCCGCCGCCCCGGCCCGGAACAGGGCGTGCACCCGCTCGCGCGGGGTGGGGGCGGCCGGCAGCGGCGCGTCGTGCACCAGCGCCGGCCCGAGGGTCCCGGCCCACCGCCGCACCCGCACCCCCGGGTACGCCGCCAGCAGCTCGGCCAGCGGTGCGACCGCCCCGATCCGGTGCCCGGTCACCAGCACGGCGTGGCCGGGCAGCGGTCGGTCGTCGAGGGTACGGCGCAGCAGCGGCGCGGCGTGCAGGGTGGACATGTCAGTCGGTGACGGGCCCGAGTTGGGGGCGCTTCGCGGTGACCGTGTCGCCGGACGACCGGCCGGTCAGCCGACGCTTGATCCACGGGGCCAGGTGCTGCCCGGCCCAGCGCAGGTCGGCGGCGCGGGCGGCCAGCCAGGGCGTCGGCGCCGGGTGCGGCGGGACCAGCAGCCAGTCCTCGTCGCAGCCGACACCGAGCGCGGTGAGCACCTGCCCGGCGACCCGCCGGTGCCCGGCCGGGGACAGGTGCAGCCGGTCGGTGCTCCACAGCATCGGATTGAGGAAGGTGTCGTCGGCGTACAGGTCGACCAGGATCGCGCCGTGCCGCTGCGCGGTCTCGCCGACGGCACGGTTGAGCAGATCGACCCGGGGGGCGACCAGCCGCTGCCCGGGCAGCCGGGCCATCACGTCGGCGAACCGGAACAGCACCACGTCCGCGCCGCCGGAGCGCAGCCGCCCCACCACGTCGTCGAAGCGCTCCACCAGGGCGTTCGGGTCGAAGGTACGGCGCAACACGTCGTTGCCGCCAGCGGCGAAGCTGATCAGGTCGGGCTTCATCGCCAGCGCGGCGGGCACCTGCTCGGCCACGACGTTGGGGAAGAGCCGACCCCGGATCGCCAGGTTCGCGTACCGGAAGTCGGGGCCGGCCCCGGCGGCGAGCCGGGTGGCCACCAGGTCCGCCCAGCCGCGGTAGGTGCCGTCCGGGTACGCGTCGTCCATGCCCTCGGTGAAGCTGTCCCCCACCGCCACGAAGCTGCGCCAGCGCACCGCACCCTCCCACGTGTGTCCTCGGATCGCCCTGCGCCGATCAGTCTGGCACCGCCGGCGGGGCCCGACACACCGGACCCGGGGCCGACGTGTCCCATCTCCCAGGGCTGGATCACCGATGGCTCGTCGGAGGGTCGACCGCCCCTCTCCGGTACGGCCCCCAAGCGACGAAGCGCTCGAACAGCTCCCGTGGCGTCGGGCCGTCGTGCGGGTTCAACCGGAACAGGCACCACCAGGTTGACGGTCGCGTGTCTCTTCCGAGCGAGCGTGGCCGGCGTGACCGATGAATCGCCCACCGCCTGAATTGGATCGCCTTCTCTCCCGCGCCGGTCGTACGCTGCGCTGATGCTGCTGCGCACGTCGACCCTGCTGCTCCGGACCCTGCGCGAGGATCCGGCGGACGCGGAGGTGCCGAGCCACCGGCTCCTGCTGCGCGCCGGCTACGTCCGCCGCGCCGCCCCGGGCGGCTACACCTGGCTGCCGCTGGGCAAGCTGGTGCTCGACCGGGTGACCGAGGTGGTCCGGCGGGAGATGACCGCGATCGGCGACCAGGAGGTGCACTTCCCGGCGCTGCTGCCGGCCGAGCCCTACCGCACCAGCGGACGGTGGACGGAGTACGGCGACGACATCTTCACCCTGGCCGACCGGAGAGGCGCCGAGCACCTGCTCGCCCCGACCCACGAGGAACTGGCCGCGCTGCTGGTGAAGGACCTGTTCACCTCGTACCGGGACTTCCCGGTGACGCTGTTCCAGATTCAGACGAAGTTCCGCGACGAGGCGCGCCCCCGGGCCGGGCTGTTGCGCGGGCGCGAGTTCCTGATGAAGGACGCGTACTCGTTCGACCTGGACGACGTGGGTCTCCGGGCGGCGTACGAGCGGCACCGCGCGGCGTACCGGCGGATCTTCGACCGGCTGGGGCTCGACCACACGGTGGTGCACGCGACGTCGGGGGCGATGGGCGGGTCGGCGTCGGAGGAGTTCCTGGCCGCCACGCCGGTGGGCGAGGACACCTTCGTCGGCTGCACCGCCTGCGACCACGCCGCCAACACCGAGGCGGTCGTCACCCGGGCCCCGGCCGGCGGCGACCCCGACGCGCAGCCGGCGGCGGCCGTGCACGACACCCCGGAGACCCCGACGATCGCCGCGCTGGTCGAGCTGGCCAACGCCCGCCGCCTCGCCGGTCGCACCGACTGGACGGCCGCAGACACCCTGAAGAACGTCGTGCTGACCGTCCACCGGCCGGGCGCGGACGAGGCCGAGCTGCTGGTGGTCGGGCTGCCCGGCGACCGCGAGGTGGACCTGAGGCGGGTCGGGGCGGCGCTCGCCCCGGCCACCGTGGCGGTCTTCGACGGCTGGGCCGACCACCCGGAGCTGGTGCGCGGGTACATCGGCCCGCAACTGCTCGGCAAGCTGGGGATCCGGTACCTGGTCGACCCCCGGGTGGTCGCCGGCACCGCCTGGCTGACCGGCGCGAACGAGCCGAACCGGCACGCCACCGACGTGGTGTGCGGGCGGGACTTCATCCCGGACGGCACGATCGAGGCGGCCGAGGTGCTCCCGGGCGACCCGTGCCCGGCCTGCGACGCCGGCACCCTGACGATGCGGCGCGGGATCGAGGTCGGGCACATCTTCCAGCTCGGCCGGCGGTACACCGACGCGTTCGCCGTCGACGTGCTCGGCCCGGCCGGCAAGCCGGTCCGCCCCACCATGGGCTGCTACGGGATCGGGGTGTCCCGGGCGGTCGCCGCGATCGCCGAACAGCACCACGACGAGCGGGGGCTGGTCTGGCCGGCGGCGGTCGCACCGTGCGACGTACACCTGGTGGCGGCGGGGAAGGGGCCGCAGCTCGACGCGGCGCTCGACCTCGGCGAGCGGCTGGCCGCCGCGGGCCTGCGGGTGCTGGTCGACGACCGCACCCACGTCTCGGCCGGGGTGAAGTTCACCGACGCCGAGCTGATCGGCATCCCGCGCGCCGTCGTGGTCGGCCGCCGCCTCGCCGACGGGTACGTCGAGCTGCGCGACCGGGCCACCGGCGCGCGGACCGAGCTGCCGGTGGACGGACTCGTCGACCGGCTGCGGGACGAGGTGCCACGCATTCGGGGCGACAAGGTGTGACGACGGCCGAACTGGGTACCGGTTTCCGAATCGGCACAGGTGCGCATTCGGAGGCTTTCATGACCGGTTACCGGGTCAGCGACGTGATGACCAAGCAGGTGGTCTACCTGTCCGCGGAGACCACCCTGGACGAGGCGGCCAGGGTGATGAAGGAGTCGGACATCGGCGACGTGGTGGTCACCGACGGCGCCAGCCTCGCCGGCATGCTGACCGACCGCGACATCGTGGTCCGGGCGGTGGCCGAGCGCAGCGACCCGGCCAGCACCACCATCGGCTCGATCATCACCCGGGAGGTGGTGATGATCGAGCAGCACTCGACCGCCGGGGAGGCGGCCTCGCTGATGCGCGAGCGCGGCGTCCGCCGCATCCTCGTCTGCGACAACGAGCGCAAGCTCGTCGGCATCGTCTCCCTCGGCGACCTCGCCATGCAGCTCGACCCCAGCTCCGCCCTCAGCGACATCAGCGAGCAGGCCCCGGCCAGTTGACGGGCGCGCCCCTCCCGACGCCTCCGCGAGCGGAGGGGCCACCTGACCACGCCGGTAACCTGACGGGATGCCCGAGATGCCGACCAAGCTGGCCGAGATCGTCGACGAGTTCGCCGCCGCGCCCCGCGACGTGGTGCTGGAGATGCTGCTGGAGTACGCCGACGTCATCCCGCCGCTGCCCGAGGAGCTGGCCGGCCGGGAGGGCATGGAACAGGTCCCCGAGTGCCAGACGGCGTTCTTCCTGCGCGCCGAGGTCGCGCCGGACGGCACGGTGACCACCTGGTTCGACTGCCCGCCGGAGGCGCCGACCACCCGCGCCTTCGCGGGCATCCTCGGCGAGGGGTTGGCCGGGGCGAGCGCCGCGGAGGTGCTCGCCGTGCCGGACGACCTCTACCAGCGGATGGGGCTGGCCCAGGCGATCAGCCCACTGCGGGTCCGGGGCGGCACGGCGATCCTGGCCCGACTCAAGCGCCAGGTCCGGGAGCAGGTCGCCGCCTGACGCCGCGAAACCCGACCCCGAGCCCGGCGCGGGCTCGACCGACCCGGCGCGGGTCGTCGACGGGCCTGGTCGGCCAAGTCGGTGGTGGCGCCGGGGCGACCCGGCCGGCCCGTTTCCCGTCACATCCGGGAACAGCCGCGCCGGTCGGCGGGTTGTCCCCGGTCATGGAGATCGAGATCTACGCCGACGTGGCCTGCCCCTGGTGCTACATCGGCAAGCGCCGGCTGGAGCAGGCCCTGGAGTCGTACGACGGTGCGGTGACGATCCGGTACCGGCCGTTCCAGCTCGACCCGTCGCCGGTGCCGGCCCCGCAGCCGCTCGTGACGGGGCTGGCCGCGAAGTTCGGCAGCCGGGAACGGGTCGAGCAGATGTTCAGCCACGTGACCGGCGTCGCGGCGGACGCGGGGCTGCGGCTGGACTTCGACCGGGCGGTCACCGCCAACACGTTCGACGCCCACCGGCTCGTCCGGTACGCCACCGGACAGGGCCTCGCCGCCGAGACCGTGGACGCCCTGTACCGGGCCCACTTCACCGACGGCGTGGACGTCGGGTCGCGGGCGGAGCTGGCCCGGCTCGCCGCCGGAGTCGGGCTCGACGAGGCCGAGGTGCGGGCCCACCTCGACTCCGGGGAGGGGTCGGCGGAGGTCGCCGCCGAGCTGGCCGCCGCCCGGGAGTTGGGCGTCACCAGTGTCCCGACGTTCGTGCTGGCCGGGAAGTACGCGGTCACCGGGGCGCAGGAGCCGCAGACCCTGCTGGCCGCCCTGGCCGAGGTGGAGCAGCGCGAGGCGAGCGCCCGCTGACCATCGAAGATCACGATGTTTCACGTGCAACAACATCGACATAGTTGAAGCTCACGCCGGTCTGGCCAGGCCCTCCACCACCCGCGCGCCGGGCAGCGCGCCGAGGGCCGGCCCCGGCAGGGCGATCTTGCTGTGCCGCACGCCCGAGCCGATGATGACGTGCGGGGCGGCGATCACCCGCGCGTCCACCAGGATCGGCCAGTCCTCGGGCAGCCCGATCGGGGTGATCCCGCCGTACTGCATCCCGGTCGCCGCGACCGCGTCGGCCATCGGGGCGAAGCTCGCCTTACGCACGTCGAGCGTCCGGCGGGCCACCCCGTTCACGTCGACACGCGTCGTGGCGAGCACGACGCAGGCGGCGTACCGCACCTCGCCCTCGCGCCGGCCCGCGACCACCACGCAGTTCGCCGACACGTCCAGCCCCACCTCGTACGCGGCGCAGAACGCGGCGGTGTCGGCGAGGTCGGCGTCGATCGGCGCGACCAGCACGTCGTCGACGTCCACCGGCGCGTCAGCGGACCACCGCCCGATCGCGGCGGCCACCGGAGGCGCCAGCAGGTCCAGGCGGGTACGGGCGGGCTCGGTCTTCAGCGTCCCCATCACGGGTGGATCCTCGCACCCCGCCATCCCACGCGCTCGCGGCGGCCCGTCGTGGGTCGGCCCGGCCCCGTGCCCGGGCCGACCCACGGGACCCGCTCCGCCCCGATCGGAACGGGCGACCCGTCAGCCGTTGGCGACGAACGGGTTGTCTCGGACGAACGTCCGGTCCCCGGCGGCGGCGACCTCCTCGGCACGGAGCAGGCCGGGCCGGCGGGCCTCCAGATCCTCGAAGGCGTGCCGGACGGCGATCCGGATCACCCCGTAGAGGAACACGAATCCGCAGACGTAGAGAATCACGGTGGTGACGAGAACCAGCATGAGGTCACCGTAGGCAGCCGGCGAACGAGTGGACCGCTCACCTCCGGCCGGTTCCCCCGTACGTGTCGGCCAGGTGGTCGGCCCAGCTCCGGGTGCCCGTCGGGGCCGCCCGGGTGGTGAGCGCACCGGAGCGCAGGGCCCGCCCGAGCCGCCCCGGAACGCGCACGGGCAACAGCGGGCGGCGCGATCCCCGAGCGGTACGCCACGCCTCCACCGCCGCGTCGAAGCGCAGCGCCTGCGGGCCGCCGTACTCCTCGATGCCCTCCAGCGGACCGGCGGCGAGCCGCCCGGAGAGCCGGGCGGCCACCTCGCCCGCGTCGACCGGCTGGGCGAGCACCGCCCGGTCGCCGATCACCGGGCCGAGCCGGCCCGCCAGGGCCAGCAGGTCGTCGAGGAAGGGGTGGAACTGGGTGGCCCGCAGCACCGACCAGGGCACCGGCCCGGCGGCGACCACCCGCTCGGCGGCCAGCTTGTGCCGGTAGTACGGGAACGGCACCCGGTCCACCCCGACGATCGAGACGTAGAGCAGGTGGCCGACCCCGGCCCGGCCGGCCGCGACAGCCAGCCGACGGGTGCCGAGCACGTCGACCTGGTGGGTGCGTCGCCCGCCGCCCGGCGTGGAGGCCAGGTGCAGGACGGCTGCCACCCCGGCCACCGCGTCGGGCAGCCCCTCGCCGGTGGCCAGGTCCCCCGTCACCCACTCCGCGGCCTGGTCGCCGTGCGGCCGGCGGCTCATCGCCCGCACGACGAAACCGTCTTCTCGCAGCCGCGGTAGCACCGCCCGCCCGAGCGCACCCGACGCCCCGGTCACCAGCACCTTCATGGCACCTCCCTCGCGGAGCCCTCGCGGGGCGTCCACCCTCCCGACGAGCCGGCCGGCCGAATCGTGACGATGTCGGTCCGCGCCGGCGGCCCGAGGACCGCGCGGGTGGTCGGGGAGCGGCGGCGGGAGCGGTTCCGTCAGCCGGCCGGCCGGGCCGGGGCCGGAACCACCCGGCCGGCGAGCAGGACGCCCACCGCGGCCAGGGCGGCGGCGACCACGAGGACGGCGGTGTAGCTGCCCGGGCCCGGCACCGCCCCGACCGCGAGCACCGCGCCGGTCAGCGCCAGCACCGCCGCCGCGAACAGCGAGTCGCCAAGTTGCAGGGAGGAGCTGTTGCGCCCCTGCTCGCCGGGGGCCGACAGCTCCAGGGTGAGCACCGACAGCGACGGGTACAGCAGCCCCATCCCGAGCCCGGCGACGGCCCAGCCGAGCACGCCGACCGGCAGCGGCACCGCCGGCCACACCGCGAGCGCCACCGTGGCCGTCCCGACGGCGATGCAGACCAGTCCGGCCCGCACGAGGGTGGCCGGCGAACGGGGCACGGGCAGCCGCACCCGGCCCCCGCTCACCGGGGCGCTGCCCGGCGCGGGCAGCCGGCCCTGCAACCAGGACCCGGCCGACCAGGAGAGCGCCCCGACGGTGAGCATCAGGCCCGCCTCGGTCGGCGACAGCCCGCGCTCCCGGGAGAGCATCAGCGGGATCACCACCTCCGCGCTGGCGAACGCGGCGGAGGCCAGCCCGCGCAGCCCGATCACCGTCGGCAGGCCCCGGCCGGCGCGCAGGAAACCGGCCGGCAGCAGACGCGGGGCGCAACACAGCAGTCCGGCGAGCGCCGCTGCCACCAGTCCGACCGCCGCGGCGCCGCGCTGCTGCCCCCCGTAGTGCAGCAACGCGGCGCTCACCCCCGCCCCGCAGGCCCAGCCGACCCGGGCCGCCGCGCCGGAGGCCAGCCGGACGGCGGGCGAGACGACGGTCCGCAGGCCCGGCTGGACCAGCAGCACCGCCGGCACCGCCACCGCCGGCACCGCCAGGAAGACCCAGCGCCAGCCGAGGTGCTCGACCACCAGACCGGCCAGCGCCGGCCCGACCAACGACGGTACGACCCAGGCCGCCGCGAACGCGGCGAAGATCCGCCGGTGCAGCACCTCCGGGTACGCCCGCCCGACCACCACGTACAGCGCCACCGAGAGCAGGCCGGAGCCGAAACCCTGCACCAGCCGGCCCACCACCAGCACGCCCATCGCCGACGCGGTGCCGGCGAGCAGGAGCCCGACGACGAACCACGCCACCCCGTGCCACACCGGTGCCCGGGGACCCCGCGCGTCGCACCAGATGCCGGAGACCACCATGGCCACCACGCCGGAGGCGAAGGGACCGCCGAACGCCAGCCCGTACCAGGACAGCCCGTCGAGGCTGCGGGCCACTGTGGGCATCGCGGTGCCGACGGCGAGCGCCTCGAACGCGATCAGCGAGACCAGGGCCACCACGCCCACCGTCATGGCCCGCAGGCGCGGGGCGAACAGGCGGTCCGGCGCGACCGGGCCCGCGACCGCGGCGGTCATCGGCGACCGGCCGATCCGGGCACCCGGACCGGGCCCCGCGCCGAGGCGTCCCGAGTGCGGCGACGGCCACCGGCTGGCCGGTCCCGGCCCGCCGCCGACCTGAACAGTTCCCACGACATGCGCCCAGCCTCCGACTTGAACCCGGATTGAGGTCAAGGCGGAGGTGCCGGCCCCGGCGGGTCGACCCGGTTCTCGGCCGCGCTGTCTCGGCCGCGCCACGCGGCGACCTCGACCGGGTTCATCCGCGCTCCGGTCCATGCCCCGCGCCGGCGGAAACTTCCCGGACGGCCAGGGCATGACCGGCGTACGGGCGGGAAGGCAGCGCGCCGGGACCGAGCGTGGGAGGCGAAATGGGGCACGGCGGGGACAACGGCGGCACCGGAAGACCGGGCCGGCCACTATCCGGCCGTACCGCTCGATGATGTCGCTGGGCCGGGTCGCCGGCCGCCTCCTGCCGTCGGTGGCCGTGCCCCACCTCCTCGGCGACGCGTCCCGGGCCGTCCCGCACCTGGTCGGCGACGCATCGCGTACCGCCAGCACCGCCGCGGCCCGACTGGCCCGGCTGACGGGCCTGACCCGGCGCCGGGTCTGGTCCCGGCCCGGGCGGCACCACATCGAGGTGCACGGCGTCTGCCAGGACGGCGGCGACCGGCTCGCCCGCCAGGTGGAGCGGGAGCTGGAGCGGCAACCCGGCGTGTGCTGGGCCAGGGTCAACGCCCCCTCCGGCCGGGTGGTGGTTGCGGTCCGGGAGCCGGAGCCGAGACTACGCGACCTGATCGCCACGGTCGCCCGGTGCGAACGCACCTGCGAGCACGAGCCGGACCCGGAGATCCCCCCACCGCACCCGCCGGAGGAGGGGCCACGCACCCCACGCACCCTCGGCGCGCTCGCCTCGGACGCGCTCGGCCTGACCCTTTCGGCGGCCACCCGGATCCTGCCGTTCGCCCCGGTCCCCGGCGAGGTGGCCGGGGTGCTCACCGCCGTCGACCTGCACCCGAAGCTGCACGCCCTGGCCGGTCGGGGGCTACGCGCCGACCCCCGCGCCGACGTGCTCTTCCCGCTCGCCGAGGCGGTCGTGCAGGGACTGACCGGCGGCTGGGCCGGGATCGTGCTGGACGGCGCCCAGCGGATCGTGCAGTGGGGCGAGGCGCACGCCCAGCTCGCGGCCTGGACGAAGGCCGAACCCCGGCTCACCGGCGACCCGGACCGGGCCGTCGCCCGGGTGCCCACGGCCGGGCGGCCGAACCCGAAGCCGGACGGCCCCGTCGAGCGGTTCATCAACCGGATGCTGGCTGCGGGCGCGGCGGCCGGCGCGGCGGCGGTGCCGGTGGTCGGCCGCAAGCGAGCCGCCGCGGTGGCGCTGTCCAGCCTGCCCAAGGCCCCGGGCAGCGGGCGCGAGGGGTACGCGGCCCAGCTCGGCCGGATGCTCGCCCGGCGCGGAGTGATCGCCATGGACGGCAGTGTGCTGCGCGAGCTGGACCGGATCGACACGGTGGTGCTGGACGCGGCGGTGCTCGGCTCGGACCGGGGGGTGCTGGCCGACCTGGCCCCGCTGTCCGGGGCGGACACCGGACAGGTGGCGGCCCGCGCCTTCGCCCTCTTCGACCCGGCCGCGCCCGACCGGGTGCGGGAGGCGGACGGGTGGCGGCTCGGCCCGCTGGACGAGCTCGACGCCACCGACCCGGGCGACACCGACGACAGCCGGCGGATGCGGGCGGACGGAGGCACCCTGCTCGGCCTCGCGGAGGGGGATCGCCTGGCCGCCCTGCTCCAGGTGGAGCCCGAACCCGCCCCGGCCGTGGACGCGTTGCCGACCGCCGCCCGGCTCGCCGGCCTGCGCCTGGTGGTGGCCGGCGACGACGACGGCCGGTACACCTTCGCCGACGCCGTGCTGCCCGGCGGTGCCCGGATCGCCGAGACCGTCCGCCGGTTGCAGCGCGACGGCGCGGTGGTGATGCTGCTCTCCGCCGACCGGGCGGCGCTGGGCGCGTCCGACTGCGGGCTGGGGCTGGCCGGCCCGGATGACCTGCCGCCCTGGGGCGCGCACCTGCTGGTCGGCGCCGACCTGCGGATCGCCGCGCTGATCATCGAGGCTGCCGGGGTGGCCCGCCGGATGACCGAACAGAACATCCGGCTGTCGCTGGCCGGCACCGGCCTGGGCGCGCTGGGGGCGTTCACAGCCGACCCCCGACGGCTGCCGAGACGGTCGCTGGATGCCGTCAACGGGGCCGCCGCCCTGGCCTTCCTGCACGGGGTGTGGCGGGCGGGCCGGCTGTCCGACCGCGCCGATTCCCCGGTCCCGGCCGTGACCGCCTGGCACCTCATGCCGGCCGACGCCGTGCTCCGCCAGCTCGACACCGACGGCGACGGCCTGGACTCCGCCGAGGCGGAGCGCCGCTCCGGCGGCGAGACCGGAGAGGGGCCCGGCCCGTCCGGGCTGCTCCGCACCTTCGTCGACGAGCTGGCCAACCCGCTCACGCCGGTGCTGGCCGCCGGCGCGGTCCTCTCCGCGAGCTTCGGCTCACTGGTCGACGCGGCCCTGGTCGGTGGGGTGGTGGGCGGATCGGCCCTGGTCGGGGCGGTGCACCAGCGCAACACCGAACGGTCGCTGGCGGAGCTGCTGTCCCGCTCGGCGGTCACCGCCCGGATCCGCCGGGACGGCGAGGAACGGCTGGTGCCCGCCGACGTACTGGTCCCGGGCGACGTGATCGTGCTCGGGCCCGGCGACGCCGTACCGGCGGACTGCCGGGTGCTGGCGACGGACGGCCTGGAAGCCGACGAGTCGTCGCTGACCGGCGAGTCGCTGCCGGTGGGGAAGACCGCCGACCCGGTGGTCGCCGCCGCCGTCGCCGACCGGCGCTCCATGCTGTACGAGGGCACCACGATCGCCACCGGGCACGGGACCGCCGTGGTGGTGGCCACCGGCGTGGGCACCGAGGCCGGGCGGAGCCTGGCGCTGGCCCAGCAGTCGCCGCCGGCCAGCGGGGTGGAGGCCCGCCTCGGCCGGCTGACGAGCACGGCGATCCCGCTGGCCGCCGGATCGGCGGTGGCGGTGGCCGGGGCGGGACTGCTGCGCGGCGTACCCCTGGCGGAGACGGCGGCGACCGCCGCGAACCTGGCCGTGGCGTCGGTGCCGGAGGGGCTGCCGTTCCTGGTCAGCGCTGCCCAGCTCGCCGCGGCCAGACGGCTGGCCGAGCACGGCGCGCTGGTCCGCAATCCGCGCACGATCGAGGCGCTGGGCCGCGTCGACGTGCTCTGCTTCGACAAGACCGGCACCCTCACCGAGGGCCAGTTGCTGCTCGCCGGGGTGGGCGACGGCAGCGGCACCCGGTACGCCCCGCCGGAGCGGCTGGACGATCCGCTGCGGCTGACCCTGGCCGCCGCGCTGCGGGCCACCCCGGCCGGCGATCCGGACGAGCTGCCGCAGCAGACCGACCGGGCGGTCCGCCGGGGGGCCGGGGCGGCAGGGGTCGACGAGCGCGCCGGCGCGGACGGCTGGCAGGCGGCCGGGGGCCTGCCGTTCGAGCCGTCCCGCGGCTACCACGCCACGGTCGGCAGAACCGGTGACGGCCTGCTGCTCAGCGTCAAGGGCGCGCCGGAGACCGTGGTGCCGCGGTGCGCCGACCGGCGCACCGCCGACGGTGGCGACCGACCGCTGGACGACGCCGGCCGGGACGAGCTGCACCGGATGCTCGCCGACCGGGCCGGCGCCGGGCACCGCATCCTGGCCGTCGCCGAGCGGCGGGTAGCCGGGGAGTCGATCACCGACGAGGAGGTCGACGACCTGGTCTTCGTCGGCTTCCTGGCGCTCGCCGACGGGGTACGCAAGTCGGCCGCGCCCGCCGTCCGCCGGATCCGGCAGGCCGGGGTGCACACCATCATGATCACCGGGGACCATCCGGCGACGGCCTCGGCGATCGCGTCGACCATCAGCCCCGACCACGGCGAGCAGCGGGTGGCCACCGGCACGGAGCTGGACCGGCTCGACGACGACGCGCTCGCCGAGCGGCTCACCCGCACCGACGTGGTGGCCCGCTGCACTCCCGCCCACAAGGTCCGAATCATCCAGGCGTTGCAGAAGTGCGGCCGGACCGTGGCGATGACCGGGGACGGGGCCAACGACGCCCCGGCGATCCGGCTGGCCGACGTCGGCATCGCCCTCGGCCAGCGCGGCACCCCCGCCGCCCGGGCCGCCGCCGACCTGGTGGTGACCGACGACCGGCTGGAGACGATCATCGCCACCCTGGTCGAGGGGCGGGCCATGTGGTCGTCGGTCCGGCACGCGCTGAGCATCCTGGTCGGCGGCAACCTCGGCGAGATCGCGTTCAGCGTGCTGAGCGCGGCCAGCACCGGCCGTTCGGCGCTCACCGGGCGGCAACTGCTCCTGGTCAACCTGCTCACCGACCTCGCGCCCGCGATGGCCATCGCGGTTCGGCCGCCCGCCTCCGACCACGCCGACCACCTGCTGCGGGAGGGCCCGGACAGCTCGCTCGGCGAGACCCTCAACCGGGAGATCGCGCTACGCGCGGCGTCCACGACGCTGGGCGCAACGGTGGGCTGGACGCTCGCCCGGTACACCGGACGGCAGCGCCGGGCCGGTACGGTCGCGCTGGCCTCGCTGATCGGCACCCAGCTCGGGCAGACCGTGCTCGCCGGCGGGACCAGCCCAGCGGTGCTCGCCTCGACCGCCGCGTCGATCGGGGTGCTGGTCCTCGTGGTACAGACCCCCGGGGTCAGCCAGTTCTTCGGCTGTACCCCGCTCGGGCCGGTCGGCTGGGGCATCGCCACCGGCTCGGCGCTCGGTGCCACCCTCGCCAACGGCGCCCTCACCCGCCTGCTCAACGCCGGGGCGGACACCCCGGCCAACCCCGGGGCGGACACCCCGGCCGAGGCCGGGAACGACGCCCCGGCCGGCACCGGGGAGGATGCCCCGGAAGACACCGGGGAGGATGCTGCGCGCGTCAGCCGCCCTGGTGCCAGGTCGCAGCCGCCCGACCCAGCCGGTCGTTGATCGCCCGGCCCACGCCGGTGTCCGGGACCCGCTCGGCGACGATCTCGGTCACCCCGGTCGCGTCGAGCCGGTGCAACGCGTCGAAGAGCCGGGCCGCCGCCACCGTCAGGTCCCCCGCCGGGGACAGCACCTCTACCGCCGCCCAGTCGCCGCCCGCCGGGAACTCCCGGAAGGCGAGCAGCCCTCGCCGGCCGCCGTCGCCGGCCGCCGACTCCGCCGCCCCGACCACCCGCAACGGGGTACGCGGGGCGTAGTGCGCGGCCAACGTACCGGGCGCCACCGGCTGACCGGAACTGCCCGGCCGTACGGTCACCGGACCGACCGCCTCGACCAGGGCCTCCACCGGCAGCGCGCCGAGCCGGAGCACCACCGGGCGTTCGCCCCGGGCGTCCACGATGGTGGACTCGATGCCGCACCGGGTCGGCCCGCCGTCGAGCACCACGTCCACCGCCGCGCCCAGCCCGGCCACCACGTGCTCGGCCCGGGTGGGGCTGAGCTGGCCGAACCGGTTGGCGCTGGGCGCGGCCACCGGCACCCCGGCCGCGGCGATCAACGCCCGGGCGGACGGCTCGTCCGGCACCCGGACGGCCATCGTCTCCAGCCCTGACGTGACGATCGGCGGGATCGCGGCGGGCCGGTCCACGATCAACGTCAGCGGACCCGGCCAGAACCGCTCGGCCAGCGCCGCCACCGCCGCCGGCACCCGCCGCACCAGCCCGGTCAGGTCGGCCGCGTCGGCCAGGTGGGTGATCAGCGGGTCGAAGCTCGGCCGCTGCTTCGCTTCGAATATCCGGGCCGCCGCGCGGGCGTCGAGGGCGTTGGCACCCAGCCCGTAGACGGTCTCGGTGGGGAACGCCACCAGCCCCCCGGCGCGCAGGACGGAGGCGGCTTCGGCGATGCCACCCTCGGCGGACAGGAGTCGCGGGGTTCCGGTGCTCACGCCCCGACGCTAACCTGCCCGTTCCGAGGGCGCGGCCGGTGGGGGCGTGGCCAGGCAACCAGCACCGGGGCGACGCCAGGTGACGGGCCGGCCGGCTCCCCCCTGCGCGTCCTTTCTCGGAGCCAGGCTCCGGCGGCGGTCCGTTTCTGACAGCGCCGCAGGCCCGCGAACGGTTCGCCACAGGTGACGCCAAATTACTGGGCGAGCGTGTCACGGGCACTCGCCGCCTTAGCTTTCCAGCGCGAAGCCGCGTATCGTCCCGATGTATCGGTTCGATACATCGCAGTCTCAGACCCGACTGACGAGGGAGCGGCGAATGAGGCGGGTCGATTACGACACGGAGCAGTACCAGAACTACCCGCGCGGCCGCGCGCTCACCGAGCAGCAGTTGGGGGCATGGATAACCGCCTTCGCAGCCGCGCTACCCGAGCGGCGCCCGCTGGTGGGGCTGGACGTCGGGTCAGGGACCGGCAGGTTCACCCCTGCGCTGGCGCGAGCGTTCGGGCCGGTGACCGGAGTCGAGCCGTCGGTCCGCATGCGCGAGGTGGCGCAGGCGCAGTCCCAGCGTCCCGGCGTGCGGTACCTGGCAGGCTCCGCCGAGGACATGCCAGTGCCGTCCGGCAGCGCCGACTACGCGCTCATGTTCTTGTCCTGGCACCACGTCCAGGACAAGCCCCGAGCGGCCCGGGAGCTGGCCAGGGTACTCAGGCCGGCCGGGCGACTGCTACTGCGCGGAAACTTCAGCGACCATCATCCCGAGCCGTGGTGGCTGGACCACTTCCCTCGCGGCCTTGAGGTGGACACCGCGCTGTTCCAGCCGCTGCACGAGGTCATCGCGATGTTCACGGCGGCCGGTTGGCGCGTTGCCGGATTCGGCATGGTCACCCCTCCGTCCGACGGCACTCGCGCCGACATGCTCGAACGGCTGCACTTGCGCACTCTCTCGTTCTTCGCCCGGCTCAGCCCCGACGAGGTGGAGGCCGGCCTCCGCAGCATCGAGGAGGCCGTATCCGGCGATCCCGGCGCGCCATCGCCCGCGCTGTCCGAGCCGCTACTCACGCTCGAACGGCGCTAGCGCCGGGGTGGCCGAGGGCTTGTCCGATCGGCCACCCGCGCGGTAGCTGTCGCGGTCGGCGTTGGGGAGCTGCATGCACTCATGCTGCCGGTTGGCCCAAGAAGCACGGCGGGTTTCACGCGTTGCGGAAGTCCCGGCCCGGTCGCGGCCGGCGTGACCAGCACCGGTCACATCGGTTTCGGCAGCTCGGCGATCACCTGGAAACCGCCCTGTGGTCCGACCTGGGCCACCAACGATCCGCCCGCCTCGGCGAGGCGTTCCGCCAAGCCTTTCAACCCGTTGCCGGGCGCATCGGGCGTGCCCGCCGGACGGGACGAGGGCTGGTTGGTGCCGTTGTCCGTGATCTCCAGTCGGACCTGTTGCTGGCTGTGCACCATGACGATCTCGACATGGGTGGCGTTGCTGTGCCGAATGATGTTCGTGGCCGCTTCCCGTAGCACCCAACCGAGCACCGCCTCGGTCTCCGGATCGAGTGGTGGACCGGAGAGCTGGACGTCCTGCGTTACCCCCGCCGTGCTCAAGGCCGACCGGGCCCGGTCCAGTTCGGTGGCCAGGTTGCTCTCTCGATAGCCCGAGACGGCTTCCCGGATCTCGGTCAGGGCCTGTCGGCCGACGGTCTCGATGTCGGACGCCTGGACGGCTGCCTGCGCCGGGTTACGCTCCATCAGCCGTCGCACCGCCTCGGCCTTCACCACAATGACCGACATGCTGTGTCCGAGCAGGTCATGCAGGTCGCGGGCGAAGCGCAGACGTTCCCGATCCACCGCAGACCGGGCCAGCTCCTCCCGGGTCCGGCGGAGTTCCGCCGCCGTCGCGGCCAGACCGAGGATGGCGGCCGTCACCAGGCCGGAGATGAAGGTGCCATAGCCGTTGATCATCGCGGCCAACGGGTCGTGGTCCCGCTCCCCGGAGATCAAGCCGGCCGACCCGCCCAGGACGGTCAGCGCCACGACGAGGTGCTGACCACGGAGTACGGCACCGCAGACCAGCGCCAACGGTATGAACAACTGGATCCAGTTTCCGCCGTACCCCAGGGCGAGCGGGTAGGTGACAGCGGCATGGGCGGCGAGCAGCCCCAGCTTGATCCGGTTCGCGCGGCGACTGGGATCGAACGCCCGATACGCCACCGTGACGTAGAGGGCGACGAAGGCCAGCAGGCCGGCACCGCCCAGCCAGGGAAGGGACATCTCACCCCGGACAAGGTCGGCGACGGCACCGGCGGTCAGCATCAGCCCTGGAAGGAAGGCGGTCCCGCTGGTCAGTTCCGGCAGTTTGCCGACGTCTACGTTCGAGGTCGACCACCAGCGCCTCTTCATGCCTGTCTCTCCTGACTCAGGTTTGCATGCCCCACCCCGGCGGCAGAAGTGGTCACCAGCCCTGGTCACCGCTAGGCGCGGCGGCCGGCCCGACGGTACGCGTAGCCGGCGTACGCGCCGAACACCACCAGCCAGCTGACCAGCACCAGGACCGTGTCCAGACCCGGCGCGGCACCCTGCACGGTGTCCCAGCCCAGCTGCCCGAGGCGGTGCGCCGGAGTCCACCGGGCAACGGCGGCCAGCCAGCCGGGGAACTCCGACACCGGGAACCACAGACCACCGAGGAACGCGAGGAACAGGTTGGTCACCACGTTGGTCACGTTGGTGGTCTGGGCGGAGAGGGCGTAGCCGTTGGCGAGACCAAGCATGGTGAAGGGCAGGGAACCGATCCACAGCAGGAGGATCAGCGCGACCCACTGCCCGAGCCCGAGCCGTACGCCGTTGACGATCGCGCCGGTGAGCAGCACCACCATGATCGCCGGTAGGACCATCAGCGAACCGGTCACGGCCCGCCCGACGACCGCCTGGGCCGGGGTCAGCGGGGTGATCCGCAACTGCCGGAGCCAGCCCGCGGCCTTGTCCTCGGCGACCGCCGTCCCGACGGTCAGGCCGGCGCTCAGCGCACCGTACGCGGCCAGTCCCACCATCGCGGTGACCGCCCAGCCGGAGGAGCCATCGGCCTTCCCACCGACGTTGGTGAACATCAGATACATGAGCACGGGGGTGCCAATGCCGAAGATGACGAACCCGGTGTCCCTGAATGTCCGACGAAGCTCCAGCTTGACGTACTGGTTGACCGGGGCGATCTGGCCGAACATCACGAACCTGCCTTCTGGGTCGGCGCGGAGAAGACGGACGCGGAGGTGGTGGCGGGCGAGGTGAGGGCCAGGAAGGCGTCCTCCAGTCCGGCGGAGGTCACTTCGAGTCCCCGTACCGGACCGAGCTGGGCGAGGGCGTAGACGGTCGCGTCGGAGTCGGCGGTCCGTAGCTGCACCCGGCCGTCGCGCGTTGCCACGGAGAGCACGCCGGGCAGCGACGCCAGGCCGGCAGGCGCCGAACGGCCCTGGAGGTCGAAGGCGACGAGGCTGGCTCCGACCGCCTGCTTGATATCGGTGTTGCTGCCGTCGGCGATGACCCGTCCCCGGTCGATGACGACGACCCGGTCGGCGTTCTGGTCCGCCTCCTCCAGGTAGTGCGTGGAGAAGAGCACGGTCTTGCCCCGCTGAGTGAACGCGTGCATCGACTGCCAGAACGAGCGACGGGCCGCCACGTCGAGCGCGGCGGTCGGCTCGTCGAGGACCAGCAGGCCCGGGTCACCGACGAGGGCGACGGCGAAGTTGACCCGCTGCGCCTGGCCGCCGGAGAGGCGGTCCGCCCGCCGGCCGGCGAGTTCACCGAGCCCGGCCAGTTCCAGGGCCTCGTCGACCGGCATGGGATTCGGATAGCTGCTGGCCACGAAGTTCACCAGCTCCCGCACCGTGACGCGGGGTACAGGCTTGGTGCCCTGGAGCATCGCACCAACCCGACCGGCACGTACCGCGTGCTGCGGGGGCTCCCCGAACAGCCGTACCTCGCCGGCAGTCGGCTCGTCCAGGCCCAGTAGCAGGCTGATCGAGGTCGACTTGCCCGCGCCGTTGCGGCCGAGCAGCGCGACCCGCTCGCCCCGCCCGATCGTGAGGTCGAGACCGGCGACAGCTCGCACTTCCCCGAATGTCCGGACCGCGCCGGCAAAGGCCACCACCGGGGCCGCCTCGTGTGTCTTCGTCATGCCGAGAACACTACGAATGCAGGTCGGACCCCTTGTAGAAGAAGATATCCGGACTCCGGCAGGACAAATGTCACTGCCGACGGCCCGCCGTCAGCCGGTCAGAGCCAGCCCCGTTCGTCGGCGATCCGAGCGGCTTCCGTACGGTTGCGGGCGCCGGTCTTGCCGATGGCCGACGACAGGTAGTTGCGGACGGTGCTCTCCGACAGCCACAGCTTCGCCGCGATGTCCGCCACCGTCGCGCCGCCCAGCCCTGCCGCCAGCACCTCCCGCTCCCGGGCCGTCAGGGGGCTCGGCCCCGCACTGAGCGCGGCAGCCGCCAGCGAGGGGTCGATCACCGACTCGCCGTTGAGCACCCGCCGGATCGACGCGGCCAACTGGTCGACCGGGCCGTCCTTGGACAGGAACCCCATCGCCCCGGCCTCCATCGCCCGGCGCAGATAGCCCGGACGGCTGAACGTGGTGACGATGAGCACCTTGCAGTCGGGCAGTTGGGCCCGCAGCTCGGCGGCGGCGTCCAGCCCACTATGCCGGGGCAGCTCGATATCCAGCACCGCGACGTCGGGCCGGATCTTCAGTGCGACCGGCACGATCTTGTCGCCCTCGGCCACCTGGGCCACGACCTCCATGTCCTCTTCGAGGCCCAGCAGTAGAGCGAGCGCCCCGCGCATCATCCCCTGGTCCTCGGCCAGAAGGATCTTGATGGGTGCCGCAGAACCGGCTCCGACCAGGGCAGCTGTCATGGCGACCACAGTACGGGGGCGGCCGTCAGGAGCTACATGCCGAGCACTCTCGGCGCAGCGGGGCGATGGTCCACAAACGAGCCGGCTGCGGTACGTCCAGACCCGACTGCTCCACCCCTGGCGCCCTGGTACTGCCCAGGATCTCGGACCCGAACTGCGGCTGTGCGGCTCGCGCACCCCTCCGTTCGGGTATCCGTGCTGGTGGAGCCCAGGGGACTTGAACCCCTAACCCCTGCCTTGCAAAGGCAGTGCTCTGCCAGTTGAGCTAGGGCCCCGAAGGCGGGCGGAGCCGCCGGGCGCTGGCAATCGGAGGAACGATCAGCGCAGGTCGGGGGCGGTGGTCGCCTCGTGCCACAGTGCGCGCTCGTCGTTCGAAGCCATGATCTTCCTAGCGACCACGGCGGCCACGCCGACGACGCCGGCCAGAATCAGAAGCTTCTTGAACATGGGGCGACCCCTCGCGCTCGACAGCCGTCGGAACGATGTGCGGTGGGGCTAGCTGGAATCGAACCAGCGACCTCAGAGTTATCAGCTCTGCGCTCTAACCGACTGAGCTATAGCCCCGCGTGGCGACGGCCAAGGTTAACGCATCCGCCCGCCGCGCCCCAAATCGGGGTCGGTGGCCGTCCGCTGCTCGCCGTGCCCCCTGAAACTACCCGGACGCACGACGCCGGGGCGACCGCTTTTACGCGGCGCGCCCCGGCGTCGGGTGCGATCAGTCCCGCTCGGCGAGCGTCAGCTCGATCCCGCCGACCAGGTCGGCGCAGACGTTGTAGACGAACGCGCCGAGGGTGGCGAGCGCGGTGAACAGGACGACGTTGACCAGCCCGATCAGGGCGGAGCTGAGGATCACGCCCTTGGCGGTGATCTGGAAGCCGCCGGCACTCTGCCCGCCGGCGTTGACCAGGTCACTCAGGCTCTCGTTGACGCTCTGGAACACGCCCATCGCGTCCAGCGCCAGGTAGAGCACCGAGGTGGCGACGACCACCACGATGAAGAGCACCACGGAGACGGCGAAGGCGAACTTCATCACGGACCAGGGGTCGATCCGCTTCAGGTTCAGCCGGGCCCGACGCGGCCCGCGGGACGCGGCCGAGCTGACCGAGGTACGCGCGGCGCGTACCGCGTCACCGACCCGGGCGGCCCCGACGGCGGACGCCCCGGCGACCCCCGGCGGCAGCCCGCCGCCATTGGCGGGGCGGCCACCGGCACCCGGACGGGCACCGTCCGGCTGGGGATTGGTCGTGCCGCCACCGATGCGCGGCAGCGTGCCGGTGGCGGCACTGCCGGCAGACGGGCCGCTGCCTGTCCGGGTCGACGCTGTCGGCCCCGGGCGGGGGGTGCCGCCCGCCGCCGCGGCCGGAGCCGCCGCGGAGGTGGGGGCGTCGATGCCGGATGTCTCGGTCTTGTCACTGGCCCCCTGGTCGTCGCCGGGCTTCTCCGGCGGCGGTGTCATACCGGGGGCCCGGGTGAACTTCGGGGCAGGCGCGTCGGCGGGGACCGTCGCCCGGCCCACGGCCGCGCGGCCGGTCGCTGGTGCGCCGCCCTTCGCGGCGGCCTCCTCGTCGACCGGGTTGGCCGAGGTCCCCTTGTTCCCCGACTTCGCCTGTGTCTCCGTCATCAACTAGTCCTGTTCGTCAGGCTCGTCGGCATTGCGAGCAATCGCCACGATAGTCACGCCGTCCGGGAGGTCCATCAGCTTGACCCCCATTGTGTTCCGGTCACGCGTACGGCGTACAGGCTTCACCGGAGTCCGGATGACACCACCGTTGCTGGTGATCGCGAACAGTTCGTCGTCCGGGTCGATCACCACCGCGCCGACCAGACCACCGCGCCGTTCGGTGATCTTCGCAGTCAGCACGCCCTTACCTCCCCGGCCCTGGACCGGGTATTCCTCGATCGGGGTACGTTTCGCGTATCCCCCGTTCGTGGCCACCAGAACATCCAGCCCTTCGCGGACGACCTCCATCGCGAGCAGGACGTCGTCGTCGCTGAACCGCATGCCGATCACGCCCGACGTGGCCCGGCCCATCGGCCGCAGCGCCTCGTCGGTGGCGTTGAAGCGGATCGCCTGGGCGTTCTTTGAGACCAGCAGCAGATCGTCGGACGGGGCGACGAGGGCAGCACCGACCAGCTCGTCCTCATCGCGCAGGTTGATCGCGATGATTCCGCCGGAACGGTTGGAGTCGAACTCCTCGAGCCGCGTCTTCTTCACCAGGCCGTTCTTCGTGGCCAGTACCAGGTAGGGGGCCACCTGGTAGTTCGGAATTTCGATGATCTGCGCGATCTGCTCGTCCGGTAGGAACGCGAGCAGATTGGCCACGTGCTGGCCCTTGGCTACCCTACTGGCTTCCGGAAGCTCGTACGCCTTGGCCCGGTACACACGACCCTTGTTCGTGAAGAACAGGATCCAGTCGTGGGTCGAGCAGACGAAGAAGTGGCTGACGATGTCGTCCTGCCGCAGCGTGGCCCCGCTGACGCCCTTGCCGCCGCGCCGCTGGGAGCGATACAGATCGACCTTGGTCCGCTTCGCGTACCCGGTGCGGGTGATGGTGACCACCACGTCCTCGCGGGCGATCAGGTCCTCCATCGAGACCTCGCCGTCGAACGGCACGATCTTCGTCCGCCGCTCGTCGCCCCACTTGGCGACGATCTCGCCCAGCTCCTCCGAGACGATCCGCCGCTGCCGCTCCGGCTTGGCCAGGATGTCCTTGAGGTCGGCGATCTCGATCTCCAGCTTGGCCAGGTCGTCGAGGATCCGCTGCCGCTCCAGTGCGGCGAGCCGGCGCAGCTGCATGTCCAGGATCGCGGTGGCCTGGATCTCGTCGATCTCCAGCAGCCGGATCAGGCCCTGCCGGGCGTCCTCGACGGTCGGCGAGCGCCGGATCAGGGCGATCACCTCGTCGAGGGCGTCCAGCGCCTTCGACAGGCCGCGCAGGATGTGCGCCCGCTCCTCGGCCTTGCGCAGCCGGAACGCGGTCCGCCGCCGGATCACCTCGATCTGGTGTTCGACGTAGTACCGGATGAACTGGGCCAGGTTCAGCGTGCGCGGCACGCCGTCGACCAGCGCCAGCATGTTGGCGCCGAAGGTCTCCTGAAGCTGGGTGTGCTTGTAGAGATTGTTGAGGACCACCTTGGCGACCGCGTCGCGCTTGAGCACGAGCACGATCCGCATGCCGGTACGCCCGGAGGACTCGTCCCGGATGTCGGCGATGCCGCCGAGCTTGCCCTCCTTGATCAGCTCGGCGATCCGCTCGGCGAGGTTGTCCGGGTTGACCTGGTAGGGCAGCTCGCTGACCACCAGGCAGGGGCGGCCCCGCTTGTCCTCCTCGACCTCCACCACGGCCCGCATCCGGATCGAGCCCCGACCCGTCCGGTACGCGTCCTGGATGGCCTGGGTGCCGACGATCAGGCCGTGGGTGGGGAAGTCCGGGCCCTTGACGATCTCCATGAGCGCGTCGAGGGTGTTGGCCTCGTCGACCTCCGGGTTCTCCAGGCACCACTGCACGGCCGCGCCGATCTCGCGCAGGTTGTGCGGCGGAATCTTGGTGGCCATGCCGACCGCGATGCCCTCGGAGCCGTTGATCAGCAGGTTCGGGATCCGGGACGGCAGGATGGTGGGCTCCTTGGCCCGGCCGTCGTAGTTGTCCTGGAGGTCGACGGTGTCCTCGTCGATGTCCCGCAGCATCTCCATCGCCAGCGGGTCGAGCTTGCACTCGGTGTTGTGACTGACGAAGCCGTCGGAGACGAACGAGTGGTCGTCCGTGTCCACCCGGATGCTGTAGACCGGCTGCACCCCGGCGTCTGTGACGCTGGCCACCTCGGCGTAGTAGAACCTGCCGTCGACCAGCGGCTCGACCACGTCGAGCACGTCGCGCTCGGTGATCCGGGCGGCGATCTCGTCGCGGTCCCGCTCCCAGCGCTCGATCCGGTCGACGTTGTGCCGGCGCAGCCAGTCCCGCTCGGTCCACCGGGTCGCACCGTGCTCGCGGATGAAGTCGCCGACCAGCGGCACGTGGTCGCTGGAGAGAGCCGTGCTGATGACCGGCACGGCCGCCAGCTCCGACTCCAGCTTGGTCTGCTTGCGACCGAGGAAACCGACCTGCTGGGCGAAGATCCGGGCGTCGCGGCGGTTGGTCACCACGACCTTGATGTCACCGGAGTCGTACCGGACCTGCTTGCTGATCACGCCGAACTCCAGCAGCAACTGCTGGACCTCCTGGGCCAACCGCTCGCTGCGGGTCGAGTACGAGATCTGAATGGTGTTGCGGGGCAGCAGCGAGGAGGAGCCGTCGCCCTCGAAGAGCGCTTGGAGGAAGGCCCGCTTGATCGCCGCCGGGCCCTGCCAGACGAACTCCGGCACGAACTTCGCGGCGCTCCGCGCCCCGACCAGCTCACCGAGGATGCTCGCCCGCAGTGCGGAGAGGTCCTGGATGTCGATCTCGTGCAGCAGGCTGCCGGAGGCGATGGTGCGCTGGCTGACGTAGCGCGGGCCGCCGACGGCGAGGTCGTAGGCCGCGAGGACCCGGATGAAGAACTCCCGGTCGACGTTGTTGAAGCCGGCGCGTTCCTCGGACACCCAGCCCTCGCTGACGAAGGCGCCGGCGAGGACGGCTGCCTCGACGTGCTCCAGCATCGGGTAGCCGATCTCGTCCGGCACCGTCCGCTGGATGACCACCCGGTCACCGGGGTTGATCTCGGCGAGCAGCTTCCAGAGCAGGGTCGGCACGCCGGCCACGTCCACCAGGCAGAGCGCCGGGTGGTTGTGGGTGCCGGTCAGCTCGTACCCCTCACGGGTGCGCAGCCGCAGCGTGGGGTGCTCGCCGGAGTGGAAGAACTTGGAGGCGCGGACCAGGTCGCCGTTGCGGTCGCGGACCTTCAGCTCGATGTCCGTCTCGCTGCCCGGCGCCGCGTCCGTGACGAGGTTACCGATCCGTAGGCTGCCGCCGGCAGTACGAATACGGACATTTCCCGTTACGCAGTACCTCATCGCCGCAGCAGGGTCGTTACCGGGCGAGCCGAAGTTGCCGTTGCCGTCGACCAGCGGGTACCGCAGCGACCAGGGCTGCGCCATCCGGACCAGCGCGTCGTAGATGGCCGAGTCGCCGTGCGGGTGGAACTGACCCATCACGTCGCCGACGACCCGGGAGCACTTCACGTAGCCGCGGTCCGGCCGGTAGCCGGAGTCGAACATGGCGTAGAGGATCTTGCGGTGGACCGGCTTGAGCCCGTCCCGGACGTCCGGCAGCGCCCGCCCGACGATGACGCTCATCGCGTAGTCGAGGTAGGAGCGCTGCATCTCCACCTCGAGCCCGACCGGCTCGATGCGGTCGTGCGCCACGACTGCGGCGGCGGCGGTCTCGGGGACCTCGGGCTCGCTCGGGGTGGACTCGGGGGTATCGGTCACTGTTAACCCTTATCAGAATCAGAGTCGGTTTCGTGCTGTGGATAACCGCTGTGGAAACCGGCCATGCTGTGGATAACCCTGTGGATCGGCGGGGCGCCCCGTGGCCGACCGGGGCGGCCCGCCCGGTCCGTCAGATGTCCAGGAAACGGACGTCCTTGGCGTTGCGCTGGATGAACGAGCGGCGCGCCTCGACGTCCTCGCCCATCAGCACGCTGAACAGCTCGTCCGCGGTCGCCGCGTCGTCGAGCGTGACCTGGCGCAGGGTACGGGTCGCCGGGTTCATCGTGGTCTCCCAGAGCTCGGGATAGTTCATCTCACCGAGGCCCTTGAACCGCTGGATGTCGTCCGGCCTGGCGTTCGGCTTCTTCTGCTGGCGCAGCGCGATCAGCCCGTCCCGTTCCCGGTCCGAGTACGCGTACTGCGCGTCGTCGCCCTTCTTGTTCCACTTGATCTTGTAGAGCGGCGGGGCGGCCAGGTAGACATGGCCCAGCTCGACCAGCGGTCGCATGAAGCGGAACAGCAGGGTGAGCAGCAGCGTCTGGATGTGCTGGCCGTCCACGTCGGCGTCGGCCATCAGCACGACCTTGTGGTACCGCAGCTTCTCCATGTCGAAGTCGTCGTGGATGCCGGTGCCCAGCGCGGTGATCAGCGCCTGGACCTCGTTGTTCTTCAGCACCCGGTCGATCCGGGCCTTCTCCACGTTGAGGATCTTGCCGCGGATCGGCAGGATCGCCTGGGTACGCGGGTCCCGGCCCTGCTTGGCCGAGCCGCCGGCCGAGTCGCCCTCGACGATGAAGACCTCGGACTCGCGCGGGTCGGTGGACTGGCAGTCGGCCAGCTTGCCCGGCATCGAGCCGGACTCCAGCAGCGACTTGCGGCGGGCCAGCTTGCGCGCCTGCTGGGCGGCGATCCGGGCGCGGGCGGCCTGGGACGCCTTCTGGATGATCGTCTTCGCCTCGGCCGGGTTGCGGTCGAACCAGTCGACCAGCCGGTCGTTGCAGACCCGCTGCACGAAGCTCTTCACCGGGGTGTTGCCGAGCTTGGTCTTGGTCTGGCCCTCGAACTGCGGGTTGGTCAGCTTGACCGAGATGATCGCGGCGAGGCCCTCGCGGATGTCCTCACCGGAGAGCTTCTCGTCGCCCTTGAGCAGCTTCTTGTCCGCGCCGTAGCGGTTGACGACGCTGGTCAGCGCCGACCGGAAGCCCTCCTCGTGGGTACCGCCCTCGTGCGTGTTGATGTTGTTGGCGAAGGTGTAGACCGACTCGCCGTACGACTCGTTCCACTGCATGGCGATCTCGACCGACATGCCCTCCTCCTCCGCGTCGAACTCGACCACCGTCTTGTGCATCGGGTTCTTGGAGGCGTTGAGGTGCCGGACGAAGTCGGCGATGCCGCCCTGGTAGCAGAAGGTGACCTCGCGGGTCTTGCCCTCCTCGCCCTCCGGGACCCGCGCGTCGAGCAGGTGGATGGTGATGCCGCGGTTGAGGAAGGCCATCTCCTGCAGGCGCCGGTAGATGGTCTGGAAGTCGAAGTCGACGGTCTCGAAGACGTCCGGATCGGGCCAGAAGGAGACTGCCGAGCCGGTGCGGTCGGTCGTCTCGCCCTTCTCCAGCGGCGAGGGCTTGGAGTTGGCGTACTGCTGGCGCCAGACGAAGCCGGACTTGTGGATCTCCACCGCCATCCGGGTGGAGAGGGCGTTGACGACGGAGACGCCGACGCCGTGCAGGCCGCCGGAGACGGCGTACGCCTTGCCGTCGAACTTGCCCCCGGCGTGCAGCACGGTCAGCGCCACCTCGACGCCCGGCTTCTTCAACTTGGGGTGCAGGTCGACCGGGAAGCCGCGCCCGTTGTCGGTGACCTGGACGCCGCCGTCGGCGAGCAGCACCACGTCGATCGTGTCGCAGTAGCCGGCCATCGCCTCGTCGACCGCGTTGTCGACGACCTCCCACACCAGGTGGTGCAGACCGCGCTCGCCGGTCGACCCGATGTACATGCCCGGCCGCTTGCGGACCGCCTCCAGCCCTTCCAGGACGGTGATCGACTCGGCGCCGTACTCCTGCTTGTCCTGCGCTGCCACCCTCGGCCACTTTCTCGCGCCCTGGTGCCGCAAGCGGCGCGTCGGGCGCGGGTTCGGCGGACAGGACGCGACGTCGGCGCGCGGACCGACACCGGAGGGAAACCGGGGCACGGGCCGGAGCGCCGGTCGCCGCGGTTGCCCGCGGATCGCGATCGGCTAGACCCGACGTGGGACAATGATCTCGGCCCCGTGGTGGGCCGTTTCCGTCGCTCCGTGTCGGGTCTTCGTCTCGCCCTCAATCTTACTGTGCGCAGGCGACAGAACCGCCACTCGGCACCCCTTCGCGGCGGCTGAGACCTCCGTAGCCGGCCGAACCGCGCCACCCGCGACTCCCCCTACACGCAACGCCCGGATCGGGGGGCGGCGCCGCCGACCGTCGGGCCGGGCGTTGCCGGGGGGTGGGGTCGCGGCGGAACCGAAGTGGGCGTACCTTTGCGGCGCCCAGCGTGGCTGGTCTTGATCTTTTCCGGTCGGAACCGGACGATCGACCCGAACGATCCGACACGTGCTCTCAAGGGGTGACGCCAGATGGGGCTGGACAACGTCGCGGTGCACTGGCCGCGGACCGGCCGCTTCTACGACCCGGTCGCACCGGCCGAGTTCGTCGATTTCGGCGAGATCGTCGACCTGCCGCGGATCTCCGCGCCGACAGCGGCCCTCGCGGAACACGTCGCCAAGACCGGGACCGTCCGGGCGACCGCCTACACCGAGCTGGTCGACCTCCTGCTCGGGCTGGAAAATGTGCTCTACGCCACGGACGCCGCCGCCGAGGACGAGGACCCGGTGATCGACCCGGACGGCTGCGCCTGGATCGCCGGCGGGATCGAGCGCTTCGTGGCCGGGCACCGCCCGCACGGGGAGACGGTCGACTTCGACTCGGTCAGCACCGTGCTGCGCAGCCTGCTCGCCGACGGTCGCCTCGCCGAACAGCAACTACGCTGGCTGGGCAGCCGGCTGGACGCGCTGCGCGACGAGAACGGCGACCCGCCGCAGTGGGACTTCACCTGCGCGGAACTGGGCGTGCTGGCGGCCTTCTACCGGCGCTGCGCCGACCGCGGCTTCGCGGTCTACGCCGACGTCTGAGCGGGGTTCGCACCGCCCTCGCCGGCCCGGTTGGTCGCCGCGATCACCCGGGTCAGGACGGCATGCAGGTCCCGCAACTCCTCGATCGGCATCCCGAGCCGCCGCACCACTGCCGGCGGGATCTCCTCGGCGCGGGCACGCAGCGCCTCGCCGCTGCCGGTGAGCGTCACGGCCAGGCTGCGCTCGTCGGCGGGGTCGCGCTCCCGCCGGACGTACCCGTTGGCCTCCAGGCGCTTGAGCAGCGGTGACAGCGTCCCGGGGTCGAGCTGCAACAGGCGGCTGAGCTCCCGTACGGACAGCGGCGCGTACTGCCAGAGCGCCAGCATGACCAGGTACTGCGGATGGGTCAGCCCCATCGGCTCCAGCAGCGGGCGATAGACGGCGACCACGCCCCGCGCCGCCACGGAGAGCGCGAAGCACACCTGTTCCTCCAGGGCCAGGGGGTTGCCCTCTAGCTGGTCGGACACCTCGGCCTCCTCGTCGTCGCCGTTGCGATCCTAGCAACGATTGGTGTACCAATTATTGGTGCACGAAATTATTTCCGGGCGCGGGGCGGGAGAGGCCAGGCGGATGAGCGACGACAAGCAGGTGGGCGACTCCTCGGGCAAGGGTGGCCGCCTCATGGGCTGGGTGTTCCGCAACCTCGCCGGCCCTTCCGAGGTGCAGGGAGCGGTGCAGGGCGGCTCGCGCCATGCCCGGGAGGCCTGGAAGCAGGATCTGGAGAGGCGGAAGCAGTGGAGCCGTGAGCAGCGGGAACGCAAGCGCGCCGAGCGAGAGGCCCAGCGCGCCGGGCAGTGACGGTCAGCCGTAGGTGTCGCGTGGGCCCCGCCCCCGGACCCTGCGCGGCCCGCGCGACCAGGACGGCGCGGCCGGGCCGTGGATGTGCAGCTTGCGCACCACGTTGTGGCCCACCTCGCTGGCGATCTGCCTCAGCAGGGAAGCGGCGAGCAGCCGCAGTTGGGTCGCCCACGCCGTGGACCGGGCCTCCACGGTCAGCTCGCCGTTCTCCAGCTTCACCGGGCGGCTGTTCTGGGCCACCTCGGGGCCGACCACCCGTTCCCACGCGCCGAAGACCGTCGCCTCGGCGGCCGGCTGCTCCCAGCCACGCGCCTTGACCAGCCGGTTGAGCACGGCACCCAGCGGCTGCGGGTCGCGCGGGTCCGGCCCCGGGCCCGAGTAGCCGCGCAGCCGCCGGCCGCCCTCGCCGTCGCCGGAAACCACGCTGCGCCGGCGGGTCCGGGCCGCCGCGTCACGGCGGGCCTTCGCGGCGTCCAGTACCGCCCGGGCCAGTTCCGGCCCCGCCGCACCCCC
>NZ_QKKX01000017.1 GCF_003434305.1 Micromonospora sp. MW-13
GGCGGCTGCGTCGCCACCGGCACCGTCGGCCGCCGGACCGTCGGGCCGCCCGGCCGGGCCCGGCGCGACCTCGCCCCCGGCCGCCTTCCGGCCGGCCGTCGCGCCGGGCGGGGTACGCCCCGGGCGCGGCGGCCCGAGGCGGGCCGGTGGAAGCTTCCGATCATCCGACACGACGCACCGCCCCCTCGCCGACCTGGTACCGGACGCCGCGCAGGCCGGTCGGCACGTCGTCGTCCACGGCGCAGGTCACCAGCACCTGGCTGGCCCCGCCGACCAGCTCCGCCAGCCGCTCCCGGCGGCCCGCGTCCAGCTCGGCGAAGACGTCGTCGAGCACCAGCACCGGCTCGATGCCGTCGGAGCGGAGCAGATCGTACCCGGCCAGCCGCAGCGCCAGCGCGAACGACCAGGACTCGCCGTGGCTGGCGTACCCCTTCGCGGGCAGCGGACCGAGGGTGAGCACCAGGTCGTCGCGGTGCGGACCGACCAGGGTGGTGCCCCGCTCGACCTCGGCCGACCGGGACTCGGCCAGCGCCGCCGTCAACGCCTCGACCAACGCCGCCCGGTCCGGCGTCGGGCCGGTCAACTCCACCGACGGCCGGTACGCGACACCGGCCGCGCCGCGCCCCGCCGCCACCGCGTCGTACGCCTTGGTGACGTGCGGGCCGAGCGCGGCGACCAGTTCCAGCCGGCCGGCGAGCAGCTCGGCACCGTGCCGGGCCAGGTGGGTGTCCCAGACCGCGAGGGTGGACAGGTCCCCGCCCCGCGACCCGCCGGTCTTGCGGGCCAGGTACGCGGTGCGCAGCAGGGCGTTGCGCTGCTTGACCACCCGCTCGTAGTCGGCACGCACCCCGGCGTACCGGGGCTGACGGTTGACCAGCAGGTCGTCGAGGTAGCGGCGGCGCTCGGCCGGGTCACCGCGGACGAGTTCCAGATCCTCCGGAGCGAACAGCACCAGCCGCAGCGCGCCGAGGACGTCACGAGCCCGCCGGGCCGGCGAGCGCCCCAGCCGGGCCCGGTTGGCCTTGCCCGGGACGATCTCCAACTCGATCAGCAGCTCGCGCCCGTCGTGCACCACGGCGCACCGGATCACCGCGGCGGACGCCCCCATCCGGACCAGCGGGGCGTCCGTGGCGACCCGGTGCGAGTCCAGCGTCGCCACGTAACCCAGCGCCTCGACCAGGTTGGTCTTGCCGACGCCGTTGGCGCCGGTCAGGACGTTCGGACCCGGCTCCAGATCAACGCCGACCCGCTCGTACGAGCGGAAGTCGACCAGTTCGAGCCGGCGGACGTACACAGGCTGTGGATACCGCTCAGCGCTTGTGGACGGCGTGCCCGCCGAACTGCTGGCGCAGCGCGGCGACGGCCTTCATCGCGGGCGAGTCGTCCTGCCGGGAGGCGAACCGGGCGAACAGCGACGCGGTGATGACGTTCAGCGGCACGGCCAGCCGGACGGCCTCGTCGACCGTCCACCGGCCCTCGCCGGTGTCCTCGGTGTAGCCGCTCAGCTCGGCCAGCTCCGGATCCTCGTCGAGGGCTCGGTCGAGCAGGTCGAGCAGCCAGGAGCGGACGACGGTGCCCTCACGCCAGGACTTGAACACGCCCGGCACGTTGGTCACGATCTCCGACTTGGCGAGCAGCTCGTAACCCTCGGCGTAGGCGTGCATCAGGCCGTACTCGATGCCGTTGTGCACCATCTTGGCGTAGTGGCCGGCACCGACCGGGCCGGCGTGCACGAAGCCGAACTCGCCGGCCGGCTTGAGCGCCTCGAAGATCGGCAGCAGCCGGTCGACGTGCTCCTGCGCGCCGCCGACCATCAGGCCGTACCCGTTCTCCCTGCCCCAGACCCCGCCGGAGACGCCGACGTCGAGGTAGCCGATGCCCTGCTCGGCGAGCCGCTCGGCGCGGGGCCCATCGTCGCTGAACCGGGAGTTGCCGCCGTCGATGATGATGTCGCCCGCACCGAGCACGCCAGCGAGGTCGTCGATGGTCGTGTCGGTGACGCCGGCCGGGACCATCACCCAGACGGCGCGGGGCGCGTCAAGCTTGTCGACCAGCTCGGCCAGGCTCGCGGCGTCGCTCAGTTCCGCGTTGCGGTCGTAGCCGACCACCTCGTGCCCGGCGGCGCGCAACCGCTCGCGCATGTTGCCGCCCATCCGGCCGAGCCCTACCAGGCCGAGCTGCATCTGTTTCCTACCTCCGCTGGGTCTGGATCAAGGGGTGTGCGATCAGCGGGAGACGCGGATCGGCATGATCAGGTACCGGTACCCCGGGATGACCTCACCATCCTCGCCGGCGGGGGAAATCACCGCCGGCTTGAACGCGTCGACGAACGCGAGCAGCGCGAACTGGGTGCCCAGGTTGTTCAGGCCGTCGATCAGGTACTGCGGGTTGAAGCCGATCGTCAGCGCCTCACCGGTGAAGGTGGCGTCCATGGCCTCGCTGGCCCGGGCCTCCTCGGTGCCGCCGGCCTCGACGACGAGCCCGTCGGAGCTGAAGCTGAGCAGCACCGGCGTGGTGCGCTCGGCGACCAGGGCGACCCGCTTCACGACCTCGATCAGGGTGCTGACCGCCACCCGGGCCTCGGCGTTGTGGCTGCTCGGGAAGAGCGAGCGCACCGGCGGGTAGTTCGCGCCGTCGAGCAGCCGGCTGGTGGTGCGCCGGGTGCCGCCGGAGAAACCGATCATGCCCTCGCCGGCCGCGCCCTGGGAGAGCGCCATGGTGACCTGACCGCCGAGCGGGCCGAGGGCCTTGGCGGTGTCGTGCAGGGTCCGGGCCGGCACGAGGGCGTTGATGCTCACCTCGGGGTCGTCCGGGTTCCACTCCATCTCGCGCAGGGCGAGGCGGTACCGGTCGGTGGCGAGCATCGCCAGGTTGCCACCGGAAAGCTCGACCCGGACGCCGGTCATCATCGGCAGGGTCTCGTCCCGGCCGGCTGCCACGGCCACCTGGGCGACGGCCGCGGCGAACGCGGCGGCGTCCACGGTGCCGGCGCTCTCCGGCATCTCCGGCAGCGAGGGATAGTCCTCCACCGGCATGGTGGGCAGGGTGAACCGGGCGCTGCCGCAGACCAGCTCCAGGTGCGCGCCGACCGCGGCGATGTCGACCGGCTTGGCCGGAAGCGCCTTGGTGATCTCGGCGAGCAGCCGCCCGGAGACCAGCGCGGCGCCGTCGGCGTCGCCCTGCACCTCGACGGTCACCTGGCTGGAGACCTCGTAGTCGAAGCCGGAGACCTGCAGATTGCCGTCGGTCACCCGGAGCATCACGCCGGCCAGCACCGGCACGGACGGCCGGCTGGGCAGGCTCTTAGCGGTCCACGCCACGGCCTCGGCGAGCGCGTCGCGCTCCACTCGGAACTTCATCAATGCCTCCGCGTCGACGTCAGCGACAACTCTCTCATGCCGACCGCTGCCTACCGTCCCGCCCGACCGTGCGGGTACCCATCGCACCTTAGGGCGCGCGGGCAACGGCTGTGCGCCCGACCCCGTGGATCGCGTCGGTGCCGGACGGGCTGTCCCCGGCCGTTCCGACCCGATCCACAGGAAGTCCAACGGTGATGATTGGTTTTTGTTCTCTTAGAAGAACAAACTCATCGTCTTCATCGCACCTGTGCAAACTGTGGAAAACCGACGTCTGCGCAGGTCAGACAGGTTATCCACCGGTGGTTTGGCTGTGGAGAACCGGGGGTACAACTGGCCCCGCGATCCACAGGCCGCCCGATCCACCGGGTTGTCCACCGTCGTCCACCGGTTATCCACCGGTTATCCACCGACTTTCTCCCCAGTCCTGTGGACGGGCCGGCCCGCCCGGATCGCCGTTGTCCCCAGAACCTTCAACAGGAAACCCACAGGACCCCTCGGATCCGTGGACAACTGCGGCTCTGTCCCCAGCCGTCCACAGCCTCGTCCCCAGGGTTTGTCCACAGCCTGTGGGTAACTGGCGTAGGACGGAACGTAGTTTTCCACCGTCGGTGGAAAACCGGCTGTGGACAACGAGCGGCGGCTGTGGACGGACACGGCCCGATCCTGCGGCCTCGACCCGGTGGAGGGTCAACACCGACGGCTCGGAACCCCCTGTGGACAGTGGACCGTCGGGCGGGATGTGTCCGGGGTCACCCGACCCGAACGCACGGACGCCCTGCCGGGGTCCGGCAGGGCGTCGGGGTTCTCGCGCCGCGCGGCGCGGCGGCGGGCGTACGGCTCAGGTGGTCTGCTTGATCCGGTTGGTCAGCTCGGCGATCTGGTTGTAGAGCGAGCGGCGCTCCGCCATCTGCTGGCGGATCTTCCGGTCGGCGTGCATCACGGTGGTGTGGTCCCGGCCGCCGAACGCCTGTCCGATCCGGGGCAGCGACAGGTCGGTCAGCTCGCGGCACAGGTACATGGCCACCTGCCGGGCGTTGACCAGCACCCGGGACCGGGAGTGCCCGCGCAGGTCCTCCAGGCTGACCCCGAAGTAGTCGGCGGTGGACACCATGATCTGGTCCGCGGTGATCTCGGGGCCGGCGCCGTCGGGGATGAAGTCCCGCAGCACCTCCTCGGCCAGCGACAGCTCCACCGTCGACCGGGTGAGGCTGGCGAACGCGGTGACCCGGATCAGCGCCCCCTCCAGCTCCCGGATCGAGTTCGACACCCGCGAGGCGATGAACTCCAGCACGTCCGGCGGGGCGTACAGCCGTTCCTGGGCCGCCTTCTTCTGCAGGATCGCGATCCGGGTCTCCAGGTCGGGCGGCTGGATGTCCGCCAGCAGCCCCCACTCGAACCGGGTCCGCAGCCGGTCCTCCAGCGTGGCGAGCTGCTTCGGCGACCGGTCGGAGGTGATCACGATCTGCTTGTTGGCGTTGTGCAGGGTGTTGAAGGTGTGGAAGAACTCCTCCTGGGTCCGCTCGCGGTTCTCCAGGAACTGGATGTCGTCGATCAGCAGGATGTCGACGTCGCGGTAGCGGCGTTGGAACGCGCTGGTCTTGTCGTCCCGCAGCGAGTTGATGAAGTCGTTGGTGAACTCCTCGGTCGAGACGTACCGGACCGAGCGGGCGTTGCCCAGCGTCGTGGCGTAGTGGCCAATGGCGTGCAGCAGGTGGGTCTTGCCCAGCCCGGAGCTGCCGTAGATGAACAGCGGGTTGTACGCCTTCGCGGGCGACTCGGCCACCGCGACCGAGGCGGCGTGCGCGAAGCGGTTGGACGAGCCGATGACGAACGTCTCGAACATGTACTTCGGGTTGAGCCGGTTCCCGCCGGCATCCGCGCCCCCGGGCATCCGCCGGTCGTCCCGGCCGCCGGGCCGGTGATCCGCGCCGCCGCGCCCGGGGCCGCTGTCCGTCCCGCCGTCGCGGGGCAGCCGTGGGCCGGGCGCCGGCCCCGCGTCGCGGTACCGGGGCTCGTAGGGCCGGCTGTCGGCACCCGGGTCGAGCGCGGGTCGCCCCTCGTAGCCGCGCCGGTCCGGAGCCAGCGGCTCGGCGAAGGCGGTGCTGAACAGCGGCTCCTGGGCGTCCCGGCTGGCCGGCACCAGCCCCGCCCGGTGACCGTCGGCACCCGCCGGGGAGTGCGCGGGGGCGTCGTCCGCCGACGGGTGCTCCGTCGCGCCGCGCTCCGGGTAGCCGGCGTCCTCGCGCCCGGGACCGGCCGGTCGGCCGTGGCCGGCGTGGGCCTGCTCGCCCCGGTCCGGGTACCCCGGGGCAGGGCGGCCGGGCTCCGGCTCGTGTCGGTTCGTTCCCGGCCCGTCGTAGCTGTGGGCGTCGAAGCCGGAGGGCCCGTCGAAGCCGGGCGGGCCACCGGCGTCCGGGGCGCCGCGGTAGACCGTGCCGGCCGGGCGTCCGGCCGTTTCCTCGGCCACCCGTACGGTGACGGCCACCTGGATCGGCCGGCCGAGCCGCCGGGTCAGCGCCTCGGTGATGGCAGGCCGCAGCCGGGACTCGATCACGTCGCGGGTGAACGCGTCCGGGACCGAGAGCAGCGCGGTGTCCTCCACGATCGCGCGGAGGCGGGTGAGCCTCAGGTACGCGCGTTGCTGCGCGGAGATGATCTCATCGGCGAGTTCGTCCGTGGTCGCCGTCCACACCGCGGCAAGGTCGGTCGTACCGGCCACCGTCGTGCCACCCCCTCGCCTCTGCTCCCGACCGCCGCTGGTCCAGCCCGAACGGCTGACCGGTCGTCGTCATCCACAAGTTATCCACAGCCTGTGTGTACCGACCGATTGTGGCCTCCCGCCGGAGGCGGGTCGGACCTGCCCCCTGTCTGGGCGGGCGCTGAAGCGGGTTTCACCGTGCCGAACGATTCACTACCTTGTCCGGTCTTGCCTGCCGACGCCAACCGGCTGCCGATGCCGACCGCAAACGCGCACGCTAACAGCGGGGGGCGGGGGCCATCAACCGCCGACGCGTGGCACCCTTGTCGGCATCAGTGAAAACCGCCGCTTCGGTCGCGCTCGCGGCCTGGCGGGGCCGCCGTACGAGGTGTTTGACGGTCATTGCCCCCCTGCGTAGGCTGGAGCGGCTGCTCTGCCGCCCTCTGCTAGGGTGGTGTGTGCTTGCTGTCCGCAGTCGCCTTCCCCGCATAGTCGAGGTCCCGCGCCGCCGGGCAGCACCGATCGGGGGCCACCGCCGAGGTGGCCTGGACCACCACACGATCCCGGCGGTCCTGCCTCCGGGGCGTACGAAAACGGAGAGCCTGACGTGAGCAAGCGCACCTACCAGCCGAACAACCGCCGGCGCGCGAAGACCCACGGCTTCCGGCTGCGCATGCGCACCCGGGCCGGCCGCGCCATCATCTCGACCCGTCGCTCCAAGGGCCGCACCCGCCTGTCGGCCTGAGGCCGACAGGTCCGGTCCGGGGGACGTGGGCAGTCGTGCTGGCGGCCGCGCAACGACTGCGGCGCAGCAGCGACTTCGCCGCAGCGGTCCGGGCTGGCCGTCGAGCCGGCCGAGGCGCCGTCGTCGTCCATCTGACCCTGCCCGTCACACCCGGCCCCACGGCCGACACCTCGCCGAAGCCGGCGCGGACCCCCGGTGCGGAGGAGACCTCCACACCGACCCGCGCCGGCTTCGTCGTGTCCAAGGCCGTCGGCCCCGCCGTCGTCCGTAACACGGTCCGGCGCCGGCTGCGGCACCTGGTCCGCGAGCGGCTGGCGGCCCTGCCGGCCGGCAGCACCCTGGTGGTACGCGCGCTGCCGGCCGCCGCCGAGGCGTCGTACCCCCGGCTCGGGGCAGACCTCGACGCGGCGCTCGACGCGGCCCGCACCTCCCGGGGCCGGCGATCACGGTGAGCAGCGGTTCCGCCGCTCCGCGGCCGACGAGCCTGGGTGCCCGACTGCTGAGCGGGCCCATCGTCGCGTACCGTCGTTGGATAAGCCCGGCGCTGCCGGCCCGCTGTCGGTTCCACCCGTCGTGCAGTGCATACGCCCTTGAGGCGGTGGCCCGACACGGCGCGCTGAGGGGAGCCGGTCTGACGGTCCGGCGGCTGTCGCGCTGCCACCCCTTTCACCCAGGTGGATACGACCCGGTGCCCGAGCCGGGCGGTCGCCGCCGTGCCGATGTGACTGGAGTCTGAGAATTGAGTCTCGACTGGATCTACTACGCGATCTCGTGGATCCTGCTGACCTGGCACTCGGCTTGGGATGCCATCGGCGTGCCGGTCGGCGCGGTGATCGGTACGAACTGGGCCTGGATCCTGGCCATCGTCTTCCTGGTGGTCACCGTCCGGGTGATCCTGTTCCCCGTCTTCGTCAAGCAGATCAAGTCCCAGCGGGCCATGCAGGCGCTCCAGCCCAAGGTGAAGGAGCTCCAGGAGAAGCACAAGGGTGACCGGGAGACGCTCCAGAAGGAGATGATGGAGCTCTATCGGAAGGAAAAGGCCAACCCGCTCATGGGCTGCCTTCCGATGTTCCTCCAGATCCCGGTCTTCCTCGGCCTCTTCCACGTGCTGCGCCGCCTCGACCCGGCCAAGGACAACAAGACCCTCTACGGCTGGACCGTCGACCAGTTCAACAGCGCCTCCAGCGCCAAGATCTTCACCGCCCCGATCGCCGGCAAGTTCGGCTCGACCGCCGAGGAACTGGCCCGCCTCGGCGCCAACGGCACCACTGTCAAGGTGATCGCCGGCATTCTGGTCCTGATCATGATGGGCACCACCTACCTCACCAGCCGCCAGATGATCCTCAAGACCGGCTGGGCGGAGGACCCGCAGCAGAAGATGATCCAGCGCCTGATGCTCTACGGCATCCCGCTGTCGCTGCTCGTCTCCGGCGCGATCTTCCCGATCGGTGTGATCATCTACTGGGTCACCAACAACATGTTCACCCTCGGCCAGCAGCAGTGGGTGCTCCGCAAGTACCCGCCGCCGCCCACCCCGGGCCGCACCGGCACCCCCGCGTCCCGCGGGCCGGTCCAGCCGGCGAAGAAGATCGGCGGGCTGCTCGGCCGCAAGGCCGCCCCGACCCCGGTCAAGCAGGCCCCGTCCGCCCCGAAGGTCGCCGGTCCCAAGCCGGGCGCCAAGCCGGTCAACCCGAAGAAGGGCGGCCCGGCCAAGCGCCAGGGCTGATCCTTCAGCCGTCCGCCACCGGCCCGGCCGGTGGCGGACGGGCCCGGTCCCTGGCAGCCGCCCCACGGGGCAGGCGCCGGGCCGGAACCGCCGCGCCCAGCGCGGACACGGGCGAGACTGGCCCGTACAGACGTGCCCAGGGCACCGGCGATCGTCCGCCGGGCCCGGGAGACCAGCGGACCCGACGGTCCGGCCGAGCGAGTACGGAGATGAGACCGTGACCGAGACCAGCATCCCCAGCGCTGACCAGTCCCTGGACGAGAAGATCGCGCCGATCGAGGCCACCGACGACACCGAGGCGGAGGAGGCCGAGGCCGGGGCGGGCACGCGGGAGAAGAAGGCGCCAGCCGAGAGCGAGCTGTTCCGGCAGAGCGAGATCGCGGCCGACTACGTCGAGGGGCTGCTCGACATCCTCGACTACGACGGCGACATCGACGAGTTGGTGTCCGGTGGTCGGCCGGTCGTCGAGGTGGTCGGCGGCGGGCTGCAGAACCTGGTCGGTCAGCGCGGCTCCACCCTGGAGGCGCTCCAGGAGCTGGCCCGGTTGGCGGTGTTCCGGCAGACCGGCACCCCGAGCCGGCTGCTGCTCGACGTCGGGGGCTACCGGGCCACCCGCCGTAAGGAACTCGCCGCCGTCGCCAAGAACGCGGTGGAGAAGGTCAAGGAGTACGGCGAGCCGGTGCGGCTGGAGCCGATGTCCGCGTTCGAGCGCAAGTGCGTCCACGACGTCGTCAACGCGATGAGCGGGGTGGAGAGCGAGTCCGAGGGCGTCGAGCCGAACCGGCGCATCATCGTCCGGCCGGCGGACTGACCGGGTGCCACACGACGACACCACGGCTGACGCCGTGACCGGCCCGGGTGGCACGCCGCCCGGGCCGTCGCCTGTCCGGTCCCGGCAATCCGTCGACGGGCCGGACCCGAGCGGCGGGCCGGACTCCGCCGTCGAGCCGTCGGCGGCCGTCGGGCCGGACCTCACCGAACGGTCGGACCCTGCCGTCGAGCCGTCGGCGGGGGGCGAGCCGGACCTCACCAGCGGGCCGGACCCTGCCGTCGCGGCGCTGCCGCCGGAGCTGGCCGAGGCGGCTCGTACCCTCTTCGGCGAGCGGCTCGACCTCGCTGCGGCGTACGCGGAGGTGCTCGCCACCGACGGCGTGGTCCGGGGCCTGATCGGGCCGCGCGAGGCACCACGGATCTGGGAGCGGCACCTGCTGAACTGCGCCGCGGTGGCGGAGCGCATCCCGGAGGGCGTGTCGGTGCTGGACGTCGGTTCCGGCGCCGGCCTGCCCGGCCTGGTACTCGCGATCGCGCGCCCCGACCTGACCGTGGCGCTGGTCGAGCCGCTGGCCCGGCGCACCTCGTTCCTCATCGAGGTCGTCGAGCGGCTGGGCCTGGCGAAGACGGTCCGGGTGTTCCGGGGCCGGGCCGAGGAGGCGGCGACCGGGTCCACCGGCGTCGGTCCGTTCAGCGCGGAGATCGTCACCGCGCGGGCGGTGGCCCCGCTCGACCGGCTCTCCGCCTGGTGCCTGCCGCTGGCGGTGCGCGGCGGGCGCCTGTTGGCCATGAAGGGATCGTCCGCCGCCGACGAGATCGCCGAGCACGCCGAGGCGGTTGCCAAGCTGGGCGGGGGCGAGCCCACTGTGCACCACTGCGGAGTCGGGGTGATCGAGCCACCCGCAACGGTGGTGGAGATCGTCCGGGAGCGGGTCGTGAACCCGCCACGGGTCAAGTCCGCCTCGAAACGGACGCGCGGTGGTCGGCGCCGGGGTCGCTGATCCGACTTCCTCGCCGCCCCGCCGGCTTCCCACCGCAGGTCGCGTCGTTGATAGGGATGCGGGTGCGCGGCGGCCTGAGAACCCGACGTGGACCGGCCGCGCCTGTCCGCCGTAGGCTGGCCGGGAGCGGGCGGCATCTGCGCCCCAGGGAGCCCCGGCCGCTCCCGCCGGGCCGTACGCTCCGCGGTGCGACGAGCGTGGCCAAGACGACGGGGTGCGGACCGACCATCCGGAGCGGGCAGGGATGACAGGTGCATGACGACGGCAGGTACGACGATCCACGGGTGACGACCGGTCGCGGAGGACGCTCCGCGACCGACCCCGTTTCACGTGAAACCGACCAGCAGGGCTGGGACGCCGGCACCCCGGGTGCGGTCCCGCCTCCAGTCGACTGCGAACCGGTGCCGCGCCGCGCCGCACCGGCCGGCCCGGGTGGCGCCCGGCAGCCCGTGGGAAGGTCCGGGACGGTCTACGGTGCTGGCCGGCCCGACGGGCCGGCCCCCGCCGAGCGTGCCGTCGCCGACCAGCGCGACGCCACCGCGCCCGTCCGGTTCGAGTCGTTGCCCGCCGCAGCGGCCGTTCCCCAGCAACCCGCACCTCGTGCGGTGCCCGATACGACCCCCGGAGTCGCCGTTCCTGGCGACACGCCGGCACCACCAGCCGGGGCCTACGGGACCGATCCGGCGGATGCCGCGTACGTTTCACGTGAAACCCCGACGCGCGAAGAGGATGACCCACCGTTGGCTATGGAGGCTATGCGCGCCGTGCAGATCCTTAATCCAAGTGGCGAGGTGAGCATGCCCCGCCCCGACCGGACCCGGGTGATGTGCGTCGCCAACCAGAAGGGCGGCGTGGGTAAGACCACGACCACGGTGAACCTGGCGGTGGCGCTTGCCCTGCACGGAAACCGGGTCCTCGTGGTCGACCTCGACCCGCAGGGCAATGCGTCTACCGGGCTGAACGTCCCGCACCACACCGGGGTTCCGGACGTCTACGACTGCCTGATCAACAGCGTGCCGCTGGAGGAGGTGGCCCAGGGCGTCGAGGGCATCCCCAATCTGTGGTGCGTACCGGCCACGATCGACCTGGCTGGTGCCGAGATCGAGCTGGTGTCGGTGGTGGCCCGGGAGTCTCGCCTGGCCCGGGCGATCGCCGCGTACCCCGGGCACTTCGACTACGTCTTCATCGACTGCCCGCCCTCGCTCGGCCTGCTCACCGTCAACGCATTGGTGGCCGCCCAGGAGGTGCTGATCCCGATCCAGTGCGAGTACTACGCGCTGGAGGGGCTCAACCAACTGATCAACAACATCAACCTGGTCCGTCAGCACCTCAACCCGAGGTTGGATGTCTCCACCATCCTGCTCACCATGTACGACCGGCGTACCCGGCTGGCCGACGCGGTGGAGCAGGACGTCCGGAACCACTTCGGCGACAAGGTGCTCCAGGCGGTCATTCCCCGCAACGTCCGCGTCTCGGAGGCGCCGAGCTACGGCCAGTCGGTGATGACCTACGATCCCGGTTCGCGGGGGGCGACGAGTTACTTCGAGGCCGCCCAGGAAATTGCCGAGCGTGGGGTCAAGGAGCCGGTGAGCCGGAATGCGTAGTGCGGACGAGTCGCTGGGAGGCGTCGTATGAAGAACCGTCCTCGGGGCGGTCTGGGCCGGGGGCTAGGGGCGCTCATCCCCACCGGTCCGGTCCAGCCCGCCGGAACGATGACGGCGACGCCCGAGGCAGGTGAACGCCCCGCCCAGGTTCCGCCGGCGATCGCCCCGCCGGTGGTGACCGAGCCGGTAGCGACGGAGCCGGTGGTGACCGAGCCCGAGCCGACGGAGCCCGAGCCGACGGAGCCCGAGCTTCAGCTCAGCCCGGTGCCCGGCGCCCGGTTCGCCGAGATCCCGGTCGACGCGATCGTGCCCAACCCGAAGCAGCCCCGCCAGGTCTTCGACGAGGAGGCTTTGGAGGAACTCAAGACCTCCATCCAGGAGGTCGGTTTCCTCCAGCCGATCGTGGTGCGTGCGCTGGACGGCGAGAAGTACGAACTCGTCATGGGCGAGCGCCGGTGGCGGGCCGCGCAGGCGGTCGGTCGGGAGAACATCCCGGCGATCGTCCGGGACACCCGCGACGACGCCATGCTCCGCGACGCGTTGCTGGAGAACATCCATCGGGCCAACCTCAACCCCCTGGAGGAGGCCGCCGCCTACCAGCAACTGCTGGAGGAGTTCGGCGCGACCCACGAGGAACTGGCCCGCCGGATCGGCCGCAGCCGACCGCAGATCTCCAACACGATCCGGCTGCTGAACCTGCCCGCCCCGGTGCAGCGGCGGGTTGCCGCCGGGGTGCTCTCCGCCGGTCATGCCCGCGCGCTGCTGAGCCTCGACGAAGCGGAGGCCCAGGAGCAGTTGGCGCTCCGCATCGTCGCCGAAGGGCTGTCCGTCCGGGCCACCGAGGAGATCGTCGCGCTCGCGCTGGCCGACGGACCGGCCAAGGGTCCCGCCGCGAAGCGACGGACCAAGCCACACGCCCCCGCCCTGACCGATCTCGCGGACCGGCTCTCCGACCGGTTCGACACCCATGTGAAGGTGGACATCGGACGGAGCAAGGGCAAGATCACGATCGAGTTCGCCACGGTCGACGACCTCGAACGGATCGTCGGCATCATCGGGGTCGGCCAGGAGGAAGCCGAGGACTGACTGACCCGGTCGGATCCCGGCCGCGCCGTCCGTGCAGGACGACGCGGCCGATTCGTCTCTCGGCCCCCTGGTCGTGCGGGAGCTGCCGGCGGCGACGCAAGGTCGCCCCGCGCCCGCCCCTGGGAAAAGACAGGCCGCCCTGCGGCGGCTTTGAGTCGTCTCCTGTCCTCCTACGGGTCTGCCCCGACCGGTGTTCGGCTCGGACCGGGCTGAGCGCGTAGGAGCGTGACGAGCAGCCGGCACCCGTGCTGCGCCGCGGTGCCCCGCCAGCGGACCCTGTTTGGCTGACAAACGGAAGCGGCGCTGGGGCCGTTCGAACGCGGCTGGCAGAGCAGCCCGCTGTGCGGGCGTCTGCGAGCACTGATCGACGTGCTGCGGTTTCCGGGTAGCGGGGACTGATCACGACGCCCCAGGGCCGTCAGGAGCCGTCCCCGAAGGGCCGAGGCGGTGACGCCTCGCCTCGGAACCCAGTCCGTGCCGTGCCCGGAAGAAGCGGGGGAAGTGTTCCACGTGAAACGTCGACCGAGCCGGGCGACTGCTGCCGAGCACCGGGCCTGGTAAGGCCGACCTGGCGGGTCCGGCAAGGTCGACTTGGCGGGCCCTGCGACCGGCCGCACGGCGGCATCCCTCCCCGACGCGACCCCGCATCCCCCGCCCATGCGCCCACGGTCGAGGCCCCGGCGCAACCGGTTCGCGGGCCGGAGAGCACCGAACGGGCGTGGCTGTGGCCGACCCGCACCATCCCCTCGCCCCACACCGACCCGTCCACGGCAGGGCGGCTCTCCGACCCGGGTCGGAGAGCCGCCCCCCGCGACCGCCCCCCGCGACCGCCCCCCGCGACCGCCCCCCGCGACCGCCCCCCGCGACCGCCCCCCGCGACCGCCCCCCGCGACCGCCCCCCGCGACCGCCGGGTGCAGGTTCACCGGACGGACCGACGTCGGCGAGGTAGGTCGCTGTTCCACGTGAAACGGTCTGCCCAGCCTTGCTGACGGTGGCCGGGCCGTTGACCGGCGAGTCGGATCGGTTGCGGACGGCCGGTGGCACCGAATTGCGGGGATCGCGCGGCGGAGGCGGCCGGACGGGAGCGGCCCTGCCGTCGCCCTGGGGCGGACTGGGTAGGCCGGGCCGAGAACCGGGTTCGGGCACTCGCCGATGAGCAGGACTGACAGCAGCGCGGGCTCAGTCGAGGGGCCGGTGCCAAGTTAAGGCGGCAGGACAAGGGGTCGGCGGTGGGCCGGGAGAGCGGCAACCAGAGCCGAACGCGGGCCGGTGGGGGTGGAGGGCGAGGCCAAGCAGGCGTCAGGGGTTTCCGGATCGGGCCAGGGCCAAAACCGGAACCCGGGCCGGCGGACGGACGAGACGGAATGCCTGTGAACGGACGTCCGGACCGCCGGTGTTCTCGGGGACGACGTCCCGCTCGCCGGCCGACCCGCCCGCCGACCCGCCCACCGCGAGCCTGGTATCGGAGAACCGGCCGATACCAGGAGACAGAGCCGAGGAAACCCACCTGCCCGAAGGCAGCCGCGCCAGACCGCCAACGGCCCGGTCTCGTGGCCCGGCCGGGAACCGGGAAGACAGTCGGCGCGGAGGGCTAACGCCTTGGCGACCGGCGCAGCGGCACCAGGTTGAACACCACGCCCACCACATTCCGGCACCGCCGCCGTTCGGGCCAGCGCGGCTCGGATCGCGAGCAACGGTTTCACGTGGAACCGAGCCGGACGACCGACGAGCTGAGCCATGGGGCGAGCGGGCGATATCGAGGCGCCCAACCGCGGCACGCACCGGGGCCGACACCGGCCGGTTCGGTCTCAGCGCATGAGGGGACGGGCGCGAGGTGGGGACGGGACGCATGCCCCCCGATAGCCACATCCCCGGGGGTCCGATCGCGGGACTCCTCCGGCGAGCGAGCCGGAAGCGGATCACGGGAGAGGCACCCATGGTCGAGGGAGCCAGGCCTCGATCGGCAGCGGGGCGGCTGTCGGGGGCCGGCGCCGCGCCAGCCGCCCCGGCCCGGCCGGGGTAACCGCGAAGGCCCGCCCCCGAACTTCGCCTATCGGCTCCTCCCGCGACCATCTCCCTGGGGACCGAAGCCACCTCGCCTGGGCCTGAAGCGCTCACATTTCAGGTCGCCGAGACAGCGACCCATCGCTCTGCGGGTCGTTAGGTACGAGGGAGTCGGTGGGCTGTGCACAACTTCGTCGCCGATCCGCAAAGTTATCCACAGCGGTTTTCCACAGGCACCCTCCGTTCCACGTGAAACCCCGCGTGAAACGCGGTTTCGGCCTGTGGATGACGTGGGGTGGTGACGACCACAGGGGCCTGTGGATAACGTGTGGACAACCGATGTGGGGGCGAGTCGGAGCGGGCTGACCCGGATCGGGACAGGCGGCTACGGCCGGTCCGGCGTACCTGAGGGTGGACGAATCAGGTAGGGACAGGGATTGCCCGCTCGGTTAGGGTCAGCGTCGTGCACGACACCCCTCCCTCAGTCCCCGATTTCACCTCCTGGCCCTCTTTCCCCTTCGAAGGCGATCTCCAGGTCAAGCACCTCGACGACCCGGTCGCGGTGGAGCCCCCGCGCCGGGGCGAGGGAGCTCGGGAATGCACGGCGTGCGGCGCGCCGGACGATGCGTACATCTGGGTCGGCGAGCGGTGGCGGGTCCGCGCCATGGACCGGCCGACCGGGCTGCCGATGGTGCTGATCCTGGAGTCCCGCTCCCACCTCGACCTCGGCGACCTGCCCAACCTCCTCGCCGCCGAACTGGGCGTGATGACGGTCCGGCTGGAACGGGCGATCCGCTCCCTCGACGGCGTCGCGCGGGTCCACGTCAACCGTTGGGGCGACGGGTCCGCCCACCTGCATCTGTGGTTCCTGGCCCGGCCGTACGGGCGACTCCAGCTCCGGGGCACGTTCCTGTCGCTGTGGGACTCGATCCTCCCGCCCATCTCCGAGGAGCAGTGGCGGGAGAACCTGGCCCTGGTGGCCGCCTGGCTGGCGGAGTTCGGCGGCCGTCCGCTGGCCGAGCCGCCCCGCATCCAGTGGCAGGCGCCGTCGAGCATCGCCGCCCAGTCGTCCGCCCCCGCCCCTGCCCCGGACGAGGACGACGCCATCGGGGTGATCGAAGCGGCCGAGGAGATCCCGGAACCGGACGGCGGGGAGGACTCCGCCGCCCCGTCGACCGATGAGCCGGTGGATGAGCCGGGACGCCGCTGACACCGCCCCGTACCGGACGGGCGGGAAACGGGGCGAAGGGGAAGGTCAGACGGGACGGGCGGCGGCCCGGGTCACCAGCGACCCGAGAAGACGGCCGAAGTCCAGACCGGCGGCCTGCACCGCGAGCGGCAGCAGCGACGTCTCCGTCATCCCCGGGGAGACGTTGACCTCCAGCACGTGCGGCCGGCCGTCGGCGTCGACGATCAGGTCGACCCGGGACAGGTCGCGCAGCCCGAGGGCGGCGTGCGCGGCCACCGCCACCTCGGCCACCCCGGCCGCCACCTCCGGGTCCAGCCGGGCCGGCGCGTGCCAGGTGGTCCGGCCGGCGGTGTACCGGGCCGCATAGTCGTACACGCCGTTGCGAGGCACGATCTCCACGGCGGGCAGCGCCCGCGGCCCCTCCCCGAGGTCGACCACCGAAACGGCCACGTCCATGCCGGGCACGTACCGCTCGACGAGCGCCGTCGGGTCGTACGCGAAACAGCCGACCATCGCGGCCGGCAGCGACGCCGCCTCCCGGACCACGGCGGCGCCCAGCCCGGAACCGCCCTGCGCCGGCTTCACCATCAGCGGCAGGCCCAGCCGGTCGACGATCCGGTCCAGCACGGCCACCGCGCCCAGCTCGGAGAAGCGGTCATGCGGCAGCGCCACCCAGTCGGGGGTGGGGATGCCGGCCTCCCGAAGCACCGCCTTGGCCGACGGCTTGTCCCAGGCCAGCCGGGACGCGCGGGCGTCACAACCGACGTAGGGGACGTCGCAGAGGTCGAGAACGCCGCGCAGCGAGCCGTCCTCGCCGGTGGCGCCGTGCAGGGCGATCACCACGGCGTCGGGCGGGTCGGCGACCAACGCCGGCAGCAGGGCGACGTCGGCGTCCCGCAGCTCCGCCTCCACCCCGACGGCCCGGAGCGCGTCGAGCACCCGCCGGCCGGACCGGAGCGAGACGTCCCGCTCGTAGGAGAGCCCACCGGCGAGCACCAGCACGTGCAGCTCGTCGGTGACGGCGGGGTCGGTCACGGTGATTCGCTCGGCAGGGGTCGAAGCCATGCCGGAATCATGCCAAGTCGGGTCCCGGCGTGTCCGCGCCGGCCTGCCCGCGCCGCACCTCGGGACGGCCGACCGCGCCGAACACCCGGCGCATGGCGATGTCCTGCTCCATCACGCTGGCCAGTCGGCGCACGCCCTCGCGGATCCGCTCTGGTGACGGGAAGGAGAAGTTGAGCCGCATGGTGCCGGTGCCGGTGCCGTCGGCGTAGAAGCCGGTGCCGGGCACGTACGCCACCCGCGCCGCGATGGCCCGCGGCATCATCGCCTTCGAATCCAGGCCGTCGGGCAGCGTCGCCCAGACGAACAGGCCGCCGGCGGGGTTGGTCCAGGTGGTGCCGGCGGGCATCAGGTCGTCCAGGGCCGCCAGCATCGCGTCCCGGCGCTCCCGGTAGACCTCCCGGTACACCTTGAGCTGCTCCCGCCACGGCATGGTGCCCAGGTAGGTCGAGACGGCGGCCTGGGCGTACCCGCTGGGGCAGAGGATCTGCGCCTCGCTGGCGATCACCAGCTTGTCGCGCACCGCGTGCGGGGCCAGGATCCAGCCCACCCGCAACCCGGGGGCGAAGGTCTTGGAGAAGGTGCTCAGGTAGAACACCCCGTCGCGGCGGCGGGCCCGCAGCGGGCGCGGGGCGTCACCCTCGAAACCGAGCTGACCGTACGGGTCGTCCTCGACCACCAGCAGGCCGGCGCGTTCGCAGATGTCGAGCACCCGTTCGCGCCGTTCCTCGCTGAGCGTCACGCCCGTCGGGTTTTGGTAGGTCGGGATGGTGTACAGGAACTTCACCCGCCGGCCGGATCGGGCCAGCTCCGCCACGGCCGCCTCCAGGGCCTCCGGGATCAGCCCCTCGTCGTCCATCGGCACGTGTACCACCTGGGCCTGGGCGGCCTGGAACACCCCGAGTGCGCCGACGTAGGTCGGCCCCTCGGCGAGCACCACGTCACCCGGGTCGAGGAAGAGCCGGGCCACCAGGTCGAGCGCCTGCTGGCCGCCGACGGTCACCACGACGTCCTCCGGGGAGGCGCCGCAGGACGCGTCGACGCCGGAGAGGGCCATCACCTCACAGATCCGCTCGCGCAGCTCCAGGGTGCCCTGGCCGATGCCGTACTGGAGGGTGGTGGCCCCGTGCTCGGAGCCGAGCCGGCCGAGCATCTCGCCCACCGCGTCCAGCGGCAGGGCGGCGATGTACGGTGCGCCTCCGGCGAGCGAGACCACCTCCGGCCGGCTGGCCACCGCGAACAGCGCGCGGATCTCCGAGGCGGTCATGCCTCGGACGCGCCGGGCGTACCGGTCGGTGTAGTCGTCGAGCGTCGTGCCGGTCATGACATCACCTCGATCGCGTGTCGGGCGGCTGCCGCCCTCCCGGGATACCCGGGACGCCGCAGACCATGGCGGCACGGGACGCAGATCCCCGATGGTAGTCGGGTCGGCGACGAACGGCCCCTACGACGTGACCCGAGTCCACATCCCGGACCCGCGGGCGGCCGGCACGGGGGCGTCCCGGCGGCGCTCCGGGTGCATTCGCGCGTCCCCTCCCGTAGCGTCACCAGTCGGCGTACGATCGCTCGTCGGGGGGCCGAGGCGGCGGTGGCGTTGCGCGCCGGTCTCGTCTCCGAGCCTATTGTGGGGATGCGCCAATGTCTCGACGTCTGGTCAGCCTGACCCTCGACACCCTGGAAGACCTGCCCCGCCCGTGCCGGCAGTGCGTCTACTGGGAGCTTGATCCGGTGTCCGCCGACCGGGCCTGCGCGGCGGGCGACCCGGGGCTGGAGAAGGAGGCCTGGGTCTCCCAGACGCTGCTGGAGTGGGGCTCCTGCGGCAAGCTCGCGTACGTCGACGGCATGCCCGCCGGCTTCGTCATGTACGCCCCGCCGGCCTACGTGCCCCGCGCGATGGCGTTCCCCACCTCGCCCGTCTCCGCCGACGCGGCGCTGCTGATGACCGCGCACGTGGTCGCCCCCTTCGCCGGTGGCGGGCTCGGCCGGATGCTCGTGCAGGGCGTGGCCCGGGACCTCACCAAGCGGGGGATCAAGGCGATCGAGGCGTTCGGCGACGCGAAGTTCGGCGACGACGGCGACCCGCCCGGCGGCTGCGTCGCCCCCGCCGACTACTTCCTCTCGGTGGGCTTCAAGACGGTCCGTCCGCACCCGCGCTACCCCCGGCTACGGCTGGAGCTGCGCACCGCGCTGAGCTGGAAGTCCGACGTCGAGTACGCCCTGGAGAAGCTGCTCGGCTCGATGAGCCCGGAGACCCTGCTCCGGCCGGTCCGGCCTGCCCCGGCCACCCGTTCCACCAGCGGCTGACCCGCACGCCGCCAGCGCCGTGCGCCGGGCGGGAGCGGAGCGGGCCCGGCTGGTCGGAGTCGTGCGGCGGCCCTCGCCCGGCCCCGCCCAGGCAACGGACCGGGCGGGCTCAGGCGGTGGCCACCCGGCCGGCCGCGACCGCCGCCCGCAGCTCGCTGACGTCGATCGAGCCGGTGGGCACGTCCCGCTCGACCGGGAAGTACATCCGCTGGACGGCGGCCACGATCGCCTCGACGATCCGGTCCCGGAACCGCGGGTCGACCAGCCGTCCCCGGTCCGCCGGAGAGGTCAGGTAGCCCACCTCCACCCGTACCGCCGGCATCCGGGTCAGCCGGAGCAGGTCCCACGTCTTGGCGTGGGTCCGGCAGTTCCGCAGCCCCGTCCGGGCCACGATCTCCCGCTGTACCAGCCCGGCCAGCCGCTCACCGGTGGCCGAGGTGACCCCGTTGTCGGTGCCATAGTGGTAGGTCGCCACGCCCTCGGCCTCCGGATTGGCGTGTCCGTCGGTGTGCAGCGAGATGAACACGTCCGCGCCCAGGGAGTTGGCCAGTTGCGCCCGTTCCACGTCCGGTAGGCAACTCCCCGGCGCCGGCCCCCGGGTGAGCTGCACCCGCACCCCGGAGGCGGCGAGCCGCCCCTCCAGCCGGCTGGCCAGGTCGTGCACCAGGTCGGCCTCGGTCCAGCGCAGCGGCCCGTCCGGCACCACCACCCCCGGATCGGTGCCGCCGTGCCCGGGGTCGATGACCACGGTCCGGCCGACCAGGGCGGGGCCGGCCTGCCGGATCGCGTCGGACTCGCGCAGCCACTGCGGCCGGCCGCCCACCACCTTGCGCCCCAGGCGGCGCAGCGTCCCCATGGTGTGCGGGCCGCAGGAGCCGTCGGGCTTGAGCCCCATCTCCCGCTGGAACTGGGCCACCGCCCGCGAGGTGCGCACGCCGTAGATGGCGTCGGCGCGGCCCACGTCGTACCCCATCTCCAGCAGGCGTTCCTGCAACGACCGGACGTCCTCGCCGATCAGTGGCTCCGGCACCGCGTGGTAGAGGGTCCGCGCGCCGAGCCGCCAGCGGGCGGCGTCCAGGGCGCGCCACGTCTCCGCGCCGACCCGCCCGTCCACGCTGAGCCCACGGGACTGCTGGAACGCCCGGACCGCGCGTTCGGTCGCGGCGTCGTACTCGTCGTCGTCGCCCGTGGGCGACGAGGGGAGCAGGTCGAGGCCGGTCAGCACGCCACGGATCTCGGTCACCGCCGGTCCCCGGTCGCCGGGTCGGATCGGACGCACGCTCGACCCCCTTCGCACGGTTGTGGCCGGTCGTCCCGCGACGCCGCAGGCGGGGTCGGCGACCCCGCTGGGCGACGGGGCGCGGCGTGGCCGACCGGCCGCCCCCGGGTTGAGGCTATGCGGTCCGGCCGGCCGAGGTGCGGTGTCCGCCCAGGTCAGGGCCGGAAACCCGAAACCCCGCACCCGCGAGGGGTACGGGGTTTCGGGGTGCGTCGGTCAGAGCGCGGACTGGATCAGCTTGACCAGTTCGCCCTTCGGCTTGGCGCCGGCGATGGACTGGACCGGCTCGCCGTCCTTGAAGACGGTCAGGGTCGGCACGGACATCACCCGGTAGGCGCGGGCCGTCTCCGGATTCTCGTCGATGTTGAGCTTCACGATGCTGACCTGGTCGCCCATCTCGCCGGCGATCTCCTCCAGCAGCGGGGAGACCTTGCGGCACGGCGCGCACCACTCAGCCCAGAAGTCGACGAGCACCGGCTTGTCGGACTTCAGCACGTCGGCGGCGAAGCTCGCGTCGGTGACCGCCTTTGTCGCTCCCACTATGACCCTCCTCCGGGACTTCGTTCAGATCGTTCGTCGTTTCGGTGCCACGCCGGGGGCGGCGTCGCTGCGGGTGGTGCTGCGGCTCAGCTCTGGATCGTGGCGATGAAGCGCTCGGCGTCCAGGGCGGACGCGCAGCCCGTGCCGGCGGCAGTGATCGCCTGCCGGTAGGTGTGGTCGACCACGTCGCCGGCCGCGAACACGCCCGGGATGCTGGTCCGGGTGCTCGGCGCCTGCACCTTCACGTAGCCCTCGTCGTCCAGCTCGACCTGGCCGCGGAACAGTTCGCTGCGCGGGTCGTGACCGATCGCCACGAAGACGCCGGTGACGTCGAGAACCTTGCTCTCCCCGCTGTGCACGTTGCGGACCCGTACGCCGGAGACCTTGCCGTCGGCGCCGAGAACCTCCTCGACCACCGTGTTCCACTCGACCTTGATCTTGTCGTTGCCGAGCGCCCGTTCGGCCATGATCTTGCTGGCCCGGAACGAGTCGCGCCGGTGGATGATGGTGACCGACTCGGCGAACCGGGTGAGGAAGCTGGCCTCCTCCATCGCCGAGTCGCCGCCACCGACGACCACGATGTGCTGGTTGCGGAAGAAGAAGCCGTCACAGGTGGCACAGGACGAGACGCCGTGGCCGAGGTACTCCTGCTCACCCGGCACGCCCAGGGGACGCCAGGCCGAACCGGTGGACAGAATGACGGCCTTCGCCCGGTACGCGGTCTCGCCGACCCACACGGTGCTCACCGCGTCGGAGCCGACACTGCCGGTGTCCTTCAGCTCGACCCGGGTCACGTCGTCGGTGAGGAACTCGGCACCGAACCGCTCGGCCTGCTTGCGCATGTTGTCCATCAGCTCGGGACCCAGGATGCCGTCGGCGAAGCCGGGGAAGTTCTCCACCTCGGTCGTCGTCATCAGCGCGCCACCGGACTGCACGCCCTCGATGACCAGGGGCTTGAGGTTGGCGCGCGCGGCATAGACCGCCGCCGTGTAACCGGCCGGCCCGGAGCCGATGATGATCAGGTTGCGGACCTCGTCCACTGCCGTCTCCCGATGTGTGTGGTCGCCATCGGCGCGCGCACCGATGCCGGTCTGAGTGCCGCCGCCACGCGGACGCCGCCACGACTCCTGACTTGCGAAACGTCATCGTACGAAGTGGGGATTCCCGAGCCGGTCATCCGGTGGGTCACGTCACGTGGAAGGACGGCGTCGCCGATTCCGTCTCGCCCGGGCCAGCGGGTCACCCCGCCCCGCTACGCCCGCCGGCGAACCGTGATCTCACCCTACCCGCGCCCGGTAGCGGGTGTCGGCCCCGGATCCGGGTACGCCGCACTCCGGGCCGCTGACCCACGCCCAGCGCACCCCGGACGGGTCGACGAAGCGCACGATCAGCGCCGGGTCGCCCCGGAACCGGGCGTAGTCGACCAGGTCGACGGTGAGCGGACCGGCCCCGTACTCGGTGCTGACCGCCGTCAGGCAGGAGGTCAGGGCACCCGCCGCGGTGAGCCGGTCGAGGTCGCCGACCGCCGGGAGGCGCTCGCCTCCGCCGACCTCCGGCGCCGCCGATCCCTGCCCGACCGACTTGGACGGCCCGGTGCGCGGCGCGCCGGAGGCCAGCGCCTCCGGCGTCCAGTCGATGCCGCTGTGCTGCGGGTTTCCGGTCGCGCGGAAGGAGCCGTTCGCACCCATCGCCGCTCCGGCGGGTTCCCTCATCGTGGTGGTCGCCGCGCTGTCGGACTGCGTGCTCTCGGTGACGAACCGGTTGAGCCCCAGCCCGACGGCGAACACCGCCGCGGTGGCCAGCGCCACCGGCCCGGCGATCCGGACCCAGCGTCGCCCGCGCCGGCCAGGACCGGCGGTGCCGGTACGACCGGTCGTCGGCCCGGACCCTCCGGCCGGCCGGCGCGACCCGCCCGACGGCTGGGCCGGCACCAGCGCGGGTGGCACTCCGGTCGCGCGATCGGGATCGGTCCGGTCCGTGGCGTCCGGCGCAACGGAGGGGCCGGTGGGCGTGCCCGGGCCGGCGCCGGCCAGCGCGGCGGCGATCCGGTCGGCGACCGCCAGCGGCATCTCGGGGGCCGGTCCGGCCCAGGCCGCAAGGTCCTCGCCGACCCGGGCCAGGGCCGGCGCCAGCGCGTCGTGGGCCTCGGCCCAGGCCGGGTCCTCCTCGACCAGCCGGGCCACGACCGCCTCGTCCGGCGTGCCGTCGAGCGCGCCGCCGAGGTAGTCGGCGAGCAGGTCGTGGTCGACCTCCCTGAACCCCCCGGCCGTCACGATTCCTCCTGGTTGGCGTCGCGCCGGGAGCGCCCCGACCCAGATCGGACGCCCCCCGCCGGCCCAGGGTTCCCCCGGGTGACGACGGGCACGTCCGGGCCGGCCCCGGCGTCGGGTGGGGCGGCGTTCCGGACTCGCGCCCCGGACCGCCCGTCCTGTGGCGGGGCGACCCGCCCGGGCCGGCCGGACCGCAGGTTCGGGCCCTCGTCGGCGTCCGCGCCGGTCGTTCCCTCGGGGACGACACCCGTGCGCAGGTGACCGAGCGCCACAGCGAGGCGGGCGCGGCCCCGGGCGCAGCGGCTCTTGACCGTCCCCTCGGCGACGCCGAGGATCCGGGCCACCTCGGCGACGGGGTAGCCCTGTACGTCCACCAGCACCAGCGCCGACCGCTGCTCGACCGGAAGCTCGGCGAGGGCCTGGCGGACCACCAGGGCGGTGTCGTGGTCCTGGACGGGGGCGGCCGGTTCCACCCCGCCGGTCGACGGGCCGTCGTCGGGGCCGTGCGTCCCGTCCGGCAGCGGAACGGTCGGGTGCGCCTGCCGGCGTCGGATCCGGTCCAGGCAGGCGTTCACCACGATTCGGTGCAGCCAGGTGGTGACGGCGGAGTCACCCCGGAACCGGGCCGCCGCGCGGTGGGCGGAGAGCAGCGCGTCCTGGAGCCCGTCGGCGGCCTCCTCGCGGTCGCCGACCGTCCGGAGGGCCACCGCCCAGAGCCGGTCCCGGTGCCGGTGGAAGAGTTCGGTGAAGGCGTATCGGTCGCCGGCGACGTGGGCGCGGAGCAGTTCGACGTCGCTCGGCCCGGTGCCCGGGACGGAGCCGGTCGGAACGGCGACCGGTGGACGGCGCTGGCCGTCCACCGGTACGTCTGTCGTCCGCTCGCCGTGACCGTCCATCACCACGCCCGCCCGGGGTGGCGACCCGTCGGCGGTCGCCGGTTCACGAACCCTGGACCGTGATCTCCTGGACCCCGACCTGGTAGCCCCGGTCGTTCGAGGGCAGCTCGGTGATCCAGAACAGCAGGTAGCGGTACTTGGTGTCGGCGTCGAAGCCGTTGAAGGTCATGGTGGTGCCGTCGTGCTCCTCGAACGGCTGCCCGATCGGGCTCTTCTGGTAGCTCGTGAGCAGCGACTTGTCGCCGGCCGAGGTGGAGGGCGGGTCGGTCTTGCCGGCGAAGAGCTGGGCGGACGCCCCGGTGGCGGAGAGGCTCACCTGCACCGACTTGACCGTGCGCTCCTCGCCGAGGTCGAGCCAGACCCCCATGCCGCTCTTGCGGTTGCCGAAGTTCGCCTGGGTGTAGGTGTCGGTGTCCCAGCTCTCGTCCTGGTTGCCGTCGATCACCTTCTCGGCGCCGCCCAGCTCGTCGCGGAGCTTGCTGTCCGGGTCGATGATGCGCACGTCGCTCACCGACAGCTTGCGCGTGGCGGCGGGCGCCGCCTCGGTGGCCGGGGCGCTGTTGGACGGCCGGGCCACCGGCTCGGCCTGCGGGGGCTCGTCGTCCCCGCCCAGCGCGCTGATCCCGATGAGCAGGCCGACCAGGGCGACCGCCAGCAGGCCGGCGATACCGATGGCGACCTTCCGGCCGCCCACCGACGCCAGTGGGGACGGCTCGTCGCCGGTCTCCGCGGCGAACCGCAGCGGACCGGCCGGCTCCAGGTACGGCTCCTCCTCGATCGGGATGTCGAGCCGGCCCAGCTCGGCCGCGAGCACGTCCGACGGGGGCGGGGCGATTCCGGCGTCGAGCAGGTCCATCGTCAGGTCGTCGAGGTAGGCCGGCACGCCGGCGCGGACCTGCCGCGGCGCGGCGATCGCCCCGCTGGCGTCCCGGACGGCGTCCGGGATGGCGGCCCGGCCGTGCCCGGCGGTGGCGCCGTGCAGCGGGGCCTCGGCGTGCGGCCAGTGCCCGGTCAGGGCGAAGTAGAGGACGCCGCCGATCGCCCGGACGTCGTTCTCCTGGCTGTCGGCGCTGTCGGTGCGGGCGTCGGCCAGCACCACCCGGCCCTCGTCGCTGATCATCACGGTGCCGGGGTGCACGTTGCCGTGCACCATGCCGGTGGCGTGCACGGCGGCCAGCGCGCTGGCCGCCGCGTTGCCGATCGCGGTCGTCCGGCCCGGGTCGAGGGGGCCGTCGGCGACCAGCTCCCGCAGGGACTGCCCGTCCACCCACTCGCGGACCACGTACGCCCGATCGGCCTCGTCGATGGCGTCGTAGACGCCGACCAGATTCGGGTGGATCACCCGGCTGGCCGCGACGGCCGCCTGGAGCATCTCGGTGGCGGAGTCGCCGCCCGGGTAGCGCAGCACGACCGCGACGGGACGGCGCAGCACGACGTCGACTCCGCGCCAGACCAGCCGGCCCGCGCTGTCATTGTTGATGTGCTCGACCAGCTCGTACCGCTCGGCGAGGATTTCACCCGCCGTGGGAGCACCGAAGGTCATGACCGGCGGAGCGCTCTCCTCCGCCTCCTGACCCTCGCCGACCTGGGTCACCCGTCCTCCCTCGGTGATCGTGTCGATCGATGGACCCGCGCTGCTGGGCATGTGGCTTCCCGCTCTGCCTGTTGAGGAACCGGCCGACGGTGTCGACGTGGAACGCCTGGGTCAGCCGTACCCGTCGGAAGCGACCTTACCCGGGTTGCCCGCCTCCCCGACATGTCATCTTCCCGCCGAACCCGGCGGAGGTGCCGGGACATGCCGGACTCGCCCGGTTACGGCCGTTGTCAGCCGCGTTGCTGGCACATGTACTAGCCAATCTAGAGGTTGACCGCAAGTAGTCGTCGCAGGGGCCGGGCCGGTGCGACGGGGCTGGTGTCGCCGCCCGGATACCCCACCGAACGGCCCGTCATGCTCAGCCTTCCGGCTGGTTGCCCACAGGCACTTATGGCTGCTGACCCGCGAATCGCTGAGTTATCCACAGGCGCATCCCCAGCCTGGTGATCCCCGGTCACCCTGCGTGGTGGCCGGCCGGAGGGCCCCGGCGCGGTGCCGGGTCAGCGCCCGAGGCGGCTGCGGACCATCCCGATCACCTCGGTGATCTCCCTGATCCGCAGCACCATGGCCAGCCCCAGGTACGTCCCGCCGATGACCGCGCCGCCGACCACGATCTGCACCGCCGACTGGACCAGCGTGGGCGCGTCGTCGCCCGGCAGCAGCTTCACCACCAGCAACCCGAGGACGGTGGCCCCGGCGGCGGCGACGGCCACCCGCACGAACGTGCCGGCGATCTGCCCCATCCCGATCCGGCCCACCCGGCCGCGCAGCAGCCACGCCGAGATGACGGCCGCCGCCACGTACGAGACGGCGTTGCCGAGCATCATCCCGGCGGCGGCGAAGCTCGCCGCGAAGAGCGAGAAGAGGCCGATCTGCACGGCCACCCGCAGCCCCACCACCGGGATGTTGACCAGGGCCGGGGTCCGGGTGTCCGGCAGCGCGTAGAAGGCGAAGGTGAACAGCTGGCTGATCGCGAACGGCACCAGGGCCACGGCCGCCACGACCAGCACCGGGACGGTGTCCCGGGCGTTCTGCTCGGTGAACGCGCCGTGCTGGAACAGGGCGAACGCGACCGGGGTGGCGAGCACGGCGTAGCAGACCCCGATCGGGGCGAGGACCGCCGTGACCGTCCGGGTGCCCCGGGACAGGTCGGCGGCCAGGTCGGCGTACCGGCCGTCGGCCGCGGCGGCGCTCATCCGGGGCATCAGCGCGGTGATGATCGACACCGCGATGATGCCGTGCGCCATCATCAGCAGCAGGAAGACGTTGTTGTAGATCAGTGGGCCGGCGGCCTTCTCGCCGCTGGCCCGGCTCAGCAGGTTGAACACCACGACCAGGCCGAGCTGGCTGACCGCGACGTAGCAGAACATCCAGGCACCGAGCCGGCCCAGCTCGGCGAGGCCGAGCTTGCCGAAGTCGAAGCGGAACCGCCACCGGAAGCCGACCTTGCGCAGCGCCGGCAGCAGGCCGGCGGCCTGGATCGCCACGCCGAGCAGGGTTCCGCCGCCGATCAGCAGGACGCGCCCCAGCGTCATCTCGTTCGGCTCGACGATCTTCGCCCCGAAGATCGCGATGTAGAGCCCGCCGGTCGCGATCACCACGATGTTGTTGAGGATGGGGGCCCACATCGGGGCCGCGAAGTGCCCCCGGGTGTTCAGCACCGCGCTGATCAGCGCGCTCAGGCCGGTGAAGAAGATCATCGGCAGCATCAGCCGGGACAGCGCGTTGACCAGGCCGCGGTACTCGCCGGTCTGCTGGTCGCTGGCGTACAGCCAGGTCAGCACCGGGGCCATCGCCACCGCGAGCACCGCCGCCACGGCCAGCGCGATCACCGCGAGGGTGAGCAGCCGCTGGGCGTACGCCTGGCCCCGGTCGTCGTCGGTCTTGCGCCGGCGCACCAGCACCGGGACCAGCACGCTGGTCAGGATGCCGCCGAGCAGGAACTCGTACACCATGCCCGGGAAGATCTGCGCCGTGGTGTAGGCGTCGCCGACCAGGGCCCCGCCCAGCGCGGCGGTGAGCACGAGCGTGCGCAGGAAGCCGGTGCCCCGGCTGACCAGGCTGCCGATCGCCATCACCGCGCTGTTCGTCGCGGCGCTCGTCTCCGCGACGACCTCCTGCGGCGGCGCGGTCGACTCCATCGCGGGCTGGTTCAGCGGCTCCGCGGAGATGAAGGTGGCGTCGTCACCCGGGGGCCGGCCGCCGCCCTGCGCGGCGTTCGCGCTGCGGTAGAGACCGCCGCTCATCTTCCAGCCTCCAAGGGGTACGTCGGAGCCGGGCACCGGCCCGCACCCCATGACCATAGTCAACCTCCACCGCTTACCCACGCCCGGCGGATCAGTTCCCCCACCGGCCCGATAGGCTGGCGATCCCATGTTCGAAGCCTCCGCTCCCCACGCCGCCGACCGCCGCGAGCTCACCGCAGCGCAGCGCAACGCCGTCGCCGAACTGCTCCGCGTCTCCCCCGTCGCCGACGAGCTGGGTCGCCGGTTCGCCGAGGCGGGCCACGAGCTGCACCTGGTGGGTGGTTCGGTACGCGACGCCCTGCTCGGCCGCCTCGGCGACGACCTGGACTTCTGCACCGACGCCCACCCCGACCAGACCCTGCGGGTCATCAAGGGCTGGGCCGAGTCGATCTGGGAGACCGGCCGCGAGTTCGGCACCATCGGCTGCCAGCGCGACGGGCTGCGGCTGGAGATCACCACCTACCGCGCCGAGGCGTACGACCAGGTCAGCCGGAACCCGGTCGTCGAGTACGGCACCAACCTGACCGACGACCTGAGGCGCCGCGACTTCACCGTCAACGCGATGGCGGTCAGCCTGCCCGGGCACCGGTTCACCGACCCGCACGGCGGCCTCGACGACCTCGCCGCCAAGGTGATCCGCACCCCCGGCACCCCCGCCGAGTCGTTCGGCGACGACCCGCTGCGGATGCTGCGGGCGGCCCGGTTCGCCGCCCAGCTCCGCTTCACCGTCCACCCGGACGTGCGGGCGGCGATGACCCGGATGGCCGCCGACCTCGACCGGATCACCGCCGAGCGGGTCCGCGACGAGTTCACCAAGCTGCTCTGCGGCGCGGACCCGATCACCGGGCTGCGGCTGCTGGTCGACACCGGGCTGGCCGACCGTTTCCTGCCCGAGCTGACCGGGCTGAAGCTGGAGATCGACGAGCACGCCCAGCACAAGGACGTCTACGAGCACACGCTCACCGTGGTGAGCAACGCCGTGTCGTACGAGACCGACGGCTGCGACTTCGTCCTGCGGATGGCCGCCCTGATGCACGACATCGGCAAGCCGGCCACCAAGGCGGTCGGGCCGGACGGCCGGGTCAGCTTCCACCACCACGAGGTGGTCGGCGCCCGGCTGACCAAGGCCCGGATGAAGGCCATGAAGTACCCGAAGGACGTCACCGCGCAGGTGGTCAAGCTGGTCGGCCTGCACCTGCGCTTCTACGGGTACGGCCGGGGCGAGTGGACGGACTCGGCGGTGCGCCGCTACGTCACCGACGCCGAGGACCTGCTGTCCCGGCTGCACAAGCTGACCCGTTCGGACTGCACCACCCGCAACCGGCGCAAGGCCGCCGCCCTGGCGGCGGACTACGACGCGCTGGAGGAGCGGATCGCCCGGATCGCGGCCGAGGAGGATCTGGCCCGGGTCCGCCCCGACCTGGACGGCAACGCGATCATGGAGCTGCTCGGCGTGCCGCCGGGGCCGGTCGTCGGCCAGGCCTGGAAGCACCTGAAGGAGCTGCGCCTGGAGCGCGGCCCGCTGGACCGCGACGAGGCCGAGGCGGAGCTGCTGCGCTGGGCCCGCGAGCAGGGCGTCACGCCGGCCTGAGCGTGGAAGGGGCTCCGGCCGACGTATTCCGTCGGCCGGGGCCCCTTTGTCAGATCAGGCGTCGACCGCGGGCTTGCCGCCGCCGACGGACTGGGCCGCGCCGAGCTTGCCGAGCAGGCCGGCCAGGTCGATGCCGGTCAGGTCGGTGCCGAGTTGGAGCCCCTGCGCCACGTTGCTCGCCACCGACTTCGTCAGCGAGGACGCCCCGTCGGTGGAGATCACCGTCATCTTGTCGATCGCGCCGATCGGCGCGCTGGCCGCCTCGACCACCTGCGGCAGCACCCGGACCAGCAGGTCCAGCACCGCCGCCTCGCCGTACGCGGCGAACGCCTCGGCCTTGCGGGCCATCGCGTCGGCCTCGGCCTGCCCCTTGGCCAGGATGGCCGTCGCCTCCGCCTGGCCCTCCCGCTCGACCGCCTCGGCGATCGCGGAGCGCCGGCGCTGCTCGGCCTCGCCCTCCTTGGCGCCCTCGATCGCGTTCGCCTCGGCCAGGGCGGCCCGGCGGGCCCGCTCGCCCTCACCGGTGAGCCGGGCCTGCTCGGCGACGGCCTGCGCGGCGGCGATGGTGGCCTGCCGCTGGGCGTCGGCGTTCAGCACGGCCGCGTTGCGGGCCGCCTCGGCCTCCTGCTCCACCTTGTACCGGGCGGCGTCGGCCGGCTTGCGTACCTCGGTGTCGAGCTGGCGCTGCTTCAGCTCGGCGTTGCGCTCGGCCACCTTCTGCTGCTCGGAGAGGATCGCCTGGTCCCGCTCGGCCTGGGCGAGCGGCCCGGCCGCCGCCGACTTCGCCTTCGCGGCGTCGATCTCGGCCTGGATGGCGGCCTGCTTCAGCGACAGGTTCCGGTTCGCCTCGGCGATGGCCTCCTCGGCCAGCAGCCGCTCCTGCTCGGCCTGCTGCCGGGCCCGGGCCTCGGCGATCGAGGCGTCCTTGAGCACCCGGGCCGCCTCCGGCCGCCCGAGGTCCTGCAGGTACGACCCCTCGGCCACGATGTCCTGGAGCTGGAAGGTGTCCAGCACCAGGCCCTGGTTGGTCATCGAGTGCTCGGCCTCCTCCGCCACCGCGTTGGCGAACGCCGCGCGGTCCCGGATGACCTCCTCGACGGTGAGCCGGCCGACGATCGAGCGCAGCGCGCCGGCCAGCACCTCGCGGGTGAAGTTGTCGATCTCGCCCTGCTGGTGCAGGAAGCGCTGGGCGGCGGCGCGGATCGCGCCCTCGGTGCCGCCGACCTTGACGATGGCGACGCCGTGCAGGTCGGCCCGGATGCCCTGCTTGCTCACCGCGCCCTTGATGCCGACGTCGATGCGGCGGCTGGACAGGTCCAGCGACTGGATCTTCTGCACCACCGGCAGGACGAAGACCGACGCGCCGAGGACGACCTTCTGCCCGGAGTTGTCGGTGGACCGGCCGCCGTCGGCGGTTTGCGTGGTCCGGCCCTTGCGGCCGGTGACGATGAATGCCTCGTTGGGCCCGGCGACCTTGATCCGGGAGAGCACGAACAGGACGAGGACGACGACGAGGAGAACCGCGCCGCCGATGGCGATGAGGAGGGGCATACGACTTCCGCTCTGAGGGTGTGAAAGGGGGTTCGGTGGTTCTCTGCGCAGGGATTCAGTAGGTCTCGACGTGCACGCTGGTCTCGCTCAGGGCTTCCACCACGAAGACCTGGGCACCGACCGGGATCGGGCCGTCGGCGCGGGCGTTGAGCTTCACCGGTTGGCCCGCGACGCGGATCCGGACCTCGCCGTACCCGTCCGTCGGCACCGGGGTCACCACCAGGCCGAGCGCGCCGACCAGGTCGTTGCGGCTGGGGGTGGGGTCGGTCCGCATGGCGCGGGCCGCCCGACTGAGCCGGACCGCGAGCCAGGCCGTGGGCACCGCCGCCAGCGCGCCACCGGCCGCCGCCGCCGCGATCAGCCCGGGGGTGCGCCCGCCGACCAGCTCGTTGACGATCGCGGCGCCGAAGCCAAAGGCGCCGGTGAATCCGGCGACCGCCTCGACGGACACCGGCCCGTCGACGTCGGGATGGCCGAACTGGAACAGCTCCGCGCCGAGCAGGGCCAGCGCCAGCACGGCGACGCCCACCCCGCCGATGATCAGGAAGATGAGTGTCCCCGAGGCCATGACCTGCACGGTAGCCCTGCCGCGCAAGGTCACCCAAGGCCACCTTCGGGGCACGGATTGCTGGGCCAGTTTCCCGCCCGGTCGGATCGGCGAGCACCGACGTTCCTGCCTGTCTGGGAGGCCGGGTCGCGGTGCGGTCGGACCGGGAGGGAAGAATGGGGGTGTGCGCTGGACCGTTCTCGACTCGCCGATCGGTGAGTTCTCCGTGGCCACCGACGACGCCGGGGTGTGCGGCGCGCACTTCGGGCGGGTGGCGGCGGCGACCGAGGCACCCGGCGACGAGTTGTCCGGGCGGGCCGTGGCGGAGCTGCGGGCGTACTTCGCCGGTGAGCTGACCGAATTCACGGTGCCGGTGGCGGTGCGCCGGGGCTCCGACTTCGAACGGGCGGTGTGGCAGGAGATGACCCGCATCCCGTACGGGGAGACGTCGACCTACGGCGAGGTGGCCCGGGTGGTCGGCGACCCCGGTGCGGCGCGGGCGGTCGGGGTGGCCTGCAACCGCAACCCGGTCCCCGTCATCGTGCCCTGCCACCGGATTGTGGGCGCGGGGGCGAAGCTGGTCGGCTTCGGCGGCGGCCTGCCGCGCAAGGTGAAGCTGCTGGAGCTGGAGGCCGGCGTCGCCCTGCGGCGCGCCTGGTCCTGACCGCTGCCGGGGTGTGCGGCGGGAGGGGCGGGTCAGCGAGTTAGACGAGTCAGGCGAGACGCCCGGCGCGCAGGCCGGTGAGGAAGGTGCCCCAGTCGGCGGCGGCGTAGACCAGGACGGGTCCGCCGCGGTCCTTGCTGTCGCGGACGGCGAACCGCCCGCTGCCGTCGCGCACCGGCCCGGCCTCGACGCAGTTGCCGTCGCCGTTGCCGCTGCGGGTGCTGACGTGCCAGGCCACCGGCAGTGCGGTGCTGGTCGATCGGCCGACGGTCGCCATGTGCTCACTCCAGACGTGCTTCCAGGTCGAAGAGGATCCGCTGCACGGCGCCGTTACGCAGCGCCGCCCGGCGTAGCCGATCGTAGCGCTGGTGCAGCGAATCGGCCTTCTCCCCTTCGACCACGACTGTCCCGACGACCGTGGAGATGCAGCCGGCGGGTGGATACGGCCGCCGCATCCGGAAGACATCAAAGGCACCATTTGGGCTGGCGTGGGCGCCTGCGGCGAGCGGCAGGATCATGATCTCGACGTTCGGCCAGCCGGCCAGCGAACGAAGGTGGGCAAGCTGGGCGCGCATCACCTCGGATCCGCCGACCGTCCGGCGCAACGCGCCCTCGTCGATGATCGCGGAGAGCCGGATCGGCTCGGGATGGCTCAAGCGCTGCTGGCGGTTCATGCGCAGCTCGACGAAGCGTTGGAGTTGGTCGTCGGGAAGGTGCTGGTCGGCGGCCCGGATGACGGCCTCGGCGTACTCCCGGGTCTGGAGCAGGCCGGGGATCACCGAGTCCTGAAATGAGTCGATTGCGGTGGCGCGGCTCTCCAGCCAGATCCAGTCGATCAATGAGGCGGCGACGTTGGCGCTAAAGCCGTCCCACCAGCCCTTTTGCCAGACATCCTGCGCCATCGTCTTGAGGTCGTCGCGTCGTTTGGGGTCGTCGATCCCGCAGACATCGAGGTAGGCCAGCACCTCGGGTACCCGGGCCGGCAGCATGCCGGACTCGATCCGGCTGACGGTGCTGGCGTTGCGATTGAGGCATTCACCCACGTCCCGCAGCGTCAGCCGGGCAGCTTCCCGCATCTCGCGGAGCTGCTGACCAAGCCACTGGGCGCGAAGTGTGGAGGCAAGTTCGTTCGGCATCACGTCTCCATTCGTCTGCATCAGCATGGCGAACAGATTCCCTTGTTGCAAGCTTGCACCAGTGCTAGATCTGATGCATGCTGCGTGTGGCTGCTGTTACTGAAGGTAATTGGCGGCTGATGGAAGGACCGGGGTGGGTTGGCTTGGCGGCATGCCCACCCCGGCCCTGGAACGAGCCGAACGGGAGACACATCGCGATGGATGGCGCCCCGGGGAACGACTCCCCGACTGTCTACCACGCCGTACCCGCTGCGAGCGGACACCGGCGCGCCTGCGTTGTGCGTACCCCTTCGGTTTTCGGTCGAGGGGTGCGCTGACCCGACAGCGCATCCCTCGGCACCGAGCCGGGCGGGCGCGTGGACCCCGCCGCGAATCCCCCTCGCGGCGGTGACGGACCGCGCGCCCGCCCCCTTCAGGCGAGGGGTACGCACCGATGAGGTTGCACGAGAGCCGGGTACGGCCGGAGAGCCGCGCCGCGTACGAGATCATCGCCGCGCACGTACTCGATCCGGCGGGGCTCTGCCGGGTCTGCCAGGTCCCGGGACCGTGCCGGCCGGCCAACGCGGCGGCGAACCAACTGGTCGAGTTGGGGTTGCCGGTGTGCCCAGCGGCGGTGCCGGAATCCCGCCTGGCGGCCCTGCGACGCTGGCGGGCACCGCATCGCCTGTGCTGGGCGCGTCCCCCTATCCCTACCGGCCGCGAGAACTGGCTTGAGTCGTGACCGGGCGGCGGCTGCCGGCACTGGTGCGAATTGCCTGGCAGGTGTTGGAGTACCACCGGCACCACCGTTGTCGGGCGTGCTGCGTCGGGAGTTGTTGTCCTGCCGTCGAGGTGGCGCGGGCCCGGATCAGGGCGTGGCGGCGGTACGGGTCGTGAGCGTCGAGATCAGGGCCGGGGACGTGGTCCAGGTGACCCGGGCTGCCAGCGTCCAGTTCATCAGTCGGCCGATCATCGCCCGGGTGATCCGGGTGCGCGACGACTTAATCACCTACCACGGCTGGCGCTGGCTCGATGTCTACCAACTCGATGCGGAGGGCGACGCGGTCGAGCGCCGGACCATCTACGTGCAGCCGGCCGGGCTCCGCGTCGTCGGCACCCGCACCGAGAGCGGCCCCGGGCGGGTACCGAGGGCACGCCGTACCGACGCTCCGGCGGACACGCGGCGGATGAATAAGTGACGGCTGTTACACATTTCGATTCTCATGCTGCCGCACCCGACTTTCCTGTCCAGCCGTTGGCCGGTACGCGGCCTGCGGGCGGCGCTCGGGAGCAACATCCGAGCAGGTCAACAGGACCCGCTCCACCTAATTTGCGAGGAGGCAGAGAGAGCGCCAAGCATGATTGACGTGGCCCCTGAAGAGTTATACAAAAGTGGTATGGCCTTCACCCTGACGCTCAAGCCCGAAGTCGAACAGCGGCTCCGTGAGCTGGCCGAAGCCGAGCACCGCTCGATGCACAAGACCGTCGAGGTGGCGATCCAGGAGTACCTCGAACGTCAAGAACGCAACGAGTGGACCCGCCAGGCAGCCCGGCGGGTCTTCGCGGAGGACGCCGAGTTCTTCGAGATGTTGGGGGACCGGTGAGGCAGCCCTGGCCGGAGCCGGAGGATCTGCTGACCCTTCTGGCTGAGTACACCGGTCCGCAGAGTCGGGTGCGGGACGCGGGCATCCTGGTCGCCGCAGCGGCCCGTCCGCACGCTCGAATGATGAATCGCCCGGCCTACCCGACCGTCTTGGACAAAGCGGCGGCGCTGCTGCACGGGCTGATGATGTGGCGGCCCCTGGACATGTGGAACGCCGGGCTGGCCTGGGCAGCGATGCGGGTGTTTCTGCAGCGCGGCGGGCTGACCTTCACCATGCCGGCCAAGGAGCGGATGGGGCTGACCGACGCGTTGACCAGTGGTGAGGTGGACTCGGTCGACGAGTTGGCATTGCGGCTGTCGCCGTACCTGGAGATGTCGGCCTGAGCGACGGCGAGGGCCGGGTCCCGACGGACCCGGCCCTCGCGGCGGTGCTGGTGGTCAGCGCGTCAGCGCTCGACCTCGCCCTTGATGAAGGACTCGACGGCGGCGTGCGCGTCGTGGTCGGCGTACTGCACGGGCGGGGACTTCATGAAGTACGACGAGGCCGACAGGATCGGGCCGCCGATCTTCCGGTCCAGGGCGATCTTCGCGGCCCGGACGGCGTCGATGATGACGCCGGCCGAGTTCGGCGAGTCCCACACCTCAAGCTTCAGCTCGGCGTTGAGGGGGGTGTCGCCGAACGAGCGGCCCTCCAGGCGGATGTACGCCCACTTGCGGTCGTCGAGCCACGGCACGTGGTCCGACGGGCCGATGTGCACGTCGCTCTTCTGCATCTCGTGCGGGATCTGCGACGTGACCGACTGGGTCTTCGAGATCTTCTTCGAGACCAGCCGGTTGCGCTCCAGCATGTTCATGAAGTCCATGTTGCCGCCGAAGTTGAGCTGGTACGTGCGCAGCAGCTCGACGCCGCGGTCCTCGAAGAGCTTCGCCAGGGCGCGGTGCACGATGGTGGCGCCGACCTGGCTCTTGATGTCGTCGCCGACGATCGGCAGGCCCGCGTCGGTGAACTTCTGCGCCCACTCCGGGTCGGAGGCGATGAAGACCGGCAGGGCGTTCACGAACGCGCAGCCGGCGTCGATCGCGGCCTGGGCGTAGAACTTGTCGGCCTGCTCGGAGCCGACCGGCAGGTAGGAGACGACGACGTCGACCTGCGCGTCGCGCAGCGCCTGCGTGACGTCGACCGGCGCGGCGTCCGACTCCTCGACGATCTCGCGGTAGTACTGGCCCAGGCCGTCGAAGGTCGGGCCGCGCTGCACGCTGACGCCGGTCGGCGGCACGTCGCAGAGCTTGATGGTGTTGTTCTCGCTGGCGACGATCGCCTCCGCGAGGTCCATGCCCACCTTCTTGGCGTCCACGTCGAACGCCGCGACGAACTCCACGTCCGAAACGTGGTAGTCGCCGAAGGTGACGTGCATGAGACCCGGGACGCGGTCGTTCGGGTCGGCGTTGCGGTAGTACTCCACGCCCTGCACGAGGGACGAGGCGCAGTTCCCCACACCGACGATGGCGACGCGGACGGAGCCCATAGCGTCTGCCTCCTTCTTCTTCATCACGGCCGCTCTTTCCTGGACTCTCCAGGCGGAGGCGGGCTGTCGGTATCTCGTCGGCCGCCAACCGTCCCGGCTCGCGGGACCGTCGGGGCACGGCCGGAGCGCTCGTTGGCGATGAGCTCCTCCAGCCAGCGGACCTCGCGCTCACAGGCGTCGAGACCGTGGCGCTGCAGTTCCAGGGTGTACGCGTCGAGGCGCTCGGCCGCGCGGCCCAGCACGTCGCGAAGCCCCTCGCGACGCTCCTCGATCTTTCGGCGGCGACCCTCCAGGATGCGGAGTCGGGTCGCCTGGTCGGTGCGGGCGAAGAACGCGAAGTGCACACCGAAGCCCGTGTCGTCGTACGTCTCGGGGCCGGCCTGCCCGATGAGCTGGGCGAAGCGTTCCTTGCCCTCCGCGGTGATCTTGTAGACCACCCGACCTCGTCGGCTGGTCAGCGCGGGAACCTCCTCGGCGGTCGCGGGTGTCTCGGCGGCTTCGGTGATCCATCCCGCCGCCTGCAACCTGCGCAGCGTGGGGTAGAGCGAGCCGTAGCTGATCGCCGCCCGGATCGCGCCCAACTTGGCCGCGAGTTCCTTGCGGAGTTCGTAGCCGTGCATCGGGGACTCCTGGAGGAGGCCGAGGATGGCGAGCTCGAGCACGGGCCACCCCTTCTTACCCCCGACGCGTGGGCGTAACCACCGCGATGTATCGGACCGATACATCGCACGTTAGCGGCTCACCCAGGATCAGGGCAAACCTTCGAGGCGAGTTCCTGGGGTGACGGATTGTGACGGTGGTCGCCTCGTCGAGCCGGACCGCGTACCCTTCTCCGCATGCGTACGCAGCGCCAGGTCGTCGACTACTCGCTCCGGAAGCGGGCGGTGCTGCGCGAACTCCTCGCTGGCCGGGTCGGCACGTACGACGTCTGCGACGCCTCCCCGTACCTGAAGAACGCCGCCCGGTTCCACGGGGAACCGACCGAGGAGCGTTGCCCGATCTGCCGCAGCGAGAACCTGACCCACGTCCATTACATTTACGGGGACGAGCTCAAGCACTCCGCCGGGCAGGCGCGTACTCTGACCGAGTTGCCCGTCCTGGCGATGACTCTGCGTGAGTTCCAGGTCTTCGTGGTGGAGGTGTGCCTCGGCTGCGACTGGAACCACCTCGTCGAGCAGTACCTGCTCGGCCGGGACGGGCTGGCCGGTGACACGGAGGACGGGGCGGAGCAGGGCGCGGTGGGTGGCACGGCCGCCTCGGCCGCGGTTCCCGGCCCGGCCGCTCGGCGGAGGCGAGAGGCGCAACGGTGAATCCAGCTGATTCGGTTGGCCCGGTGTGGAGGAGACGGGACGACCGACAGCCCTTTGGCCTGATTGGCCCGATTGATCCGGAAGCAACGCCCCCGGCCCGACGCGCTCGGGCGGGGACGTCGCGTGTTTCAGCTCACGGCAACCCGGTGGCGGCGCGATCGCGTCCCACCGCGACCGGCAGGGTGTGAGGAATGAACTCGTACGGCGATCCCAGCTCCTCGCGCGGGCGGGCCCAGATCCCGGGCGCCAACGGCGACCCGGGCACGGCCGACGCGTACGGCCGAGGCGGCGACGCCCGCGGCAACGGCTGGTCACCAGAGGGTACGGCACAGGGTGGGCGGGCCTCGGTCGCGCCCCGGGGCGCCGGCGGACGCGCCTCGGTGGGTGGCTCGGCGGCGGTGCCACCGCGCGGTGGGGCGGCCTCCGGGTCCGCCTCGGTGGGGTCCGCCTCGGTCGGGCGCGCGGGCGCCGGCCGGGCCTCGGTGCCCGTCTCCCCGGCACCCGGTGCCCCGGCGGCCGGCCGGGCCGGCGCGGGCCGCGCCTCGGTGCCCGTGTCGCCGGCCTCCGGCGGCGCCCCGGCCGGGCGGGCCTCGGTCGGGGTCGGCTCCGCCGGGCGGGCGAGCGTCGGTTCCGCGGCGGTGGGCGGGCTCGCTGGCCGGGCCACCGTCGGGCGGGCCGGGGTGGCTCCGGTCTCCGGCGGCGCGGGCGGGCCGGGCGGCCCCGGCGGGCCCGGCGGGCCCGCCGGGCCGGGTCGGGGCGGGCGCGCCGGGCGCGGCGGCGACCCGAACGCGGTCGCGCGGGCGAAGAAGCGTCGCCGGATCAACATGCTGATCGCCGGCTTCGCGGTCTTCATCATGCTGGCCGGAATCGGCGTCGTCGGCTTCACCTACTACTCCACCACCGTGATGCTGCCCGAGCAGTTGCCGCTGCCGCTGTCCACCACCGTGTACGCCAAGGACAACAAGACGGTCCTGGCCAAGCTCGGCGAACAGAACCGGCAGCTCGTCAAGATCGCCGACATTCCGACGCACGTGCAGGACGCGGTGGCCGCCGCCGAGGACCGGAACTTCTACCGGCACTCGGGCGTGGACTACAAGGGCATCGCCCGGGCCGCGTGGAACAACCTCTCCGGCGGCGACAAGCAGGGCGCGTCGACGATCACCCAGCAGTACGCCCGCAACGCCTACGAGAGCCTGAAGGACGACACGTACGCCCGGAAGGTCAAGGAGGCGATCCTCGCCTCCAAGCTGAGCGACGAGTACACCAAGTCCGAGATCATGGAGCACTACCTCAACGTGATCTACTTCGGGCGCGGCGCGTACGGCATCGAGGCGGCGGCGCAGACCTACTTCGGGGTGCCGACCAAGAAGCTCACCGTGGCCCAGGCCGCGGTGCTCGCCGCGCTGATCAAGCAGCCGGTCGCCAGCGACACCCACAGGGGCTACGACCCGGCGGTCAACCCGGTCGACGCGAAGTCCCGGTGGACGTACGTGCTCGACGGCATGACCGCCGAGGGCTGGATCAACGCCCCGAACCGGCCGCAGCGGCCGACCGACGCGGAGTATCCGAAGACGCTCAGCCCGAAGAACGCCGGCTCGGCCGCGTTCGGCGTGAAGAGCCCTCGTGGCAACGTGATCAACTACGTCCGCGAGGAGATGGAGCAGTGGGGGATCTGCACCAACTCCGAGGCCGCCGGCAAGGTCAGTTGTGTCGATGCGCTGCGTGACGGCGGCTACCGGATCCAGACCACGATCGACCCGAAGCTCCAGACCGCCGCGGAGAACACCGCGATGCGGGCCAAGAAGAACTCCGAGCTCAACGACCAGCCGAAGAACCTGATGGCGGCGGTGGTCTCGATCGACCCGGCGACCGGGCGGGTGCTCGCCTACTACGGCGGGGACAGCGGCGCGGACTTCGACTACGCCGGCAAGAACACCGACTCCGCCGGCAATCTCACCGGCGGCCACTCCCCGGGTTCGTCGTTCAAGATCTACACGCTGGCCGCGGCGATCAACGAGGGCATCTCGGTGAAGTCGCACTGGGACGCCACGCCGTTCAAGCCGGAGGGCTTCAAGAACGAGGTGCAGAACGCGGGCCGCGGCGCCGGCGTCTGTAAGCAGTGGTGCACCCTGGAGGAGTCGACGGTCCGGTCGTACAACGTGCCGTTCTTCCACGTCACCGAGAAGATCGGCCCGGGAAAGGTGGTCGACATGGCCCGCGCGGCCGGCGTCACCACCATGTGGACCACGTCCGACAACCCGCCGAAGCCGATCGACCTGACCAAGAAGAAGGGCGAGGACGTCGCGCCCGCGCCCTTCTACCACGTCATCGGCTACGGCCAGTACCCCGTGACGGTCCTCGACCACGCCAACGGCCTGGCCACCCTCGCGAACGGTGGCAAGTACAACAAGGCCCACTTCGTGCTGAAGGTCCAGAAGCAGAACGTCGACACCGGCCAGTGGGAGTTGGTCAAGGGGGAACAGCTCAAGCCCCAGCAGCGGATCCGCGCGGAGGTCGCCAAGGAGGTCACCGGCGTCCTCAAGCAGATCCCCGGCCCCAACAGCCGGTCGCTGGCGAACGGCCGGGAAGCGGCGGGCAAGACCGGCACCTGGGAGTACGACAGCAAGCACAACGCGCACGCCTGGATGGTCGGCTACACCCCGCAGATCGCCACCGCGGTCTGGGTGGGCAGCAAGGATCCGAAGAAACCGCAGATCATCGACAAGGACGGCGCGGACATCGGCGGCTCCAAGCTGCCCGGCGCCATCTGGCAGCGGTACATGAACGCCGCGCTGGACGGCGAGGACAAGGAGGGCCTGCCCTCGGTCACCGGGATGGGCGACCAGGAGGCCGGCAACGGCACCGAGCCGGCCCCCCCGACCCAGCCCGAGCAGCCGAACTGCGACCCACTGAGCATCTTCTGCCCGCAGACCCCCGGCGGTCCCGGAACCCCCGGCGGTCCGGGAACCCCGCCGGGCACCCCCGGCACCCCGGGTACCCCCGGGAACCCGACCGGCCCCCGGCCGGGCGGAAACGACGACGGCGGAAACGGCGGGGGGCTGTTGCCCACCATCGCGCCCCGCACCCGCGAGTGAGCGGGCTGGGCTGATCATCACGCCGCCGGCGGCCGGACCCCATGGTCCGGCCGCCGGCGGCGTTTCGCCTACCGGAATGTTCGCGCCTGGGCGGGACGCGGAGGCCACCGGTACGGGATGATTCCTGTCCATGAGCACCCAGTCGACGACAGACATCGACGACGCCGGGCCCGCTGACCACCCGTCCCGGTCGGACGGCTTCGTCCGCGGCGCCTCGGAGTTGATCGGCGGCCCGCTGGGCGACCACGCGGTCGCGCTGGACCGGCAGGCCGACCGGGAGAGCCGGTTCTGGACGGCAGCCCGGATCGTGCTGGCCCTGGCCTGCCTGACGCTGGCCCTGCACTGGGTGCAGAAGTCCCCCTGCCAGGACGGGGCCTGGCAGAACAACGCGCAGTACACCCGCATGTGCTACACCGACGTGCTGGCGCTCTACTACGCCGAGGGGCTCAACGAGGGCAAGGTGCCCTACCGGGACCACCCCGTCGAGTACCCGGTGTTGACCGGGTACTTCATGGGCGCGCTCGGGCTGCCGGTGCACGCGCTCGGCGTCGACAACCCGGAGATCAACCAGGGGCAGTGGTTCTACAACCTCAACGTCCTGGTGCTCGGCGCGCTCGCGGTGGCCACCGTCGCGGTCATCCTCAACCTGCGCCGCCGACGACCGTGGGACGCCGCCCTCTTCGCGCTCGCCCCCGCCCTGTTCCTCACCGCCACCGTCAACTGGGACCTGCTGGCCGTCGGGCTGGCCGCGTTCGGGCTGTTCGCCTGGGCCCGCCGCCGCCCGGCGATGGCCGGGTTGCTGCTCGGCCTGGCCGGGGCGGCCAAGATGTGGCCGCTGTTCGTCCTCGGGCCGATCCTGGTGCTCGCCCTGCGCGCGAACCGGCTCCGCGCCGGCCTCACCGCCCTCGGCACGGCGCTCGTGGCGCTGGTCGCGGTCAACCTCCCCGCCGCAGTGCCCTACCGCGACAACTGGGACCGCTTCTTCGAGCTGAACACCACCCGGCCCATCGACTGGGGCACCCTGTGGTACATCGGGCGCTACCTCGACGGCAAGGTCAACACCGGCGGCCCCGGTTCGATGGGCCCGTTCGAGTGGCTGAACGCCAACATCCCCACCCTGAACTGGCTCTCGTACGCCCTGTTCGGGCTGGCCTGCCTCGGGGTGGCAGGGCTGGCGCTGCGGGCGCCGCGCCGGCCCCGGCTGGCCCAACTCGCCTTCCTGGTCGTCGCCGCGTTCCTGATCTTCAGCAAGGTCTGGTCGCAGCAGTTCGTGCTCTGGCTGCTGCCGCTGGCCGTCCTCGCCCGCCCGAAGTGGGGCGCGTTCATCGCCTGGCAGGTCGCCGAGATCGGCTACTTCGCCGCCTTCTACGGCGAGCTGCTCGGCACCGCGACCAGCCGCCCGGTGTTCCCCGAGGGAGTCTTCGTGCTGGCCTCGGCGCTGCGGCTGGGCACCGTCGTGCTGCTCTGCGTGCTGGTCGTCAAGGAGATCCTGGACCCGGGGCGGGACGCCGTGCGGGCCACCTACGCCGACGATCCGGACGGCGGAGTGCTCGACGGCGCACCGGACGCACCCTGGCTGAGCCGCTGGCGACGGCCGACCGCCCCGGATGCCGCCGCCGAACCGGCCCCGGCGAGCCCCTGACGCCACCCGGCCCGGTCGGATTCCGCTAGAGCCGGTAGACCACCGCGCCGTCGACCTCCTCACGGGTGATGCCGAGGGCATCGACCGGAGTGTCGATCGTCGTCTCCCACGGCGTGCCCGCGATCCGGTCGCGCAGCACCACCACGTTGCGCACGCCCAGGTCACGCAGGTAGGTCACGCTCGCCTGGTTCGGGAAGCTCTCCGTGGCCTGCCGGATCTCGGCCTGCCGGACGGGGGTGAAGCCGCTGCCGCCGTTGACCATGTCCTGGAACCTGCTGGTCGACCACAGCATCACCGGCTGGTCGAGGTTCTGGCTGCTCGGCAGCACCAGCATCGGGCCGTCCACCGACCGCATCGCGGCGGGCTGGGCCGGCACCACCGGATGTGGCGTGCTGTTCAACCCCTCGGCGGCCACCAGCAGCAGCGGCAACACCGTGGCCAGCCGCAGCCACGGACCCGGCCACGGCGGGACCCGCTCGGCGGCCCACTCCCGAACCCGCACGGCGAAGGCGCTGACCGCGCCCGCGGCGAGCAGCCCGAGCAGCAGCGTCGTCCACAGCATCATCCGCCCGGGCGTGCGCAGCCCGTTCCAGCCGGGCAAGTACTCGAAGAGCAACCCGTAGGTGAAGGTGCCACCGAAGAACCGGGTGCCCATCGCCAGCACCATCGTCACCACCACCCCGGCGAGCAGCAGCAGCCGGTGCCGCAGCCGCCACACCGAGAAGAACAGCCCGCCCGCGGCGAGCGCGTACAGCACGAAGCCCGGCAGCAGGGTCATCTCCGGGTGCCAGGGCAGGACCGACCGGGCGCCCTCGTGCAGGCCGCCCCACACCCGGGACTCCGCCGGGGCGGTGAAGAAGCCCGCGAACGGCGGCGAGTAGACGCCGATGTCGCCGAGCGTCCGCGCGGCGTTCGGGTGCAGCTCGGTGACCTTGAAGTAGGGGACGGCCAACAGCCCGCCCACCCCGGCGAAGAGCAGCGCGCCGACCGCGTCGGCGACGAGCAGCCGGATCCCGAACGGCCGGGGGTTCGACCGCCGCCGGACGAACCACGTCACGGCGGCGACCAGCGTCGCCCCCGCCAGCACGTACGCGAACGGCAGCCCGATGCCGAAGCCCAGGCTGAGCTGCCAGGCGGCCACCAGCCAGCCGGCGTACGCCCACCCGGCGTGCCGTCGCTCGGGGCGGTAGCCGTGGCGCAGCGACCAGCCGTGCCCCCGGGCCAGCATGGCCAGCGCCAGCGGGATGCCGCCGTTGGACACGATGTGCAGGTGACCCGCCTGGGCGAGCAGCCAGGGGGCGTAGGTGTAGCTGACCCCGGCCACCGCCGCGCCGGCCCGACCCGCGCCGAGCTGCCGGGCCAGCGCGTACGCCCCGAGCGTGGCCAACGCGTGGGCCAGCACGAACATGATGTTGTACCGCAGCAGGGCGGCCTCGGGCCCGGTGCCGATCATGCCGGCCGGCGCGTAGCCGAGCAGGGTGTCGGAGAAGGCGAAGCTCCACGGCTCCGGGAAGAACGTGTTGGACTGCCAGAGCTGCGCCGGATCCGTCAGCAGGATGTGCCCCGACCAGGCCATCTGCCAGGCCTGGAGGCTCGGGTCCCAGTAGTCCTGGGGCAGCGTGTAGAGCGGGTAGCGCAGCGTCGGCCAGGTGAGCGCGGCGGCCAGGGCCAGCGAGGCGAGCACGGCCAGGGTCCACTCGTGGACCAGGAACCGGCCGACCGCCCGCAGGACGCGCCGCACCCGTCCGGGCACCGGCTCCGGGGCGGGGGCGAACGCCTCCCACCGATCCGGCTTACCGCCCTTGCCGTCCTTCGTGCTGTCGCTGTCGTCCTTGGCGGTGTCGCCGTCCTTCGCGTCGACATCGGCTGTGCTGGCGTCGTCCTTGCCGGCGTCGTCCTTGCCGGCGTCGTCCTTCGCGCTGACACCGTCCTTGCCGGTGTCGGTCTGCTCGGTCTTGGCGTTCCTCGTGGTGCCGGCGGTGTCGGTGGCCTCGGTGCCCGTCGCGGCGGCACCGTCCCCGATGACACCGTCCTCGGCGGCGGCAGCCTCCCCGACGGAGGCGTCGTCCTGCACGGCGTCGGCGCTGTTGTCGGCGGTGCCCGTCGTCGGCGGCTTCTCGCCGGCGGCGTCCTCGGCGGCGGTGTCCGACCGCTCGGTCGTCATGCCGCCGGGCTTCCCGCGCCGAGCCGGTCGCGCAGGAACGCGATGTCGGCGCCCTGCCCCTCGACCCCGCCCGGGGTCTCCACGATCACCGGCGCGTCCGCCGCCCGGATCACGGCAACCACCAGCTCCGGGTCGATGCTGCCGCCGCCGAGGTTGTCGTGCCGGTCCCGGCCCGAGCCGAACGCGTCCTTGGAGTTGTTGGCGTGCACCAGGTCGATCCGGCCGGTGATCGCCTTGACCCGGTCGACCAGGTCCAACAGGTCCTCACCCCCGGCGTGGGCGTGGCAGGTGTCCAGGCAGAAGCCCACCTCGTACTCGCCGACGGCGTCCCAGAGCCGGGCCAGCGCGTCGAGGCGACGGGCGCAGGCGTTGTCGCCGCCGGCCGTGTTCTCGATCAGCACCGGCAGGGCGAAGCCGCCGGAGTCCGCCGCGTACGCGAAGGTCTTGCGCCAGTTGTCGAAGCCGACCGCCAGGTCGTCGCCCGCGTTGACGTGCCCACCGTGCACGATCAGGCCCTTCGCGCCGATCTCCGCCGCCGCCGTGGCATGAGCGAGCAGCAGCTTCCGGCTCGGGATGCGGATCCGGTTGTTCAACGTCGCCACGTTGATGACGTACGGCGCGTGGACGTAGCGGTCGACCTCGGCGGCTCGCAACCGGTCGGCGTCCTCCCGTGGTTGCGGGGCCTTCCAGCCCTGTGGGTCGGAGAGGAAGAACTGCACGGCCTCGGCGGCCCGGGCGGCCGCCTCCGACAGCGGGTCGGCGGAATCGACGTGGGCTCCGATACGCATGGAGGCGAGCCTACGTCGCGGCGCCGCCGTGCGGGGTGACGGTGCGGCGGGGTGGGGCCCGGTACGGCATCCAGGGACGGGCGCCGGTGGGCGGGGCGTCACCCGGGGCGGGGGCGGTCGTTGGTCCGGGTGGGATCGACGGTCGGCTCTCCGGGCCGTAGGCCACGGCGGGACCGGGCTCCGGCCAGCCGGAGCGGGATCTCCGTCGCCCCGGCCGACGGGCGGTCCGAAACCCGGAGCATCGGCATAAACTCGGGTGAAAGTTCCAATCCGCCCCAAAGGGGACGAGAGTCGTTGTACCGTCAGATAACAACACGATGAAGCTCCGCGGGGCGTCGCGATCCAACCTCATCGGTGTGGTCGTTCCTCCCCAGGTCCCACCCAAGGAATGCGGACGGGACGCCCCGCGGCCTCGTGACCGGGGCCCGGGTCCGACGTCAGCGTCGGCCCGGGCCCCGATCCTGTTCGGCCGCCGGTGCACCGGGTCCGTCGCCCGGCCGGCCGCTCCCGCCGGCCCACCGGGAGCGGCCAGCCTGCCCGGGCATGATCGTTCGGACCAGGTATCCTGGTCCGGTTGTCCGCGTCCGGCCGGGTTCCCCCGGATCCGGAGCGGGCCACGACGCACGACCTCCTGCCACGGAAGGACCGTGGCCGCTTAGCCCACAGGAGGTGAGCACGTCTTGCGTCATTACGAAGTCATGGTGATCCTCGACTCCAGCCTCGAGGAGCGCACCGTCGCCCCGTCGCTCGACACGTACCTGAACGTGATCCGGACCGCGGGTGGCTCGGTCGAGAAGACCGACGTGTGGGGCCGCCGGCGCCTCGCGTACGAGATCAACAAGAAGGCCGAGGGCATCTACGCCGTCATCGACCTGCAGGCGACGCCTGCGGCGGTGGCCGAGCTGGACCGTCAGCTGCGGCTCAACGAGTCCGTGCTGCGCACCAAGGTCATCCGGCCGGAGATGCGCTAACAAGCATTCAACCCGGTTCACCCGGTTCACCCGGATCAGCCTCATCGACGCTGTCGTAGGGCTCTGAGAGCCTGTACGGCGAACGATGAGTGCGCGAGGAGATGGTCATGGCAGGAGACACCACCATCACGGTCATCGGCAATCTGACCGATGACCCCGAGTTGCGATTCACCCCCTCGGGGGCCGCGGTCGCCAAGTTCCGGGTCGCCTCGACGCCCCGGTTCATGGACAAGGCGTCCGGCGAGTGGAAGGACGGCGAGCCGTTGTTCCTCGCGTGCACGGTCTGGCGGCAGGCCGCCGAGCACGTCGCCGAGTCGCTCCAGCGTGGCGCCCGGGTGATCGTGTCGGGCCGGCTGCGTCAGCGGTCCTACGAGACCCGCGAGGGCGAGAAGCGCACCGTCATTGAGCTCGAGGTCGACGAGATCGGCCCGTCCCTGCGCTACGCCACGGCGAAGGTGCAGAAGATGTCCCGCTCCGGCGGGGGCGGCGGCGGCTTCGGCGGCGGTGGTGGTGGCGGCCAGGGCGGCGGCGGAGGCAACTTCGACGACCCCTGGGCTTCGGCCGCACCGGCACCCTCGCGCGGTGGTTCGGGTGGCGGAAACTTTGACGAGGAGCCTCCGTTCTAATGGCGCCGAGCGCCCGCGATCGCAAACCAGGAGCACGAGCAATGGCTAAGGCTGCGGCCCTTCGCAAGCCAAAGAAGAAGGTGAACCCGCTAGACAAGGACGGGATCACCTACATCGATTACAAGGACACCGCGCTGCTGCGCAAGTTCATCTCCGACCGCGGCAAGATCCGCGCTCGGCGGGTGACCGGCGTGACCTCGCAGCAGCAGCGGCAGATCGCCCGTGCGGTCAAGAACGCCCGCGAGATGGCGCTCCTGCCGTACACGGCCACGGCCCGCTGAGAGGAGGCACCGACATGAAGATCATCCTGACTCAGGAGGTGTCCGGCCTCGGTGCCCCGGGCGACATCGTCGAGGTGAAGAACGGCTACGGCCGTAACTACCTGCTGCCGCAGGGCTTCGCGATCGCCTGGACCAAGGGTGCGGAGAAGCAGGTCACGGTCATCAAGCGGGCCCGCTCGGCCCGGGAGATCCGCGACCTCGGCCACGCCAACGAGGTCAAGACCCAGCTCGACGGCCTGAAGGTCAACCTGAAGGCCCGTGCCGGCGACGGTGGGCGGCTCTTCGGCTCGGTCACCCCGGCCGAGATCGTCGACGCCGTCAAGGCGGCCGGCGGCCCGACCCTCGACCGGCGGCGGCTGGAACTGCCCGGCCACATCAAGTCGCTGGGCGCGTACCCGGTCAGCATCAAGCTGCACCCCGAGGTGACCGCCAAGTTCGCCCTGAACGTCGTCCAGGGCTGACACCCGAAGCACCACGCACAGAGCCCGCACCGGTACGCCGGGGCGGGCTCTGTGCGTGCTGTGGTCACCGCGCCCGGCGCGCTGCCCGGGTCAGCCGATGGGCCGACCGGGCACGGCGCTGATCAGCACCGTACCGCCGGCAGCAGGTGGCAGGCGGCGGTGGGTGGGCCGTTCGCAGGAGAGGGTACGGGACGATGGGCCGGCGAAGCTCACCGGAAATTTCTTCCTCCACAGGGTGTGGGCGGCGTTTGAGCAGCTCAGCGCGTTCCGTGGGAGAATTCCCCAGCGGTTGTCCACAGCCTGTGCACACCCTGCGCACATGATTGTCCCCGGCGTCCACAGGTTGTCCCAAGGCTCATCCACCGGCGTGGTTGAGTCGCTGACCTCGGGTTCCGTATGGTTGCCTCTCGACCGACGGTGCGATGACCCCCGATCGACCCGACCGGTCCGATCGGCAGTCGTCGTGCCCGGCGGCAGACCGGTAGTTCGAACCGACGCAGCGGAGGGGGGGACCCGTGTCGGTCACCGACGACATGCGGACGGAGCCACGGGGCGGCGGACAGCCACCAGCCCCCGCCCAGCGAGAGGGCCAGTTCGAGAAGACCCCGCCGCAGGACGTGGCCGCCGAGCAGTGCGTCCTCGGCGGCATGCTGCTGTCCAAGGACGCCATCGCCGACGTCGTCGAGATCCTGAAGTCCAACGACTTCTACCGGCCGGTGCACGCCACCGTCTTCGACGCCATCCTCGACATCTACGGCCGGGGCGAGCCCGCCGACCCGATCACCGTGGCCGCCGCCCTGGCCGACTCCGGCGACCTGGCCCGCATCGGCGGGGCCCCGTACCTGCACACGCTGATCGCGAGCGTGCCGACCGCCGCGAACGCCGCCTACTACGCGCGGATCGTCGGAGAGCGGGCGGTGCTCCGCCGGCTGGTCGAGGCCGGCACGAAGATCGTGCAACTCGGGTACGGCACCGGCAACAACGGCAGCCGGGACGTGGACGACATCGTCGACCTCGCCCAGCAGGCCGTCTACGAGATCACCGAGCGCCGGGTCAGCGAGGACTTCGCCGTCCTGGCCGACATGCTCCAGCCCACCCTGGACGAGATCGAGGCGGTCGGTGCCCAGGGCGGCATGATGACCGGGGTGCCGACCGGCTTCACCGACCTCGACCGGTTGCTCAACGGCCTGCACGCCGGGCAGCTCATCATCGTGGCGGGGCGGCCCGGCCTCGGCAAGGCACTCGCCCTCGACACCCCGCTGCCCACGCCCAACGGCTGGACGACGATGGGCGAAGTTAAGGCCGGCGACCAACTTATCGGTGCTGACGGGTGCCCGACGACGGTCACCCACGCATTTGACGTAATGGAGGGCCGACCCTGCTACGAAGTCGAGTTCTCCGACGGCAGTGTGATCGTTGCGGATGCCGAGCACCTGTGGAAGACGACTACACGCGCTTCCCGGCGTGCCGGCGCGGTTCGCCGGGAGGTCGCTTGGTCCCCCTCTGCGGTGGAGCGGCTGCGACGAGTGACGTCTGAGGCATCCGAGGATGTCAGCGTTGCTGAACTGGCGTCGGTGATCGGCGACGAGTTCGTCCACACCGCCCGCCGCGTCGTGCGAGACCTCCCGTACCAATTCGCTCCGCTGGCGCAGGAGCGGCGCGGGGGCCCGCGTGCCCGTGTCTACCCGGCCCGCGCCATCTACGGGCGCCTTCTGGATCGCGTAAGCGCCTGGCAGAATACGGTTGCCGCCGCCCGGTACTCCGATGTCGTTACGACCGAAGAGATCCGAGCAACGCTGCGAACCACCACCGCCGACCGCAGGTTGAACCACGCGGTACGAAACGCCGAAGCACTGCAACTGCCGGAGGCGGACCTGCCGGTGCCCCCGTACACGCTGGGCGCCTGGCTTGGTGACGGACACAGCGCCGGTAGCCGGCTCACCACCGTTGACCCGGATATCCTGCGGCGGATCGAGGCGGACGGCTTCGAGACGAAAAAGTCAACGACAGAGCCGACGCTGCACTCAATCCGGCCTCCGGAATGCCCAATGTGTGGCCGTGGCCGCAAGGGCTGCGTTCTCTGCGCCAGTTCGCCGTCGTCGCTGACGCAGTCGCTGCGGGCAATCGGCGTGCTCGGTAACAAGCACGTGCCGCAGTCGTACCTGCGGGCATCGCAGACGCAGCGCCGGGCGCTGCTCGCGGGCCTGCTCGACACCGACGGCACCATCACCAACGCCGGCACTGTTCAGCTCACTACAACCTCGGCGAGGCTTGCCGAGGGTGCCTACGAACTGGTCGTCAGTCTCGGACATCGCTGTTCAATCAGCCGCAAGGTGGTGAAGGGTCGCAGGCCGGAAACCTCGATCGCGTACAACCTCAACTTCACGACCACTGACGAGGTGTTCCACCTGCCTCGGAAGCAGGAGGCTCATCGCCTACGCAGGCGCAGCGAGAGTACCGCTCGGACTGACAGCCGGTTCATCGTCGATGTGCGGCCGGTGCCGAGCGTCCCGGTCCGCTGCGTGACGGTGGACAACCCGGACCACCTCTACCTGGCCGGCCGGTCCATGATCCCGACGCACAACAGCACCGCGAGCATGGACTTTGCCCGTAATGCGGCTATCCGGGCCAACCAGGCCGCGGCGATCTTCTCGCTGGAGATGAGCAAGGTCGAGATCGTCATGCGACTGCTCTCGGCCGAGGCCCGGGTCCCGCTGCACGTGCTGCGCAGCGGCCAGCTCTCCGACGACGACTGGACCAAGCTGGCCCGGTGCATGGGCGAGATCAGCGAGGCCCCGCTCTTCGTCGACGACACGCCGAGCATGAACCTGATGGAGATCCGGGCGAAGGCGCGCCGACTCAAGCAGAAGCACGACCTTAAGCTGATCGTGGTCGACTACCTCCAGCTGATGACCTCGCCGAAGCGCACCGAGAGCCGGCAGCAGGAGGTCGCGGACCTTTCCCGTGGCCTCAAGCTGCTCGCCAAGGAGGTCGAGTGCCCGGTGATCGCGGTGAGTCAGCTCAACCGTGGCCCGGAACAACGGACGGACAAGCGGCCCCAGCTGTCTGATTTGCGTGAATCTGGCTCAATTGAGCAGGATGCTGATGTAGTAATCCTTTTGCACCGGGACGACTACTACGACAAGGAGTCCCCGCGAGCGGGCGAGGCGGATTTTATTGTCGCCAAACATCGGAATGGGCCGACCGACAGCATCACGGTGGCCGCGCAACTTCATCTCTCCCGCTTCGTGGACATGGCCATCGTATGACAAGGGTCGCGCGTCAATTGACTCCGCAGAGCGGGAAGAGGTTGTTTGTGCGTGCGGCCCGTGGTGAAAGTACCACCAGTATCGGCGAGCGCTCTGGGGTGACAAGACGTGGCTGTCCGTGGCCTCCTTCGCCGCCGCGGTGTTCCTGGTCGTCCCAGCCGGCCGGGCGCACCGCCTTGTCACTGAGCAGCCCGTCCATCGTGTTCACCGCGACCCAGGCCGGGTCCGCCGTGGGCAGCGGTGCGTTCGGCAGTTCCACCACCAGGTCGAGGTGGTGGATGACCGCCTCGATGGTCAGGGTCGCGAGGAAATCGGGTACGCGCAGCACGTGCCCCTGGGTGGTCACGTACCCGTCGAGGTCGGCGGCGACCGCCGCCCGGACGGCGCCGGGGGCGGTGTCCAACCAGAGCCGGACGATGCCGGTGGGCCGATCGAAGGCCGCAGCCGAGCGGCCGGCCCACCAGGCGTGCTTCACGCTGGCCTCGTCATCGCCCGGGTTGAACGCGCGCCAGTAGCTGACGTCGTTTACGTCGGCCGGACCCGGTGCCGGGCTGGCCAGGGCCACGAGCGCCCGTTGAGCGTCGCAGAGCACGTGGAAGAGCAGGTCGGCGACGAGCCAGACCCGGCAGCGGGTGGGTCGTTGCAGGCCGGCGTCGTCGAGCGGGGCGACGACGGAGCTGATGCCGTCGTACGCCTGGGCCAGCGCCTCGTGCTGCCGAATCACGCTCATGTCGTGCAGCCTGCCACGGCGCGTGATCGGCCAACGGGACGCCGGCTCGACGGCGACGCCGGGCCGGCGGGATTTACCGGCCCGGCGCGGCGCGTCGGTCAGTCGAAGAGTTCGCCGAGGAAGCCGTGGTGCTTCTTGCGGCGGTAGTGGCCGTGGTAACCGTAGTGCTGGCCGTGCCCGCCGTACGCCGGAGCGGCGGGCGGGTAGCCGTGCGCGGGCGGCGGAGGCGGCGGCGGGGGAACCGCGCCGTATCCCGGCTGCTGTGGCTGGTGCGCGGGCGGAGGGGGCGGCGGGTAGCCGCCGGGCGCCTGGGGACGCTGTGCCGGGTTCGGGGCGCCCGCCGACTGCTGGCGGTTCCAGTTCGCCTCGGCCTCGAACAGCTTCTCCAGTTCGCCGCGGTCGAGGAAGATTCCTCGACACTCGCCGCACTGGTCGATGACGACTCCGCTGCGTTCGTACTGGCGCATGTCTCCGTGACACTTGGGACAGGTGAGCTGCATTATCCGAAGGTACCTGGTGCTGTCACCGGATCGTGCCGAGCGCCTCGGTCACCTCGTCGTCGGAGACCTCGTGGAAGTCCTGGTAGTAGCTGCTGACCGCGCCGAAGCCGGCGGGCCGCTGGTCGCAGACCACCTCGTCGGCCTCGGCGGCCAACATCTCGTACGCCTCCTCGGCGCCGACCGGGACCGCGACGACCACCCGGCGGGCACCGAGCCGCCGGGCCACCTGGACCGCGGCGCGGGCGGTGGCCCCGGTGGCCAGGCCGTCGTCGACGACGACGGCGGTCCGCCCGGTCAGGTCGAGCGGGGGCCGTCCGATCCGGTAGCGGCGTTCCCGGCGTTCCAGTTCCGCCTGCTCGTGGCGTTGTACCTCGGCGACCTCCCCCGGGTCGACCCGGACGGCCACCGGTTCGTTGAGCACCCGCACCCCGTTGGGCCCGAGCGCGCCGAAGGCGACCTCGGGTGCCATCGGGAGGCCGAGCTTGCGCACCACCAGCACGTCGAGGGGGGCGTGGAGCTGGTCGGCGACCACCCGGGCCACCGGCACCCCGCCCCGGACCAGCCCGAGCACGGTGACGTCGGGCCGGTCGGCCAGCCCGGCGAGCCGGTCGGCGAGGATCCGGCCGGCCTCCTGCCGGTCGCGGTAGGTCGTCGTCATACCTCAGGTGTACGCCGTGCCTGGCGGCCCGCGCCGGCACTCCGGCGAAGACCCCCGGTCAGGGGGGCGTAGGTGGCCGGTTCGGGGCGGGTGAGCGCGGGTGCCCAGACCAGCAGGGCGACCGGGTAGAGCAGGTACCCGAAGCGGGTGGACGGCATCAGCAGGATCGCGGCGAGCAGCCCGTACCCGCAGACGAGGGCGGTGGCGGCGGCCGTGCGGGGCGGGCGGCGCAGCAGCCGGACGGCGATCCCGACGCCGACCGCGACCAGCAGCGCGGCGGCGACCACCCGGCCGGCGGGCAGGGCGGTCGCGATCAGCTGCCCGGGGAACGGGGACTGCGCGGGGCTGGTGACCAGGCCGTGGCCGAGCGGGAAGCGCAGCACGTTCTCGACCAGCGCGTCCCGGTCGACCAGCAGGGCCGGGAGCAGGGCGAGTGCCGGCACGCCGAGCGCGCCGGCGGCGAGTCGCCCGGTGGAGCGCCGGGTCGCCGCCCAGGCGATCAGGACGAGGGCGACCGGCCAGGCGAAGAGCTTCAGCGCGCCGGCCAGCCCGACGGCCAGGCCCGCGCGGCCCGGCCGGTCGACGGCGGCGAGGGCGAGGGCCAGCAGGCAGAGGGCGAGCACGGGCAGGTCGTCGCCGCCGGTGGCCAGGGTGAGGGCGCAGATCGGCAGCACGGTGGCCGCCTGGACGCCCCGCAGCACCAGCGCGCCCCGGTCGGCCCGGCCGGTCGGGTCGGTCGGGGCGTCCGTGCGCAGGGCGCGGACCGCCAGCGCGAGGACCAGCGCGGTGGCGACCGCGAACCACACCCGGGCGTCGGTCCACCAGCCGTCCGCGACGGCCCGGGGTAGCCCGAACAGGGCCATCCCCGGCTGGTACGGGGTGTAGCCGAGCAGCCGCTCGTCGGCGGGGAGCGCGGCGATCGCGTCGTGCCCGAGGTACGGGGTGCCGGTCTCGACGAGACGATTGCCGGCGTGCTCGACGACCACCACCTCCTCCTGTGCCCGGTCGGTCCGGCCGGCCACCCGCTGCACGCCCTGCTGGACCAGCGGCAGCATGGTGGCGGTGACCCAGGCGAGCCCGGCGACCGCCCAGCGGGCCGGCAGGCCGGCCAGGGCGGAGCTGGCGTCCCTCCGACGGGCGGCCAACGCGACGGCGACGACGACGGCGGCGAGCAGGTAGCCGTACGCGGCGACGGTTCCCCAGGCGCGGTGCGGCGGCAGGGTGGAGGTGGCGGCGGTGACCGCCGCGAACGCGGCGGAGGCGGCGTACAGGCCGAGGTCGAGGGCGAGCCCGCCAGCGGCCCGGTCGGCCCTCCGCCAGCGCGAGGGGGTGCGGACGGTCCGGTCGGCGGCGGCGGTCACGCGGGCAAGTGTGGCAGATGCTCCCCCCGGGCCCGGCCGCCCTGCCGGCGGCCGGCGGGGAGCCGGAGCACGGCGCCCGCGTCGTGTAGCGGTGGGGCGAGGATGCCGGGGCGACCGCCGAAACCCCGGTGCAGCGTGGAGAGCAGCGTCCCGGCCGGCACCGGCCGGCCGAACAGGTGGCCCTGCCCGGCGGTGCAGCCGGCCTCCCAGAGGGCGCGGCGCTGCGGCTCGCTCTCCACCCCCTCGGCGACCACGGTGAGCCCGAGGCTGCGGCCGAGGTCGAGGGTCGATCGGATCACGGCGGCGGCCTCGGCCGAACCCTCCATGACCGACACGAAGCTGCGGTCGATCTTCAGCTCGTGGACCGGGATCCGGGAGAGCAGGGAGAGCGAGGAGTAGCCGGTGCCGAAGTCGTCCAGGGCCAGCCGGACGCCCTCGTCGCGCAGCCGGTTGAGCACCCGGTCGACCACGTCGAGCTGGCTGAGGGTCAGCGTCTCGGTCAGCTCCAGGACCAGCCGGTCCGGCGGCAGGTCGTGGGCGCGCAGCCGGGCCAGCACAGAGCCGGGGAAGCGGGCGTCGAGCAGGCTGCGCGGCGACACGTTGACCGCCACCGGCAGGTCGAAGCCGGCCACCCGCCAGCTGTCGGCGGCGATCAGCGCCTGGTCGAGGATCGCCTCGGCGAACGCCGGGAGCAGGCCGGAGCGTTCCACGGCCTCCAGGAAGCGCAGCGGGTCGATCATGCCGTGCACCGGGTGGTGCCAGCGGGCCAGGGCCTCCGCGCTGGTCACCTCGCCGGTGCCGAGGTCGACGATCGGCTGGAAGTTGACGGTGAACTCGTGGTCGGCGACCGCCCGGGGCAACTCCCCGCCGAGAGTGAGCCGGCCGAGGTCGGCGGTGTCTCGGGCCGGGGCGTACGTGGAGATCCGCTGGCCGGCCCGCTTCGCCTGGTACATCGCCACGTCGGCGCGGCGCAGCAGCTCCGCCACCCCGCCGCTGGCCGGTGCGACGGCGATGCCGCCGCTGGCCTCGACGCTGATCCGCATGCCGTCCAGGTTGAGCGGCTCGTGCAGCGCGGCGAGCAGCGCCTCCGCCCGGTGGGCGGCCACCGCCGGCGCGGGCAGGCCGCGCAGGAGCACGGCGAACTCGTCGCCGCCGAGGCGGGCCACCAGGTCGTCGCCCTGGGCGGCACCGCGCAGCCGGCCGGCGACCTGCATGAGCACCCGGTCGCCGGCGGCGTGGCCGAGGGTGTCGTTGACCTCCTTGAAGTGGTTGAGGTCGATCAGCACCAGCGCGGTCACCCCGTCGGCGTGCCGGGCGTCGAGCTGCTCGGTGCCCTGCTCCAGCAGCTCCCGCCGGTTGGCCAGCCCGGTCAGCGCGTCGTGGGTCGCCGCGTACGCGTGCTCGTCGGCGACGCGGGCCAGCTCGGCGTACGCCTGGGCGTTGCGCACGGCGGTGCACAGCGCGGAGGCGAAGGTGCGCAGGGTGTACTGCTCGCGTTCGGAGAGCCGGACCGGGCCGCGGAACCGCAGCCGCAGCGTGCCGACGTCGGCGGCCCGGTCGGGTCCTTCGAGGGGCACCTCGATGACCGACCCGTCCACCGCGCCGGCCTGGTCGGCGGGCCCGTCGTAGGTGAGGGCGCCGGCGGCACCCCGGACGGTCCGGGTGCCCTCGCGCAGGGCGATCTCCACCTCGTCCGCGGAGAACAGCTCGGCGGCCTGGGTGACGGCGGTGGTGAGCACCTTGTCGAGGTCGACGACGTTGAGCGCGTCGGTGGTCCGGGCGAGCCGCTGCCAGGCGTCGCGTTCGGCCCGGTTGCGGACCCGACTGGAGTAGGCGAGGTGCAGGCTCAGCACCAGTGGCGGCACGACGATCAGGAAGCTGGGGTTGCTGTTGAGGATCAGCAGGGTGGAGACGATGACGGCGAACCGGGCGGCGGCGCTCGCGATGCGCAGGTCGAAGTGCTCGCGGAACAGGTCGCGGACCCGGGTCCGGGTGGCGAGGGCGATGACCGGGAAGGTCAGCACCTCGTCGAGGACGACGACCACGAGGTACGCGGCGACGAGCGCCCAGATCGACCGGCCGACGGACCCGCCGATGGGCCAGCTCCAGCCGACGGTCAGCAGCACCAGCCCGCCGACAGCCGCGGTGACCATGTCCTTCGCGACGCCGAACGCCAGCTTGAGGGGTGCCACCCGGACGATGCCCCGGACGAACCCGACGCCCAGCCCGGTCGCGAGGATCACCCAGGGCACGGGTGCCACCGCGAGCCCGACGAGCACCGCGACCTCGGTCCAGGAGACACCGTGGGTCGTCGCCCGGATGCGGATCCGCACGTTCACGGTGGCGCCCACCGCCACGAGGAAGGCCACGGTCGCCGCGCTGGTGAGTTCGCGGGCGCTCGGCGGGCTGTCGAACCCGATGTCGCGCAGGCTGACCGCGACCGCGGCGGCGGCGCACAGCACGACGAGACCGACAAGCAGCAGAAGCCGCCGATCGGTCTCACTGTCGCGTCTTGCGCTCCCAGTCACGTCCAGTCCCTCTGCCGCGGGTGATTCCTGGCAGTGCGTATCTCGGACTTTACGGCCGGTCAGGTCTCGGGTGAAGAGTTCGATCAGAGCCAGTCGTGAGCCTTCATGGTCCCGCCTTTCGTCCTAAGAACTTCGTCGACCGATGCCTGCCCGGGCTTGGCTGACACGCTGAATCTTATGACGTTTGATGGGAGTTCGCGGCATTACATGTCCATATGCGCAGAATGCGCTAATGAGTGCCGTTCCTGTCACTCACCGTCCCGGCGTGAAAACCCACAGCGCAACTTTTGTGGGTACTCGCCATAATTATCGGAGCGGGCTTCCGTCTCGTCTCTCCCCGGTCCGTCCAATAGCCGTTTGTGCTGGTGTCGGTACCCCGTGGTGCGGTCGATCGGCGGTGCGGTGAATTGTGGTGACAGTACGGTGTCCGTTCGGTGTACGGAGTCTGTCGCACTTTTTGCAATGCTTTGTTTAAGTTTGTATACATATGCGTGGCCGGACCTGCGGCAATCAATTCTCGGGCGCTCGCCATTCGTCCCGTCCCACGGCGGCTCCCATTACCGCGCGTACGACCGGCCCGGTTTGTTTCGCGGATCCGGCTCTCCCGGCGGACCAGACCTCCGGTGTGGCCCGAACTCCGGCGTGGCCCGACCTCCGGCCGGGCCAGGGCCCGGGGCGTACCGGAAGATAGGCTCCCCACCGTGACCGATCCCGCCCAGCTCACCCACGTCGACGCGGCGGGCGCGGCCCGCATGGTCGACGTCTCCGCCAAGGCGGTGACCGGCCGGCTCGCGGTGGCCGCCGGTCGGCTGCGGACCACGCCCGAGGTGGTCGACCTGCTGCGCCGCGACGGGCTACCCAAGGGCGACGCGCTCGCCGTGGGCCGGCTCGCCGGCATCATGGGCGCGAAGCGGACCCCCGACCTGATCCCGCTCTGCCACCCGATCGCGCTGCACGGGGTGACGGTCGACCTCACCCTGGCCGACGACACCGTCGAGATCACCGCCACGGCGCGGACCGCCGACCGCACCGGGGTGGAGATGGAGGCGCTGACCGCGGTCGCGGTCGCCGGACTGGCCCTCATCGACATGGTCAAGGCGGTCGACCCGGCGGCGTCGGTGGACGCGGTGCGGGTGCTGTGCAAGGAGGGCGGCAAGACCGGCCGTTGGCTGCGGCCGGAGGACCGGCCGTGATCCGCGCCCGGGTGGTGGTCGCCTCCAACCGCGCCTCGGCCGGCGTCTACGCCGACACCAGCGGCCCGCTGCTCGCCGCCGGGCTGCGCGAGCTGGGCTGCCAGGTCGACGAGCCGGTGGTGGTGCCCGACGGCGAGCCGGTCGGCGAGGCGCTGCGGGCCGCGCTCGCCGACGGTGTCGACGTCGTGCTGACCAGCGGCGGCACCGGGATCACCCCCACCGACCGGACGCCGGACGTGACCCGCGCGTTGCTCGACCACGAGATCCCCGGTATCGCCGAGGCGATCCGCGCGCACAGCCGGGACAAGGTGCCTGCGGCGGCGCTCTCCCGGGGCGTCGCCGGGGTGGTCGGCCGGATGCTGGTGGTCAACCTGCCCGGCTCCACCGGCGGCGCCCGCGACGGCCTCGCCGTGCTCGGCCCGATCCTGGCCCACGCCGTCGACCAGTTGCGCGGCGGCGACCACTGACGGTCCGGCCAGGGTCCGAGCACCGCCGGTTCCGGCGGGCGGGGCGGTCGCGGCCCTGGGGCCGGCGTGCGCCGGTCGGCCGACCGGCGTGCGTGGGCACTGGCGGGGTGGGCCGGACCGCCCGAGGATAGGCTCGGCCGGTGAGCACGGAAACCGCGTCCGCCGCGGAGCAGGTCGCCGTACCGCCGCCGGCCGGCTGGGCGGAGGCCCGCTCCCGGGTGTACGCCGCCGGCCTGGCCGCCGCGCTGCCCGCCGTGCGCCGGCCGCTCGCCGACGCCGACGGGCACACCCTCGCCGAGCCGCTCGCCACCCGCACCGACCTGCCGGCCTTCCCCACCTCCAGCGTGGACGGCTGGGCGGTGCGCGGGGACGGGCCGTGGCGGATCGTCGGCCGGGTGTTGGCCGGCGGCGACCCGCCCCCGCTGGCCGAGGACGGCACCACCGTCGAGATCGCCACCGGCGCGATGGTGCCCGAGGGCGTCACCGCGATCGTCCGGGTCGAGGAGTCCACCCGGACGGCCGACGGCCGGGTCGCCGGCGCCCCACGGCGGGACCCGGAGTGGCGCCGGCCGGGTGAGGAGGCGTACTCGGGTGAGGAACTGCTCCCGGCCGGTACCCCGGTCGACCCGGCGCTGATCGGCCTGGCCGCCTCCTGCGGGCACGACACCCTGCTGGTGCGCCGGCCGCCGCGTGCCGCGCTGCTGGTCTTCGGCGACGAGCTGCTGACCGCGGGCCCGCCGGGCGCCGGCCGGGTCCGCGACGCCCTCGGCCCGGCCGTGCCGGCCTGGCTGCGCCGGTACGGCTGCCAGGTACGCCCGGCCGACGTGGTGGGCCCGGTGGCCGACACCCTGCCGGCGCACGTGGCGGCCCTGCGCGCGGCGCTGGCCACCGCGGACCTGGTCTGCACGACCGGCGGGACGATGCACGGCCCCGTCGACCACCTGCACCCCGCCCTGGCGGTGCTCGGCGCGGACTACGTGGTCAACACGGTCGCGGTCCGCCCCGGCTTCCCGATGCTGCTGGCCCGGCTGGCCGACCCGGACGGCCGGGTCCGGTTCGTCGCCGGCCTGCCCGGCAACCCGCAGTCCGCGATCATCGCGCTCGTCTCGCTGGTCGCGCCGCTGCTGGCCGGGTTGCAGGGGCGGCCGATGCCGGCGCTGCCGCACGCCACGCTGGCCGAGCCGGTGCCGGGGCGCGGCGGCTTCACCCATCTGGCCCTGGTCCGGCTGGACCGGGCGGCGGGCACCGCCCACCCGGTCCGGCACGTCGGCTCGGCGATGCTGCGCGGCCTGGCCGGCGCGGACGGGTTCGCGGTCATCCGGCCGGGCACCAGCGGCGAGCCGGGCGCGCGGGTGCCGGTCGTGCCGCTGCCCCTGCTCCCCGGGGAGCGGTCCTGGTGATGATCGAGCAGTCCGCGGTCTTCGGTACGGTGACCACCGACCCGCTGGACCTGGCCGCGCACGAGGCGGCGGTCGCCGACCGGCGGGCCGGGGCGGTGGTGTCGTTCCAGGGCGTGGTCCGTGACCACGACCACGGCCGCGGGGTGACCAGCCTGGAGTACGAGGGCCATCCGAGCGCCGCCGTGGTGCTCCGGCAGGTCGCCGCCGAGGTGGCCGCCGACCCGGACGTGTACGCGGTCGCGGTGTCGCACCGGGTCGGCCCGCTCGACATCGGTGACGTGGCCCTGGTCGCGGCGGTCAGCACGGCCCACCGGGCCGCCGCGTTCGCCGCCTGCGCCCGGCTGGTGGACGAGGTGAAGGCGCGGCTGCCGATCTGGAAGCGGCAGGTGTTCGCCGACGGCACCGAGGAATGGGTCAACTGCCCCTGACGCCGCCGGGCACACCTGGACCGGTGGCGGCGGTGGAGCGTCAGCGGCGGCCGTTGACCAGGGCGGCGCGGCCGAACCGGTCGGCGTAGAAGGCCGGCTCGGCGCCGGGCCGCCACGGCAGCGCGGCGACCAGCACGATCAGGGCCACGGCGAGGGAGTTCTCCATCAGTGCCCCGAACAGGCCGTCCTGGTAGTGCGACACCTCGGGGAGTTGGTGCTCGTACGGCCAGATCGGCGAGATCAGGAACAGCAGGTAGAGGCCGACCGCCGCCACACCGTGCCGCAGGCCGGTGAGCGTCGGATACCAGATCGGCGGGCGCAGCCCGTTCACCCCGGGCAGCCCGCTGTACGACGACGCCTGGCCCGGGCGCTGCACCAACCCCCGGCTCGCCTCCCGCCGGCGCACCGCCGCGTCGGCCAGGACGATGATCGCCGGAATGACCCAGACCAGGTGGTGCGACCAGGAGATCGGGCTGATCACGTTGGCGGTGAGCCCGACCAGGGTGAACGCCGTCAGCTCGTCGCCGTCGCCGCGGGCGCTGACGGCCCGGGACAGCCCGAGGGCCAGGACCAGCACCGAGAACGACAGCCAGAGCAGGCCGGGCGTCTCGATCGAGTCGTAGAGCCGGGCCAGCAGGCCGGCGAGGGACTGGTTGGGCGTCATGTCGGCCGCGCCCACCCGCTCGGTCTGCCACAGCACGCCGCCGAAGTACGCCCGGGACTCGGTGCCGACGAGCGCGAAGCCGGCGAGGGTCACCCCGATCGCGGTGCCGACCGCCGTGGCCGCCGCCCGCCACTGGCGGGTGATCATGAGGTAGACGATGAACAGCGCGGGGGTCAGCTTGACGGCGGTGGCCAGGCCGATGCCGACCCCGGCCCAGGCCCCGCTGAACACGAAGCGCCGCAGCGGCCCGTCGGCGGGGTCGAACCGGGTGCCCCGCTTCGCCCGCCAGCGCAGCCCGATCAGGTCGGCCATGATCAGCGCGAAGAGCAGCAGGTTGACCTGGCCGAAGCCGAGGGTCTCCCGGCCCGGCTCGATGGCCACCGCCATCGGCGTCGCGATGCCGACGGTGAACCAGAGCGGCCAGCCGAGCCGGTCCACGACCGGCCGCAGCAGGCCGGCCAGGACGAGGGCGAGGGCGGCGATGCTGGCCAGCGCGTTCAGCCAGCCGGCGACCTCCACCGGCACCAACGCCATCGGGAGCATGACCAGCCCACCGAAGGGCGGGTACGTGAAGCCGAGCGTCGTGGAGGGGGCGATGAAGTCGTACAGCTCGTTGCCGTTCGCCCACCACACCACCGCGCCGTGGTAGATCTTCATGTCGAAGAAGTTGTACGGCCGCCCGAAGGCGCCGATGGCGAACCAGGCGGCGTACGCGACGGCGGCCACGACGCCGGCCCGCACCACGGTCCTGCGGTCGACCCCACGGGTCGCCCGGGTCACGCGGCGAACCGGGGCGAGGCGGTCCATCCGTCGTCCGACGGTCGCCGGCATGGCGTGGCCACCCCCATACCAAGGTCGTCCTACCCGTCCAGGTCCAGCACGGAGCCTAGAACGGCGCCTCACGTTGATGCCTCCCGCGTTATGCGACCGTGTCCGATCCCACACTGGTTTTTTACATTTCCACCGCGTTAACGCGTACCGGGTGGTTCAGGTAATTCGCGGCGTTGACCGGGGGCGGGCTGCGGGAGGGGCGTCGCGCCGCAGGTCAGCCGGGAAGTCGGCGCGCGGTGGCGGCCGATCGTACGGCGATCCGGGCCTCCCGGCGGGCGGTCCGGACGGCCCGCCGCACCGACCGTCGCGAGTGGCCGATCCGGTGCCCCGCCCGCCACCGTAGACCCGGCTTCCCCTCGGTGTCGGCGGCGGCGAGCAACAGCCCGCCGAGGAGGCCGAGATTCTTCATGAAGTGGATCTGGTTCTGCGCCCGCTCGGCCGGGTCGCCCTTCCAGAAGGGATGACCGGCGATGGTGGTCGGGACCAGCGTGCCGGCGAGCACCAGCGCGGCCGGGCGGGTGAACCTCCCGGTGGCCAGCATCAGGCCGCCGATGAGCTGGGTGGCCCCGTTGACCCGGACCAGCGCCTCGGGGTCGGCGGGGATGCGGGGGGAGACCTGCTGCATCAGCGGGGCGACCCGGTCGGTCACCGGCTTCGCCGTCGGCACCAGCCGTCCCGGGTTCTGGAAGCTGCGGGCGCCGCTGACCACGAAGATGCCGCTCAACATGACGCGGGCGAGGGAGCGCACGGGTTTCATGGATCAGTCATACCCCGTCGCGGCGGCGGCTACCCCTGCAACGGCCCGATCCGATCGGTCGGCGTGGACACCGTGGGTACCCATGATCCGGACCGCCACGCCGATCGGGGCGACCGTCGCTGGTGGACGGGCTCCGGCCGGTAACCTCGCCCGGGTGACCACGCTGCGGCTCCGACCCGAGGGCCCGGCCGACACCGGCCCGATCCGCCGGGTGCTGGCCGCGGCCTTCGCCCGCCCCGACGTGTCGACCCCGCCCGAGGTGGGGCTGGTCGACGAGTTGCGTGGCACCGACGCCTGGGTGCCCGAGCTGGCCATGGTCGCCGAGTACGGCGGCGAGGTGGTCGGGTACGCCCTGCTGACCCGGGTCCGGGTCCGCGCGGACGGCGGCACCGCCCCGGCGCTGGCCCTCGGCCCGGTCGCCGTCGCGCCGCACCGGCAGCGGGTCGGCCACGGCTCGGCCGTGGTGCAGGCCGCCCTGGACGCCGCCACCGAGCTGGGCGAGCGGCTCGTGCTGGTGCTCGGCGACCCGGCCTTCTACCGGCGGTTCGGCTTCACCAGGGCCGACCGGATGGGGCTGACCAGCCCGTGGTCCGGCCTGGGCGACCCCTGGCAGGCGCTGGTCCTGCCGCCCAGCACCAACGGGGACGGCCCGGTGCCCCGTGGCGAGGTGTTCTTCCCGCCGCCCTGGTCCAGGGTCTGACCGCCGCCCCCGCCCCGCCTCGTCGTCGCCCCGCCGGCGGTCAGGCGGGCTGGGTGCGCAGGTAGCGGCCGAAGTGCGGCACGGTGAACGCCACCGTGCCGCGCTCCCCGGAGTAGATCAGCCCCTTCTTGATCAGCGCGTCCCGGGCCGGGGAGAGGCTGGCCGGCTTGCGTCCCAGCGCGCGGGCGATCTCGGCGGTGGGCACCGCCGCGTCCATGTCGTCCCGGCCGCCGGCGTCGCTCTCGACCAGGGACAGCGTCGCCATCGCCCGCATGTACTCGCGCTCGGCCGGGGTGGCCCGCTCGAACCGGGAGCCGAAGAAACCGACGGCCAGCTCGGCCTCCGCCTCGGGCGCGGCCACCCGGACGTCCGCCGCCGTGATCGGCGAGCGCGGCGCATGGTCCCAGGTGGCCTTGCCGTACGCCTGGACGAAGTACGGGTAGCCGCCGGACTTCTCGTAGAGCAGGTCGAGGGCCTTCGGCTCGTACTCGACGTCCTCGCGCTCGGCCGGCGCGCAGAGCGCCTGGTCGGCGGCGATCCGGTCGAGCCGGTCGATGCGCTGGTAGCGGAACAGCCGCTCCGAGTACGACTTGGCTGCGCTGAGCACGGCCGGCAGGTGCGGCAGCCCGGCACCGACCACGATCAGCGGTGCGCCGAGCTGGGACAGCTCGTGGCAGGCGGCGCAGAGCGCGGAAACGTCATCGGCGCCGACGTCCTGCATCTCGTCGATGAAGATCGCGATGCCGGTGCCGACGTCGGCGGCCACCGCGGCGGCGTCGCTGAGCAGCTCGACCAGGTCGATCTCGATGTCTCCGGAGTCGGCCCGTCCGGTGGCCGCGGGCACGTCGATGCCGGGCTGCCAGCGGTCGCGCAGCCTCGGTGCCGCGCCGCCCCGGCCGGCGGCGGGCGCGGAGCGCTGGGCGAACGCCTTGAGCACCCCGAGGAACGCGTCGATCCGGTCCGGGGCGCGGTGCCGGGGCGCGAGCTCCCGGACCGCCATGTGCAGGGCGGCGGCGACCGGGCGGCGCAGCGACTGGTCCGGCCGGGCCTCGATCTTGCCGCTGCCCCAGAGGTGGTTGATGGCCTGCGAGCGGAGGGTGTTGAGCAGCACGGTCTTGCCGACGCCGCGCAGGCCGGTGAGCATCAGGCTGCGCTCGGGGCGGCCCCGCGCGATGCGCTCCAGCACCACGTCGAAGACGTCCAGCTCCCGCCCCCGCCCGGCCAACTCGGGCGGGCGCTGGCCGGCGCCCGGGGCGTACGGGTTGCGGACCGGATCCACGAATCGCACAGTATCGGGCCGTCTAGCTGGGAGCCTAGACATCCGTAGAGGAGGCTACCGGCGTGTCGCCGGCCGTCGAGACAAAACTAGGGCTGTCTAGCGTCCACGCTAGACAGCCCTAGTTTCGGCTACCGGCCTCAGCTCGTGCGCTTCCTCAGGCAGAGCACGTAGTCGAGGGAGTCCAGCGGGTTGTCGTTGACGTAGTTCGCGGTCGACCTCGGGGCCAGGGTCTTGCACCGGCTGCCGTCCGAGGTGCCCGGGATGCGCAGCAGGATCTCGTACGTGTCCGGCCCGCAGGGCACCTTCCGCAGGTCGGCGTTGGCGTTGGTGCCGTCGTTGACCACGCAGTCGCCCCTGGTGAGCTCCGGCTCGTCGTCGGAGGGGCTCGGCTCGGCGGTCGTCGGGGCCGCGGTCGGCTCCTCGCTGGGCCCGTCGGTCGGCGCCGCGGAGGTGGTCACCGTAGGCGTCACGTCGCCGCCCTCGTCGGCCGCCTTCCAGATCCCCCAGCCGGCCAGGCCGAGGCAGGGACAGAGCAGCAGCACGACCACCAGGGCGATGACCAGGCCGACCGTCCGGCCGCCGCGCTTGGGCGGCGGACCGACGGGCCCGGGCCCGTACTCCGGGGCCGGCTGGCCCCACGGCCCGGGCTGCCCGGCGGGCGGGAACGAGCCGGCCGGTTGACCCGGGGGCGGGTACCCGCCGGGCGACGGGACCGTCGGGGGCTGGCCGGCCGCAGGTGGGTGACCGGGCGGCGGGGGGTAGGGCCCCGGCGGCGGGTACCCGCCGGGCTGACCGGCACCGGGCCCGGGCGGGGGATACCCGCCGGGCTGGCCGCCGCCGGGGGCGGGGGGCGGTGGGTACCCGCCGCCCGGCGGCTGGTTCCACAGCGGGGTGGTCGGCGGCTCCGCGTCGCCGCCGGGCGGTGGTCCCCACTGGGGCGGGGTCGGGTCGCCGGGCGGCCGGGCGTACGGGTCGTCGGGTGAACCGGAGCCGGGTGGTCCGAAGGATGACATCTCTTCCCCAGGGGTGTGGCGGTCGGCAGCGCGTCCGCAAGGGGCGGACCGCCGACCGGGCGGATCGTCGGGCGACGCCGGCAGCCGCTGGTCGACGCGCTGGCGGCGGGGCTGGTCGGGAGCGAAGGATGGACTGGTCGGGGGAGCCGGGTCAGCGGGCCTTCAGGCAGAGCACGAAGTCGAGGGTGTCCAGCTGACTGTCGAAGAAGTACCAGTTGGTGTAGCCGGTCACCTTGGCGCACTTCGTCTCGGCGTCCTTCTCGCCGCTGGTCTGCCCGTCGAAGCGGCGCAGCACCTCGTACGTCTTCGGGCCGCACGGGGCGATCAGCAGCTTGGGCTTGCCGCCCGCCGGCCCCACGTTGCGGACGCACTGCCCGGCCTTGACGAAGCGGGGGTCGGCCGATGACTCGGGGGCCGGTGCGGTCGGGGCGGGCGGCGTGGGGGAGGCCGGTTCCTCCGGGGCCGGCTCGGCGGTCGACCGGGTCGGGTCGGCGGCGGGCGGCGGCTCGTCCCGGTCGAGCAGGTACCACACCAGCGAGCCGCCGCCGAGCAGCAGCACCACGAGGGTGGCCAGCACGGCGATCAGCGGGCCCCGGCCGCGCCCCCGGCCCGGTGCCGGTGCCGGCTGCCGGGTGTACGTGGGCTGGCCCGGCCCGGGACCCGGGTACGGCCCGGCGGCGTACGGGTCGGCGGGCTGCCGAGCCGCCGGGTACGCCGGCCCCGCCCCGCCCGGCCGGTACACCTCCGGGTGGCCGGGGTCGGGCGCCCATGGGTCGGGCGGGCCCCACGGGCCGGGCTGCGGCTCGCGGGACGGGGGCGCGTACCGGGCCGGCTCGCCGGGCCAGGGCGCCTGGTCGGGGCGGTGGACCGGCTCCGGGTGCCCCGGCTGGCGGGGTGGCCACGGCCGGTCCGGCTCCCGCCGCCCGCCGCCCGCCCACGGCTCGTCCGGCGTGCCGTACCCGCCGCCCGCCCACCGCTCGTCCGGCGTGCCGTACCCGCCGCCCGCCCACCGCTCGTCCGGCGTGCCGTACCCGTCGCCCGGTCGTCGTCCGGGCCACGGCCCGCTGGGGTCCTCACCCGGTGGTCCGTAGTTCGACATGCGCACCCTCCTACCCGAGCGGTGAGGCCGGCCACCCACCAGGGCACCGACGTCGTTGGTCACCGTAGCGTGGCCAACCGATGACAACACCTCCTCCACGTGCCGCAGCTCCGACCGGATCACCCGTGCCCGCCGGCCCGACCGGGCCCGCCCCGCCCGGCGGTTCCGCCGCGCCGCCGGCCCGACCGGCCCTGATCTGGACGGCGCTGCTCGTCGTCTACGTCCTGTGGGGCTCCACCTACCTCGGGATCCGGGTCGCGGTGGAGTCGCTGCCGGCGCTCACCTCGGCCGGCCTCCGGTTCGCCGCAGCCGCCGCCGTGCTCGCGCTCGTCCTGCGGGTACGCCGGGGAGCCGGCGCCCTGCGCGTCAACCGGCGTCAGCTCGGCTCGGCCGCGCTGGTCGGCGTGCTGCTGCTGGCCGCCGGCAACGGCCTGGTGGTGCTCGCCGAATCCGGCCCGCCCGGGACGGCCGTGCCCTCCGGGGTGGCCGCCCTGCTGGTCGCCACCGTCCCGCTGCTGGTCGTCCTGCTCCGGACGACGACCGGGGACCGGCCCCGGTTCTGGACCTTCGTCGGGGTGAGCCTCGGTTTCCTCGGCCTGGTCCTGCTGGTGCTGCCGACCGGCGAGTCGGCGGCGGTGCCGCTGGCCGGGGCGCTGACCGTGGTCGCGGCGGCCACCTGCTGGTCGGTCGGCTCGTTCCTGTCGGGCCGCTTGACGATGCCGGCCGACCCGTTCGTCGCCACGGTGTACGAGATGCTCGCCGGTGCCGTGGCGCTGGCCGTGCTCGCCGCCGCCCGGGGCGAACTGCGCGACTTCGACCCCGGGCGGGTCACCGGCAGGTCCTGGCTCGCCCTGGCGTACCTGATGGTCGCCGGCTCGCTGGTCGCCTTCACCGCGTACGTCTGGCTGCTGCACCACGCGCCGATCTCGCTGGTGTCCACGTACGCGTACGTGAACCCCGTCGTCGCGGTCGCGCTCGGCGCGCTGCTGGCCGCCGAGCCGGTCACCGCCCCGGTGCTGCTCGGCGGCGCGGTGATCGTCGCCGGCGTGGCGTTGGTGGTGAGCACGGAACGCCCCGGACGGCGGACCGGGGCGGCGGACCGGGCGACCCGGCGGTAACGTCCGGCCGGTGTCCGCCGCCCCGCCGACCGTCCTCGCGGCCCTCGGCGCGGCGACCGGCGCCGCCGTACCCTGGCTGGCCGGCCGCTTCACCACCGCGCGCCCGGCGGGCAGCCCCGTAGCCGCCGGACCGGGTGTCGGGGGTGCGGCCGGGTCGGGCGTGGGGTCGCCCCGCCTGCTCCAGTCCGCCCGGTGGCGGGCGACGACCGGCGCGATGGTCGGGGCGGTCGTCTTCGGCGGGCTCGGCGTCGCCCCGGGCGTCGGGCCGGCGCTGCCGGCGTTCCTCGCGGTGGCCACGGTCGGGCTGCTGCTCGCCGTGGTCGACCTGGCCTGCCTGCGGCTGCCCGACCCGCTGGTCGGCGCGGCGGCGTTCGGCGCGGTCGCCGGGCTGGTCGCGGCGGCGGCGGTCGAGGGCCGGCCGGGCCGGCTGCTCGGCCCACTGGCCGGTGCCGCGCTGGCGTTCACCGGGTACGCGCTGCTGGCCCTGCTGCCCGGCTCCCGGCTCGGCTTCGGCGACGTCAAGCTCGCCGCCGTGCTGGGGCTGCCGCTCGGCTGGCTGGGCTGGCCGACGCTGCTGGCCGGGCTGGTCCTGCCGCACGTGCTGCACGGGCTGGCCGTGCTCGGCCTGCTGGCCGCCCGCCGGGTCCGCCGGGACACCCTGCTGCCGCTCGGGCCGGCCCTGCTCGCCGGCGCGTGGCTCGCCGTTCTGTTCACCTGAACCCGGCGCCACGCCAGCGCCGGTGCGCAGGAGCCCTGCCACGAGCAGGACACCTACCCTCACAGCAGGCGGAGCTGGCGGTCCTTGGGGCGGCGGGGCTCGGCCTCGCCGAGGCGCTCGAACAGGCCCGGGTCGATCACGTCGAGGAACGGCGACGGGCGGCAGTCCCGCTCCGATCCGTGCCGGGCGCGCCGGGCGGCGTGGCTGACGTAGAGGCGGTCCTGGGCCCGGGTCAGGCCGACGAAGAACAGCCGCCGCTCCTCGGCGACCGCGTCCTCGTCCGGGGTGGAGCCGGGCCAGCGCAGCGGGAGCAGGCCGTCCTCGCAGCCGACCAGGAAGACCACGGGGAACTCCAGGCCCTTCGCGGCGTGCAGGGTGAGCAGCGTGACCGCCTCGGCGCGCGGGTCGAGGGCGTCCACCTCGACGCCGCCGGCGAGCTGGGACAGGAACAGCTCCAGATCGTCGCCGCATCGCCGGGCCAGTGGGGTGAGCAGGTCCACCGCCGCGCGGACCTCCTCGGGGCGGGCCGCGCCGGACCCGTCGAGGGTGGGGGCGGCGAAGCGGTCGGCGACCATCTGCCCGGCGAGCCGGACCCGGGCCGGCAGGCCGCCGGCCAGGCCGTCGGCGTGCCGCAGCTCCCGGGCGATCGCGTTCACCCCGGGACGGTCCCGCAGCCGGTCGTGCGAGCGCTTCTGCACCGGGACGTTCGCCCGGACCAGGGCGTCCACGATCGGCGCGGCCTGCGCGTCGGTCCGGTACAGCACGGCGATGTCGGAGAACGACAGGTTCGTCGACCGGCCGTCGATCCGGCCCGAGTCCAGCGACCGGTGGGACAGGCCGCCGACCAGGTCGTCGACAGTGCGTACCACGAAGTCGGCCTCGTCGGCGACGGACGCGGCGGCGTACCGGCCGACCAGCGGGGCCTCCGGGTCGAGCCGGGCCGGGTCGAGCCGGCGGCCCCGGACCAGCGACGACGGCGCGATGGCCTGCACAGCGGCGGCCAGGATCGGCGCCGACGAGCGGTAGTTGCGGTTCAGCCGGACCAGCCGGGCGTCGGTGAAGTCCTGCGAGAAGCGCAGGAAGTAGCCGACGTCCGCGCCCCGGAACGAGTAGATCGCCTGGTCCGGGTCGCCGATCGCGCACAGGTTGCCGTCGGCCGGGCTGAGCAGCCGCAGCAGCTCGTACTGCACCGCGTCGACGTCCTGGTACTCGTCCACGAAGATCCACTGCCAGCGGTCCCGGTACCGCTGCACCAGCTTCTTCTCGGCACGAAGCAGCTCCACCGGCAGGGTGAGCAGCTCGTCCAGGTCGACCAGGTCCCGCTTGCGCAGCAGCGCGGTGTACGCCGCCAGGTCCTCGCCGGCCTCCGCCCTCGCCGCCGTCCGGTCGGCGTCGTCGGCGATCCGGAAGTCGCCCGGGAGCCCGGCGGCACCGGCGTTCTCCCGCAGGATGGACAGCCCCAGCGAGTGGAACGTGCCGACGGTGACGTCCTCGGCCACCGGCCCGAGCAGCCCGTCCAGGCGGTGCCGCAGCTCCTCGGCGGCCCGCCGGGTGAAGGTGATCGCGAGGCAGCGCTCCGGGAACACGTTCAGCTCGGCACAGAGGTACGCGATCCGGTGGGTCAGCGTCCGGGTCTTGCCCGTGCCGGGGCCGGCCACGATCAGCAGCGGCCCGCCCGGCGCGGAGGCGGCCACCCGCTGCATCGCGTCCAGCCGGTCCAGCAGGCCGGTGCCGACCTCCTCCATGCCGGCGAGCATCGGCTCGAACGGCTCGTGCGGGGAGGGCTGCGGCGGAATCGGCGGGGGCGGGGGCGGCGTGGCCGGCCTCCGCTTCGGCTCGGCCTTCGCTGTCGCCGGCTTCTTCGCCCTCGCCTTCGCCGCCGGTTCCGCGGGCATCCGCTGCGCGGGCACCGGTACGTCGAACAGCGTCTCCGCCTGCGCCCCCGTCGTCTTCCCGCCCAGCTCAGCCGGGTCGAACAGGGTGATCACCCCGTAGTCGCCGTCGTAGCCGGGCACCCGGTGCACGTCGCCCCGGCGCAGCCGGCCGATCCCCTCGGCGAGCAGCTCCCCGCCGACCCGGCCGATCTCGTCGAGCGGGGCGCGGGTCAGGATCTCCAGCTCCGGGCCGAGCGCGGCGACCAGCTTGTTGAGCTTCCCCTCGACCTTCTTGGACTTCGGGCCCACGCCGTTCAGCTCGCCGAGGATCTCGGCCAGCGGCACCAGGTGGGTGACGTCCCGGGCGTGGTCGGGACGGTGCCCCTCGGGGCGATCGGCCAGCTCCTCGATGCGGCTGAGCACCCCGATGGTGAGCGGCCTGCCGCACTCCGGGCAGAGCCCGCCGGCGGCCCGGGTCCGCTCCGGGGACCAGGTGACCCCGCACACCCGGTGCCCGTCGGCGTGGTACTTGCCCTCCTCGGGGAAGAACTCGATGGTGCCGGCGAGGCCGTCGCCGGTGCGCAGCGCCTCCCGGATGGCGAAGTAGTCCCGGCCGGAGGCGAACACCGTGGCCTCCCGGCCCAGGGCGGGCAGGGAGTGGGCGTCCGAGTTGGACACCAGCCGGTAGCGGTCCAGGCTGCCGACCCGCCAGTTCATCTCCGGGTCGGACGACAGCCCGGTCTCCACGGCGAAGACGTGCCCGGCCAGGTCGGCGTAGCAGTCGGCGATCGCATCGAAGCCGGACTTCGAGCCCAGCGCCGAGAACCACGGCGTCCAGATGTGCGCCGGGACGAGGTAGCCGTCCGGACTCGCCTCCAGGGTGATCTCCAGCAGGTCCCGGGAGTCCAGGCCGAGGATCGGCCGGCCGTCCGAGGCGATGTTGCCGATCCGGCCGAGAGTGGTGTTGAACCGCTGCACGGCGTCCAGGTCGGGCAGGTAGATCAGGTGGTGCACCTTGCGGGTCCGGTCGTCCCGCTTGTAGATCGTGGAGATCTCCACACTGAGCATGAACCGGACCGGGTCCGCCTCCGCCTCGCTGGCCAGCCGGGGCGGCAGCCGGCGGGCGATGTCCCGCTCCGCCTCGGGGCTGAGCCGGTACAGCCCGGGCTCGGCCGGGTGCAGCGTCTCGCGCAGGTGGTCGGACCAGGCGGGGTGGGTGAAGTCGCCGGTGCCGAGCACGCTGATGCCCTTGCGTCGGGCCCACCAGCCGAGGTTCGGCAGGGTCAGGTTTTGGCTGCACGCCCGCGAGTACTTCGAGTGGATGTGCAGGTCCGCGACGAACGGCGAGGGGCCACCGGAGGGTGCGGCGCTGAACGGAGGCACGCCGCATCCTGTCACGCCCGCCCCGACGGCCGCTCCCCGCCACGCGTACGCGTGACCTGAGCATCCTTCCCTGGACACCCCGCCCGCCGCGCGCTAGGCGTCCGCGTCCACCTCGGATCAGGGGGTGCGGAGTTCCACCAGGGTGATCTGGGGGTCCGCGCCGACGCGGACCGGCGGGCCCCAGAAGCCCGCGCCGTTGGTGACGTACACCTTCGTGCCGTCGACCTCGCCCAGGCCGGAGACCACCGGCTGTTCGAGGTTCACCAGCAGGTTGAACGGCACGATCTGGCCGCCGTGGGTGTGCCCGGACAGTTGCAGGTCGACGCCGAACTTCGCCGCCTCGACGGCCGCCACCGGCTGGTGGGCGAGCAGCACCACCGGGCGGCCCGGGTCCCGGTCGCCGAGCGCGGCGGCGTAGTCGGCGGGGGCGGCCAGCCCGGTCCCGGCGGCGCTGACGTCGTTCACCCCGGCCAGGTCCAGCACCCCGCCCGGGGTCCGGATCTCCTGCCGGGTGTTCTGGAGCACCCGCAGGCCGAGCCGGTCCACCTCCGGCACCCACTCCTCCACTCCGGAGTAGTACTCGTGGTTGCCGGTGACGAAGAAGCTGCCGTACCGGGAGCGCAGGCCGCGCAGCGGCGCCGCCGCCTCGCCCAGCTCGGCGACCGAGCCGTCGACCAGGTCGCCGACGACCGCGACCAGGTCGGCGTCCAGCCGGTTGATCATCGCCACGATCCGCTCGGTGTGCGCCCGGCCGCGCAGCGGCCCGAGGTGGATGTCCGAGACGGTGGCGATGCGCAGCCCGTCCATGCCGCGCGGCAGCTTGGCCAGCGGGATCCGCACCCGGTCCAGGCGCGGTGGCCCCATCGCGTTGCGTACCCCGTAGCCGGTGACCCCGGTGGCCGTGAGGCCCGCGAAGATCGCCGCGCCCCGGGCCAGCAGCAGCCGGCGGGCCGGGTCGTGGTCGGGCTGGTCGACGGCTGCGGCGGCCGGCGGGTCCGCACCGCCGGACGCGCCCACCAGCACCGGCTCGGGAGCGGCGGCGGTCGGTTCGGCGGCGACCACCCGGCGGCGCAGCACCAGCCGGGCGACCAGCATCGGCACCTCCAGCACGAGCAGCGCCACCAGCAGGTAGAACATCACCGCGAGCCACAGATAGCCCGGCCAGGCCAGCCAGAACAGGCCGGCCCGGGTGCCGATCATCGTGGCCGGGACGAGCAGCGCCAGCACCAGCGCGGCGACGGCCCCGGTCCGCCGCCACCGCCCCGGTCCGGTGGTGTCCTTGACGAGCCGCTTCCACAGGTAGAAGTGGAGCAGGCCGACGACGAGCGCCGCGAAGCCCACGAACGTCAGGGTCGCCAACACGGAGCCTCCTCAGCCGCCCGCGAACGGGGGCAGCACGTCGATCGTCACCCCGGCCGGCAGCGGTGTCCGACGATCATGACAGGTCACCCCGTCGACCAGAAAACTCGCCACGGTCAGCACGGCGGCCAGCCGCTCGCCGTGCCGCTCGGCCAGCTCGCCGGCGAGTTCGTCCAGGGACCGCCCGGCGGACGCGGTCTCCTCGGCGGTGCCGGCGGCGGCCCGCGCCCCGGCGAAGTAGCGGACGGTCAGCCGCCCGGTCGGGCGGTCGGGCGTGTCCGGACGCACCGGTCACCCGCCGATCGCGGACATCGGCCGGGCCGGCTGGAGGAAGGCCGGGTCGTCGATGCCGTGCCCGGCCCGCTTGCCCCACATCGCGGTGCGCCAGCGCCGGGCCAACTCCTCGTCGTCCGCCCCGGCGCGCAGCGCCCCGCGCAGGTCGGACTCCTCGGTGGCGAACAGGCAGGCGCGGACCTGGCCGTCCGCGGTGAGCCGGGTGCGGTCGCAGTCGCCGCAGAACGGCCGGGTCACGCTTCCGATCACCCCGACCAGGGCCGGGCCGCCGTCGACCAGCCAGGTCTCGGCCGGGGCGGCGCCCCGCCGGGCCGGGTCCGGGGACAAATCGAAGCCGGTACGCAGCGCGGCGAGGATCTCGGCGGCGGTGACCATGGTCGACCGGTCCCAGCCGTGCTGGGCGTCCAGCGGCATCTGCTCGATGAACCGCAGCTCGTAGCCGTGGGCCAGGGCGAAGCGGAGCAGCGCGGGGGCCTCGTCGTCGTTGACCCCGCGCATCAGCACGGTATTGATCTTGACCGGGCTGAGCCCGGCGGCGACCGCCCCGGCCAGCCCGGCGAGGACGTCCGCGAGCCGGTCCCGCCGGGTCAGCCGAGCGAACCGGGCGGCGTCGAGGGTGTCCAGCGACACGTTCACCCGGTCCAGCCCGGCGGCCCGCAGGGCGGGGGCCAGCCGGTCCAGCCCGAGGCCGTTCGTGGTCAGCGAGATCCGGGGCCGGGGCTCCAGCGCGGCCACCGCCGCGACGATGCCGACCAGGCCGGGGCGGATCAGCGGCTCCCCGCCGGTGAACCGCACCTCGGTCACCCCGAGGTGCCGCACGGCCAGCCGGACCAGCCGGACGATCTCGTCGTCGGTCAGCAACTGCGGACCGGCCAGCCAGGGCAGTCCCTCGGCCGGCATGCAGTACGTGCAGCGCAGGTTGCACTTGTCGGTCAGCGAGACGCGCAGGTCCCGGGCGACGCGGCCGTACCGGTCGACGAGGACGCCGTCGGTCGGTGGGGCGGCGGTCACCCCTCGACCGTAGCGCGCCCGGCCCCGCGCAACGCGGCGCGGGCGGCCTCGCCGACCGCCTCGCGGTACGCCCCGCCGAACAGGGCGGCGTGCACCAGCAGCAGGTGGAGCTGGTGCAGTGGTATCCGCTCGGGCCACCCGTCGGTCAGCGGCCACGCCTCCCGGTAGGCGCCCATGATCCGGTCGTGGTGCGGCGGCCCGCCGAACAGCGCCAACTGGGCCAGGTCGGTCTCCCGGTGCCCGCCGTGCGCCGCCGGGTCGATCAGCCAGGCCCGCCCGTCGGTCCCCCAGAGCACGTTGCCCGGCCACAGGTCGCCGTGCACCCGGGCCGGCGGCTCGTCCCCGCCGAACTCGCCGATCCGGTCGAGGACCGCCTCCACCAGCGCGGCCTCGACGCTGGTGAGCGCGCCGCCGTCGACCGACGTCCGCAGGTACGGGGCGAGCCGCCGGCGCGCGAACCAGTCCGGCCACGGGCCCGGGTCCGGCGTGTTGTCCTGGGGGAGCGCGGCGATGAAGCCGGGCCAGTCCGCGCCGAAGGCGGCGGCCCCGGCCCGGTGCGTGGCGGCCAGGTCGCGGCCGAACCGCTCGGCGGCCTCGGGCGTCGGCTCGCCGGCGTCGACCCAGTCGAGCGCCAGCAACCCGGGCAGCGCCACCACCACCTCCGGTACGAGGGCCCCGCCGGCCTCCCGCAGCCAGCGCAGCCCGGCCGCCTCGGCGGCGAAGAAGCCCTCCGGCGCCGGCCGCCCGGCCCGGTCCTCCGGCCAGGTCTTGGCGAAGACGGAGTGCCCGTCGTCCAGGGTCAGTCGGGACGCCGCGCAGACGTCCCCGCCGGCGACCGGCGTCTCCCGGATCCGCTGGTGGGTGAGGAAGGTCGGCAGGTGTTCCGGATGCGCCCGGAGGTACGCCAGGTCCATGAGCGCAAGGTAGCCGCTCGGGGCGCTTCCCGTGGGGGTCTCCGGCGTGGTCCGGCGTCAGCGGGACGCGCCGGCCCGTTCCGGCGCCGGTCCCCCACCGGCCGGGTGGAGAAGCGGTTCGATGCCCGGGCGTCCGGTCGACGCACGGTCAGCGGCCCCAGCAGGGGGACCGGGGCTGAGCTGCGCCGATACTCTCCGTGGCTGTGGACAACCCGCGTGTCGTCCACAGGGCCCGCCGAGGCGCCCGGACGCGGCCGAGGCTCCCTCCATGACCCGCACCGACCGCCCCCGGCTCACCGTCCGCTCGCCCGCCGACCTCATCGCGGCCGTGCCGTACCTGCTCGGGTTCCATCCCGCCGACAGCGTGGTGGTGGTCGCGATGCGGGGCCGGCGGATCGTCTTCGCCGCCCGGGCGGACCTGCCGGGCCCGGGTGACGACCCGCTCGACCCGGCCGCCCACCTGGCCGGCGTCATCGCCCGGCAGGGCGCGGAGTCCGCCACCGTGCTCGGCTACGGCGACGCCTCCCGGGTCACCCCGGCCGTCGACGCGGTACGCGGGTCGCTGGCCGCCGCCGGGCTGACCGTGCTGGACGCCCTGCGGGTCACCGACGACCGCTACTGGTCCTACCTGTGCGACGAGCCGACCTGCTGCCCGCCCGAGGGCACCCCGTACGACACCGGGGCCAGCGAGGTCAGCGCGGCGGCGGTCTTCGCCGGTCAGGTGGCCCTGCCCGACCGGGCGGCCCTGACCGCGCAGGTGGCCCCGTTCGGTGGCCCGGCCCGGGTGGCGATGCGCCGGGCGGTCGACCGTGCCGAACGCCGGCTGGCGGCTCTGCTGGTCGGGGCGTCCGAGGCCGACCTGCTCGGCGGTCGGGCGCTGCGCCGGGCCGGCGTGGACGCCGTCCGCGCCGCCCTGCGCCGGCGCCGGCGGGGCGAGCGACTCACCGACGACGAGGTGGCCTGGCTGACCCTGCTCCTCACCCACCTGCCGGTCCGCGACCACGCCTGGGAACGCACCGACGGGCGGGAGCGGGACCTCGCCCTCTGGACCGACGTCCTGCGCCGCGCCGAGCGGGACCTGATCGCCGCGCCGGGTTCCCTGCTGGCCTTCGCCGCCTGGCGGGCCGGGCAGGGGGCGCTCGCGGCGGTGGCACTGGAACGGGTGCTGGAGGCGCACCCGGACTACTCGCTCGCCCTGCTCCTCGACGACCTGCTGCGCCGCGGGGTTCCCCCGTCCCAGCTCGACGGCTGGCCGACGACCGGCGCGCCCGGCGTGCTCCGCCCCCGCCGACGCCGCGACTGACGAGCCGGTTGGCCGGGGGAGGGTGGACGTGGCGCTTCCGGATCTCCCCTTCGGCTCCGCCTCCGCCTTACGCTCTGCCAGACCTGCGAACCGCCCAGCAGCCGTCACCCAGGAGCCGATCTTGCACTGTAAAGTGAAGGAAAATCGAAAGTCGATTTCTAGTACCGCAGGTCAGAATGGCTGCTCCCCGCGTTCACATGCGGTAGGTCAGGCTTGCTCAGGTTGTGCTGGTTGGGCGTCTGCCCAAAGCGCCTCAAAGTGCTCTACGTAACGGTCGAACGGGCCGCCAGCTTCGCGGCGGCGAAGGTGCAGCGTCACCGAATCCTGGCCCAGCCCCGCACCGGCTGGATCTGCCGACGCTGCGGGCGGCCGTACCCCTGCCCGACCTGGACCGGTTTTCCGCTGGACGGCCGGCTCCGGACCGCGCTGCTGCCGGGGTTCCTGCGGATGGCGCAGCAGGCCGTCCGCGACCTTCGCGGTCGACCGGGCGGCCCGACGCCCCCGGAGATCGTCCGGCGTTTCCTGTGGTTCGTGCCGCTGAACGAGGACGAGGCGCGGGCGATCGCGCCGCGGGTGTGCTGATGTCCCGCGCCGCCCGCCCGCACCTGCCGGTCCGCCCGATCTGGCTGTGCCGCGTCTGCGGCCACCCGTGGCCCTGCGGCGAGGCACGGCTGTCGCTGCTGGTCGAGTACCGGGGCAACCGGACCGCCCTACTGATCTACCTGGCCACGCTGAAGGAGGAGGCGACCGTGCAGCTGACCGAGCTGCGCCCCGGCCGGCCGCCGGGTGACCTGACCGATCGCTTCATCTACTGGGCACGTGCTCGCGGACAGCGCCTCTTGACCGGGGCCGCATCCGCTGCAACTGGCGGCAACTCTGGGGCGAGCCGCACAACCTCATTGATCGTCTGCACTTGAGGGAGACGACACGCCGTGCGGAGTGTCCGTTATCGACAAACGATCATACGCAGCGAGCGTGTGTGTGGGGCTGAGGATGGATGCAATGCCCTCGGCGTCGGCCGCTCCCGATATTCACCCGTGTGCAGTGTGCAGCTGATAGATCATGTCGGCGTGGCAGATGTCGTCGAGATCCACGTACCGCTGGTGCCGACCCCGGGTCTGCCGGTGGACGGCTATCCATTTCCCTGGATCGAGCGGATCGAGGACTTCCTGGTTGGCCTTGATGAGGAGGGACAGGTCGAGGTGCCGGACGACGGCGAGCAGTACGACGACAACTACGTCTTCTTCATTGCCGGAGCGGACGAGGACGTACTGCTCGCGGCGGCCTCCCGGGTGGCTGCGCTCGACGGTGTGCCTGCCGGCGCCTTCGCCATGGTCACCAGAGACGATGCCGAAGAGATGGGCCTGGGACGACGCGTCGACCTGCCGTTGCCCGACGCGTCAGTGAACGGGGCGCATGCGTGATCCCGTCGAGGCCACCGACTTCGAACTGACGGCTGGCCGGGTGGTCGACAACGGCGATGGTCGACAACGGCGGAGGTGGACGCGTCGTCTCGGTGGTATGACGTCGTCAGGAGCAGCAGGACAGGAAAGGACGTGGGTCGTGACACGCGGACGTCCGGCGAACACGGGGCCCGCCCGGGTCCTCGTGGTCGGTGATGTCCACGGCGAGTTCGAGCTGCTCGCCGGGTGGTCGGCGGCTGTCCGTGAGTCGCTCGGCCCGCTCGACGCCATTCTCGCCGTCGGCGACGTCGAGCCCAACCGCGACGAGACCGACGCGGCAGGGGTGCACGGGCCGGCGAAGTACCGCAGGGTCGGCGACTTCCCGCTGCTCGTGGAGGGGCTGCTCGACCTGGGTGCCCCGCTGCACTTCATCGGCGGCAACCACGAGCCCTGGCCCGCGTTGGACGCGGCCGGCCCCGGCCGGTGGAGCGAGGGCGTCCACTTCCTGGGCCGCGCGGGGGTAACCGAGGTCGCCGGCCTGCGGGTGGCGTTCCTGTCCGGCATCCACTCGCCCCGCATCACCGACGTCCCCAGGGCGCGGCGGGACACCGCCAGGGAGCGCACCTACTACACGGCCGAGGAAGTGCACCAGGTGAGTCGGGCGGCCCGTCGTGCGGGCGCGGTCGACGTCCTGCTCACCCACGACTGGCCGGCCGGGCTCACCGGGCCGCGCCGGAACGGCCCGGTCGGCCGGGCCGAGCTGCGTACGTTGTGCGAACGCCTCCGGCCGCGGTGGCACTTCTGCGGGCACATGCACGACCGGCACCGGGGGGCCATCGGGCCCACGGAGATCGTGTGTCTCGGTCACATCCGGAGCGGGCCGCAGGCGTTCGCCGTCATCGAACGAGAGCCTGACGGCCGGCTGGTGCTCGTCGAGGACGTCACCGGGTCGGCCCGGAACCCGATCCGCGCGACCAGTGAGTAGCATGTCGACGCGTAGTCAGCGGTCGATCCGGTGTGGCCCCGTGTAGACGTTCATGGTCCGGCCGCGCAGGAAGCCGACCAGGGTCATCCCCGCCTCCTCGGCCAGGTCGGCGGCCAGGGTGCTGGGGGCGGAGACCGCCGCGAGCAGCGGCACCCCGGCCATCCACGCCTTCTGCGTCAGCTCGAAGCTGGCCCGGCCGGAGACCAGCAGCAGGTGCCCGGCCAGGGGCAGGCGGTGCTCCCGCACCGCCCAGCCGACCACCTTGTCGACGGCGTTGTGCCGGCCGACGTCCTCGCGAAGCACCACCAGCTCCCCGGCGCCGGTGAACAGCCCGGCCGCGTGCAGGCCACCGGTGCGGTCGAAGTTGCGCTGCGCCGCCCGCAGCCGGTCCGGCAGCTCGGCCAACAGCCCGGCCGGGACGCTCAGCGGGTCGTCCGCGACAGCGAACCGGGAGCGGGTCCGCACGGCGTCGATGCTGGCCTTCCCGCACACCCCGCAGGAGCTGGTGGTGTAGAAGTTGCGGGTCTGGTCGGCGGCCGGTTCCGGCACGCCGGGGGCGAGCACCACGTCCACCACGTTGTACGTGTTCGGCGTGTCCGCGCCCGCGCAGAGCTGGGCGGTGTGCACGTCGGCGGCGGACCGGATCAGTCCCTCGGTCAGCAGGAACCCGATCGCCAGGTCCAGGTCGTCGCCAGGGGTGCGCATGGTCACCGCCAGCGGTCGCCGCCGGCCGGGGCCACCCGGCCCGACCCGGATCTCCAGCGGCTCCTCCACGGAGAGGCTGTCCGGCCGGCGTACCGCACCCCGGGCCGGGTCGGCCGCTTCGAGGTCGATCCGCAGCACGCTGCGCCGGTCAGTGGCCCGTCCCATCCCGCCATCCTGCCGCAACGGCCCGGACGGGACCACGTGTCCACCCGTGGCGTCGGCCGGACGGGTCGGCAGGTGTCGGCCGGTCCGGCGGGGTCAGGAGGTCCCGGCTGGTCCGGCGGTCAGGAGGTGGCGGCCGGGCCGGCGGGCTCCTCGGCCTCGCCGGACAGGCTGCTCTCCAGCCAGCTCACCACGAGTTCCGTGACCGCGTCGGGCGGGGGCATGGCGATGCCGACGGCGTTCTCGCGCTGCCACAGTTCGAAGATCACCCGCTCCTGCGGCTCGACGACGGTGTGGCCCTCGTCGCGCAGCGTCTCCACGTGGCGTTGGGTGATCCGCTTCGTCCACATCGACTTGTTCATGCTCGGGAAGAAGATCGCCGGCCGTTCGCTGGCCAGCAGGACGGTCTGCGCGGGGGTGCCGGCCAGTCCGAGCGCCGCCGCGGCGATCGTGCCGGCGGTCGCCGGCAGCACGACGATGCCGAGCGAGCGCTTGGCGAACTCGGTGGGGTTCAGCGCGGGATCGCCGCTGGCGAACACCTCGTCCGCGTACCACGCGGCCACCTGGGGCTGCACGAACCGCTCGGCGCTGGCGGTGAGCAGCACCCGTAACGGCAGATCGATCTCCTGGCGCAGCCAGGACAGGTACCCGGAGGCCGCCATCGCGGCGCTGGAGCCGCAGATGATGACCGAAAGCGCGTCGTCTCGCATGCGGACAGCGTTCCGGCGGCGGGACGCCGCGGACATGGGGGAACGACCCCATCTTCGCCGCGCCTCCAGGGCGGGAGTTTGGGGGCTGTTCCCCATGCCGCCCGGGGCGTCCGGCTGGCAGGTTCGTCCTCAGCCGGCCGCCCCCACGACCCGCCGGCCGAGGAGGTGAACGGCATGAAGAAGATCACGATCCGCAAGACGGGCTCCATCAAGCTCACCACGTCGGCGCCGCTGTACTGCACGGACTGCTGCTGACCGGTCCGGCCGTCCCGGCGCGTCTGCGTGCCGGGACGGCCGTCGCCGGGCCCACGCCCTGGAGGAACCATGTCAACCACCCGCCTGGAGTTCCATCCGCTCACCTACGTGACGGAGCGGGACGGGGTCACGGTCGGCCGGATCGACGCCGCGTCCTTCGCCGTGCTGCCCGAGGACGGGGTCGCGCTGCTGCGCCGCCTCGCCGACGGGATGCCGGTCGGCGAGGCGGAGCAGTGGTACCGGCGCACCTTCGGGGAGCCCGTCGACATGGCCGACTTCGTCGACACGCTGCGCGAACTCGGCTTCATCCGGGCCGACGGGGAACCACCGGCCCGGCCGCCCGAGGTCCGCTTCCGGCGGCTCGGCCGCGCGGCCTTCTCCCCGCTGGCCTGGGCGGCGTACGCGCTGATCGTGATCGCCGCCGCCGTGGCCATGGTGAGCCGGCCGGAGCTGCGTCCGCACGCCCGGAACGTCTTCTTCGTCCCGTCACTGCTCGCCGTGCAGCTCGGGCTGGCCCTGTGCCAGTCGCCGGGCATCCTGTGGCACGAGTGGTACCACCTGCTCGCCGCCCGCAGGCTCGGCCTGCCCACCCGGATGCGGGTCGGCCGCCGGCTCTACTACGCGGTGGTGGAGACCGAGCTGGACGCCCTGCTCACCGTTCCCGCCCGGCAGCGCTACCTGCCGATGCTGGCCGGGCTGCTGGCCGACGCGGTGCTCTTCGGCGCGCTGGTGCTCGTCGCCTGGGCCGGCCTGTCCGACGGCCTGTCCTGGCCGGGACGGCTGGCGCTGGCGGTGGCGTACACCGTCCTGCTGCGGATGTCCTGGCAGTTCTACGTCTTCCTGCGCACCGACCTGTACTACGTGGCGACCACGGCACTGGGCTGCACCAACCTGCACGAGGTGAGCCGGGCCTGGCTGCGCGACCGGTTCGCCTGGCTGCCCTGGGTGCGCCCGTCCGACGAGCCCCCGGACGACTGGTCCCCGCGCGACCGGCAGCTCGCGCCCTGGTTCGCGCTGATCACCTGCGGCGGGGTCGTGGCGCTGCTGGTGACCGTCACGCTGTGGACCGCTCCGCTGGTGCTGGAGTTCGCCTCCCGGGTCGTCTCCGCCCTGGTGAACGGCTCCCCCACCGGCCCCGGCTTCTGGGACTCGATCGGGTCGCTGCTGCTGGTCGCCTTCGAGATCGTGCTGCTGCCGCTGCTCGCCGGCCGCTCCCGGCGGCGGGCCGCCCCCGCACCGGACCCGGCGCCGGCGGGCTGACGGCGCCCCGCCCGGCCACCCCCGACACCCACCGCGACGCAAGGTCCATCCCAACGGAGGAGCAAGGCATGACTGCACACCAATGGCGGATCGGGCCGGCGCCGGTCGACGGCGAGCAGGTCGATATCGCGGTCGACTGTCACCGGGGGCTGCGCGGTCCCTACACCGGTCTGGGCAGCCTGCTGCGGCTGGTCGTACCTGAGGCGAACGGACGCTGGCCGGACCTCGTCCAGCGGCACCTGACCGAGATCCTGTCCGCCGCCCCGGAGCTGCGCGGGGCGATCGACGCGGCGCCCGAGACGCTCACCTCCCTGGCGGTGCCCGAGGAGCGGACCCGGATCTACCCCGCCAACCGCACCCGCCGCCTGGCGCACGGCGCGACGGAGTTCCTCGCCGGGTACGCCGCCCGCGCCGGCCGCCTCCCGCTGCGGCTCGCGTTCGACCGGGTGGACCAGGCGGACCCCACCGACCAGGAGTTCCTCGCCATCTTCCTGCGCCGGGTGCGGCCGGACGTGGTGCGGATGCTGATCGGCACCGACGGCGGTGCGCTGGAGCCCGAGCTGACCGCGGCCCTCGACCGGTACGCGGGGCGGCTGCCGGAGCTGACCCGGGTCGCCGGCCGGCCCGGACGCGGCCCGGCGGAACTGCTCCGGGCGTACGTCGACGCGGACGGCACCTCCACGGACCCGGCCGAGCTGGCCGCGTACCGGCAGGCCGACCCGCAGGCGCGGGTGGCGCTGCACGACGCCCGCGCCGCGCTGTTGCGCGGGCGGGGCGAGTGGAGCCTGGAGCTCGGCGCGATCCCCTGGCACCTGGAACGCGGCAGCGATCCCGCCGGGGCCGGCGCGGAGGCGCTGTACGAGGCGGCGCGGCACTGCGGTGCGCTGGGGTACTACCACGCGGTGATCGACTACGGGACCCGTGGCCGGGCCATCGTCGATCCCGACACGCAGATGGAGCGGTTCTGGCTGCTCAGCACGCGGGCGAGTTCGGCGATGGTGGTGCTCGGCCGCACCGTCGAGGCGGAGCCGACCTACCTCGACCTGCGCAGCCGGTACGCGGAGCCGGAGCTGCAGATGTCCACCGGCTACGCGCTGGCCATGCTCTACACCCGCTTCCACCCGGCGGAGCTGAGGGACCACCACCTGGCCCGGGGCTACATCAACAACTCCATCGCGATCGCCTCGCTGCTGCCCGACCCGCAGAAACGCGCCTTCCACTCCGTGTTCCAGAACAACGGCCTGGCGCTGATCGAGATGCGGCTGGGCCGGCTGCCGGCGGCGCTGCGCCTGGTCGACGACGGGCTCAACCGGCTCGACCGGGAACTGCCCGGCGACAAGCACCGGCTGCACCGCTCGGTGCTGGTGCACAACCGGGGCAAGGCGTACCTCGCCCTGGGCCGGCTGGACGAGGCGCTGACGGACCTGACCAACGTCATCGAGCTGGACCCGAACTACGCCGACTACTACTTCGACCGGGCCGACGTGCGGCGGCGGCTGGGCGACCTGACCGGCGCGGTCGCCGACTGCGACACGGCGATCAGCCTGTCGCCGCCCTTCTTCGAGCTGTACTACAACCGGGCCGACCTCAAGGCCGAGCTGGGCGACCTGGCCGGGGCGATCGCCGACTTCGGCTACGTGGTCGAGCTGGAACCCGACCAGCTCGACGCCCGGGTGAACCTGATCAGCCTGCTGCTCGACGAGGGATCGGTCGACGCCGCCCGGCCGCACGTCGAGGAGGGACTGCTCCGCCACCCCGGCGACGCCCGGCTGCTGCACCTGCGCGGCGTGCTGGCGGTGACGGACGGCGCGGAGGCGGACGCCCGGCGGTACCTCGACGAGGCGTTGGCGGCCGACCCGGAACTGGTCGCCGCGCTGGCCAGCCGGGCCGCCCTGGCCTTCGACGGCGGGGACCACGAGCGGGCCGTGGCCGACCTGACGGCCGCCCTCGCCGTGGACGCGGACAACCCGGACCTGCTGTACAACCGCGGGTTCGTCCACGAGGCGGCGGGCCGGTGGGCCGAGGCGGTCGCGGACTACAGCCGGGCGTTGGAGGTGCCCGGCGCGGACCGGGAGGAACTGTTCAGCCGGCGCGCCCGCTGCCACGCCGAACTCGGCGACGCCGAGGCCTCCCAGGCCGACCGGGCGGCCGGCGCCGGGCAGCCGAACCTGGCCGACCGGGCGGCCGGTGCTGGGCAGCCGAACCTGGCCGGCGCGCGATGACCACCACGGCCTCCCGGCGCGCCGGGGCGGGGGCCGTCCGGGTCCCACCGGCGGACCCCGCCCCGGCCGCGCCGCCGTCCCCCGGGGCCGAGCCGGCCCGGAGCGCCCCCTCCGGCGGCTCAGGGCCGACCCGCTCCGCCCCGGCCGGCCGCCCCGAGCCGGCGCGGGCGGCCCCGGTCAGTGGCCCCGAGCTGCGGGAGTTCATGCGCAACTGGGCCACCGGCGTGGCGGTGGTCACCAGCCGGCTGGCCGGGCGGCCGGTCGGCTGCACGGTGAACGCGTTCACCTCGGTCTCGCTGCGCCCGCCGCTGCTGCTCGTCTCGCTGGCCCGTACGAGCCGCACGTTGACCGCGATCACCGCCGAGGGAGGCTTCGCGGTGAACCTGCTGGACCGCCGGCAGCGGGACCTGGCCGACCGTTTCGCGACCGCCACCGGGGACCGCTTCGCCGGGGTGGCGCACCGCACGGTCGACGGGCTGCCCCTGCTCGACGGGGCCATGGCGGTGGCGGTGTGCGCGGTGACCCAGCTCATCGGCGCCGCCGACCACATGCTGGTGCTCGGCTCCCCGTACTGGTGCGAGGCCGGGGACGACGCGGACCCGGCCCTCTTCCTCGGTGGCCGCTACCGGACGGTCAGTCCGGCGTGACCTCGTCCCGGACCCGGGCGGCGTAACGGCTGAGCGCCGCCCGGTTCGCCTGCTCGGTCTTGGCGATCAGGCTCGCCACGTGCTTCTCGACGGTACGCGGCGAGATGAACAGCTCGCTGGCGATGCTGCGGTTGTCGGACCAGTCCGCCATGAGTTGGAGCACCTCGTACTCCCGCTCGGTGACCCCGATCATCCGCAGCGGCTGCGGCACCCGGCTCGTGGTGCGGCGGTACGGCACCACCACGCCGAGGCGGCGCAGGTGGGCCCGGCAGGCGCGGGCCGGGGCCGGCAGCCCCGCCCGACAGAAGTACTCCTCGGCGCCGCGCAGCCAGTCGACCGGGTCCCCCCACCGGTCCGCGTGGGCCGCCGGCGCGACGAGTCGCAGGCCGAGGTGGACCGCCACCGGGTGGGCCTGGGCCCGCCGCACCGCCGTCACCGTCGCCCCGGCCGCCTCCCGCTCGCCCTGCCGGCCGAGCAGCACCGCCTTCGCCAGCAGCACGAACTGCCGGTTCCAGTGCAGCCGCCCGGCCGGCGCCGCCCCGACCTCGCAGCACCGGCGCCAGTCGGCGTCGCCGTCCAGCACCCCGAGCAGCAGGCCGAGTCCCTGGTGGCCGGTGAGCGGGTAGGGCGCCGGTCGCTCGGCGTCGTACGCCGCCGCCCGGTCCAGCTCTCGGCGGGCCCGCCCCGGGTCCTCCTCCAGCAGGGCGCACACCGCGGCGGCCATGCCGTGGGCGAGGGCGGCGAACGGCTGGCACTCTCCGTCGTCCGCGAGGCCGGCCAGTACCGCGTCCAGCTCGTGCCGCCGCCCCCGGTGTCCGGCGCACACGGCGCGGACCAGCGCCAGCAGCGGCGCGCTGTCGCCCAGCCCGAGCCGGTGCGCCTCGGCCGCGCTCTCCTGGACGAGCCGCTCGGCCTCGGTGTACTCGGCCCGCAGCGCGTGGTCCCAGGCGAGCCGGACGTCGACCGCGTGCCGCACGGCCGAGGCGCCCGTCCGTCGGGCCCGCTCGGTGGCGCGCAGCAGCGCGTCGGTGTCCCCGGTGAGCAGCCACCGCTGCTCGGCGAGCAGCACCGCGGCCCGGTTGCGCCACAGCGGCAGGTGGTGCCGCTCGGCGAGCCGGTTCATCCGGGCGAAGCAGGACTGGGCCTCGTCCGCGCCCTGCCGGCGGGCCAGCACCCCGCGCACCTGCCAGCCGAGGCAGGCGACGCCCGGCAGCCCGGCGCGCTCGGCCTTCTGCACGGCGTGCGCGGCGAGCCGGGCGGCCCGCTCCGGCGCGTCCGGGCCGAGGTGGGCGGCGGCGACGGCGTCGACGGCCGCGGTCTGCCGCTCGTGGGCGCCGGGGCCGAGCACCGTACGGGCGGCGTCGAGCTGCGTGGCGGCGTCGGCGCGGCGGCCGGCGAGGAGAGCGAGCCGGGCGAACAGGACGTGCACCGCCGCCAGCCGCTCGGGCGGGACGGCCGGATGGCAGAGGTCGTCGAGGTTGTCGAGCAGCCGTAACCCGCGCCGGGCCTCGCCGCTCTCCACCAGTGCGCAGAGCAGCTCGTGCAGCACGTCGGCGCGGAGCGGGCTGTCGGCCGACGCCTGCGCCAGCCGCCACGCCTGGTCGAGGGTCTCGGTCGCCGCCCGGAGCCGCCCGGCGTTGAGGTCCCGGCGCCCGGCCAGGGCGAGCAGCCGTACGGCGCCCCGCACGTCACCGGCGAGCTGGGTGAGCCGGGCGGTGAACCGGCACCACTCCCCGGGCAGGCCCGGGTGCAGCTCGTTCACCGCGTCGACCGACTGGTAGGCGAGCGCGGCCTGGTCGGTGGGGGTGAGCTGGCCGAGCAGCGCGACGGCTGTCGTCATGGTGCGGAAGGCGTACCAGTCGTGGTCGTGCCCCTCGGCGGCGAGCAGGCCGGCGGCGACGGCGGCGCGCAGGTGCCCGAGCAGGTCGTCCTGTTCCATCCGCAGCGCCCGGCCGAGCACGGAGATCGGGAACCGCTCGCCGATCACGGCCGCGGCGGTGAGCAGGTGCCGGCCGGCGGGACCGAGCCGGTCGGCCTGGTCGGTGACACTGTGCCGCACGGTCGGCGGAATCTCGGTGTGCACCTCGTCGACCAGGCGGCACCCGCCGGACTCCACCACCAGCGTGCCGCTGTCGCGCATGGCGCGCAGCAGCTCCGTGGCCAGGAAGGGGTTGCCGGCGCTGTCGCGGCAGAGCCGGTCCAGGACCGGCTCCGGTATCCGCTCCGGTTCCAGGCCCAGCCGGGACGCCGCCAGCAGGTGCACGGCCCGGCGGCCCAGTGGCTCCAGCCGCAGGATGGTGCCGCTGCACCGCCGGCCTAGCGCCTGCGCCAGGTCCCACGCCGGCCCAAGCTCGGGCCGGAGGGTGGCCAGCAGCAGGGTGCCCTGGTCGGCGATGTTGTCGGCCAGGTACTCGACCACCGCCAGCGTCGCCGGGTCGGTGTCGTGCAGGTCCTCCAGCGCGAGCAGGCAGCCCCGGCCGGTGCCGGTTACCGAGAGCAGCCGCAGCACCGCCTCGGCGAGCAGCACGGGGGGCGGCGCGGTCGCCGCGGTCTCCGCCGACCGGTACTCCGGGATGAGATCGCCGAGGGCGGACCGGTAGGGCCGCAGGCTGGCGTGCTCCAGGATCGGTTCGGTGCGGAACAGCAGGGCCAGCGCCTCGGTCAGGGGGCGCAGGGCCACCGCCCGGAAGGTCGAGCCCGCCCGGCCGAGCAGCACGCCCATCCCGGACCGCCGGCCCTGGTGGGTCGCCTCCAACGTCAACCGGGACTTGCCCATGCCGTCGCCGCCGACCAGGAAGATCGTGCCGCCGCAGCCCCGCCGGGCCTGGGCCAGCGCCTCGTGCAGGAGGGCGCGTTCCCGGTCCCGGCCGACCAGGGTGGGCAGTTCCGGATGCTCTCCTGCTGGCATGTGCACCTGTCCCTCCGTCCAACGTCGAAGAGCGTGGCGCCCCGGCCCCGAAGCGCTGCGGACCGGCTCGGCCACGGGCGCCACGAGGCTTCGGACGGAGCGTTCCTGAGTCGTCACCCTATGAAGGAATTAACAAGATTTACAGACCCGTCCGGAGGAGTCCGCACCCGTCCTGGCTGTCGACTCCGCGACATGCGCCCCCGGGCGCGGGCGGGCGGTACGGTGACCGCGTGGCGGGCTGGGCGGCGGTCGTGTTGGCGGGTGGATCGGCGCGCCGGATGGGTGGCGTGGACAAGCCAGCCCGGCTGGTCGGCGGCCGGCCGATGCGCGACCGGGTGCTGGCCGCCGTGGCCGACGCCGACGTCCGGGTCCTGGTCGGCCCGGCCGGCCCGGTGCCGCCGGGGGTCCGGCTGACCCGGGAGAGCCCGCCGGGCGGTGGTCCGGTCGCCGCCACGGCCGCGGGCCTGTCCCTGCTGCCCGCCGGTACGCCGACCGTCGCCCTGCTCGCCGCCGATCTGCCGCTGCTCACCCGGGCGGCGGTGCGGGTGCTGCGCGACCAGCTCGCCGACCCGACGGTGGACGGCGCTTGCCTCGCCGACCCCGACGGCCGGCGGCAGCCGCTGTGCGGGGTGTGGCGGGTCGCGCCGCTGCGGGCCGCCCTCGACCGGCTCGCCGCCGCCCGGGGCGGGACGCTCGACGGCGCGGCCGTGCGGGCGCTGCTCGCCGGCCTGGTCGTGCGCGACCTGCCCTGGTCGGGGACGGGCCCGCCGCCCTGGTTCGACTGCGACACTGACGAGGACGTACGCCGGGCGGAGGAGTGGACGCGATGACGGTGCTGGACGACTGGGTCACGGCGGCCTGCGCGGAGCTGGGCCTCGATCCGGACCAGGTGCCCGTGCCGGTCGTGCTCGACCTGGCGAAGGACGTCGCCCACCAGGTGCTGCGCCCGGGCGCGCCGGTCAGCGCGTACCTGCTCGGCCTGGCCGTGGGGCGCGGGGCCGACCCGGCCGCGACGGCCGGCCGGCTGAGCGCGCTCGCCGGCACCTGGCCGGTGGAGCTGGGCGACCAGCCTCCCGCCTGAGCCTTCCCGGCCCGCTCCCCGCCCACCATCGGGCGTGGCCGCTGTCCGGCGTCGGCCACGGCCGGTGTCCGATCCTGGTCGGCCTGATTCGCCCCCGGCCCGTCCTGGGTAGGGTGACCGTGACGGACGGAGGCGATCATGACGGTAGGCCACCCCTCGGCCGGAGAACCGCCCGGCGGCACGCCCGAGCAGCACGAGTCGATCCTGCTCGACGAGCCGACCACGGCTGACCTGCGGGCGAAGGTGACCGAGGCATGGCGTGAGTTCGCCCGGGCCCTGGCCGAACGGCTGCGCGAGCTGCCCGTCGGGACGCACGTCGAGCTGACCCTCGACCCCACCGCCTCCGGCACCGGGGACGCCGTCTACTCGATCAGCGCGGACCTCACCGCCGAGGGCCGGCTCTCGGCGCGGGCCGTCGGCAACGCGACCCTCCCACAGGGCTACCGGCTGGACCGGTCCGCCGTCGCCGACATGGTCGCGCTCGGCTGGTCCCCACCCGGGGTGGTCCCGGGCTCCGGCGAGCACTTCGGCCTGGAGGGCGACACCGCGGAGGCGACCCGGCTTGCCGCGCTGCTCTCCCGTACCCTGCGGGACGTCTACGGCGCGCCGCACCCGGCGTTCCTGGTCTACCTGGTGCACGACGCCGGGGGCGAGCCCGTGCCGGTGGACCCGCTGGGCACCGCGCGTAGCGAGTTCGGCCCGGACCAGGACGTCGAGGCCGACCTGGACGAGGCGTTGGCCGCCGCCAGCGCCCAGGCGGCCGAGGGTGACGTGCTGGACCTGGCGGAGCGGGTCCGCACCGTCGTCTCCACCATGCTCAAGTCCAACTCCGACCAGTTGCAGGTCGACTCGGACGGGGACATCAACATCCGGGCCGGTTCGGCGATGGTCTTCGTCCGGGTCCGCGACAACCCGCCCCTGGTCGACGTCTTCTCGCCGGTGCTCACCGAGGTCGAGCCGACCGAGCGGCTCTACGTGAAGCTCTCCGAGCTGACCAACCGGATGCCGATCGGGCGGCTCTACTGCGCCGACGACACGGTGTGGGCGTCCATCCCGGTCTTCGGCCGCAACTTCCAGGCCACCCACCTGATGCTCGCCGTGCAGGTGATGACCGGTCTCGCCGACGAACTGGACGACCGGCTGCACGGCGAGTTCGGCGGGAAGCGCTTCTTCGGCGAGGGCGACAAGCCCGGCCGGCGGGAGCAGGACGAGCACCGCACCGGCATGTACCTCTGACGGCGGGTGGGTCGCCGCAACCGGGGATGAGGTCAGGGGCGGGTGGGACCCGGGCGGCCCGGGTCCCACCCGTCGGCGGGGAGGCGGCTCAGGTCGCCGGCAGCCAGGCCAGTGCGGTGCCGCCGGACGGTTCGCTGGCCCGCAGGCCGGCGTGGGAGACGGTCCAGAGGGTGCTGCCGACCAGCACCGACCGGGCGACCGGGGCGCGGCCCGGGTGGGCGATCGCGCCGGCCCGCGTGACGGTCCCGTCGGTGACCCGCAGCAGCAGTACGGAGCCGTCGTGGACGGGGAGCGCCACCAGGCCGGTCCGGGGGTCGTAGAGGAAGGCGTGCGGGTCGAACTCCGCCGCCGCGCCGGCCCTCGGCAGGTGGTACTGGGCCAGCCGGGTGGGCCGGGCCGGGTCGGCCACGTCGAACAGGGAGACCTGGAGGCCCTGCACCCGTCCGTTGGTGTCGGCCTCCTGCCCCACTCCGATCAGCCGCCCCTCGCCGGCCGGGTGCAGGTACGCCGAGTACCCGGTGATCTTCAGCTCGCCGGTGACCCGGGGGGCCGCCGGGTCGGTCAGGTCGAGCGAGTAGAGCGGGTCGGTGCGTCGGAAGGTCACCACGTACCCGGTGGGGCCGAGGTAGCGAACCGAGTGGATCCGCTCGCCCCGGCCGAGCCCGCTGACCGCCCCGATGCGGGTCAGGGCGCCGTCCCGGCGGGTCAGCACGTACACGGCGGACTCGGTCGCCGGCCGCGCCCCGCGCTCGTCGCCGCTGGTGGTGGCCACCCGCAGGTGGCCCTGCCACTCCGACAGGGCGTACTGGTTGATCAGCGTGCCCGGCACCGCGCCGCTGGCCAGGTAGCGGGGCCGGCCCGGGGCGCCGGTGTCGAACTGGTGGATCACGGTGGTCGGGTCGCCGGACCCGAGCCAGCCCCGCGGCCGGAGTTGGCCCGGCCGCTGCCGCTGTCCGGCGAGGTAGAGGCTGCCGGCGGTGCCGTAGACGGTGTCCGCGTCGCCGGCCACGCTCACCGGGTCCCCGTCCCCGAGCCGGCCTGCGGCCAGGTCGAAGCTCAGCACGGTGAGCACGACGGTGCCGGTGCTGTCGGCCGTCGCGCTCAGCCGGTCGCAGCCGACCTGGCCGTCGCCGCTTCGGCCACCCTCGGTCCAGTCGTACGTCGGTAGCCAGGCGTCCAGGCCGGCGCGGGCGATGACCGCCCGGTTCGCCGCCAGCCGCTGCGCGTCGGTGGCGTCCTCGCCGAGGACGGGGAAGCCCAGCCGGGGCTGCGAGCGGACCACCACCCGGGCCGTCGGGCCGGTGAGCCGAGCGTCGAGCAGGCTCCCGTCGACCCGGTACGTCCCGGTCAGCGTGGGCCGCCCGGCCAGGTCCACCAGGAGCAGCCGGGGCCCGGCCGGCACGTCGGCCGGAGGCGCGGTGGCCGGGCGCCGGACACCCGGCAGGCCGGGGGTCGGGCGGACCGCCGCCGACCGCGCGAGGACCAGCGCCCGGTCCCCGTGCAGCAGCAGGCTGTCCGGCGACCAGCCGAACCGGCCGCCGCCGGTCAGGTCGAGCTGCCCGGTGGCCCGCCGGGTCGCCGGGTCCACCACCCGCAGCACGCCCCCGGTGACCGTGACGATCCGCCGGCCGTCGGTCTTCACCAGGTCCGGCTCGTCGGCGCCCGGCTCGTGGTTGTTGGTGCCGGAGTGTTCCGCCGCCGCGCCGGCCGCCCGCGCGCCGTCCGCCGTCTTGGGCACCATCGCCGGCTCGGCGAGCCCGCCCGGCGCCATGCCGCTGCGCCAGCCGGGCTGGAAGCCCCACGGCCCGACCGAGGCGGAGGCCGCGGCGCGCAGGCGGGTCAGCGCCTCGGCGCAGGTGTCGAAGGAGACCAGCCGGAGCGGGCCCGGCGACGGTTCCGGTTCGCGGTGTGGGAGGGCGGCGGCGCTCCCGGCCAGCAGGGCCAGCGCGACCAGCGTGCCGGCCGCGGCGGTGAGGTGTCCCCGAGTCATGCCCGCTTCGACGCCGCATGTCCGGCTCCGGTTCCCGGCCCCGTCGTGGGTTGGAGCCACCCTGAAGGCCCCGAGCCGCTACGCGGAGGGCCCGACGCCGGGGGACTCGACCAGGCGGGACAGCACGATGGTGCTCCGGGTCGAGGTGACGAAGGACTCGGCGCGCAGCCGCTCCAGGGCCTCCTCCAGGTGGCCGATGTCCGCGGCGCGCAGGTGCACCAGCGCGTCCGCCTCCCCGGAGACGGTGTACGCGCCGACCACCTCGGGGTGTCGGCGGACGGCCACGCCGATCTGGGCGGGGGTGGTCCGCCCGGCGCAGAACAGCTCGACGAACGCCTCCGTCGTCCAGCCGACGGCGGCCGGGTCGACGACGGCCGTGAACCCTCTGATCACCCCGGCGGCCCGCATCCGGTCGACCCGGCGCTTGACGGCGGGGGCGGATAGTGACACCCGGGTGCCGATGTCGGCGTACGACGCGCGGGCGTCTGCCACCAGTAACGCAATGATTCGCTGGTCCACGGCGTCTATCTGCAACGTTCCGCCTTCGGGAAGCAATGGTTGTGGCTGTTACCAAAGTTGTACGGTACCTACTCTTGGTCACCGTGAACCAGCAGCGAGTCCCGCGAAAGCGGACATACCTCTTGTGCTCGCCCGAGCGCTTCGCCGTCGAGTACGCGATCAACCCGTGGATGGACGTCACCACCCCCGTCGACGTGGAACTGGCGGTCAAGCAGTGGGGCCGCCTGCGGGAGACCCTGGTCGCCCTCGGCCACGAGGTGCACCTGCTCACTCCCGAGCCCGGCCTGCCCGACATGGTGTTCGCCGCCAACGGCGCGTTCGTGGTCGACGGGACGGTGTACGGCGCCCGGTTCAAGCACGAGCAGCGGGCCGCCGAGGCCGCCCTGCACCGGGCCTTCTACGAGTCCCAGGGCTGGCGGTTCATCGCCCCCGGCGAGACCAACGAGGGTGAGGGCGACTTCGCGTACCTGCCGGACGCGTACGGCGGGCTGATCCTCGCCGGCCACGGCTTCCGCACCGAGCTGCCCGCGCACGCCGAGGCGCAGGAGGCACTCGGCCGTCCGGTGGTGTCGCTGCACCTGGTCGACCCGCGCTTCTACCACCTGGACGTGGCGCTGGCCTCGATCGACGACGGCAACATCGCCTACTACCCGGGCGCCTTCTCGGCAGCCAGCCAGAAGGTCCTCGCCCAGCTCTTCCCGGACGCGGTGCTCGCCGACGACGCCGACACCCTGGCCTTCGGGCTGAACCTGGTCAGCGACGGCGCGAACGTCGTGCTCAACGGGGACGCGACCCGGCTCGCCGGCCGGCTCAAGGCCGCCGGCTACACGCCGGTTCCGGTCGAGCTGTCCGAGCTGAAGAAGGGTGGCGGCAGCGTGAAGTGCTGCGTCGCCGAGCTGCGCCACTGACCGCGGCGGCGCCCGACGGCCGCAGCACCGCACGGGCGTACCGACGACCCGGGCCGGTCTCACCTGGGGGGAGACCGGCCCGTCCACGCGTGCGCCGCGCCGCTCGCCACCTGCCGGCGGCGGCGCGGCCCGCTCAGCCGAGCGTGGCCAGCTCGTTGATCAGCACGTTGGACAGCAGCCGGCCGTCCCGTTGGACCTTGCGCAGGTACCACTTCTGCTGCGGGGTACGCGGCTGGTTGAACTGCCACGCCCCACGCGGGCTGTCGATCTGGCCGATCTTGCCCAGCGCCAGGTTGACCTGCTGCGAGGTCGGGTTGGGCCCGGCCTGCCGGATCGCCTTGTCCAGCACCTGCGCCGCGTCGTACGAGGCCATCGCGTAGGTGGTGGGCGACGCGCCGTGCGTCTTGCGGTACGCCGAGGCGAAGGTGCGGTTCGCGGTGTTGTTGAGGTCGGCGGAGTAGTTCAGCGCGGTCACGATGTTGCGCGACTCCACCTCCTGCACCTCGCTGAGCACCGTGCCCTCGGTGAGGAACCCGGGGGCGTAGATCGGGCCGGTGTACCCCTCCCGGTGGAGCTGCTTGATGAACTGCACGGCGGACGGCCCGGCGAAGTGGCAGAAGACCGCGTCCGGGTCGCGGCCCAGCGCCCGGCGGATGTCGGCGGCGTATGTGGTGCTCCCCGGGGTGCTGGTGGGGTCGGTCCAGATCACCGGGTCGGAGATCCGCGGGTCCGCCGACCCGGCCGTGCTGAACTGGGCCTGGAGGCCCTGGATCACGTCCCGGGAGCCCAGGTTGTCCGGTGCGATCAGGGCGACCCGGCTGCCGGCGGGCAGCCGCTGCGCCATGTACGGACCGAGCGCCCGGCCCGGCTCGTCCAGCACGTACGAGGTGCGCCAGATGTAGACGACGCTCTGCAGGCTCTTCGGGGAGGCGTTGGAACCGATCAGCGGGACCCGGGCCTTCTCCACGGTGTCCCGGATGCCGGCCATGACCGTCGAGTTGACCACCCCGGTCAGCGCCAGCGCGCCCTGCTTGAGCAGGTTGTCCACGGCCGCATTTCCGGTCTTGGCGCTGTCGCCCTCGTCGGCGGTCAGCAGGGTCACCGGATGGCCGCCGAGTAGCTGGTCGTGCAGGGTGAGGTAGAGCTGGAAGCCGTTGACGACCTCGTCGCCGATGGCCTTGAGGCCGCCGGACTGTGGCGCGATGAGGCCGATCTTGACGGGGGCGCCGGTGGGGGCCGAGGAGTCCTCGTCCTCCGTGGCGCAGGCGGCGGTGAGGCCGGTGGTACCGAGAGCGGCCAACAGTTGGAGCGCCCGCCTACGGTTCATCTGGGACACCGAGTTCCTTCCGGGAGCTGAGCAGGGCCGATACCGCCCCCTCGGCGTTCTACCCCCTCCGCGACGCTGCGTCAATGATCAGTAATCAACCTGCAAGGAACGCAGCGCACGGGCCACTTCCGGCCAGGCGGGCGACTCCGGATCGATGAGCCCGAAATGCTCGCATTCGGAAAGCTCGATCAGTCGGACCCGGCCTCCCGCCGCCCGCGCGGCGGCGACGTAGGACCGGCTCATCGCCACCGGCACCTGCTGGTCCAGCGCGCCGTGCACGACTACGGTCGGTGTCGGTGGCGGTACCCGAGCCGCCGGGTCGGCGTCCGCGTACCGCTCGGGGCGCTCCGCCGGGCCGCCGCCGAGCAGCGCCGCCACCGCGCCCGAGTCCAGGTCCAGCCGGTACGCCTCGGCGAGGTCGGCCACCGGCGCCAGCGCCAGCACTCCGGCCACCGTGTCCGGGGCGGACGCGGCGGCGTGCAGCGCGAGGTGGCCGCCGGCCGAGTGGCCGACCAGCAGCGGCGGACCGGGGCTCAGCCGCTCGCCCAGCACCGGCCCGGCCAGCCCCGGCAGCGCCGCCACCCCGGCCAGCACGTCGGTCAGGGTGCCCGGCCAGCCGCCCCCCGGCTGCCCGGTCCGCCGGTACTCCAGCTGGGCCACGGGGTGACCGAGCCCGGCCAGGGCCGCCGCCAGCGGACCGGTGTGGGCCCGGTCGTACTCCGCCCGCCAGAAGCCGCCGTGCACCACGACGACCAGCGGCCGGGGCGGGCCGTTCCCCGCCGGGCGGCGCAGGTCGGCGACCTGGTCCGGATGTCCGCCGTAGGCGACGGTGGCGTCCGGGGCGGGGGCGGGGCGGTCGAGCACGGCACGGGGGTCGGCGGGCATGCCGGCGACGGTAGCGCGGAAACCGCCGGCCGGGATCGGTCCCGGCGAGCGTGCCCCCCGTCGGCTGGGTGAAGATGGGACGCATGACCGAAGCGCACTCCACTGAACAGAACGACGAGCCGGATCACGAGGGCGCCGGGGGCGCCGGCACGGTGGTGGTGGTCGGCCCGGACGGCCGGCCGGTCGGCACCGTGCAGACCGACGAGGCCGCCGGGGAGGACCCGACGCGACTGGTGGAGCAGCCGGCCAAGGTGATGCGGATCGGCAGCATGATCAAGCAGCTGTTGGAGGAGGTCAAGGCCGCCCCCCTCGACGACGCGAGCCGGCACCGGATGCGGGAGATCCACGAGCGCTCGATCGTCGAGTTGAAGGAGGGCCTGGCCCCCGAGCTGCGCGAGGAGCTGGAGCGGATCTCGCTGCCCTTCGCCGAGGACAAGGCGCCCAGCGAGGGCGAGCTGCGGATCGCCCATGCCCAGCTCGTCGGCTGGCTGGAAGGGCTCTTCCACGGCATCCAGGCGGCCCTGGTGGCCCAGCAGATGGCCGCCCGGGTGCAGTTGGAGCAGATGCGCTCCGGCCGGCAGGCGCTGCCCAGCGGCCCGGCCGGGCTGGTGCCGGGCATGCCGGGCATGGGCCAGCCGCAGGGCGGCGAGGGGCACAGCACCGGCCAGTACCTCTGACCGCCGCGCGCCGGGCCGTCCGCGGCCCGGCGCGGCTCACCCCACCCCGAACACCTTCTCCAGGTACGCGGCCACGCCGTCCTCCGAGTTCGCCGAGGTGACCTCGTCGGCGATCTCCAGGACGGCGGGGTGCGCGTTGGCGACCGCCACCCCCCGGCCCGCCCAGGTCAGCATCGGCACGTCGTTGGGCATGTCGCCGAAGGCCAGCACGTCCCGCTGGTCGATGCCCGAGCGGGCGCAGTACCAGGCCAGGCCGGCGGCCTTGGTCACCCCGGCCGCCGAGACCTCCACCAGCCCGGTGTACGACGAGTGGGTCGCCTCGGCCAGCCCGCGCAGCGCCCCGGCGACCACCTGGACGAACACGTCCGGGTCCTGCTCACCGGCCCGGGCCAGCAGCTTCACCGCCGGCACCGAGTGCAGCTCCTCGGGCGAGGTGACCGCCCGGATCGCCTCGGCGTCGGCGTCCCAGCGCAGCGGGTAACCCGCCTCGTGCCGCATCTCGCGGCTGTCGACGATCTCCACGGCGAAGCTCACCCCGGGCACCTCGGCGCGCAGCCGGCGGGCCACCTCGGCGAGCAACTCCGGGGCGAGCGGGTCGGCCCGGAGCACCTCGTCGGTCACCGGGTCGTACACCACGGCGCCGTTGGCGCAGATCGCCGGCAGCGGCTCGGCGAGCTGCTCGTACACCAGGGAGAGCCAGCGGATCGGACGGCCGGTGACCAGCACGACCGGCGTGCCCCGCGCGGACATCCGGGCCAGCACGTCCCGGGTACGCGGGCTGATCGCGCGGTCGTCGCCGAGCAGCGTGCCGTCGATGTCGGTGGCGACCAGCCGAGGTGTCTCTCCCATCACCGGGAGAGTAGTCGGTCCAGGTAGACCGCGACTCCGTCGTCGTCGTTGCGCAGGGTCACCTCGTCGGCGGCGGTGCGGACCGTCGGGTGGGCGTTGGAGACGGCCACCCGGGCCCACCCGGCCCACGCGAACATCGGCAGGTCGTTGGGCATGTCGCCGAAGACCAGCACCTCGGCCGGGTCCACCCCGAGCCGCTGCGCCACCACGGTCAGCCCGGACGCCTTGTCCACCCCGGGCGGGCAGATCTCGATGAAGCCGAGCCCGGCCTGGGTCAGCGAGGCGACCTCCGCCGGGACGATCCGGCGGGCGGCCTCCAGCAGCGTGTCCACGTGGTGGTCGGCGGTCCGGGCGAACGCCTTGATCACGTCGCCGGAGAGGCACTCGTCCCGGGTCCGGGCCTCGAACCGGTCCGGGTACGGCCAGCTCGGGTGGTAGTCGCCCCAGAGCGGGGCGTCGTGCTCGTCGGACGCCTCGACCATCACCGTGAGCGGGCCGACCGCGGTCTCCAGGTCGGCGACCAGTCGGGCCAGCACCTCGCCGGGAAGTCGCTCGTCGCGCAGCACCAGCGGGCCGGCCGGGTCGCTCTGGTCGACCACCCGGCCCCCGCCGGCCATCACCAGGAAGTCGGCGGCGCGGATGTCGTTGCGGGTCAGCTCGGTCAGTCGTGGCCCGCGGCCGGTCGCGCCGACCACGGGGATGCCGGCGGCCCGTACCCGGTCGAGCACCTCGTGCGTGTACGCGGAGACCGTCTCGTCGCTGCGGACCAGGGTTCCGTCGAGGTCGGTGGCGACCAGCTTGGGCAGTCCCGGGCGGGTCATCGTTCCTCCTTCGCCCGCCGCCGTCGCGCCGGCCCGTTCGTTGGGTCGTCGGTGCCTCGACCGGGAGTGACGGCGGGCAGCAACCGTACCTCGCCGAGCAGGTCGCAGCCATTGCTTCCCGACGAACCGGCCGGCAACGACGGGCGGCCACCCGGTGTCCGACCAGCCGGCCGTGAGCGGCGTGGTGCAGCCGTGCCGGGCGGGGCTGGCGGGGGCGCTGTGACGGCCGTCAGGCGGGTGGTTCGGGGCGGGCGAACGGCACCGTGGGTTGGACGGTGAGGTCCGCCGGCGCGGCCGGCAGGTCGGCGTCGCGGCCCGACCGGGGCGGGCCGCCCCGCCAGCCCCAGTGGCCCGGCTCCGGCTCGGCCTCCGGGTCCGCCGGCCCGGCCCCGTCGACCGGGGCGCTTTCCCGGCCGGTCGGGCCCGGGACCGGCACCCGCCCGGCGAGGTGCAGCGCCGCCGCCAGCAGCGCGCAGGCCACGAAGGCCATCACCAGGCCCCGGCCGTACTCGATCCGGAAGCCGTCCTCGGGGGAGTAGAAGAAGGTGCGCTGGCCGGAGTCGTCGAGCGAGAACGCCGTGGCGACCAGGACGCCGAGCAGGGCCGCCGCCAGGGCGAGGCCGGCCACCCGCGCGTTGTGCCGTACGGCGGGTGTGCCCCGCAGGGCCAGGGCCACCGCCGCGGCCAGCGCGAAGAGTCCCACCAGGTAACCCACCCCGAACCCGCCGACGTCGGACACCCCGCCCGGCACCCGCAGCGTGGCGTTGCCCTCGGGGCCGCCGTTGGGCACGGTCATCACCAGCCACTCACCGACCAGGGAGGCGAAGGCCGCCGCCACGCCGAGGCCGGCCGGCAGCAGCGGCAGCCGCCGGTCCCGCCCCAGCCCCGCCAGCGACCGGCCGGCCCGCCCGGGAGGCGTGGGTTCGGGCCCACCCCACTCCACGACGGCGACGCCGTCGGACCGGGTGTCCTGCCGGGGGATGGGGAGATCCTGGGACATCGGCCACCTCTCCGCCGTTCGCGGGCCAGAGCCGAATCATGACACAGCCGACACCGCGCGCCCGGGAACCGGATCCGCCCGGTCCCGTGGCGGGACGACCGGCGGTCGGTGCCACGCCGAGGCCCGCCAGTGCGCGGGGTCGCCCGGGACCGGGTCCGATCGGACGCAGTCGCTCGCCCGCCGCCCGGCTTTCGGTTAGCGTCGGTGCATGCCTATCCGTACCGCATCCGCACGTTGGCAGGGCGATCTCACCGAGGGTTCCGGCACGGTCCGCACCGGCAAGGGCGGCCTCCAGGGGAACTACTCCTTCAAGTCGCGCTTCGAGGAGGGCGAGGGGACCAACCCCGAGGAGCTGATCGGCGCCGCCCACGCCTCCTGCTTCTCGATGGCCCTCTCCAAGCAGCTCGCCGACGCCGGCGTCACCGGCACCTCGGTGGAGACCACCGCCAAGGTGCACTTCGACAAGACCGACGCGGGGATGACCGTCACCCGGATCGACCTGGAGACGGTCGGCCAGGCGCCGGGCCTCGACGAGGCCCAGTTCACCAAGCTGGCCAAGACCGCCAAGGAGAACTGCCCCATCTCGCGACTGCTCTCCCCGGGGGCCCAGATCAGCCTCACCGCCCGCCTCGCCTCCTGACCCCGGCGCACCGCGCCCGCCCGGACGCGAAGGCCCGACCCGATGGGGCCTCCGCGCCCGGGCCGGATCTTGGGTTCGGCGGGCGGGGCGGCTCGGGAAGAATGGGGGGCGTGGCGGTGGAGATGAGTCGGGAGCGCTTCGAGGAGCTGGTCGGCGACGCCCTCGACGAGGTGCCCGAGGAACTGCTCGGGCTGATGAGCAACGTGGTGATCCTGGTCGAGGACGACCCGCCCCCGGGCGACGGTGACCTGCTCGGCCTCTACGAGGGGCACGCGCTCACCGACCGGGGCTGGGACTACTCCGGCGTCCTGCCGGACCGGATCCTCATCTACCGCCGGCCCATCCTGCGGATCTGCGACAGCGAGGAGGACGTCGTCGACGAGGTGGCGGTGACCGTGGTGCACGAGATCGCCCACCACTTCGGCATCGACGACGACCGGCTGCACGACCTCGGCTGGGGCTGAGACGCGCCTGCACCGGGTCGAACGTCACCCGGCTGGCCCATCGCCTGGCGGCCCCGCCGGGCCGCCGCCGGTTGCGCCGGCCACCTACCCTCCGGGCAGGTACCCCGAATCAGGAGGCACTTCCATGCGCAGCGCGCTGTTCTCTGCGGAGAACCTGGAGAAGGAGTCCGCCCAGCCCGGCATGCGGCTGCAGAACTCCAAGATGTTGAAGATCGAGCTCAACGGCGAGGCGATGGCCCGGGTCGGGTCGATGGTCGCCTACCAGGGTCAGGTGCAGTTCCAGGCGCTCGGCTCCGGCGGCCTGGGCAAGTTCCTCAAGCAGAAGCTCACCGGCGAGGGCGTCCCGCTGATGAAGCTCAGCGGCCGGGGTGACGTCTTCCTCGCCGAGCTGGCCAAGGACGTGCACATCATCGACCTGGAGCCGGGCGACTCCCTGTCCATCAACGGCTCCAGCGTGCTGGCCTTCGACTCCACCCTCCAGTACGACATCCGGATGGTGGGCGGTGCCGGGATGGCCTCCTCGTCCGGCCTGTTCAACTGTGTCTTCACCGGCCACGGCCGGATCGCGATCACCACGAAGGGCACCCCGGTGGTGCTCAACGTCGACGCCCCGACGTACGTCGACCCGCAGGCCGCCGTCTGCTGGTCGGCCAACCTCCAGACCGGCTACCACCGGGCCGAGCAGTTCGGCCTGGGCTCGCTGCTGGGTCGCACCACCGGCGAGGCGTTCACGATGAGCTTCGCCGGGCAGGGCTTCGTGGTGGTGCAGCCCTCCGAGGAGCCGCCGGTCGCCGGCAGCGGCGCCCAGGAGCAGCAGGGCGGCCTGCTCGGCGGCCTGCTGAGCTGACCGGGGGCGGGAGGTCCGGGGCGGGGTGTCCGGGCAACCGGCTGCCCCGGTCTCAGCTCAGTTCGCCGGCGCGCAGCCGGGCCAGCCAGGCCGCCGCGTCGGCGTAGTCGGCGTCCGAGAGGCCGGCCGGCGCGGGGACCGGCCGCTCGCCCGCCCCGTCGACCCAGCGGTGCCGGGGGTACGACCCGAGGAAGCGGACGTCCGCGCAGACCCGGCGCAGCCCCCGCAACGCCTCCCCGAGCCGGACGTCGGCCACGTGACCGGTGCAGTCGAGGAAGAAGACGTACCGGCCCAGCGCCTCGCCGGTCGGGCGGGACTCGATCCGGGTCAGGTTGACCCCGCGCACCGCCAGTTCCATCAGCACCGACAGCAGGGCGCCCACCCGGTCGTGGGCGATGTAGACGGCCAACGACGTCACGTCGTCCCCGGTGGGGGGCGGCGGCGGGCCGGGGCGGGACAGCAGGGCGAACCGGGTCACCGCGTCGGCGTGGTCGGCGATCTTGTCGGCCAGCACGGCGAGCCGGTGCCGGACGGCCCCGATCGGGGCGCAGATCGCCGCGTCGTACTCGCCACCCGCAGCGCCGGCCGCGGCGGCCCCGTTGGAGAGCACGTCGACCACGACGGCGTCCGGCAGGTACGTGCGCAGCCACCCCCGGCACTGGGTGGACGCCTGTGGGTGGGCGGCCACCGACCGCACCGACGCCAGGGACGTCCCCTGGCGGGCGCCGAGCACGAACTCGACCGGCAGGATCACCTCCCGCGTGATCACCAGGGGCTCGCCCTCGGCCAGCTCGTCCAGGGTCACCCCGACCGCGCCGCCGATCGAGTTCTCCAGCGGCACCAGGGCCGCGTCGGCGTCCCCCGCCCGGACGCTCTCCAGCGCCTCACCGACGCTGCGGGCGGGCGTGCGGGTGCCGCGTTCGGCGGCGGGCACGGTGCGCAGCGCCTGCTCGGCGAAGGTGCCCTCGGGGCCGAGGTAGACGAAGCGGGTGGGCGGTGTTCCGGGCATGTCGCCCAGCCTACGCACCCGGTACGCCCCCCGGGACGGCGTCGCAGGCGAGTGTCCGGATGCCGGTCGGCCCGGCCACCCGTACCTCGATGGTGCAGACGTCGGTGCCGGCGGTGACCAGCTCCAGCGCGCCCGACCGGTTCCGGGTGACCACCTGGAGCTCCTCGTGCCCGGTCACCCGGAGCACGGTGTACTGCCACTCCCCGGCGCAGAGCGGGCCGGTGCGCACCCGCACCCCGACCGACCGGGGCAGCACGTCGGCCGAGCCCCGCAGCAGCATGATCACCCGGTCCCCGGACGGGCCCTCGCGGCAGGTGGTGGCGACCAGGTCGGAGCCGGCGGTGGGCGACGGGACAGCCGGCGGCGGGGAGACCGGGGCCGGTGGGACGGTCGGGGTGGCGGTCGCGGTCGGGCCGGCGGAGGTGGTCGGCACCGGGACCGGTCGGCGCAGCTCCGGCGGCGTGCCGCAGCCGGCGGACGCGAGGGCGAGGGACGCGACGGCGAGCAGCACGGCCGGGCGGGGCGGCCGGCGGGCTGCGGCGCGGTGCGGTGCGGTGGGCGGCACGAGCCGATCCTTGCATCGGAGGACGTCGTGACGGCCGGGTGGCCGAGCCCATCGTAGGAGCCACCGACGCCCCGGTGAAGGCCGGCAAACGGATCCTCAGTCGAGGATGCGGTGGCCGGCCCGGCGCAACGTGGCGGTCGCCTCGTCCAGCCGAACGGCCGGGACCAGCACGTGGTCCGTGTCATAGGTGGAGAACGCCACCACGTTGACCCGCGCCTCGGCCAGCGGGGCGACCAGCGCGGTCAGGGTGCCGGTCACCGGCTGGCCGAGGGGACCGACGATCCGCAGACACCGCCAGTCGGTCTCGACCTCGGCCGGGGCGCGGGACGCGGGGCAGATGACCGAGACCCCGTCGGAGGACCAGCTCACGCTGACCACCTCGCCGTCGCCCAGGTCGCTCCAGAGGGCGGGCCGCAGGGCGGAACCGGCGGCCAGCCGGCACACTGCGTACTCCCCCGGCAGCAGAACGACATCGAGCATGAGGGCACCCTACGGCCTGGAGGCGGGCCCGACCCAGCGTCAAAGGGTGCGGCGAGCGCCACATTCGCGCAGTTCAGGCCGGAGATGGGCGGATCAGATCTCGGAGAAGAACGTGAGAGAGCCGGCCACCTTGCCGTGGGTCAGCACCGGCGTGGAGATGGCGTCCACCGTGGCGTCCGACCGGCCCGCCGCCGAGGCCTGGACCCGGAGCAGCCCCCGGGCGAGGCGCCCGGAGTGCACGGCGAGCAGCGGTGGGATCTTGTCGGTCTCCTGCTCGGTCAGCTCGCCCCGGTTGGCGGTGAAGTCGAGCAGGCGCAGGCACCCGTCGAGCAGCGGGAGGCCGATCACATCCTCGGGGCGGCCCAGGCAGAGCAACTCGCAGCCGGCCGTGGAGACCGCGACGACGCGGGTGTCGGCATCGATCAGCAGGCAGGGCTCGGAGGCGTGGGACACGGTGGCGGACCACTGGCCGAAATTGTCGGACTCCTGCTCCAGCGGCGTCCCGGCGACGGGCACGAACGCTTCCGAGAGCGAGAGTTCGACGTGGGCCACCGCGCCTCCTATGTACACCGACGGTCTGTCCACGCTAACCGGTCGTCGCGGGACCGCCGACCGCGCTCCAGCCACCGGGCCGCCGGTGATCAGTTGTTCCGACTCGGGCGGCCGACGACGGCGCGGCCGGTGCTCCGGGTGGTGACCGGACCGCGTGGCGTCGCCGGAGACGTTACCGGCGGTTGGCCGGCTTGTCAGCCGCCGTTCGGCCGTCGTCATACCACCGGTAGTCGGCGGCGGGACGGTACGTGCCGTTCATCCAGGTGCCAGGGTGCTGCGCGACCCGGGCCAGCTTGTCGGCGGTGGCGGGGCTGATCCGGTTGCCCCCGGCCACGAGCAGGCGGTCCAGCTCGCGGTGGGTGGCCATCAGGCAGTCCTTCGGCAGGCCGTACACGCTGATGACGCCGGAACCGACGAAGGTCAGCACCGGCGTCACCGGGATCGGCAGCCCTACCGCCTCGGAGAGCGCCTTGCTCGCCCGCTTGGCGTCCCGACGGGTCTCGGCCACGTAGGGCGGACGCTTGCCGTTGATCTGGACGACATCCCCCGCCACCAGCACCCGGGCCCGGCCGTGGTCGGCGATGGTCACCGCGAACAGGCCGCTCGGGCCGATCGCGAGGAAGCCGGCCCGGTCGTCCTGCCCCTGGTCGAGGAGGAGGTCCGATGTGTCCGTGCGGGGCCACTCGATGACGTGCCAGGCCGGCCCGAGGTGGTCGAGCCGGCCGAGGGCGCGTGCCCCGGCCGCCTCCAACCGGCGGGCGCCGCGCTCGGCGCGCCGGCGGCGAGCCCACTCCAGGGGGCTCGGACGGACCGGCTCGAGCGCCCCCGACGCCTCGGCGCGGGGGTGCGGCACCGAGACGGGCGGCAGTGCCCGCGAGGTGGGTGCGGCTCGACGTGCGGGAAAGACAGTCATCGCGACCTCCGGCAAAAGGTCCCTCGAAGTTATGTCCTCACTACCCTACGTCGTCGTACCGGGTACCCGGCAAGTCGGAGCGCCGGAGTGAGTGTGGATGAATGCCATATTCATCCACAGACGTTTTACCGGATGCCGCCAAACCCTGCCCTACCCTAGGCCGAGTGACCCACTACGTGGACAGCGAAGTCGGCCGCCTCGGCACGGTGCTGCTGCACCGACCCGGCCCGGAACTGGCCCGACTCACCCCGCGCAACAACGACTCGCTCCTCTTCGACGCTATCCCATGGGTGGGAAGGGCGCAGGAGGAGCACGACGGGTTCGCCGCCGCGCTGCGCGAGCGCGGGGTGGAGGTGCTCCACCTCGCCAGCCTACTGGCCGAGACGCTGGCCGTCGGCGAGGCCCGCGCCGAGCTGACCGAGCAGGTGCTCAGCTCGCCCCGGCTCGGCGACACCCTGCGCCGCCGGGTCGCCGACCACCTCGCCTACCTCGACCCGGCCGCCCTCGCCGACGTGCTCATCGCCGGGCTCGCCCACGAGGAGCTGCGGATCAGCCAGGAGCGGCCGGGCGGGCTGGTCTACGCCCTGATGGACCGGCACGACTTCGTCATCGACCCGCTGCCCAACCTGCTGTTCACCCGGGACTCCTCACTGTGGATCGGGGACCGGGTCGGGGTGACCAGCCTGGCCATGCCGGCCCGGCGCCGGGAGACCACCATCACCGACGCGATCTACCGGCACCACCCGCGCTTCGTCGGCACGGAGTTCGTCTACCACCCCGGGCTGGAGCACCTGGAGGGCGGCGACGTGCTGCTGCTGGCCCCCGGGGTGCTGGCGGTCGGGGTGGGCGAGCGGACCACGCCCGCCGGGGCGGAGCGGCTCGGCCGGCAGGTCTTCGCCGCCGGGCTGGCGCACACCATCCTGGTCGTCCCGATCGCCCAGGAACGGGCCACCATGCACCTGGACACGATCTGCACGATGGTCGACGCCGACGCCGTGCTGATGTACGCGAACGTGGCGAGCACCCTGGCCGCGTACACGGTGGTGGCCGGGCCGGACGGCGAGCTGCGGGTGGACGGGCCCGCGCCGTTCCTGCGCGCCGCCGCCGACGCGATGGACCTCGACCAGCTCCGGGTCATCGACACCGGCCTCGACCCGGTCACCGCCGAGCGGGAACAGTGGGACGACGGCAACAACACCCTCGCCCTGGCCCCCCGGCTGTGCGTCGGCTACGAACGCAACACCGGCACCAACGCCCAGCTCGAACGGGCCGGCATCGAGGTCATCCCGATCGCCGGCTCCGAGCTGGGCTCCGGCCGGGGCGGCCCGAGGTGCATGTCCTGCCCCCTGGTCCGCGAGCCCCTGAACCGGTAGGGGGGTGGAAGCCCCTGCCGACGCCAGGCGTCGGCAGGGGCCCGCCGGCCCGGGACGGGCGGCTCAGCGGAGGGTGAGCTGACGGCCGAGCAGGCCGTGCCGGGCCCGGCGGCCCGCCGCGTCCAGCGGCTCCCCGGTCTCCAGCGCCTCGGCGTAGCGCTTGGCGAACTCGGTCACCGGCTCCTCCCACTCGGCGGCCGGGACGTCCTCGGGCAGGTCCCAGACGGGCACGAGGCGGCCGTGCGCGCGGAACATGCCGGCGAACTTCGTGTTCCCGCCGAGGGGCAGCGTGCCCGCCGCGCTCAGCCGGGCCAGCGCGTCCAGGGCGGCGTCCTCGTCGTCGGGGAGCACCCAGCGCACGTGCGCCTTCTCCGGCACCTGGCACCAGTACGCGGCCCGGGCCGCGGCGAGCCGCACGGTCGGGTAGATCGCGGCGTTGGCCCGCTCCAGCGAGGCCTGGACGGTGGGGTCGTCGGCCGCCCCCGGGTCGAGCCAGAACTCGAAGCCCTCGTGCATGGTGACGTCCAGCGGCCCGTCGACCAGGATGTCCTGGAGCCGGGGTCCGGGTCCCGGCAGCGGCGGCACCGCGACCGGCTTGCCGGGCTCGGCGCGCAGCGCGCAGAGCAGCGCCTCGGCCAGGTCCCGGGAGACGTCACCGGACTGCTGGTGACGCTGGAGACCGACGAGGACCCGGCCGTCGGCCTTCGCGATCGCCGGGGCCGCCATGGGCAGCACGGTGGCCAGGGTGACCGGCCGGTCGCCGTGCTCCTCGACCAGCTCGGGGGCGAGCCGCAGCGGCGCGGACGCGGCCGGGACCAGCTCGCGCAGCGCGATCCACTCCGGCTCGTCGGTCAGCCCCTCGAACGGTCGGGGGACGAAGATGTCCCGCACCTTCTCCCGCTTGGGGGTGGCTTCGGCGGGCCGCTGGCTCTTTCGACGCTTGCTCACGGCGAACCAGCCTAGAGGCCCCGCCGGAGGCGGCGGACCCGGCCCGCCTCGCGGAACGCCCCGACCGGCCACGGACCCGGCCCGCCTCGCGGAACGCCCCGACCGGCCACGGACCCGGCCCGCCTCGCGGAACGCCCCGACCCGCTCGGGGCGGGACCGGGTCAGCCGGCGGCGACGAGGTCCGGGCGGGGGGTGCCGGCGGGGTCGAACTCGGCCCAGACGCTCTGCCCGAGGCCGTCCCGGTCGACGCCCCACCGGGTGGCCAGGCCGGAGACGATGTGCAGGCCCCGACCGTCGACGGCGTCCGGGCTGGCGGCCCGCATCCGGGGCCCGGTGCCCGCCCCGCCGTCGGTGACCCGGAGCTGGACGAGGTGCCCGTCGCCGGGGACCGGGCTCAGCCGCCAGGCCACCCGCACCACCCTGCCGGGGAGCGGGTCGGCGTGCCGGATCGCGTTGCCGACCAGCTCGGCCAGGACGGCTACCAGGTCGGCCAGGAGCACCGTGGGGACGAGACCGGTCAGCTCGTCGGCGAGCCGGTGCCGGGCCAGGCGCGCGCCGGTGGGGTGGTGCGGCACCACCACGCACCACGACCGCTCGACCGACCCTGAAGTCACCGCGCTCCTTCACGCCCTCCGGGTGGCGGCCCGGCCGCGCTCACGCGCGCGGCAGCCGCACCTCCGCGACCGTACCGCCACCTGCCCTCGGCCGGAGGGATACCCATCCATTCTGCTGCTCGACGATCCGGCGGACCAGGTACAGGCCGAGCCCGGCGCCCGGGTAGCCCCGGCGGTCGCCGGACTCGCCCTGCCAGAACCGGTCGAAGGCCCGCTCCACGTGCTCCGGCCGGATGCCGATGCCCCGGTCGCTGACCCGGAACGACACGGTCTGGTCGTTGCCGGTGGCGGCGATCTCGATCGGGGAGTCGGGCGGGGAGTACTTGTCGGCGTTGGTGCCCAGCTCGGTCAGCACCGTGGTCAGGCTCTGCCGGTCGCCGACCGCCTTCGGCAGGCCGGCCGGCACGTTCAGCACGATCCGGCGGCGCAGGTCGGCGGGCAGGTCCGCCACCGCCGACCGGAGCGCGTCGCCGAGGTCGAACTGGGCCGGCGGCTCACCGGGGCGTCCCTCGGTGGCGGAGGCGAGTAGCCGGTCGACCAGCCGGGCCAGCTCGTTGGCCCGCTGCCCGATGACCTGGGCGGCCTGCCGCCGGTCGACATCGGTCAGCGAGTCCCAGTGGTCGGTGAGGGTGTCCGCGTACCCCTTGATGACGGTTACCGGCGTGCGCAGCTCGTGGCTGGTGACCGCGACGAAGAGGTCCCGGTCCTGGTCGCGTAGCTGCTGGTCGGTGATGTCCCGGAAGGTGACCACCCGCAGCGCGCCGGGGCCGGGCAGCTCACCCGAGGTGATCTTCAGCCAGCGGCCGTCCGGCAGCCGGTGATCGAGGACCTGACCGGACGGGGGGAGCGGGAACGGCAGCGGACGGTTCAGCGCCTCGGCGACCGAGAGGCCGGTCACCTCGGCGGCGGCCGGGTTCCACAGCCGGACGTGGCCGCCCCGGTCGACCACGGCCAGCCCGTCGGCCAGCGCCGCCACCACCGGGCCGTCGCCGTGCACCGGCAGGCCGCTCTGGTCGCCGTACATGTGCGCGATGCAGGCGGCGATGTACGCCATCACCTCGTGCTGCCGGTCGGCCGTCGAGTCGTCGTGGTCGAGGTAGAAGGCGTGCAGGCTGCCGACGGTGAGCCCGCCGATCTCGGCCCGCGCGACCACCATCCGACGCAGCCCCCGGTCGGTCAGCTCCTCGCCGATCGGGCCGGGGATCCGGTCCACTCGGATGTCGCGGACGCGGGCACCGGAGAGCAGGCAGACGGTGGCGGGGTCGGTGGGCGACACCGGGCGGCCGACGGCCCACTCGGCGCCCCCGGTCGCGGCGATCACCCGGCCGCCCGCGGGCGCGAACTCCACGAACGCCGTGCTGACCGCCCCGACGGTCGGCTGCACCACCTGGAGCAGCCGGTTCAGGACCGGCAGCCCGGCCTCGCCAGAGTTGATCATCTCGATCACCCTGCCATGGCCGGCGATGAGAGCGGCGAGGTCGGTGCGCTCCGGCATGTCCCGAGTGTGCCGTGCTGACCCGTACATCGACACCCCTGGCTGCTCGGTCACCCGGGCCGGGCCGCCGAGCCAGCGGGTCATTCCGCCCCGGGGACTCATCGGCCCAGCCGGGCCAGCGCGTGGGCCGGCCGGTCGGTGATGATCCCGTCGACCCCGGCGTCGAGAACCAGCTCCAGGTCGGCGGGTTCGTTGACGGTCCAGACGTACACCTGGTTGCCGGCGGCGCGTAGCGCGGGCACCAGCCGCGGTCGGGCCCGCACCAGCCCGATCCCCGGCCCGGCGATCCGGGTGCCGGGCGGCAGCCGCCCGGGTGGCAGCCAGCGCGGCAGCACGTCCAGCAGCAGCACCGTGGGCAGGCCGGGCGCCAGGTCGTGGACGCGGCGCACGGCGAGCGGGGAGAAGGACATCACGGTGACCCCGACCGGGCTGCCCGCCCCCGGCTCCGCCAGGCCGTACCGGCGCAGCAGGGCCACCAGGCGGCGCTCGACGTCCCGGCCGTACCGGGAGGGGTGCTTCGTCTCGACCAGCAGCCGGACCGGCCGGCCGGCGGCCAGCACGGCGTCCAGCAGCCGTTCCAGGGTGAGCAGCCGGGTGTGCGACTCGTCGGGCGGCTCGTCGCCGTCCGGCGGGGCGCAGCCCGGGTGCCAGGAGCCGAAGTCCAGCGCCTCCAGCTCGGCGAGCGTGCGGGCGCTGACCAGGCCGGTGCCGTTGCTGGTCCGGTCCAGCCGCCGGTCGTGCACGCAGACCAGGTGACCGTCCCGGGTCAGCCGGACATCGCACTCCAGCCCGTCGGCGCCCTCGTCGAGGGCCCGCAGGTACGCGGCGAGGGTGTGCTCCGGCAGGTCGGCCGAGGAGCCGCGGTGGGCGAAGACGAGGGGACCCATGCCCGTCGCTCTCAGATGACCTGGCCCGGCCGCCCGCCCGTATCGACCACAGGTCGCCCGACGGCGGCCCACTGGCGCATTCCGCCGTCGGCGTTGCGCACCTGGTCCCAGCCGTTGTTCATCAGGTAGGCCACCACCTGCGCCGAACGGCCGCCGGAGCGGCAGATCACCGCCACCTCGCGATCGGTCGGGACCTCGGCCAGCCGGGCCGGCAGCTCCATCATCGGCAGGTGGTGGGCGCCGGGCGCGTGCCCGGCGGTCCACTCGTCGTCCTCCCGGACGTCGAGCAGGTAGGTGTCGTCGGTGATCTCGGTCACGGGCACGGTGGGAACCTGGGGTCCGAACACGGTCACCAAGCCTAGATCCTCACCGGACCGGAGCGGCGGGCGACGTGCGGAAGAGGTCGGCGCGCCGTGCGACCCGGCCCGTGGCGCGGTCAGAGCCGGGTGATCCACCGGGGGTTGGCCTGGGCCCAGTCGGGCATCCGCTCCCGCCGGGCGGCGTCGAACAGGTCGTTCCCCCCGCCGTCGAGCACCACGTAGGAGACCTCGTCGATGGTCTCCGGGTGGGAGGGGACCTGGACGCCGGTCAGCGCGTCCGGGGGCAGGTCGCGCAGGGCGAGCGCCAACTCCTCCAGGGGCACCCCGTTGGTGTCGATGGTCAGCGACGCGCCGACCGCCCGGATCAGCCGGTCCAGCCGCACCGGGTCGCGTCGCAGGTTCGTCTCGCCGGCCCGGTCCAGCATCGCCCGCAGGAGTTGCTGCTGGTGGCGCTGCCGGTCGTAGTCGCCGCCGGGCAGGTCGTACCGCTGGCGGACGTAGTCCAGCGCCCGGGCGCCGTCCATCTGCTGGCAGCCGACGGGGAACAGGGTCCTGGTGTGGATCGAGCGGACCTCGGTGTCGACGCACATCCGGATCCCGCCGAGCAGGTCGACGACCTGCCGCAGCCCGGCGAAGTCGATCAGCGCGGCCCCGTCGAAGCGCAGGCCGGTGAGCCGGGCGAGGGTGGCCGAGAGCAGCCGGACCCCGGCCTCGCCGCCGCCCCCGTGCTCGTACGCGGAATTGATCTTGTCGCTGCCGCCGGCCCAGCCGTTCGGCGCGGGCGGGATGGCCACCAGCAGGTCGCGCGGAATGGAGATCAGGTACGCCCGTTTCGTGCCGGCCGGCACGTGCACCACGAGGACGGTGTCCGACCGCTGGTCGTCCCCGGTGGCGCCGGGCCGCTGGTCCGAGCCGACCAGCAGGTAGTTCAGCGCGTCGTCGAGGTGGGTCCGGTCCCGCCGGGCAGCCGGGTCGAGCAGCTGCTCCCGGGTCACCGTGCGCTCGTACCGGTGGCTCAGGATCTTGATCCCGGCCACCGCGGCGGCGGCCAGCAGGGCCAGGGCCAGGCCGGCCCCGAGCAGGGCCCGGCTCCACCGGGGTACGCCCCGGCGGGTCGGCCCGCGCCGCCCCTGTCCGGTTCGCCCTGACCTGACCGTGACGCCCCCCGTCGCCGTACGTGAAACTCGCTCACATCAGGCTACGGGGGGCGGCTTGGCCGGCGGGTGGCTTTCGCTCAGGTCGGACGGCTACTTGCGGGTCGACAGCACGCCCGGGTTGGCGTACACGAACTCGGCGAGCTTGTCTTCCTTGATCGCCTGGAACATCTCCATGGTCTGCGGGCTCAGCGACTCCTTGGTGCCCGAAGCGTTGGCGTGGAAGGTGCCGCCGTTGGTCCGCAGCATGGTCAGGTCGTTGCCGGTGACACCGCGCATCGTGTAGATGAGGTCGATGACGGGTACCCCGCCGGTGTCCAGGACGAACGCCTTGCCGGCCGCCTTGATCAGCCCGTTGAGCTTCACCGGGTTGGTCAGGGTGCCGTTCTCGGTCGCCTTCTTCGCCATCGCCTTGATGAGCTGCTGCTGGTTCTGCTGCCGATCGTAGTCGCTGTTCGGCAGGCCGTAGCGCTGCCGGGCGTAGTCGAGGGCGGCCCAGCCCTTCATCTCCCGGCAGCCCTTCTTGTGCACCACCGGGGTCATCGTCCTGCCGGTCTTCTTGGCGTCGGCGTTCCACATCGGCTTGCCGTCGACGTACGACATGTGGTGCGACTTGACCTCGTGGCTCACGCAGATCCGCACGGTGCCCAGGGCGTCGATGACGCCCTTGAATCCGCCGAAGTTGATGATCGACGCACCGTCGAAGCTGATGCCGGTCATCTTCTTGATCGTCTTCGCCATGAGCTGCGCGCCACCCTCCCAGCCGCCCCCGTTCTGGGCGCCGAACTGGAACGCAGAGTTGATCTTGTCCAGGCCGTGGCCCGGGATCTCCGCCTCGGTGTCGCGGGGGATCGAGATCAGGTACGCCTGGTCGTGCGAGGCGGGGATGTGCAGCACGATGATGGTGTCCGCCCGGACGTCGTCGGCGGCCCAGCGCTCCCGGGCGTCCACGCCGAGCAGCAGCATGTCGATCGGGCCCTCCAGGTTCGCGCCGCCCTCGGCGTCGGACTTGCCGGCGTCGCCGAGCAGGTTGCGCTGGGCGATGTTGCCGGTGGCCTGGCCGATGAGCGCCTTGCTGCCCACGATGGCGATGCCGCTGGTCATCATCAGCACCGCGCCGAAGGCCACGGTGAGGCGCGCCCACAGGGGATCCTTGCGGCGGGTCCGCTTCTTCGCGGGGCCGCCACCGGGGCGCTTGCCGCCGCGGCGGGGCTGCGAGGAGACGACCGACGGGATCCGTGCGGCTGCGCCGACGGGCTCCAGCGACGGGGGGCGACGGCTGGCTTGAACCGGCATGCGTGCTCCAGCTCGCGTTTTCGGGGGGCGGGGGCGGGACCACTGTACGTACCGCTTCCCGTCATGGCGAGTTCGTCACGCGGTTATTTGTCGTTCTCCCGGCCGTCTCTTGTGGGAATTGCCCGAACGTCCAGGTCGATGCAACCGGTCGGCGGTTTGGCCCCCGGTGAAGGGGGTTCGACCGCCGACCGGCGATGACGTCCGTCGAAGTAACGGGTGTCTGTGTCAGTTCCCGTTACCCGTGCCGTCGGCCGGCTGGTTGGCCTTCACCCAGTCGGCCATCGTGTCCGCCGACATGGCCTGGTACATGGTCAGGGCCTTCTCCCGGTCGGAGACCACCACCGACTCCCCATTGATCGTCTCGCTGCCCGAGTTCGGGCTGGTGACGAAGATCAGGTTCTCCCCGCGCAGGCTGCGGAACTGCAATGCCATGTCGACCAGCGAGAATCCCTGGTCCACCGTGACCGCGTCGGTCACCGACTGGAGGAAGGCGTTCAGCTTCTTCGGTTTGGTCAGCGTCCCCGTGCTGGCCGCCTTGTCCATCAGCGCCTTCAGGAATTCCTGCTGGTGGCGCATCCGCGCGAAGTCGCCGTCGGGGAACTGCTTGCGCTGCCGGATCCAGTCCAGCGCCTCGGCGCCGTTCATGTGCATGGTGCCCTTGGTGAACTTCCGGAACGGCTTGTGGATCGACGTGACCGACCGCTCCACCTTCAGGTCGACCCCGCCGAGGGCGTCGGTGACCTGCTTGAACCCGGCGAAGTCGATCGCCAGCACGTGGTCGATCCGCACGTCGGTGAAGCACTCCACCGTCTTCACGGCCAGCGGCAGGCCACCGAACGCGAACGCCGCATTGATCTTCGCCCGCTGGCCCGAGCCGCACTCCGACTGGGCGTTCTCGGGGATCGGCACGTACAGGTCGCGGGGGATGGAGACCAGGTAGGCGGACTTGTGGTCGGCCGGGATGTGCATGACGATGATCGTGTCCGCCCGCCACTGGCTCTGCTGGTCCACCGGGGCGTCCGGGTCCCGCGAGTCGCTGCCGACCAGCAGGATGTTCAGCGCGCCGTCCACCGCCTTGGCCGGGCGACCGCCCGTCAACTCCGAGAACGGGTCGGTGCGGGCCAGGTCGTTGTTCAGGTTGCGGGTGTAGAGCCAGGCGCCCGCCCCGCCGAGCAGCGCGAGCACCAGCACCGCCACGCCGGCCACCAGGCCGATCCGGCGCCACTGCGGGCGCGGCCCGCGCCCGCCCGGCCGCCCCGGCCCGCGGGGACCGGTGGGGCCGCCGGGGCCGCCCGGCCCGCCGAAGCCACCGCCCGGCGACCGGTCGCCGGGCGAGGGGTACCGCTGGGCGTCGGGCACGCGGGCGCGTCCCGGGGAGCCCTGGCCGGGGCCGGGGACCGAGGCGCGTCCGGCGCTGCGAAGCAGGTGCGGGAGCGGGACGCCGGCGGGAGTGGTCGCTGACATGTACCCGAGGGTACGTAGCTCCGTCGAGCGCCGCCGCGAAGTGCAGGTCGCCCGGCGGGGCGACCTTCGCCGGGCGGCTACCCTAGCCGCTCGCGGAAGTACTCGATGGTGCGCCGGAGGCCGTCTTCGGGCGCCACCGACGGCTCGTAGCCGAGCAGTTCACGGGCGAGGGTGAGGTCCGGTCGGCGCATCTCCGGGTCGTCGGCGGCCCGGGTGACGTACGTCACCTGTGACGTGCTTCCGGAGAGTGACACGACCAACTCGGCAAGTTGCCGCATGGTCAGCTCGTGCTCGGTGCCGCAGTTGACCGGGCCGGTCTCGGTCGAGTCGAGCAGCAGCAGGATGCCGCGCACCAGGTCCTCGACGTAGCAGATCGACCGGGTCTGGTTGCCCGTGCCGTGCACCGTGATCGGCTCGCCGCGCAGCGCCTGCGAGATGAACGTCGGGATGGCCCGGCCGTCGTCCGGCCGCATCCGAGGGCCGTACGTGTTGAAGATCCGCACGATCGCGGCGTCCAGCCCCCGGTACCGGTGGTACGCCATCGTGGCCGCCTCGGAGAACCGCTTCGCCTCGTCGTAGACGCTGCGCACGCCGATCGGGTTGACGTTGCCCCAGTACGTCTCGCGCTGCGGGTGCTCCTTCGGGTCCCCGTACGCCTCGGAGGTGGAGGCCATCAGGAACCGGGCCCCGTCGGCGACCGCGCGGTCCAGCAGGTGCAGGGTGCCCACCGAGCCGACCCGGAGGATCTCCACCGGCAGGGTGGCGAAGTCCGTGGGGCTGGCCGGCGAGGCCATGTGCAGGATCGCGTCGAACCGCTCGGCCAGCGCCGGGTGGTGGGTCGGCAGCCCGTCGGAGATGTCCGCCTCGACCAGCGTGAAGGTCGGCTTCTCCAGCAGGTGGGCGACGTTGTCCTTGGAGCCGGTGACGAAGTTGTCCAGCACCACCACCATGCAGCCGCGGGCGACGAGGGAGTCCACCAGGTGCGACGGCACGAAGCCGGCACCGCCGGTGACGAGGACACGGTGACCGGAGCCGAAGCGCGGAGCGACCTTCATGCGGCCAGCCTACAGAGGTGAGGAGGGGCCCCCTGCCAACGCCTCGGCGTGGCAGGGGGCCCCTCGACAGCTCGGCCGGTGCGGTGCCGAGCGGGTCCGACTCAGTGCGCGCCGGCACCGGTGAGCGCGCGCACCTCCAGTTCCGCGTACTTCTTCTCGTCGTGCTCATTCGAGATCATGGTGCCGATCCACCCGCACAGGAAGCCGAACGGGATGGAGAGGATGCCCGGGTTGGACAGCGGGAACCACTGCCAGTCGTGGTCCGGGAACATCGAGTTCGGTGCCCCGGAGACCACCGGCGAGAAGAACACCAGGACCACCGCGGCGAGCAGGCCGCCGTAGATCGACCAGACCGCGCCGGAGGTGTTGAACCGCCTCCAGAACAGGCTGTAGAGAATCGCCGGCAGGTTGCCCGAGGCGGCCACCGCGAACGCGAGCGCCACCAGGAAGGCCACGTTCAGGCTCTGTGCGTAGATCGACAGCGCGATCGACACCGCGCCGATGACCAGGGCCGAGAGCCGGGCGACCCGGACCTCCTGGCGTTCCGACGCCTGCCCCTTCTTGATCACGTTGGCGTAGAAGTCGTGCGCCAGGCTGGACGAGGAGGCCAGGGTCAGTCCGGCGACCACCGCCAGGATGGTGGCGAAGGCGACCGCCGCGATGATCGCCAGCAGGGTCGCGCCGCCGAGGTCGCCGCCGAAGAAGTCCCTGCCGAGGGCCTCGGCTAGCTGTGGCGCGGCCGTGTTGCCGGCCTTGTCCTGGGCGACGATGTCCTTGCCGCCGACCAGCGCCGCCGCGCCGAAGCCCAGGGCCAGGGTGAGCAGGTAGAACGCGCCGATGATGCCGATCGCCCAGAGCACGCTCTTGCGGGCCGCCTTGGCCGTCGGCACGGTGTAGAAGCGGATCAGGATGTGCGGCAGGCCGGCCGTGCCGAGCACCAGCGCGATGCCGAGCGAGAGCAGGTCGACCTTGTTGTAGAACGTCTGCGTCGCGTCGCCGGCCACCTCGACGCCGTACCGCAGGCCCGGTTCCAGGAAGGCGCTGCCCTTGCCGGAGGCGGCGGCGGCGTCGCCGAGCAGCGACGACAGGTTGAACCTGTACTTCGCCAGCACCAGCAGCGTCATCACCAGCGCGCCGGTCATCAGCAGGAACGCCTTGACGATCTGGACGTACGTGGTGCCCTTCATGCCGCCCACGGTGACGTAGATGATCATCAGCGCGCCGACCATGATGATCGTGGCGACCTTGGCGGTGTCGGCGTCCATGCCGAGGAACGTCGTGCCCGGCCGGATGCCGAGCAGCAGCGCCACCAGCGCGCCCGCGCCGACCATCTGGGCCAGCAGGTAGAAGATCGACACGGTGATGGTGGAGACCGCCGCCGCCGTCCGGACCGGGCGCTGGCGCATCCGGAACGCCAGCACGTCCGCCATCGTGTACCGGCCGGAGTTGCGCAGCAGTTCGGCGACGAGCAGCAGCGCCACCAGCCAGGCGACCAGGAACCCGATGGAGTAGAGGAAGCCGTCGTAGCCGTAGAGGGCGATGATGCCGGCGATGCCGAGGAAGGACGCCGCCGACATGTAGTCGCCGCCGATCGCCATGCCGTTCTGGAAGCCGGAGAAGGACCGGCCGCCCGCGTAGAAGTCGGTGGCGGTCTTGGTCTGCCGGCTGGCCCACACGGTGATGGCCAGGGTGATCGCCACGAAGACCAGGAACAGGGTGATGGTCAGGTTACGGGCGGTGCCGCCGCCCGCCTCAGCCGCGAGGACCGTGTTCACGGTGCACCTCCCCGATCTCGGCGCGGATCCGGTCGGCGACCGGATCGATCTTCCGGTCGGCGAACCGGGAGTAGAGCCAGGCGATGAGGAACGTGGAGACGAACTGGAGCAGGCCGAAGACCAGGGCGACGTTGATGTGGCTGCCGAACAGCCGCGTGCCCATGAAGTCCCGCGCGTACGCGGAGAGGATCACGTAGAGCGCGTACCAGAGGAAGAACGCGACGGTCATCGGGAAGACGAAGCCGCGCAGCGCGCGACGCAGGCCGGCGAACTCGTCCGACCGCTGCACGGCGAGGTACCGGTCAGCGGCGGACGCCGTCTCCGGCGCGGCCGGCGACGGCGCGTCCGGCGCGGGTGTGTCCGTGGACATCTGTGGATCACCACCTTCACAGGCGTGGGGAGTTTCGCGCACGGTAGGAACCGCGCCCCTCAGCCGGGAAGGCATGGATCGACCCCGGTCGACCACTGCGCCGAACGGTCGCCTGTCTGCGCCGAGTGACACACGTCACTCCGGTGACCGGTGGCCGGTGAGAGTCCCCACGTCGGCGAGGTGGCGGCCTCCCCCGCCCGCGTCGCCGACCTGGTCCAACCGCTCAGGTCAGCTCGTGGTACCGGCCCCGGTAGTGCAGGAGGGGGGTGGTCTCCTCGGCCAGGGTGACGGCCTCGATGGTGGCCTCGACCAGCAGCGCCCAGCCGTACTCGCGGGCGGTGTCGAGCCGGCAGCCGGTCCAGCCGCCGGCGTCGGCGGGGACCGGGCCGTACTCCGTGTCGGTCCACCCGCCGGTGGCGAACAGGCCGCCCGGCGACGGGAACAGGCCGGCGAACCGGTCGGCCAGCTGCCGGTGCGCCGGGCCCAGCGGCGTGACCGCGAACCGTCCCGCCTCCTCGACCGCCGCCCACAGGTCCGACTCCGGGTCGACCAGGCCGAGCAGCCGGTCCGGCTCGCCCTCGGCGACCAGCGTGGACGACACGGTCAGGCCGGCCGGCCCGGGCGCGGTCCAGAGCGTCACCGGAGCCGCGAGGCGGCCCCGCAGCCGACGGGCCGGGGACCTCTGCCCGGCGGGCACGGCGAACGGGTCGGTGTGGTGGATCTCGGCACCCGGCTGATGATTCACGTGAAACATTGTGCCGCCCCGGGCGCGTGCCCAGCCCAGGAACCGCTCGTGCAGGCCGGCCCGGCGCTCGTGGCCTCCGAGCTGCGCGAGCTGGTCGCCCGCCTCCGCCATCAGGTGTCCCAGGTAAACCAGCAGCGCCGTCCGGTTTCCTCGGTACTCCACCCGACGCCTGGCGCAGCTTCATCCACCGGGCGAAGTCCTAGCACCAATGATCGTTTGCACGTAATGGAGAACGACACGCCGTGTTCTTGTCGTTTTTCGACAGACGATCGAGGAAACGTCACTCGTCGGTGGTGAGGGAGCGGCGGGCGGCGGCCAGCACCTCCGGGTCGGCGCAGCCGGCGGCGTACCCGGCGATCCGGCGGCGGATGTCCCGGCCCAGCAGCCACACCCCGACCCGGTCGGCGAGCGGGCGCAGGAGCGCCGGTCGGCAGCGGAAGCTGTACCGCCAGGTGGCGACCGACGTGCCCGGCTCCGGGCCCGGCGCGAACCGCCAGCCGCCCGCGAACATCTCGAAGAACCACGGGCCCCGAACCATCTTCATCCCGACGTGGCTCGGCGGCGCGAAGGAGACGTACTCGCTGACCATGGTCAGGCCGTGCCGGGACCGGGTGAAGGTGCGCACCCCTTTGCCCGGCCGGGTGGCCCCGTCGGTGAAGTGCTGCTCGCGGACGAACGGGTCCCAGCGGTAGCGGACCGGGGCGACGGTCTGCGACACCGCGAAGGCCAGCTCGGGCGGCACCGGGACGGTGACCAGCGACTCGACGACGGGCATCGGCCCATTGTGCCGCCGCCCGCCAACCCGCGCAGGAGGACGGCCGGCGGCGGGTGCGCGGGGGCCTTATCGTGCCGGGCATGACCCCAATGACGCCGCAGAAGCTCGCCCAGACCCGCATCCTCGACGTCAACGCCCTGGCCCGCAACGAGGTGGACCTGCGGACCTACCCGCACCGGCACCTCGTCCTGGTCGCCCGCCCCGGCCTGACGCACAGCGGCGTCACCCAGCTGATGGAGGGCGTCGAGTACCTGTGCCAGTTCGGGTGGGAGCTGGTCAACGTCACCGACGGGAACCCGCTCTTCTACGCGTTCCTACGCCGCCGCTGACCCGTGGCCCGCACGCCGCCGTCGGCGAGGGGCGTCAGCGGCGCGGGGTCACGGCCGTCAGCAGCTCCGAGGCCCGCCGGTCGAGCACGTCCCCGGCGAGGTACGTCCCGAGCAGCGCCGCGCCCAGCCCGTACGCGAGGCCCAGCGGCAGGGCCAGCCAGAGCCAGGCGTCGCCGAGCAGCGCCGCCGCGACCACCATCGGCACCGCGGCGGCTGCCGAGCCGATCATCGACAGCACGGTGAGGAGGCCCTTCGCCAGCCCGGCCCCGCTGTTCATCGCGAACGGGTTGCTCGTCTCCGGCAGCGAGTACGCCCCGAGCACCGAGACGAGCGAGTTGATCGCCAGCCCCACCCCGTACGAGGCGAGCAGGGTGCCGGCCAGCAGGCCCAGCCACGCCGGCCGGCCCAGCACCACCACCAGGACGACCGCGACGACGGCCAGGATCGGCAGCACGTACACCGAGAACGCCGTCGCCCGGGCGCGCAGCTCCAGCCGGCCCGGCACCCCGGCGACGACGTTCGCCGCGTACGCGCTGCCGTCGAAACCGAACTGGTTGGCCAGGGTGACCGAGGCGAGCACCCCGACGAAGAGGACCGAGAGGCTGGCCAGCACCGGGGAGGAGCTCGGGGCGGCGAACTCCATCCCGCTCTCCGTCGAGAAGCTCGTCCCGCCGAAGTTGACCATCACCGGCACGAAGATCCCGATCACCGCGAGCGTGATCAGGTTGGCCCGCCGCCGGGCGTCCCGCCACCAGTAGCGGCACTCCCGCGCGACCAGCGCGCCGAACCGGTCCCGCCGGGCCCAGCCGAGAGCCCGGGGGAAGAGCTGCGTCACCGCGCCGCCGACCGGGCCGCCGCGGGCCTTCGCCGTGCCCCCGCTGGCCGCCCCCACCATCGCCGACTCCAGCGACCGGGACCACCACCACAGCAGCGCCCCGATGCCCGCCGCCGTGATCAGCAGCTTCAGCGGGGCCGCCCACGCCCGCCCCTCGGCCACGTCGATGCCGACCGTCCACGGGGCGCCGAACGGGGTCCAGCCGACGACGCGGGCCACCCCGGCCAGCCGGTCCCAGTCGGCCTGCCGCAGGGCGGCCAGCCCCACGAGCTGCAACGGGCCCAGCAGCGCGGCGAGCACCGCGAGCAGCACGGCTGCCAGGTCACGTACCCGGCGGGACCGCAACATGGTGGCGAACGCGCTGGTCACCGCCCGGCTCGCGGCGACGCAGAGGACCAGCCCGGCGGCCACCCCGACGGCCGCGACCAGCGCCGCCGCCCACCCGCCCAGCATGCCGGCGGTGAGCACCAGACCGAGGGTCGCGATCAGCACCGCCACCGTCGGGACGCTGACCAGCGCGGCGGCGAGCAGCCCGGTGACCAGGGTGCGTCGCGTCAGCGGCAGCAGGGCGAACCGGGCCGGGTCGAGCGTCTCGTCCACGCCGAAGAAGACCAGCGGCAGCAGCAGCCAGCCGAGCACCAGCAGGCCCCCGCCGAACGCGGCGACCATCAGCGCGTACTTCGGCTCGCCGGCCAGCCCGGGGGCCGCCAACAGGAAGAACCCGGTGGCGGCGAACCAGAGCCCGGCGATCACGCCGCCCACGAACATCGCGATCCGCCAGCCCTGGCCGCGGAAGTTGTTGCCCATCACCCGCAGCTTGAGCCGGACGAAGTGCCGGGCCGAGACCGGTCGGGACCGTTCGGCGGGCGCGGTCACCGGGACAGCCATGCCAGCTCCTCGCCCGTCGCGGTGCGCCCGCCGACCACCTCGACGAACACGTCCTCCAACGAGCGGTCGCCGCGCACCTGGTCGAGGGTGCCGACCTGCTTGATCGTCCCCTCGGCGAGGATCGCGACGTGCGAGCAGAGCCGCTCCACGACCTCCATCACGTGGCTGGAGAAGACCACCGTCCCGCCGCCGACGACGTACCGGTGCAGGATGTCGCGGATCAGCGCCGCCGACACCGGGTCGACCGCCTCGAACGGCTCGTCGAGCACCAGCAGCCGGGGCCCGTGCAGCAGCGCGCAGGCCAGGCCGATCTTCTTCTTCATGCCGGCGGAGTAGTCCACCACCAGGGTCCGGCCGGCGTCGCCGAGGGCGAGCACGTCGAGCAGCTCCGCCGCCCGCTGGTCGACCACCGCCGGGTCCATGCCGCGCAGCAGGCCGTGGTACGCCAGCAGCTCCGCCCCGCTGAGCCGGTCGAACAGGCGCACGCCGTCCGGCATCACGCCGAAGAGTTGCTTTGCCCGGACCGGGTCGGTCCACACGTCGTGCCCGAGCACCCACGCCCCGCCCGCGTCCGGGCGGAGCAGCCCGACCGCCATGGACAGGGTGGTGGTCTTGCCGGCGCCGTTCGGGCCGAGCAGCCCGTAGAACGAGCCGGCCGGGACGTCGAGGTCGACGCCGGCCACCGCCACCTTGCCGTCGAACCGCTTGGCGAGGCCACGCAGCGCGAGCGCGGGGTGCTGATCAGTCATGCTCCGACGGTATCCGGCCGGGACGAGCGACCGCTCCCGCCACGGGACGAGCCCGGCCTCCTCCTCTGGCAGGAGGCTGGGTCCGGCGCGCGGCTGACCAGGCCGTCCAGGGGCAGCACGCCCTCCTCCCGCTACGGCGGGCGTCAGGAAGGGGCCCTTCCCTCGGCGCGCAGCGCCTCGGGGGAGTGCAGGCGGAGCATGGTGCCGGCGATGTCGGCGGGGAGCCGGCGGCGGGTCGCCGCCGACACCGCGACCATGACCGTGAAGGCGAGCGGGACCGTCCAGGCGGCCGGCTGCGTGGTGAGCGTGGCCGGCCAGCCGGACAGTGGCGGCCCGAGCACCGTCACCAGCACCGCCCCGACGGCCGCGCCGCCGCCGACCAGCACCCCGGCGGCGGCGCCCACGTCGGTCAGGCCGCGCCACCAGATGCCCAGCACCAGCAGCGGGCAGAAACTGGACGCGGCGACCGCGAAGGCCAAGCCGACCACCTGGGAGACCTCCAGCCCCGAGACGTTCAGCGCGAGCAGCGCCGGCACCCCGCCCGCGATCACCGTGGCCAGCCGGAAGCCGCGTACCGAGCCGCGCCCCAGCACGTCCGTGGAGATCACCCCGGCCACGCTGGTGAGCAGCCCGGAAGAGGTGGACAGGAACGCGGCGAACGCCCCGGCGGCGACCAGCGCGGCGAGCAGCCGGCCGGTCGTGCCGTCCCCGAGCGCCGCCCCGGGCAGCAGCACCACCACCGCGTCGGTCTGCCCGGTGACAAGCAGTTGCGGAGTGTAGATCCGGCCCAGCACCCCGTACAGGGTGGGCAGCAGGTAGAACGCGCCCACCAGGGCCAGCACCACCAGGGTGGTGCGCCGGGCCGCCGCGCCGTCCGGGTTGGTGTAGAACCGGACGAGCACGTGCGGCAGCCCCATGGTGCCCAGGAACGTGGCCAGGATCAGCGAGTAGGTGGCGAACAGCCCCCGGTCGTCGTCCCCGGCGGTGTCCGGCAGCAGCCAGTCGGCGGCGTCGATGGCCGTGCCGGAGACCTGCGGCACCGGGTCGCCGGCCGCGAAGTCGAGACGGTCGCCGGGGCGTACCTCCCGGGCGTCGCCGTCGGGGAAGGTGAGGGTCGCGCGGTGCTCGACCACGACGGTGGTCGCGGTCCGGAACGCCGGCCCGTCGGGCGGGGTCACCGCCGGGCGGGCGTCGGCCTGCCACTGCAACACCAGGAAGATCGCGGGTACGGCGAGCGCGGTGAGCTTCAGCCAGTACTGGAACGCCTGGACGAAGGTGATCGCCCGCATCCCGCCCAGCGCGACGTTCGCGGTGACCACCACCGCCACCAGCACCGCTCCGACCGGGTAGGCAGCCCCGGTCAGCGTGGCCAGGGTCAGCCCCGCCCCCTGGAGCTGCGGCACCAGGTACAGCCAGCCGATGAAGATCACGAACACGGTGGCCAGGGTGCGCAGCCGGCGCGAGCCGAGCCGCAGCTCGCAGAAGTCCGGCAGGGTGAACGCGCCGGAGCGGCGCAGCGGCGCGGCCACGAACAGCAGCAGCGCCAGGTAGCCGGCGGCGAAGCCGACCGGGTACCAGAGCACGTCCACGCCGTACTTGAGGATCAGCCCGGCCACGCCGAGGAAGCTCGCCGCCGACAGGTACTCGCCACCGATCGCGGCGGCGTTCCAGGTCGGGCTGACCGAGCGGGAGGCGACCAGGAAGTCGGAGGTGGTGCGGGCCAGCCGCAGCCCGTAGAAGCCGATCCCGACGGTGACCAGGGTGACCGCGACGATCGCCGGAACGACGTACCCGTTGGCCATCTCAGCGCTCCGGCCGCTGGACCAGGTCGGTGAAGTCCTGCTCGTTGCGCTCCGCCAGCCGCACGTACGCCCAGCCGACCGCGATCAGGAACGGGAAGGAGACCACCCCCAACAGCAGCCAGGGCAGGTTCACCCCGAACACGGTGACCCGGCCCACCGCCGGTGCGATGGCGAACAGCCAGGGCAGGCCGCCCAGCCCGATCAGCACCACCAGGCTCAGCCGCAGCGCCAACGCGAGCTGGGCCCGGACCAGCCCCCGGACCAGCGCCTCGCCCACCCGGGTCTGCTGGGCCAGCTCGGCCCGGGCCCGGTCCGCGCCGGGCTCCCGGCGGGACACCTCCGCCAGCACGATCCGGGTCCGGCCCGGCACGACCGGCACCCGACCCGACGGCCCGGTCACGGTCACCGGCGGCCGGCCGGGTGTTCCGCTGCGGGGCGATGGGACCCGGCCGGGCGTCCCGCCGGGGGCCTTCGGCGTCCGGCCCGGCGTTTCGCTTCGGGCCACCGGCGTCCGGCCCGGCGTTTCGCCTCGGGCCACCGGCGTCCGGCCCGGCGTTTCGCCTCGGGCCACCGGCGTCCGGCTCGGGGCGTCCGGTGACCCGGCCGGGCCTGGGGCCCGGGGTGGCGGTACGGGATCGTCGGGTGCGGCCACCCCGGCAGTCTCGCCCGAACGGCGGGATTGTCAAGGGCGCCCGTGCGGTGGCCGTCCACCGCGCGGTGCCGGGTCCGTGCCGGCCGTCCGCGTGCCGGGCCTCACCGGTAGCGGGGGGTGGGGCAGGTCAGGGCCGTCGCCCCTGTCGGCGCCGATCCCAGCAGTTCGCGGGCCGCCGCCCGGCCCAGGTTCGCCGTCCGGACGTGGTCGATCGGCAGCTCGAAGGCGATGTCCCGCAGCGCACAGGAGCGCAGCGGCTCGGGCAGCCGGTCCAGCGCCGGCACCGCGTCGGCGGAGAGCCGGGAGACGTACTCCACGTCGATCATTCCGGTCAGCCGGTACCGGTCGACGTTGCGCTCGGCGATCAGCCGGTCCGGGTTGACGGCCGCCAGCCCGAGCAGGGCGAGCACCGCCGTACCCACCACCAGCGGCGGCAGCCAGCCGGCCCGCAGTCGCACCACGGCCACGCCGACCAGGACGAACAGCGCCCCGAGCCACAGCTCGACGGCGGCCACCACCAGCCGTAGCCGGGTCGCTCCGTACGCGTCGGCGTACACCTGCATCCGGTACAGCGCGGAGGCGACCACGACGAGGCTGAGCGCGGTGAGCGTGCCGAGCAGGAGCCGGAACAGGAGCCGGTCGGCTCGGGTGGTCCGGGGTGCCCACCGGGCGGTCCCGGCGATCACCAGCAGGGTGAGGGCGGAGACCGCCAGCAGTTGCCAGAAGCCGCCCCGGGCGTACTGGGCGTAGCTGAGGCCGGCGGTGCGCAGCACGTGGGCGGAGCCGCCGAACAACACGGTGAGCTGCACCAGCACGAACGCGGCGAACAGCGCGTCGAGCAGGGCCAGCGGCACCACCCACTCCAGCCGGCGCACGGGCCGGGCCGGGGCGGCCCGCAGCCCGTCCAGGTCGGCCGGCGCCGCCAGCAGGTACGCCGCGCCGAGCAGGCCGGCGCCGATCAGCGCGCAGCGGAACAGCCAGCCGACCGTCGCGCCCACCGACACCTCGGGCAGCAGGTCCGTCACCAGGTCGGCGAAGACCGCGTCGGCCGAGGAGAAGAGCAGGCCGAAGACGAGCAGCAGCGCCACCGACGCGGCGACGGTGGCGAGGCCGCGCCCGACCGTCGATCCGCCGGGGCCGGACCGGGGCAGCCCGCGTCCCGCCCAGAGGAGCGCCCGGAACGGGGCCGCCGGGGTGATCGAAGCGGCCGTGAGCATGCCCAGCGGTGTCCGGCCACCCGCCACGGCGAGGACGCCGGTGACCACGGCGGCGAGCAGGCAGAGCACGAAGAGCCAGCCGGCCGCCCGGACGTACCCGACCGAGACGAGGGCGATGGTGGCGGTCGCCCAGACCAGCCGTGCTCGGCCCGGGGCCCGCCCCGCCGCCCGCCCCGGTGCCCCCGTGGCGTCGGGACGGGCGGCGGTTCGGACCGTCGTCTCAGGGGAGCTGATCGGGCCGGGCGGTGGATCGGGCACCGGGCCGTGCGTCGAGCCGTCCGGTGCGGGGTTCCGGTGTCCCGTGCCGGCCGGGACGAGCGCGGCGGTCGCGGCGAGCACCGCCACCAGCCAGCCGAGCCCGGGTCGGTCGAAGGGGACGGAGAACGCCGCCACCACGGCGGCCACGGCCACCGCGCCGAGCACCACGGGCCGGGCCGGCCCGTTCGGCCCAGGCCACCGCCGCTCGAAGAAGGACGGTGGCCGCGGCGGCACCCCCGGCCGGGGCACCCCGGAGGCCACCTGCCCCCCACCGCCCGCCACCACCTGCTGCCCGCTCGCGACCGCCACTCCCCCCTCGATCATGGACTCGTGCTGGGGTACGTCTGCTGATTTGTCGCTCTTGTCGGGCACCACAACTCCTTGATCGACGCCGAGGGGAAGGGGGAGGGGAGGGAGGGAGGGGAGGGAGGGGAGGGAGGTTAGGGGTGGGTGGGGTGGGGGAGGGACACGCGGATGCGGCAGCCGGGGTGGGCGCCTGGGTGGGGTGGGTGGGGGTCCAGGACGGCGATGGCGCCGCCGTGCAGCTCCACCACCCAGCGCGCGATCGCCAGGCCCAGTCCGGTCCCGCCGCCCCCCGACCGGTCGCCCCGGGTGAACCGCTCGAAGACCCGGGAGCGCTCGGCGACCGGGATGCCCTCGCCCTCGTCGGTGACCTCGAAGTGCAGGTGGCCGTCCTGCTCCTCCGCGCCGACCAGCACCGTTCCGCCCGCCGGGCTGTGCCGGGCGGCGTTGTCCAGCAGATTGGCGAAGACCTGGTGCAGCCGCGACGGGTCCGCGTACACGGTCAGCGGGGCCGGCAGCGGGTCGAGCCGGAAGCGGACGTCCCGCCCGACCCCGGCGGCGGTCGCCGCCGCGTGCTCCACGGCCTCGTCAAGGAAGTCGGCGACGTCGATCTGTGTGCGGCGCAGCGGCACCACCCCGGCGTCCAGCCGGGACAGGTCGAGCAGGTCGGCGACGAGGTGGCTGAGCCGCTCGGTCTGGGCCAGTGCGGTGCGCAGTGCGGCCGGTTCGGTCGGGGCGACGCCGTCGACCAGGTTCTCCAGCACCCCCCGCAGCGCGGTGATCGGTGTACGCAGTTCGTGCGAGACGTTCGCGATCAGCTCCCGCCGGCGCTGGTCGGCCGCGGCGAGGTCGGCGGCCATCTTGTTGAACGCGTGGGCCAGCTCGCCGACCTCGTCGCGGGAGGTGGCCCGGACCCGCCGGGAGTAGTCGCCCCGGGCCATCGCCCCGGCCGCCGCGGTCATCTCCCGCAGCGGGGAGGTCATCCCGTGCGCGAGCACCTGCGAGGTGAGCAGGGCCAGGCCGATCGCCGTCGCCGAGGTCATCGGGGGCAGCCAGCCGATGGCGTGCCAGAAGTAGGCCAGGCCGGCTGCGCCCGAGGTGACCAGCAGGACGCCCAGCTTCACCTTGATCGAGCGGACCGGGTCGAGCGGCCGGGGCAGCACCCGGTTCAGCCAGGTCACCAGCCGGTCGGTGGTCACGGCTGAGCCTCCAGCGCGTAGCCCACGCCGTGCACGGTGCGGATCAGGTCCGCGCCGAGCTTGCGGCGCAGCGCCTTCACGTGGCTGTCCACCGTCCGGGTGCCGGCGCCTTCCGCCCAGCCCCACACGTCGGCGAGCAGCCGCTCCCGGGGCAGCACCGCACGCGGCCGGCCGGCGAGGTGCACCAGCAGGTCGAACTCGGTGGGGGTCAGGTGCACCTCGACGCCGTCCCGCAGCACCCGGCGCTCGGCCTGGTTGATCTCGACGTCGCCGACCGTGAGCGTCGCGGGTCCGCCGGCCGCCGCCCGCTCGACCCGGCGTAGCAGCACGTGCACCCGGGCGGCCAGCTCCCGCATCGAGAACGGCTTGGTGAGGTAGTCGTCCGCCCCGACGGCCAGCCCCACGAGCAGGTCGGTCTCGTCGTCGCGGGCGGTCAGCATGAGGACGGGCACCGGCCGGTCGCCCTGGATCCGCCGGCACACCTCCAGGCCGTCGAAGCCCGGCAGCATGACGTCGAGGACGACGAGATCGGGCTGCCAGGTCCGGAACCGGTCCACGGCGCTGGGCCCGTCCCCGGCGATCTCCACCGTGAAGCCCTCGGCCCGTAGCCGGGTGGCGACCGACTCGGCGATCGTCCGCTCGTCCTCGACCACCAGCACCCTGCGTTCCCTCATGGGAGGTGACTGTAGGCAGGGGCCGTGGAGATCGGTGGGGCACGTTGTGAACAACCTGTGGAGAACTCTCCACACCTGTGGATAACCCGGTGGACAACGCGGGTGAGCCAGCCTTCGGGCAAGGTCGCCGTGGACGAACGGGACGAAGGTCCCCGTAGGTTCAGTCCAGGCCGATCCGTTCGGGGCGGGCGGAGGCGGAGCCGAGCCAGGTGTGCGGGTTGCCGTGCCAGCACCAGCCGAGCTTCGGCGCGCCCTGGCTGATCCACAGTGCCGGCACCCGGCGGTCCCCGCACCGCGACCCGACCAGCGAGAAGCACTTGTTCGGGGCCAGCGCGGCCGGGAAGTGGGTGACGAAGGCGATCCCTTCGTCGATGCTGATCGGCAGCCGGCCGACGGGCGTCATCGCCTCGACGGCGGCGGCGGGCGTCAGGTTGCGGAACTCCTCCCCCCGGTTGACGTCGAACAGCAGGTAGGCCGGCCCGGCCGGCAGCTCCAACTCCCTGATCGGCTCGAACTTCGGCAGGTCGTCGAGGGGGAAGTTCCTGTCGAGGAAGCCGGGCTTGCGCTTGCCGGCGAGGGTGGTCAGGGCGAGGCGGTCCGGCACGGGCACCAGGTCGCGGGTGACCACCAGCAGGAACGGCACCCGCGCCTCGGTGGGCGGCGGCAGCTCGGCCGCGCCGGCCACGGCGGCGGCCCGCAGCGGCGCGACCAGTTCGGTGAACCGGTCGACGGTCCAGCCGGCGAGGGCCGGGTAGCCGAGGCGGACGAGGTTGGCGACCTGCCGGTCGAACTCGACGCCGGGGTCGAAGCCGCCGGTTTCGATGACGCCGGTTTCGATGACGCCGGTGCGGTCCAGGTCGGTGGTGCGGTCTGGGTCGGTGGTGCGGTCCATGACGGTCACGGTGGCCTCCCGGGAGTCGGACGTCTACCGTACAACGTACGGCGGCGTTCCGGCTGTTCCCGGCTCAGCGGTTCCAGTCCTGCTTGGCGGCGCGGACCAGCTTGTCCTTCAGCTCCCTGGTGTGCCGCCGGCTGACCGGCAGCTCCGTGCCGTCGAGCACCACGACGTAGCCGGAGTTGACCAGGCGCAGCTCGGCGATCAGCTTCAACTGCACCAGGTACGACCGGTGGATGCGCACGAATCCCGCGTCCGCCCAGCGCTCGGCGAGGGTGGCCAGCGAGACCCGGACCAGGTGCGAACCGTCGGCGGTGTGCAGCCGGGCGTAGTCGCCCTGCGCCTCCACCCAGCGCACCGCCGAGCGGGGCAGCATCCGGGTGGTGCCGGCCAGCTCGACCGGGATCGTCGGGTCCTCCTCCGCCCGGGCCAGCGCCGCCGGGTGCGTCGGCACCACCCGGGCGCCGACGACCCGGCGCAGCGACTCGGCCAGCCGCTCGGCCCGTACCGGCTTGCGCACGTAGTCCGTCGCGCCCAGGTCGAAGGCGTCCACCGCGCCGTCGTCGTACGCGGTGACGAAGACGATCGCCGGGGGCCGGGCGAACCGGCGCAGCACCCGGGCCAGCTCCATGCCGTCCAGCCCGGGCATCCGGATGTCCAGGAAGACCACGTCCACGTCGCCGTCGCGGAGCACCCGCAGCGCCTCGGTGGCGTCCCCCGCCGTGTGCAGCCGGGCCACCCGGGGGTCGGCCCGCAGGTGGTACGCCAGCTCGTCCAGCGCCGGCGGCTCGTCGTCGACCGCCAGCACCCGCAGGAAGGCGCCGGTGGCCAGCCCGGCGGGGCCGGACCGCTCGGTCACGAGCCCGCCCGCACGCCGGGGTGGAACTTCGGCACCCGCATGCTCACCTTCGTACCCGAGCCGAGGCCGGTCTCGACGACCAGGCCGAACCGGTCCCCGAAGGCCGAGCGGAGCCGCTCGTCGACGTTGGAGAGGCCGACGTGCTGGCCCGGGTCGTCGGTCGGGTCGCTGCCGGCCCCGGCCAGCTCGGCGATCCCGGCGGTCAGCGTCGTCGGGTCCATGCCCACTCCGTCGTCCTCCACCGTGATGTGGCACTCGGCACCCGCGTCCCGGGCCTCGATGCTCACCATGCCGGTGCCGGGCTTGCGGGACAACCCGTGGCGGACGGCGTTCTCCACCAACGGCTGGAGGCAGAGGAACGGCAGCGTCACCGGCAGCACCTCCGGGGCGATCTGCAACCGCACCTGGAGCCGGTCGCCGAACCGGGCCCGCTCGATGGTCAGGTACCGGTCGATCGAGCGCAGCTCCTCGGCCAGGGTGGTGAACTCGCCGTGCGCGCGGAACGAGTACCGGGTGAACTCGGCGAACTCCAGGATCAGCTCCCGGGCCCGCTCCGGATCGGTCCGGACGAACGACCCGATCGCGGTCAGCGCGTTGTAGATGAAGTGCGGGCTGATCTGGGCGCGCAGCGCGCGCACCTCGGCCCGGGCCAGCCGCTCCCGGGAGGCGTCCAGCTCGGCCAGGGCGAGCTGGTTGCCGGCCCAGTGCGCGGTCTCCAGGGTGGCCTGCACCAGCCCCGGCGCGGGCGGGCCGTCGGCGACCGCGACCAGCGCCCCGACCACCCGGCCGTCGGCGCGCAACGGGGCGACCACCGCGCCCCGGACCGGGCAGTCGACCCGGTCGCAGTGCAGCTCCGGCTCCCCCAGCACGGTCGACCGCCCGCCGGAGACCGCCCGCCGGGCCGCCGCGACGAGCTGGCCGGTGTGGTGCGTCCCGCGCCCGTCGAGGGCGAGCAGGGTGTCCCGGTCGGTCAGGGCCAGCCCGGCCGCCCCGACCAGGGCCCGCAGGTGGCGTACGGCCTTCGCCGCGCCTGCCGTGCTCAGGCCGGCCCGCAGCGACTCGGCGGCCAGCCCGGCGGTGTGCAGCACCTCGTAGGTGGCCCGCTGGGTGGCGGTGGCGATGCCCCGTCGGGCGCGCAGCCGGACCACCGCGTACAGCGCCGCGGCCAGCGCGGTCACCAGCGAGACCACGCCGACCACGGCGGAGACGTTGCCACCCACGCAGCGATCCTGGCGTGTCCCGGCCGCTACGCCAAGACCGTCAGTACGCGCCCTTGCTCGCCAACACCACGCCCACCGTGCGCCACAGGATGCTCAGGTCGTACGCCAGCGACCAGTTGTCGACGTAGTAGAGGTCCAGCCGGACCGCCTCGTCCCAGGACAGGTCGGAGCGGCCGGAGACCTGCCACAGCCCGGTCATGCCCGGCCGGACCAGCAGCCGGCGGCGCACGTCGCCGAGGAAGTCGCCGTCGTCGGCGGGCAGCGGACGCGGCCCGACCAGCGACATCTCGCCCCAGAGCACGTTGATCAACTGGGGCAGCTCGTCGAGCGAGGAGGCCCGCAGGAAGCGGCCCACCGGGAAGACCCGGGGGTCCTCCTTAATCTTGAACAGCATGCCGTCGGTCTCGTTCTGGTCGACCAGGCCGGCCAGCCGGTCCTCGGCGTCGACGTACATGGTGCGGAACTTCCACACCCGGAACGTGCGGCCCTCGTGGCCGACCCGGGGCTGGCGGAAGAAGACCGGGCCGGGATCGGAGAGCCGGATCGCCACGCCGATGGCCAGGAAGGCCGGGACGAGCAGCAGCAGGCCGACGCCGGCGGCGACCCGGTCCATCAGGTTCTTGACCAGCAGCGCCGGGCCCGACAGGGTCGGCTCCTCGACGTGCAGCAGCGGCAGCCCCTCGATCGGGCGGATGTGCACCCGGGGGCCGGCGATGTCGGTGAGCTGCGGGGCCACCACCAGGTCGACGCCGGAGCCCTCCAGCTGCCAGGCCAGCCGGCGCAACTCGCCCGGCTCGGCGCTGGCCGAGCCGCAGACCGCGATCGTGTCGCCGCCGACCTCCCGGACCAGGGCGAGGACGTCCCGGCCGGCGTACACCGGGACCGGGGTCTGCATGCCCCGGGCGGCGGCGTACCCGTCGGTGATGTGGATGGCCACCGGCACCAGCCCGGCGCTCGGGTTGCGGGTGACTGCGGTGTAGACCTCCAGGCACTCCGGGAGCGTGCCCACCAGCACCATCCGGTGCCCGGCCTGGCCGACCCGGCGGCGGAGCGCGTGCAGCGTGGACCGGGCCAGGATGCGGCCGAACAGGATCAGCAGCAACGCCCCGAGCAGCGCGAAGCCGACCGTCCACCGGGAGAGCTGCGTCACGGTGGCGAAGGCGAGGAAGGAGACCGTCGCGGCGACCGCGACGCCGCCCCGGATCACCCGCTTGAACTCGTCCGGGCCCAGGCCCAGGTAGCGGCGGTCGTACGCCCGGTTGCCCCACAGGATCACCACCCAGCCGAGCGGCAGCAGGACGAAGGCGACCGTGTAGAACCAGGTGGGATCCTCCTCCACGCCGTAGAAGCCGGAGGCCGCCTGGTCGAAGATCTGGATGGCGAGAAAGCTCGCCAGCGCCGCCGCCCCGAAGTCGAGCAGCAGCAGGGCGGTGGTGTAGGGCCGGTGCCAGCGTGACACCCGCCGACGTGCCCGGGCCCAGGCCGACCGAGGCACGCCGTTGTGTGACGGCGGCGTCGGCGGCTGGATCTCGAAGCTGTCGACGTGCCGCACGAGTTCGCTCCGGCCTTCGCTGGTTACCGGGCGCTGGAGGCTTGTCGTCACCTCACCCATGTCCTCCCGCATGACGCGCGCCGCTCACTCGCAGTGAGGGCACGGGTCGCCCACCGTTCAGTTTCCCACGCGGGGCCCGCACCGGATGTAGACCCGAGGGACTTCTCGCCCGGTGTGCCGCGTGGGATCCGGCCGGCTCCACCTCAGGTGCGAAAGCCGGGGACCGAGCCACTATACCGATGGATGGCGGCCCCGGTAGAGGTGCGGACCGGGAGGATCGGCGCTCGGCCGGCGATTCCACTCCGTAACCACCCTGTGTCGTCACTCACCGTACGAGTCTGGACAACCGACGGTCAGCGAGCGGCTTGCCGCCGGTCTGGCAGGTGGGGCAGTACTGGAGGCTGGAATCGGCGAACGAGACCTCCCGGACCGTGTCACCGCAGGTCGGACACGGTAGGCCGGCCCGGGCGTGCACGGTCAGCCCGGAACGCTTCTCGCCCTTCAACTCCGCCGCCTTCTGTCCCAGTGAGCGGGATACCGCGTCGCCCAGCACCCGGCGGGTCGCCTCGTGCAGGGCGGCGACCTGCTCGTCGGTCAGCCGGTCGGACAGCGCGAACGGGGACAGCTTCGCGGCGTGCAGGATCTCGTCCGAGTACGCGTTGCCCACCCCGGCCAGCACCGTCTGGTCGGTCAGCACCCCCTTGACCTGGCCGCGGCGGCTACGGATCCGCTCGGCGAAGGTGGCCAGGTCGGCGGCGAGCGCGTCCGGGCCGAGCTTCGCCACCCCGGGCACCGCCGCCGGGTCGGTGACCAGGTAAGCGGCCAGCTTCTTCTGGGTGCCCGCCTCGGTCAGGTCGAAGCCGGAGCCGTCGTCGAGCCGGACCCGCAGGGCGATCGGCCCCTTGCCGGGGCGCAACGGCCCACCGGAGGAGAACGACTCCCGGTAGTGCAGCCAGCCCGCCCGGGCCAGGTGCACCACCAGGTGCAGGTCGTCGCCGAACACCACGTCCAGGAACTTGCCGTGTCGCCGGGCGTCGGTCACCGTACGGCCCGACACGGCGGCCGGCGCCGGCTCGTACGTCTTCAGGGCGCTGATCGCGGCGACCTCGACCCGGTCGACGCGCCGCCCCACGGCGCGCTCCCGCAGGTAGCCGGCGAGCGCTTCCACCTCGGGAAGTTCAGGCATCAGCCAACGGTAGCCTTCTTTCCCGTGAGAATCGTGGTGGCGCACAACCGGTACCGGGAAGCCCAACCCTCCGGCGAGAACACGATCGTCGACGCGGAGATCGCCCAGCTCACGGCGGCCGGGGTCGAGGTGCTGCCGTTCCTGCGCAGCTCCGACGAGATCCCGACCATGCCGAAGTCGGCCAAGGCGCTGCTGCCGGTCTCCCCGATCTACGCCCCCCGGGCCCAGCAGGAGCTGAGCCGGCTGATCACCGAGCACCGGCCGGACGTGCTGCACCTGCACAACCCGTACCCGCTGCTCTCGCCCTGGGTGGTGCGGACCGCGCACAAGCACGGCGTGCCGGTGGTGCAGACGGTGCACAACTACCGGCAGGTCTGCTCCTCCGGGCTGTACTTCCGAGACGGCATGATCTGCCAGGACTGCCGGGGCCGGGCGCTCGGCGTGCCGGCGATCGTGCACCGCTGCTACCGGGGTTCGCGGGCGCAGAGCGCGCTGATGGCCACCACGCTGGCGGTGCACCGGGGCACCTGGAAGTCGGTGGACCGGTTCGTCGCGCTCACCTCGGCGGTTGCCGACCACCTGCGCGACTACGGTGTCCCGGCGGACCGGATCGTGGTGAAGCCGAACGGCATCCCCGATCCGGGGGCACCCGCGCCGCTCGGCGACGGCTTCCTGTACATGGCCCGGCTCTCCCCGGAGAAGGGGCTGGGCCTGCTGCTGGACGCCTGGCGGCGACACCCGGACGGCTCGCTCGGCCCGCTGCGCATCGCCGGTGACGGCGAGCTGCGCCCGCTGGCCGAGGCCGCCGCCGCCGAGCGCGCCGACGTCACCTACCTCGGCCCGCTGGACCGTGCCGGGGTGCGCGCGGCGATCGAGGCCAGCGCGGTGATCATCGCTGCGTCCACCTGGCACGACGTGTTGCCCACGGTGATCATCGAGGCGCTGGCGAGCGGACGTCCGGTGCTCGGCACCGCCCTCGGCGGCATCCCGTACCTGCTCGGCGCGGACGGCCCGCGCGAACCCGCTGGCACCGGCCCGGCCGCCGTCGCCACCGCCGCGCCGGGGGAGGGCCGCGTCGCGCTGCCCGCCGGGGTGCAGGCGGGCGAGGCGGGTTGGGTGGTGCCCCCGGAGCCGGCTGCCATGGCCGCCGCCCTGCCGGTGGCCATGGCCGGCGCGGCGCTGCTCGCCCCGGCGGCCCGGGCCCGCTACGAGCGCACCTTCCACCCCGACGTGGTCACGCGGCAGCTCATCGACGTGTACGCCTCTCTCGGTTGACCGCTCAGCGGAGCCGGCGGTGCGCTGGGCCGGCGGGCGGGGCGTGCGCGTCTACGTGGTGCGTGAGCGCGGCGGTCCGGACTTCCCGGAGGGCATCGATCTCGGCCTGATCCGCGGCGTCGTGCAGAACCTCGACGGGTACGTGCACGCTGCGCTCGCCTACCTGCGGGCCTCGCTGCTGGCGGACCCGGGGCTCTTCGGGCTGAGCGTGGACCACGTAACGGCGTACGAGGGGTTGGAGCCGCACGGTCTACCGCTGTCGGAGCCGGAACTGACGTTCCGCACCGGCGACGAGTGGGATCTGCGGTTCGCGGAGGACAGCATGCCGATCTGCGACCCGTACGGGATCATCGTCACGTTCGACCGGGACCGGCCGGTGCGGGTGGAGGACCTCAGCGAGGCCGAGGACGCCTAGCCAGGGCGTGTGTCGAGGCGGGAGACGCACGGCCACGTCTCCGGCGGCAGGCAAGCACGTCCCTGGTTGGCCCGGGGGGCCGTGGCCGGGGCGGAGCTGTGGGCGAGGCGGTCGATGCCGTGGGCTGCGCCTATGGAGCTGAGTCGTTTACGTCATCACCGCCGGTCGGGCCACCGCCGTCGCGTTGCCCACCGCCGTCGCGTTGCCCACCGCCGTCGCGTTGCCCACCGCCGTCGCGTTGCCCACCGCCGTCGCGTTACCCACCGCCCCGTCGGGTCGTCGCTTGCGGTCGCCGATCGCGGCGGGCATGGCTGATGTCGTATCCGACTCAGCTCCACAGGCGCCGGGACGCATACCTGCCGTGGAGCGGCGCCCACGCCAGGACCCCCGAGACCTCCTGATCGAAGCGCTCCCGCCCGACTTCGCAATCGCCCTGCCCTACCCGAAACGAGGCCACACGTCGTGAGCGAGTCTGCGCTGGTAGTGGGATTGTCGGGCTCGGGCTTGGAATGTTCGTCGCCAGATCGACCAGTGCAGGGTGTGCTCTGGTGGTAGGGGTGTGGCGAGGACGAAGGCGTTGAGGAGTCGGCGGATCTCGGCGACGGTCAACGTGATGATCTCCGGGTCGGCGTCGGGCTGCTGGGCAGCCGCCAGCAGCTGTGCTGCTGCCACTCGGCGGTGGGATCCGCTCGGCGAGGTCGTCGACGCGCACGAGGTAGCCGGGGCCGTTGTCGTCCTGGTGGAGCTGCTCCGGGCGTAACTACCGGACCGCAGGCTGGCACGCTCAAAGGTCTTCGGCGGTAGGAAATAGGTCCACCCTGCGCAACATCAGGGGTGCCGCCAGACCCACCCAGCCAGGTGCCGCCCTCAGTGCTCCAACGTCACTTGGCCTCGGCGTTGAGCTGGCTGATCACCGAGCACCGGCCGGACGTGCTGCACCTGCACAACCCGTACCCGCTGCGCTCGCCCTGGGTGTTGCGGACCGCACACAAACACGGCGGGCTGGTGGTGCAGACGGTGTCTGTCGAGCTGGAAACAACGTTGCCCGGCTTTTCCCCCCCGGCGCTATATTGATCATGGTTCGGTCCGAAAAGGCCGCTGCCAACCAGCCAGTCCGAGGGGTGGCATGAATGCCTCCGTGCTGGCCAGAAGTCTCGAGGCGCGACCCGTGTCGGCTGTCCCGGCGCGGCCCGTCTATCGAAAGGCAACTGTGTTCAAGAAGAGCCGTAGGGTGGCGACCGGCCTCGCCGCCGCCGCCCTTGTTCTGCTGTCCACGGCCGCACCGGCGCAGGCCGCCGTCCTCAGCGGCTTCACGCTTCGTCCCACTGGTTACGACCTGTGCCTGGCGGTCGCCGGCGCCAGTGTGGCCAATGGCGCCCACGTCATCGTCGCGACCTGTAATGGTGGCGCCGAGCAGCGCTGGGACTGGGACGGATCCGCTCAGCTCGTCAACGCCAAGAGCGGCAAATGCCTCTCGATCGAGGGCGGCAGCATCGCGGCGGGCGCCCACGCCGTCCAGGTGACCTGTGTCTACGGTGCGTTGGAGCAAGGCTGGTCCCAGGAGGGCTACCTGCGTAAGAACCACAAGAGCGGCCTGCGGCTGAGCCGCCTGGACGCCACCCCGGTGAACGGCGGCCACGTTGGGCAGTTGGGCCCCAACTCGGGCCAGTACTGGGGCGTCTACAGCTGATCCTCGACGACACGTACCACCATCGACCGGGCCCGGCGGGAAACCGCCGGGCCCGGTCCGTTCGGCTACGACAGTTCGTCGTTCGCTGCCTGCACTTCCGCTGCGCTGTACGGGAGTGCGGAGCTTCAGGAGCGCTTGGGCATGTCGCGCGTCCGAGTCGTCCAGCTCACCAGCCGACCCGATTTCCGGGAGCCTTTCGACCGGTTGGCGGGCGGGGCGGTCTGGCTGCTGCCCACGGTGATCATCGAGGCGCTGGCCAGCGGCCGTCCGGTGCTCGGCACCGCCCTCGACGGTATCCCGTACCTCCTCGGCGCGGACGCCCCGCGCGAGCCCGCCGGCACCGGCCCGGCCGCCGTCGCCACGGCCACCCCGGGGCGGGCCACGTCGCCCTGCCGGTCGGGGTGCAGGCCGGCGAGGCGGGCTGGGTGGTGGCCCCCGGAGCCGGCCGCCATGGCCGCCGCCCTGCCGGTGGCCCGCGCGGGCACGGCGCGGCTCGCCCCGGCCGCCCGGGCCCGCTACGAGCGCACCTTCACCCCGACGTGGTCACCCGCCAGTTGATCGACGTGTACGCGGGCGTCTCGGCTACCGCCCCGCCCCGCTAAGCCACCTCGCTCGCAGGGGCGGCGGTGTCCCGGACGGAGTTGAGGAGCGCGGAGCTTCAGGAGCGCCTGGGCGTGTCGCGCGTCCGGGTCGTTCAGCTCACCAGCCGACCCGATTTCCCGGAGCCCTTCGACCGGTTGGCTGGTGGGGCGGTCTGGCTGGTGGAGGACGTGGAAGCCTGGATCACCGAACATCAGCCGTGGAAGGCCCGGGGAGCGGACGAACCACCGCTGCCGGAGAGTTGAGCGACTAGGAGAGCGGGGCGGACCGGGACCGCCGGTGATCATGAAGTTAGCGGCAGAAAACGCCGGAGCGGATGGCGATAACTTCATGATCACCGGGGCGGGGCGGGCTAGCCTCTCGGCCAGTTCCTGCTCGTCCTCGCTGCGGTGTGGTTCACCGCCGGCCAGCCGAAGTAACGCGGGTCTGGCCCGTGTCGAGGAGAGACCGGCCGGTTGGGGTGAGGACGTGGAGGACGCTTTGTCTGCGGCGGGTGGTGGTGATGAGTCCGGCGGCCCGGAGCACGGTGGCGTGTTCGCTGGCGCTGCTGGCGCTGATGCGGGCGGTGGCGGCAAGTTCACCGGTGGTGCAACCGGGCTGCTGGGCGATGACGTGCAGGACGGTCGCGCGGGTACGGCCCAGCAGCGCGACCATCTGCCGAGGTGCCGCTTCCGACTCCGCTGGCGTCGGCGTGCCGGGAAAGCGCTGCCCGTTGTGGGGGATGGGAAAGCTCAGCCAGGGTTGGGGTTCGGCGTCGCAGTCGACGCTGGGCCTGCCGAAGCCGAACACCGAGGGAATCAGCAGCAGCCCGCGGCCGCTGAGATGCAACTCGCCGGTGAGCCCGGTATGGATCTCCAGGACGGGCGGGTTCCAGCGGATCTGGGGCGGACACAGATGGCGTAACAGGTGGTCGATCCCGTGGTCGACCAGGTCCCGGGCCCGGGCGGCCCGGTCGGCGGCGACCCAGGCGGTCACCTGGTCCCAGTATGGGGCGATCAGCGTGGCGTGTAGCTGGCCGAGGGCATCAGCGAGGAGTTGGAGGGCCTGCGGGTCGTCGTCGAGTCGGCGTGCCCAGCCCGGCACTGGCCGTTCCTCGGCGAAGCGCGTCATCTCCCGGCGGATCAGCGATCGGGGTGTGGACCGGACCTGCTCCAGGCACTCCTGCGCGCCGCCGAGCCGTGCCAGGGACAGGAAGTTCGGCGAGTAGCCACGAGCCGGCGCCAGATCGAGGACCAAGCGGGTTTCGGCCGGCAGACGTGGAACCACCGGCTCCGTCCAGGGGACATGCCGCATCAACGAGGGCTTCCACAAGCCACGGACCACCCGCATGGTCTCCACCAGCGGCGACGGCGACCCCATCAGCCGGGTGCGTCCCAGGTCCTCTGCCGTGAAGTGAATCCGGTAGACCACCCGTGACCCTTCCCATCCAGAACCAACAGCAACTCTCCTCAAACGCCCATTGATGGTGGCCTTTCGGCTCAGACCGAAGCAAGGTGACAGCCGATACCCGACGGTCTGATGGTGGTCTCAGCAACGACGACCGATTCTCGCTCCAGAGAAGGGAACCCGCCATGGTACGGAGACTCACCAGACTGCTGTCCACAGCCGGACTGGCCAGACACGAGAAGAGAGCTGTGAAACGCATGTCGCTCGTGCTCGTTGCAGTGTTGGGCCTGGTGATCGCCGTCCCCAGCGCGGCAAGCGCACACAGCACCGACGACTGGTTCTACGACACCAACTCCCCCGGCGGCTACGGGTACAGATACTCCGGGGACGCGCGCAGCACTGCTGGCGGCGTATATCAAGAGGTGGACGAGTGGACCACCTCCGTCGAATATTCCGCGATCCAGGCGTACGTGGAGGACACCGCCACCGACGGCTACTGCGCGACGATCGAGATCGCCTACACGCACGGCGGATGGCAGAGTGACCACTGGCACTTCCGCACCGTCCCTGTGCTGGACTGCTCCACCAACGGTGCCGGCACGGCCAAGGCGTACTTCTACAGCTCGTATCCGATCGGGAACCTGAACTCCCGAGCCTGCCACGCGAACTCGGCCGGAAAGATCATCCACTGCGAGAAGAACTGGCACACGGTGATGCCCTGAGACAAGGCTGAAGGGGTCTGCGCCCCGAAGCGGCGGGCGTGCGGGCGGTGAGTGCCCCTGACGGACCGATGACCCGGCCCCGTAGGGACGGGGCGCCGGGCACCGGACACGAGCGATGAGGCAGTGAAGTGCCCCGGCTCCCATCTTCGGAGCCGGGGCACGTTTCCTCTTTGAGCGATCAGTCGAAGCTTGGCAGCCGGATGTGACGAGACAGGTCCCGGCGGCTCAGCGGAGCGAGGCGCGGGCCGAGAAGGCGATGCTGGCCAGCAGGAAGCCGCCGTTGACGATCGTGAACGCCACGATCACCCAGAAGACGAGGGCCGGGGCGAACGCCAGCACCAGCCCGGCCACGAAGATCACCGCGCCGTAGTCGCGGACCAGCTTCGCCAGCCGGACCGGCAGCGAGGTCGAGGTGATCATGCTGGCCGCGTTCGGGCCGGCCTGCATCACCGAGGTCACCAGGTTGACCATCCAGGTGCCCGCGAAGACCGCGACCAGCCAGCTCGGCGTCTCCGGGCGCTGCGCCACGGCGGTGGCGGACAGGGCGGCCACCAGGGCGATCTGGGCGGCCACGTCGCAGAGCACGTCCACCCGGGCGCCGGCCGCGCTGCCCTGCCCCGTCACCCGGGCGAGCTGCCCGTCGGCGCAGTCCAGGGCGTACGCGACCTGCCAGCCGACCAGCGCGGCCAGGCCGACCACCCAGGCCGGTACGTCCCCGGCGGCGACCCGGCCGGCGAGGGCCACCACGGTCACCGAGGCGGCCAGGCCGAGCACCAGGTTGGCGATGGTCAGCGCCGTGGGGCGCAGCCCGAGCCGCTGGGCGACCAGCGCGAACACCGCGCCCAGCCACTGGCTGACCGACTCGCTGAACAGGCCGCCGCCCCGGTTGACCCGGTGGAAGTCGGCTACGGAGGGGCGGGACGGCTCAGCCAAGGTCGCGGAGTGCACCGGCGTAGTCTGCCAGCCGCTCCCGCGTCTCGGAAGGCGACATCGCCAGGTGCTCCAGGATGGTGTACCGGTCCGGCCGGGTCGCCGGGGCGAACTGCACCGCCTCGACGAACTGGTCGTCGTCGAGCGCCACGTCGGCCGGCAGCCGGGGCAGGCCGTGCCGGGCCAGGCAGGCCGACATCTCCCCGAAGCGCCGCCGGTCCCCGCGCAGCCAGGTGCAGAACAGCGCCCCGAGCCCTGCCAGCTCACCGTGCGAGGCAGTGCCGGGGAAGAGGGCGTCGACCGCGTGCATGATCTCGTGACAGCCGCCGCTGGCCGGCCGGCTGGTGCCGCAGACCGCCATCGCCAGCCCGCTGGAGATCAGCGCCTCGGCGAGCACGATGACGAACGCGTCGTCGGTCATGTCGCCGGGATGGGCGAGGACGGCCTCGGCACCCATCCGGGCCAGCGAGGCGGCCAGCCCGTCGACGGGCTCCCCCCGGACCTGACGGGCCAGCTCCCAGTCGGCCAGCGCGCTGATGTTGCTCACCACGTCGCCGATGCCCGCCCGGTTGTGCCGCTCCGGGCCGGCCTCCACGAAGTCCAGGTCGACGATGACCGCGATCGGAATGTGCACCCCGTAGGAGCCCTTGATCCCCTCGCTGACGAGGCTGGCCACCGGGGAGGCGATGCCGTCGTTGGCCAGGCTGGTCGCCACGGTCACCATCGGCAGCCCGCGCCGGGTGGACGCGTACTTGGCGACGTCTATCGTCTTGCCGCCGCCGATGCCGACCACGGCGTCGTACGAGCGGGCGCGGAGCTTGCCGCCCAGGTCGTCGGCGGCCTCCAGGGTGCCACCGGCCACGGTGAACACGTCCGCGGAGCGCAGCGACGGCCGGATCAGCTCGGCGATCTGCGCACCCTGGCCCGGGCCGACCACCACCGCCACGTCGCCGCCGGAGGAGATCCGGCCGTCGGCGAGGATCGCGGCGAGGTCGGCCACGGCCCCCCGCCGCACGTCGATGTGCAGCGGGGTGAGCACCGTCCGGGCTAGTAGCGGCACGCGATCTCCCACGCCCGGGCCAGGTCGTCGTGGTTGTCGACCTCGACCCAGGAGACGTCGCCGATCGGCGCCGCCCGCACCTCCCCGCCCCGGTCGGCGAACTCCTGGTAGCCGTCCTCGTAGTAGAGGTTCGGGTCCCGTCGCCAGGTCGTCTCCAGGGCGTCGGCGAGCGCGTCGGCCACCTGCGGCTCGATCAGCGTCGCGCCGATGTACTCCCCGTACGCCTCGCCCGGGTCCATCAGCTTGGTGATCCGGGTGAGCTGACCGGCGGCGTCGAAGGTGGTCTTCATCTCCTCCTCGGCCAGCGGCTTGATGGTGTCCACCGCGAGCAGGATGCCCGGGCCGCGCTCGGCCAGCAGGGTCTTCTCCACGCTCACCGGGTGCACGGTGTCGCCGTTGACCAGCAGGACCCCCCGGGCGAAGTGCTCCCGGGCCAGCCAGAGCGAGTACGCGTTGTTCCACTCCTCGGCCTTGTCGTTGTGCACGAGGGTGAGCCGCACGCCGTGGCGCTTCTCCAGCTCCGCCTGGCGGGAGACGACCGCGTCCGCGGCGTACCCGACGACGACCACCACCTCGGTCAGCCCGACCTCGGCGAGGTTGCGTAGCGCGATGTCCAGGATGGTGGTCTCACCGTCCACCGGCACCAGCGCCTTGGGCAGGGTGTCGGTGTACGGGCGCAGTCGGCGCCCCGCACCGGCCGCGAGCACCATCCCGATCATGCGACCGCCTCCCTCGTACGACTCCGGGTCACCGGTGGAGGATAGCGCCGGGACGGATCACGCCCGCCGTCAACCAGGGGTTCACCCCGGCAGCGCGGCCAGGTCCGCGAGCATGGCCAGCCGCTCCTCGGCGGTCAGCACCGCGTACGGGCCCGCCGCCCGCCGGTCCGTCTCCTGCTCGATGGCCAGCCGCTCCGGGCCGGCCGGCAGCTCGGTGATGCTGAGCGTGGTGTGCCCGGCCGCCGTCCACGCCGCCTCGTGCGCGTCGGCCCGGTGGTAGCGCAGCGTGCCCAGCCGGTTGAGCAGCAGCAGCCCCGGCGGGGCGCCGTCGGGCTCGTGCGGGGGCGCCATCACGGCGAACGCCTCGCCGGCCGAGCCCGGTTCCTCCTCGGCCGCGACCAGCGCGAACGCGAGCAGCCGGCCGAGCGCCTCGACCAGCCGGAGCACCCGGTCGTGGTGCCCGGCCCACAGTTCCTCGGTCACCTCGGCGTGCACCTGGTAGATCTCGGCGAGGAAGGTGTGCCCGCGTTCCGTGGCGGAGAAGCAGCCGTCGGTGCGGCGGTGCAGCATGCCGTAGGCGACCTGCTTGTCCAGCGCCCGCTGGCAGGACCCCGGGTCCCGGTACCGGGTCACTGCGGCGAAGCCTGCCGGGTCGACGGTCCCGCCCGGCGCGGCCAGCCGGGTGCGGAACTCGACCAGGGAGCTGGTGGCCGCCGGCCCGCCGTACCGCTGGCTCAGCTCCTCGCCGCCCCCGTCGTGGCCGGCGAGGATGCCGGCGACGAAGACCCGGTCGACCGCCGGGGCGACCAGCCCGGCGAACCGGTGCGGCGCGAGCTCGACCTCTTCGCTCACAGACCGATCGAGTGCAGGGCCGCGAAGGCGTCCTCGGCGATCCGCCGGATCAGCCCGTCGTTGACGTCGCGGTGCTCGTCCAGCAGGGCGACGTCCTGCTCGGCCAGCCAGCGGTACTCCGTGTGCTTGCCCACCTCCAGCCGGGGGCGGCCCAGGTCGCCGTCGACCCGGACCAGGAAGTCGCTCTCGATCCGGTCCAGCCCGTCGGCGCCGGTCCAGCGGTACTCGCCGACCGGGCCGAGGATGTGCGACACGGTCCAGCCGGTCTCCTCGGTGACCTCCCGGCGCAGCGCGTCCTCGATCTCCTCGCCCGGTTCCAGGTGGCCACCGACGATGTCCCAGGTGTCGGGGAACAGGACCCGCTGCGGGGACCGGCGCTGGATGAAGATGCGGCCGTCGTCGTCGACGATCAGGGCGCCGGCGCAGCGGAGAGGCTCGGTGGACACCCGTCGACAGTAGCGAGCCGAGGCCCCGTAGGGCGATGCCCGGTGACCAGGGACGCTGCTGGCGGGAACGCCCACGGCCCGGCCCCCGGGCGGGGACCGGGCCGTGGGCTCGGGGTCAGCGGCTCTGCCTGAGCGTCCGCTTGACCGGAATCCGCTTGGTCGGCAGCGGGGTCGGGCTGTCGGGGCCGGTGAAGACCGCCGCGGCCCGCCAGTCGATCGTGTCGACCTGGGGGCCGCTGCGCGTCGTCCAGCCGCCCGTCGGCGCCCCGCCGACCCAGTCGGCCGACGAGAGGTTGCCGGTGCTGCGGCTGACCAGGTAGATGCTGGATCCGGAGACGAACATCCCACCGGCGTCGGCGAAGCCGGTGGCGCCGGCCACGGTGAACCTGTCCGCGCCCACGGTGCCGCTGTCCGGGCTGAACCAGCGCCAGAACAGGCCGCTCTGGCCGGTCAGCGTGTAGTAGAGCCGGCCGTTGGTGTAGAACGCGCCGGTCACGTTCGGAAGCTCCGGGTAGAAGTTCACCGTGTTGCCGGCGTACGTCTGACCCTCCGGCCCGGAGTCGGTCACCACCTTGTCCCACAGCGGGTCGTGGTACGGGTCGACCAGCTTCGGGGTGCCGAAGGCGGCACCGTCGAAGGTGCGCCGCCACAGCGCGCCCTGCACCCCGTAGAAGAGGGTGCCGCCCACCCAGAAGGCACCCCGGACGGCCGACCACGCGGTGCCGTCGGGGCTGGCGACCGGCGCGGAGCTGCTCACCCCGAGGATGCCGTCGTACGCCCGGGTGCGCATCGTGTTCGTCGCGCCGGGCCCGGCGAAGTAGACGTTGCCCGGCAGGGTGGTGGTGGCGGTGGAGTGCGGGGCCGCGCCGCCGGTGAGCGGGAAGAACGCGATCCGCTCCCGGCGGTGCTGGAAGTTGCCGATCCACTCCTGGTCGGAGCCCAGCCACAGGCCCTGCGCGGTGACCAGCAGCTCGGCCACGCCGTAGCCGCGCGGGTGCCGGCCCGGGTTCCAGGCCAGCGGCAGGCCGCTGAGCGGGTCGAGCGCGGCGATGCTGGGCCGGGCGACGGCGCCCGGGTACGCCGAGTTGGTGGCGGAGGTGTTGTTCACCCAGCGGAAGTGGCCGCCGACGTAGACCGCCTGCTCAGTGATGCCGACGGAGAGGAACGTGTCGCCGCCGCTGTAGTTGACCCAGGTCGGCTGGACGGCCGTGCCGGTGGAGGAGGTGTCCCAGCGGGCGACCGCGTCGCAGAGCGTCCCGTTGTACGGGCTGCCGGTGGTGGCGACGACGAAGTACCGGCCGTCCGGCGAGAAGCTGACGTCCCGCACGTAGGAGTCGAACGCCTTCGCGTTGCAGCGCGGCTCGTAGCGGTTGGTGTTCCAACTTGAGACGGTCGCCGCGCTCGTGCCGAGGGTGAGCCGGACCACCTGGTCGTGCAGCGCCCCGTTGGCCTTCTTGAAGTTGCCGATCACCACGAGCTGGGTGCCGTCGGGCGAGACGGCCAGCTTCTCGGCCCCGACGCCCGCGCTAGCGCCGCTCACCCCGTCGTAGTTGTGGTGCTCGGTCAGCGTGGCGGTCAGGTACTCGTCCACGGCGCCGGTGGTGGCGTCGAGCGAGACGAGGCCGCCGCGCGGCTTGGTGGCGGCGGTGGTGAAGATGCCGCCCACCAGCAGCCGGTTGCCGACCTTGGCGATGTCGTTGACCAGGCCGTTGAACGCCAGGTTCGGGAAGCTCGCGACCAGACTGCCGTTGGACAGGTTGACCAGGGCGAGCTTGCGGCGGTTCGTCCCGTTGACGGTGTTGAACTTGCCGGCGAGGTAGACGGTGCCGGCGGTGGGGCCGGCGAGAATGTCCAGCACCTCGTTGTCGACCACCGGGGCGAACGCGGTGTCCACCTGGCCGGTGGCCTTGTCGAAGGCCAGCACGAAATTGCGCGGGATCTTCACGTCCGAGCCGCGGTTCTCCACCCCGGTGAACGAGCCGCCGACGACGACCTTGCTCCCGGCGTCGTGGATGGCGAAGACGGTGCCGTCCACGATGTCCGGTGTGAGGGTGGACGGCACCGCGCCCACCACGGTGGCGTGGCCTGGGGCGGCGGCGGGCGCCGGGCTGGCGACGAGGGCACCGGTGACGGTGAGTGCGGCGGCGGTTAGGACCGCGAGTGGTCGGCGACTGAGTGCCGGAATACGGGCCACGGGCAACTCCGGATGAACGGCGGAGAGAACGATGCGGGCGCCTCCACCCGACCGGCCCGGCCGGTCGGTGATCCTGGTGATCCCCGGCCGGGAGGCGACGACCGGGACACAAGTCTCTGCACCACGATGGCGCATGCGGCGCGCGGCGTCTACCCCGGGGTGCCCGTTCTGTCCGTCCATTCGGTCTATCCGCCCCCCGCCGGCCGGGCCGGTCGTACGCGGAGACGAGGTCACCGGGTACGTGGACCGTGCGCCGGAACCGGCGGGGGCGGCGCGGCGAACCACGGGTCGGCGGTCAGCTCCCGGAACGCGGCCAACCCCGCCGGGTCCTCGTCGAACGTGCTGTCGTACACGGGCTTCGTGGTCTGCTTCGCGGCGAAGTAGACCACCGCCTTGATCTGCGGGTGCTGCTTGACGTAGTCGCGGGCCTCGCTCAGCCAGGCGGCGCGCTGGCCGGGCCCGCCCGGGTACGTCACCCCGAACTCGCCGATCATCACCGGCCGGGGGTGCTGGGCGGCGAACGCCATGAAGGTGTCCATCTGCTCGGCGAAGCCGTCGAACTCCCTGCCCGGGTACACGTCGGTGCAGAGCCAGTCGACCTGGTCGTCGCCCGGGTAGTACGCGGCGGCGTTGCGCTTCTCGTCGACGAAACCCTGCACGTGCGGGCACCAGACGAAGCCGGCGTTGGTGGCCCCCACCTCGGTGAAGATGCCTCGGATCCGCTTCCAGGCGGCGACGTAGTCCTCCGGGGAGTGCACGCTCTGGGTCAGGTTGGGGCGGTCCATCTCCCACCGCCAGCGCAGCAGCAGCGGCACCCCGAACTGCTTGATCTTCTCGGCCCGCTGCCGGATCAGCTGGTCGTACACCCCGTCCCGGATGGACCGGGTGTCGGCGCCGGACCAGGAGATCATCTGGAGCTTCCCGGCCGCCTGGAACGCGTGCTCGGTGGGGCCGGGGAAGTCGTCCTCCCAGGCGTGGAACATGTGCGCCAGGACGACCTCGCCCCGGGTCTGGTCCGCGAACGCGGTCAGCGCCTCGACCCGGCCCTCCGGGGTCTGCCAATCCGGCTTCACCCAGGCACCCAGCCAGACACCCTTCTCGGGCAGCTCCGGGCCCCGACCGGTGGTGCGCAGGCCGTCCGCCGCGCCAGGGCTCGTGGCCTGCGCGGTGGCGGTCGGCGCGGCCGGTGGCGGCACGAAGTCCGGAGCCGCCTCGGAGCACGCCGACACGGCCAGCGCCGACCCGAGCAGGAGCACCACCGCCGTCTGGAACCGCTTCATCGTTGCCGCACCTTCCTCGTGCTGAGGCCACCGGCGCGCCGGTGGTGGACGTTTCGTGGACGGGCCCGTGGCAGGGACCTCAGCGCCGCCGGCCCCGGCGCAGCGCCCGCAGCGCGTCGAGCTGGAGCACCCGGCGCAGCCGCCACATCCCGGCGGCGTACCCGGCGGCGCCGAGCACGGCCAACACCGCCAGCGTGACCGGCCCGGCGTCGGCCACGGTGCGGGCCAGCAGCGCCGGCACGCCGAAGCAGGCCACCGCCAGCCCGGCGGCGGCGAGCGTGCCCCGGCCGAACGGGTGCAGCCGGTACGCGTGGTGCAACTGGAGCAGCGGCACCAGGTTGGTGATCAGGATGGACGCCGACCAGGCGACCGCCGCACCCATGATGCCGAAGCGCGGGATGAGCAGCACGTTGAGCACCACGTTGACCACCGTGCCGGCCAGCGCGTTGTAGAACGTCCAGGACGTCCGGCCGGCCATGTTGAGCACCGTGTCGACCATGCCGCAGCCGGTGGCCACCAGCATGGTCAGCGCCAGGAACACGGTCACCCGCCGGCCGGCGGCGTACCCGTCGCCGAACAGGTGCAGCATCGGCTCGGCGAAGATCGCGAAGAGCAGGTACGCCGGCCAGGCCAGCAGCACCAGCCACCCGGTGGCGGCCTGGTAGAGCCGGCCGGCGGCGGCCCGGTCGTCGCGGACCAGGTGCTCGGCCAGCCGGTGCTGCACGGCGGTGGACAGCGCCTGCCCGGAGAGCTGCCCGAGGGCCAGGAACCGGGTGGCCGCCGTGTAGAGCGCCGCCTCCGACAGCCCGCGCAGCGCGCCGAGCAGCACGATGTCGAGCCGCTGCACCGCCATCTGGGCCAGCCCGCTCAGCGCCCGGGGGCCGCTGTAGCGCCAGTACGGCCAGAACTCGTCGCGCAGCGACACCGGCGGGGCCTGCGCGCCCCGCTCGGCCCGCCGGACCAGCCGGGCCAGCCATACGGTGCCGAGCAGCGCGGCGGGCAGGTAGGGCAGCGCCCAGGCCAGCGGCAGGGCGGTGGTGGCGGAGAGCCCGAACAGGGCGGCCAGGCCCACCCCGAGCAGTTGCAGCCCGGTCCGGCCGAGCCGCTCGACCAGTAGCAGCGGGCGCATCTTGCCGAACCCCCGGCAGGCGGCCAACGCGAAGTCGCAGAGCGCGGCCACCGGCACGAAGACCAGCAGCACCCGCAGGGCCCGCACCGCCCCGGGCGCCGGCTCGTCGAAGGTCAGCGCCACGATCCGCGGGGCGGCCCACCAGCCGGCCAGCGCGATCAGCGTGCCGAACAGCACCACCGGCAGCAGCCCGACCAGCACCGACGCGCGGATGCGCTCCGGCTGGCCGAGGGTGCGGTAGCGGCTGAGGAAGTAGACCGAGCCGACGCCGGTGCCCAGCCGGGCCGCCGCGTACGCGATCATGAAGGCGCTGGTGGCGGCGAAGAAGAGGCCCGCGTCCGCCATGGACCAGGCCCGGGTGACGACGATGTTCAGGCCGAATCCGGCGACCGCCGCGACCGCCACCCCGAGCAGGTTCGCGACCCCGTGCCGGGCTGCCCCGCCCAGCTCGCCGGCCGGGGACCGGGCCGGCGTTACCGTCGCCACGACGGCACGCGTCCCCACCAGGTGCTCAACCGCTCGTCGTACGGGGCGAAGTGCTCCTCCAGCCGGGCCCGCAGCGTCGGGTCCATGGGCGAGCGGGATCGGGCGTTGTGCTTGCCGAACGAGATCTCCGCCCAGCGCGGCAGGCCGAGGAAGTCGCAGACCGCGTCGAACGCCGGCCGGGGGTCGGCGAAGAAGTCGTCCGCGTCGACCACGTGCAGCCGGTCCCGGCCGAAGATCGACTCCAGTCGTTCGAGCTGCTCGACGTAGCGACCCCGGGTCAGGTAGGCGTTGTGCTGGTAGTGGTGGCTGTGCGCGGTCGGGTCGGCGAGCAGTCGCTCCCGCTCCCCGGCGATCCGCTCCTCCTCCAGCTCCAGGGCCCGCTCGAAGCCCTCCGGCTCGAAGCCCCGGGCCGCCTCGTGCGAGTGCGCCGAGTACGCCCGCTCCACCGGGTCGCGCAGCAGCACCAGCAGCCGCACGTCCGGCAGGTCCCGCGCGATCCGCTCGCCGGCCAGCGGGTGGAACATGTAGTACGGGCTCGACTCGCCGGTCACCCCGCGCACCCCGGCCCGCTCCCGGACCGCCTCGGCCCGGCGCACCGTCGGGAAGTGCCCCAGGTACCAGTCCATCCCCCGGTCGTAGCCGGTGTCGAAGTAGTGCACGCCCTTGTGGTAGACCGCCGGCAGCACCGCCGGGTGCTGCGAGAGGGTCTTGAACAGCGACGTCGTGCCGCACCGCTGGGCGCCCACGATGAGGAAGTCGGGGGCGAGCCGCGACCCGGCGGTCCACCGGCCGTACGTCCGGCTCACCGACCGCACCGCGCGCCGCGCCTGTGCCTTGACCAGCGTCACTTCGCCACTCCTCCCGCACCAGGCCGACCGGCCAGGTGATCCTCCACCGCCGGCAACAGCCAGTCGGCCACGTGTCCCAGCCGGGCGCCCGCCTCGGCCTGCCGGTCGCGCAGGTACCGCGCCGCCAGCTCGACCAGGTAGAGCACCGCCACCAGGTCGGCCGCCCGGGCCGGCTGCCCGAACTCCGTCAGCGTCCCGGCCGCGTCGACGATGAGCCGCCCGGCCGCCGCGCGCGGCTCCACGCCGGCCCGGGTGATCGCCGTCTGCACCCGACGGTGCAGGGCGTCGAAGCCGACCGGCACGTCGTCGGCGAACCGCTCCCAGTCCCAGACCAGCACCCGGCCGTCGGCCAGGGCCGCGCTGTTGCCGCCGTTCCAGTCGCCGTGCCAGGCACCGAGGTCGAGCACCGGGTCGGCCCGCCGGACCTCGGCCAGCACGGCGCGCAGCCGGGCCGCCTCCGGCCGGTCGCCGAGCGCCGCCAGCTCGTCGGCGAGCCGCCGGGCGTGGGGGCTGTCGGCGTACGACCGGCGGTCGATGCCGGCGCAGCGGCTCACCGCGACCATGGCGGCCCGCTCGGCCTCGGCGGCCCGCGCGGGGGCGGCCCGGGGCAGCCCCACCGGCAGGGCGCTCTGCACCAGCAGGGCGTGCCCGCCCCAGGCGCCGTGGTGCAGCACCTCGGCCACTCCGATCCCGGGCAGGTCGAGCGTCGCCAGCCGGCCCAGCGCCGCCGCCTCGGCCGCTACCAGCGCCCGGGTGAGCGGGTCGACGCCGAGCTTGGCGTACCCGATCGGGGTGCCGGCGGCGTCGAGGAGCTGAACCACCGGCTTGCGGTTGGCCCGGGCCGGGCCGATGTGGATGCTCAGCAGCGCCGGGCGGCCCAGCACGGCGGCGAGGTGCGCGTCGAGCCCGTCGGCGGCGGCGTCGACCACCAGTCGGTCCCGGAACGCGAGCCGGCCCAGCCCGGTGCGGAACGCCGTCGCCAGCACGGCGCGGCGCAGCCGGGCCTTCGCCCCCTGCGCCTCGGTGGAGTGCCGGACCGCGCCCGCCGCCGCCCGCCGGGAGCCGGCCGGGACCAGCAGCCGGGGTCGCGCGGCCGACGGCACCACCGCGAACCCGGCCCGGCCGCCGCGCCGCAGCGCCGGCTGGGCCGGTTCCGGCCAGACCACGCCGGCCAGCTCGGGCAGGTACGCGCCGCGCGCGTCCGCGCCCGGGGGTGGGATGAGCATCAGCGGGACCACCGTTCCGGCCCCGCGCGCGGGGCCGTCGTCTCCGGTGCGGCGAACCGGGCCTCGCGGCGCAGTTCGCGCAGGTGCAGGTCGTTGCGGGCGAGCAGCGCCACGCTGATCAGCCCGTACGCCAGGGTGGTGTTCAGCGAGCCGTAGAGGAACTGGAAGAACAGCATCAGGATCAGCACCAGGCTGCCGGCGATGCCGATCGGGGTGTGGTCGTGCCGGAACCGCCACAGGCACCAGAGGAAGAACGCGCTGTAGCAGAACGCGCCCACCCACCCCTGGCCGACCAGCAGGTTCCACACCTGGCCGTTGCTGCCCAGCTCCCGGTTGCCGCACTGCTTGCAGTCGGCCGACTTGCCGATCGCGATGGACCGGTTGCTGCCGATCAGCGCCCGGTTGCCGCCGTAGCCGAGCACCGGCGAGTGGTTCGCCGCCTCCACCGCCCCGTTGGACAGGGTGGCCCGGATGTCGTCGCTGTGCCCGTTCGCCATCCGCTCGTTGAGCAGGGTGCCCAGCGGCGAGGCGAGCACCGCCACCCCGACCAGGCCGGTGGCCAGCGCCAGCCCGACCAGGACGACGATCCGGCCGCGCAGCGCCATCCGCACCGCGACGTACACCGCGCCGACCACCAGGCCGATCCACAGCCCCCGGTTGAGCGAGTAGACGATCGGGAAGATGGCGGCGGCCACCACCAGGTACCCGGTGAGCTTGCGCGGCCCCCGGCCGAGGACCACCCAGCCGACGATGAACCAGATCAGCAGGATGGCCATGTTCTCGCCCCAGGTGTTGGTGTACTCGAAGGGGGCGGCCGGGCGGGGCGAACTGGCTTCCCCGGCGAGCACCTCCTGCACCTGGGCGACCTCGACGTGCATCAGCCGGTTGACGAACGGTTCCTTGGCGATGGCGGCGGGGAGGATGTAGTTCAGTGGCGCGACGAACTTGAGCTGGGGAAACAGCGCGCCGACATACCCGCCGACGACGGTGATCACGGCCATGAAGCCGAACAGCTTCACCAGCCGCTTGCGTGGCAGCTCGCGCTCGCTGAGGTTGAGCACGTACAGCATCGTCACGGTCAGCGCGGTGTAGTTCATCACCCGGATGCCCCAGCCGATGTACCGGCCGAACCCGTTCGGGGTGAGCGTGTTGGGCGCGGTGATGTCGAGCATCAGCCCGGACAGCACCACCCAGGCCAGCAGGATCAGCCAGATCCCGAAGCCCGGCGGCACCTTCACGGTGCCGCGCCGGTAGAGCTGGAAGGCCATCGGGACGGCCAGGATGGCGAAGATGAACGAGGGTAGGCCGAGCGCCCACCACAGCGGGTACAGCACGAAGAGGGCGGTCACCGGCCAGGCGACGGGCAGCCGCAGCGACCAGCGGCGGGTCGCGCCGGGCGGCGGGCTCTGCGGCGGGTCGGCCGGATGGCGGCCCGCCGGTGCCGGCTCCGGCCCGGGAACGGACCGCAGCGGGGCGGCCGTGGTCATGTCACGCTGACCTTGGCGGTCTTCGGGGCGTAGATCACCCAGGCCGGACCGGGCTGCGGGCGGACCTGGTAGCCGGCCGCGTCGGTGACGTTGCAGACCAGCTTCTGGCCGGGCTTGCTCCACTGCGCCCTCGCGCTGGACGGCCCGGACACCACCACCGCGGCCCCGGACCCGTACACGTTCGCTCCCGGCAGTGAGCGGGGACTGGGCTTGCGGACGTCGATCGTGCGGTACTCCATCGTCAGCACGACCACCGCGGCGACGCTCACCGTGGCCTTGCCGACCCGGCCGCGCCACAACGAGCTGGCCGCGTCGTACGCCCAGGTCTGGGCGGGATGGCCGGGCGCGGTGACGGTCAGCTTGCCGGCGGGGGTCACGCCCTGGCTGGCCAGCGGGGCCCCCGGGGTGGCGTGGTCGAAGACCTGGGTCGGCGCGGCGCCGCCCTTCGGGGCCGCCTGCCTCAGCGCGGCGACGGACGCCTGGCCGGACGGGAACGCGGCCGAGCGTTGCGCCGGGGTCACCCCCGGCAGTTCCGCCGCCTCGAACTGGCGGAGGAACCCGGTGGGCCCGCCGGCGTAGCCGACGAACGGGTGCAGCACGCCGACCGTACGGATGTCCACCGGCCGGATCTCGGCGACCGGGCCCACCCGGGCGGCGTCGCGGGACTGGTAGACCGCGGTCAGGTGCAGGCTCTCCGACTCGGCGAACTCCTGGTAGACCAGGTCGGCCTCGGCCAGTCCGGCCGGGCTGGTGCCGGCGGTCACCCGCAGCGGCACCACCACGGCCTGCCGGGCGGCCGTCGCCGCCGCGACCGGCTTTCCGGACAGCGGCGCGGCCGGCAGGCTCGGGGTGGGGCTGGGCCGGGGCGCAGGGGAGCCCGGGTCCACCACGTTCGCCGCGCCGGGCGCCTGCTCCTCGGCGCAGCCGGCGCCGAGCGCGGCGACGAGCACGGCCGCGAGCGTCGTGCCCAGCGCCCGCCGGCGGTTCACTCCCGGTCCTCAAGCGGGTTGAAGGCCATGGTGTACCGGTCGGGGTCTGGGCCGTCGGCGTCCCGGGCGGAGCGGTAGACGGTGGACTTGCCGGCCGGCTTCTGCTGGGCTGCCGGCTTCGGCGACCCGGGCGGCGGGGGCGGCGGGGGCTGCACCGGCGGCGGCTTGGCCACCCCGGTCCGGGCGGGGGCCGGCTTGGCGGCGGTGTCCCGGGCGCCGGCGCCGGCGCGGGGCAGGATCATCGTGGTCTCGATGTTGGGCATGCCCGGCTGGGGCCGCCCGGCGGGCGTCGGCCGCGGGCGGGGCGACGGCGGGCCCAGCCGGCGGGCCGGCGGGGTGGGCGGGGCAGGCCGGACCGCCGGGCCCCGGTCGGCCAGCCGGGGGGCCAGCACCGCGCCGAGGACCGGCGCGTCGACCTGCTCGAACTGCCGCATCGCGGCGGTGATCTCGCTGCTGCGGGTCTGCCCGCCCTCGACCACCAGGATCACGCCGTCCACGTGCCGGGCCAGTGCCTGCGCCTCCACCGCAGCCGTCGGCTGGGCCGTCTCGATCAGCACGTGGTCGAAGCGGGCGGCCAACTCGGCGAGGATCTCCAGCATGGTGGCGACCGGCAGCTCCACCTCGGTGTCGAGGTTGCCCGGGAGCAGCACCCGGAGCTGGTTCAGGCCGGGGGCCGGGGTCAGCGCGGTGAGCGCCGAGACGTCGTGGCGCAGCACGTCGGCGAGGGTGTGCCGGGGCCGGACCCCGCCGAGCATCCCGCCCAGCGGGGAGTCCGGCTTGGTGGTGACCACCGCGACCTGGGCCCCGGTGCGGGCGTACGCCGCGGCGAGGTTGCCGACGACGAAGCCGGCGGCCGGGCCGGGGGAGGTGTCGGTGAGCAGCAGCAGACGGCCCCGCCCGGGCTGCGGCTCGGGCATGGTGGACAGCAGCACGTTGCGCAGCCGGCCGAGTTCCCGGGAGACCTCGTGCGCCGCCGGCAGGACGGTCAGCCCGGTCGACCGGGCGGGCAGCTCCAGCAGCATCGGCAGGCCGAGCCGGTCGGCCACGTCCCGGCCGCGCCGGACCCGGGTGTCCAGCCGGTCCAGCACCAGGGCGACCACGATGCCGAAGAGCAGCCCGGCGCCGAGACCGCTGGCCAGGTTGAGGGTGGTGTTCGGGGAGCTGGGCTTCCGGGGCAGCGCCGCGTCGGAGATGATCTCGCCGGGGTCGAGCGCGGTGCTCAGCAGCGGGCTCAGCCGGCTGTTGAGGCTGGCGAGCTGGTTGGTCAGCACGTTCCGGTCGGCCTCGGCGCGGGCCCGCTCGACCGAGTTGGACGGGGTCCCGGCGATCTTTCCGGCGACTGCGGCGAGCTGCTTGTTGGTCTCGGCGATCTGCTGCTTGAGCGCGGTCGTCTCGTTCTCCAGCGACCGGGTGGCGGTGGCCAGCCGCAGGTCCAGGTACGCCTGGGCGAAGGAGTGCGAACCGGCCTGCGCCGCCGCGGGGCTCTGCGCCTCGTACACGATCTGGAGCACCTGGCTGTTCGGCGGCACGGTGACCGACAGCGAGCGGACCAGGTCCTCCGGCGGGATGGTCGTCTTCAGCAGGGCCCGGGCCCGCTCGGCCACCACCAGGGAGCGGACCACCTGGGCCTCGGTGTCCAGGTTGACCTTGGTGCCCTGGTTGGCGTCCGGGCCGACCTGGCGGACCAGCAGCGACGTGGTCGACACGTACGTGCGGGTCTGCACCTGGCTGACCAGCATGCCGGCGCCCGCGCCCAGCAGCGCGGCCACCACGAGGATCCACCACCGGCGGCGCAGCCACTCAAGGTAGGTCATCAGCGTGGGGCCGTCTGAGTCGCGCAGATCGGTGTGGTGAGGCGAGGGCATCGGGCTGTGTCGCTTCCTTTGGACCGGGACCGGCCAGTCGGCCGTGGCGGGCGGCACCACGGCGGAACCCTGAGTCTCCCTGATCCGGGCGACGAGGGGAAGCCGACGAAGGTGCGCTTCTCACCCGGCGGGGCGCGGGGGCAGGATGGGTGGGTGCGGTTTTGCTACCACATCCAGAGCCACCGGTCGCCCGAGCAGATGAACCGGCTGGTCCACGCCGTGAAGCGGTACAGCCCAGACAGCGTGGTGCACATCAGCCACGACGTCAACGGCCCCCCGCTGGACCTCGCCGAGCTGCGCTCGCTGCCCGACGTCGTCGTGCAGACGCACGAGGGCGGCTACGGTGACTTCAGTCATGTCGACCGCTACATGGCCGCCGTGGACTGGCTGAACGACGAGGGGGTGCGGGTCGACTGGCTGGCGAACATCACCGGCCAGGACTACCCCCTGCGGCCGCTCGGCGAGTGCGAGGCGGAGCTGGTCGGCTCGGGCGCGGACGGGTTCATGGAGTACTGGGACGCGTTCGGCCCGGACAGCCACTGGCCGAGCCGCCGGGTCCGGTCCCGCTACCACTTCCAGCACCGCCGGCTGCTCCCGCTCACCCCCCGGGGCAAGAAGCTGCTCCGCCCGCTCCAGGCGGTCAACCGGGTGCAGCCGCTGGTCCGGGTGCACGTGTCGTACGGGCTGGCGGTGGGCCGCCGGGCCCGTACCCCGTTCGGGCCCGACCTGCGCCTGCACGGCGGGTCGGCGTTCACCTCGCTGAGCTGGCCGGTGGTGGCGTACCTGCGGGAGTACTTCGACCGGCGGCCGGACGTGGTGTCGTACTTCCGACGCTGCCTTTCCCCGGTGGAGGCCGTCTTCCAGACCATCGTGTGCAGCTCCGGGCGGTTCGACCTGGTGCCGGACTGCAAGCGGTACTTCGACTTCCGGGGCAGCACCTTCAACCACCCGAAGTCGCTGACCGCCGAGGACCTGCCCAGGGCGCTGGCCAGCGGGGCGCACTTCGCCCGCAAGTTCGACTACGAGCGCGCCCCGGAGCTGCTGGACACCCTGGACGCCCACCTGGCCGCCGCCGCCCGCTCCTGAGCGGCGCGGCGGACCGGTCAGCGGTAGCCGTAGCGGCGGCGCAGCGGCCAGGTCAGCGCGCCGACCAGCCGGCGGTGACCCGGGGCGTACTCCCGGCGCCACCTCTCGTCCAGCGCCAGGGTGATCGAGCCGCTGCGCATCCGGATCCGGCCGCCGGCGACCGCGTGCGATCCGGCCTGCTCGAACTCGTTGTCCCGCAGGAACTCCAGCGGGTCCACGACGCCGGTCACGTCGGCGGTGAGCGCGGCGATCCGGCCCAGCTCGGCGCGCGGGTCGCGGACCAGGTCCTCGTACCGGACCGTGACCCGGGGGACGCCGCGGCGGGCCAGCGCGGCCACCATCGCGTTGACGGTGACCCAGCGCCGGGCGGTCAGCCGGGCCGAGCGCTGGTTCATCCGACCCTTGGTGGAGGTGCCCTCGGGCAGCTCGACGACCTGGCTCCAGGAGTACGCCACCCCGCGCGGGTCGCGCAGCACGTGCACCAGCCGCAGGTCGATCTGCGGGGCCCGGGCCAGGATGTACGCCAGCGAGGGGCGCTTGGTCGAGTCCACCACCACCTTCGCCCTGGACACCTCGGCCACCGCCCGGTAGAGCTTCGTGAGCAACTCCGTGTAGCGGTCGAGGTCGCGCCGGAACGCCGGGGACATCCGGGGGCCCACGATCAGCGGCAGCCGGCCGGTCGCGTCGACCCGGCGTTGCAGCGCCAGCACCTCGGCTACGTCGACCCGGGACCACCCGCCGTACGCCCGCTGGCCGACCTCGCCCCAGAACGGGCAGGCGTCGAAGTGCTCCCCGCAGGCGCAGCGGAAGTTCCGCTCGACGCCGGACTGCCACAGGTAGAACAGCTCGCCGACGTCGCAGTGCCCGACGAACTGGCCGAGCATCAGGTCGAGCAGGGTCGAGCCGCTGCGCGGCATCCCGCAGACGTAGAGGACGGTGACCGGGTCGGGGACCGCCCGGGTGCCGCTGCCCTGCGCCGCCTCGGCCGTGTCGGTCATCCGCGATCCTCTCGCCCCGGTGGCTGTCAGCGGCAGTCTAGGCACGGGACGGCGGAGTGAGGCATTGGCGGAAGGGCCGCAGCCAACCATCCGACAGGTCCGATGGTGGTGGAAGCCACTTATGTTCTCTGTGGGGTGGCCGATACATTGTGGCGGCGCCGCGCCGTCCGGTCGACCGCCCTCGTCGGGCGCGTCCCGGGGCGCGGCCGGGCCGTGGGAGGCGGGTGGCGTGGAGTCTGGTGAAGTCATGCTCGTCGGATCCAGCGGCGGGCACCTCGCGCAGTTGGTGGCGCTGCAACCGTGGTACCGCGACCGGTCCCGTTCCTGGGTCACGTTCGACACCCCGGACGCCCGGTCGCTGCTCGACGGCGAGGACGTGGTCTGGGCGCACCACCCGACCACCCGCAACGTGCGGAACCTGGCCCGCAACATGTGGCTCGCCGTCCGGGTGTTCCGCGGTCGGGACGTCGCGGCGGTGGTCACCACCGGAGCCGGCGTCGCCGTGCCGTTCGTGGTGGTGGCCCGGCTGCGCCGCATCCCCACCGTCTACATCGAGGTGTACGACCGGATCGACACCCCGACGCTGTCGGCCCGGCTGTGCCGGCCGTTCCTCTCCGCGATGCTCGTGCAGTGGGAGGAACAGCGCCGGCTCTACCCGAAGGCGACCGTGGTGGGAAACCTGCTGTGAGCCTGCCGGTCCCCCGCCAGCGCACCAACTCACCATTCCGGCGTACCGTGCTGGCCATGGTCGGCACCGACGTGCACCGGTTCGACCGGCTGGTCGAGTGGCTGGAGCGCTGGCACGCCGGCCGCGACGGCCTCGCCCCCGAGGTCCGTCTCGTCGTCCAGCACGGGCGCAGCCGCGCGCCCCGGCTGCCCGACGCGGCCCCGTTCCTGGCCCACGACGAGCTCCAGCGGGCGATGACCGAGGCCGACCTGGTGGTCTGCCACGGCGGGCCGGCCACCATCACCGAGGCGCGCCGGCACGGGCACCTGCCGATCGTGGTGCCCCGGGACCCGACCCGGGACGAGCACGTCGACGACCACCAGCAGCTCTTCGCCCGCCGGCTCGGCGCGGCCGGGATGGTCCGGCTGGTCGAGTCCGAGGCCGACCTGGTCGCGGCCCTGGACCGGGGGGTGGCCGACCCGCGGGTGTACGCGCTGTCGGCCGACCCGGGCCGGCCCGACTCCCGGGTCGCCGCCGCCACGGCGGTGGGCCGGATCGTCGAGGACCTGGTCCGGACCAGCCGGGAGCCGGGTCGGCGCAGGTGGTGGCGGTGAGCGCCCGGGTGCTGTTCGTCGGCGGCCTCGGCCGCAGCGGCTCCACGCTGCTGGAGCTGATCCTCGCCCAGCACCCCGACGTCTGCGCCGTCGGCGAGGTCGTCCACCTGTGGGAGCGGGCCCTCGGCGGCGACGAGCGGTGCGGCTGCGGGGAGCGGTTCACCGCCTGCGACTTCTGGCAGCGGGTCGGCGAGCACGCGTTCGGCGGCTGGTCGGCCGTCGACCGTGCCGACGTGCTCGCGCTCAAGGCCACCGTCGACCGGACCCGGCACATCCCCCGGCTGGCCAGGGGCGACCTGCCCGCCGCCGAGCTGGCGCAGGTGCGCCGCTACGCCGACCTCTACACCCGGATCTACGCCGCCGCGATGGCGGTGACCGGGGCACAGCTCGTGGTGGACTCCAGCAAGCACGCCTCGACGGCGTTCGCGCTGCGCTGGGCCGACGACCTCGACCTGCGGGTGCTGCACCTGGTCCGGGACAGCCGGGCGGTGGCGTACTCGTGGGCGAAGCAGGTGCGCCGGCCCGAGGTGGTGGACGCCGAGGCGTACATGCCGACCTTCTCGCCGTTCACGGTGAGCAAGCTGTGGACGGCGCAGAACGCCGCGTTCCACCTGCTCGCCACGCGGGCGCCGGTGGTCCGGCTGCGCTACGAGGACTTCACCGCCGACCCGCGCGGCACCGTCGCCCGGGTCCGCCGCTTCGCCGGCCTGGCGGACACCCCGGAGGCGCTGCGGGTGCTCGACCCGTCGCCCACGCCGCTGGTCAGGGCGCACAGCATCGCCGGCAACCCGCTGCGGTTCAACGCGGGGCCGCTGCGGGTCCGGCAGGACGACGCCTGGCGCACGGCCCTGCCCTCGCGCAGCCGGGCGGTGGTGAGCGCCGCGACGCTGCCGCTGCGGCTGCGGTACGGATACGTCGGCCTCGGCCGCCCGGGCCCCACGGAGGCACCATGACCCAGTCGCTGAACGAGCACCCGTCGGTGACCGCGGTGGTCCCCACCCGGGACCGCCCCGAACTGCTGCGCAAGGCCCTCGACGCGATTCTCGGCCAGGACCACCCGGGCCCGGTCGAGGTGGTGGTCGTCTACGACCAGTCCGAGCCGGACCGCTCGCTGGCCGACGATCCCCGGGTGACGGTGCTGGTAAACGAGCGCACCCCGGGCCTGGCTGGTGCCCGCAACACCGGCATCCTGGCCGCCACCGGCGACCTGGTGGCGTTCTGCGACGACGACGACGAGTGGCTGCCCGGCAAGCTCGCCGCCCAGGTGGCCGCCCTGCGCGCCGCCCCCGACGGGGCGTTCGTGAGCTGCGGCATCCGGGTCGACTACGACGGCCGCCCCCCGGTCGACCGGGTGCTCCCGGTGGACCGGGTGCCGCTGGCGGCCCTGCTGCGGGACCGGCACACCGAGCTGCACCCGTCGACGTTCCTGATCCGCCGGGGCGCGCTGCTCGACGGGATCGGGCTGGTCGACGAGGAGATCCCGGGCAGCTACGCGGAGGACTACGAGTTCCTGCTCCGGGCCGCCCGGCACGCCCCGCTGGTGAACGTCGTCGAGCCGTACGTGACGGTGCGCTGGCACAAGCGGTCGTACTTCGCCCAGCGCTGGGAGACCATCGCCACGGCGCTGCAGTGGCTGCTCGGCCGGTACCCGGAGTTCGCCACCGTGCCGGCCGGCGAGGCCCGGGTCAGCGGGCAGATCGCCTTCGCCCAGGCGGCGCTGGGCAACCGGGGCGAGGCGGTCCGCTGGGCCCGACGCACGCTGTCCCGCAACCCCCGGGAGCCGCGCGCGTACCTGGCCCTCGCCGTGGCCAGCCGGGCCGTCGACCCCGACCGCGTCCTGCGTACGCTGCACAAACGCGGCCGGGGGATCTGAGCGTCAGGCGGCGCACCAGGCCCGCCACGCCTCCCGGCTCGGCGCGTCGGTGAGCCGGAAGTCGCCCCCGGCGACCTGGTAGTCGTAGTACGCCACCCACAGCGGGCGCTGACCGTCGAGGTACCGGCTCATGGCCCGGATCCAGGCGGCCCGCCCGGCGCCGCTGTCGCCGGCGATCCGGACGCTGCCGGTCTCGGCGAGCCCCCACGGCTTGCCCAGCGCCTTCGACTTGGCGATCATCGGGGAGAAGACCTGCGCCGGGTCCGTGTACCGGTTGAACTTGCCGCCGCTGTTGTAGCAGTCCCAGCCGAGCACGTCGATCGCGTCGCCGCCCGGCCAGTAGTCCTCGAAGGTGCGGTGCGAGCTCGGGTTGAGCGTCCAGCACATCAGGATCAGCGTGGCCCGCAGCCGGGCGTTGCCGGCCCGGTCGGCGAGGCCGGCGAGCCGCTGCCACGCGGCCCGGTACTGGGCGGCGGTGTACGAGCCCCGGGCGATGTCGTCCTCCGGCTCGTGGAAGTACGACCAGTAGACGTCCAAGTTGCCGGGGACGGAGCGGAACCAGGCGGCGAGCCGGGAGTCGTGCCGGCCGGCGGCCACCTCGCCGGGCGGCGCCTTGAAGGAGACCACCACGGTCCGGTCGGCGACGTCGGCGCGGCTGCCGGACCAGGCCGGCGGCAGGCCGGGGTAGAAGACCCGGACCATGCGCAGCGGACCGTAGCTGCGGTCGGACCGGGCCAGCCCGGCGGCGAAGCTCTCCCCGCCCTGGAGGTGGATGCTCGCCCCCGGGAGGGTGTTCCGGCCGCCCGGGAACGCGCCGGCCGTCGCCCCGTCGCTGGCGCCCGGGCTCGGCGAGACGGACCTCGGGCTGCTGCCGAAGCCCTCGTCGCCGCCCGGCGTCGGCCGGGCGGCCGGGCCGAGGCCCGCGCCCTCGGACCCGGCGTCGGTGACCGTCGGGGCCGGCCCCCCGGGCAGGTCCCCGTTGGTGGCCAGGGCGACCGTGGTGCCCAGCGCGACCGCGCCGGCGGCCAGCGGGAGCAGCAGCCAGCGGCCGAGCCGGCGGCGCGGGCCGTCGGGCTCCGTCGGGGTGGGGGGCGGGGCGGGTGCGGTGGTGGGGCCGGGGCTCATGACCCTCCTCGGGGCGGCGGTGTCGGTGGGGCCGGGCGGGAGCACCACGAACGCGCCCGTCGGGCGGCGGCAGGGCCGCCGGTCAACGGTGACGGTCGATGGCGGCCAGCAGGGGCTCCGCGTGCTCCGGCCGGCAGACCAGCAGGTCGGGCAGGCGCGGGTCGTCCCGGTTGTAGCGCAGGGGCGAGCCGTCGATCCGGGACGCGTGCATGCCGGCGCCGAGGGCGACCGCGACCGGGGCCGCCGAGTCCCACTCGTACTGGCCCCCGGCGTGCAGGTACGCGTCGACCTCGCCGGTCACCACCGCGCAGACCTTCACGCCGGCTGAGCCCATCGGCACCGCCCGGGCGCCGATGCCCTCCACCAGCTCGCCCACGAACGCGGGCGGCCGGCTGCGGCTCACCGCGATCCGCAGCGGCCCGGCCACGGCGGGCGCGGCGGGAACGGCGGTGCCGAGGACCAGCGGCCTGCCGTCCGGTGCGGTACGGGCCGGCATGCCGACCGCGCCGGCCACCAGCGCGCCGTCCGGGCCGGCGGAGCGCTGCCAGAGCGCCACGTGCACCGCCCAGTCGTCGCGCCCGGACTCGGAGAACTCGCGGGTGCCGTCGAGCGGGTCGATGATCCACACCCGGTCCGCCTCCAGCCGCGCGGGACGGGCCCCGGCGGTCGGGTCGCCGGCCCAGGCGCGCCGGCTGTCGGCCTGCTCCTCGGAGAGCACCGCGTCGGCGGGCCGCCACCGGGCCAGAGCGGTCGACATCAGGTCGTGGGAGACCTTGTCGCCGGCGTCCTTGAGCGCCGCCGGATCGGCGAAGCCCTGCTCCGCGCGCAGCGCGGTCAGCGCCGCACCGGCCGCGTCGGCCAGCCACTCCGCGAAGGCCTGGTCGTCGAGCCGACCCGTACCGTCCTCGGTCACGTGAACCTCACCACTCCTCGGGTGCCGGTGCCGCCCGTCGGCGCCGCGCGGAGGCCCATCCTTCGGCGGTCGCGGGCATGCGGCCAGGGACCGGTCCGATAATCGACACCTGAGTCTCGCGCACCACCGGCCGCTTCCGCGTCGGCCGTTCCGCCGCCGGTCCGCTGCCCGCATGTTGAACTTGGCGTGTATGCCGGTCGGACCGCCCGGGCCAGGCCCTAGGCTCGTCCGCATGACCGCCGAGCAGCTGATCTCCTTCGCCCGTGGGGCTCCCTCGCTGGACATCGTTGATGTCGAGGGGCTCAAGGCCGCCGCCGTCCGTGCCTTCGACGCCGATCCCGCCGGGGTCACCGCCTACGGCACCTCCGTCGGCTACCCGCCCCTGCGCAGGTGGATCGCCGAGAAGCACGGCGTCGAGGCCGACCAGGTGCTGGTCACCAACGGCTCGCTCCAGGCCGACGCGTTCCTGTTCGACCACCTGGTCCGCCCCGGCGACGCGGTCGTGGTCGAGCGCCCGACGTACGACCGGACGCTGCTCAACCTCCAGCGGATGGGTGGCGAGATCCACGGCGTGACGATCCAGCCGGACGGCCTGGACACCGCCGAGCTGCGCAAGCTGCTGGAGGCCGGGGTCCGCCCGAAGCTCGCGCACGTCATCCCGAACTACCAGAACCCGGCCGGGGTCACCCTGTCGCTGGAGAAGCGGCGGGAGCTGCTCGACCTGGCGGCCGAGTACGGCTTCATCATCTTCGAGGACGACCCGTACGCCGACATCCGGTTCCGGGGCGAGCCGCTGCCGTCGATGCTCTCGCTGGACACCCGGGGCGTGGTGGTGCACGCCTCCAGCTTCACCAAGACGGTCTGCCCGGGGGTGCGGGTCGGCTACCTGATCGGGGCGGCGGACCTGATCGCCGACATCGCGAAGAAGGCGACCAGCCTCTACATCTCGCCCGGCATGGTGTCCGAGGCGATCGTGCACCAGTTCTGCGTCTCCGGCGACATCACCCGCTCGATCGGGACGGTCAGCACCGCGCTGGGCGAGCGGGCCCGGGTGCTCGCCGAGTCGCTGCGCCGGCACCTCCCCGAGGCGCGGTTCGTGGAGCCGGACGGCGGTTACTTCCTCTGGGTGGAGCTGCCGGAGGACGTGCTGGTGGACCGGCTCGCCCCGGCGGCGGCGGAGCGGGGCGTGGCGGTGGTCAAGGGCAGCGACTTCGTGCTCGACGGTGGGCAGCACGCGCTGCGGCTGGCGTTCTCGGCGGTCACCGCGGACCGCATCGACGAGGGTGTTCGTCGCCTCGCGGAGGCGGTGGCGGCCGTCCGAGGCTGATCTTCTGTCAGATTTCTGACAGAAGCGCGATGCCGGCCGGGTCGGGACTCCCGCCCGGCCGGTCCACGGCCCACAATGCTGCGAGCGCCATTCACGTCGACCGGTCGACCTGCCCCGATGCGGGCCTCGACGCCCGACCGGTGGCGCACGCAGCACAACCCCCGCCCCCAAGGGCGCCGGGTGGGCCGTGTCGCCCCCTCACCCCCCTGACGCGGCCCGGCCCACCCGGCGCCGCCCCCATCCCGCGCCCGGGACGCCCACCGGCCACCCGCCGGGGCGGCGGCCGACACCGGCCGGCCCGCGCCGGGCCGGCGTACCCTGCAACCCGCGACGGCATGCGGCTGCCGCGACAGCGTGGGGAGGGGGTCGCCATGTCGGACCGGGCGGAGCGGAGCCGGGCCACGTCGCCGGACGGCGGGCGGGCGATCAAGCCGCGGGCCTGGGCCCCGGTGCGGGCGATGACCCGGATCCTCAACGCCGACGGCAGCCAGCGCGTCCCCGAGCCGGCCGGGCCGGGGCGCAGCGCGGTGATGGACTGCGGGCTCTACGTCGACGGCAGGCGGCAGCCCGGTGAGTGGCACTACGCTGAGGCGCTGGCCGCGGCCCGCCGCGAGCGCGGGTTCGTCTGGGTCGGCCTGCACGAGCCCGAGCTGGCCGAGATGTCCGCCATCGCCGACACCTTCGGCCTGCACGAACTGGCCGTCGAGGACGCGGTGAAGGCCCAGCAGCGGCCCAAGCTCGAACGCTTCGGCGAGGTCGCGTTCCTGGTGCTGCGCACCGCCCGGTACTGCGAGCACGACGAGCTGACCGAGAACTCGGAGGTCGTCGAGACCGGGCAGGTGATGCTGTTCATCGGCCCGAACTTCGTGATCAGCGTCCGGCACGGGGACGCCTGCCGGCTCGCCCCGGTCCGCGCCGACCTGGAGGCCAGGCACGAACTGCTGGCGCATGGCCCCTGGGCCGTCGCGTACGCGATCACCGACCGGGTGGTGGACGTCTACCTGGAGGTGGCCGACCGGCTGGAGGACGACCTGGACGTGCTGGAGGCCGACGTCTTCGACCGCCAGGGCAGCGGCCGGATCCAGCGGATCTACCAGATGAAGCGGGAACTGGTCGAGTTCAAGCGGGCGGTGGCGCCGCTGCAACGGCCGCTGATGACCCTCACCGCCCAGGTCAACCGGGAGGTGCCGCAGGAGGTGCGGCGCTACTTCCGGGACGTGCAGGACCACCTCAGCCGCACCGTCGAGCAGGTCAACTCGTACGACGACCTGCTCAACTCGATCCTCCAGGCGCGGCTGGCCCAGGTCACGGTCGACCAGAACAACGACATGCGCAAGATCGCCGCATGGGCCGGCATCGCCGCGGTCTGGACCGCGATCGCCGGCATCTACGGCATGAACTTCGAGATCATGCCCGAGCTGAAAATGACGTACGGCTACCCGGTCGTGCTCGCCCTGATGCTGGTCGTCTCGCTGGCCCTGTACCGCTGGTTCCGCCGCAACGGCTGGCTCTGAGCCCCGTCGCCCGCCGACGCCGCCCCGTCGCCCGCCGACGCCGCCCCGTCGCCCGCCGGCGCCGCCCGTCGCGGCTGCGGGGTCGGCGGACCGGACGGCGCCGGAACGCCCGAGGCGCGGGACGACGGGGGTCGTCGCCGCGCCGCGGGCGAGGGCAGGCGGGGTCAGCGACGGCTGCCGGACCGCGCGGTCTTCTCCTTGCCGAGGGCCGTGGTGAGGTCGTCGGCGGGCCGGCCCGAGACGTCCCGGGCGCCCTCGGCGACCGAGGGCACCTTGTCGTTCGGCTGGATCACCGGCTGGGTGCCCGGGGCGCTGGTGGCGGCGCTGTTGCCGTCGGCCCCGGTCGGCCCGCCGGGCCGGGTGGACGAGTCGGTCGGCTTCGCGCCGTTCGCCGAAGGGGTCTCCACGATCAGGGTGTCCACCTCGTCGCGCGCCGGCTCCACGGTCTGGGCCGGCTCGTACTCGGTCCACTCCTGCTGCTCCCGGCGGCGGCGCAGGGCCATCGCGCCGGCCAGGCCGGCGACGGTGCCGGCGGCCAGCAGGCCGACCATCATCCCGCCCGACGTCTTCTTCTGCTTCCGCCGCGCGGCCTTCAGGTTCTTCGCCCTGGCCTTCTTGCTCAGCGCGGCCTTCCGCCCGGCGGCGGCCTTCCGCCCGGCGGCGGCCTTGCTGCCGGCGATGGCCTTGCCGGCCGCCTCGGCCTGCACGTTGCGCACGGCCAGGGCCAGCGGCGCCAGGGCTGCGGCCGTCGACGCGAGACCGCTCGCCGCCCGGTCCCGCACCACGAGGGCGGTCGGTGCGACGGCGCCCCGGGCCGCCTGGACCCGCGGGCCCACCGTGGCGCCGGCGCCCCTCGCCGCGTGCGTGGCGGCCTGCTTCAGGTGACCGATGCCCTGGTTCAGCTCGACCTTGGCCAACTGTCCCTGGGTCCTACGCCGCCCGATTCCAAACACGGTCCCACCTCCTGGGAGTTGTTCCTTCGTCATCCTCCACCTTCGGATGCCTCCGCACTGCCAGATCGGGCACATGGGAGGATCCGCATGGAACTGACCAACGAGTGAGGAGTACCCGTGGCCGAGGCTGTCTACGCCACCTTGCACACCAACGCTGGCCCGATCCGGCTGGAGCTCTTCCCCAACCACGCTCCGAAGACGGTCCGCAACTTCGTGGACCTGGCCGAGGGCAACAAGGAATACACCGACCCGCGTACGGGTCAGCCGGGCAGCGGGCCGTACTACGACGGCACGATCTCGCACCGGGTGATCAGCGGCTTCATGGTCCAGATGGGCGACCCGACCGGCACCGGGCGCGGCGGCCCGGGCTACAAGTTCGGTGACGAGTTTCACCCCGAGCTGCGTTTCGACCGGCCCTACCTGCTCGCCATGGCCAACGCCGGGCCGGGCACCAACGGCTCGCAGTTCTTCATCACCGTCGGGCCGACCCCGCACCTGAACAACCGGCACACCATCTTCGGCCAGGTGGCCGACGAGGCGTCGGCGAAGGTCGTCGACTCGATCGCCAACACCCCGACCGGCCCGAGCGACCGCCCGCTCTCCGACGTGGTCATCGAGCGGGTCGAGATCGAGCGCACCCCGGCCTGACCCGGGCGCGAGGTACCTTTGCTCGCATGACTGAGCGCCCCGCCGGCACCGGGAGGCAGCAGCCGTGAGTGAGTCCCCGCCGACCACCCCGATCTGCTACCGGCACCCCGGCCGGGAGACGTACGTCCGGTGCACCCGTTGCGACCGGCCGATCTGCCCGGACTGTATGCGGGCCGCCTCGGTCGGGCACCAGTGCCCCGAGTGCGTGAACGAGGGACGCCGTAGCGTGCGGCCGGCGCGTACCGCCTTCGGCGGCGGTACCGTCGGCCGCCACGGCTACGTCACCAAGGCCATCCTCGCGCTGAACGTGCTGCTCATGGTCCTGTCCATCGCCTCCGACCGGGGCGGGGACGCGGTGGCGGGCGGTTCCGGCTTCGGCGGCCTGATGGGCGGCAGCACGCCACTGACCGACTGGGGCTCGGTGCTCGGCCAGGCCCTGTTCGCCGACGGCAGCGTGCACGGCATCGCCCAGGGCGAGTGGTACCGGCTGGTCACCGCGATGTTCCTGCACTACGGCGTGCTGCACCTGCTGCTGAACATGTGGGCGCTGTGGGTGCTCGGCCGGTCGCTGGAGGCCAACCTCGGGCCGCTGCGCTTCCTCTCCCTCTACCTGGTCGCCGGGCTCGGCGGGAACGTGGCCGCCTACCTGTTCAGCGCCGAGAACGCCACCACCGCCGGCGCGTCCACCGCGATCTTCGGCCTGTTCGCCGCGTTGATCGTGATCGAACGCCGGATGGGGCGGGACATCTCCTCGGTGCTCCCGGTCCTGGTGATCAACCTGGTCTTCACCCTGACCGTGCCGGGCATCTCCATCCCGGGCCACCTCGGCGGGCTGGTGACCGGCGGGGCGATGGCCCTGCTGCTGGCGTACGCGCCCCGGTCCCGGCGCGGGCTGTTCCAGGCCGCCGGCACCGTGCTGGTGCTGGTGGCGCTGATCGGGCTCGCGGTCGTCCGTACGGCGACGCTCGCGGGCTGACCCCCGCCGGGCCGGTCGGGGCCCGCCCATGATCGGCTTTGGGTGCGGTACAAGGTGGCCTCACGACGGCGGGAAGCCGCGTCGTGTCGTACACCGTGCCGCCCCGACGGTGGCTCGGTGCCCGTGGCGTGCAGTCAGTCAGGACGGCTCGGTCCGGGCGGCGCGCAGCGTCTCGGCCACCTCGGCGGGCGGGGCGTCCAGGTCGTACCGGCCGAACAGGTGCAGCGAGTCGCCCGCGTCGATCTCCAGGATCTCGGTGGCCAGCCCGAGCCGGGGCCGGCGGTCGACCGTGATCGCCTCGACGGCGTCCCAGGGGAGCCGGCGCCGGCCGGCGAGGCCCCGGACCACCGTGATCCCCGCCGGGTCGACGGCGAGCCGCACCGGCACCAGCAGGTCGCGCGCCGCCCACCCGGCCAGCCCGACGGCGGTCGCCACGGCCAGCACCAGCCGCACCCGGTCGCCGTCGACGAAGACCAGCCCGAGCCCGACCAGCGCCGCCGCGCCGACCAGCTTGACCACCGGCACCCCGGTGGGCACCCGCCACTGCCGCACCGCCGCCGACGACTCCGGGCTCCGCTCTGGCCGCATGCGTACAGCATGCCCTGCCGGGACCGCTCCGGCCTGCCGCCACCGGCCGACGTGGGGGACGGCCGGCCGGGACAGGACGTAGTATCGAGGCCTGCCAGGTTACCGGGGAGTAAATATGAGTGACGCGGTCATCGTCGGTGCGGTACGGACCCCGGTCGGGCGGCGCAAGGGCAGCCTGGCCACCGTGCACCCGGTCGACCTCTCGGCCCACGTGCTGCGCGCGCTGGCCGAGCGCACCGGGATCGACCCCGAGCAGGTCGACGACGTCGTCTGGGGCTGCGTGTCCCAGGTCGGCGAGCAGTCGTGGAACGTCGCCCGCAACGGCGTGCTCGCCGCCGGCTGGCCGGAGTCGGTTCCCGGCACCACGCTGGACCGGCAGTGCGGGTCCAGCCAGCAGGCCCTGCACTTCGCCGCCGCCGCCGTCGCGTCCGGCCAGGCCGAACTGGTGGTGGCCGGCGGCGTCGAGTCGATGACCCGGGTGCCGATGGGCTCCAGCGTCGGCGACGGCTCACCGTTCAGCGACCAGATCCGCGACCGCTACCGGGGGGTCGAGGGCTTCGCCGACGACTCCCCGCTGCCGTTCAACCAGGGCGCCGGCGCCGAGCTGATCGCCGCCCGCTGGCGCTTCTCCCGCGCCCAGCTCGACGAGTTCGCCCTGGCCAGCCACGAGAAGGCCGCCGCCGCGCAGGACGCCGGGGCGTTCGATCCCGAGTTGGCCCCGGTGGTCCTGCCCGACGGCGGCAAGTTCGCCGCCGACGAGGGCATCCGCCGGGACACCACGCTGGCGAAGCTCGGCGAGCTGAAGACCCCGTTCCGGTCCGACGGCGTGGTCACCGCCGGCTCGGCGTCCCAGATCTCCGACGGCGCCGCCGCGCTCGCCGTCACCACCGCCGAGTGGGCCGGCCGGCACGGCCTGCGTCCGTTGGCCCGGGTGCACACCGCCGTGGTCGCCGCCGACGACCCGGTCGCCATGCTCACCGCCCCCATCCCGGCCACCGCGAAGGCGCTGCGCCGCGCGGGGCTGGGCATCGAGGAGATCGGCGTGTACGAGGTGAACGAGGCGTTCGCCCCGGTCCCGCTGGCCTGGCTGGCCGAGACGGAGGCCGACCCGGAGCGGCTGAACCCGCGCGGCGGCGCGATCGCCCTGGGGCACCCGCTCGGCGCCTCCGGAGCCCGGATCATGACCACGATGCTCCAGCACATGCGGGACAACGGCATCCGCTACGGCCTCCAGACCATGTGCGAGGGCGGCGGCATGGCCAACGCCACCATCGTCGAGCTGCTCTGACCGTCCCCGCCGGCCGGAAGCGTCCTGCCCACCGGGCCGCCGGCCGGCACCGGGCTTGCGGCCCTCCGACCCGGTCGGGCGGCGGAAACCCCCTCGCCCCGCGCCAGCGCGGCTCATAGTCTGCCCACTGTGACCGCCTCCTCGACGCCGCTCGCCGACTGGTCCGACCAGCGGTGGCAGGATCTGGCCCACGACTGGGCCGCCGACCACCTCGGCAGGGCCGGCCGCCGGATCACCGGCCCGGTGCAGAGCCGGCTGCGGCCCTGGTCGCTGGTCTGGCGGCTGCCCACCGACGCCGGCCCGTACTGGTTCAAGGCAGTCAACGCCGGCACCCGCTTCGAGGCGGGGCTGCTCGGCGCGCTGGCCCGGATCGCCCCGGGGCGCGTGCCCGAGCCGGTGGCGGTGGACGCCGAGCGGGGCTGGACGCTGCTGCCCGACGGTGGGGAGTCCCTGCGGGACAGCCTGGCCCGGGAGCGCGACCCGGCCGCCTGGGAACGGGTCCTGACCGGGTACGCCGCGCTCCAGCGCGCGACCGTGCCCCGGGCCGGCGAGCTGCTGGCCCTCGGCGTGCCGGACCACCGCCCGGAGGCGATGCCGGGCCTGCTCGCCGAGCTGCTCGACGACCGCGAGGCGATGCGCGTCGGCGCCCCGGACGGTCTGACCCCGCAGACGTACGAGCGGCTGCGGGCGTTCCTGCCGGAGTTCGAGGCGCGCTGCCGCCGGCTCGCCTCGTTCGGCGTCCCGGCCGGCGTGCAGCACGACGACCTGCACGACGGCAACGTCTTCGCGGCCGACCACCGCGTCTTCGACTGGGGCGACGCCTCGGTGGCCCACCCCTTCGGCACCCTCCTGGTGACGCTGAACTCGGTGGCGGGCACCTTCGAGCTGCCGGCCGGTGACCCGATGCTGGCCCGGCTGCGGGACGCGTACCTCGACGCCTGGACCGACCGGCACGACCTGACCGACCTGCGGGAGGCGGCCGGCCTCGCGGTCACCGTGGCCAAGGTCAGCCGGTCGCTGTCCTGGCGGCGGGCCCTGTCCACCCCGGACCCGGCCCGCGCCGGCTACGCCGAGGCGGTCCCCGGCTGGCTCGCCGAGCTGTTCGAGCCGGACAGGCTGTAGGCGGGACCGGGCCGGACAGGCCGGGGCCGGGAAACGTGGTGCCGGTCATGGCGGTGCCGGTGCGTCCCGGGCGAGGCTGCCGGCATGGACACGGCGCGGTGGTACCGGGCGTTCGGCGAGCGCGAGGCCCGGGGCGAGTCCCCCACGTACGAGCGGCTGGCCCTCGCCGTCGCCGGTGACCCCGGGCTGCTCGCCCTCCTCGACGGCCTGCCCGAGCCGAAGCGGCAGCCCAACCTGATCTTCGGCGCCGTACGCCACCTCGGCGGCCCGGTCGACGACCCGGCGGCGTTCCGGCGCTGGACGGCCGACCACTGGGCCGAGGTGGCGGCGACCGTGCGGGCCCGACGGACCCAGACCAACGAGGCCGCCCGGTGCGCGGTGCTGCTGCCGCTGCTGGCCCGGCTGCCGCAGCCCCTGGCCCTGCTGGAGGTGGGCGCGTCCGCCGGACTCTGCCTGTACCCCGACGCCTACCGGTACCGCTACGTCCGCCCCGGGGCGGAAGACCACCTGGTCGGCCCGGCCGGGAGCGCGGTGCGGCTCACCTGTGCGGTGGCGGGCGACGTCCGGCTGCCCGGCCGGGTGCCGGAGGTGGTGTGGCGGGCCGGGCTCGACCTCAACCCGCTGGACGTCACCGACCCGGACGACCTGGGCTGGCTCACCGCCCTGGTCTGGCCCGAGCAGCACGGGCGGCGGGACCGGCTGACCGCCGCCGCCCGGGTCGCCCGCGCCGACCCGCCCCTGCTGCGCCGGGGGGACCTGCTCACCGACCTGCCGGCGCTGGCCGCCGCCGCGCCGCCGGAGGCCACCCTCGTGGTTTTCCACAGTGCCGTCCTGGCCTACGTGCCGCCCGTGGCCCGCACCGGGTTCGCCCGAACCGTCGCCGGGCTGCCCGGGCACTGGATCGCCAACGAGGCGGCGGGGGTGCTGCCGGCGCCCGCCGACTCCCCCGCGCCCCCGCCCGGCGAGGCCACCCGCTTCCTGCTCTCCCTCGATGGCCGTCCGGTCGCCTGGGCCGGTCCGCACGGCCAGTCCCTGCACGGGCTCACCGGCTGAGTCGCCGTCCGATCTCGACAAGGCCACCGACGGCCCGGAGCAATCAGGGCTCCGGTGCTGCGCGAGGACCGTCGGCCGCCCGCCGGCTCTCTTCTGCACGGGGAAAGATCGGGGACACGTGACGAACAGCTTCTCTGTGCCCGGGTTCGGGCGCGGCGTCCGGCGGGCCCTGGCCGCCACGGCAGCCGCGGTGCTCGGCCCCGTCCGCCGCCGCACACCGGGTGCGACACCGGGACGTGGAAGTTCCGCAAGTTCGGCGTGACCCATATCACGCCGCCGCCCGCCGTCGTTGGGCAGGGCATGGACGTCTTCTCCCGAACGTTCCTGCCCGCCGCCGCCGACACCGGGCTGGCGGCGCAGACCGTAAGCCGGCACATGCCGATCTTCCGCCGCTGCGTCGGCGGCGGCGACGCCACCATCCTGGTGACCCGGTGCAGCCGGCCGCAGCGTCCGATCGGCGAGTACCTTTTGCTGCTCACCCACCGACGCCTCGTCGTCATCCGGCAGACCCGGGTGCTGCACCGCCTGTGCCTGCACCTCAACGCCGAACTGCGCGAGCTGAGTGACGTCACCTGGAGCCCGGACCCCCGGCTGCCCGCCGTCGAGCTGGCCGCCACCGCCATCGACGGCGTGCGGGAGAGGTTCGTCATCCGGCCCCAGCACCCGAGGCAGGTGTGGCAGCTCGACGCCCTGCTGCACCACGCGTTCCGCACCCGGCTGCGGACGGCCCGGGAACGGGTCGTGGCCACCATCAGCGACGCCCCGGCCGCAGCCCGCCCCACCACGTTGCGGCCCGTGGTGGTCCGCTGAGCGGTTCCTTACCCGATTCGAACACGGCCCGGCGCACCCCGGCGGCGAGGTTCGGCAATCATGGGCCGGTGACCGTCGACGCACCGCAACGCGGGCTCGTCCTCGTGGTCGAGGACGAGCCGGCCATCGCCGACCTGGTCCGGCTCTACTTGACCCGGGACGGCTTCGGCGTACACCTGGAACGGGACGGCACCGCCGGGCTGGCCGCCGCGCGCCGGCTGCGCCCGGTGGTCTGCGTCCTCGACATCGCCCTGCCCGGCCTGGCCGGAACCGAGATCTGCCGGCGGCTGCGCGAGGCCGGCGACTGGACGCCCGTCATCTTCCTCACCGCGCGCGACGACGAGGTGGACCGGATCGTCGGCCTGGAACTCGGCGCGGACGACTACGTGACCAAGCCGTTCAGCCCGCGCGAGCTGGTCGCCCGGGTCCGTGCGGTGCTGCGCCGCGCGGCCGGTGCCCCCGGGGTCGACGAGCGGGCCCGCACGGTCGGCCCGGTGACCCTCGACCCGACCCGCCGCACGGTGACCGTGGCCGGTGCCCCGGTGCAGCTCACCTCCACCGAGTTCGACCTGCTCGCCTACCTGATGGCCCGGCCCGGCCGGGTCTTCACCCGGGAGGAGTTGCTGGCCAGCGTCTGGGGGTACGCCGTGCACGCCGGCACCCGCACGGTCGACGTGCACGTGGCGCAGGTCCGGGCCAAGCTGGGCGGGGCGGCCGGGGTGATCCGCACCCACCGGGGCGTCGGGTACGCAGCCGATGGCTGACCTCCCGCCGGCCGGCGACCGCCCCTCGCCGGCCCCGCCGCCCGAGGCCGGCCCGCGCCGGCCGCCGCCCGGCGGCCTCCCCGCTTCGCCGTCCGGCGGCCTCCCCGCTTCGCCGTCCGGCGGCCTCCCCGCTTCGCCGCCCGGCGGACTCTCCGCTTCGCCGCCCGGCGGCCTCCCCGCCCCGCCACCGGTGTCCGCCTCGGCCCAGCCGACCGTCGCGCTGCCGGTGATCGGCCCCCGGCCCGTGCCGCCGCGCCGCCGCCCGGGCCGTACCCTCACCGCCCGCGCGGTGCTGGTCACCTGTGCGGTGGCCCTGGTCTCGGTGCTGGTCACCGCTCTGGTCGCGGTGCCGCTCGCGGTGCGCGGGGTGGAACGGCGCGACCAGGACGCCCTCGCCGCGCAGGCCCGGCTCGCCGCCGACGTGCTGCGCGTCCGGCTGCCCTGGCAGCGGGACGTGGCGGGCGACCGGCTGATCCGCCAGCTCCGCGAGCAGGACATCGACGTGTACGTCATCCGCGCCGGCACGGTCGACCGGGCCGGCCTGCCCCGCCAGTTGGTGAACCGGGTCGCCGAGGGCCGCAACGTCTCCGGCCGGCGGCTGGTGGCGGGAAAGCGGGCCCTGGTCGAGGGCCGGCCGCTGCCCGGCGGGGACGGCGTGGTGCTGACCAGGCCGGCCACCCCGGGGCTGTGGGGGCGGGTGCTGCTGACCCTGTGGCTGCCGCTGCTCGCCGGCCTCGCCGCCGGGCTGGGCGCCGGGATGCTGCTGGCCCGCCGGCTGGCCCGGCCGATCCGCACCGCCGCCACCGCCGCCGCCCGGCTCAGCGCCGGGGACCGGGCGGTCCGGGTGCCCGTGGAGTCACCCGAGGAGGTCGCCGAGCTGGCGCGGGCCCTCAACGCGCTGGCCGCCGCGCTGGCCACCAGCGAGGGCCGGCAGCGGGAGTTCCTGCTGTCCGTCTCGCACGAGCTGCGCACCCCGCTGACGGCCATCCGCGGGTACGCCGAGGCGCTGGCCGACGGGGTGGTCGGCGCGGACGACGCGCCGGAGACCGGGCGGACCATGCTGGCCGAGGCCGAGCACCTGGACCGGCTGGTCCGCGACCTGCTCGCCCTGGCCCGGCTGGAGGCCGCCGACTTCCCCCTCGAACCGGTGCCGGTGGACCTGACCCGGCTGGCCGCCGACGCGGAACGCACCTGGGCCGACCGCTGCGCGGCGGTCGGGGTGGCGTTCCGCGTGGAGATCCCCGACGGGGCGGTGCCGGCGTACACCGATCCGGGGCGGATCCGGCAGGTGGTCGACGGGCTGCTGGAGAACGCGCTGCGGGTCGTACCGCCGGGGGCGCCGGTGGTGCTCGCGGCGCGGCCGGCCGGGCCGGACCCGGCGGCCGGCGGGGTGCTGGAGGTGCGCGACGGCGGGCCGGGCTTCACCGACGACGACCTCGCCGTGGCCTTCGAACGCGGCGCGCTGCACGAGCGCTACCGGGGGGTGCGCAAGGTCGGCAGCGGCCTCGGGCTGGCGCTCGCCGCCGGACTGGTCCGCCGGCTGGGCGGGGAGATCGCCGTCGGGCACGCCGCCGAGGGCGGGGCGGCGTTCGCCGTGTGGCTGCCGCCCGACCCTTACCTGATCCGAACAGCACGCTGACCCGGCCTGATCCGGGGCGGGGGAGGCTGAGGCCCACACCGACGAGAGGGAGACCGGAAACAATGGCACGTCAGGGATTCGCCGCCACCACCGCGCTGCTCGCGGCCGTGGCGTTGGGCGTCGCGGGCTGCGGACCGGCCCAGGTGACGCAGGACGCGGCCAGGGAGGTCACCGTCGACGTGGCCGCGGCGATGGGCGCGGAGGGCCAGGCCCTCGCCGCGCTGGGCGTCGACCCCGGGGACCTGGACCTCGCACCCGTCGCCGCCCCGTCGCCGTCGGCCGCGTCCTCCTCCCCCGAGGCCGGCGCGAAGGGCCGGCGCGGCGAGCGGGCCGAGGAGTGGCGCAAGCGCCGGCAGGCCCGGGTGCTGCTGCGGAAGAACACCCTGCACGGCGAGGTCGTGGTCCGGACGAAGGACGGCGGCACGCGGACGGTCGCGGTGCAGCGCGGCGAGGTGACCGCAGTCGACGGCGCGAAGATGACCGTGCGGTCCACCGACGGCTTCACCATGACCTGGACCTTCGGCGACGACCTGCGGGTGGTCGAGCGGCGGACGACGATCCGGCCCGAGGCGGTCCGGCCCGGCGTCACGGTCGGCGTGGCCGGCGCCCGGGCCGGCGACACCGCCACCGCCCGCCTTGTCCTGATCAGGTGAGAAGGCTCAGCAGCATCAGATAGACGGACAGCATCAGATAGACGGACAGCATCAGGGGCTCAGCGTCACGAAGCGGCTCAGCGGCCGGGCGGGAGGGCGTAGCCGACGTAGCCCAACCAGGTCAGCTTCCAGCCGGGCGGCACGAGCTTCCCGCACACCGTTCGGCTGCCGGTGCAGACGATCGCGTCCGTCGACGCCGGGTCGGCCGGCGGGCGGTCCGGCAGCACCGACTCCAGCGCCACCAGCTCGGGCGGGTGGCCGTCGGCGTCGCGCAGCAGCAGCCACCACGGGTACTCCCAGTTGTCGTTCTGCTGCACCAGCCCGATCCGCCGGGCCCCGGAGGCCCGTACCGCGTCGGCGGCCCCGCGGAACTCGTCCGCCCACTGCGGCCGGCGCAGGAAGCGGGTGTCCCACTCCGAGGTGGTGAACACCGACCCGGCGCCGACCAGCCGGCGCGGGAAGCCGTACGACAGGGCGAGGACCCCGGCCAGCGCGGAGGTGGCCAGCACCGTGACCGCCAGGCCGGCGGCCACCGACCGCCGACGGGCCGGCGCGAGCCGTCGGCGGAACAGCGCGTCCAGCCACAGGCCGGCCAGCGGGGCCGCCAGGACCAGGGCGTACAGCAGCAGCCGGTTCCCCCACGGCTGCCACTTGATCATCGCCGTGTGCAGCAGAACGGCGGCCACCACCACGACGGCGTACGCCCGCAGCGCGCCGGCCGTGGCCGGGGCGACCCGGGCCGGCCGGGCCAGCGCCAGCACCGCCCCGACCAGCGCGAGCGCGCCGGCCAGCGGGAACGCCACCCGGTCCTCGTCCGGGTACCACGCCGGCACCGGGAAGACCTCCCGGCCGAAGGTGATGGCCCGGTCCTGCGGGTCCACCCCGATCGCGCGGGCCCCCGCCATGATCGCCTCGGCCGTGCCGGCGCGGACCGGAGCGAGCGGCGTGTCCAGCGCGGTGTGCCCGATGCGCAGCGCGTTCACCAGGACCGACGCCGGGTCGTGTCGCTCCATCGGGATCGACTCGCGCAGCCGGGGCGGCCCCAGCGGGTGACCGAACTCGGCCTGCACCCGGGCCAGGAACGGCCCGACCACGACCAGGGCGACCAGCAGCACCAGCAGTGATCCGGCCACGGTCCGGGCCACCCCGGCCGCCCGGGACGGTTGCGCCGGGCGGCCCGCGACGCCGTCGCGCGACGCCGGCCCGGACGCCCCGGTCGTGGCCGCCGGGTGGCCCCCACCCTCGCCCGTCCCCGCACCGCCGGCCGCCCCGACGCCGATCAGCACCGGCCGGCCCGGGGCGCCGCCGGCTGCCCGCCCCGGGCCGTACGCCAGCCGGAGCTGGCCGATGCCCCAGAGCAGCAGCAGCGGGCCGACCCCGACCAGCCCGCTGGTCTTCGTCACCGCGGTCAGCCCGGTCGCCGCGCCGAGCAGCAGCAGCGAGCCGGCCCCGGCCCGCCGGCGCAGCCCGTCCAGCGCCAGGGTCGCCACGCAGGCCACCCAGGCGGCGCAGACCAGGTCGGTCTGGGTGCTGGTGGCCTGGAGCGCCACCATGGGGGTGGTGGCCAGCACGAACGCGGTGAGCAGTTGGGCTCGCCGCCCCCCGCCGAGCTGGGCGGCGATCCGGGCGGCGACCAGCAGGCAGCCCACCCCGGCGGCCCACTGGACCAGGTTGTGCAGCGCGTCACCGCCGGTGAACAGCCGCAGGTGCAGCAGCAGGTACTCCGCGCCGGGCGGGATGGTCACCTGCCGGTGGATCGCGGTGGGCCAGAACTCCAGGCCGCGCTGGGCCACCCAGTGCTCCACCTTCGGCAGGTGATAGGTCTGCGAGTCGAAGTTGTTGGGCTCGGCCAGCAGCGCGATCAGCAGCTCCACCAGGACCAGTCCGCCGACCGTGCCGGCCAGCAGCCGCTCGGCGCGCCCCGCCGTACGCCACCGGCGGGCCAGCCCGGCGAGGCCGGCGCGGGCGGCGGCGGCCAGGTCCCCCCGCGCGCCGTCGCGGCGGCGTCGCCAGCCGGCGGCCCCGGCGGCGACGGCGAGGAAGAGCAGCCAGGCGACCGCGACGGCGGGCAGGGTCAGCAGACGCAGCGCGCCGAGCAGCTCCACCGCCAGCACCGCGAACGCGCCGGTGACCACGGCGGCCCGGACCACCGCCAGGCGCAACGGGGCGACCACGTCGGTCCCGCGCGGACGCAGCGCCACGGTGAGTGACAGGACGGCGGCGAGTGGGGCCGCCACGAGCAGGAAGCCGGCTGCCGACATGGCGCGAGTAAACACCATCAGGCTGGATCCGCGGACCCCGACGCCCGGCGGTGGTGAACACCGCCGCGCTGACCTGCCAGGCTAGGCTAGGGCCGACGTGTCGCCGCCACCGTGGAGATTCCCGTGAAGCTCTCGATCCTCATGCCGGTCTACAACGAGGAAGAACGCATCGCGGATGCCCTCAAGCAGGCGCTGGCGGTCGACTACCCGTGCGAGATCGAGCTGGTCGTGGTCGACGACGGCAGCCGCGACGGCACCGGCGAGATCCTCGGCCGCGCCGACGACGCGCGGCTGCGGGTGATCACCCACCAGCGTAACGCGGGCAAGGGCGCGGCCATCAGGACGGCGGTCGACAACGCCGACGGAGAGTACATGGTCATCCTCGACGCCGACCTGGAGTACGACCCGCAGGACATTCCCAAGCTGCTCGACCCGGTGCTCGACGGCCGCGCCGCGGTGGTCTACGGCAACCGCACCTTCGGCAGCCACAGCGCGTACAGCTTCTGGTACGTGATGGGCAACAAGGGCGTCACCATGGCGGCCAACGTGCTGTTCAACTCGTACATCGGCGACCTGGAGACCTGCTTCAAGCTGATGCCGGTCGCCCTCTACCGCTCCCTCGACGTCCGCTCCCGGGGCTTCGGCATGGAGGCCGAGGTGACCGGCAAGCTGCTGCGCCGGCGCATCCGCCCGTACGAGGTGCCGATCAGCTACCGGGCGCGGGGCCGCGAGGAGGGCAAGAAGATCACCTGGAAGGACGGCGTCGAGGCGATCTGGATCCTCGGCCGGGAGCGCACCCGCCGCCGTCCCGTCGACACCGGGCAGCGCTGACCCCGCTCAGCGCCCCGCAGCGAGGAAGTCGCTGACCGACCGGCGCAGGCCCGCCGCGTCCAGCCCGTGCCAGCGGGTGTGGTCGGCCGCGGAGCCGTACCGCCGCAGTTCCTCCCGGCTCACGCCGAGCGCGAGCAGCCGGTGCGGCCGGTCCGCCAGCGCGTCGCCGACCAGCCGGGCGGACGTCCCGGCCAGGTAGGGCTCCACCAGGATCACCTCGGTCCCCGCGAGGGCCCGCAGCCCGGCCGCGTCGAACGGTCGAGGCCGGTGGGTGTACGCGACCGTCACCCCCAGGCCGGCCACCGCCGCCACCGCCGCGTCCAGCACCGGCCCGACCGCCACCAGCAGCGGCGCACCCGGCCCCGCGTCCCGCAGTACGGCCAGCGAACCGTCCGTGCCGCGCGGCCGGTCGTTGCCCAGCGTCGACAGCCGCAGGTACGCCGGACCGTCCCCGGCCACCGTCGCGCGCAGCAGGGCGGGCACCTCGCCGGCGTGTCCGGGCACGTGCACGGTCCAGCCGGCCAGGGTGTCGATCAACGCGACGTCGGCCGGGGACAGGTGGGTCCGCCCGGCGGCGGCCCGGTCGTACGAGGCGCCGATGCCGACCAGCACCGCGCTCACGCCCTGGTGGTCCAGGTCCAGCTTGATCTGCTCGTACGCCCGCTCGACGAGGAACGGGGCGTAGCTGTGCACGATCGGTCGCAGCCCGGTCAGCGCGAGCCCGCCGGCCACCCCCATCATCAACTGCTCCCGGATGCCCACGTTGAGCACCCGGTCGGGGTGCCGTCCGGTGGCCGGGGCGAACGCCGCGGCCGAGATGTCGGCGAGCACCAGCGCGGTGCGCGGCTGCTCGCCCAGCAGCGCCGTGGTGGCGTCGACGAACGCCTCCCGCATCGTCGTCATGGTCATTCCCCCTCCCGGACAACCGCGACGACCACGTGCGGCCGGTTCCCGTCCTGCCCGGTGAGGGCGGCGTACAGGGCGTCGTGGTCGCGCCCGTCCACGGTCGCGGCGGTCCACCCGTTGACGGTGAACCGGGTAGCGATCCCACCGCACCAGCCGTGGCTGGCCGAGTCGTTGTCGATCACCACGGCGGTCAGGTTCGCCAGCCGGACCGCGCCCGCGTACGCGATCGCCTCGTGGTTGGACCCCTCGTCCAGCTCGGCGTCGCCGAGCAGGACGTACACCCGGGGGGTCGTCAGGCCCTGGGCCCGCAGCCCGAGCGCGGTGCCCGCGCCCAGGCCGAGGCCGTGGCCGAGCGAGCCGGAGCCGATCTCCACCCCGGGGACCAGCAGCCGGTCCGGGTGGTCGCCGAGCCGGCTGTCCGGGCCGCCCTGGTCGTCGAGCCAGTCGGCGGGCACGAAGCCCTTCGCGGCCAGCACGGCGTAGTAGCCGGCGACGGCATGCCCCTTGGAGAGCAGGAACCGGTCCCGGTCCGGGTCGTCGACGGTCGCCGGGGTGATCCGCAGCACCCGGTCGTAGAGCACCCGGAGGACGTCGAGGGTCGAGTACACGTTCGGGCCGAACTCCCGACCTGCGCGGACCCGCTCCAGCAGGGGCCCGAGCGGGGCGGGCGGGCCGGCTTCGGCGGCCCGCGTGGTGGCGGTCATGATGGTCATGCCGCTAGCCTGCAAGTTGAAGTCCACTTCAACTCAAGGCGACGTGATGCGGGATTCCCTGACCATCGGCCAGCTCGCCGCGCGCAGCGGCGTCGCGCCCTCGGCGCTTCGCTACTACGAGCGCCTCGGCCTGATCCGGGCCGACCGCACCGGCGGCAACCAGCGCCGGTACGCCCGCAGCGAACTGCGCCGGGTGGCGTTCGTCCGGATCTCCCAGCAGGTCGGCATCTCGCTGGAGGAGATCCGCGACGCGCTGGACTCGCTGCCCGCCTCCCGCACCCCGACGGCCGACGACTGGGCGGAGCTGTCGACCGCGTGGCGGGCCCGGCTGAGCGAGAAGATCCGGCTGATGGCCAGGCTCCGCGACGACCTGGACGGCTGCATCGGCTGCGGCTGCCTGTCGTTGCAGCGCTGCACCCTCTACAACCCCGGGGACAGGCTGTCGGGCGAGGGTCCCGGTGCCCGGCTCATGCTGCCTCCCGCCGAGCAGTCCCCGCCCGCCGGGTGCGGAGCCGGGGTCACCCGAGGGTGAGCAGCACCTTGCCGACGTGGTCGTTGGACTCGACCAGCCGGTGCGCCTCGGCGGCCTCGGGCATCGGCAGCCGCCGGTCGACGACCGGGCGGACCGCCCCGGCGGCCACCAGCGGCCAGACCTGCTCCCGCACACCCGCGACGATCGCCGCCTTCTCCGCCAGCGGCCGGGACCGCAGCGCGGTGGCCGCCACCGAGGCCCGCTTCGCCAGCAGCGCGCCGAGGTCCAGCTCCGCCTTCCGGCCGCCCTGCATGCCGATCACCACGAGCCGGCCGCCGGTGGCCAGCGCGGCCACGTTCCGGGCCAGGTAGGAAGCGCCCATGATGTCGAGGACGACGTCCGCGCCCCGGCCGTCGGTGACCCGCCGGACCTCCTCGACGAAGTCCTGCTCCCGGTAGTCGATCGCGTGCGCGGCGCCCAGCTCGCGCAGCCGCTCGTGCTTGGCCGGCCGAGCGGTCACCACGACCGTCGCGCCGAGCGCCACGCCGAGCTGGACGGCGAACGTGCCGATCCCGCTGCCCCCGCCGTGCACCAGCAGCGTCTCGCCCGTGGTCAGCCCGGCGAGCTGGACCACGTTCGACCAGACCGTGCAGGCCACCTCCGGCAGCGCCGCCGCGTCGACGAGGTCGACGCCCGCCGGCACCGGCAGCAACTGCCCGGCGGGCACGGCCACCCGTTCGGCGTACCCGCCGCCGGCCAGCAGCGCGCAGACCTCCTGGCCGATCTCCCAGCCGGTCACGCCGGCGCCGACCGCGCCGACCACCCCCGAGCACTCCAACCCGGGGTACGCGGGCGCGCCCGGCGGCGGCGGATAGTGCCCCTGCCGTTGCAGCAGGTCGGCCCGGTTCACCGCGCTGGCCCGCACGTGCACGACCACCTCGCCGGGGCCGGGCTCGGGATCGGGCACCTCCGTCCAGACGAGTCCGTCGGGTCCGCCGGGCTCCGGGATCGTGATCGCGTGCATGGTCCAGTCTTACCCGATCCGGATCTCCGTCCACGCGCGGACCGGATATTGTCCACCGTCCCCTGCCGGGGGGCCGGTGGGCCGGCAGTTCGGCCACTGTGGAGCTGATAGCGGCCAGGATTTGCTGGTCAGCACGAGGGCGGGAGTGTCCCGCATCCGGTCGCCGGTTCAGCCACGGTGGGACAGCGGCTTATCCGCCGGCCGGCTTCTGGCAGACTAGGCAGCGGTCGCGTCCTGCCGGGCGCGTTCCGGGAGGGTTCGCCTAGTGGCCGATGGCGCTGGTCTTGAAAACCGGTAAGGCAGCGATGTCTTCGTGGGTTCGAATCCCACACCCTCCGCTTCCCTGGGCAGTGCCACGCTCCTGACCAGCGAAAACGCCAGTCAGGGGCGTGGCTGTAACCATTGGCAGAGTCCCGCTGGTTCTCACCCGGTCCGTCCGGTCTCACTCGTTGCGGCAAATCGGCGGCAAAGAAGCGGCGGCGGGTCAGCCTCCGGGGTCCGGTTCCGGGGCGCCCAACGCTCCATCGATTCAGTGCTGCGGGCGGGGGAGTCGGCGAAGACGTGCCGGATGGGAGTGGCCTCGTATGCGGCGAGCAGGTGCCTTGGCGCCGTCGCGGTCCTGCCAGGAGCCGGTCAGGACCCGGGCGGTGACACGGATCCCTTACACCTCCTGGTCCTGGGAGTACCCCCGCAGGGCGGCAGGCTCCCTACGCCCACGAGAGGGCAATCGAGCCTCCCGGGGAGGGAGCGGAGAGCTTCCGAAGCCCGGCCGGCTGCACGAAGAGTTCACGCTGGGCGATCGCCTCGCCCCGCTCGTCTAACTGGTAGCCCTCGATCCAGGCCCACCCGTGGTACGTCGGCAGGTTCATGACGCGGATGAGGCGGAAGAAGATCGGGGTGACGAACTGGACACTGGCCGCCCGGGTGATGTGTAGGACATCACCTGCCTTCACGTCGCGGCTTCCGGTCCCGCCAGGCCTCAAGCGTCTTGCGAGCCTCCACGATCCGTGGACATCCGTCGTCGCCGCACTTGGTGCACACGTTGCGGTGATGAAAGTCGATCACGTAGCCGGCCATGATGACGGAGAAGGGTGGCTCCGACCGGCGCTCAACGTGCATGACAGGCCTTCACCTGGTTGTGGTCCTTGGGGGCCTGGCGGGAACGCGCGGTGTATCTCTGCGGCTCAGGTGGCGGCTGAGGCTCGCTCTGCTGCGGGGTCGGCTCCCCGTTCACGTTGTCAACGGGCTGCTCAGGACGTTGGAACCACTTGAACCTAGGCACAGCGCTACTCCCCGGACTGCGGGTTTACAGACACCTACCGAGGGTAGTCCAACCCGTTCTGCCTGTATAGCCTGTGCAGCCTGCCCGACCTGCCTAGGGCCGGCTGCCTGTACCTGACCTCCTGCCCAGGCTGCGCATCCATAGGGTCCAACCATGGTTGACGAGATGTCTCCGATCCCGTTCTACGTCCAGCTCGCAGACCTTCTCGCCAAGCAGATCGAGGAAGGCAAGCTGAAGCCGCGCCAGCCGCTGCCAAGCGAGGCCACCTTGCAGCAGGAGTACGGCGTGGCTCGCGGCACCGTCCGCTCGGCGGTGCGGCTGCTCCGGGATCGGGGTCTCGTCGTGACCTTCACCGGACGGGGGACGTTCGTTGCCGAGAAGAGGCCCTAGCCCGGACTGCCCCGGAGAGCCGGTAGCCTCGAAGGCGCACGCCTAGTGCTGTGACCGAGATGGTTCACCGTGATCGGAAGGCGGCTCGTGGGACGAGCGCACGCGAAACGGCTGGTATTACTAGGGCATGCAGGAAGAGACCGCACGCTCCGCGATCGACACGTTCATCTCCGCGTTCAACGCCTCGGACGACAGCTCTGTGACTGCCCTGCTCTCCCAGGCCCTGACCTCAGACGTGGTCTTCTGGGGACCGTTGGGTCGCAGCGAAGGAATCGCGGCGGTCGAGCGGTTCGTGCTGGACATCCGGCGCCACCCGGCGGGAACCGGCACGATGGTGCGCTGCTCAGCGGTGGACATGCCTGACGAATGGGCCCGGTACCAGTGGCTCTTCACCACGCCTGATGGAGGCCCCCGCCTGGCGGGAACGGACGTCGTCCATCTGCGACGGAGCCTCATCGACCAGGTCATCGTGTTCGCGGGGGAGATCAAGCCGTTCGTCTCCTGAGTCATCCTTCTGTCGCTGTCCTTCTCCTGAACTTGCCCCTTCGGCGTTCGGGAGCTGCGGTTCGCGGTTGGTCAGGCTGCGGTGTTGAGGGGGCGTCCGCCCCAGCGGATGCCCTTAGCGGGTGAAGGCTGGCCGAGCTTGCTGGGGCGAGTGGTGGCCGTCCGGATGACGAAGTCCTCGTCGTCACGACTGAGTAGGCGGGGACGGCCTCCTGCCCACTGAGGGTCCAGGCAGGTCAGGCCGATCTCGTTGAAGCGGTGGATCACATCGCGCGCCGGTAGCGCACCGAACTCGTGCTACCCCGGCGCACGATCTGCTGCAGCTTCTGCCCCTCCTGGTCGGTCAGTCTGCGTACGGACAGGCTCAGCCACCGCGCCTCCAGCGATCGGATCGGACGTCACCGCACATCCAACCGTCGCGACCACCAACCCGGCGAACCTTCCCGGTCAGAGCACTAGCGGGCTGCACGAGCCAGTTCTCGACGTCACACCTCGAAGGTGGCTGATTAATGTCGGACGACACCGCTACTTCGGCCGATGACCGGCCGGAGCACCTCAGGACTTGACGGACGACCACGTGTCCGTCGCAGAGCAGATGGGGGCCTGCGGTCGTTCCACCGGGTCCGACTACTGGTTGTACATCGCCCGTGAGGCGGCACCGGCCACGACGACGCCGGTCGAAGCAGGCGAGCGTCCCGACCTTCCCCAGTATCGCCGGTTCCCCGGGCGGCCGGCCCCTATCCGGAGGTCCTTCGCGCTGATCCGACGTGCCGGTGGTCGATTGGCGGGTCGTGGCGGGGTAAGAAGGGCGGCAGGAAACCGCGCCCACCGGAAGGACCCGTCCCGATGACCCTGGAACGACCGATCGCCCCGGACCCGTACGAGCTGCTGCCGACCGTTGCGTCGTTCACGCTGACCAGCGACGACGTGCACAACGGCGAGCCGATGGACGCCCGGCACGCCCACGGCAGCGTCGGCGGGGGGAACGTCTCGCCGCAGCTCGCCTGGTCCGGCTTCCCCGCCGAGACGAAGAGCTTCGTGGTGACCTGCTTCGACCCGGACGCGCCGACCGGCAGCGGTTTCTGGCACTGGGTGCTGGTCGACGTCCCCGCCGCCGTGACCGAACTGCCCCGGGGTGCCGAGGAGGGCGGCCTGGGCGGCGCGTTCAGCGTCCGCAGCGACTACGGCGCGACCGGTTTCGGCGGCGCGGCCCCGCCGGCCGGCGACCGCCCGCACCGGTACGTCTTCGCCGTGCACGCCGTCGACGTCGAGCGTCTCGGCGTCGGCCGGGACGCCACCCCCGCCTACGTCGGCTTCAACCTGGCCTTCCACACCCTGGCCCGCGCGGTCATCCGCCCCACGTACCAGGTCAAGGACTGAGCATCCGCCCCGCGATCTTGCACCTGCGGCCTGCGTCGCGCGGCTCATGCCCGGATTGCCCGGGCCGAAGGTGCAAGATCGCGGGGGACGGCTGGGGTCAGGCGGGGACGCGGGCGACGGCGAAGACGGACTGGCCGAACGGGGGGCGGAGCTTCTGCTCCGCGGCCTTGGTGGCGGGGAGGACGAGGGTGTCGTAGACCTTCACCATCGGGCCCTCCTTCGGCATCAGCCGGAAGACCTTGGTTGCCATGAAGTACCCGATCAGGCCGAGGGCGTTCGCGTAGTGGATCTTCTCCACGGTCAGGCCGGCCTCGGTCATCGCGGCGGCCAGGGTCTTCTTCGTGTACCGGCGGACGTGGCCGGTGGCGATGTCGGCCGGGCTCATCGCGAACTGGAACGCCGGCACGATGATCACCACGGCGCCGCCCGGCCGGACCAGGTCGCGCATGCTGGCCAGCGCGCCCACGTGGTCCTCGATGTGCTCCAGCACGTTGTACGACACGGCGGCGCTGTAGTCGCCGCGCTCGGAGTGCGGCAGCAGCATCTGCCGGACCTCGATGTTCGGCTGCGCGGCGAGACGTTCCTTCAGGGCGACCAGCCGGTCCGGGTCGGCCTCGGTGGCGGTGAACCGGGGGAAGTGGTCCGCCCACGCCAGGGCGTAGTCACCCAGCCCGCTGCCGATCTCGATCGGGTTGTCACCGAGGTGCGGGACGGCCAGTTCGACGAACCACCTGCGGTGGTTGACCGCTGTCGCGAGGCCTTCGAGCACCTCGGACTGGACACGCTGATCCCCAGTGATTTCTGCCATGCGTCGATTCCTCACGGTGTGACTCGACCTGCCCCGGGACCGACAGAGTGAACCATCCGAAGCGGACGGTGGGGAAATCGGGGCACCGTGGTGGCCGAATTGCGGTCGGGGGTGGGCACGAGATCGGCGGTCGGCGAACCCGGCACATAGTACGCCAGTCCCCAGAAACATGTCACGTCAGTGCCATACCCTGACTACTCTACGAATTGTTATGACTACTCCTGAAACGGGCCGCCCCGATGGTGAGCCCGGGGGTCGAGCGGCGCAGCCCCCGGCGACGGACACGTCCGACGAGGGGCTGGGCGCGGGTGCGGCGTCCTGGCGGGGACGCTGGACGGACGTCCTCGCCGTGCTCAGCTTCGCGCTGATCGCCCTCTGGGTGACCGGCCGGTTCTGGCTGAACCCGGCGCACGGGGTCCGGGACAACCGGTCCGACCAGGCGCTCTTCGAGTGGATGATGGCGCATGGCGCGCGCGTACTGACCGATTTTGCATATCCGTTCGGCTCGGATCGGATGAATGTGCCGGACGGCGTCAATCTCATGGCCAACACGTCCGTATTATCCATTTCCCTGCCAATGACGCCGGTCACCGTCCTGCTCGGGCCGCGTACCGCTTTCCTGGTGTTCCTCACCGGCGGCATGATCGCTACCGCGACCGCCTGGTACTTCGCCCTCTCCCGGGTGCTGGTCGGCTCCCGGGGGCCGGCCTGGCTCGGAGCCGGGTTCTGCGCGTTCGCCCCGGCGATGGTCTCGCACGCCAACGCCCACCCCAACATCGTCAGCCAGTTCGTGGTGCCACTGATCGTCTGGCGCACGCTGCGGCTGCCCGACGGCGGCCGGTGGCTGCGCAACGGCGTGCTGCTCGGGCTGGTGATCGTCTGGCAGGCCTTCATCAACCTGGAGATCCTGCTGATGACCGCCATCGGGCTCGGCGTGGTGGTCGTCGCGCTGGCCCTGGGCCGGGCGGACCTGCGCCGGCGGGCCCGGCCGTTCCTCGCCGGGCTGGCGGTCGCCGCCGCCCTCGCCGCGGTGCTGCTGGCGTACCCGCTGTACGTGCAGTTCTTCGGCCCCGGCGCGTACGAGGGGCTGTCCGAGCTGATCCGCGGCTACCGCACCGACCTCGCCTCGTTCACCGCGTTCGGCCGGGAGTCGATCGCCGGCGACCCCCGGACCAACCTCCGGCTGGTCAAGAACCCCACCGAGGAGAACGGCTTCTTCGGCTGGCCGCTGGTCGTCCTGGTCGGTGCCCTGGTGTGGTGGCTGCGGCGCAGCCCCGTGGTGCTCGGCCTCGCCGCGGTCGGCCTGCTCTTCGCGGTGCTCTCCCTCGGCCGGGAGGTCCAGTTCGAGGGCCGGGCGACCGGGATTCCCGGGCCCTGGGCCGCCCTGGAGAACCTGCCGATCCTGCACTCGGTGGTGCCCACCCGGTGGGCGCTGGCGACCGTCCCGGTCGTCGGGGTGCTGCTCGCGCTCGGCGCGGAACGGGCCCGCCGGCTCGCCCGGGAGCACCCGGCCGCCCGCCCGCAGATCCGGTTCGCCACCGCCACCGTGCTGACCATGGCGCTGCTGCCCGCGTTCCCGACCCCGCTGCCCTCGGTACGGCTCGACCCGGTGCCCGAGTTCGTCACCTCCGGCGCCTGGCGCCCGTACGTGGCCGGCGGGCGCAGCGTGGTGACCCTGCCGCTGCCGGACACCGACTATCCCGACCCGCTGCGCTGGTCGGCGGAGACCCGCCTGGACCTGCCGCTGGCCCGGGGCTACTTCCTCGGGCCGGACACCCGGCCCCGGGCGCCGCAGGGGCGGATCGCCCTGTTCACCGCCCCACCCCGCCCCACCAGCAGCTTCTTCAGCACCATCCGGCGCACCGGCCAGGTCCCGTCCGTCACCGCGCCGACCCGGGCGTCCGCGCTGGAGGACCTGCGGTACTGGCGGGCCGGGGTGGTGCTGCTCGGCCCGCACGAGCACGCCGACGCGCTGCGGCGGGGGATGACCGAGCTGACCGGTATCCACCCCACGTACGCCGGCGGGGTCTGGGTCTGGGACGTCCGCCCGCTGACGGACTAGCCGTGCTGCCCAGGGACGACCAGGCAGACCGGCGCGCTCAGGCGGAGCGGAGGCAGCAGCCCTGGCAGACCTTCGGCCGGGGCAGGGTGAAGGCCAGGCAGCAGGTGCGGCGCTGGACCGTCGGCTCGCCGGTCGGGCCGGGCACCAGTTCGACCAGGTCCGCCAAATCGAGGGCGCGCAGCAGCGTCTCGACGTGTCGGGTCGCCGGGCCGGGCAGCACGTCGGCGGCCCGCAGCACGCCGTGCGCGATGCCGGAGGCGACGGAGCCGAGCAGCGTACGGGCGCCGATGCGGACCTCCGCCTGGATGGCGGCGATCAGCGGGGCGAGGTGGGCGTCGAGCAGCGAGGCGCGCAGTTCGGCCAGTAGCGCGGCCTCGTCGGCGACCACCCGGACCTCCGGGAGCCCCGCCAGGGCCAGCGGGTCGCCCGGGAGCACCGCGACGGCGGTGGACCGGCGCAGCCCGAGGGTGACCAGCGGGCGGTGGTCCTCGAAGTGGATCAGCACGTCGGCCGGGTCGAGCAGCGGCACCCGGCGGGCCGCCGCCCAGCCGAGTACGGCCGGCAGGGCCGCCCAGTAGCTGTACGACTTCCAGGCCAGCGCGGCGCAGGCGTGCGGGGTGCCGCCCCAGCGCAGGGTGGCGGCGTGCAGCAGCTCGGGCAGCCGGGTCCCGTCGACCAGGGTGGTGGCCGGTGCCCAGCCGAACCGGTCGTCGGTCACCAGCAGGCCCGGTGCGAGCCCGGGCAGGTCGTCGGTGCCGAACATGGCGCGCAGGGTCGCGGTCACCGGGGCGAGCGGCGTGGCGGTCTCCCGCGTGGGCATCACCGCTGTCACCGCATCTCCCCCGATCGACGCTCCGTGCCGTGGACTAAGGCTAGCCTAACCATTGCAAAGGGGGGTGGGGAAGACCTCGACCGGCGGCGGTCGGGAGGCGCCCGTCACTCCGTCGGGCTCCCGGCTCGCAGGGCTGTGTCGGCGTACTACCCGGCGGGGAGCAGCGGAAACGTCGGCCGGGCGGAGCCCGGTCCGGCCGCGAGAGCATTGACGCCCATGCGTGACTTGTCAAGCCGAATGTCGGCAAGGTGCCACTTCTGTGCGCGTTCACGTACGGAAAGTGAAACTGATACTCCCCGGCGTTGAGGAAGCTGATGACGACCTCTCCCATCGAGCGGGCCGCCGACTCGTTCGCGGCCGAACTCGCCCGGCAGCGGACCGAGCGGGGGCTGTCCAAGAAGCAACTGGCCACGCTGATGGGCTTCGACCCGTCCTACATCAGTCACGTCGAGGGGCGCCGGCACCGGCCGACCGAGGACTTCGCCCGCCGGGCCGAGGCCGTCCTGGAGGCCAGCGGCGCGATCTGGCAGCGCTTCCGGGAGTACGACGAACTGCGGCACGGCCGCCCCACCCCGTCGCACCGGGACCACCCCGCCCCCGGCCAGTGGATGCCTCCCGGCACCGGGCTGATCGTGGAGCGTGAGCTGGCCACCCTCACCCACACCGACGAGGGCTACCGGTGCGTCATCCGCCGGGAGCTGTACAACGCCGGCACCGAACCGGTGACCCGCTACCTGGTCCGGGTCGCCGTCGACCGGTACCCCAACGACCCCGGCCGGTCGAACCGGCACCACCGGGAACACCCGCTCACCTTCGCCGAGCTGCAACTGCTGTCGTACCGGTACGACGGCGGGGAGCCCGAGCCGATGCACTGGCGGGCCAAGCACGACCGGGACGCGTTCAAGGAGATCTGGCTGCTCTTCGAGAACGACGAGGGCCGGTTCCCGCTCTACCCCGGCGACCGGGTGACCATCGAGTACGCGTACCGCGTCGGCCGGGAGAAGTGGGGCCCCTGGTTCCAACGAGCCGTACGCCTGCCGACCCGGCGCCTGGCGGTCCGGCTGGACCTGCCCACGGAACTGGACCCCCAGGTCTGGGGGGTGGAGACCTCGCTATCGGCCGAGGAGGGTCCACTGCGCCGCCCGATCAGCCGGCACGAGCGCGGCGGCCGGGCGATCTTCGACTGGGCCACCGAGGACCCACCGCTCAACGCCCGGTACCGGTTGCAGTGGCGGTTCCGCAGCCGCCCACCCGAGTCCGACCCGGGCGGGCCGGCCGGCGGCGGCCGAGTCCGGGCCAGCGACCGGATGCGCGGGCTCGGCATCGTGCAGCGCGGCGCGGACCTGCTGCGTCAGCCCAGCCGCCAGTTCGGCCTGCCGGCCGACGAGGCGACCGCCCGCGACGTGGTCGACCGGCTCAGCTCGGCGCTGGTCCGCCTCGACGAGCTGCATCCGTTCAGCAAGGGCGTCGGCATCGCCGCCCCCCAGCTCGGCCTCGCCTGGGCCGCCGCCGTGGTCCGCCCGCCCGCCCGGTCCGCCGAACCGGTGATCCTGCTCAATCCCCGGGTGGTCGACTCGTCCCCGGACACCGACGAGCAGTACGAGGGCTGCCTCTCCTTCTTCGACCACCGAGGGCTGGTGCCCCGGCCGCTGCGGATCGACGTGGAGCACGCGCAGTGCGACGGCAGCCGGACCATCACCTCGTTCGAGTTCGCCATGGCCCGGCTCGTGGCGCACGAGATCGACCACCTGGAGGGCCGGCTGTACGTCGACCGGATGCCCCCCGGCGTGCCGCTGGTGCCGGTGGAGGAGTACCGCGAGACCGGCAACCCCTGGCGGTACTGAGCGACGAGCGAGGGGGCGGACCGGGTCGCGTGCCCCAGGGGGCGGGGGCACGCGACCCGGTCCTCTTTTCGGGGGGAGGAAAGTCCTCGTCCGGGCGCCCCGGCGCGCTCGCCGGACGCCGTACGGCCGCTGCGCTACAGCTCGCCGAAGGTGTCGTACCGGATGTTCGGCGGCGGAACGTCGTCCCCGGCGAGCGCCCGCAGGGTCGCCCGGACCATCCGGGCCGAGCCGGAGACGTAGCAGTCGTGGGCGGTCCACGGGCCGTACCGGGCCACCACCTCGGAGATGTCGCCCCGCTCCCCGTCGAAGTCCGGCTCGGCGCTGCACGCCGGGGTGACCGAGAGCCAGGGGTGGGCGGTCACCAGCTCCCGCAGCCCGTCCAGCGCGTACAGGTCGCCGGCGTGCCGGGCACCGTAGAAGACGTGCACCCAGCGGGTCCGGTTCCAGCCGGTCAGCTCCTCGACCAGCGCCTTGACCGGGGCCAACCCGACCCCGCCGGCGACGCACAGGATGTCCCGCTCGGAGGAGCGGTCCAGGGTCATCGACCCCATCGGCGCGGCGACGCGGAGCAGGTCCCCCGGCCTCGTGCGGCGCACCAGCGCCCCGGACACCCAGCCCGCCCCCAGCGGTGTCCGGACGTGGAACTCCAGGACGTTGTCGTCGTTCGGGGCGTTCGCCACCGAGTACGTCCGCCACACCCTGGGCAGGTGCCGGGGGACCTCGACGCTGACGTACTGGCCGGCCCGCCAGGGCAGCGGATGCTGGAGGGCGCGGACGGTCAGCACGGCCGTGTCCGGGCCGTGCCGCTCGTGGGTCAGCACCTCGGCGTGCCAGTACGGCGGGTTCTCGTCCGCCGCCGCCCCGGCCAGCATCTTCTCGACGATCGCCGCGTACGCGTCCCGCCACGCCTGGTCGTACTCCAGGTTCCAGCCGTCCCCGGCGGTGCTGCGCAGCGCGTCCAGCAGGGCGACGCCCATGGTCTCGTAGTGCGCCGACTCGACGTGGTACTTCCGGTGGTCCCGGCCCAACGAGCGCAGGTACTCGTCGAAGCTCTCCGGGTCGTCCACCACCTGGGTCGCCGTGACGATCGCGTCCAGGATGCGATCGCCCTGGCCGGTCATCTCCGCCGGGAAGAGCGGGCGCAGCGCGGGGTCGAGGAGGAAGAGCCGGGCGTAGAAATGACCGCTCAACCGGTCCCGGTCCCCCTCGACCAGGGTCCAGCTCTCCTTCAGCAGCCGCGCGACGTTGTCCAAGGCGCTCCTCCTCCTGACGGCGGATCGGGCCCCCATAGAATGTCCACGGAGCGTGCGCACCGGTCGCACAGAATGTGCGATCGCCTCATGCCGACCCTTCGGCCCGTGTCCGGCGGGCCCCCCGGTCGGGCACAGTGGTGCGGTGACCGTTGAGCTCAACCGCCCGGCGTCCCGCCGGGTCCTCGGCACGGAGACGTTGCTGGTGCTCGGGCTCTCGCTCGGGCAGTCGGCGGTCTACGCGTTCGTGTCGATCATCGCGAAGCTGACCGCCGCCGGGCCGCTGTCGAAGCAGACCGCCGCGCTGAACACCTCCCACTCGGCCCGCCCCTGGCTCGACCTGACGTACCAGTTGCTCGGCATCGTCTTCGCGCTGCTGCCGGTGCTGCTCGCCGTACACCTGCTGGCGCGGGACCCCGGCGACCCTGTCCGTACCCTCGGGGTGGACCTGCGCCGACCCGGCTCCGACCTGGCCCGGGGCGCCGGCCTGGCGGCGCTCGTCGGCCTGCCCGGCCTGGCGCTGTTCTGGGCCGCCGCGCAGCTCGGCGTCAACGCCACCCTGGTCCCGGCCGGCCTGCCGGAGGTCTGGTGGGCGGTCCCGGTGCTGATCCTCGCCGCCGTGCAGAACGCCGTGCTGGAGGAGGTGATCGTGGTCGGCTACCTGGTCACCCGGCTGCGCCAGCTCCGGTGGCGGCTCGGCGCGGTGCTCGCCGCGAGTGCCGTCCTGCGCGGCTCCTACCACCTCTACCAGGGCTTCGGCGCGTTCGTCGGCAACGCCGTGATGGGCGTCCTGTTCTCCTACTTCTACGTGCGTACCAAGCGGGTGATGCCGCTGATCGTCGCGCACACCCTGCTCGACGTGGTCGCCTTCGTCGGCTACGCCCTCCTGCCGAGGTCCTGGTTCGACTGGCTCTGACGAGCCCGCCCCGCAACCCGGCCCCCGCGTGGCGGGTCGGGCCGGGGGTGGGGCGGCGCGATGTGTGGCACACTGGCGCTTCCCGTCCTCGGAAGACCGCGACATGCCGCACCCCGGGTCGATCAACCCCGCTCCGCTCCGCCCATCCCGTAGGGGCTGCCGTCAGCGGGCGCGCGGTGGCCGGTAGGCGGTGACCGCCCGGGCGGCCAACCGCTCGGCGGCGGACGAGTCGCCCACCGCAGCGGCCAGCACCGCGGCGCCCGGCACCAGCCTGGACGCCAGCCGTAGCCCCAGCCACCCCCCGGCCTGTGCGGCCAGTGGGGCGGCCAACCGCCAGGCCGCCTCCGCCACCCGGGGCCACGGCTGCTCGACCGGGCCGGTCACCGCCTCCTCCGCCGCCGCCAACGCGACCCGGGCGCTCTCCGCGTCCGGATGCACCCGGGTCAGCACCAGCAGCTCCACCGCCCGTTCCGGGTCGGCCGGATCCCGGCCGTACGCCGCCGCCAGGTGCAGCACCAGGCCGGCCTGCGTCCAGAGCACCGCCGCCAGCTCCGCGACCGGCGCGAACAGGCCCGCGAGCGCCGCCGTCGCCCCGCCCGCCGTGGCCAGCCGGACGGACCGCCGGGTCGCGAGCCGGGCCAGCCCGTCCGGCGTCGCGTCGGGGTAGGCGTCCCGGAGCGACACGGCCCAGTCGTGCGCCCCCGGCCCCAGCGCCCGCACCGCCGCCAGGGCCAGCAGCTCCGGGGCGAAGCCCGGGTGGTCGAGCACCCGCAGGGCCGTCGCCCGCAGGCCGCCCACGTCGGTACGCGCCGACGCCGCCCCCGGCGCCCGGCCGCCCGCCCCGGCATCCGCCTCGGTACCTGCGGTCTCCGGACCGGCCGTCTCGGCGGGCGCGACTGCCTCGGCGGGCGCGACCGTCTCGGTAGTGATCCTCTCGGCGGTGGTCCTTTTGGCGCTGGTCCTCTCGGGGATAGCTGCCTCCGGCGCGGCCGGCGCGGGGGTGGCCGCCTCGGGGGCGGCTGGCTCCATCGGGGTGGCCTTCCTCCGGGTGGTGGCGGCCTTCTTCGGCTGGGCGACCCCGGTGGTCGCCTTCGGGGCGGCTGCCTTCCTCGGGGCGGTTGCCTTTCTCGGGGCAGCGGCCTTCCTCGGGGGGGAGGTCTGTCCGGGCTCGGTGGCTTCCTCGGGCTCGGTGGTCTCTCCCCGCTCAGCGATCTTCCCGGGCTCGGCGGTCGTCCGCCTCGACGCGGTGGCACTCTTCGACGCGGCGGTCCTTCCGGCCGGGGCCGGGTCGGTGTTCCCCTCGGCCGGGGTCGCCCCGGCGGCCTCCTTGGCCGCGGTTGCCTTCCGCGCGGGGGCCTTCCGGGCTGCCCGCGCCCCGGCGGCCGAGCCGGTGGCGGTGACGTCCGTCTCAGGAGCCCCGGCAGGGGCGTTGCGCGGAGCGACCGGTCCGGCCGAATCCGGGGGCGGCGGGTCGTCGGCGCCGCTGGGTGTCTGATCACCTCGGCTGGCCGTACCCGCCAGCGGCTGAGGCGGCCCTGCAGCTCCGGCGGCGGCCGGTGCCGGCCGGCCCGCGGTGGACCTGGGGGCCGGCAGCGGCGGTGCCGGCCGGTCGGGATCGGGCGGTTGGAAGAGTACGGTGGGGGCCGCCGCCCGGGCCCGGCGCGGCTGTGACCTAGTCGTGCCCGGAGATGGGGCGTCGGCGGGGGCCGCGGCGGGACCGGGAGAGACGGGCGGCGTGAAGGTCGCGCGCGGAGGACGGCGTCGGTGCGCTCCCTCACCTGGCTCGCGGCGGGGCGGGTCGCTCGGCGGCTGCTCCTCCATGCCGATGGAGCGTAGCCCTGATCCGGGTGCCGCACACCAGGAAAGTTCCCGGGTGGGAAGCGACCGGCCACGAGGTCCGGGCGGTCCTTCCAGGTGCGGCGGCCCCCGTTCCGATAGTCGCTTTGCTCCAGGCGGGTGCGGGCCTGTATTCTCGGGCCCGGTGGTCTGCGGGCCACCAGGGAGACTTCGCCTAGTCTGGTCTATGGCGCCGCACTGCTAATGCGGTTGGGGTCTTAAAGCCCCTCCCGGGTTCGAATCCCGGAGTCTCCGCGCGAAAGCCGGGTGTGTAGACTGGCCGAGCGGTGAGCGCCCGTAGCTCAATGGATAGAGCATCTGACTACGGATCAGAAGGTTAGGGGTTCGAGTCCCTTCGGGCGCACAAGATCAAAAGAGCCTGACCTGCGGAAACGCCGGTCGGGCTCTTTGCTTTTCTGTCCCTTGTGGACGTGTGGCTGCTCGGTGGTTGCTCGTCCGACGAGCATCCCCTACGTCCCGCGCGGTCCCCTGGGTGCCGGCGGCGTTCGGTTCGGTCCGGCGGGGGTTCGGCTTGATGATCACCGATTTGATCGGTAGATATCGATAGGGCTGTGATGTGCTGCGGGACGGATCGCGGCGATACCTGCCTGCGGAAGATGTCTTCGGTCCGGTGCTCTGGCATCTCGTGATCGACGATGTCGAGGCCGGCGATCCAGACCTGCGGCATTCGAGCCGCTGCCGGTTGATCGCCATTGCGGCCCTCGTCGAGCGCCGGTGTTCAAGGTGACGCTGCCGGGGTGCTTTTAGGTGTTCTTGCCGCTTTCGCGGGCGGCTTCCTCGACGCGTAGGAGGTTGTCGATGATGGCGGCGATGCCTTGTTGTGAGGCGGGTGAGAGTTTGGTGATGGATCGTGCCAGGCTGCCGGTGACGCCGCCGACGATGGCCTCTGTGGTGATCCGGGTGTGGTACTTCCACCAGTTGCGCCAGCCCGGCTCATGCCGCCCGCCGAGCTGCTTGGTCACCACACCTTCGATGCCGGTGGCGACGGTCCAGTGCATCAGCCAGTCGGCCACCAGCCGCATGTCGCCGGTCTGCGGAGTGAGAGTCAGCGCTGCTGGAGCACCAGCGAGCAACCGTTCCAGCCGGTCCCGCCGCTCCGACAGCGGCCGGTCCAGAATCACCTGCCCCCCGGTGTCGGCGAGCAGGTCGAAGAGCACGTAGTGGGTGGGGCAGTCGCGGGCCAGGCGGAGGAGACCCCGGCCGGCAGTGACGCGCCGCTGCAACTGGGCGAAGTTCGTCCTGCCTCGCTCCCACACGATGAGCTCGCCGTCCAGGACGACGCCTGGTGGGATCGCGGCCCGGACGACGCGGGTGATGTCTGCTGGCGATGTGGGGTATCAGAAGTGTCCGAATCCCGGGCCTCCGTGTCGCCTGACGATGCTCGACGAAGAGGTGTGTCGAGGCGGCACGTCGTGGAGGTGCCGAGGCAAGCCGGGTTCGTCATGCGTCAGCGGGTGAGTGCAGCTTGAATCCCGCTGATGACGGCACGTAGGCCGTCGGTGAAGTTCTCATCGCGGTGACTGGCCGTATTCGCTGTCATGTAGGCGGCGAGTTGTGGCAGATCTCCGGCCGCGAGGGTCTTGGTGAGGTAGGAGGCGACGGCCCGTTGCCACTGGCCTTTGTCCAGCCCGGTACGCATGCCTTCCATTCGTTCGGCGAGTTCTGCGCTGGCGTCACCGTGCACGTAGGCATCGATGACAGTGATCGCCCAGGCGCGACGCTGGATGGGCACGTCGTCTGGGAAGACTGAGAGGGCTGTCTCCATCCTTCGGAGTGCGTGTGGCCCGATTGGTGGCCTGGATGGGGGCACCACGGACCATGGATGACGCAGGCGTACTGCTCGCTGCTGGTGGCCGATCCGGGTGAGGTCGTGGATCCAGTTGCCGGTCGGCAAGCCGCCCAGGTCCTGCTCGGCGACGATGGTGTCGAGCATGAGGTCGATCAGGTCTTCCTTGCTCGGTATGTGGCGGTAGAGAGTCATAGGACTTGACCCGAGGTGGTCGGCGACGCCTCGGATGGTGAGCCCATCGAGACCGTCAGAGTCTGCGAGTTCGATTGCCGCTGCGACGATCCGCTCGCGCGTGAGGCCTGGGGACTTGCGGGGGTGGGGTGGTTCGCGATCCCAGATCGGCACGTAGGCGCCCTCGTGGCCTTTGCTGCCTTCGATCCTGTGGCCGGGTGTGGTCAACGAGTTCTCCCATCAAGCTTCGACTCTGCTAGCGTACAGCGTTATCGCTCTAGCGTACGTTGTTATCGTTTGGGAGGCCTGGTGGTGGCAGAGCAGTCGGAGGGGGCGGGCGGTCGTCGCACTGCGGTGGCTTGGGCGGTGGTCGCCATCGTGTTGTTGGGTGATCTCCTCGATCTGCTGGACGCGTTGGTCACGACCATCGCTGGCCCGTCGATCGTGCGTGACGTCGGCGGCGGCCCAGAGTTCCTGCAGTGGCTGGCAGCCGGGTACACCCTCGCGATGGCAGCCGGCCTGCTGGTCGGTGCGCGCCTGGGTGACATCTACGGGCGCAAAACCATGTTCCTGATCGGGATCTCCGGGTTCACCGGCGCGTCTCTGATCTGCGCGATCGCCGGGTCGCCTGAGCTCCTGATCGCGGCACGGGTCGCTCAGGGGCTGCTGGGCTCGATGATGGTGCCCCAGGCTCTGGGTCTGATCAGGCAGAGCTTCCCTCCCGAGAGGGTCGGCGTGGCGTTCGGGCTCACCGGCCCGATCCTGGCGCTCGGTGGTGTCGGCGGCCCGATCCTGGCGGGCTGGCTGGTCGACGCGAACTATTTCGGATGGGGGTGGCGGATGATCTTCGCCGTCAACGTCCCCATCGGGATCCTGCTCATCGTCGCGGCAGCCCTGGTGCTGCCACGCTCCGAGCCCGATCGGGGCGTGGGCCTCGATCCAGCCGGGGCAAGTCTCGCGGCCGCCGGGATGGCAGCGATCATCTTCGCTCTCGTTCACGGACGCGAGTTCGGGTGGGCGTGGTGGATCTTCGCCATCCTGATGCTAGGCATCGCCGCGCTCGCTGCGTTCGGGATCGTCCAGCGCCGCCGGGCCACCCGCAGGCTCGCGACGCTGATCGCGCCGACTCTCTTCGCCAAGCCGGCCTTCGTCGGCGGGCTCGCCTTCGGCGCACTGTTCTTCGGGGCCGTCATGGGCACCGCACTGTTGATCGCTTTCTACTTCCAACTCGGCATGGGGATGACGCCCCTGCAAGCCGGGCTCGCGGCCGCGCCGCAGGCGGTCGGGATGATTGCCGGTTTCGTGCTTTCCCAAATCCTCGGCCTGTCCCGACGAACCATGCGACTTGGTCTGGCAGCGATCGCCGTCGGATTCATGGTCGTCGCCTGCCTGACAGGCTGGGCGGCCGGGGATGTCCAGCTGTGGCAACTGCTGCCCTTCCTCGGCCTAGTAGGCGCTGGGATGGGACTGGCCATCGCGCCCTACTTCGACATCGTCCTCGCCGGGGTCGACGAGCCCGAGGTCGGATCGGCATCCGGCAGTCTGACCGCGATGCAGCAACTCGGCAACGCCTTCGGTGTCGCTGTCCTCGGCAGCATATTCTTTGGCTCCGTCGGACCTGGGGCGGTCGCTGACACCAGCGCCTACTCGACTGCGCTCGCCGGCGCATTGGCACTGTCACTGCTGCTCATCATCCTGGCCGCCGTCGCAACGACAGCGCTACCGCGCCGCGCACGCATCGGCCACGAGGCTACGGACGTCGAGGCCGCTCACGTCTGACCAAGACGCCACGGATATGTCGCCTGGCACGCTGCTTTTACCACACAGAGAGACGAACTATGCCCTGTTGGTGGCCAGTTGAGACTCCCCACTGGCGGCCACTTAACGGGGAGGTATCTGGCCGTAGATGACTACTCAGGGCTGATCCCTGCCGGGCGCCAAGCGGGACCACATTGACCTCGGCGTTTTCGAGGTCAGCGTCGGCGGCTGACGTCGGCTGCGTAGGTGTCCCCAGACCCCCGCCCGCGTGCGGGCGCTTGGGAACTGGAACGCCTGGTGAAGCACAGCCAGGAGCAGGGTGGTGACATGCCCAGCGAGGACGCCCCGGCCACCGCAGCAGGTAGCGGCCGAGTTAATACTGCAACGGCAGTAGGCGAATCGAGTTCGGCTCGTGTTCGTTGGTCCGCCTGTGATGGATGTTGATGTTGGCCGGTGGCATGGCGAGTTGGACCGGTTGCGCGCACGGATCGGGCCTCGGTTTCGTCGGGCGGAGCCGCGGCGACGGGCGCGTCAGTATCTGTGCGGCCTGGTTTCGGGCTTGGGCCGCAAGAACGGCTGGACTCTGGCTGAGCAGGCCGGGGATGTGTCGCCGGACGGGATGCAGCGGTTGTTGCGGTGGGCGGACTGGGATGTCGACGCGGTGCGTGATGATGTGCGGGACTACGTGGTCGAGCACCTTGGCGACCCGACGGGTGTGCTGATCGTCGACGACACCGGTTTCCTGAAGAAGGGCACCCGGTCGGCCGGGGTGCAACGCCAGTACTCCGGCACCGCCGGACGGACGGAGAACTGCCAGGTCGGGGTGTTCCTGGCCTACCGGTCAGCGAAGGGTCACGCGTTGATCGACCGGCAGCTCTACCTCCCGACGTCGTGGACCGATGATCGGGATCGGTGCCGGGCTGCCGGTATCCCGGACGAGGTCGAGTTCGCCACCAAGGTGCAGATGGCCCGCCACATGCTGGCCCGTGCCCTCGACAGCGGGGTGCCGGTGGGGTGGGTGACCATGGACGAGGCCTACGGACAGTCGAAGTCGCTGCGGGTGCGGTTGGAACACCGGGAGAATCATTATGGTGTCGCCGAATTCGGGTATTCCGGGCGTCGGTCGGGGGTCGGCTATTGGTTCGCGGGTTCCGCCCGGCCGCGCACACCGACTTCGACCGCTGGGCGCAAGTCGCCGCCGACCGCAACGACAACGACCCACTGCCCGGTGCCGTGTCGGCCGATTCGGGCCGCAGGCCGTCAGCAGGACGGGTCCCGCGATGTGTGACTGCGCTCGCTCGTGTTAGTCATGCTGATGTGGTGGCTATGCATGGTGGGGGCGGGGAACCGGTCCGGTTGGGGTGGCGAGGGAGGCTTGCCGCTGGGTTGACCGGGGCGGCCGGCGGTATGGGGATCAACGTCCTGAGTGACAAATTCGCCTACCCGGGGGTCGCCGCAGCCGCAGTGGCGGGGGCCGTTCTGACGGCTACGTCCTGGCTGCGGGGGCTACCACCACGGGCTCCGCTGGTCCGCTACACGGTCCGGGTCCTGCTGGCGTTGAGCCTGGCCGGAGCGGTCGTAGCCGCCTTCGCGTCCTCCTGGGCCCCGCCCTCCTGGGCCCCGCCCTCCTGGTCCGCGCCCGCCACCCTCGCTGCGGCGGTCCTGACCACTGCCGCCGTTCTCATCCTCAACAGCACCGAGAAAGCGCACACACTGCTGGCTGGCGTGGCGTCCATCGGCATCGGGGTGACGTTCATCAGCGGCTCTGAGATCGACGCACCGGTCTACAGTGGCGGCCTGTACGGCCTGTACGGGGTGGTGTCCATCGGCCTTGGGGTGGCGCTCATCGGCCTCGGAG
>NZ_QKKX01000018.1 GCF_003434305.1 Micromonospora sp. MW-13
TACGGGGTGGCGTTCATCGGCCTCGGGGTGGCGCTCATCAGCCTCGGGATCGACGCACTGGTCGACAATGACGTCCTGTACGGGGTGGCGCTCACCGGCCTCGGGGTGGCGTTCATCGGCCTCGGGATCGCCAGGCTCGTCGGCAGTGACGTCCTAGCCGGGGTGGCGCTCACCGGCATCGGGGCGGCGATCATCGGCCTCGGGATCGACGCCCTGGTCCACGATTACGACAATGACGTCCTGTTCGGGGTGGTGCACATCGGCCTCGGGGTGGTGCACATCGGCCTCGGGGTGGCGCTCATCGGCTATGGGATCGCCAGGCTCGTCGGCGGTGATGTTCCGTCCGGGGTGGCGTCCATCGGCATCGGGGTGGCTTTCATCGGCTATGGGGCAGACGTGCTGGTCGAGGGTAGAGGGACCTTGGCCGGGGTGGCGCTCGTCGGCCTCGGGGTAGCGTTCATCGGCTTCGGGATTGCCGCCCTCGCAAGAACCGGTACGGGAGAACGGCTACGAGCGTGGCTCGCGGCCCTGACGCGGGACCCGGCAGGCCATGAGGTGCCGGACGTGGAGAGCGAGAAGCCGGAAGCCGCCAGCCGCCAAGCAGACACCGCCTAGGTGGCCCGCCGGTAGCTTCCGGACCAAAAACAACTCCAACGCTGATCAAGGGCGTGATGAAGATCCGAGTTCCGGGAGTTCGCACGGTGCCATGACCAGGACTGGAGTTGTTTTTGGTCCGGAAGCTACGGCGAGGCCCGGAGGCCGCCAGCAGGCCGGACACGGCACCACCCGGAAGAGAAGTCCCGTGAGGTTTCGGCAACCGTGACGTCCGAGCCGACGTCGGCACCCCCCTGTGGTGGTCGTCTTCCTGCACCAACAGAGGCAGTCGGCGCTGCTGTGCCACCTGTCCTCGATCCGACAGAGCGTGAGCTGTCTCCGTGCTTTGCTGCTGGGAGAGAGAAGAACCTCTTGATCCGTCGTGTCCCATTCTGGAGGAGAAGAACATGCAGAAACTGAAGCGGGGAGCACTCGCGGTAAGTGCCGCCATCGCGTTCGGCGTCGCATCGGGCGCGGCACCGGCCAGCGCCTCACCATCGGCCGGCAACGAAGCCGCCTCGAACGTTCCTGGGGTGATGGCGGCAGACGAATGGACCGACGTCGGAAGTTGGGGAACCGCCTGCAACGGCGGCGACCGGACCGTCTACAGCCAGGTACGGGACGGGTCGGCATTCGGACAAATCCGTATCTGTTGGAACGGCTGGGACGTACGGGTCTTCGCGGCCGTGGCCGACGGAAACGGCATAGACGGCTACCACGCCGAGGCGCGCATCCGCTACAAGGTTCGGACGGCTAGCGGGTGGAGCGACTGGCACTACCGGGCACCTGCCGCCGCCTACGGGGGTGGAGCTTACGACGAAGGTGGCCCTTTCAAAGCCAACCAGGACACCACGTCCGTGCAAGCGGCGGTGTGCCTCTACAACGGCAGCACACTGATCGACTGCGATGACGACGGCTGGCAGTAGCCGCATCGGATCCGTTCGGCATGATCCCCTGCAGTCCTATGTCAGAAGGCAGGGCTCAGATCCCCCTGGCCGGCAGGGGCAAGCCTTCGACTTCGTCGCTAGTACTCCAACGTCACTTGGCTTCGGGGTTGGGCGTGGCGCGGGCATGAGGACGGCCACCGCGGTAATCATCGATGGTTTGTGAGGACAACCGAAGATCGTGCGGTGGCCGCGTGCCACAGCGTAGACCCCCACCGGTGGCGGGTCATCCTGGACGAGGCCACGGCGCGTGTCGCCGGCAGGTTCGCCCGGGCGGAGCCACGGGCGACGGCCGGGCGGTTCGTGGAGGGGCTGCTGTCGGGCGTGGAGCGTAAGACCTGCTGGTCTCGGCTCTGTTGCATTGGGTGGATGCATGATCGACTCCAGCTTGCCCGGCATGGTCTGCTTGGCCGGTGAAGTCGCTGTCTCGTCTCCGGTTCTGGTCTCCGCCCGCGTCGGCGTTCGTCGGGTTCCGGTTCCCGCCTGAGGTGATCGTTCTGGCGGTCCGCTGGTACCTGCGGTTCAACCTGTCCTAACGGGATGTGGAGGAGTTGCTGGCCGAACGCGGTGTCGAGGTGGATCACGTCACCGTCTACCGGTGGGTACAGCGGTTCACCCCGCTGCTGGCCGACGCCGCCCGCTTCACCCGCCACTCACCGGGGTGACCGCTGGCACGTGGACGAGACCTACGTCAAGGTCAACGGGGTTTGGCGGTACGTCTACCGGGCCGTCGACCAGCATGGTCAGGTCATCGACGTGCTCGTCTCAACCCGTCGGGACGCCGCCGCGGCCCGGAGGTTCTTCCACCGAGCACTGACCACGCTGAAGGTCACGCCCAGCGAAGTCGTCACCGACGCCGCCGCCCCCACCTACCCCAGGGTGCTCAACGACCTGGTCCCCTCGGCGTGGCACCACGTCGAACGGCACGCCAACAATCCGATCGAGGCCGATCACAGCCAGCTCAAGCACCGGCTCAGACCGATGCGCGGACTACGCACCGACCATACCGCCCAGACGATCATCACCGGCCACGCCTTCATCCAGAACCTACGCCGCGGACACTACGAACTCGCCACCGACGTCCCACCGCTACACCGGGTTGCCGCCGCGTTCACCGAACTGGCACGAGCGATCTGACCAGTGCCCGCTGACGCGGCTCGGCGTACCCCACCGATCCGCCAATGCAACAGAGCCCCTGGGCGGACCCGGAGACTGGTGGTTCACGGGCTTCTCCCCTGGAGACCGGTTGTGCACCGACTGGTACGACGAGCTCGACCCGGCCCACCACTTTTTCGTCAGCCACGGTCGGGCAGTTCATCGGCGATGTCAGCGACCGGTACCAGCGTGGGCTCGCCGAGGCGCAACTGCCGTACATGGTTGAGGAGCAGTTCCTGATCGAGGATCTCGACAGCGTCGCCAACCCGCGCTACGTGCTCGTCCTCGTCGACTCCGTAGGAGACATGGATGACGAGGACTGTGAGCTCCCTCCGCCTACGTCGGCAGCGACTGGGACACCATGCTCGACGCCACACTGGCCGAACTCGGCCTTCAACCACGGGACCGACCCCGGTGGGGGATGTACCGAGGCGGGATGATCGAGTAGGACAAGGGACCCGCAGGCCGCCGCGTAGTCGGCCCGGCGACGACCGTGGACAACGAAGCCGGCATCGGCTGGCGGGCCCGACGGGGCACCCGTCGACAAGTTCATCGAGGTTGGCGACACGAAGACCGAGCACCGAGGGCGAGGCAGTGGGGGTCACGGCAGTAAGCGGGGAGCAGACGGGTGTGGGGCCTCCGAACTCGGAGGCCCCACACCCGTTCCTTTGGCTAGACCGCGACCTCGAAGATCCCCTCGATCTCCACACAGTTGTTCCGTGGCAGCTGCGCCATGCCGACTGCGGACCGGGCGTGCGGTGCCCGGTCACCGAAGATCTCATGGAACAGGTCAGACGCCCCATTGATTACCGCTGGCTGCTCGATGAAATCCTCGGTCGAGTTCACCATCCCCAGCAGTTTCACGATCCGGGTCACGCGGTCCAGTGACCCGAGAGCGTTGCGGACGGTGCCGAGCATCGCGACCGCAGCCTCCCGGGCTGCCTCGTAACCCTGTTCTACGGTCAGGTCCCTGCCCAGCTTGCCGACGTGGATCGGCGTACCCGCCGAATCGGGCAGGTGCCCGGACAGGAACAGCAGGTTCCCGGTCTGCATGGACCGCAGATAGTTCCCAACCGGAGGAACCGACCTAGGAAGGTCGATACCCAACTCGGCGACGCGGGCGTCGAAACCAGTCGTGATTGCTGTGTCGCTGCTCATTCTTCCTTCTCGCCATTCCTCACCGAAGTGATGCAGTTGTAGATCGTTGTGCGGGACACACCAAGCTCCTCCGCCGCGATCGGCACACCCTTCTGCATCGCGAAGATGCCGCGCTTCTCCAGCGTGTGGACCAGGTGCTCACGGTCTTCCCTGGACAGTCGTGACACGGGAACGCCAAGTTCGGCGACCTCTTGGGCGATGATCGAGCGGACCACTTCCCGGGTGTCGTTGGAGAACAGGACCGGTGCCGGCTCCACCGGGTCCAGACCGGCCAGTTCCGCCAACGTGACCGCCGCCTTGCGAAGGTCGGTGATGTCCACGTTGATGCAGAACGCCCCGAACACCGTCCCCTGGTAGTCGCGCAGCACAAACGTCGACGCTTTCAGGGTGCGGCCGTTCTTGGTGGTGGTGACGTAGTTGACCCGGTCCTGTGCCTGGTCGCCTTCACCTAGGAGCTCCAGGCCGATGCGGCTCATAGACCCGCCGACGCTTCGGCCTGTTAGGTCACCGAAGATCGCGACGACCGTCCCATCCTTGCGGCGCCGGAAGTCGTGGATGACGACTTCGGCGTTCGGTCCCAGGAACTGTGCCAGGCGTGACGCAAGTTCGGTCAGGGACCGGATGTACTCGTCGGTGTTCTTCGTGGGCGAGCGCATCGAGGACTCCTATCCGTTGAGCATGACGAACTTCAGCTGCATCATGCTCTCGATGGCGTACCGGGTGCCCTCAAGGCCGAACCCGGAGTCTTTCACCCCACCGAACGGCATGTTGTCGACCCGGAAGATCGGCACGTCGTTCACCATCAGCCCGCCGGACTCCACGTCCGGCATCGCGCTCAGGGCCCGGCCGATGTCTCGGGTGAAGATCCCGGCCTGCAGGCCGTACTTGGAGTCGTTCAGCATCGCCACGCCCTGGTCCCAGTCCCGGTACGGCTTGACGGTGCACACGGGCCCGAAGATCTCCTCGTGCTCGACCTTCATGTCCCGGGAGGTGTTGGTGATGACGCTCGGGGTGACGACCGCACCCTCACGTTTGCCGCCAGTGAGCACCTGTGCGCCCTGCCCGGCGGCCTCCTCGACCCAGCTGGCGATCCGCTCCGCCGAAGCGTCGTCGATGACTGGACCCAGGTCGGTGTCCTCCTCCAGCGGGTCGCCTACCCTCAGTGAAGCGACCTCGGCCAGGAGCCGGTCGACGAACTCCTCATACCGGGACTCGTGGACGATGAGACGCTGAACACCGATGCAGTACTGGCCGGCGTACACGTTGGCGCCACGCGCGCTGCGCCGGGCAGCGAACTCGATGTCGCTGGTCTCGTCGATCAGCACCCCGCCGTTGCCGCCGAGCTCAAGCGTCATGCGGATCTTCGGCGCGATCGACTTCAGGTACCATCCGACTTTCGCGCTGCCGGTGAACGACACCATCCGGATCCGTGCGTCCCGTACCATCTGCTCCGCGACAGAGTTCTCGCACGGCAGCACGCTGATCGCTTCCGGCGGCATCCCGGCCTCGAGCAGCAGCCGGCCCAAACGCAGCGCGGTCAGGGGTGCCTGCGGACTCGGCTTCAGGATAACCGGGTTGCCGGCCGCGATCGCCGGGGCGACCTTGTGCAGGGTCAGGTTCAACGGGAAGTTGAACGGGGCGATCGCCAGGACCGGGCCCAGCGGGAACAGCTTGGCGATCGCCAACCGCCGGTCCACCCCGGTAACGGACTCGCGAGCGGTCGTGGTGACGGTGCCCTGGTAGCGGGCGACGTCGCCGTCCATGTCCAGGGGAACCTCGTGCCCGGCGATCCGCTTGGCTTCCTCGCCTGCGCCGCGGCAGTTGAGGATAGACCGGGCGACTTCGCCTCGCGCGTCGAACAGGGGCTTGCCGGCCTCCTTGGCGATCAGCTGCGCTAGCGGCTCACGGTCCCGCTCGATGAGGTCGGCCAGCGAGTTCAGGATCGCTGCCCTCTGGTAGCGCGGCATCTTCCGGGTCACGTCGAACGCCGTGGTCGCCGCCTTGAGGGCCGCGTCCGCCTGCTCGGCGCTGGCCTGGTAGCACTCGCCGACCACGTCTCGGCGGTACGGGTTGGTGATGGGCGAGGTGGAGCTCGACGTGACCTCTTCGCCCCTGAGGATCATTGGCACGGTGGCCGTAGTCATTCCTTACCTTCCAGTGGTGTTGCGGGAACGGGGGACTGGTGCGCCCCCAGCACCTGGGGGTCGCACCTGGTCAGACGGTGCTGGTACTGGTCAGGTCCCGGGCGTGGCCTGGTGACCGGTCCGCGCGCTTGCGGGTCTCGATGGCGAGCAGACCGCCGATCACGGAGATCATCGCGCCGGCGAACAGGTAGAGACCAACAGACCAGCTCTTGTCGCCAGACCATGCCAGCAGCGCGGTGGTAATCATCGGGGTGAACCCGCCAGCGATGATGGACGACAGCTGGTAGCTGACAGATGCGGCGCTGTAGCGCATCTCGGCGGGGAACATCTCCATCAGGAACGCGGCCGACACTCCGTAGCTGGCTGCGTGACCGACCAGCCAGATCGCGAGGAACGCGACGAAGATCGCGACGGTGTTCCCGGTGTCGATGAGCCAGAAGTACGGGAAGGCGAACAGCGCGGTGAAGCCAGCCCCGATGAGGAACACCGGCCTGCGGCCGATCCTGTCGGACAGCGCGGACCACGCCGGCAGGGTGATGAACTCCCCGATGGCCACGACGACGATGGCGATCAGGATCGTGTTGCGGCTGACGCCGAGCTTGTTGGTGGCGTACGACAGCGTGAACACGGTGACGATGAAGAAGATCAGGATGGCGACGAAGCTGACCATCGTGGCCTGGACGATACGGACCGGGTACTGCTTGATGGCATCGAGGATCGGCAGGCGCTGCACCGTTTTCTTGGCCTGCATCTCCTTGAAGACCGGCGTTTCGTCGATCCGGGCCCGGATGACCAAGCCGACCCCGACGAGCAGGGCGCTGATCAGGAATGGGATCCGCCAGCCCCACGCCTGGAAGGCGTCGTCGGGCAGGGTGCCGACGATGGCGAACATGATGGTGCCGAGCGAGAGCCCGGCCGCGACGCCGAGCTGGGGGAGGCTGCCGTAGAAGCCTCGCTTGTCCGCGGGTGCGTGCTCGACCGCGATCAGGACGGCTCCGCCCCACTCGCCGCCCACGCCTAGTCCCTGAAAGAACCGCAAGATGACCAGGAGGAGGGGGGCGGCGATGCCGATCTGCTCGTAGGTGGGCAGTAGGCCGATGAGGAACGTGGCGATGCCGGTGATCAACAAGGTCGCCACGAGCATGACCTTGCGGCCGATCTTGTCACCGAAGTGTCCGCCGAGGAAGCCGCCGACCGGTCTGGCGATGAACCCGACGGCGAACGTGGCGAACGAGGCGAGGGTGCCGGCGGTCGGGTCGACGTTCGGGAAAAACGCGTGGCTGAAGACCAGGGCGGCCGCTGTGCCGTAGATGAAGAAGTCGTACCACTCGATGGTGGTACCCACGAGGCTGGCGAACGCGATCCTTCCGATCGACATTGGCTTTTTGGCCCCGGGTGCTGCCAGTTGCGACATCGCAACTCCTTGGTGTGAGGGGTGGCGCTCACCATGGCCGCGCCGTGTACGACATGTCAAGCACCTTGACGAAACGTTCACATGTCGGGACGCTGCCACAACCATCGGATCCGGGCGTCGGCCGGGGGCTGGGGTCGCCCGGAGCCGGGCGGCGAGGAGGCAGCCAGGTGGGCGGCCCGAGGCCGACACGGTGCTCGCCGCGCTGGCCCACCTGCACGTCGCGGGCGCGCCCGTCGACTGGGCCGCGTACCTGACCGGCACGGGGCCCGACGCGCCCGGTCGGAAGTCCTCGCCCTCCTGCCGAGGCATCCCCCACCCGGGCAGGGGCTGTACTCTGCCGGGGAGGGCGGCCGCAACGAGTCCCAGCCATGCCGCCACGCGCTACCCGGCTGCGACTGGGCATCGAGGATGACGTAATCCAGACCGGCGTGGCGCAGGTAGTAGCCCGCCGCCAAGCCCTCTGCCCGCCCCCGACGACCACCACATCACACGATCCGGGCACGCCCGGCATTTCCCTTCGCTCCGCAGATCATTGACGCCGTCTTCCGACACCATCGCGTCGAGACGCTCATTGGCAACCTGGTACCGCATTCCACGCTCGGGTCGGCCGCGCTGACCCCACTGGACCTGTTCGTTGCGAACGAAGCCGAGGCGGCGGCGGTGCTCGGCCGCCACCACGACGACCCGACGGTCGCCGCACGGGAACTGCGCAAGCTGGGCCCCAGAGCAGCCGTGGTGACCGCTGGCCCGCGCGGTGCCGCCTACAGCGACGCCGACGACACCGTGCTCGTGCCCGCACAGCAGGTCAACGTGATCAACACCAGCGGAGCGGGGGACACGTTCCTCGGCACTCTTGCCGCGCGGCTTGCCCACCAGTTCCCGCTCTTCCACGCAGTCGCCGACGGCGTGGCCGCCGCGACAAACTTCGTGCGCAGCGGCAAACAGCAGTAGCAACACACGAAGCGTCTCGAACTCTCACAGTAAGATCGACAGGAAGGACGCACGTCGTGACTTCAGCCGACTTCGCCGACTGCGCCGCCCTGATCGATCACGGCGCCGACCAGCACATCACATAGCCCACCAAGATCGGGCGAACGCGACATCGCGCGTCGCTAGACTGCCTCGACCCGTCCGGTACCGCGATCCTCGGAGTGGCTCGGCATGTCCCTCTACAGCACCCAGCGCCTGCACACGCTCCGCATGATCGTCACCGGTGGCGGCACCGGCGGGCACACCTACCCCGCCCTGACCGCGATCAACGCCCTGCAGGTCCGGCTTGCCGAAACCGGCACCGCACCCGAACTGCTCTGGGTCGGCGTCGCCGACGGCCTCGAAGCCAAGATCGCCAACCGCAACAACATTCCCTTTCGGGCGGTCACCACCGGCAAGCTTCGCCGCTCACCCAACCCCCGCGAACTGGCCCGCAACGTCGTCGACGCCTTTCGCATCCCCCTGGGCATCGCGCAGGCCGCCCTCACCGTCGCCCGGACCCGGCCGGCGGTCGTTCTCAGCACCGGCGGATTCGTCTCCGTCCCGATCGGCCTCGCTGCGGCCCTGTTCCGCGTGCCATACCTGATGCACGAACAGACACTCAGCCTCGGCCTGGCTAACCGCATCCTCGCCCGCGTCGCTACCCGGATCCTGCTTAGCCACGAGGCATCCCTCGACCACCTACCGCCACGGGTCCGCCGCCGGGCGGTCGTCACCGGGAACCCGGTACGGCCGGCGGTGCTCAACGGCAACCCCGCGAAGGGCCTGGCCGCGTACAGCCTTGATCCGTCTGTCCCGCTCGTGCTGGTCACCGGCGGCGCATCCGGTGCCCAGCAGATCAACCGGATGCTGGCCGGCACGCTGCCCGACCTGCTACAGCACTGCCAGGTCGTCCACCAGTGCGGCAGCCTCAGCTACACCGAGATGCAGCAGATCGCCCACGGGCTTCCCACGCAGGTCGCGCACCGCTACCGCGTCGTCGACTTCATCCACGACGAGCTACCCGACCTGCTCGCCGCGGCGGCCATCGTCGTGGCCCGCAGCGGCGCCGGCACCGTCGCTGAGCTCACCGCCCTCGGCAAGGCGTCCATTCTCATCCCGTATCCGGTCTCCGCAGGCGACGAGCAACGCATCACCGCCCGCCACCTCGCAAAAGAGGGCGCTGCCGTCATGCTCGACGGCGACCAAGCCACCCCCGACCACCTCCACGCCGCCATCACGAATTTGCTGGCCGACTCCCACCGCCGAACCGCGATGTCCCAGGCCGCCACTGTGCACGGCCGACCAGATGCCGCCGCCCGGGTCGTAACCGAAGTCCTTACGGTCTCCGCAGGTCAGGGTCGCCGCCAGTAAAGGTCAGGAACCCGAACCGATCCCCGTTACGTTTTTGATCGTCCCCAGCCGGGGGACTCCTCGGTCGCCCGGCCCGGTATGACTTACTGCCCCTGTCGTATGCATGATCCGGGGGTGTTGTCGCCGGGTCGGGTGGCGTTGGCGGATCGCTGATAGGGGACCAGGCCGCCCCCTTTCGGGGTAGGCCTCTTCGTAACGTGGATGCCGGCAGTCCGACGCCCTGACCAGCGGCCGAGGTGCGCGACAGTGATGCGAAGGCGGTGCAGGTGCACGGCGAGTACCAGGTCTTCCTGGGCTTGGACGTCGGTAAGGGTGATCATCACGCGGTCGGGTTGGCCGTGGATGGCAAGCGGCTGCACGACGCGCCGCTGCCCAACACCGAGGCTCGGCTGCGGGCGTTGTTCGACAAACTCGGCCGCCACGGCCGGGTCCTGGTAGTGGTGGACCAGCCCGCGTCGATCGGCGTGCTGCCGGTGGCGGTCGCCCGCGCGTGTGGGCATCAGGTGGCCTACCTGCCCGGCCTGGCCATGCGGCGCATCGCGGACCTGCACCCCGGCAACGCGAAGACCGACGCCCGCGACGCGTTTGTGATCGCCGATGCGGCCCGCACCCTGCCCCACACCCTGCGCCGAGTCGACACCGGCGACGACACCCTGGCCGAGTTGGAGATGCTCGTCGGCTACGACGACGACCTCGCCGGCGAATCCACCCGAGTCTCCAACCGCATCCGCAGCCTGCTCACCCAGATCCACCCCGCACTCGAACGCGTCCTCGGCCCCAAAATCCAACACAAGGCGGTCCTGGAACTACTCTCCCGCTGCGGCGAACCGAGGTACCGGGCCATCATCTCCGTCTTCGGCGTATTCACCGGCCCCTTCACCAAGTGCCCACCGCTTGTCATCAGCAGCCCCGGAACCCGGTCTAGCTGTACTGCCCAGGGAGGTTGGTCGAGATTGTGTGACGACACGATCTGATGTCGTAGGTAGGTGAAGGCCTCCGGTTGTGGAGTGGAGCTGTCTAGGAACCGCTCCGGCAACAGGAGGCCTTCGTGTCCCACGCTAACGCTGCTCTGACTCGCGCGCGTCTGCGCCTGGCGCGTCTGATCGTGGACGAGGGTTGGCCGGTCGCCCGAGCAGCCGAACGCTATGACGTGTCCTGGCCGACGGCGAAGCGGTGGGCGGACCGATACACCGAACATGGTTCAGCCGGCATGACAGATCGGTCATCGCGACCACATCACCATCCGTCGCGAACACCGGAGCCCACCGTCCGCAAGATCGTTCACCTGCGGTGGAAACAGCGTCTCGGCCCGGTCCACATCGCCGGGCGGCTCGGCATGCCGGCCTCGACCGTGCACGCCGTGCTGACCCGCTGCCGGATCAACCGCCTGTCACATATCGACCGAGCCACCGGCGAACCCGTGCGCCGCTACGAGCACGCGCATCCCGGCGCCATGCTGCACGTCGATGTCAAGAAGTACGGCAACATCCCTGACGGCGGCGGCTGGCGTTACCTCGGCCGCGTCCAGGGCCACCGCAACCGCGAAGCCACCGCCCGTGGGCCTGACCCGCATTGACGGACATCCGAGATCAGGAGCCTGGTGGGCTCCGGGAGGATGTCCAGCATCATGGAGAGCATGGGGAAGAAGCGGCCTCGGCCTCGCCGGTCTTTTACGGCGGAGTTCAAGGCTGGGGACTGTACAAATAACGGTTCTGTCTCACATTCGGTGGTAGCAGAGAGTAGCGGCCCAGCCGGCTGGACGGCAACGCTGTCTAAATCTGTATTATCGGGGCAAAAAGCGTAGTGAATCCATGGTTGCAGCCTTCACACGAAACCGGCCAGCCCTGAAGTGCCGACAGCAGAGGCTCGTGCGCCACGCCTGCGACCCCGCTACAGGATGTAACCACCGAATGTGAGACAGAGCCGTTAGATCCACACTCCCCAACCAGGTCGTCGAGCAGGACCGCCAAGGCGGCCAGCCACCCAAGGAAAGCGACGTCCATTACCGGCTCGTGACACATCGCGGATCACTTGCGGATATGCGGGTGACAGCGTCAGCCGCGTGATCCGAGAGCCCGCATCCGTCGCAGGACCCCCAGACCGGGGGATGACGCTCGTTCGGTTGCGCGACCGGGCATACGGCGTGCTGTCCGGATCTGGCCGTGGCCGGCCGCATCGGGCGGAGTGGGCCGACGCGGTGAAAGGCGTGTGCATCGTCCTCATCGTCTCGTGGCACGTCACCGTCAAGCCCGGGCTGTGGGGAGCATTGGGTGAGCAGCTCCTGCCGCTGCGGATGCCGCTGTTCTTCATCATCTCCGGCGTCTTCGCGGCGAGCGCCCTGCAGCGGCCCTGGTGGGACGTTGGCCGGAGCCGAACCGCCCGATTCCTCTGCCTGTACGCCATCTCGCTGCTCATCCACACCGCGATCCTCGCCGCGGCGTTCGGCTTCCCGACCGACCGCGTGGCGTCCGCCCGCGGGTTGCTGGAGCGGCTCACCGTCACAACCTCGAAACTCTGGTACCTGTACGCCTTGGCGTTGTACGTTGCGTTCGCCAAGGCCGTACGCCGGGCGCCCCGCGCGTTGGTCCTCGTACCGGCCGCGGCCCTGTACGTGGTCACCACCGCCGGCCTGCTCGACACCCCCGGTAACCGCGGCGGTCTCTACCAGAACCTGGCCGTCTACGTCATCCACATGACGGTCCTGGCCCTGCTGCACCGTCTGCTCGTCGCGCCGATCTCCGGGCTCGGCGGGGTCGGCCAGGCACTGGTCATGCTCGGCTACCCGATCCTGCTGACCGGGCTGGTGATCGGCGTAAGCCTGGCCGTCAACCGCAGACTGACGGCGCTGGGCGCACGTTGGCTGTTCGGCCTCCGCGGACGCCGCCGATCGGAGCCGGCGCGGTGAGCGCGCTGGCCGAGGCCGTGGTCGACCTCGCGGCGGTCGCCGGCAACGTGCGGACGATCGCGGACGTCACGCGTACCCCACTGATGGCCGTGGTGAAGGCGGACGCGTTCGGTCACGGCGCGGCGATGGTGGCCCGGGCGGCGCTGGGCGCCGGTGTCGGCTGGCTGGGGGTGACCTCGGCGTCGGAGGCCCTGGCCCTGCGTGCGGCGGGCGTCGCCGCACCCACGCTCAGCTGGTTGCACCGCCCCGACGACGACTTCGCCGCGTTGATCGGCGCCGACGTCGACATCGGCGTGTCGACGCCGACCCACCTGCACGTGGTCGCCGACGCGGCGCGGCGGCTCGGCGCACCCGCGACCGTGCAGCTCAAGGCGGACACCGGTCTGTCCCGCAACGGCGCTGGCGAGGACGACTGGCCCGAGCTGGTCGCCTGGGCCCGGAAGTACGAGTTGGAGGGCGGCGTCCGGGTACGCGGGGTGTGGTCCCACCTGACCGACTCGGACGTGCCGGGAAGTCCGGTTCTGGAGCGGCAGGTGGCGAGGTTCGAGGAGGCGCTCCGGATCGCTCGTGGAGCCGGCTTGGACCCCGACCTGGTGCACCTCGCGAACTCTGCGGCCGCGCTGTCCGCCCCGAAGACCCGCTTCGACCTCTGCCGGATCGGGCTGGCCCTGTACGGCGTGGACCCGTTCGGCGGGACCGGACCCGGCGAGTTCGGGCTGCGCGCCGCGATGACGCTCCGCGCGTGCGTGGTCAACGTGAAGCGGGTGCCGGCCGGCACCGGTGTCTCCTACGGACCCGATCACGTGACCGCGGGGGACACCACTCTGGCCCTGGTGCCGCTCGGCTACGCCGACGGCTTGCCTCGGGCCGCCGAGGGCCGCGCCGCGGTGTGGCTCGCCGGCCGGCGCTGTCCGATCGTCGGCCGCATCGCCATGGATCAGTGCGTGGTCGACGCCGGCGATCTTCCCGTGTCGATCGGCGACCCGGTCGTGGTCTTCGGCCCCGAGCGGGGCGACGGCGATCAGCCGACGGTCGCCGAGTGGGCGCGGTGGGCGGGCACCAACCCGAACGAGATCTTGACCGGCATCGGGGCCCGGGTGGCCCGCGAGTACCTGCACGGAAAGGCGATGACCTCATGAGAACGCGACTGGCGGTCCTCTACGGCGGGCGGAGTGGCGAGCACGACGTGTCCTGCCATTCGGCGGCGAGCATCCTCGCCGCGCTGGACCGCGACCGGTACCAGGTCACTGACGTGCTCATCGGCCGGGACGGCGGGTGGCGGGTCGACGGCGGGGCCGCGCCGCTCACCACGGCCCTGCGCGTGCTGGGCGCCCAGGACGTGGTGTTCCCCGCCCTGCACGGCCCGTACGGCGAGGACGGCACCGTCGCGTCGCTGCTTGACTGGCTCGGCGTCCCGTACGTCGGCAACGGGGTCTTCGCCGGCGCGGCCGGCATGGACAAGGCCGCCACCAAGAAGCTGCTCGTCGCCGAGGGCCTGCGGGTCAGCCCCGGTGTGACCCTGCGTCCCGGCGAGGATCTCTCGCCGGCCGACCGGCGATGGCTGGGCCTGCCGGTCTTCGTGAAGCCCGCCCGCGCCGGGTCCAGCCTGGGCGTCACCAGGGTGGACGACTGGGCGCGACTTCCCGACGCGCTGGCCCGGGCCCGGGCAGCCGATCCCAAGATCCTCATCGAGCAGGCGGCCCATGGACGCGAGATCGACGTGGCCGTGCTGCAGCATCCCGACGGCCGGGTGGAGGCCGGGCCGCCCCTGGAGATCCGAGTGACCGACGCCGAGTTCTTCGACTACGACGCCAAGTACGACGGCGGGGCGGTCTTCCACATCCCCGCCCCGCTCGATCCCGCCACCACCGAACTGCTCCAGGACCGGGCGGTACGCGCCTTCCACGCCCTCGACTGCCGTGGGCTGCTCCGGGTCGACCTCTTCCTGCCCGCGAGCGGGTCCACCGAGCCCATCGTCAACGAGGTCAACACCTTTCCCGGGTTCACCAGCGCGTCGCAGTACCCCCGGATCTGGCAGAAGGCCGGAATCGAGTTTCCGGCCCTGCTCGACATCCTGATCTCCGGCGCGCTGACCGACCATGGCGGGTCGTCGCCGGCCGGATCGACCAGGCGTGGGCCTTCCGAACCCGCGCCGGCGCCCCGGCCCGCCACCCAGTCGGTCGGAGTCTTTTCGTGATCCTGCTCTCCGACCCCCGAATCTCGGCCATTCCGTTGGGCGACACCGCGGAGGCCCTGGTCGACCTGCGCGAGATCCCGGAATTCCGAGTGGACGACCGCCTGGCCGACGCGGCTGGGGCGTACGCGCACCTGCGGGAAGGGACCGTGGAGCGCCTGCTGGCCGCCCAGCGGTCCCTGCCGGAGGGGCTGCGGCTGCTGGTCGTGGAGGGGTACCGGCCGCTGCGGCTCCAGACGGAGTACTTCGAGGGCTACCGGGACGAGTTGCGCCTGCGGTATCCGGACTGGGACGCCGCGCGTCTGCGCGTCGAGACGAGCAAGTTTGTCTCGCCGCCCGAGGTCGCCCCACACAGCACCGGCGGCACGGTCGACCTCACGCTGTGCACGTACGACGGGCGCGAACTGGACCTGGGCACAGCCGTCAACGCCACCCCGGTGGCGAGCGGTGACGCCTGCTTCACGTGGTCCCCGGACATCTCCCCGGCGGCCCGCCGCAATCGCATCATCCTGGGCGCGGCTCTGCTGGCGGCCGGGCTGGTGAACTACCCGACGGAGTGGTGGCACTGGTCGTACGGCGACCGCTACTGGGCGCTGAGCACGGGGGCCGATCGGACCCGCTACGGCCCGGTGGAGCTGGGATGAACGGCGGTCGCCCGGTCAGTAGAGGGGACAGAACTGGGGCTTCAGGTCACCGTCGGGACCAGAGAGGGTGACCGCGGCAAACCTCTGTCCCCTGCTGGCCGCCGCCGCAGCGCTGTCCAGCGTGCAGACGATCTGGTCGACGGCGGCCGCCGACAATGTGGTCACCGCGCCCGACAACGTCACCGAGAGGCGGGAACGGTCGGCGCTCACCACGACCTCGGACGCCGGGAGGGCGTCGGCGGGCACCTCGCTCGTGAACCCCTCTCCCTGTTCGTGCACGTCCGGGCCGGCCGCCAACAACCGGAGCGCTTCGACGGGCGGGACGCCCTCCGTGGCCGAACGCACCACCAGCGTGAGAGTTCCGTTCCGGATCAGGTAGAGGCCGACGCCCTCGGAAGGTCCGCCTCGGGCGGGACTCCCGGTGATCACCCCGCTGGGCTGGACTCCGCAGCCCGCGGCGAGCGCGGCGACCAGCACCAGAATGCCCGCGAGTAGCGCCCGTTCCGCGTTCCGGCCGGTCACCGTACACCTCCATCGCCCGCCGACTCCGCCACGCGCGGCAGGCGGAGCCTGAACACGGCGCCGCCGGCCGGCGCGTTGCCGGCGACGAGACTTCCCGGCTGCCCGGCGTGCCTGTGCAGGCGGGCGTTCTCCCACGCGATGGCCAGCCCGAGGCCGCTGCCCTCGGACCGGGTCCGTGCGGTGTCCGCCTTGTAGAACCGCTCGAACACGTGCGGCAGCACCTCCGGGTCCAAGCCTGGTCCCTGGTCGGCGACCTCGATGGTGAACCAGTTCGGTTCGGCGTGCAGCCGCAGCGACACCGGTGCGGCGCCGTGCCGGAAGGCGTTACCGACCAGGTTGGCGACGATGACGTCCAGCCGGCGCGGATCCAGGCGGGCCATGACACCAGGGGGCAGCTCCGCCCGCACCTGGTCGGCCCAGCCCCGCACCCGCAGCGTCGCGGTCACGGCCGCGGCCACGTCGACGTCGTCGAGGGCGAGTCGCGCCGTGCCCGAGTCGAACCTGCTCACCTCGATGAGGTCGTCGACCAGCCGGACGAGGTTCTGCGTCTCCTGACTGACGATTCGGGCGGCCCGGCCGGCGTCGCCGGGCAACCCGCCCGCCTCCTCGTCCAGGACGTCGGTGACAGCCGTCATCGCGGCCAGCGGTGTACGGAGCTCGTGCGACACGTCGGCCACGAAGCGCCGGGCGTCGGACTCCATCCGGCGCAGCTCACCGACCTGCCGCTCCAGCGTCTGGGCGGTGTTGTTGAAGGTCCTCGCCACGTCGGCCAGCTCGTCGGTGCCCCGGACGACCAGCCGGGTCGTCAGATCGCCCTGACCGAGCCGGTGGGCGGCCCGGCCCAGTTCGCGTACGGGCCGCAGCACCCCAGCGGCCGCGAGCAGGGCCAGCAGGACCGCGAGGACCAGCGACAGTCCGCCGGTCACCCACGCCAGGTTGGCGAGCCGGTCGATGCTCTGCTTCTCGGGGATCAGGCTGCGTACGGCGTAGACCTCCAGCCCGGACGGCCTGGACGTGCCGTCCGGCTGGTCGATCATCAGCTGGGTCCCGATGAGAAGGACGGGTTGGCCCTTGAGCGAGACGCGTTGCCAGGCGACCTTGCCGTCCCGGACCGCCTCCCGCAGTTCGGGGGTGAACGGTTCGGGCAGCTGGCTGCCCCGCGTCCGCATCCCGTGGTAGTACACCACCACAGACGAGTCCCGGTCGGACAGGATCCCGGCCATCGAGTCGAGCTCGTCCTGGGTGGGCGGCAGCCTACGGAGCGGGTAGACCGTGATGAGCTGATCGGTCAGCGACACCACTGCGGCGTCCTGCGCCTGTTGGAGGATGACTCTCCGCGCCTGGAAGTAGCTTCCGCTGGCGACCACCGCCGTGGTCGTCAGGCCGAGCAGCGTGAAGGCCAGCAACAGCCGGACCCGGAGGCCCGAGGCACGGCCGACCGCCCAGCGCCACCGCGTCACAGCGGCCCGAACCGGTAACCGAACCCGCGTACCGTCTGCACGAAGACCGGCGCCGACGAGTCGTCCTCGATCTTCGCCCGCAGTCGCTGTACGCAGGCGTCCACGAGCCGCGAGTCGCCGAGGTAGCCGTGCTCCCACACGGCCTCGAGCAGTTGCTGGCGGCTCAGCACCTGGCCCGGCGTACGGGAGAGCTCGAGCAGCAGGCGCAGCTCGGTCGGAGCGAGGCCGACCGGCATGCCGCCCCTGCTGACCACCAGCGCGGCCCGGTCGATGGTCAGGGCGCCGTGCTGCTCCACGCCCGCCGGCGCACCGCCGGCCCGCCGCGTCTCGCCGCCGGTGCGCCGGAGCACCGCGCGGATACGCGCCTCCAGCACCCGGGCCTGCACCGGCTTCACCACGTAGTCGTCGGCGCCCGCCTCCAGGCCCGCCACCACGTCCATGTCGTCGTTCCGGGCGGTGAGCATGATGATCGGCAGGTCGCCGAGGGCCCGGATCCGCCGGCAGACCTCGAACCCGTCAATCCCCGGCAGCATGAGATCGAGGACCACGACGTCGGAGGCGCCCTCGTGCACGCGAACCAGCCCCTGCTCGCCGGTCGCCACCGCGTCCACCGTGTGGCCCTGCCGGGTCAACGCCAGCTGCAGCCCATCGCGTACCGTCTGGTGGTCTTCGATCAGCAGGACGCGGGACATGTCGCCAAGTATCGCAGCATGAGCCGACTTCGCTTTTTCACCATGTGGGACGCCCGGCATCGACCCTCGGGTCTCTTGCCGTCCTGACCGTCCCGTGCCGGGCCCCGTCGGTGTGGTTTCGGCGGGTTACCGGGACGGCGAACTCGGCCGAACGCACCAGGAACACCACCGATCCCACGGCCAGCACCGCTAGCGCAGTCGCCGTCACGATGGCGACGAGCGGCCCGCGCTCCACCGAAGCGCTCAGCCAGGGAGCGACCAACAGAAGCGCACAGACCAGCACAACCAGCACGAGGGCTGCCTCGACTAGGCCGCGCAGTGCGGTCCATTTGTCCGACCGGCCGTGCAGATCGCCGTCAGCCGGCGGGACGGCGCGGACGGTGCTCCGCCTGTTGGCGTGGAACACCTCGGACCGGTCGACTCGGACGGCGCCGTACGGGTCGGGCCAGAGGGCCGTACCCGGATCGACGTCGAGCGCGGGGTGGGCTTCGCCGCCCAGGTGAGCTAGCGCCGCGGCGGCCAGGCAGAACAGCGACACGGCCAGCAGGACGCCGCCGAGGGTGTCGCTGAACCGGTGCCAGCCCGCGATCATCGTGGCCGAGGCGACCACCGATACGCCCAGCGCGCCCGGGACGGCGAGCCACCGCCGAGCCCACCCGGGCAGGACCAGCATGAAAGCCAGCAGCAGGGCGGTCGCCGCCGTGACGTGACCGCTGGGGAAGCTGTTGTGGGTGGTCGAACTCTCGATCTGGAACTCCGGGCGAGGAAGCACCGTCTTCGCCACACCAGCCACCGCCACCGCGCCGAGGACCATCCCGATGCCCACCACGCCCGCCACCAGCCGCCGTCGAGCCAGACCCACCAGCAGCACCGAGCCGAGCAGAACGGCCAGGACCACCGGGCTACCGAAGAGGGCCAGCACGGTCTTGGCCGGGCCCACGAGGTCACCCTGCTGCTCGTATCCGCCGCCCCGCTCCGCGCGGGGCAGGAGCAGCCCGTCGAGCCACTGACCGGCCGGCGTCCAGAGGAACACCACGCAGCTCAGCGCGAGGGCGAGCAGGGAACCGAGCGCCGCCTCGACCAGTAGGCCGGGGTGCACCGAGTGTGGCCGGCGCGACGGGGCCGGCACCAGGGGACGTTCGATCCAGGAGTACGGCCATTCAGGAGACACATCGGCCATGGTCGCCACGCCACGTCCCGGCACCGTCCGCGGACTGTCTTCGTTGTGTCACAGGTCCGGGGCCCGCTTGGGACCCGCCTTGGGCCGGTACGCTCACCAATGCGACAACAACCAGCCAGACCCGGCCCCGATCGCTGCATAACATCAGCGGATCGGGTCTGTCAAGTTAATGGCTCTGTCTCACATTCGGTGGTTACATCCTGTAGCGGTGTCGCAGGCGTGGCGCACGAGCCTCTGCCGTCGGCACTTCAGGGCTGGCCGGTTTCGTGTGAAGGCTGCAACCATGGATTCACTACGCTTTTGCCCCGATAATGCAGATTTAGACAGCGTTGCCGTCCAGCCGGCTGGGCCGCTACTCTCTGCTGCCACCGAATGTGAGACAGAACCGTTAGCGAGACAGCCCCCACTAGCTTTTTAGCGCCTTGAGTAGGGCGAGTACGTCGCCAGCCGGTTCGATGTTTCTTGGCTTTAGTGGGCTGGTTTGTCCGTCGACCTTGTGCCAGGTCGTGCGCGCGGTGCCCAGGTCGGGTCCGAGGGCGTTCATCTGGATGGCGAACTCGACCAGTCGGCCCTGGTCGTCCGTGGCCGCAATGAACGGAACGGCATGGACCTTGCGGCCGTACTTCCGGCAGAGGGCCTCATCGGCGTGTGGGGTGGCCATCAGGTCGAGCTTACCGGCGAAGCCACTCTTCCCTCCGGCCTTGCCTGCGCCGTCACGGCGTACATCCACTACCGCATTGACGAGCCGGCTGACGTAGCCAGGATCTTCCGGCGCGAAGTCAAGGCGGCTGCCCACCGGCACCTGGGACCTGGGACCTGGACAGCGTGTAGCTCGTTCCGAAGCTGATCCCCGGGACGTTGTGCATGTTGAAGTAGACGTCGTCCCCGAACACCGTGATGAGGATCGTCCGGTCAGTCTTGCGGAATTTGAAGTGCACCGACCCACTGCGCTCCTGTGCATGGGTCACTGCCCCGCCAGTAGTCTCCATATCCTCGGTGGCGACGCGAACAGTCTGCTCGGTGACCCACCCGGCGGCGGAGGTCAGTTCCGCTTTTCCCTCGGCCTGCCGTCCCGCCGCGTTTGCATTGGTGGGGCTGCAGGTGGGCAGCGGGCCGCTACTGTCGTTCTTCGAGGTGGCCGGCCCGCAGCCGGTGACACCGAGGCCCACGCTGGTGGCCACGGTGAGCATGGTGGCGGCAAAACGTCGTGTCTGCATAGCCGAGTCACCTCACAGGAGCGGAAGGGGCCTCGCGGTGGCGAGGCAGGCAGAGCATAGAGGGCCGGCAGTGCAGAGACCGGATGCCACCTCATCTCCCGATCGTTGGCAACTTCTTCCGCAGCGGCGACCGGCTCTGTTGCATTGGCGGATCGGTGGGCACGCCGAGCCGCGTCAGCGGGCATTGGCCGGATCGCTCGCGCCAGTTCGGTGAAGGCGGCGGCCACTCGTAGCGCGGGCGGGACGTCGAGTCCGAGTTCGTAGTGTCCGCGTCGGAGGTTCTGCACGAAGGCGCGTGGCCGGTGATGATCGTCTGGGCGGTGCGGTCGGTGTGTAGCCCGCGCATCGGTCTGAGCCGGTGCGTGAGCTGGCTGTGATCAGTCTCGATCGGATTGTTGGCATGCCGCTCGACGTGGTGCCACGCCGACGGAACCTGCTCGTCGAGCACCCTCGGGTAGACCGGGTTCGCGTCGGTGACAACCTCGCTGGGCGTGACCTTCAGCGAGTTCAGCGCTCGATGGAAGAACCGCCGGGCCGCGGCGGCGTCCCGACGTGCCGAGACGAGCACGTCGATGACCTGCCCGTGCTGGCCCACTGTCCGGTAGACGTACCGCCAGACCCCGTTGACCTTGACATAGGTTTCGTCAACGTGTCAGCGGTCACCCGGTGCGTGGCGCGCGAAGCGGGCGGCGTCGGCCAGCAGCGGGGTGAACTGCTGCACCCACCGGTAGACGGTGACGTGATCCACCTCCTCACCGTGTTCGACCAGCAGCTCCTCCACGTCTCGGTAGGAGAGGTTGAACCGCGGGTACCAGCGGACCGCCAGGACGATCACCTCGGGTCGGGAACCGGAACCCGACGAACGCCGATGCGGGCGCAGACCAGGACCCGAGACGAGACAGCGACCTCACCGGTCAAGCAGACCACATCGGGCAAGCTGGAGTCGATCATGCTTCCGCCCAACGCAACAGAGCCCGGTGTTGTCTGCCAACGATCGATGAGGCGGGGATCGGGGCGAGGCGGTATCGACCCGTTCGGTGAGTCCGCGTGCGTCGATCGGCGGTCGGGCCGTGTGCCGGGTTGAGGGTGCGGGCGGGGCGCAGGGGGCGATGAGCTTGGCTTCTACCCGGCGGTGAAGGGAAGTTCGGACGGTGGGTCGCATCGGAAGTCGTTAGACGAGGGACTTGTATCGACTTACAATTTGTAACCGTGTACAGGATTTGCCAGGAGGTGACGTCGTGCGGGCCATGAGCCGGGACGAGGTGCGGGGTGCGATCGCGAACCTGGACGCGGTCGGGAGCAAGGTGCGTCTGCCGGCCTGGTTCGACGAGGTCGCGTGGGACAAGCTCGACTACCTCGGGTGGCGAGATCCCCGAGCGCCATTGCGCGCCTACCTGGTCACCGACATCGACGGCACGGCGTCGGGCGCATTGCTCCGCCAGAGTCCGAGCCGGGCTGAGCTCGGCGGGCGAGCGGTCATGTGCTCGCTGTGCCACTTCATGCGCCGCTTCAACGAGGTCGCCCTCTTCACCGCGCCGCGCCCCTCTGCGGACAAGCGCCAGCGGCTGAGCACGCTCGGCATCCTCGTGTGCACCGACCTCGACTGCGTTACGAAGGTGCACAGCGCGCCCGTCCTCGGGCCGCTCGACCCACCGGTCGACGAGATCATCCAGGCGCGCAGGGAGGGGCTGCGGGTGCGTACCGTCTCGTTCCTACGCTCGGTGTCGAGCACTCCGCGAAGCGTACGAGGGAGGGGATGATGGCGTATCTGGCGCGTGCCGAGCGGCGCCGCTCGATCGTGGAGGCGGCGGCTGCCGTGGTCGAGCGCGACGGCTTGAGTGCGGTGACGGCCAGAATCGTGGCGGACGAGCTTGGCGGGTCGCAGGGTCAGATCCACCACCACTTCGCGTCGACCGACGAGCTCGCCGGGGAGGCCTGGCGGCACTACGCCGCGCAGCAGATCGATGAGTATGAGCACGAGGTCGACGGCCTCGATGCGTACGACGCGCTCGTGCTCTTCTTCGTCGACCTCGTCAGCACCGACGGGGACGGGCACGCGCTTGCGCGGTGGGCCGAGGCGAACGCACACGCGCAGCAGCGTCCCCTCGTCGCGAGGAGCTACGTCGAGACGCTCACACGGCTGACCGACGTCCTCGCCTCGGTCTTGGCCGGGGACTCCGACGCCGCGCATGCGCGAACGGCCGCCTGGCGGATCCTCATGCTTGGGGTCGGGCTCGCCGGGCTCACCCGCATCACCGAGGACTCACCCGTACCGGCCCGTGACGTCATGCTGTCGGCGATCCGAGCAGAGACGGGCTGACGCTGACCCGCACCCTTCCTTGTGGGCGACCGCGACGACTTCCCGGCGGAACTCCGGCGGGAACGCAGGTGCGGGCTATCCGGTCGGCGATCCACGCTCCCAGCCTGAGCGCCGGACCGAGGCTACCGGCTTCCTGTGGGATTCCTACTTGCCCCCGAGTGCGTGTGCCGGTGGTGGTTTCGCCGAGGTCCGGGGTGGGTGGGTGTCGGGTCGGCATTCAAGGCGCGCCCACGGCGCGCGGTGTGCCGGCCCAGCGGCAAGCCCATCCTCGGCCCGGCCCTTGGGCAGCCGGGGCGGTTAGCCCAGGTCTGCCGGTAGCCGCGCGCGGTTGCTAAGGCTGACCTTGACCTCCGCCTCGATGGCGTCCTTGCGTTCACTGGCTGCCGGGATCGTCACGTAGGCGCGGACGTCAAGCCCCTGCAGGACGATCCACCACCCGCGCTCCGAGAGAGACCACTGGTCGACTTGCAGTTCCTCGTCTTCCGGGAAATCGTCTATCTCGGCCTGCATCAACCGTTCTCGTAGAGCCTTCCGCGCAATCTGGACCGCTTGAGGCTGACTGAGAATCTTGGGACTACTGCGGCGCAGTAGACGCGAGACAGCGGCTTTGAACAGGTCATAGGCTGCGTTGCCCAGCACCCCGGCGCCTACCGCGCCACCCACCCAAACCACCGCTGCGGTCAGCACTGCCGCGTCGTCGATGCCTGCGGGATACGCACGCGAAGGCGGCCCCTCGCTGGGCGGCGGCGGTGGGGGCGGATACGGATAGGGCCCCTCGCTGCGCGGCGGCGGTGGGGGCCAAAGGTAGGGATGGTGATCTTCGTTGGGTAGCGGGGGAAGGCTGCTACTCATACACGAAGGATAGCGACAGACATCGAAGGCCCCTGGCAACTACGCGACTGCTGCCGGAACCCGCAGACCCGGTGCTGTTGCCTGCTGCCGAGCTCGACGGCGGATGATCCTCGGTGCCGGCCGCCGGCCGTCGAGTCGGCCGCGACGATGAGTTGCCCAACATCGAGGGCGGGGTGCCGCTCCGACGGCACCACCAAGGTCTGGGCCACCGAGGGGCCGGGCCGGCGCAGCATCTCCAACCGGATCCGCCGCGATCCCCACCGGGGATGCTCCCGACGCATCTCCGCCACCGCGACCTCGACCGCCTCCACCACCCGACCCGGAGACGAGTGCGGCCGGTGCGACCGGTCTGCCAACCCGGCCAACTGCTCGGTCAGATACCGGCCCACCCACCGATGCACCGTCGACCGATGCACCCCACAGTTGGCGGCCACCTCCGTCACAACCGAACCAGCCAGCACCGCACGGACCGCGTCCAACCGTTGCTCAACAACCGACAAGACAACCAGCGCCCATCCCAGCCTCCCTGAGTCCCGACGCCCCGCGGAGACGTCGGGCCCAGAGTGCCGAGATCGACCACTGTCGCAGATCACCTGGCGGACGTGTGTCGCACATCAGCCGACGGAGGACAAGTCAAGACCGCCAGGAGACCTAGTTTCAAGGTCTTTGCGGCCGACGATCTCTTTCCGGCGTCGGTGCCCTGTGTGGGTGGTGGGACGTTGGTAGAGGTCTTCACGCTCTGGCTGTCCATGACGGACGCTGTGGGGTGGATCGCGCGTCCGTGGTGGTCACGCACGAGGCCGGTGAGCTGGTAGTTCATCAGCCGGTACCTGCTTCCCGGTGCCATCGCCCCCTACTTCCGTGCCCTGCGGCCTGACCAGGAGACAGGCGAGTTGCAGACGACAGACGTGGTCAACGCCTACGCCGCCGACCACGACGTCCTCGTCTCGCCCGTCACCCGCGACTACTACGACGGCGGCAACGTGTCGGGCTGTCTCGCGGCGAACAACGCCGTCGCTCGTCTCACCGGCATCACGTCCTGACCGGGGTGCTTCATCCGTTCAGGGGCCTGTCTCGCCAACGCCTACGCAGTCCCTCCCGAACGGCCCTCGCTGCCGCCTCAGGAGCCGGGTTCGATGCGGGACACGACCCGGATACGGCCGGTCGTCAGCCGCGGGTCCACTTCGATGACGATCGACAGCTCACCCCACACGCGCCACTGCTGTTCGGCGACGTATTCGGCGAGCCATGCGACGAGTTCTTTGGTGAGTGCCTCATGGTAGGGACTCAGCCGACTCCAGTCGAATGGTGACAGCCCGAGTACGTACCGGTTCGGTACCAAAATGAAGCCGTCCAGAACAATTCGGCGCTCCACCACCTCGTCCTGGATCCCATGGAGGAGCTCTATTGGATACAGCGGATTGGTAGGCGTACGCCGGAAGGCTCGCCGCACGAGTCCGCGCAGGCCCGACTCGAACCGGGTCGCCGGACCGACCCGAGGTCCGGACGGTGGCGCTGTCTCCGCATCTGTTGGCACTGCGTGCAGTTGGCTACGGATCCATTCGGCAGGGTCGCGTACGTCCGATCCCGGGTCGTATGCCGGGTTGCGGGTCAGAGCCAGGAGGTCGACCGTGTCGGTGCCACGTTGATGCGGTGGGCGCATCCCGCTGGCCGTCATCTCCCGGCGGATCTGGCGATATATGTCGGGCAGCGCGATCAGCTCACCACCGCCGTGCAGCCCACCTGTCAACAGGCTGAGTAGATGGCCGGTGAAGACCGTGTACCGTGCGCCCTGCGGCGCCAGGGCGGGCGCGTTGGCCGGAGTTGCGGCAAGGATCCAGGTACCCGCGATTTCGAGTTGATCGAGTACGCCGGGCGCGTCGCCCATCAGATCCTGAGCCGCTCGACCGCTGTAGCAGCAGTCGAGGATGACGATGCGGTTGTTCGCGGGACTGTCCAGGACCACGTCACGAAGGTGTTCGTACGGCAGCGCGCTGAGCGCCAACTCGGCGGGGTCGCTGTCGGACGTGCACAGGAACAGGTCGTGCCGGCGTGGACCGGTCATGCCGTGGCCAGCGAAGTAGACCACCAGTGTGTCCTCGGCCTGCGCGGCCGCGTTCCGCAGCGCCCGGGAGACGTCTCTGGGGTCAGCGGGGTCCCGTAACCGGACACAGTGCTCTGGCTTGAACCCACCGTTGGCAGCGTCGGTGAGTGCCTCGGCCAGGGCATTGACGTTGTTGGTCACAGACGGCAGGTCGGAAAGGTCTTTGGCGTGGTAGGCGGCGGTGCCGACGAGGACCACTCGGGAACGGGCCGGGTCGGGAAGACGGGTCATGGGGTTCCTTCGCCTGGCTCTGGGGTCCGCCGCGGTCTTAAGAGCTCTAACGGTCACCATTATCGTGGCGGCCAGGCGCATACTGGACGGGTGTACGCGCAAATTTCTGTCGTCGGCGGCGACGAAGCGGACCTCAGCTCTCTCTTCGACTGGCTGCGCCTTGAGGACGGCCTGCGGGGTCGGTTGACCTTCGTGCCTGTGCCGGCCGGGCCGGACGAGATGGGCGCGGCGTGGGACGTGTTGAGCGTCGCGTTGGCGAGTGGCGGCACACTGTCCGTTCTGGCTGGATCATTGGCGGTGTGGTTCCAGCAACCCCGTCGCCCCAACATTAAGATCGAGATCTCGGTGTCCCAGGATGACACTCGGATCGTGGTGGACGCGACGAACGTCAAGAACGTCGAGCAGATCCTCCGGCAGGTCAGTTCCCTGTCGTCCGCGCCCGCCGAACCACGAGGCCCGTCATTGGCTGCCCTGCCCGACCAGCCCGCTCAATAGGTCGCGCGATCTCTAGCCTCGATGATTCGTGCGCCCAGCGGACCTGGAGGTGAGTGCGTAGCTCAGCCGTAGTCGTAGCTCGTCGTCGCCTGCCGGTGGAAGTCCGGTCCGGGTAGTGGCCAGGAGGCCCGGTAGCAGACTGGCGGCTCGGTCTGGAAACGGGTCGAGTCGAAGCCCAGCGTTGTGTCAGGGGGAGCGACTGAGCGGTCCGTAGCATGACGCGAAGCCTGCGGCGTCGTTAGAGGTCTCGCCCGTTGGGGTGGGGCAGAGGGAGTGCCGAGCCCCCGAATTCAGGGTGAAGGCCATGGAAGCGGTCCGGCGCCCGTAGGCCGCCGTCGTCAGTGTGTTTCCTCAGGAGTCCAGCGACCGGCTACAGCTCTTTCTTGCGGTGGTCAACCACCTGCGATGGCGATCTGAGTGCCGCGAACGCTGGCTGCATGCCGATCCACCTCCGGCTCCGGTCGACCTGGGTGCCCAGTGCACGCGAGGCCGCTGAAGGCGATGACGAGGGGTACCGGAACGGCTGCCACGTAGCGGGCGTTAAGAGGTATCACGCCGATCGTTGGTCGGCCTGCTGCGGTGACGGTGAGCTGATCGTGTGGTGCTCCGATGGTGCTCGGATGTTCGGCACCCGATCAACACGAGCGCGACTGTTCCAGCATCGCAGCCGTTTCGCCGCCCGCCGACCATGGTGGCCCGTTGAGCGCAACGCCTAGACCAGCAGAAACGAAACACCGTCCGTCGGGACTGCGTAGATTTCGGATCTGTCTACATTCGGCTCTGTCTCACATCCACAGGCCCCCGTTCAGTGGCGACGTCGGTGGTGTGGCCGAGGGCCAGGTAGGCGGTTGCCGCGTTGGCCGCGGTGCGGAGGGGGCAGTAGGGGCCGAGGGTGAGGCTGGTGCTGACCTGCCCGTCCGGCGGGTGCTCGGTGAGAAGGCGGAAGGCGCGGTCGACGGCGCGGTCGACGGCGCGGTCGACGCCGTGCCGGTCGCCGAGGTGGGCGAGTGCCCGTGCCTGGCCGTTGATCGTGAGTCGGATCCGGTGTGGGCCGGTGCCGGCATGGCGTAGGCCGTCTTCGGCGTAGGCGAGCGCGTCGCGGTGGTTACCGGTGTAGAAGGCGACCAGGCTCTGGATGGCGCGGGCCCAGGCCTGGGTATCGGGTTGTTGGGCGGCGTGGGCGAGGTCGAAGGCTTCGGCGGCGTAGGCGTGTGCGACGCGGAAGGCGCGTAGGTCCAGGGCGAGGGCGGCGAGGAGCCCGGACAGGTGCGCGGCGGCGGTATACAGCCGGGCGCGTTGTGGCGGGTGCTGCCGGCCGGCCATCAGCTGATCGACGCAGGCCCGCAGTGGACGCAGCCGGGCCACGAGGGTCGCAGGTGGGCAGCGTTCGTTGTCGGCGATCGCCTGCCGGACTTCGTCTTCCAGGTGCGCCAGCCGCGCGTCGTCGTCGATGGAAGTGGTCAGCGCCGACCGGCGGGCGGCGATGGTGTCCTCAAGCTCCCACCACACCGCTGCGTTATCGCTGGTGAGGCTGGCGCTTCTGGGCCGAGCCGGCGAGCGGTGGCGACGGTGGTTCAGGTCGGCGATCCGGTCGTACTCGGCGGTCAGCACGCCACCGGTGCGCAGCATCTGGTCGCAGCGGGTCCAGAACGGCCGCTCGGGGTGCTGCCGGCCGGTTTCGGTGTTCGCTATCGAGCTGCGTCCGTACTGCACGAGCCGGGCGAGGCTGTGCTGGGTGTGGCCGGCGTCTTTGCGCAGGTGGGCGAGGTGGCGGCCGAGCGCGTGGCGGGCGGTGGTGATCTCGTCGTGGTCGCCCATCGCTGCCACCCCCGGTCGCTGTGGTCACGGTGAGCGAACACCATAGCCGCCCCGGTGACGCTTTCCGCGCCGTCGGAGACAGCCCCGCCCGGCCGCCGACTGTGCCCGCCCAGGGCACGCCGCAGGTGCCGGCAGGTCGGGGCGGCGGTGCTGTCGAAGTCGGTGTGGTGTCGGAATCTGCCGACAATGTCGGCGCACGGCGCTGTGGGCGTGTCGCCCCTGCCGCGTCCTACCGTCCCTGCATGCCTTCCGGACGCCGCGATTTCACTGCTGATCTGCCCCGTAAACGGATGGCCGCCGGGCTGCTGATCACCGACGCGGACGAGCGGATTCTGCTGGTCGAACCGGTCTACAAGGCGGAGTGGGAGATCCCCGGCGGGTGCGTCGAGGCTGACGAGTCGCCGCTGCAGGCCGTGATCCGGGAATGCCGTGAGGAACTCGGTCTGGGCCTGTCGCCGGGCCGGCTACTCGTCGTGGACTGGGTACCGGCCCAGGACGGGCGCACCGAAGGCGTCATGGTCATCTACGACGGCGGCACCCTCGACCCCACTGCGACGAAGCGGATTGTGGTGCCGCCGGGCGAGTTGAAGGGTTGGGCGTGGTCCGACCCGCTACAGGCCGGCCAGCGGTTACGGCCGCTGCTGGCCCGCCGGATCGCCGAGGCGCTGCACGCCCGCGCTGACGGGTGCTGCCACTACCTCGAAGACGGCGTCAGGGTCACCTGACCGCAGGCCACCCGGGGCTCTTCCTGATGGAGGCGGAGCTTCGGCGGCACCAGCCGAGCACCGACGGGGCATCTGCGGGTCCTGCCGTTCGCCATCGAGACGCCACCACCCACCGAAGTTCACCCTGCCCACCCTCTCGGGAGGTACCGCCATGCCCAAAACCGACCACCCTGACCCCACGCCTGCCCGTCCCGAACCGCCGCAGCGGGATTCGGTGTTGCCGGAGCTGCGGGAGGTGTGGTGGGAGAGCGGGGTGCGGGCGCGGGCGGAGGCCGGCCTGTTCGCCGTCTTCTCCGAGCTGCCCCGGCTGGTCTGGTCCGCGCTCGTGGTGAGCTGGCGCGCCGACCGGGTACGGACGTCGGTGGTGGCGGCGACGACGGTGGGTGCGGGGGTGCTGTCGGCGTTCGGGCTCCTCGCTGCGCAGCGGGTGCTGGTGGAGTTGTTCGCGGGCGGCCCGACCGCCGACAAGGTGACCGCCGCGCTGCCCGCCCTGGCAGCGCTCGCGGCGGTGACCGCGCTGCGCGCCGGCATGGCCACCGCCATGGGGTACGCGCAGAACGGCCTCACCCCGAAGGTGGACTGGGAGGTCGAACGGGGCCTGTTCGAGGTGACCACGGCGGTGCGGTTGGAGGCGTTCGACGCCGACGCGTTCGCCGACGACATGGAACGCGCCTCCCGCGGCGCGAACTCCACCACCGGTCTGGTGCAGGCGTCGATGAACCTGCTCGCCGGCCTCGCCGGGGTCCTCGCCGTCGCGGTCGCCGTGGTGGTGGTCCACCCGCTGCTGCTGCTCGCCCTGCTCGTGGCGACCGTGCCGAACGGGTGGGCGTCGCTGCGCGCCGGGCACCTGCGCTACCAGACCTACGCCGCCGGATCGGTACGCCGTCGACGGTTGTGGCTGCTGCACCGGCTGATGGCCGAACGCGACTCCGCCCCCGAACTGCGCTCCTACGGGCTACGCGAATTCCTGCTCGACCAGTACGACCGGGTCATGAGCGTCGAGACCAGCATCCAACTCGCCCTGGCGCGGCGGGTCACCACGACCACCACCGTCGGCGCGATGATCGGCGGCGTGGCGACCGCCGTGGTCTACGTCCTACTCGGCCTGCTGCTCATCGACGGGCAGATTCCCCTCGCCGCCGCCGCGACCTGCGTCATCGCCGTCCAGTCCGCGCAACGCTCCCTGACCGTGGTCACCTTCCAGGTCGACCGCGTCTATACCGAGGGGCAGCACTTCCGCGACTACACCGGCTTCATGACCCGCGCCGCCGACTTCCTGCCACCGCACACCAGCCCGGCCCCCCGGATGCCGGCAACAGACCGGCTGCGCGAGATCACCGTCGACGCGGCAAGCCTCCGCTACCCCGACCGTGACAGTGCAGCCGTCGACCAGGTCACCCTGACCATCGAGGCCGGGCGGACGGTGGCGTTCGTCGGGGAGAACGGCTCCGGCAAGTCCACCCTCGCCACCATGATCGCCACTCTCCGCACCCCCACCGGCGGAACCATCCAATACAACGGCCGACCAATCGACGAGTGGGGCATCGACGCGCTACGGGCCCGGATCGGGGTCGTGACACAGGAGTACCACAAGTGGCCCTTCACCGCCGCCACGAACATCGCCGTCGGCGACATCGCCACCACCGCCGAGCAGGCCCGGATCGAGGCCGCCGCCGCCCGCGCCGTCGCCCACGACATGATCACCGAGCTGCCCCACGGGTATGAGACGCTGCTCGACCGCACCTTCGCCGGCGGCCAGGACCTCTCCGGCGGGCAGTGGCAACGCATCACCGCCGCCCGCGGGTTCCTGCGCGACGCCGACGTGCTCATCATGGACGAACCGTCATCCGCCCTCGACCCTCGCGCCGAGGACGCCCTCTTCCAGGCCATCCGCGACCGGCAAGGGCGGAGCATCACCATCCTGATCACCCACCGGCTGGCCAACGTCCGCCACGCCGACCGCATCTACGTCCTGCACCACGGCCGCCTCGTCGAAGCCGGCACCCACGACCAGCTCATGACCGCCCACGGACGGTACGCCGAGCTGTTCACCCTCCAAGCCGCCGGCTACGACACCACCGCACCCGGCGCGACGTTACCCCGACAGACCGCGACCGCCTGAAAGAGCAGGCCATGACGACGTCGAACCCCACGAAGCTCGTGCCCCCAACGTTGGTGATCATTCGGGGAAACTCAGGCAGCGGAAAGACCACGGCCGCCCACGAGGCCCGACGCCGCTTCGGACGCGGTGCGGCCCTGCTGGAGCAGGACTACCTGCGCCGAACCGTGCTCCGGGAACACGACAGTGCCCGCATCGACCCGGTAGCCCCCGCGTTCATCACCGCGACCGCCCGCACCGCACTCGACCTCGGCTACCACGTCATCCTCGAAGGCATCCTGCACACCGAACGCTACGCCACCTTGCTGCACCAGCTCATCAACAACCACTCTGGACCGGTCGCCGTCTTCTACCTGGACGTGTCCTTCGACGAGACCGTCCGCCGCCACCTCGGCCGGGCCGAGCCGATCCCCGTCACCCCCGACGAGATGCGCCACTGGTACACCCACCGCGACCTGCTCGACACCCCCGGAGAAACCGTCATCCCCGAAACCAGCACCTTCGCGCAGACGGTCACCACGATCCTGGACGCCAGCGGCCTCGCCACGGTCGTGCCGCAGACGCCCTGCCCACGACGATGCCCGCACTGCGCCCGCAAAGCCGACCAGACGACCACCGCGACGGAGGCGCCTTGACACCGCCTCTGGACCGGAACGTCGCAGCTCAGGCCCGCCTGTGTCAGCCACAAGGCGCTCAATGCGTACGCCTCCAAGGAAGAAGGACCGCATCGATGAGAGACACGCCGCCGACGCCTCGACGGACAACCGAGGTGACCAGCACGTTCGTGATCGATGGTATTCCGGGACGGCTATCCACGGCCGCCACGCCCAGCGGCGAGCTTCGTCACGTCGACCTGCGGGCCGGAAAGCACGGCTCCACCCCTGGCCGGGCTCACCGAGGCCCTGTCCACCGCGATCACCACCGCACTACACGCCGGAGCACCCCCTGCCACGTTCGTCGACGCGTTCCGGCGCACCCGCTACGTTCCGGCCGGCACCACCAGCGACCCGGACGTGCCGTATGCGACATCGTTGAGCGACTACCTCGCCCAGCGACCGCGCCACGACCACCCTGACATGGCGGAACGGCCATGACGGCGCTCTCCGCTGGTTGGGCGGACCCGGCAGACGTCGGGCGCGGTGACGAGTTGCGGGAGCTGGTCAGGGCCAACGCATCGCTGATGCGGGCGCTGACCGTGGTGCGGGACTCGGGACTGCCCGACGGCTGGATCGGCGCAGGTGTCCTGCGTGACCTGGTCTGGGGGCACCGCTACGGCGACGGGTTCGACCTGCGCGCGGTACGGGATGTGGACGTGCCGTTCTTCGACCCCGCCGACCTGAGCCGGGACAACGACCAGCGGGCCACCGCCCGGCTGGCCGCCATCGAGCCGGGCCTGCCGTGGGAGGCGAAGAACCAGGCCGCCGTGCACACCTGGTACCCGCAACGATTCGGCGGACCGCCGGTTCCACCGTTTCGCAGCATCGCCGAGGCGGTCGCGACAAGGCCTGAGTACGTCACCGCCGTCGCGATCCACCTCGACCCCGACAACCACATCGCGGTCTGCGCGCCGCACGGCCTTGATGATCTCCTCGACGGCGTGTGGCGGCGCAACCCCACCCGAGTCAGCGAACAGACTTTCCAGCAACGGGTTGCCCGGCACCAGCCGGCGCATCGGTGGCCCATGTCCGCGTCATTACCGGTCTTCCCGCAGGCAGGGAGGGCCGGTGACCAGGTTGTTCCTCGTCGATGGGCACCAGCTGCTCTACCGGGCCTGGTTCGGGTTTCCCGCCCTGATCGCCAGCCGCGGCGAGTTGATCAACGGTTACGACGAGTATCGACCCCTTGAGGTTCGGCATCAGGAGGAGGAGACCGAGGCGGCCCGTCATGCCCGCTGGGGAGCGGTCCTGGATCGTCGGATGATCGTCGAGGCGGCGCAGGGTCACGACAAGCCACTCTTGTCCCCGGTTGATGTCGTGGCGGGAGACGCGGCGTTTGTGGGGCCAGCTTGGCGGAGTAGTTGTT
>NZ_QKKX01000019.1 GCF_003434305.1 Micromonospora sp. MW-13
TTTGCCTCGATGGTCACGGTCCCGCAGTTGCCTTCGATGACGGGCGTAGCGTCGTCGGCCTGGATCGTGATGTTCTCGCCGTCCTCGCAGTGGCTGCGGTTGACTGGGCCCGCGCGAACGACTTGCGGCTGGGCCAGTCTCGCGTAGGCCCCATTCGCAACCTCGCTGAGAGCGTTGTCGCCGCGACAAGATCGGCACGGAACGGCCGACGGTGGTACGCGAACGCCCAGCAGAGAGGTGGGCCGCGGTTCCGAGAGCCCGGTCGACGGTGGCCGACGAAGGCCGACCGCACGTCGGCGAACTTGAAGCCCCCGGCCGCCTACGGGATCCGCCATCGGCGGCACCCGTGTCCCGCCCCGGTGTCAGTCCAGCCAGTACCAGCCGTCGCCGAGCGACCAGCGCATCCGGCAGGGGTCCGCGAAGCAGTCGAAGCTTGTGTCACCCGGCGTCCCGGTGAGGTGCGCGTAGCCGGCCGCGCCGTCTGGCGTGCCGACCCAGACCGGCAGGAGGATGCCCGTCGGCCCGCTGCCCTCGGTGCCGATCCGCACCGCCCGCCCCATGGACGACAGGTGCCGCAGATCCTTCGGCAGAACCTGGCCGTACCGGTCGCCGTACTCGGCTGTGACCTTGTCGGCGAGCCCGGCCGCGGTGCGGAAGTCGTCCCGGTGGAGGCGGTAGAAGTTGTGGACGAAGACGGACGTCCAGTCGACGGCCACGATCGCCACCGGGGCCAGCAACCCAGGAACCAGCACCAGCGTCAGCGCCTTGACCGGCCCGACCCTGCGCCACAGGGCCACCAGGGCGATCCCGGTGACGGCCATCGCCAGCAGCCAGCCCAGCCCGGTGATGATCAGGCTGAGCAACCACAGGTTGGCCAGCCGAAGGCCAAAGAGATGCAGCCCGGCGACGACTCCCCATGCCGCCACGACCCCGACCACCCAACCGGCGACGACACGGCCACGCGGGCGTACAGCTGTCGTGGTACCACCTGCGGCGACGGGCATCCGCTCATTATGAATGTGGGCCGCAACCAGGGCCCCGGCAAAGTCCTCAGGTGATGCCGAGTAGGGCCAGCGATCGGTTACTGTCGCGGGCGTGGTGGCGGTTGGCGGCGGCGATGTTGGTGAGGCCGGTCAGGCGTAGGGCGCCGATGGCGGCGTCGCGCAGGGATGCCATGACCTGTGGTCCGGTACCGGTGCGGATCTGGGATCGGTCTTCGTCGTAGGTGACGTCGCGGACCCGGTGGACCTTGTTCTCGATCGACCAGTGACCGCGGATCCACCCTGCGAGGTGCTCCGGCCTGGCTTGGCGAACGTGGAGGTCGGTGATCGCGTAGACGGTTTCGGTGGTGAAGCGTTTCGGCTGGTCGAGCCGGCGTCGGCGGCGTCGGATCTGCAGTGCTTGGGCGGCGTGGGGGAAGTCGATCCCGGTGGAGATTGACAGGATCTTGCACGTGCGGATCTCCCGGCGGCCGTGACCACGGTCGCTGTCACGGGCGGTGTCGGGAGCGGCTCGCCAGGGCAAGCGGGCCAGTTGGGCGTGCAGGCTGGGCTGGTTGCCCTTCACGGTGAGAATCCAGTGGGCGCCGCGTTCGGCGAGGTAGGCGACTTGCTCGCGCTGGCAGTGCAGTGCGTCGGCGGTCACCACCGTGTCGCGCAGGTCGCTGAGCTGGTCGAGCAGAGGTGCGAAGCGGGTGATCTCGTTGGTCTTGCCGTCGACGTCGGTGCCTCTCCACAAGACTGCTGGTCGGGCCATTGAAGGTCGCGGCGACGGTCGCTACCAGGCTGCTGGCCCTCACGGAGCTGGTGCGTCCCAAGCCGCAACCCGCATCAAAAGGCGCGAACAGTCGTTTGATATTTCATCACCAAAGGGGCCAATAGCCATTGGACCTGTCTAGTTGGTCTCAACCTCGCCGGTCGGTACTCTCGGGGCAGACACGGCGGCTCGTATCGGGTTTAGTGGGAGTCTGACGGCGAGATCAGCTCAGCACTGACGAGGAGACTAGGCGGATGAAATCCTCACCCTGGCGCCCCGGAGCGGAGAAAGGCCGAGCGACGCCCGCTGGCTTCTATGACGCGCTCATCGGCGGCGAGTGGAACCTCCCCGCGGATCGCGAGCTGGCCGAGAAGGCGCTGAAAGTCATTCCCACGATTAAGCATGGCGCGATAACCTCGCGGGCGTTCCTCCGGCGGGCGGTGCACCATTTCGCGCAGGAGGGATATGACCAGTTCCTCGACCTGGGCTCCGGCATCCCCGCGACTGGCAATGTGCATGAGATCGCTCAGATTAATCGTCCTGGCGCCCGAGTGGTGTATGTCGACAACCACGCCGTCGCGGTGATGACCGGGCAACAAATCCTCCGGGACAACCCGGATGCCGTCTCCATCCTCGGAGATGCCCGCAACCCCGAGGCGGTGCTGGGCGATGAGGAACTCAACAAGACAATCGACCTCGACCGGCCGGTCGTGCTCCTGGCCGTGGCGCTGCTGCACTACCTCACGGATGAGGACCACCCCTACGAGGTCATGGCGCAGCTGCGGGACAGACTGGCGCCCGGGAGCGTGCTGGTGCTGACACACGGCGCCAGCGAGTCGTACGCGCCAAGCCAGGCACAGCAGGTGCAGGCCGCCTTCGCCGCCTCCGAGGCATCGAAGCCGGTCACCCGGAACTACGACGAGGTCCTGAGGTTCTTCGGCGACTTCGAGATGATCGACCCGGGGTTGGTGTGGCTGCCGCAGTGGCGGCCCTCCCCCGACGACCCACAGTGGTTTGTCTCGGACCCGGTCCGCTCCGGTGCCCTCGCTGGCGCCGCCCTCAAACGCTGACCAACCGCCGTCCCCTGCACCTTCTGCTGGCCCGGTCGGCGTCGCGCTACGGCGCTGCCGGGTCGGATGTCAGGGGCGTGGCCAGGGTTAGGTGGCGGGATTATGGATCTTCCGCGCGTGGCAGTCGGTGAATAGGTCCGCGTAGCGAGGAATCGGGGCCTCATGCAGGAGGTTCGCCCGCTGCTGCTGGCCTTGCCAGCGGGTGCCATTGTTGCGGCTGTCGGTCACGCGACCCGTCGGGTGGACAGGGGCGTTACGAGGTCGTGGTCGGACAGTTCGGGAAGGATCTGCCCCGCGGCCGTCCCGGTGGTGCCCCTGAGCGCTACGAGCAGTTCCGTGAGGGTGTGGTGGCGTCCCATCAGGGGGCCTTGGCCGAAGCAGCGTCCCCTGCTGGCTAGGAGGACACGTTGCGGGTGAGAGCCCTGCGCTTGCCCGGACGGCGACAAGAATGCCGGCCATGTCTGTCACGTGTCGTACGCGGTTGAGGACGCGTTGGGTGTAGCCCAGCATCTCGTCGGTTGGCCTGTCCCGCACGACCAGGGCGAAGGAATCACCGCCGACTCGCGCGGCGAAGTGCGACTCGGGTGCCTGTGGGAGGATCTTCTGGCCGATTCTCTGCAACAGCCCGTCCTCTGCTGGGCGGCCGCCTGTGGGGCCGAAGCACAGGTAGTAGGCCAGGTCCGTGGGGTCGGTGATGCTGCGACGGACCAGCAGCCAGTGCACGTAGCCGTCGTCGGTGCCGGGCAGGGAGGCTACCGCCCAGTCGTAGAGTTGCGGCCCTTCGGCGCCGTCGCCGCAGCTGCGGCGCTTCCACGCGAAGGTTGGTGCGGCGGCGGCGAGGACAGCCGTCGCCCGCAAGGAGTTGATCAAACGGCTCCTCGCAGGCAGGTGCGAGGTCTGCGGCGGCACGGTGGACATCCAAGTTCACCACGTCCGCAAACTCGCCGACCTCGACCAGGCCGGGCAGTCACGCAAGAACACCTGGACGAAGATCATGGCCAAGCGGCGAGGCAAGACGCTCATCGTCTGCGCCGACTGCCACCACCAGATCCGCCACATAGGTGAACAGGCCGTCGCGAACAGCGTCCGGGTCCCACGCCGACCGGTTGAGCAGCCGCTGTATCCGGTTCGGCGTCGCGTCGCCAGCGGCCTCGGCCAAGGTCCAGCCGTTCTTGCTCGCAACAACCCGACCAGGTAGCTCAGCGCCTGCCGGCGCGGCTCCGCACGCCCGAATCGGTGCGCGAACCGCGCCAGCAAATCATCCAGACCCGCCCGCCAGCCCACGATGTCATCGATCAACACAAGTGCGACAGCCTGCCCGCCCCCATGACCGGCGCGCGACGGCGCCGTCCATGGTCAGTCTGCGAGAAGCCCGGGTTGCCTCCCGATTGTCCGCGACGCGAGGTTGAGCCGAAGCTTCTCGATGACATCTAGTGCCTCCTCCTCGATGTCGCCAGCCCACCGTTAGAGCCGGGCGCCGGTCAGCGTGGTGGTTTCGAAGAAGTCGGCGGCGATGATGGCCTGCGCCTGCGAGCGCAGGAACGTTGCCCAGGTGGCTGGTGGCGCAGTGCCAGGATCTCGGCGTCCTTGTCTCGGTCGCTCATCGGCAGCAGCCGTAGCAGCGCGAGAGCGCTGGTCACACCGAGGTAGGCCGGTCGCAGCAGCACAACAGGTCATCCTCGCGCACCGCTCAACGTCGAAGTCTTGACCAGGACGGACGAGGTTTCGGCACCCGCAGGGTCGAGTTCTGGGTGCCCCGCCGGCGCTGACCCCTTTCGGTTCGCCGCTGTGTGGTCAGCACAGCAGCGTCAGCCAGTAGGCGCGGTCATTCATGTAGCTGGGCATGTTGCCGAACCCGTACCCGGCCACGACCGGTGTCAGGGTGAACCACTCGTCCTCGAACTTGATCTTGGCGCCGCCGGTCTGGTTGTTGTACCAGGACGAGGCGCCGGCGCGCTCGCCGGTGGGGAACCCGTAATTCGGCAGCCGGTAGACCTGGCAGTAGTAGAACGCGTAACCGTAACCGCCGCGGTTGGCGTCGGCGTGGACGCAGGCCCGTCCGGTGCCGCACCAGCTGCCGGCGGCATCCGCGTCCCCGTCGGTGAGGGTGAGGACCACGCCGTCGTCGGGCCAGGCGACCTGGTTGGCCGACAGCCTGGTCGCGTGCGGGTCACCGGCGAGGATCGATCGGATCCGGTCCTCGGTGAGGGTGTCCGGTGATGCTGCCGCGACCGGCGACGCCGAGCTGGCGAGCAGCACGGACGTGGCCGTTACGAGGGACACGGCGAGGTTGAGCACGCGCCGTCCCCGGCGGTGCGGTGTCGCTTGCGCATTGAGCATGATGACTCCTTCGTGAAGGTGGCCGTCGAGCGTTCGGGTGAGGGCGCCCAGGACTGGACGCGGTAGCTCACGTGCGTGACCGCCGTCGTGGCGCGTGCGCTGACCTGCTGCAGGTCCAGCGGCGGTACGCCGTCGAACAGTCGCGTGCCGGCGCCCAGGGTGAGCGGCGCGATGTGCTGCCGCAGCTCGTCGATGAGGCCGGCGGCGAGGTACTGGTTGATGGTGGCCGCGCCGCCCACGACCGCGACATCGCCGGCGCCGGCCGCCGTGCGCGCCTGCGCCTGCGCCGACTCGATCCCGTCGGTGACGAAGTGGAACGTGGTGCCGCCGGTCATCGGCTGCGGCGCACGGGCATGATGGGTGAGCACGAACACCGGGGCGTGATAGGGCGGGTCGTCGCCCCACCAGCCGTTCCATTGCCGATCCCACCCGCCTCGTACGGGGCCGAACATGTTGCGCCCCATGATGAACGCCTCGGCGGCGGTGACCCGCTCGATCTCGGCGCGGTTCGCGTCGGGGTCGGCGTACCAGGCGTGCAGCCTGTCACCCCAGCCGCCGCCGTCGTCGCCGAACGGGCGTTCCTCGCTCTGGTTGAGCCCGGCCGCGTAGCCGTCGACCCAGATCGTGAGGTCGCAGATCACCCTGCCCATCGGTGCTCCTTCCGGCGAGAGGCTTCTTGTCCAGGACGTCACGTGGCCAGGCCGAGCACGACCAGGCCGAGCCCGAGCGGCAGGTCCAGCGCCATGCAGGCCTCGGCCAGCGAACGGGACACGACCGCCCGGCGGCGGTGGTGCACCGCGTCCCACACCGCGTGGGAGGCCAGCACCAGCCCGGCCACGACCAGGCCGGCGTCCGGGGCCAGCGCCAACGTGGCGAGCGCGAGACCGGCGTACACGGTGCCGCCGACGAATTGCGCGGACACCTGGCGGCGCGGGGCACCGACGACCACGGCCACGACGACGAGCATCGCCGCGGCGGCGCCGAGCAGCACCCATCGACCCACGCCGGTGATCTCCCCGACGGCGATGACGACGCTGCCGGCTGGTACGGCCACCCACGCCATCCACGGCCGGTCTAGCGCGGCCGCGGCGAGGTAGCAGAGCGCGGCCACCCACACGCAGGTGACGGCCGTCTCCCGGTCGGCGACGGTGACCAGCACGGCGATGGCCGCGGCGAGACCGGCCGCAGTCGGCCAGCGGCGCGACAGCCACGAGGATGCGGGGTTCATGCCCCTCACTCTGGCCGCGCCGGACGCCGGTGCCGAGCCGAACCCGGCAGCGCGTCAGAAATCCTGGCACTTCCGGCACGGAACCTGCGTCACGGGTCCGAACCGGCGCCCACGGTCGTCGACGACACGGCCCGGTACTGCGACGGCGGCACCCCGTACTGCGCGACGAACGCCTGCCGCAGCGTCTCCAGCGACGTGAAGCCGCACCACCGTGCGATCATGCCGATCGGGTGGCCGGTGGTCGCCAGCATCCGCGCGGCCGTGTCCAGCCGGGTGCGGCGCACGAACTGCCCGGGCGGCATGCCCAGGTGCTCGACGAACAACCGGTGCAGCTGCCGCGCGCTCACCCCGCACTGCGCGGCGAGCGTCGCCGTGTCCAGCGTCGACGCCAGGTGCGTGGTCACGTGCGCGACCGCCCGGCGGACCAGGACGTGGTCCGGATTCGGCGCGGTGAACACACTCATCTGCGCCTGGTTGCCCGGCCGCTGCAGATAGGTGACCAGCGCCTGCGCCACCACCCGGGCCAGGTCGGGCCCGCAGTCCTCGGTCACCAGCGCCAGCGTCAGGTCCAGCGCGCTCGTGACACCGGCGGACGTGGCGACCCGCCCGTCGCGGATGAAGATCGGCCGCGGATCGACGTGGACGGCAGGGTACCGCCGCGCCAGCACGTCGGCGTAGTGCCAGTGCGTCGTCGCCCGCCGCCCGTCGAGCAACCCTGCCGCCGCGAGCACGGTGGCGCCGGTGCACACCGACGCGACGCGGCGGGCCAGCGTGGCAAGCCGCCGCACGTGCGCGACGACTGTCGCGTCGGCGGCGGCGGCCTCGTGTCCCCGGCCCCCGGACACGACCAGCGTGTCGATCGGCCCGGTGGCGCGCTGCAGCGATCCGCTGCTGTGCAGCTCCAGGCCGGAGTCGCAGCGGATCGCCTGCCCGTTCGGCGAGATCAGCTCAGTCCGGTACAGCGTCCGCCCCGCGATGCGGACAGTCAGGTCGAGCGTGGAGGTGACACAGGCGATGTCGAGCAGCTCGGAGCCTTCGTACCCGACCACCACCACCCGCCGGGCAGTGTCGTCGCTCGATGTGTCCGCCATACCCGATATCCTGTCAGCGAGTAGCCTGAGCAGAGACAACGCCCGAATCATGCCCGCTGTGGCCTGGCTTGCCCCTGTGCGGCTACGCCACTTCTGAACCGATATCGACCGTAGGATGAGTTTCGGCGTTTCGGGATTCTGAGGCCCTGTCTGACGGACTTGCTACGAGCCGCTGGCCTCAACTCACCCTGACAGACAGAGCCCGACTCGAGTCGGACATGAACACCCCGAGCTGCTTGCGAGACAAAGTTACCGCAGCGCGCTTTCGAGTGATGCGGTGAACTCGGCCGTGCCGGGCGTGGCTGGCGGCTCGTGGCTGCTCGGTGGCTGCTCGTCCGACGAGCACCCCCTGCGTCCCGCCCAGTCCTGGGTTCCGCTGGCGTCCGGCCCAGTCCAGTCGGTGTCAGGGTCGATGATCACCAATTCAACCGATGGATATCGTCGCTGACTGGTGGCCGCCCGGGTCGGTTCGGGTAGGTCTAGTGGCGTTACTCCAGCCGCAGTTGCGTGATCTTTAACGCGACGTCCCGACGCCTCCGGCCCCCGGACGTCGCCCCGCTGACGACTGTCGAGAAGGGTGCGCCACAGAGCCAGGCAAGTTGATTCGGACGTTGAGGCTCCGGAGGGGCCAGGTTGACTTGGCCAGCACCAGGTCATCGGCACCAACGCTGGCCACCTCGGCTCGGACCGGACAGGTCCGTGTCCGGTTCGGACAAGTTGGCCAGTCCGCAGTCCTGACCACCGGCGTCATCGCTGACCCCCCGACGCTATAGCGCATCAGAGGCCGGAATGGCACGATCTACTTCCGTTGGCGCCCCTGGATCGCGATCTTCAAGCAGATCTACGTAGCGGCATCCCTTTCATTGAGGAGCATCATGGTTCGCAGACGTGCAGCAACAGCTCTGGCCTCAATCGCCCTGGCGACCGGCACCCTCCTGGCAACCGGTGCCGCACCGGCCTCAGCAGCACCTAGCTGCACAGAATGGTGGGACGCCAACACCTACGGGGTCACCTGCAGCGGATACACCAGCGGCACGGAGGTGCGCGCGCTGGCTCGGTGTGCCAACGAAACTCTCGCTACCGGGCAGTGGAAGAACGCCGCGACCGGAGGTTGGTCGTACGCCTACTGCGCTGGTAAAGGCGGCCGGCACGCCAGCGACAGCATGGCCCCCGACTTCCGCTAAAGCGAACCAACCTGGCCACGAGGCCAATGCCCACAGCGAACGGCACGTGGAGTTCGACGTACAGCTCGGAGACCTGCCCGACCACGACCCGGCCGGGCAAGTCTCCGACCAGTTCCCCGGGGCGCCGGGCAACATCGCAGAAAAGGCCAGGTAGATCTGGACGGGCACGCTGTGAGCCGTTCACATCCACCTGCCCGATGGGCCGGTGAACCCGAACCGGTGCTTCGCGCCGCCGATGGCGCGACGACGGGCCCGTGCGGCGAGGCCCGCGTATCCGGTCCTGACGATGTGTGCTCCGACGTCTCCAAATTGGAGCTGCATCGTCAGGCCTTCGCTGGCAACATGGTCGCTATGGCGGACCGGGTGATGTTCGTTCAGCTGAAGACGGGCCACGGCACCGACAAAGGGCCGGCGTGGATCAGCCGCGTGCGGTTCAGCAAGAGCTGGCAGACGGCTTACTGGCATGGCAAGAGGCTCCGACGCGATCGCGGCATTTCTGACGCCAACTTCTACGACGTCGAAACCGGCGAGGAGTACTGGCTCTCCGGACCACACCGCGACCGCGCTGACACGCGCTACAGCGGCATCCGGCCCCAGATCGACGACGACGTCCGCCCGGCGTACGAGGCGTTCCTTCGCGGCGATTCTCTCCCCGGCCGGGAACACGGCTGACACCTCCGCACGGCAGTGCTCTCGGTGCGGACGCCGCTGAGCGGGCGCATCAGCCGCGCGTCGCCCCTCGCTGCGGGTGGTCGGCGCCTCTCGACGCTCGGGCATCCTGACCTGCCGATGATTCAGCCGGCCGTCGCGGGTTCGCCATCAACGAGGTCTGGTGCACCGCCGCGGCGATCGCGGTCGACCTGATCGCGTGGCTCCAGCTCATCGGCCTCGACGGCGACCTGGCGAAGGCTGAACCGAAACGGCTGCGCTACCGGATCCTGCACACCACCGCCCGCCTCGTGCGTGGCCAACGCCGCCGCTGGCTGCGCATCCCCGCCACCTGGACCTGGGCCGAACAGATCACCGCCCCGTTCAACCGGAAGTCACTATTCTAGTGCTAGAGTATATTTGTGGAGTTGACCCCCGCCGAGCTGACCGTGCTGGGCTTGGTCATCGAACGGCCGCAGCACGGTTATGACCTGGAGCAGGTGATCGAGCAGCGCGGCATACGGCAGTGGACCGACATCGGGTTCTCGTCGATCTACTACCTGCTCACCAAGCTGGAGCAGCGCGGTCTGCTCCATGTCCCGGAGGCTCCGGCCGCCGCGAAGTCCCGCCGCGTCTTCCACGCCACCGCCGAGGGCCGCGGGGTTGCGGCGCGTAACGCCCTGGCCTTCGTCGCCGAGGCGCGGCCGACCCCACACCCACTGCTGGTCGGTGTCGCCAACCTGTCCCTGCTCTCGGCGCAGCAGTACGTGCAGGCGCTGCGCACCCGGCTGGCGCAGATCGAAGCCCGGATCGCCGCGGTCCAGGCCGTCCAGGGGGTGCAGCAGGCAGAAGCCACCCTCCCGCTCGCGGCGCGTGAGGTCTTCTCCTACTCCCTGAGCCTCATGGAGGCAGAAAGGCAGTGGCTCGCCAGCCGAGCCCAGGTGCCCGGTGACGAGCAAGACTGACGACAAGACCGACTTCAAGAAGACCCTTGACGCCTATCAAGCGCAACGGGGCCGGTTCCGGATAGTCGACGTACCCGCCATGCAGTACCTCATGACCGACGGTCACGGCGACCCCAACACCTCGCCCGCCTTCACCGAGGCGGTCGAGGCGCTCTACCCAGTGGCGTACAAGTTGAAGTTTGCCAGCAAGCGAGCCCTCGGGCGCGACTACGTCGTCCCGCCCCTGGAAGGCCTCTGGTGGGCGGAGGACATGGACTCCTTCACCAAGGTACGAGACAAGTCACGGTGGGACTGGACGCTGATGCTCATGGTCCCGGACTGGATCGACCAGACCATGTTCACGACCGCCGTCGAGCAGACCGGGGCGAAGCACAAACCAACTCGTCTCGACGACGTCCGCCTCCAGACGCTGACCGAGGGGCGGTGCGTGCAGACGCTGCACGTCGGTTCCTTCGACGACGAGGCCGACGTGCTCGCGCAACTGCATCATGAGTTCATCCCTGGCCACGGGCTTCGCATGGCCGGCACTCACCATGAGATCTACCTCAGCGACTTCCGCAAGGTCGCACCCGACAGGCGGCGCACCATTCTCAGGCAGCCGATCACCACCGACACCCGAGCGTGAGCGGCTGGCTCGCAGTTAGGCGAAGCTGCTCGACCATCTCGATGGCCGATGGCCGGCGACCATCCGTCAGCACGAGGGACGCTCGGCCGCGCGTCCGAGGTCTGGTCGTCCCTGCTGTGTGTGGGCGCCCGCGCACTGCCCCTGCCCTGCACTCGATGGTCCTCGATCTGGCGCCGCTGACCCGGACCGAGACGATCGTGGACGTCGGCTGCGGCAACGGCCACTTCCTCGCGGAGCCACGCCGGCGCGAGCACACCGACCCGGTCATCGGTCCCGACCGGCCTGGCGCGATGGCCCGTCGTTCCCGCGAGCCATACGCTGGCCCTGCTCGTCGACGCGTCGAGTCACGTCGGACCGATCGGAGGAAACGATGCGCAACACCGAGATGGGGAAGCTCAGCGGCCTCGTTGGCGAATGGACGACGACGATTTCCGACGCCTTCTTCCTCGAACCGCCAGGCACCGAGGTGCCGGGCGCCACCAGTATCGAGTGGCTCGGCGAGTCGCTACTGGTGGTGCGGTCGGAGTTCGGCGGGGGCCAGCACGCGCATTCCGAGATGAGTCTCGTCCTCGGCCGCAGCGACGCCAACGACCGGTTCGTCGCGCTCTACCAGGACGACCGCGGCGTCTGCCGCGAGTATTCGATGACCTTCGACGGCGGACGCTGGACGATGACCCGTGAGGACCCGGACTTCCACCAGCGCTTCATCGCCGAGGTCGAGAAGGACCGCATCCTCGGCCGTTGGGAGGCGTCCGAGGACGGGGGCAAGTCCTGGCGGAAGGATTTCGACCTCACCTTCGAGCGCGCTTGAACTCAAGCGCCTCCGATCGACGAGTAACCGCGCACCATCGGCGGCAGTGTGGTTCGGCTGTCGACGTCTGTCGTGAGTGGTGGTTCGAGCTGACCGAGGTTGAGTACGCGCGAATCGGATCGTTGTTGCCGGCGATGACACTGCGACGTAGTGGATGGTGGCGTGATCATCGGCTTGGGTGCGGATCGAGGCGATGCCGTACCAGGAGGGTGCGGCGGCCTGCCTGGAAGCTGGCCGCGCGATGCGGTGGGAGCATGGCGCCGGACGAGCCGGCAACCCGTGATGCCGTCGCCGTACGATTGGCGCTCGTGGCTGAGTACGCACTCTACGTATGGGGCAACTACCTCCGCGAGGCCGAACTCGACCGTCTCCCCGAGTGGCTCGAACCCGCCGTACTCGCTGGCGAGCGGGTGTTCGTCCACCCGCACGTCGCGATGTCCGACGACGGGCCGCTGCGCGTCGACGCGAGCCGCTCGCTGTTTGTCGTCGGGGACGAGTTCGTGTCCGGGCGCAACCTCTCGCCAGCGGTGACCGACGATTGGCGGGTCAGCTACCTGCGGCTGGTGACCGACGGCTCAGCCGACGACGCCGAGCGGGTGATCGAGGAACTTCTCGATGAGATTGAGGAGCAGGGGGCGAGCTCGACCGCGACGATGATCCGGAACGCAACCCGCTGCCAATCGGTAAGGTCGTGACCTTGTGGGAGGACCCGCACGGTCAGTGGGACGTCGCGCTGGTCCGGCTGTGACAAGGCGGTGGCCGGCATCAGCATTGCTGAGTCCCAGGCCGTGTCTCCTGGATCATGGCTTGGGGTGGTCCGGGTTGGCGCATAGCCAGATGAGGATGTCGGCGACTTGTAGGGCGGCGGGTAGCGGCAAGCGAGTTGTCGTACCTGGTGGCAACGGCGCGGAACCGCTTGCGCCGATTCATCAGCCGTTCGATGGTGTTGCGCTGGCAGTAGCGGTGCGGGCGGAACGTGTGCAAGAGAGCTTCAGTCGGCGGTTCCCTGGTCGAGGTGGGGTGCCCGCTGGGCGAGCAGGAAGACGGCGCCGGCCAGCGTAGCCAGGGCCAGGATCTGGCCGGCTATCTCCCACGGTCCCGTCTTGACCCGCTCGTCCAGCCAGAGCAAGCCGACGCCGAGCGACACCAGTGGGTCCGCGACGATGATCGTGGCCAGGGCCGGCGCTCCCAGCGGGCCCGCCTGGTAGGCGTTCTGGCTCAGCAGCACGCCGAACGGGCCCAGGACGACGAGAGCGTACGTCTGCCACTGCCCGAACACGCTCAGCGGGCTGCCGTTGTAGTGGAAGGCAAGGCTGCTGACCAGGCCGGCGGTGACGCCGTAGCAGACGCCAGCGGCCAGGGCCAGCGGCAGTGGCCGCCACTTCGGGCCCAGCCCGACGGCGGCCACCAGACACAGCGACACCGCCCCGGCCACCGCGACGCCCAGCAGCAAGGCCGACGAGAACGAGTTGAGCCCCTGCCCCTGCCCGACGGCCGGTCGGGCGATCAACAGGAAGGCCGAGAGCGCGACCAGGCAGAGGACCGCTTCCAGCATGGTCCTGAGGTCCGGGCGCGTCCGCTCGGCCAAGGAATACAGCAGGACGTACCAGAGCAGGCCGGTGATCAGCAGCGGTTGCACCAGGATCAGCGGTATCAGGCTGAGCGCGGCGACCTGTAGGCCGAAGGCCCCGGCGGCGAGCACCACCGACCAGCGCCATTCCCGTTGGCGTACCAGGTGCAGCAGCAGGGCGGGCCGCCCGGCCGGCTGGCTGGGTGTCCGGTGGGAGGCGCGGAACTGTAACACCGAGGACGCCCCGAACGCCGCGGCCGCGCCGAGGGCAAGGGGTGTTCCGGCCAGCACCTCGCCACTCAGCATGGGCGGTCCACCCCCATCGTCCGGACCCGCCCGCTGGCCAACAGAGGTGCGCGCCCGGCGGCCCGATCTGGCGCCCGGGTGGGTGGACCTGACGGTCGCCGTGGGGCGGCCGGTCGAGCCAGCGGGGTAGGGGGACGGTCCTTCCGGGCGGCCCTTCCCGCAGCCATCCGCCTCCTCCCTCGTCTCGTCGAACTGGCAGTCAGCCAGCCAGCAGTTGTCTGAAAATACCCTAGATAGGAAGAAACGCGTCGGTAAGATCTCATTTATCCCGAGGAGCAGTGGCTGGTGGCGCTCCGGTCTTTCGTCGCTGGAGGCATACGACATGTCAACGACCGCGCCCCCGTGCCAGGCGCCAACGGTCCGACGGTCAGTCGGTCCGCGAATGGTGCGGCTGGGCGTGCCGGGCGAGCGTGACCGCGCCGGCAACGGCGAGGATGAAACCCAGCACCGCCACCGGCTCGGTGCCGGGCCGCACCCGATCACCGAGCAGCAGCCAGCCGGCCACCGCCGGGGCCATGGTCTGCCCGAGGATGGTCGAGGCGGAGGCGACTGTGACGGAGCCACGCTGCAAAGCGGTGGCGTAGAGCAGCAGGCCGGTCAGTCCGGCGAGCACCATCGTGTAGCTGACGGGGCTGACCAGCAGGGCACTCGGACTGGTGACCCGACCGAGCAGCCGGGCGCCGACCGCTGCGGCACCGAAGGAGAGCCCGGCCAGCAGCCCGGGCAGGGCAGGCCCCCGCATCTGCGGGCTGCCCAGATACGCGCCCACGGCCAGCACGAGCACCGTGCCGAGAAGCGCCCAGCCGACGCTCGCCGTCGCCTCCGCCGGCGGGCTGCTGCTGGCCGAGATCGCGAGCAGCACCAGGCCGGAGACCACCCCACCGATCGCGACCCAGTCCCGGGCGGTCAGCCGGAGCCGCAGCACCAGCATGGCGATCAGCGCCACCAGGCTCAGGTTGGCCGCGCCCAACGCCTGCACCGCGAACAGCGGCACGCTACGCAGCGCGGTGAAGGTGAGCCCGGAGGAGGCGCCGTCCAGAGCCAGTCCGGCCGCGTACGGTCCGGTCCGCGCCAGCCGCCACAACAGCCTCGGGTCGAGGTGTGCCGTGGCCGCCACCCGGCGCGTGCCGATCGACTGCACGATCGCCGCCGTGGCGCTGCACAGTGCGGCGAGGATCGCCAGCAGGAAACCGAAGGCCATGAGGAAGTCCCGGGATCGTCGGCACCAGGTCGGGTCGAAGCTCCCCTGGCATACCCACCTGCGCCGGGGTTTCGCGCCCGGTGCCACCGGAATCCGGCGCGCCTGTGATGACCGCGCCGGAGCACGGGTCGGGCAGCCCGGTCCGACCGTCGGATCCCACTGAGTCGATCGCGCGACGGGTGCTGATCGTCTCGGCTGACATCGGGGGCGGGCACGACGCCACCGGCCGGGCGCTCGAGGAACGCGTCCACGGGCTCTGGCCGGGCAGCCGGGTAGGCTGGGTGGACACCCTCGACGCGATGGGCCCGGGGGTCGGTCCGACCTTTCGTCACACCTACCTGACCAACGTCGCGGCGACGCCCTGGTTGTACGAGTTCTTCTGGTCCTCGCTGTGGCGGCACCGGTGGTTCTCCGACGCCTCGAAGTGGTTCACCGGATCCTGGGCCGGCCGCCGGCTCGCCCCGGTCATCGAGGCGTTCGACCCGGACCTGATCCTCTCCACCTATCCGCTGGGCAGTGCCGGGCTGGCCTGGTTACGCCGCCACCGTGGTCTCGGCGTACCGGTCGGAGCCTGGGTGTCCGACTTCGCCCCGCACCCGTTCTGGGTGTATTCCCAGCTGGATCTGGGGGTGGTGGTGCACCCGGCGGCGCTGCCGGTGGCGGCGGTCGCCGCCCCTGGCGCGGCGCTCGGGGTCTGCGCGCCGCCGGTGCTCGCGCGGTTCCGGCCGGGCGCCCGGGCCGACGCCGCCCGGCGCTGTGGTCTCGACCCGGACCGCAAGGCGGTGGTGGTCGCCTGCGGCTCCTACAGCCTGGGCTCGGTCGAAGAGGCAATCGCCCCGCTGGTCGACATCGGCGACGCGGTGCAGGTGGTCGCGGTCTGCGGACGCAACGAACAACTGGCCGACCGGTTGGCACGCCTGGACGCCCCGCCCGGGCGGCTGCTGGTGCGGACCTGGGTCGACGACATGCCCACGCTGCTGCGGGCCGCGCACCTGCTGGTCACCAACGCGGGCGGAGCGACCGCTCTGGAGGCGTGGGCCACCGGCACGCCGATGGTGATGTACCGGCCGATCGCCGCGCACGGCGTGGCCAACGCGGCGTTGATGACCGCCGTCGGGCTGGCCGAGGTGGCTCGCGACCCGGCCGCGCTGGTCGCCGTCGTCCGCTCCCGGTTGGTCGGCCCGCACCCGCCCCACCCGCTGCTTGCGCCGTCCCACCCATACCTGCCGGACCTCGGGCTGGCGGCCGTCGCCGGCGCGCGGTCGTCGGTCGAGGCACCGCAACCCGACGGGGAGCGCCCGACCGACACGGCAAGCTGGCCGCTACGCCCGCAGGACGCGTTCTTCCGGTACGTGCAGTCGGCCACGGTGGCGCAACAGATCGGTGTGGTGCTGGAATTCGGGCCCCGGCCCGACGGGACAGAACTCACCTGCGCGGAACTGGCCGCGCTGCTGGCGCGGCGGCTACCCGCCATCACCACCCTGCGCCGCCGACTGGTGAGCCGGGGGCGGGGGCGCCGGCCCGGCTGGGTGGTCGACCGGCACGTCGATCCCGCCGCCCACCTGACCGAGGTGCGGGTCGTGCCCGGCGACGACGGCAGCGCCGCCGTGGACCGGTTCTGGTCCGAACCGCTGGCCCTGGACCGGCCGCCCTGGCAGATCATGCTGGTCGGCGGACTCCCCGACGGCCGTACCCGGATAGCGGTCAAACTGCACCACTGCCTCGGCGACGGGATGTCGGTGATCGGGGTTCTGCAACGGCTGCTCGACCCGGCCACCACCCGCCCCGTGAAACCGGGCGGGCATGCGCCGGGCCGGGACCGGGCGGTGCCGGGTGACCGGGTCCGGCACCCGGCACGCTGGGTCGCTCGCACCACACGCGGGCTGGCCCGCCTGGTCGGGCAGGGCCGGGCCCCGGCCACCGTGCTCAACCGCCCGCTCGGCTCACCGCGCCGGCTCATGGTCACCGCTACCCTGCCCGCCGCCGAGGTGTCCCGCGCGGCACGCACCTGCCAGGCGCACGCCAGCGAAGTCATGCTGGCGCTGACCGCCGGGGCGCTGGGTCGGGTCCACCCGGAGCCGGCGCCGCCCCGGTTGCGGGCGATGTTCGCGGTCTCCCACACCCCCCGGCGGCGGGCACCCACGCAGGGAAACTGGACCGGTGCCGTCACGCTCGACCTCCCAGTGCGACGTATCCCGCCCCGAATCCGGGTCGCCATGGTCCGGCAGTCGCTGCGCACCGCGCTGCGAAGCGGGGAACCCGAGGCGGCCGGCCTGGTCATGCGGGCGATGGGCGCGCTGCCCGCGCCGCTGCACGCCGCCCTGGCCCGACGGTTCTACAACAGCCGGCACCTCAACGTGATCGTCTCCTACGTCCCGGCCCTGATGCGCCCGCAGGTGCTGGCCGGCGCGCCGCTCACGGCGGCCACCCCGGTGGTGGCGCTCGCTGAGGGGGTTCCTATCGGAGTCGGTGTGCTGCGCTTCGGCGACACCCTCAACGTCGGCGTGCTGCTGGACGGGTCGCTGGCCGACACCGGCCCCGCATTCGTCGCCGCCCTGCACGCCGAGCTGGCCCAACTGCTCGCCGAGGCCGACAGCGCGCCGGTCACCGACGAGCGGCCGGTCGACGTTTCGGCGGTGGGCGGTTCTGGCCCGCCCCGGCGCGGGCCAACGCCACCGGGGCCCCCGCGGTGCGGCTGACCGGTGCCGTAGTCCTGGTCACCGGAGCGTCGTCGGGTATCGGCGCCGCCCTCGTCCGGCGGCTGGCCGACGCGGGAAGTCAGGTCTTGGCCGCCGGCCGGGATCCCGAGCGGCTGGCCCGGCTCGCCGCCGAGACCGGCGTCACCGTGCTGCTGACCGACCTGACCCGGCCCGGCGCCGGCCGGGAGCTGGCCGAGCGGGCACTGGCCCGGTACGCCCGGGTGGACGTGCTGGTCAACAACGCCGGAGTCGGCTGGGCCGGCCCGTTCGCCGGGATGGCCGACCCGCTTGCCGACGAGCTGCTCGCGGTGAACCTGCGCGCGCCGATCGAGCTGACCCGGGCGTTGCTGCCCGGGATGTGCCACCACGGCGGCCACCTGGTCTTCGTCGGGTCGATCGCCGGGCGACTCGGGGTGGCCGGGGAAGCGGTCTACGCGGCCACCAAGGCCGGGCTGGACGCCTTCGCCGAGAGTCTCCGGCTGGAACTGTCCGGTTGTGGGGTGACCGTCAGCACGCTCGTGCCCGCGGTGGTGGACACCCCGTTCTTCGTCCGCCGGGGCCAGCCGTACCGGCGCCGCCGACCCCGACCGCTGCCACCGGAGCGGGTGGCCGCCGCGCTGACCGACGCGATCGTCCGGAACCACACCGAGGTATACGTCCCGAACTGGCTGCGCCTACCGGTGGCGGTACACGGGCTACTGCCCGCACTGTACCGGCGCCTGGCCGCCCGGTTCGGGTGAACCGGGCGCTCGGCGGTAGCGCGGGCCTCAGCCGCCGCGTACCGCCCGCAGCGACTGCCGCAGCGAGGACATCGTCGCCAACACCGCAGTCGGCTCGTGCCCGCAGTGCGCCATGCAGTTCGCGCAGCGGGCGTCGCGACCCCGGCCGTAGCTGTTCCAGTCGGTGGAGTCCAGCAACTCCCGGTAGGTGGTGGTGTACCCGTCGGCCATCAGGTAACAGGGTCGCTGCCAGCCCAGCAGCGAGTACGACGGGATGGCCCATGCGGTGCAGGAAAAGTCCATCCGGCCTTCCAGGAAGTCCAGGAACAGCGGCGAGTGGTTGAGCCGCCAGCGGGCCCGCCGGCCACCCGCGAAGGCCTTGCGGAACAGCTCCCTGGTCTCCGTGACGCCCAGGAAGTGGTCCTGGTTCGGCGCCTTCTCGTAGGCGTACGCCGGGGAGATCATCATCTCGTCCACCCGCAGGTCGTCGTTGAGGTAGTCGAGCACCTCGATGACGGTCTGCGGGGTGTCGGTGTTGAAGAAGGTGGTGTTGGTGGTAACCCGGAAGCCACGCCGCTGGGCCTCCCGTACGGCCGCCACCGCGGCGTCGAAGACGCCGTCCTTGCACACCGCCGCGTCGTGCCGCTCGCGCAGGCCGTCGATGTGCACGGTGAAGGCGAAGTACGGCGACGGCCGGAACCTGTCGATCTTCTTGGGCAGCAGGACCGCGTTGGTGCAGAGGAAGACGTACTTCTTCCGGTGCACCAGTTCGGCAACCAGGGTGTCGATCTCGGGATGCATGAGGGGCTCACCGCCCGCGATGGAGATCATCGGCGCTCCGCACTCCTCCACGGCGGCCAGTGCCTGTTCCACCGGCATCCGGCGCTTCAGCAGGCTCGCCGGCTGTTGGATCTTGCCGCAGCCGGCGCACTTGAGGTTGCAGGCGAACAACGGCTCCAGCTCCAGTAGCAGCGGAAACCGTTTCCGGCCGCGCAGCTTCTGTTCGATCAGGTAACTGGCGATCCGCAGGCTCTGGCGCACGGGCATGCTCACGGCTGGCGTACCTCCTTGGGAAGGGTGAAGCTGACGTCCTCGACGGCTGTGGTGTGCTCGTTCACCTCCCGCGCACCGAGCGCGGTGAGTGCCGCGACGAGCTCGTCGACCAGGCCGGGCGGTGCCGATGCGCCGGCGGTCACCCCGACCGTTGTCGCGCCGGCCAGCCAGCGCAGGTCCACGCCGCCCACGTCGTCGACCAGGTGGGAACGCGCGTCGGCCCGCTCGGCGACCTCGACCAGCCGACGGGAGTTGGAGGAGTTGGTCGAGCCGACCACCAGCACGACGTCGGCCCGCTCGGCGACCGCGGTGATCGCCCCCTGCCGGTTCGTGGTGGCGTAGCAGATGTCGTCGGAGCCGGGCCCGGTCAGCGCCGGGAAGCGCTGGCGCAGCGTGTCGACGATCCCCGCCGCCTCGTCCACCGCCAGCGTGGTCTGCACCAGGTAGGACACCCGGGACGGGTCGGTCACCTGCACCGTCTCGGCGGCGGCCGCGTCCGGCACCAGCCGGATCCGCTCGGGCGCCTCGCCGAGAGTGCCCTCGGTCTCCTCGTGGCCAGCGTGCCCGATCAGCAGCACCGTGTCGCCCCGGCCGGCGAACCGGCGCGCCTCGGCGTGCACCTTGGTCACCAGGGGGCAGGTGGCGTCGATCACCGGCAGGTGCCGGTCGGCGGCCTCCCGGCGCACCGCGGGAGCCACTCCGTGCGCGGAGAAGATGGTGAGCGAACCGTCGGGGACCTCGTCGAGTTCGTCCACGAAGACCGCGCCACGGGCCTGCAGGTCGGCCACGACCCGGGCGTTGTGCACGATCTGCTTACGGACGTAGATCGGCGGCCCGTGCCGTCGCAACGCCTGGTCCACCACCGCGATCGCCCGTTCCACCCCGGCGCAGAACGAGCGGGGCGAGGCCAGCAGGACCTGGTCGACGCTGCCTGCCGCCGCCGCCCACTCGGCCAGTGCCGCTGCCACCGCGGACAGCACCCGCAGGGCGGTGCGGATCCGGCGCAGCGTGGCCGGTCGGTACAGCGGTCCGGTTGCGGTGTCGGCGACCACCCGGACGCAGGCGGTCGGCCGGTCGCCGCATCCGCCCAGCAGCCACGCCGACTCCAGGTCGGCGACCAGCGCGCCGGTCCCGGCCAGCCGGGCCCTGGCCGCGCCATCGACCAGTCGGGTCGTGGTCAGCACCGGACCGAGGTGCACCCGCAGCCCGCGGCGGCGCAGCGCGGCGGCGAGCAGGGCGGCGGCCGGCATCGGCAGCACCTGCGGTCCTGGTCGTCCGGCGCGCGGGTCGGTGCGGACCTCGGTGGCCACCACGACGTCGCCTGGGGCCAGCCCGGGCACCAGCCCACCGCCGATACCGGCGACCGCGACCGGGGTCGTCCCGGTCGGCCGGGTGGCGGCGGCCGACCGGGCGCGGCGCGCTCCGGTGCCAGTAAGCCGCAGCGCCGGCCACCGTCCCGGGTCGAGGCCGGTCAGCCCTCGCCGCAGCGCCGTCGCCTCCAGCCGCATCGGCGCGTACAGGGTCCAGGCCAGACCGGCGGACGTTGCTGGCTCGGTCACGGCACCACCTCGGCGGTCAGGCCGCTCCGCGCGTTCAGGATCCGGCCAAGCGCGCTGATCGGAAAGACCAGCCGGTACATGCCGTAGTTGATGTAGAAGTCGCCGGGGAAGCCGGTCCCGGTGTAGTGCGGCTCGTCCCAGCCGCCGTCCGCGCGCTGGGTGTCGACCAGCCAGCGCACCCCGCACTGGGCCGGCTCGCCGGAGCCGTGCCCGGCGGCGTGCAGCGCGAGCAGCGCCCAGGCGGTCTGCGACGCGGTGGACTCGCCCCGCCCGATCCAGGACGGGTCCCGGTATGAGCGCAGGTCCTCGCCCCATCCGCCGTCTGGGTTCTGGTGCGCCAGCAGCCAGTCGACCGCCGCCCGGATCGCCGGGTGGCCGGGCTTGACCCCGGCAGCCACCAGGGCGGGCACCACCGCCCCGGTGCCGTAGACGTGGTTGGCGCCCCAGCGGCCGAACCAGGAACCGTCCGGCTCCTGGGCCCGCAGCAGCCACTGCACGCCGCGGCGTACCGGTGGCGTGCCGGCGAAGTTCTCCGCCGCGAGCGCCTCGACGATGTGCGCGGTCACGTCCGCGCTGGGCGGGTCGATGACCTCGCCGAAGTCGCAGAACGGCAGATCGCCGACGATTGCCCGGGTGTTGTCGGCGTCGAAGGCGCCCCAGCCGCCATCGCGGCACTGCATGCCGAGCAGCCAGCGGGTGCCCCGCAGCACGGCGGCCTCCGCCGATACGCCGGTGCGCCGCAGCGCCATGATCACCTCGGCGGTGTCGTCGGTGTCGGCGTACCCGTCGTTGTGGAACTCGAAGGCCCAGCCGCCCACGGGGGTCGCCGGCCGGCGGACGGACCAGTCACCGCGCACCCGGATCTCCTCGTCGAGGAGCCACGTGCCGGCCCTGACCAGGGCGGGATGCCCGGCCGGCAGCCCGGCGTCCGACAGCGCGGTGACCGCGAGCGCGGTGTCCCACACCGGTGACTGGCACGCCTCCAGCCAGCGAACCGGGCCGTCCTCGGTCTGCTCGCGCACCGTGAACCGCTCCAGCCCCTCCAGCCCGGCGCGGAGCACGGGGTGGTCCAGCGGATAGCCGAGCAGGCGCAGCGCCATCAGCGAGTAGACCCATGGCGGCTGGATTCCGCCCCAGGAGCCGTCGGCCTCCTGGCGGGCCACGATCCACTCGGCGGCCCGGCGCAGCGCGTGTCGCCGTACCGGTCCCCGGGCGATCCGCTCGTAGCCGTTGGCGAGCCGGTCCAGCCGATGCAACACCCCGGCCCGGGACCGCAGCCGCGGCGGTCGCGGTGCTGCTGCGGGGGTGCGCAGTTCGTCGATGGTGAAGCCGAGGCCCCGCACCGGGCGCAGCGCACGGACGATGGACAGCGGGACGATGGTCTGCCGGGCCCAGCACGCGAAGTCGTAGACGTTGAACGGCATCCAGTGCGGCAGCAGCACCAGCTCGGGCGGGACGGCCGGTAGCTGCGACCAGGGCCAGTGGCCGAACAGGGCCAGCCAGAACCGGGTGAACACCCGGCTCGCCGCCAGCCCGCCCCCGGCGCGGACGAACCGGGCCGCGGCCGCGAGATGCGGCGCGTCGGGGGTGTCTCCGGCCAACCGTAGGGCCAGGTACGCCTCGATGGTGGTGGAGAGGCTTCCCGGCCCGCCATGGAAGGTGGCCCACGAGCCGTCCGGGCGCTGCTGGGAGCGGATCCACCGGGCCGACTCGGCGGTCTGCTCGGCGGTCCGGATGCCCAGGAACTGCCGCAGCAGCAGGTCCTCGGCGTCCATGGTGACGTTCGTGGCCAGGTTCCCCTTCCACCAGCCGGCGTCGTCCTGCAGCCCGAGCAGGTGCTCCCGGGCCCGGCGCAGGGCCGCCCGGGCCGGGTCGGACGTCGTCCCGCCCGCCTGGGTCGTGGTGGTGGGCTTCGGCTTCGACGACAGCAGCTCGGTCATCAATGGTCCCGTCCGGTGGTGAAGGTGGCGATACAGGCGAATTCGTCGCGTACGTCGTCGGGAAGGTCGAGCGCGTCGAGTTCCGCCCGTGCCCGCTCCGTCTCCTGCGCTGCCCGCTGCGCGGTCCAGTCCCGGGCGCCGGTCGCCTCGATCAGCGCGCTCACGCGGGCCACGTCCTCGTCGGTCAGTGGCTGCGGCGACCGGTACCGCTCGGCCAGGGCCCGGCCGGCGGCCTGACCGCTGGTCACCGCCCGTACGACCGGGATGCTCCGCTTGCGTGCCCGCAGGTCCGAGCCGACCGGCTTGCCGGTCCGTCGCGGGTCCCCCCAGATGCCCAGCAGGTCGTCGACGAGCTGGAAGGCCAGTCCGAGGTGGCGTCCGAAGCGGGACAGTCCGTCGATCAGGTTCGGTGGACCGCCGCGGAGAATCGCGCCCAGGGCACACGCGCCGGCCAGCAACGCGGCCGTCTTCTGCTCCGCCATCCGCAGGCACTCGTCGAGAGTGACGTCGTCGCGCCGCTCGAAGTCCAGGTCGGCCGCCTGACCGGCGACCAGGGCCCGGATGTCCAGCGCGAGCCGTCGGGCGGCCGGGCAACCCCCGGGGGTCTCGACGAGCGCCTCGTAGGCCAACCCGATCAGGGCGTCGCCGGCCAGGATGGCCGGGCCGACCCCGAACACGGTCCACGCGGTCGGCCGGTGGCGGCGCTCGGTGTCGCCGTCCATCAGGTCGTCGTGCAGCAGGGAGAAGTTGTGCGCCAGTTCCACGGCGGCGGCGGCAGGCACCCCGGCGGTCGGCTCGGCGCCGGTGGCCCGGGCCGACAGCAGCGCCAGCGCCGGACGTAGTCCCTTGCCGTGGCTGGCGGCGGGTGACCCGTCCGCGTCCCAGTAGCCGAGCTGGTAGCCCCCGACCAGGCGGTTGCCCGGATCCAGCCGGTCCAGTAGGGCACAGATCGCCGGCTTGACCAAGGTCTGGATCTGCTCCATGTCGCGGCTGCGTGCGACGGTCATGATGCGGCCTCCGAATGGTGTCGGGGCCGGGACAGGAGCTGACGGGCGACGACGTCGGCGGCGTCCTCGCCGCTGCGTACCGCGCCCTCCATCGTGTCCGGCCAGCCGGTGTCGGTCCATGCGCCGGCCAGTACCAGCCGCGGCAGGCGGGTGGCCGCACCCGGCCGGTACGCCCGGGTGCCGGGTGCCTGCCGGAAGGTGGCTCTGGGCTCCCGGGTCACGAACGCGTCGCGTACCGGGGTGTGCCGCGCGGCCGGGAACAGGTCGGCGAGCGCCTGGCGCTGCGCCGACACCAGCTCCGCCGTCGGCCGGTCGATCTCCGCGTCGGCGGCCGACAGCGACACCACCAGATGCTGCTCGCCGCTCCCGCCCGGCACCGACCGGTCGAAGATCCACTGTGCCGGGGACTCCACGGCGGCGGCCATGCCGAGGTCGGTGACCTTGGCGGCGTAGCGCAGGTGCACGTTGACGATGGGCGCCGCGCCCAGCCGGCGCCACTGCTCGGCGGTGGGCGCGGCGGCAGGCGGCACCAGCGCCGCGGCGGCCTGGTGCGGCACGGACAGCACCACGCTGTCCGCGTCCAGCTCGGTGTCGTCCGCACCGATCCGGAAGCCGGTCACCTCCGGGCGGATCCACCGCACCCGCGCCCTGGTGTGGACTCGGACGCCGAGCCGGCCGAGCAGCCGACGGGCGGGAACGCCGTGCAGGTCGGTCAGCGGGACGAGCGGCCGGCCGATGTCACCGGCGTCCGCGGCCTCCAGCAGCCCGGTTCGAAACACCCGAGCCGCCAGCGCCAGCGACGCGTGGCTGCTGGGCAGGTTCAGGGCCGCCACGGTGATCAGATCCCACAGCCGCTGGACCGCCCGGCGGCTCTGCCCGTGCGCGGCGAGCCAGTCGCCGAAGCTGCGCCCGTCGGTGGCGGGCAGGTCCGGGTCGACGTGCCGCAGCGCGGCGCTGGCCCGAACGGCGGCGAGCCGTTCCGCCGGGCTGAGCAGCCGGTACCCGGCCAGGGCCGGCAGCAGGTGCGCCGGGGCCGGCAGCCGGCGCCGGACCAGCACCTGCGGCTGGCGTCCCGGCAGCAGCACCGGCACCGTGAACTGCGGCTGCAGGTTGGTGTCGCCGGCCGTGCCGAGCCGGTCCAACAGCCGTCGGTAGGCGTGGTAGCAGCGCAGAAAGACGTGCTGGCCGGTGTCCACGCTGAGGCCGTCGCGGCGGAAGGAGTAGGTCGCGCCGCCCAGCTCCGGCCGGGCCTCCAGCAGCGTCACGGACAGGCCGAGATCGGCGAGCCGGATCGCCGCCGCGATCCCGGCCAGCCCGCCGCCGATCACGCACACCGTGCCGGAACCGCCCCCCGGCTGCGCGGCCGGCCCGGTCATGCGTCCCGGCCGACGAGGGCGCGCGCCGCCACCCATGCCTTCTCCCAGCCGGGCAACGAGACGCGACTGCGGGTGACCGCCAGCGGATCGGCCGCGATCCGGGTGAGCAGACGACGGTAGATGCCGGCCATCGCGGCGGTGCAGGCTGCGCTGCGCCGGTCCAGCATGGGCAGCAGTTGCAGCCCGACGTCGTACCAGCGCTCGGCCCGGGCGGCCTGGAAGCGCACCAGCTCCACCAGCCGCTCCGGTGGATCGGCGAAGCCGGCTCCGTCCAGGCGGAGGGTGCAGCCGAACCGGTCCAGGTCTTCGGCCGGCAGGTAGACGCGAGCGTCGACCCGGTCCTCGACCAGGTCGCGCAGGATGTTGGTCAGCTGCAGGGCCACGCCCAGCGCGTCGGCCAGCGGAGCGGCCCGGTCCGGCTGGCCGGTCCCGAACACGCCGAGGGAGAGCCGGCCGATCGATCCGGCCACGCAGCGGCAGTACCAGAGCAGGTCGTCGAAGGTGTCGTAGCGGTGGCCCGTCACGTCTGCGACGCAACCGTCGATGAGCTCGTCGAAGGCCGTCAGCGGGATTGGCATCCGCGTCGCGGCGTCGCCGAGCGCGGCGAGCACCGGGTCGCCACCGCTGTCCTCGGGAAGCCGGTGCAGGGCGGCCCGGGTCCGGGCCAACGCGTCCAGCTTCTCGTCGGGAGGCAGTGTGCCGTCCCCGATATCGTCGACGCGGCGGGCGGCGGCATAGATTGCCGACAGCGCCCGCCGTTTCGGCGCAGGCAGCAGCCGGATGCCGTACGCGAAGTTGGCCGCCTGGGCTCGGGTGATCAGCTCACAGTGCCGGTACGCGGCCTCGGTCCGGGTGGTCGTCGTGGTCATCCGGCACCCCGGACGGTGGCGGCCAGCCAGTTGCCGAGGATGCGCCGGCGGCGGGGCCGGACCGTGACCGCCAACGGGTCGTGGTCGGCGGCGGCCAGCGCGTCGAGCGTGGCCCGGCCGCCGGCCAGGTAGCCGCCGACCGCGCGCCGGCCCCAGCCGTGCAGCGCCGACACCAGCGGAGCCCCGGCGTCGAGCCAGGCGCGAGCCCGTTCCGCCTCGAATCCGATCAGCTCCCGCAGTTGGCGTCCGGCGCTGGGGCGGGCGAGGTCCGCCTCGGTAACCTCGAACCGCTCCAGGTCGGCCGCCGGCAGGTAGACCCGGCCACGGCGGTGGTCCTCGGCCACGTCCTGCAGGTGCTCGACGAGCTGCAGGGCGGTGCAGATCCGATCGGACAACGCGACGGCCGCCGGGGTGGCCTGCCCGAAGACGTGCAGGACCAGCTCGCCGACCGGATTGGCCGACAAGGTGCAGTAGCCGACGAGCTGCTCGAAGGTGGCGTAGCGGGTGACGTGCTGGTCGACCCGGTTCGCCTCGATCAGCCGGACGAGTGTGTCCAGCGGCAACCGGCACTCGGCCACGGTGGGTGCGAGGGCGCGCAGCACCGGGTGGTGCACGTCGGCGCCCGCGTAGAGGCTGCGAAGCTCGGCCTCGACATGGTCCAGGGCGGCGAGCCGGTCGAGCCCGCCGTCCAGCGGTTCGTCGCCGAGGTCGTCGACGTGGCGGGCATAGCCGTACAGTGCGACGAGGTGACGACGGTACCGTGCCGGCAGCACCCGCATGGCGACCGGAAAGTTCTCCCGCGCCCGGGCCTGCTCCACCCGACGTATGTCAGGGGCGATGGCTGGTGGACCCATCCGTGGTTCTCTCCTTCGTTCCTCTGGACGTGAACAGCGGAAGCTCGACCGGCGAGCTGGGTCAGCCCGCCCCAGACGCTCGCCCGTACCTGCCGCGCCGCAACCCGGCTGCCGGTGCCGGGCCACGACAACCGGCGCAGCGCGTCCGCGCAACTGCCGTGGGCGTCCAGGCCGTACTCGGCGGACAGATCGGCCCGGTCGCCGTGCGGCACCCCTGACAGCGGAACGTTGCACTGTCTGCCGCGATGCGGTGGATCCGACCGAGGGTGGTGCGGGCGGCGCCGTGGACGATGGAGCTACCTGGAACATCTGCAAAACGAGCATAACCAGGCTAATCACCCTCTACCGCTTGAAATCGCATTTATGCCTCACCCCGACCGGGCGGCGGTGTCGGCTGGCTGGTGGCCTCCGATCAGCCGTTCGGTACCCGGTCCAACTCCGCCGCCGTGGCCACGTCAACCGGATAGCTGCGCCGTGCGGCGATCATGATCAGGCCGTTGGCCGCCAACGGGACCAGCATGATCAGGAAGGCGTTGCGCAGGCCGACGCCGCTGGATCGTCCCGCCGCGCCGCCGAGCTGGTCGGCCAGCCAGCCGAAGGTGGCCGGGGCGGTCGCCTCGGCGGCGAGCCGCAGGACTGTCCGGAGGCTCTCCGCCCGCCCCCACAACCGGCCGGGGACGATGTCCAGCCGGGCAGCGTCCAGCGGCGGGTTGGACACCGCGAGCGCGCCAGCTCCGAGCGCGATCAGCGGAAGCGCCACCGCCACCGAGGTGAACCACACTCCGGGCACGAACAGGAGCGCGGCGGCGACGAAGCCGGCGGCCGGCACAACAACGCGGACGTTGGTGTGCCCGCGGGCCAGCGCACGGTCGGTGAGCCGGCCGGCGAGCACCGTGCCGGTCACGGCCACCACCCCGATGACCGGCACGAGGGCGCCGAGCGCCGTCTGCGAGATACCGAAGTGACGAACGGCGAAGACGACGATGAACGTGCGCATACCCGCGAAGAAGAAGTAGCCCATCGCCGAGGCCACGATCAGCAGTCGGTTCGTGGGGATCGAGAGCAGGTACCCGGCCGCGCGGGCCAGGGACTGTCCGCTCGGATCACCGGTCAGCACCCGATCGCTCGCCGGCACGACCCCACGGGCGGACACCGCCGCCCGTGCCCGGTCGGTCGGCTGCTGCCCGGAATCCGGTCGCGGTCCGGGCTCGGACGCGCTCCGGTTGGCAGGCAGCCAGCCGGCGCCAACCCGGGCGGGTTCGGGCAGCAGCCGCCACAGCGCCACCGACAGGCCCGCACTCGCCACCGCGAGTAGGAAGAACGCGTACCGCCAGGAGTACGCCGCCGCGATCTCGCCGCCGACCAGCAGACCGGTGCCAGCGCCGACGAGTTCGCCGGTGAGGATCCAGCCGAGCACCCCGGCGCGCTCGGCTGGTGGGACGAAGTCGCCGATCAGCGAGACCACCACGGGCCCGGCCGCGGCCAGGGCAGCGCCGAGCAGCAGCCTGGACAACAGCAGCCACTCGTAGCTGGGCGCGAGACCGCCGAGGACCATGGCGGCTGCCCAGAGCGCGGTGGTGATCACCAGCAGGCGCACCCGGTTGGTCCGGTCGGCGAGCACGCCCAGCGGCACGGAGGCGATGGCCCCGACCCCGGAGGACGCGGAGGCCAACAGGCCGAGCTGGGCGTGGTTGATATCGAGGTCCGCTTCCAACTGGTTCGCGGCCGCTCCGAGCGTGCCGGTGTCCGCACTGTTCAGCGCCAGCGCCGCACCCAGCAGCAACACGACGCGGGCGCGGCCCGGCCCGCCGAGCAGTCGAGCCGTCGCTCGCGCGACCACCCGCCCCGGCCCGCCGCGCAGGCGCCCGTCGTGGCTGCTCTCGGCCGGCCTCGCCATGATCGCCCGATCCGCTCCCGCCCAGCACCCGGTCAGTGCTCACTCCGACTCTGGCCGACCAGCGGGCCGCCCGCGCCGCAATCACCGAGTGGGGGGATGAGCGGCGTGGCTCGGTAACCCGAGAGAGGGAGTCGACTGGCCTGGCCGGTAACAGGCGGCACCGAATGCTGGCTGCCCCCTGGGAGGTGGGGCCCACCCCCTAACGGGGCACCAGGTCCTCGTACAGGGTGAAGAGGCGTGGGGGCGGGCCGCTCTCGGTGTTCCGGCGGTCGGACTCGGCGAGTGCGGACCAGCAGTCCGCGGCGAGCCGGCGGGCGGTCGTGCCCGGCCAGGGCTGGGGCAGCAGTTCGGGGGGCAGGAGGGGGTCGGGCTCCATCGCGTGGGTGAACGCCGCAGCGAGGCGGACGGTCATGGCGAGCCTCTCAGAACCGGCATGACCGCCAGGGCCGTCGACGCGGTCCGGGACAGCGGAGTCGAGCCGGGTCAGCGCATCCAGGAGGTGGCGTGCCAGGTGGGCGAGTTGCTGGTACCTGGCTGCGATGTCGGCTAGCGGCCATAGCGCGGCGGCCAGGGCGGGCGGGTCGCTCAGGTCGCCCATGCGGAGGTCGTTGCTGGTGAAGTAGGTCACCGACGCGGCGACCCCCAGGTGGCGGGCCTGGGGCTCGACGAGGTCGCCGATGGGGTTCGCGCTGACGTAGAGGCCGCCCTGGATCGGTGCCGCGCCGAGCCGCAGGAGGCTGTCGCGCAAGGCGTCACGTGCAGTCCTGCTGGCCTCCGGCACGGCGAAGGCGAACAGCCGCCAGGTGCCGTCCCAGGGGGCGAGTCCGAGGTCCTGCCGGTAGGCGTGGCGGACGTACCCGACTTCCGGGACGACCATGCCGGTGGCGTCCGGGGCTGCGTGGAGCAGGGCCTTGCGGCCACGGCCCTCGTGGGTGAACAGGCCCTCGGCGACGAGGCGTTTGAGGCAGAGCCGGACCTGCTGGTCGGACATCCCGAGCACCCCGGCGACCGTGTAGAGCTGGCCGGCGTCGACGGTGCCGTCCGCACGGATCAGGGCGTGCACCAACATCCGGGTGGGAACGGGCGGTTGGGCCGCGTCCGTAGCCGGGGCGGGGCTGTTCATGGTGCCTCCTGCACACGTCGGGCGGAGTCGGCCGGGGTGACGGGCCGGTGCATGGTGGTGACGGCGCCGAAGCCCATGAGGCGGCGCAGCCATGGAGTTCGTTGGGTGCGTACGGCGGTGTAGCCGTGCCGTTCGTACAGGGCTCGGGCGCGCGGGTTGACGTCGATGACGTCGAGCCGGACGTGGTGGCAGGCGGCGTCGGCCGCTACCGCCGCGACCTCCCGCAGCAGCAGGCCGCCGATCCCCGCCCCGCGCTGCCCGGCATCGACGGCGATGCCGTCCATCAGGAGTTCGCCGGGGGCGCCGCGGCGTTCCATGAGTGCGAGCAGGGCGACCCGTGGCAGCCCGCGGACGGTTCCGTACGCGGACAGCACGTCCCGTGCGCCACCACCGATCAGAGCGTGTCCGCCGAGCCGGTAGCCCGCCACTCCGGCGACCTCTTCGCCCACGAGGGCGACGAGGCCCCGGTCGGCATGAACGTGGGCCGCGAGGAAGGCCCGCGCCCTGTCCGGCGGCCCGAGTGCGGCACCGAGCTTGCGCCCGAACGCCTCCCAGTACAGCTCCGCCACCCGCGCCTCGCTACCCGACGGAACCCCGCGCCGCAGCTCCACGCGTGCACCACCCGGCATCGGGCCTCCCGACTTGCCCATTGACCCGCCCTCGCTCCGCCGAAACCTTAGATCATCGCTCCTATCGTATCAGGTACGATAGGTTTGAAAGTGATAGTTTATTGAGGTGGATGAGACGCGGCAGGAAGAGAGGTGCGTGAGGTGGGCGACGTGACCGTCGTACGGCACAAGAGGTCCGACCGGCTGCTGGTGGCAGTAGGTTTCCCCCTGCTGGGCGCGCTGGCCGGATGGCTGGTGAAGCTGCTGGCCAACTGGGCTGCCTCGTGGCCCTGGGTTCCGTGGGAGGGGCCAGTCGACCTGATCAACAACGCCCCCGAGCCGTGGGTGACGGTCGTCAGCCTGCTGGTGGGACTGACGGCCGGGATCGTGATCGTCTTCCTGGCCGAACACGACTACGTGACCGTCACCATCGAGCACGATCGGGTGACGGTCGCCCGCGGCAACTCCACGCAGCGGGTGCCGAGGACCGCCGTGCACGGGGTGTTCGCCGACGCCAAGCGGCTGGTGGTGCTTGGCGCGCGAGGCGAGGAGCTGGCCGTGCAGAACAAGAGCGAGGGTGCCGACCTGCCCGGGAACCGGTTGCTCGCGGATGCGTTCCGGGCACACGGGTACCCGTGGCTCCCTGACGGCGACCCCTACGAGGGCGACTACAGGCGATGGGTCGAGGACATGCCGGGCCAGCCCGTCGGCAGTAACGCCCTCTTCAAAGCGCGGGAGCGGGCGCTGGAGAAGGACGACAAGAAGAACGTCGCGGAGTTGCGCGAGGAACTCGCCAAGCTCGGTGTCGTCGTACGCGACACGGACAAGAGGCAGTGGTGGCGTCGGGTCCAGTCGGGGAACGGGACGGCAGCGGCCTAGAAGATCGATTCCAGGGGATCGTCGGCCCGAGCATTGAAGATCAAATTAGAAAAATCAAGATTTACGAGTTGACGCCTTAAGAAAATCAAGATACAAATGAATGGTAGGCGCGTCGCCGAGCGCAAGGGAGCCGAGGGTGGACTGGCAGGAACTGACGGACCTGACGCACGGACAGCCGTTCGTGGTCGAGCGGGTCCGCCTCGCCGGCAGCGGCGTCGTGGTCGAGGGTCAGTTCGAGCCGCCGCAGCTGGCTCAGCTCAGCATCGACGACCAGGTGTTCGTTGCCGCGTTCGTACGGTCACACGGTTCGATCAAGGAGATGGAGCGGATCTTCGGGGTGAGCTACCCGACGATCAAGTCCCGGCTGAACCGGATCGCCGAGCACCTCGACTTCGTCGACACCGACCCGGCGCCCACCGGCGCCGACGTCGTCGACCGCCTGCGGCGGGGGGAGATCAGCGTCCAGGAGGCCCTGGCCGAGCTGGAGAGGTCCCGATGATCCCGCATCTGGTGACGGTGGGCCATCGCCGTCCCGACGGCCGCTGGCTGCGGCTGTACGTCCCGGTCCTGCCGGTACTGCTGGTGCTGTCACCGCTGCTGCTGCTCGTCGTGCTGGTCGGACTGGTCGCATGCCTCGCCACCCGGGTGAGCCCGGTGGGCGCGCTGCGCGGCACCGGGCAACTGCTGTGGGCGCTGCCCGGCACCCGGATCGAGGTCGAACAGGGCCGAACGGCCGTGCTGGTAAGCGTCAGATGAGTCAGTGAGGGGAGCAGCAATGAACGAGCAGCGCCGCCAGATCCTGCAGATGCTTGCCGAGGGGAAGATCACCGCGGACGAGGCCGAGCGGCTGATCGACGCCCTCGAACGAGAACAGCCCGAGTCGCCGCCGGGAGCCACGCCCCGCCCGAAACCCCGACCCAAGTACCTGCGCGTGCTGGTGAACTCGGAGGACAACCTCGGCGGCGAGGGGCCAGGCCGGGTCAACATCCGGGTCCCGCTACAGCTGCTGCGTGCCGGGGTCCGGCTCACGAGCCTCATCCCTCCGCAGGCGCTCACCCAGGTCAACGCGGAGCTGAACAAATCAGGGGTGCCGATCGACCTCACCCAGCTCAAGCCGCAGCACATCGAGGAGCTCATCGAGCAACTCGACGACGTCACCGTCGACGTCGACCAGCCCGGGACCAAGGTCCAGGTGTTCTGCGAGTGACACCGCCACAGCGCCGGACGCCCGCCCGGACCACGGGGTCGGGCGGCCGTCCGGCCGTCGCTGTCAGGCGCGGACTCGCTCCGGGCAGCGCGAGCCACGACACGACCCGTCGCGCTAAGGTTCTGATCCATGTTGTCCGAGGTCGCCAAGACCCGCCCGATTGAGCTTGCCTACACCCTGACGCGTGACGATCTGCGCGACAGTGTCGCCGCTCAGCAGCGCCGCCTGTGGGGTCGTTGGCTGGTTCCCCTGCTCGGGGTCGCCGCACTGGGCGCCGCCATATCGGGATTCGTCTCCGCCGAGGTCTGGGAACTGTCAGCGGGTGCCGCCGCGATTGCGGTGGCCATCGGGCTGCTGGTGGCGGCCGTCATCGCAGGGATCGCCCTCCTGCTGATCCGCCTTCTCACCGCAGCGATCTATCGCTGGCAGGCTCGACTCCTCGTACGCGGGAACCCCTGGCTGTCCCAGCCCGTCCGCGCCACGGCGACCGACACCGGCGTACATCTCCGCACCAGCACCGGGGACGCCACGACCGCCTGGTCGCACTATCCCTACTACATCGAGACCAACCGGTCGTTCGTCCTGCTGGCGTCGAAGGGCATCGGCGCAGTGTCAGTGGTGCTGCCGAAACGCGGGCTGGTCGAGGCCGACCCGGCGCAACTGCGCGCGATGCTCGCCACCCACGCCCGCGAACGTCCCCGGTGACACGTGCAGTGGTACCAGCACGGTGCCGCCCGGCCACTTCATGACCCACCTGGCCAGCTGAGACGGCCGGCACCGAGGGGGAACCCCGCCGGGCGGCAGAGCGTCCGGCGGGGCACCATCCCGGCTCGCCCGGGACTCACCGTCGCGGCGACGGCCTCAGGAACTCGCCACCCATGTACGGCCAGAGCGCCTCGGGCAGCCGGACCTGCCCGTCGGGGGTCTGACCGTGCTCGATCAGAGCCGCCCAGACCCGGGGGGTCGCCAACGCCGAGCCGTTCAGGGTGCAGGCGAATCGTGGCCGGCTGTTGTCGGCCCGGTACCGGATGTTGCTGCGCCGCGCCTGGAAGTCGGTGAAGTCGCCGACCGAGGAGACCTCGAGCCACTTGTCGACGCCCGGCGAGTAGACCTCCAGGTCGAAGATCCGGGCCGACGAGAACGTCAGATCGCCGGTGCACAGATCCACCACCCGGTAGGGCAGCTCCAGGGCGAGCAGGGTCTTCTCGGCGTCCGCGAGGAGGGCGGCGAACTCGTCGGCCACCTCCTCCGGGCGGCAGATCCGGACGAGTTCCACCTTGTGGAACTCGTGCAGGCGCTGCATCCCCCGGGTGTCCTTGCCCGCGCTGCCGGCCTCCCGCCGGAAGCAGGCGGTGTGCGTCATGTACCGCAGCGGGAGCTGGGCCTCGTCGAGCAGTTCGTCGCGGTGCAGCCCGGTCAGCGGCACCTCGCCCGTCGGCACCGCCCACAGGTCATCGACCGTCGAGTACGCGTCGTCCTGGAACTTCGGCAGGTGACCGGTGCCCACCATCGTGGCGGTGCGGACGAAGTGCGGTACGACGGTTTCCTCGTAGGTGTCCCGGTTGAGGTCGAGACCGAGCTGTACCAGGGCCCGGAGCAGGCGTGCCCCGTCACCGCGCAGCACCGAGAAGCCGGAGCCGCTCAGCTTGGCCGCCCGCTCCGGCTCGAAGATGCCCAGGTCGCTGGCCACGTCCCAGTGGGCCCGGGCACCCGGGACGGGCTTGGCTTCCGGCCCGCCGTACCGAAGGACGACATTGTGGCTCTCGTCGTTGCCGACCGGGGCCTCCGGAGCGGGCAGGTTGGGCAGCACCAGCAGCAGTTGCCGCTCATGCTGCTCCGCCTCACGGAACCGGACCTCGGCGTCCGCGACGTCCCGCTTCAGGGTGATCAGCTCCTGGCGGATCTTCTCCGCCTCGTCGCCACCCCGGGCTATGATCCTGCCGGACTCCTTGGAACGACGGTTCATCTCCTCGCGCAGGCCGTCGAGTTCCAGCCGTACGGCGCGGCGGCGTTCCACCGCATCCCGGGCAGACAGTACGAGGGACTTCTCGACCCCCTTGGTCGCCAGCCGGTCGGCTACCGCTTCCGTGTCTGTCAGCAACTGCGCGAGGTCAAGCACCGCTTGTCCGTCTCTTCCCAGTAGTTCGATCAGGTGGTCCGAAGTACGGAGCATAACGTCTCGGCCAGGCCGGATGGTCTGGCTGTCCGCCACGGCCCGTCGGCCGATCCGCAACGTCCCGGAGATCCGCACGTCGCCCCGGTCCGGGACGAAGCGGTGCGTCCGGACGTCCAGCGTCGTGTCGAGGGCGCGACCGTACTGCGCGGCGGCCCCCCAGGGAGACGACGGCGGGACCGGCGAGCCCCTTGAGCAGGCCCTCGACCTCGATCTCGTCACCCCTGCACACCGCGCGGCTACGCCAGTGGCCCACCTCGCGGCGGTAGGACGTCAACCCGTAGGGCCCGGCGGTGGATAGCATCCGGGCCATGACGTTCTGGGTGCACTACGTTGTTCCTTCCGGCGCGGCCGGCAACGGAATGCCTCGGCCCATAACGGATGAAGTCATAGGTTTCGCACAGACGGTCGACGTCGACTCGGGTGATCGAACCGTCGAGTTCGCCATCCTCGCGGTCGGTAACGGATTCCAGATCGCTACGGATGTCGACTGCACCGCACTGCTGCGCGGACATGCCGAAGAGATCGCCGCCGCTCGGGCTGTGGACGCGTGGGTGCTCGGTTTCGCCCGCCGGGCTGTCCGGATACACGAGTTGCTGTTGCTCAGGTGGCACGAGGTCAGTTCGGAGTCCCACCGGTCGTCGATCGATTCGCTGGAACGATGGCTGACAGCTCATGACCCGACAGGAGACTATTGGGCGTCGCTTGGCCGGGGGGCCAGATTGCCGACGGCGCAACCACAGTCTTGACACCCGACGCGACGACGACGAGAGGCGGCCGGACGCCGCCGCCGACGTCACCCACGCCCTGGGACCACCACGACCTGCTACCCGGCGCGGGCTGGGACACCGTCCTATCTGGAGTCCAAGCCCGCACCGGGGTCCACCCACCCTCGTCCATCACATCATCGAATCCCCGCCCGCTGACCGGTCGGGGCCGGTCAGCCGTTCTGGCTGACCGGAGCGCGGCCCACCACGTAGTTGGTGCCAACCTCGACGCTGTTGGGGATCTCGCGGCTGGTGTGTGAGTCGCAGTTGACGATGTTCCAGTGCAGGTGAGGGCCGGTCACGTTGCCGGTCGCTCCGGAAGTTCCGATCCGCTGCCCCTGCGCTACCCGGTCACCGGTATTGATGATCGTGGCGCTCAGGTGTGCGTACTGTGAGCATCGGTTGTTGCCGTGGTCGACGAGTGCCATGATCCCGCCGCCGGTCGCCCAGCCCTCGAAGCGGATGGTGCCCGCAGCGGACGCGAGGATCGGTACGCCGACCGGCATGCCGAAGTCGATGGCGTGCCGGTTGTAGGCATCGTTGTGGGAGAAGCTGCTGCCCGCCGCCTGGGTGATCGTGTAGGCACGTCCGGCGGGGAACGGCAGCTTGAACTGGGCGGAGCTGCTCCCGCAGAGTGGGACGACGGGACCGTTCGAGCCGGTCTCCAGGAACCCGTCGGTGAGCCACCCGCCGCTCGAGAGCCGGTTCCAGATGTTGGTGACACCGGCAAAGCCCTGGACGGCGTCCCCTCGAACGTGACAGGTGATGGTGACGACGCTGCCGTTGGGCACACTGCCGATCACCGCCCCGCTCAACGCCGGGGCGTTACGGATATTGAGCGGGAGCCCGCTGGGCACATGCACCCTGACCTGGGCGGCGGCATGTGCCGGTACAGCGGACAGGGCTATGGCCAGACAGGTAACCATGGCGGCGACCAGGGTCTGCGTTATGCGGCGCAGGGAACTCACCTCCGACTGGCCTGCCGAGGCAGGCAATCGACCATCATCGACAGTAGGGATGC
>NZ_QKKX01000020.1 GCF_003434305.1 Micromonospora sp. MW-13
CGAGGGCAAGCTGGGCGGGCAGGCGCAGGTCAAGGGCGTCTCCGGTACGTGGCGCGACCTCACCGAGAACGTCAACCAGCTCGCCTCCACGCTCACCACCCAGCTCCGGGCCATCGCCCAGGTGTCGACCTCGGTGACCCGGGGCGACCTGACCCAACGAATCGCGGTCGAGGCCCAGGGCGAGGTCGCCGAGCTGAAGGACAACATCAACCAGATGATCGTCACCCTCCGGGAGACGACGAAGAAGAACGCCGAGCAGGGCTGGCTGGACTCCAACCTGGCCCGGATCGGCGGCCTGCTCCAGGGGCAGCGGGACCTCGGCGAGGTCTGCCGGATGATCATGATGGAGGTGACCCCGCTGGTCGACGCGCAGCTCGGCGCGTTCTTCCTGGTGGACATCTCCGACGGCAGCATGCGGCTGCGGCTGACCGCCTCGTACGGCTACGTGGCCCGGGGGCACGACGTCACGTTCGGCCCCGGCGAGGGGCTGGTCGGGCAGGCGGCGCTGTCCCGCCGGACGATCCGGGTGAGCGCCTCCCCGGACGGCCGGCTCACCCTGCGTTCGGGCCTGGCCGACACCCCGCCGGCCGACCTGGTGGTGCTGCCCGTGCTGTTCGAGGGCGAACTGCTCGGCGTGATCGAGTTCGCCAGCGTGGCCGCGTTCTCCGACCTGCACCTGTCGTTCCTGGAGCGGCTGGTGCTGACCATCGGCATCGCGGTCAACACGATCCAGGCCAACCGGCGCACCGAGGAGCTGCTGGCCCAGTCGCAGCGGCTGGCCCACGAACTCCAGGAACAGTCGGCCGAGTTGCAGCGCACCAACGCCGAGCTGGAGGACAAGGCCCAGCTCCTGTCCGAGCAGAAGGCGAACATCGAGACCCAGAACCGGGAGATCGAGCTGGCCCGGCTCGGCCTGGAGGACAAGGCCCAGCAGCTCACCCGGGCCTCGGCGTACAAGTCGGAGTTCCTGGCCAACATGAGCCACGAGCTGCGTACTCCGCTGAACTCGCTGCTGTTGCTGGCCCGGCTGCTGGTGGAGAACTCGGAGCAGAACCTCACCCCGAAACAGATCGAGTTCGCCCGGACCATCCACGGCTCCGGCTCGGACCTGCTGCGGCTGATCGACGACATCCTCGACCTGTCCAAGATCGAGGCGGGCCGGATGGACGTGGAGCCGACCGAGGTCGGGTTCACCGAGATCCGCGGGTACGTCGAGCAGGCGTTCTCCCCGCAGGCCGAGGACAAGGGCCTCGACTTCCAGGTCCGGGTGGCCAAGGAGCTGCCCCCGGCGCTGGTCACCGACGCCGGACGGTTGCAGCAGATCCTGCGTAACCTGCTCTCCAACGCGGTGAAGTTCACCGACAACGGGGCGGTGACGCTGCGGATCGCCCCGGCGTCCGAGAACGTCGCCTTCGACGTGCCGGCGCTGACCAACGCCCAGCAGGTGATCGCCTTCACGGTGATCGACACCGGCATCGGCATCTCGGACGACAAGCTGTCGCTGATCTTCGAGGCGTTCCAGCAGGCGGACGGGACGACCAGCCGCCGGTACGGCGGCACCGGGCTGGGGCTGTCGATCAGCCGGGACCTGGCCCGCCTGCTGGGCGGCTCGATCACCGTGGCCTCGGCGCCCGGGGAGGGTTCCACCTTCACCTTGTACGTACCGGACGTGCTGGCCCCGGACGCGGTGGTGGCGCCGGCGCCGCCGTCGCCGGCCCGCGCGGGCCTGCCCGCCTCGCTGCTGATGCCCCCGCCGGAGCTGCCGGAGGCAGTCGAGACGCCGGCCACCCGCCGGCTGGAGGGCGTCACCGTGCTGATCATCGATGACGACGTGCGGAACGTGTTCGCTCTGACCAGTGCATTGGAGTTGCACGGTATGACCGTGTTGTACTCGGACAACGGGGCGGACGGCGTCCGCCGGCTGGCCGAGCATCCGGAGGTGGACATCGTGCTGATGGACGCGATGATGCCCGACCAGGACGGCTACGAGACCACCCGGCAGATTCGCCGCAACCACCGCTTCGCCGACCTGCCGATCGTCTTCCTGACCGCGAAGGCGATGCCGGGCGACCGCGAGTCCGCGCTCGCGGCGGGCGGCAGCGACTACATCACCAAACCGGTTGACCTGGACGACCTGATCGAGCTGATGGCGTCCTGGGTGGGCGGCAGTCGAGGCGAGGAGAGAGTGTGACCCAGACGGCCAAGGCGCTGTTGGTCGACGACCGGCGGGAGAACCTGATGGCCCTGGAGGCGATCCTCCAGGGGCTGCCGGTGCAGTCGGTCGCCGTGGAGAGCGGCGAGGCGGCGCTCAAGCAGTTGCTGGTGGACGACTTCGCGGTGATCCTGCTGGACGCGCAGATGCCCGACATGGACGGCTTCGAGACCGCCAGCCACATCAAGCGGCGGGAACGTACCCGGCACGTGCCGATCATCTTCCTCACCGCGGCGGACAAGGACGCCCAGCTCGCCCTGCGCGGGTACGCGGTCGGCGCGGTCGACTACCTGACCAAGCCCTTCGACCCGTGGGTGCTGCGGGCCAAGGTGTCGGTCTTCGTCGAACTGTGGGTCAAGACCCGACAGCTCGCCGCCCAGTCGGACCTGGTCCGGGAGCGCGAGGCGCAGTGGCGCACGCTCACCGACGCCGTCGACGAGGCCACCACCCTGCTCCGGGCGGACGGCCCGGAGGCCCGAACCCGCGCCGCCGACCTGCTGGAACAGGCCCGCTGGGGAAACACCCGCTGACCTAGGCGGCTGACGAACCGCCGTGGCCCGTGGCGGCGCGGCGGGCTCGCCAGCGCTCGCCGAGCGAGTCGATCTCCTCCTGGATGAAGACGAAGAAGTCACGCATCTCGGCGACCCGCTCGCCGGCCGGGCTGCCCCGGCCGGCGAGGGCGTCGACCCCGCCGTCCGCGATGTCGATGAAGCTCTTGTAGAGGCCGGTCTTCGTGATCATCCCCTCGTACCAGGGGTTGTCCGGCAGTCCGTAGCGGTCCCGACGGGAGCCCTTCACCGGCTCGCGGACCAGCATCCCGAACTGGATCAGGTACCGGACCGCGCCGGAGACCGCCGCCGCGCTGACGTCGAGCCGTTCGCCGATCTCGGCAGCGGTCAACGTCTGGTCCGCGCTCATCACCGTGAACAGCACCCGGGCGGCCATCCGGGGGAAGCCGACATCCGCGAAGGCCATGGCCATTCGCTCGACGAAGAGGTGGACCGCCTCGTCGTTGCGGCTGGGCGGGTCGGCGGCGGTCATCCAACTCTCCTCGGCGTAGGTCGGGCATCTGATCGTGCCTCAGCTTCCACAGTCTTCACAACTTTCTGAAACGACTGTAGCTTCTGAAGTATGGAAACTCCGATAACGGTGACCGGCCTGGTGAAGACCTTCGGCCAGACCCGGGCGCTCGACGGGCTGGACCTGACCGTCCGCGCCGGTGAGGTGCACGGCTTCCTGGGGCCCAACGGCGCCGGCAAGTCCACCGCCATCCGGGTGCTGCTCGGTCTGCTGCGGGCGGACGCGGGGGCCGTCCGCCTGCTCGGCGGCGACCCCTGGCGGGACGCCGTCGCGCTGCACCGACGGCTGGCGTACGTGCCCGGCGACGTGACCCTGTGGCCGAACCTCAGCGGGGGCGAGGTGATCGACCTGCTCGGCCGGATGCGCGGCGGCATCGACCGGGCCCGCCGCGACGAGCTGCTGGCCGCCTTCGAGCTGGACCCGCGCAAGAAGGGCCGGGCGTACTCGAAGGGCAACCGGCAGAAGGTCGGCCTGGTCGCCGCCCTGGCCTCCGACGCGGAGCTGCTGATCCTCGACGAGCCCACCTCCGGCCTCGACCCACTGATGGAGGAGGTCTTCCAGCACTGGGTGGGCCGGGCCCGGCAGGACGGCCGGACCGTCCTGCTCTCCAGCCACATCCTCGGCGAGGTCGAGGCGCTCTGCGACCGGGTGACGATCATCCGCAACGGTCGCGCCGTGGAGACCGGCACGCTCACCGAGCTGCGTCACCTCCAGCGCACCTCCGTCGACGCCGAGCTGGCCGGGCCGCCGCACGGGCTGGCCGAGCTGGCCGGCGTGCACGACCTGCGGGTGGACGGCGACCGGGTTCGCTTCGACGTGGACACCCCGGCGCTCGATGCCGCGCTGCGCCGGCTCACCGAGATCGGCGTACGGACCCTGGTCAGCCGGCCGCCCACGCTGGAGGAGCTGTTCCTGCGGCACTACGGGTCGGCGAGCACCGCCGGGGTGGCCCGGTGACCGGCGTCCGGCACCTGGTCCGGCTGATCCTGCGCCGGGACCGGGTGCTGCTGCCGATCTGGGTGCTGCTGATCGCGGTGCTGCCGGCCAGCTACGCCGAGACGTACGCGGGGCTCTACCCGACCGCCGCCCAGCGCGCCGAGTACGCGGCCACCACCGCCGGAAACCCGTCGATCGTGGCGCTGCTCGGCCCGGTGCACGGCGACAGCATCGGCGCGCTCGCCGCCCAGCGGGCCGGGCTGCTGCACCTGATCGTCGGCCTGATCAGCCTGCTCGTCGTCGTCCGGCACACCCGGACCGAGGAGGAGGCGGGCCGGCGGGAGCTGCTCGGCGCCACCGTCCTCGGCCGGTACGCCGGGCTGGCCGCCGCGCTGCTCGTCACGTACGCGGCGGACCTGCTGCTCGGGCTGCTCGTGGCCGGCGGGTTGGTCGCCGCCGGCCTGCCAGCGGCCGGGTCGCTGGCGTTCGGGCTCTCGGTCGCCCTCGCCGGGGCGGTCTTCGCCACCGTGGGCGCCCTCGCCGCACAGCTCACCGAGAGCGCGGGCGGCGCCCGGGGGCTGGGCATCGCGGCGCTCGGGGCGGCGTACCTGGTCCGGCTCGCCGGGGACGCGGGCGGGACGCAGTGGCTGAGCTGGCTCTCCCCGCTGGGCTGGGCCCAGCGCACCCACCCGTACGCCGGCGAGCGCTGGTGGCCGCTGGCGCTGCTCGCCGGGCTGGCCGCGCTGGTCGGCGCGGCGGCGTTCCGGCTCTCGGCGCGGCGCGACCTCGGCGCGGGCGTGCTGCCGCCGAGGCTCGGCCCGGCCGCCGCCGGCCCCGCCCTCGCCGGCCCGTGGGGGCTGGCCTGGCGGTTGAACCGGGTCGCGCTGCTCGGCTGGACGGTCGGCGCGGCGGCCCTCGGCGCGGTGCTCGGCGCCGCCGCCCAGGCGGCCGGGGCGGCGGTGGACGGCAACGAGACCGTCGCCCGGTTGATGGAGCGGCTCGGCGGCTCGGCGTCGATCGCCGAGGCGTACCTCGGGACGACCCTGAGCATCACCGCGCTCGCCGCCGCCGGCTACGGCATCCAGGCCGCGCTGCGGATGCGGACCGAGGAGACCGGCCAGCGCGCCGAGCCGGTGCTCGCCACCGGGGTGAGCCGGTCCCGCTGGCTGCTCGGCCACCTGGCCTTCGCCCTGCTCGGCCCGGCGGTGATGCTCGCGGTGACCGGCGCGGTCACCGGCCTCGCCTACGGCCTCAGCAGCTCCGACGTGGCGGGTAAGGTGCCCCGGCTGACCGGGGCGGCGCTGGCCCACGTGCCGGCGGTCTGGGTGCTGGTCGGCGTGGCGGTGCTGCTGTTCGGCCTGCTGCCCCGGATCAGCGTCGGCGCGGCCTGGGCGGCGCTCGCCGGCTGCCTGCTCCTCGGCCAGCTCGGCGCGGTGCTGGAGCTGAGCCAGTGGCTGTTGGACCTGTCCCCGTTCACCCACACCCCGCAGGTCCTGGGCGGCCGGGTGCCCGCCACCCCGCTGCTGGCCCTGACCGGCACGGCCGCCGCGCTGGCCACGGCGGGCCTGCTCACCTTCCGCCGCCGCGACCTTCCCACCTGATCGCGATCGTGACCCCGCCGCCGGTCAGGGCGGCGGGGCGCGGGTGGCGGGGTTCAGTCGGTGGGAGCGCCGTTGCGGATCATCAGGGCCGAGCGGAGGCCGGTGATGTCCAGGACCCGGAGCAGGAAGTCGCCGACGCCGGTGAGGATGAGCAGGCTCTGCGCGTGGCTGGCCTTGCGACTGAGCACGACCAGGGTGCCCAGCCCCTGGGAGTCGCAGAAGGTGACCCCGCCCAGATCGAGGACGATCCGCGGGGGCGGATCGGCGAGCGCCTCGTTGACGACGGTCGAGAGTTGGGTGGCCGTGAGCATGTCGATCTCACCGGCGAGGCGAAGCACCACTTCATCGCCCGTGCGGTGTAGCGTGATGGACAGTTCGGCACGATCCACCCGGTCAGCCTAGCGCGAACCGGGTCCTCCGGCCCGTCGAGGCGCTCGCAGCCCGCCCGGCCAGCTCATCCGCGTGAGCCCGGTAACCCCGACCAGGGGTGGCTGCCGATTCGCCGTCCGGCGCTGACACAATGGCGGCATCGTGACCGACACCTTTTCCGCCGGATCCGGCCGCTACCCGGCCGACGCGCCGGCCTCCGAGGCCCTGTTCGACCGCGCCCGCGCCATCGTGCCGGGCGGGGTGAACTCCCCCGTGCGCGCGTTCCGCGCCGTCGGCGGCACCCCGCGCTTCATGGTCCGGGGGGAGGGGCCCTGGCTCTACGACGCGGACGACCGGCGCTACGTCGACCTGGTCTGCTCCTGGGGGCCGCTGATCCTCGGGCACGCCCACCCCGCGGTGGTCGAGGCCGTCCGGGACGCCGCCGGCCGGGGCACCAGCTTCGGCACCCCGACCCCCGGCGAGGTGGAGCTGGCCGCCGAGATCGTCGACCGCACCCCGGTCGAGCAGGTCCGGCTGGTCAACTCGGGCACCGAGGCCACCATGTCGGCGATCCGGCTGGCCCGTGGCTTCACCGGCCGCTCGAAGATCATCAAGTTCGCCGGCTGCTACCACGGGCACTCCGACGGGCTGCTCGCCGCCGCCGGCTCCGGCGTGGCCACCCTCGGCCTGCCCGACTCGCCCGGCGTCACCGGCGCGGCGGCCGGCGACACCATCGTGCTGCCGTACAACGACGTCGCCGCCGTCGAGGAGGCGTTCGCCGCCGAGGGGGCGCACATCGCCGCGGTGATCACCGAGGCGGCGGCCGGCAACATGGGCGTGGTCGCCCCCCGCGACGGGTTCAACTCCCAGCTCGCCCGGATCGCCCACGCGCACGGCGCGCTGCTGATCGTCGACGAGGTGATGACCGGGTTCCGGGTCACCCGCTCCGGGTGGCACGGCCTCGACCCCACCGACGCCGACCTGTGGACGTACGGGAAGGTCATGGGCGGTGGGCTGCCGGCCGCGGCGTTCGGCGGGCGCGCGGAGATCATGTCGCGGCTGGCCCCGGCCGGCCCGGTCTACCAGGCCGGCACCCTCTCCGGTAACCCGCTCGCGTGCGCCGCCGGCCTGGCCACGCTGCGGCTGGCCGACGACGCGGTGTACCGCCGGCTCGACGAGACCGCCGCCGTCGTGGGCAAGCTCGCCGCCGACGCGCTCGCCGCCGCCGGGGTCCCGCACCGGCTGTCGTACGCGGGCAGCATGTTCTCGATCTTCTTCACGGACGCCGACGTGGTCGACTACGACAGCGCCCGGACCCAGCAGGTCCCGGCGTTCAAGGCGTTCTTCCACTCGATGCTCGCCGACGGGGTCTACCTGCCGCCGAGCGCGTTCGAGGCCTGGTTCGTCTCGGCGGCGATCGACGACGCCGCGTGTGAGCAGATCGCCGCGGCCCTGCCGGCGGCGGCGAACGCGGCGGCAGCGGCGGGCAACGGGGGGTAGTGGTGAGCGCGAGGAGTGAGCCGGTTCTGCGAGCCCCGCAGTCGCGAACGAGGGGGGCGTGGTGAGCGCGAGGAGTGAGCCGGTTCTGCGAGCCCCGCAGTCGCGAACGAGGGGGGCGTGGTGAGCGCGAGGAGTGAGCCGGTTCTGCGAGCCCCGCAGTCGCGAACGAGGGGGGCGTGGTGAGCGCGAGGAGTGAGCCGGTTTTGCGAGCCCCGCAGTCGCGAACGAAGGGGGCGCTGCGGTGAGCAAGACGGTGGTTCACGTGCTGCGGCACGGCGAGGTGCACAACCCCGCCCAGATCCTCTACGGCCGGCTGCCCGGCTTCCGCCTGTCGGAGCTGGGCGTGCAGATGGCCAAGGCGGCGGCCCAGGGGCTCGCCGAGCGGACCGTGGTGCACGTGGTGGCCAGCCCGCTCGAACGCGCCCAGCAGACCGCCGAGCCGATCGCCGCCCAGTTCGGCCTGCCGGTCGGGGTGGACGAGCGGTTGATCGAGAGCGCCAACTGGTTCGAGGGCAAGAAGGTCTCCCCGGGCGACGGGTCGTTCCGCGACCCGCGCAACTGGTGGGTGCTGCGCGACCCGGTCACCCCGTCCTGGGGCGAGGCGTACCGGGCCATCGCGGAGCGGATGTTCGCCGCCCTGCACGCCGCCCGGGTCGCCGCCGAGGGGCGGGAGGCCGTGCTGGTCTCCCACCAACTCCCCATCTGGACGCTGCGCCGCTACGTCGAGCGCAAGCGGCTCTGGCACGACCCGCGCCGGCGGCAGTGCGGCCTGGCCAGCCTCACCTCGTTCCACTTCGACGGCGCGAAGATCGTCGGGATCGGCTACAGCGAGCCGGCCGCGCACCTGGTCGCCACATCACCGACCGCCCGGACGGCCAAGGGGGCCTGATGTCAGCCCGGAGGTGGATCGCGGGGCTCCTCGCGGCCGTGACGACCACGGCGGCCCTGACCGGCTGTTCCTCCGACAGCCAGGAGCAGCGCTGCGCCACCACCGACGGGGTGATCGAGTGCGCCCCCGACCAGCGGTCCACCGCCCCGAAGCTGGCCGGTGAGCTGCTCACCGGCGGCAGCTACGACGTCGCGACGGACCGCGGCCAGGTGGTCGTGGTCAACTTCTGGGGGTCCTGGTGCCCGCCCTGCCGGGCCGAGGCCGACGACCTGGAGGCCACCTACCAGGCCACCAAGGCGTCCGGGGTGACCTTCCTCGGCATCAACGTGCAGGACAACCGGGAAAAGGCGCTCGCGTTCGAGGAGGGCCGGGTCACCTACCCCAGCCTCTTCGACCCGCCGAGCCGGCTCGCCCTCGCCTTCGACATCTCGCCCACCACCATTCCGGCCACCCTCGTACTGGACCGGGACGGCAGGGTGGCCGTGGTGATCCGGTCGGCGGTGACCCAGGAGCGGCTGCAACCGATCGTCGCCCGGATCGCCGCCGAGCAGCCCGCCCCCAACGGTTCCCGCTGATGGGGGAGACCTTCCACGACGTCGCCCGGAGCGGACCGCTGCTGCTGGCCATCGGCGCGGCGGCGCTCGCCGGGCTGGTCAGCTTCCTGTCCCCGTGCATCCTCCCGCTGGTCCCCGGCTACCTCTCCTACGTCACCGGCTTGGCCGGCGCCGACCTGGAGGGCCGGGGAGCACCGGCAACACCCCCGGTCGGCACCTCGGGGCAGGCCGACGGCGGCGGCGTGGCGGTGCGGGAACGGGGCCGGACCGCGGCGGCGGTCAAGGGCCGGGTGCTCGCCGGGACGCTGCTGTTCATCGCCGGGTTCACCGCCGTCTTCACCGCCACCGCCATCCTCTTCGCCAGCGTCGGCCGGGTCTTCATCCAGTACGAGCGGGCTCTGGAGATCGGCGCCGGTGCGCTGGTCATCGTGCTCGGGCTGGCCTTCGTCGGGGTGCTCCCCGGCCTCCAGCGGGAGTTCCGGATCCACCGGCTGCCCGCCGCCGGCCTGCTCGGGGCACCCGTCTTCGGCGCGGTCTTCGCCCTGAGCTGGATGCCCTGCACCGGCCCCACGCTCGCGGCGGTGCTCGGCATGGCCACCCCCGGCGGGCAGACCGACCGGGCCGTGGTGCTCGCCGTGGCCTACTGCCTCGGGTTGGGGATTCCGTTCGTCGCCTTCGGGCTGGGCTTCCACCGCCTGCTCGGGGTGTTCCGCGCCGTCCGGCGCAACAGCCGCTGGGTCACCCGGGTCGGCGGCGTCCTGCTGGTGCTGATCGGCCTCGCGCTGCTCACCGGCGGGTGGACCAACTTCGTCATCTGGTTGCAGACGACGTTCGGCGTGGGCGAGGTGAGCATCTGATGACGATCGTGGCGGACCGGGCCGATCCCGAGGCGCCCCGCCGCCGGCCCAACCGCGCGCTGGCCCTGCTGCGCAACTCGTGGCGGCAGCTCACCAGCATGCGTACGGCGCTGATCCTGCTCTTCCTGCTCGCCGTCGCGGCCATCCCCGGCTCGGTGCTGCCGCAGCGCGGGGTGAACCTGGAGAAGGTCAACCAGTACTTCGTCGACCACCCGGAACTGGCCCCCAGGCTGGACCGGATCGGCGCGTTCGAGGTGTTCGGGTCGGTCTGGTTCTCCGCCATCTACCTGCTGCTGTTCACCTCGCTGATCGGCTGCATCGTGCCCCGGCTGCGCGACCACGTGCGCGCGCTGCGCACGAAGCCGCCGGCCGCGCCGAGGCGGCTGGAGCGGCTGCCCCAGCACGCCGTGCTGACCGGCGTCGCCACCGACGCCGAGGCCGTCGCCGCCGAGCTGCGCCGACGGCGCTGGCGGGTGGTGGTACGCGGAACCGAGGTCTCCGCCGAGAAGGGGTACCTCAAGGAGACCGGCAACCTGCTGTTCCACACCTCGCTGATCGCCGTACTGATCGGGGTGGCCCTCGGCTCCTGGTACGGCTGGCACGGCAACCGACTGCTGGTGGCCGGCGAGGACTTCTGCAACACCCGGCAGCAGTACGCCGAGGCCAAGCTCGGCCCCCGGGTGGACAGCGCCGACCTGCCGCCGTTCTGCCTGACCCTGAACCACTTCGACGCGCGGTTCCTGGAGTCCGGCCAGCCGGAGTTCTACCGGGCCACGGTCGACGTGGAGCAGGCCGGCCGGGCCACCCGCACCGAGACCTTCTCGGTCAACTCCCCGCTGCGCCTCGGCGCCGCCAACGTCTACCTGCTCGGCCACGGCTACGCCCCGGTGCTGCGCTACACCGACCGGTACGGCAAGACCCAGACCAGCAACTTCCCCTTCCTGACCAGTGGGGACGCCACCCTCACCAGCGAGGGGCTGGCCGCGTTCCCGGACGTCAACGTCGACCCGAAGACCGGCAAGCGGGACTCGAACCTCCAGGTCGCCTTCGAGGGGTTGTACCTGCCCACCGCGCCGCAGCAGGGCCCGTTCAACCGGTCGGAGTTTCCGACCGAGCGCAACCCGGCCGTGGTGCTCGTCGCGTACCGGGGGAACCTGGGCATGGACGCCGGCATCCCCGGCTCGGTGTACCAGCTCGACCAGCGCCAGGTCACCAACGGCAAGCTCAAGCAGGTCGGCGACAAGAAGCTCGCCGTCGGCGAGAAGTGGACGCTGGACGACGGCAGCGTGCTGGAGTTCGTCGGCACGAAGCCGTACATCACCCTGTCGGTGCGCTACGACCCCGGCTCCACGCTGCTGCTCGGCAGCTCGGCGGTCTTGCTGGTCGGCCTGATGGGCGCCCTGTTCGGCAAGCGCCGCCGGGTCTGGTTCCGGGTGACGCCGGCCGCGAACCCGGCCGGCGATGCCGCCCCGACCTCGACCGACGACCCCGCCGCAGGATCTCCGACGGGCGGTAGTAGCTTGGTGGAGGCCGGTGGCCTGCCGCGCACCGACTATCCGGGGTTCGCCGACGAGTTCGCGCAACTCGTCGCCGCCGTCAGCGGCGGCGGGGAGCCGGACGAGCGGGCCGGCGGGGGGCGCGGCGCACGCGGTCCGGCCGGGACGCGAGAAGGAGCCGAGTGATGTCCGCACTCTCCGACCAACTGGTCATGTTCGCGATCCTGGCCTACCTGGTCGCGATGATCTGCCACGCCGTCGAGTACGCCCTGGGCAACGCCCGGGCCGTCGCCCCGGCCGCCGCGCCCAAGCGCGAGCTGGTCGGCGCGGGGGTCGGCGCGGCCGGCGGCCCGGTCGACGCGCCCCCCGCCGCCCCGGCCGATCCGCCGGCCCGGCTCGGCCGCTCGGCGCAGCAGGCCCGGCTGGCCGGCCGCGTCGCGGTCTGGATCACCGCGCTGGCCGCCGCGCTGCACCTCGCGGCCACGGTCACCCGCGGCATCGCCGCCGACCGGATGCCCTGGGGCAACATGTACGAGTTCGTGCTGACGGTCTCGTGCGTCAGCGCGGCGGCGTGGCTCGCCGTGCTCTGGAAGCGTCCCTCGCTGCGCCGCCTCGGGCTGTTCCTCACCCTGGTGATGGTGCTGCTGCTGGCGTTCGCCGAGCTGAAGCTGTACGTCGAGGTGGTGCCGCTGATGCCGGCGCTCCAGTCGTCCTGGTACATCGTGCACGTGTCGACGATCAGCTTCTCGTCCAGCATCTTCCTGCTCGGCGCGGTGCCGGCGATCGCGTTCCTGATGCGCAACGGGTACGAGCGGGGCAGGCGCAGCTTCCCGTACACCCTGGCGAAGCGGCTGCCGGCGGCGGACGGCCTGGAGCGGCTGACCTTCGTGCTGCACGCCTTCTCGTTCCCGATCTTCACCTTCGCGGTGATCGCCGGCGCGATCTGGGCGGAGGCCGCGTGGGGCCGGCCGTGGGGCTGGGACCCGAAGGAGACCTGGGCGTTCATCTCCTGGGTGGTGTACGCGGGCTACCTGCACGCCCGGGCCACTCCGAGCGTCAAGCGGAACGTGGCGACGTGGATCGCCATCCTCGGCTTCCTCACCATGCTGATGAACCTGTTCGGGGTGAACTTCTTCTTCACCGGCCTGCACTCCTACGCCGGGGTGAGCTGACCGACCCTCGGGCCCGGGGTGACCGCCGTCCCGCCGGTCAGGGCCGGGCGGCCCTCGTCGCGGTGAGCACCCGGTCCACCTGCCGGGTGAACTGGTAGGCCACCTCCGGCACGTCGGGCAGCTCGATCCGCTCGGCGCGCATGGTGAGCTGGGCGTGCAGTTCCCGGGCCACCGCGTCGCGGATCCGGACCAGCAGGGGGGAGAGGCCGTCCGGGTCTCCGGACACGTACGCGTCACTCATGCTGCCATCGTGCCCCCTGCGGGTGTTTCTCGGTGCCCGGCGCGGGAGCGGTCAGGTGCCGAACCAGCCCGGGACGTCTAGGCGGAAGAGGTCGGCGGCGGCGACCGTGCGCAGGTCGTCCTCGATCGCCGCGACCCGCTCGGGGCCGAGGGTGGTCGCCCAGCGGTCGCGCAGCGTGTCGAAGACCACCGCCGAGCGGGTCAGGCCGTCGCGGCCCCGAGCGGTCATCCGGACCAGCCTGCGCCGGGCGTCGCGCGGGTCGTCGGCGCGTTCCAGGTAGCCGAGGGCGACCAGCCGGTCGACCGTCTTGCCGGCAGCCTGCTTGGAGACGCCGAGGCGCTGACCCAGCTCGGTCGCGGTGGTGCCCTCCACCCCGACCGCCTGGAGGACGAAGCCGTGCAGCGGCCGTAGCTCCGGGTGGCCCTGCGCGGCCAGCTCCGCGTGCAGGCCGTCGATGAGGGTACGGAAGCCGGCCAGCAGCAGCAGGGGCAGCGCGAAGCCGGGCCGCCCGGGGTCAGCCGTTGCCACGTTCGACAACCACGTTTACTATCTGGACAACCACGTTGACTATCGTACGTCACGGCGGTCCCTCACCCCTACCCGAGAGCAGGTCACCGTGCCCGACCGCGTCTTCACCGCCCACACCCCCGAAACCGCGCCCGCCGCCGCCCGGCCGACCATCGAGGGGGTGCGACGGAAGTTCGGCTACCTTCCGGCTCCGGTCGCCCTGATGGCCGAGTCGCCGCACCTGCTCAAGGGCTTCCTCACCGTCAACGGGATCTTCGAGCAGAGCGACCTCGACCCGTTGGAGCGGGAGGTCGTCGTGCTGACGATCGCCACCCACAACGAGTGCCACGTCTGCGTGGCGCTGCACACCGGCACGCTGACCGGGCTGGCTGCCGACCCGGCGCTGATCGGTGCGCTGCGCTCCGGCGCGCCGCTGGCCGAGGCGCGGCTGGAGGCGCTTCGGCTGTTCACCCTGGCCGTGCTGGAGCACCGGGGCGCGGTCCCGGACGACGTGCTGCGCGCCTTCCTCGCCACCGGCTACCGCCCCGGGCAGGCCCTCGACGTGGTCCTCGGCGTCGGCACGTACACCATCTCCACCTTCGCCAACCGGCTCACCGGTGCCCCGCTCGATCCCCAACTCGCCGACCACGCCTGGACGCCCACCCCGGTGGCGGCCAGCGGCTGAACCGCCGCCGCCCGACCTCGGGGCGCGCCCGGGGCCTCCTCCGGGGTGCCCGGGGCCTCCCCGGGTGCGCCCAGCGGCCCGATCGGCGAGTGGGCCCGAGCCGAGGCGGCCCTCCTCGGTGCCCGGGTCAGGCCGGGCGGAGGAAGTCCAGCAGCAGGGCGAGGAGTTCCTCCGGTCGCTCCTCGTACAACCAGTGGCCGCAGTCCTCGATCACCTCACCACGGACCGTCGTGGCGTACCGGCGGACCTGGTCGGCCACCTGGCCGCCGAGGCTGGCCCGACCGCCGACGGCCAGCACCGGCATGGGCAGCGGCGTCGCCCGGTACGCGGCGTTGTCGCTGATGTCCTCGCCGAAGGCGCGGAAGTACGCGAAGCTCGCCCGCAGGTGCGCCTCGTCCCGCAGGTGCCGGGCGTACTCCTCGACGTCGTCGGGGCCGATGCTGCCCTTGCGGACCATCATCGAGTCGGTGAACCGGTCCACCCAGAGCGTCTCCCGGCCGCTGACGAGTTGCTCCGGCAGCCCGTTCGTGAGGCTGAAGAAGCCGAAGTTCCACACCCCAGGGCCGGCCGGGGTCAGCGCGGGGAACGCGTAGACGCTCTCGTCGGGGATCGGTGCCTCGCTGAGCACCAGCCGGCTCACCCGGTCCGGGTGAGCGGCGGCGTACGCGTAGGCGACCATCGTGCCGACGTCGTGGCCGACCAGCCGGATGTCGCCGGTCACGCCCAGCTCGTCGAGCAGCCCGTGCAGGTCGGCGGCGAGGGTCTTCTTGTCGTACCCGGCGGCCGGGGCGTCGCTGTCGCCGAAACCGCGCAGGTCGGGAGCGACCACGTCGAAGTGCCGGGCCAGCTTGGGCAACAGGGCCCGCCACATGTACCAGGACTCCGGGTAGCCGTGTAGCAGCACCAGGGGCGGCCCCTGCCCACCCCGGACATGGTTGATCATCACCTCGCCGACCCGCACCCGCCGCTCGCTGAACCCCTTCGGCACCCGTCCCCCACCCACCTGATCCCCTCCCACCAGACCCCTGAACTCCCACCCCCACCGGTGCCCGCCCCCGTGCCCGGCGGGGCGGGGCTGCTGACAGAGGGTTACTGGGAGCCTACCGTGCGGTTGGGGGTGGGGGTCAGGTTGGTGGAGGGACGTTGACGTTTGGGAGGGGGAGAGGGTGGTGGGGATGGCTCGACCTCGGGCTCACCGCCCAGCGGGCCTTCGTCGAGCTGGCCCATAGCCACTGACCCGGCGTGCGGCGGGTGATCGACTCGGCATGCAGCATGTCGCGGCATCCCGTCGTCCGGATACCGCAACATGCCGCACATCGAGTCGATCACATGCCGCAGGTCGAGTTGATCATGTGCCGCACGTCGAGTCGATCATGCTGGGGGGCGGGATCGCGGGCGTCACACCACCCGGCTTGGTCGACCTGGTGGCCGGTGCGGGAGACTGGCTGTCATGGCGGCTCGTGGCTTCCCGTACACCGATCTGAAGGACTTCCTCGCGGCCCTGGAGCGGGCGGGGGAGCTGCGCCGGGTCAGCGTCCCGGTCGATCCGACGCTGGAGATCAGCGAGATCGTCACCCGGACCGTGCGGGCCGGCGGCCCCGCGCTGCTCTTCGAGCGGCCGACCCGGGGTGAACTGCCGGTGGCGATCAACCTGTTCGGCACCGAGAAGCGGATGGCGATGGCGCTCGGCGTCGAGTCCCTCGACGAGATCGGCGCGCGGATCGGCGACCTGATCAAGCCGGAGCTGCCGGTCGGCTGGTCCGGCATCCGCGAGGGCATGGGCAAGGTCATGCAGCTCAAGTCGCTGCCGCCGCGCAAGGTGAAGACCGCCCCCTGCCAGCAGGTGGTGTACTCCGGCGACGACGTCGACCTGAACCGGCTGCCCGGCCTCCAGGTCTGGCCGGGCGACGGCGGCATCTTCCACAACTACGGGCTGACCCACACCAAGCACCCGGAGACCGGCAAGCGCAACCTCGGCCTCTACCGGCTCCAGCAGCACTCCCGCAACACTCTCGGCATGCACTGGCAGATCCACAAGGACTCCACCGCCCACCACGCGGTCGCCGAGCGGCTCGGCCAGCGCCTGCCCGTCGCGGTCGCGATCGGCTGCGACCCGGTGGTCTCGTACGCGGCCAGCGCGCCGCTGCCCGGCGACATCGACGAATACCTGTTCGCCGGGTTCCTGCGCGGCGAGCGGGTCGAGATGGTCGACTGCCTCACCGTCCCGCTCCAGGTCCCGGCGCACGCCCAGATCGTGCTGGAGGGGTACCTGGAGCCCGGCGAGCGGCTGCCCGAGGGGCCGTTCGGCGACCACACCGGCTTCTACACCCCGGTCGAGCCGTTCCCGGTGCTGCACATCGAGACGATGACCATGCAGCGCGACGCCGTCTACCACTCGATCGTCACCTCCAAGCCGCCGCAGGAGGACCACGGCCTCGGCAAGGCTACCGAGCGGATCTTCCAGCCGCTGCTCAAGCTGCTGATCCCCGACATCGTCGACTACGACCTGCCGGCCGCCGGGGTCTTCCACAACTGCGCGATCGTGTCGATCCGCAAGCGCTACCCCAAGCACGCCCAGAAGGTGATGAACGCGATCTGGGGCGCCCACCTGATGTCGCTGACCAAGCTGATCGTGATCGTCGACGAGGACTGCGACGTGCACGACTACAACGAGGTCGCGTTCCGGGCCTTCGGCAACGTCGACTACGCCCGGGACCTGCTGCTCACCGAGGGTCCCGTCGACCACCTCGACCACGCCTCGTACCAGCAGTTCTGGGGCGGGAAGGTGGGCGTCGACGCCACCCGGAAGCTGCCCACCGAGGGCTACACCCGGGGCTGGCCGGAGGAGATGAGCATGGCCCCCGAGGTCGTGTCCCTGGTCGACAAGCGCTGGAAGGAGTACGGGATCTGATGACCGCCGCCGTCACGGAACCCGTCGAGCGTCCCGGCCGGGTCAAGTCGTTCCTCAGGCTCGTCGCGATCGAGCACTCCGTCTTCGCACTGCCGTTCGCGTACCTGTCGGCGCTGACCGCGATGCAGGTCCACGGCGGGCGGGTGCGCTGGCTCGACCTGCTGCTGATCACCGTGGCGATGGTCGGGGCGCGGACGTTCGCGATGGCCGCCAACCGGATCCTCGACCGGCGGATCGACGCGCGGAACCCGCGTACGGCCGCCCGGGAGCTGGTCACCGGGGCGGTGAGCCTGCGGACGGCCTGGACCGGCGCGGCCGTCGCGCTGGTGGTCTTCCTCGCCGCCGCCGCCCTGCTCAACCCGCTCTGCCTGGCGCTCGCGCCGCTCGCCGTGGTCCCGCTGGTCGTCTACCCGTACGGCAAGCGGTTCACCAACTGGCCGCACGCGATCCTCGCGGTCGCCCAGGCGGTCGGCCCGGTCGGCGCCTGGCTCGCGGTCACCGGCACCTTCGCCGGCTCGTGGCCGGCCTGGCTGCTCGGCGTGGCGGTGGGCCTGTGGATCGGCGGGTTCGACCTGATCTACGCCTGCCAGGACGCCGAGGTGGACCGGACGATCGGCGTGCACAGCGTTCCCGCCCGGTACGGGCTGCGCTTCGCCCTGCACGCCTCCACCGTCGCGCACGTGGTGACGTTCGCGGCGTTCATCTGGTTCGGGGCGCTGGTCGGGTTCGGCTGGCTCTGGTGGATCGGGCTGGCGCTGACCGCCGTCGCGTTCGGCTACCAGCACCTGGTGGTGTCGCCGACCGACCTGAGCAAGGTCAACCGGGCCTTCTTCACCGCGAACGGGTTCGTCGGCATCGCGCTGTTCGTGTTCGCCCTGCTGGACCTGGTGGTCCGGCTCGGCCTGCGCCCCTGACCGAAGGTCAGTCCCGGTCGGCCGGGGTGAGGTAGCGGGCGCTCTCCAGGGTCCACTCGACGGTGCCCCGGACGGCGTCGGCGACCCCGTCGAGGTGGTCGGTGACGGCCTCGTCCAGCGTCGGGCCGAACGACGGCACGGCCGCGCGGAGTTCGACGAAGCGGCGCATCGCCGCCCGCCAGCGCT
>NZ_QKKX01000021.1 GCF_003434305.1 Micromonospora sp. MW-13
CAGGTCGACCGCGGCGGCGATCGGGACGCCCCGCTCGGCGGCCAGCGCGAGCACCAGGTTGTGCCCGCCGGAGGTGGCCCGGTCCCGCTCCAGCGAGGCGATGTCGTTGTACCAGGAGAGCAGGTCGTTGCCGAGATCGGCGATCTCACGCAGCAGCGGGTGGTGGTACACCGCGTCGGGCAGCGGCCGGCCGGTGACGAACTCGATCAACGGGTACGACACGTACGCCGCCGAGGTGGCCCGGCGCAGCTCGACGTACCGGGCCACGTCCGGCGGCCGCCCGGCGGCCTGCTCCACCGCCTCCTGCCAGGTTCCGTGCAGGTGGTGGCCGACCGCGTCGGCGAACCGCAGCCGCCAGCGGGCGGGCATCCGGCGGCGCGGCTCCCGCCAGGCCCGCACCAGCAGCCGGCGCAGCGGGCCGGTGAGCCCCGGATGGCGGGCCCGGTGGCCCTCCCGCAGCAGCCACAGCGTTCCGTCGCGCAGCGCCCGGATCTGCTGCGGGGTCAGCCGGTGCGGGCCGTCGCAGGCGTCGTCGACCAGGAAGAACCAGGTGAACAGGGTGGCCACCACCCGCAGGTCGGCCTCGGTGGCCTGCGGGTAGAGCCGGCCGGCGTAGCGGGCGAAACCCGCGCGGGACAGCCGGTCCAGCGCCGGGCCGTCCAGCGGCAGGCCAAGGCCGGGCAGCCGGTCGTCGAGCCACCGCTGCACCCGCTCGGCGTGCGGCGACAGCCTCGGCGGGATGGGGCAGTCGGAGCGCAGCGACCAGAGGATGTCGCCGGTCATCATCGACTCCTCCCAGGGACGTGGGATCGCGCCCACGGCAGCATGGCAGGTCGGTACCGTGGGCGGGGGGCCGGCCCGGCGGACCCGAGGGGGTGGCCGACGGCCGCCCGGCGTGACCAGGCAGGCTGGACGGTATGCGTGAGCCATGGGTGGTGGGGGTCTCCGGTGCGTCGGGCACGCCGTACGCCGCCGCGGTTCTGAGCGGGCTGCTGGACGCCGGCGAACCGGTGGACCTGATCGTGTCCCGCGCCGCGCGGCTGACCATCCTCGACGAGACCGGGCGGTCCTTCCGCGACGGGCACTGGGCCGAGGACCTCGCGGCCTGGCTCGGCCGGGACCTGGGCGACGCCGACGTGCGGCACTGGCCCGCCGGTGATCTTGCCGCCGGCCCCAGCAGCGGCTCCTACCGGGTACGCGGCATGGCGGTCGTGCCGGCCAGCACGGCCGCCTGCGCCGGCATCGCGATCGGGCTGTCCAAGGACCTGTTGCAGCGGGCCGCGGAGGTCAACCTCAAGGAGCGCCGGCCGCTGGTGGTGGTGCCCCGCGAGACGCCGGTGACCCGTAGCCACCTGGAGCACCTGATCGCCCTGCACGACGCCGGGGCGGTGGTGCTGCCCGCCAGCCCGGGCTTCTACGGTGCCGGCGCGTCCGCCTCGGCGCAGCAACTCGTCGACTTCGTGGCGGGGAAGGTGCTCGACGCCCTGGGCGTACCGCACACGCTGTTCCGTCGCTGGTCCGGCGAGCTGGGCACCGGCCGTACCGGCGACCCGGAGGGGCTGGCCGCCGGCCGCGGCTGAGCGCGGGCGGCGTCGGGACGCGGACCGGGCGGGCCGGTCCGCGTGCCCCGTCAGTGCACCTGGTCAGTACATCCCGGCGTTGGCCGGGCCGGGGCCGGTCGATGCCGCGGGACCGACATTGCGGGCCTTGCCCATGTCGTCCGCCTCGTCCAGCATGCCCTCCCCTTCCAGCAGGGCCCGCACCTCGGATTCCCGAAACCGGCGATGCCCGCCTGGAGTCCGGATGCTGCCTATCCGGCCGGCCGCCGCCCATCGCGTCACCGTCTTCGGGTCAACCCGAAACAGCGCGGCAACCTCACCCGGTGTCAGCAGGCGATCTCCAGTGTCCACAGCCCCCTCCTCGCGTCGACGAAGCCCCCGGCTGAACACACTGCCCCCGGCCGGTGCGAGCCCAGAGCCGTCATGAGGGACGTATGGCAATTACAGCACCAGCGACCTGGCCTGTCCGCCAAACGCGAAAAAAGCACTGAGTGGGAAGTTAGTAAATGTTACCGGCGCGGTTCTCCCTTGACCGAAGGTCTGCGAACACTCACCTGCTGTCATGTGCAACGTATGCCGAGCGCCGGACGTTACGCCCGAACGACTAGGGTCACAGTCCGTGGACGCCATCGACCGGAGCCTCGTCGCGCTGCTCCAGGGCAACGCCCGACTCTCGTACGCCGAACTGGCCCGCCAGGTCGGCCTCTCCGCCCCGGCCGTGCACGAACGGGTCGGCAAACTGGAGTCCGGCGGGGTGATCCGGGCGTACCGGGCGGAGGTGGAGCCCGAGTCGATCGGCCTCGGCGTGACCGCGCTGATCGGGATCGTCGAGGACTCCGGCGGGGACACCGACGACGTGCTGGAGGCGTTCCGGCGGATGCCCGAGATCGAGTCCTGCTACTTCATGGCGGGCGTCGAGTCGTTTCTGCTCAAGGCCAGGGTCGGCACCATCGCCGAGCTGGAGCAGCTCATCGTCCGGCTGAACCGGACCCCCGGGGTGGCCTCCACCCGCACCGGGATCGCCCTGTCGACGAAGTGGGAGAACCGCCCCCAGCCGATCGGACCGCCCGCCGCCTGACCGGGGAGGGCGTCGGCGGGCGCCGGCGCGCGGATCATCGAGGTGAACGCCCTCGGCGCGACGGCGGCAGCGCCGCCGGGCCGGTCCCGATCAGGTCTGACCCGGCTTGCTACGTTTTCGAACATGACTCATCTCGACCGGTGCGACGAGGCCAGCCGGACGTGGGTGACCGAGGCGATCGCCACGGTCGAGGCCGACGCCAACCGGTCCGCCGACACCCACCTGCTGCCGTTCCCGCTGCCCCGCGAGTGGGGCATCGACCTCTACCTCAAGGACGAGTCGGTGCACCCGACCGGCTCGCTCAAGCACCGGCTGGCCCGCTCGCTCTTCCTGTACGGGCTGTGCAACGGCTGGATCGGCCCGGGGACGACCGTCGTCGAGGCGTCCTCCGGCTCGACCGCGGTCTCCGAGGCGTACTTCGCCCGGATGCTGGGGCTGCCGTTCATCGCCGTGATGCCGGCGTCCACCTCGCACGAGAAGATCTTTCAGATCGAGTTCCAGGGCGGGCGCTGCCACCTGGTCGACGACCCGGCCAAGGTGGTGGTCGAGGCGCGCTGGCTGGCCGAGGACTCCGGCGGCCACTTCATGGACCAGTTCACCTACGCCGAGCGGGCCACCGACTGGCGGGGCAACAACAACATCGCCGAGTCGATCTACGCGCAGCTCGCGCTGGAGCGGCACCCCGTGCCGGCCTGGATCGTGGTCGGCGCCGGGACCGGCGGCACCAGCGCCACCATCGGCCGCTACACCCGGTACCGTCGGCTGCCCACCAAGCTGTGCGTGGTCGACCCGGAGAACTCGGCGTTCTACCCGGCCTGGCAGGCGGCCGACTGGTCGGTGCGTACCGGCCGGGGCTCCCGGATCGAGGGCATCGGCCGGCCCAGCGTCGAGGCGTCGTTCCTGCCCGCCGTGGTGGACCGGATGGTCCAGGTGCCCGACGCCGCCTCCCTGGCCGCCATGCGGGCCGGCTCGGCCCTGCTCGGCCGGCGGGTGGGTGGCTCCACCGGCACCAACCTCTGGGGCGCGTTCGGCCTGATCGCCGGCATGCTCGCCGAGGGACGCACCGGATCGGTGGTCACCCTGATCTGCGACCCCGGAGACCGGTACGCCGACACGTACTACGCCGACGACTGGGTGGCCGGGCAGGGCCTCGACCTCGCCCCGCACCTGGCCACCCTCGAACGCTTCCTCACCACCGGCGCCTGGCCCGGGTGACGGAACGCCCGTCGACGCCCGCAGCGGCGGGGTGACCCTCCGCACGCGGGCGATCGGCCGCCGGGTCGGGGACGGGAGACTCCGACGCGCGCGTCAGCGCTCAGGGACGCGTTCCGCGAGGCCCGGATAGCGCAGCACCCAGCCGTCCGGGTCGACGTCCAGATCGGCGGTGAAGGTGCCGCTGGTGAACCGGACCCGGCCCGCGCCGAGCGCCGTGTAGACCTGCTCGGCGGGGACCACCGTCAGGCTGGGCACCAGCACCCACGCCACGGTGATCCGGTGCGCGGTGTCCGGCGCCGCGGAGGCCAGCCGCAGCCGGCGTACCGGGAGGGTGTTGAACAGCGGCGACCCGCCGAGGTCGACGTCGACCGCGTCGGCCAGCCGGTCCGGGTCGTCGGTGCCCGGCAGCCCGGCCGGGGGACGCCCGGCGGCCCGCAGCGCGGCGTCCAGGTCGCCCTGCTCGGAGGTGGTCACCCGCCACCGGTCACCGGCCGGCTCCAGCCGTACGCTCCGCTGCCAGCCCGCTCCCTCCGCCTCGACCGCCAGCCGGCGGACCGTCCAGTCCGGACCGGTGGTCAACTGGTACCGGCAGGTGCAGGCGATCGGGTCGACGGCCACCGCGACGCCGCGCGCGGTCAGCCCGTCCCGGTCGTCCAGCACGGCGTGCTCGGCACCGGCGGTGTCCGTCCGGGCCCAGAACAGCGACTTCGGCATGGTCGGCATGAACCGGACGTTACGCCACCGCGCAGGCACCGGCAGCACATGCGGAAACGCCGCCGCGGAGCGTGGGCTCCGCGACGGCGTTCCGGTCGTCGTCAGATCAGTGGGTACGCGCCGGCGGCCGTCCGCCGAACCCGCGCCGGTCCTCGCGCGGCCGGTCGTCCCGTCCGCGTCCCTCGGGCCGGAAGCCGCCCCGCCGGTCGCCGGTGCGCGGGTCCCCGCCGCGCTCGCTCCGCTCCGGGAAGCGGCGTTCGCCGTGCGGCCGGTCCCCGAACCGCCGCTCGCCCCGGTCGTCGAAGCGCCGGTCGCCGGCTGCCCGGTCGTCGAGCCGTCGCTCGGGCCGCGCGTCCCGGTCGCCGAACCGCCGGTCGCCGGTGGGCCGGTCGCCGAAGCGCCGTTCCCCGCCGGTCCGGTCGCCGGAGCGCTCGGTGCCGGGGCGGTCGCCGAAGCGCCGCTCGCCGCCGGTCCGCTCACCGGTCGGGCGGTCGGTGAAACTCCGCTCCCCCCGGTCGTCGAACCGGCGCTCCCCCGTGGGCCGGTCGGCGAAGCGCCGTTCGCCGGCGGGCCGGTCGGCGAAGCGCCGCTCCCCCGTGGGGCGGTCGCCGAACCGGCGTTCGCCCCGGTCGTCGAACCGGCGCTCGCCGGTGGGCCGGTCGCCGAACCTGCGCTCCCCGCCGAAGCGGTGCTCCCGGTCGTCGTGGCGGCGCTCGCCGGTGGGGCGGTCCCCGTAGCGGCGGTCGCCCCGGCCGCCCCGGTCCTCGAACCGGCGCGGTCCGGACGGGCGGTCCCCGTGCCGCCGGGTCGCCGCCGGCTCGTCGCGGACCGGTACGCCGCTGGGCTCACGGGCACCGATCAGCTCAACCAGGGCCGGGTCGCCGGCCCGGACCCGGGTCTCCGTCGGCTCGACCCCGGCCTTGTCCAGCATCGCCAGGGTGGTCCGGCGCTGCTTCGGCAGCACCAGGGTGGCCACCGCGCCGGACTCGCCGGCCCGGGCGGTACGCCCCGCGCGGTGCAGGTAGTCCTTCGGGTCCTTCGGCGGGTCCACGTGCAGCACCAGGGACACCCCGTCGACGTGGATGCCCCGGGCCGCCACGTCGGTGGCGACCAGCACGTCCATCCGGCCCTCGCGGAACTCGGCGAGGGTGCGGGTCCGCATGCTCTGGGTCTTCCCACCGTGCAGCCCGCCGGCCCGTACGCCGACGGCGGCGAGCTGCTCGACCAGCCGGTCCACGCCGAGCTGGGTCCGGGCGAAGAGCATGGTCCGGCCGGACCGGGCCGCGATCGAGGCCGCCACGGCGAACTTCTCGTGCGGCGGGATCAGCAGCAGGTGGTGGTCCATGGTGGACACGGCGGCGGTGGCCGGGGCGGTCGAGTGGGTGACCGGGTCGGTCATGAACCGCTTGACCAGGGAGTCGACGTCACCGTCCAGGGTGGCCGAGAAGAGCAGCCGCTGGGCGCCCGCAGGAGTCTTCGCCAGCAGCTCGGTGACCTCGGGCAGGAAGCCCATGTCGGCCATCTGGTCGGCCTCGTCGAGCACGGTCACCTCGACGTCGTCCAGGACGCAGACGCCCCGGTTGATCAGGTCGCCCAGCCGTCCGGGGGTGGCCACCACGATCTCCACCCCGCGGCGGAGCGCGTCGATCTGCCGGTCGTACGGCACGCCGCCGACGGCGGTCTTGAGGAAGATCCCGACCGCCTTGCCGAGCGGCACGAGCGCGTCGTTCACCTGCATGGCCAGCTCCCGGGTGGGGACCAGCACCAGGGCTCGCGGGTGCAGCGGCCGGGCCCGGTTGCGCTCGGCGAGCCGGGCGATCAGCGGCAGGCCGAAGGCGAGGGTCTTGCCGGAGCCGGTCTGGCCCCGGCCGAGGACGTCCCGGCCGGCGAGGGCGTCGGGGACGGTGGCCCGCTGGATCGGGAACGGCGTGGTGATGCCCTGCCGGTCGAGCGCCCGGACGAGCGCCTGGGGCAGCCCGAGGGCGGCGAAGTCGACCTCGGGCTGCGGCGTGGCGTCGACCTCGGCGGCCACGGCCGCGCCGGCGTCGAGGTCGGCGGTCGGGGCGGGCTCGCCGGGGGCGGTGGCGACGGCGGCGTCACCGGTGCCGGGCGGAGGGGTCTGTCCCGCCGGGGCGTCGAAGGCGGACGGGAACGTGCTGGGGTCAGCAAAGGTGGTCAAGAAATGCCTTTCGAGCGGGGCGCATCTTCGCGATGGCCTGCCGCAGCTGAACGCCGCCGAATCGCCCGCAAGATCGCCCATGGGCGCGCCTCGTGCGCGCCAGGTCAGTGATCACGACAAGTGTACGGCGGCCCGGCAAACCCGCCACCGCCGCGAGGCGGTAGTGGGCGGGCTCACCATTGCCCGTGGCGTCACTTGTCGAGCAGACCCCCCACCAACCCGTCCATCGCGTCGCCGGCGACCAGGACGAGCAGGACGCCGATCGCGACGAGCAGGCCGAGCGACACCGCCAGGACGACCACGACCTTGGCGGTGCTCGACTTGGGCGTCGGGGCGTCGGCCCAGCCCTGGGCGAGGATGTGCCCGGTCAGGGAGCCCGAGTTGTCCAGCGTGCCCCCCGTCGGCAGCGCGACCGTGGCGAACCCCGGCCCGTCGGTGCCGTACGCGGTGCCGGCCAGGTCGGTGGTCGCCGGATCAGGCCGGCCGAAAGTCCCGGCCGGGACCCTGCCGCCCGGCACCCCGCTCGACGGCGTCGCCGCCCAGGCGGTGGTCGGGGCGGCGCCGTACAGGCCGGGGGCCGGTCGGTCGGCGGCCGGAGCGGGTACGCCGGCGACCGGCCGGCCCGGTGCCGCCGGAGCCGACGGGGTCGGGTGGCCGGTGGGGCCGTCGCGGTGGGAACTCGGCTCGGGCGGTGGCCAGGCCGGCAGCGCGGGAGCCGGGACCACCAGCGGTGGCGCGGCGGCCGGCGGCGACGAGGGCTCGGTCGGGAACGCCGGCACGGCGCGGCCCGCCGCCCGGCCCGACGGCGCGCCGGACACCGGCGGCGCGGACACCGGCGGCGCGGAGGCCGGCGGGGCGGACACCGACCGGCTCGCGGGCGGCGCGGAGGCCGGCGGGGCGGACGACGGCCGGCTCGCGGGCGGTGGCCCGCCTGCGGTCGGGCCCGGGGTACCCAGCGTGGGCGCCGGCCACCCCGAGCCGGCGTTCGGAGCCGGCGGGGCGGAGGCCGGCCGGCCCGGGAGGAACTGCACCGACGCCGCCGTCGCGGAAGCGGTCAGCGGCGGCGGCGGGAACGGCGGCGCGGGCATCGGACCGGGGGGCGGTGGCGGCGGTGGTGGCGGCCCGGGCACGGGCGGTACCGGTCCCGGACCGGGCGGCGGCATCGGTCCCGGACCGGGCGGCGGGATCGGTCCCGGACCGGGCGGCGGTACCGGTCCCGGACCTGGCGGGATCGGTCCCGGGCCCGGCGGCGTCGGCTCGGGAACCGGGGGGTTCGGCGACGGCGGGGTGGGGCCGGGGACCGGCGACGGCGGGGTCGGCTCGGGCCCGGGTGGCACGGGCACCGGGGCGGGCTCCGGTGCCGGGACGGGCGGCGTCGGCGGCTCGGCCGGCTCCGGGGGCCGCGCCGGCTCGGGCGGCTCGGGGCTCACCGGGGCCGACCGGTACACCTTGGCGCTGCCGTGCACCGTCCCGCCGGAACTCGGGGAACCGGCGTTCCCCGCCGCCCCGGGCGCCCCGGCGGCCATCTCGCGCGCGGAGATCCGGTTCAGGCCGGGCACCGAGGCGCTGGCCCGGGCGGAGGCGGGCGGGGCGTCGCCGCTGCGCTGGGCCGGTACGGCAGACGCCGGCCGGGCGGCCGGCGCGGCACCGGAGAGATCATCGCCACCCATGGCGGGGTTGCCGGCGGGGGCTGCCGGTCCCCCGTCGGGGGGCGTCGGGACCGGACCTCCGTCACCCGTCGCGGGCGCGGTGGTGCGGCGTTCGGCCGTGGCGGTACCCGACCAGGACGACGAAGCGGCCGGCGCGGCGGGGCGGTGCTGGTCCAGGGGCGGCGCCGGGGGCTGGCCCTGCGCCGGCACGGGGACGGCGCCGGCCGAGGGCGCACCCGCGCGGTAGGTGGTCCCGCCGCCCGCGGCGGCGGCCGGCAGCGTCACCCCCTGCGGCGGGGCGGCGGCGGTGGCGACGCTCACCCGGGCCCGCGCGGCCACGGCCGGCACGGTCGCTCGGCCGGTCGGCCCGGACGGGTCGTCGGTGGGGCCGGGTGTCACCGCCGGGTCGTCACCTGTGGCCGCACCGGCCCTGGCGTCCTGCGAGCCGGCCGCGCGGTCGGCGGGGCCGGGCGCGGATCCGGGGCCGACCGTCTCCGCCGGAACCTCTTGCTCGCCCATGGTCGTCCTCCGTGCCCGCGCTCGCCCCCGTACCCGTGCCCGTGGCACCGGGCCGGGAGTGTCTGGGTGTCACGGTGCCACATTCCCGCCCGGCCGCACAGCCGGAGTGGACGGTTGGCCTCAGCCAGCCTCGGTCGTCGACGCCTTCGGCGAGGCGCTGTCGCTCGGCGCAAGGCTGCTGGACTGGGTGGTCGGCACCGGAGACGGGGACGGGGTGTCCGCCGGGCTCGGCGACGGCGAGTGGGACGGGCTCGGCGACGAGCTGGACGGCGTCGCGGACGGGGTCGTCGGCTTCGGCGTCGTCGGCTTGGGCGTCGGGGGCGTCGTCGGCTTGGGGCTGAGCGTGGGCTTCGGCGTCTTCGTCGGCTTCGGTGTGGGCGTCGGCTTCGGCGTGGTCGTCGGTTTCGGCGTGGTCGTGGCCGGCACCGCGCCGACGACCCGGGTCGCGGCGTAGAGCCGGGACCACCCGACCGTGGAGATCTTCACCGTCTGGCCGGTGGTCGGGGCCTGGACCATCTTGCCGCCGCCGATGTACATCCCGACGTGGTGGATCGTCGTCCAGCTACTGCCGGAGGCGAAGAAGAGCAGGTCGCCGGGGAGCAGGGCGCCCTGGCTCACCGCCCGACCCCGGGTCGCGTAGTACTGGTCGCGGGAGACCCGGGGGAGCTGGTAGTAGCCCGCCGACCGGTAGGCGGCCCACATCAAGCCGGAGCAGTCGAAGGCGTCCGGGCCCTCCTCGGACCAGACGTACGGGTCGCCGAGCTGGGCCAGGGCGTAGCGCACCGCGGCCAGCGCGACCGGGCTGGCGGTGAGGCCGTTGGCGCTCTGCCCCTGGACGTACGACGCGCCGAGCTGCTGCTCGATCGCCTCCTGCTGGCGCTCCAGCTCGATGAGCTGCGCGGCGTTGTCCTTGCGCAGCTTGAGCAGCTTCGCCTCCTGCTCGCGGAGCGACTTCTCCACGGCGGCGAACTGCTCCCGGACGGCGCGTACCCGGGTGTCGGCGGCCACCCACGCCTGGTAGGCGACCTGTTCGGCGACGCGGGCCCGGGCCAGCTCGCCGGCGGCGGCGGTGGTGGCGCCGTCGGCCTGCTCGCCCCGGGTGATCTGCGTGAGCATGTTGAGGCCGTGCAGGTCCCGGGCGAACTCGCCGGGCGGCAGCGCGGCGGCGGCCTTGAACGCGCCGGCGGCGGCGGTGTCGGCGCCCTCCTGGGCCTTGGCCAGGCTGTCCCGGGCGGCCTTGAGGTCCCGGTCGGCGGTGGCGAGCTGGGTCTCCGCCTCGGTGCGGGTCTGGCGCAACCCGAGTAGTTGGTCGCCGAGGAGCCCCACCTGGGCCTCGGCGGCGCCGATCGCGGCGGCGAGCGGACCGTTGCCGAGCGGCGTCACCGGCGTGCCGGGGATGCCGCTGCCGGGAAGCCCGCCGGGGCCGTTCAGGCCGGGCAACTGGACTCCGCCGGCGGCGACCGGGCGGGACCCGGTGTCGGGGATGGCGTTGGGCAACGGTTCGGCGTACGCGGGGGTGACGAGCGCGGCCGTGGCGACCGCGCTGAGCAGGGCGGACCAGAGCATCGGCCGAAGCACCGGAGAGAACAGCGGGGGCCTCCGTCGTTGCCGTCGTCGGCTCTGCTGGCTCTGCACCATTCCGCTCCCCGTCCGGCGTGACTGGACCGCGCTCGGTCGGCGCGGCGGCGGCGGCGCCCCCCGGTGTAACGCGCCCCACCCTGTCTTACCGCACCGGAGCAACGATGTCGATGCGGTAGCGGGTAACGACCGGCTGAGAGTTCGGTGAAGTACGTCGCTGTGCCCGACCGGGCAGACATCGGGTCGGCGACCCGACGTAGGCTCGACGGGACCGCAGGTGGAAGGGACGTGGCTTTCGATGGACGCCGGACTCAAGCGTGAGCTCGAAGCGAAGGTGTACGCGGGGGAGCGGCTGACCCGCGAGGACGGGATCGCCCTCTACGACAGCGACGACCTGACCTGGCTGGGCCGGTTGGCCCACCACCGACGCACCGAGCTGAACGGCGACCGGGTGATGTTCAACGTCAACCGGCACCTCAACCTCACCAACGTCTGCTCGGCGTCGTGCGCGTACTGCTCCTTCCAGCGCAAGCCCGGCGAGAAGGACGCGTACACGATGCGCATCGACGAGGCGGTCCGCAAGGCCAAGGAGATGGAGGACGAGCAGCTCACCGAGCTGCACATCGTCAACGGCCTGCACCCGACGCTGCCCTGGCGCTACTACCCGAAGGTGCTGCGCGAGCTGAAGGCGGCGCTGCCGGACGTCAAGCTCAAGTGCTTCACCGCGACCGAGGTGCAGTGGTTCGAGAAGATCAGCGGCCTGAGCGCCGACGAGATCCTCGACGAGCTGATGGACGCCGGCCTGGAGTCGCTGACCGGCGGTGGCGCGGAGATCTTCGACTGGGAGGTCCGGCAGCACATCGTCGACCACGCCTGCCACTGGGAGGACTGGTCCCGGATCCACGCGCTGGCCCACTCGAAGGGCATGAAGACCCCGGCGACGATGCTGTACGGCCACATCGAGGAGCCCCGGCACCGGGTCGACCACGTGCTGCGGCTGCGCGAGCTTCAGGACTCCACCGGCGGCTTCGCGGTCTTCATCCCGCTGCGCTACCAGCACGACTTCGTCGACTCGGCGGACGGCAAGGTCCGCAACCGGATCCAGGCCCGCACCACGATGGCCTCCCCGGCCGAGTCGCTGAAGACCTTCGCGGTCTCCCGGCTGCTGTTCGACAACGTCCCGCACGTGAAGAACTTCTGGGTGATGCACGGCCTCTCGGTCGCCCAGCTCTCGCTGAACTTCGGCGTGGACGACCTGGACGGCTCGGTCGTGGAATACAAGATCACCCATGACGCCGACTCGTACGGCACCCCGAACACGATGCACCGGGACGACCTGCTGCACCTGATCTGGGACGCCGGCTTCCGTCCGGTCGAGCGCAACACCCGCTACGAGGTCGTCCGCGAGTACGACGCCGCCCCGTCGCTGGCCGAGCGCCGGTCCGAGCCGCAGCAGGTCTGGGCCTGACCAGCCCGTACCCTCGTAGGTCATGAGCGAGTCGAGTGAGCCGGACCAGGGTGGGTTTCCCCGGCGCGATGCCCAGGGGCGGGTCGTCGCGCTCGGCGACCTGCTCGGGGTGAGCCTCGCCGGTCTGGTGATCGGCCTGCTCGCCCTGCTGCTGTTCGACTGGGGCTTCGCCACGGTCGGCGCGGGCGACTTCGGCCGGGCCAACGGCTGGCTGGCGATCATCCTGCCCGCCTGGCTGTACTGGGAGGACTTCCGGGCCTGGGAGTTCGGTGCGGCCCGGGTGGTGGCCGCGCTGGCGGCGACCGCGCTGGCCGTGGTCGGCGGCCTGCTGGTGGCCGGTTTGGCCGACGGGCTGCCGTCGCTGGTCTCCGGCGGGCTCGCGGCTGCGGCGTTCACCGTGGTGTACGCGGTGGTGTGGTTTCCTGGCGTCCACTGGCTGGCCCGGCGGACGGGCTGAACCAACCTCCCGTCCGGCGAGCCGGCGGAGAACGGAGTGCGAACGTGAGCGCGGCGGTCAAGTACACGCTGGGCCGGATCGGGCTGTTCGTGGTGGTCTTCGCGGCGCTCTGGCCGGTCGGTATGAACATCTTCCTGAAGCTGATGCTGGCGCTGGTGTTCTCCGCCGCGCTCTCGTTCTTCCTGCTCAGGGGCTGGCGGGACGAGATGGCCGGGGAGATGGGGGAGGCCGCCGAGCGGCGCCGGGCCGAGAGGGAGCGGCTGCGCTCCGCGCTGGCCGGCGACGACCAGCCCGCCGGGGGCGACACCGACGACAAGCGCCCCTGAGCGGCGCCCGGCCCGGCCCGTCCCAGGGGACGGACCGGGCCCGGCGCTGTGCTCCTACCAGTTGGTCGAGCCCGGGACCACCGGCCAGGGCCGGTTCGCCGGCTTGACCAGGTACGCGATGCCGCCGGACCCGCCGGCCACCGTGCCGTTGGCCCGGTAGCGCTTGGTGCGCAGCCAGATCTGCTCGAACTGTTCCCGCTTGTAGACGTTGCGCACCTCGGCGTTCGACGAGGACGCCGGGTCGTTGACGATCACGTCACCCTCGGCGGTGAAGCCGACGACCACGAAGAGGTGGCCGGCGGTGCCGTAGTTCGACCCGTCCAGCTCGGTGTCGAGGAACGACTGCGAGGTGATCACCGGGATGCCGGCCTTGATGAACCGCTCCACCTCGTCGAGGGAGTGCAGCCGGGTCACCCGGGCGTCGATGCCGGGGAAGCTGGCCGCGTACGCGGTGTTGAACGGCCAGTTGCCCGAGCCCTCGTACTCGTAGTCCCAGGTCATCCGGGCGGCGTGGGCCACCTGCGGGTCGGTGTAGCCGGGGGTGACCCAGGCCAGGTCCTGCGCCGACGGCAGCTTGCCGTAGTACTCCAGCACCATCGTGGTGGACGTCGGGCTGCACCAGACCTGGCCGCCGCCGCCCCACTCGGGGTAGTTGCCCCGGTGGATCATCTGCGAGCGGGCCGGGACGGCCAGCTCGGTGCCCCAGGCGATCCCGCCCCGGCTCGGGGTGACGGTGAACCGGTCCGGGACGTTGGAGCTCATCGCGCCGAGCATCCGGACCCTGGGCGACGCCGCCTGGCCGGGCTTGCGGTAGAGGCTCAGCCGGAGCTGGTACGACCGCAGCAGCACCCCGGCGTCGGCGTCGTCGATGGCGAAGGTGTCGGTCCACACGCTCGACCACGGGTCGCCCTGACCGTCCAGGGTGGCCCGCTTGACGTCCTGGTCGCCGGAGGCCCAGCGGCCCATGACGTACCACGGGGTCTGGTCACCGGTGTTGTACGTGCCCTGGAGCTCGACCTGGATCCAGGTGCCCGCCGGGGTCTCGGCGTTCCACGAGGCGACCAGTTCGGTGGCGTCGAAGCCGACCCTGGTGGTCGGCGAGGTCCAGGTGGCGTACTCCCAGGTGGTGGTGGCGCCGCTGTGCTCATCGGTGAACTCGGTGGTGCCGGCGGGCCGGTCGATGGTGATCCCGGTGCGGTGTCCGGGGACGGCCCGGGTGCCCCGGTGGTCGCCGGAGCGCCAGTCGGGGTGGCGGGACCACTCGTGGAAGGTGATCTCCTCGTCGTGCGTGACGGCGGGGGGCCGGGCGCCGGCGGAGGCGGGGACGGCCGTGCCGCCGAGGGCGAGCGCGGCGACGCCGACGAGGGCGACCGCGCGCAGGGCTCTGCTGACCATGGGATCTCCGCTAGGTGAGGCGGGTCTGGGGCGTGCTTGCCGGTCACTATCCCGCTTGGAGGGAAGTTTCGCCAGATGTTGAAGGATGGAAAATCGTTGCCGATATGAGGATCAGGCCGGGATGTCGAAAACAATGAAGCATATTGATATGACCATGTGACGGGTGGTGAAGTATTCGACACAGAACGGGATCTCCCCGTACCCCGAGGAGGTTGTCCATGGCCTTCCGTACTCCCGCCCGCCTGCGTCGCGCGTTGGTGCTCGCCACCGCCGCCGGCCTGGGCCTCACCGTCGCCACCGGACCGGTCTCCGCGCGACCGGCCCCGGAGAGCACCGCCGAGCCGGCCGCCGCCGAGTACCGGGTGCTCGGCCCGCGCACCCTGGCCGACCGCAACGCGGTGGCCCGCACCGGCGCCGCCATCGACTCCAGCGAGCACGGCATCCTGCACGTCTCGGCCACCACGGACGAGGCGGCGGCGATCCGACGGCTCGGCTTCCGGCTGGAGAAGGAGGTGGTCCCGGCCGCGCCCGCCGGAGAGATCGGCACCCTGGGCTTCCCGTCCGCCGACTCGAACTACCACGACTACGCGGAGCTGACCGCCGTGGTCAACCAGGTGGTCGCCGACCACCCGACCCTCGCCCGCAAGATCAGCATCGGCCGGTCGTACGAGGGCCGCGACCTGATGGCGGTGAAGATCTCCGACAACGTCGCCACCGACGAGGCCGAGCCGGAGATCCTGTTCAACTCCCAGCAGCACGCCCGCGAGCACCTGACCGTCGAGATGGCGATCTACCTGCTCAACCTGTTCACCGACAGCTACGGCAGCGACTCCCGGATCACCAACATCGTCAACTCCCGGGAGATCTGGATCGTCCCCACGGTCAACCCCGACGGCAGCGAGTACGACATCGCCACCGGCTCGTACCGCTCGTGGCGCAAGAACCGGCAGCCCAACAGTGGCGCCTCGGCGGTCGGCACCGACCTCAACCGGAACTGGGGCTACAACTGGGGCTGCTGCGGCGGCTCGTCCGGCCTCCCGTCGTCGTCGACCTACCGCGGCCCGTCCGCCTTCTCCGCCCCCGAGACCCGGGCGATGCGCGACTTCGTCAACAGCCGGGTCGTCGGCGGGGTGCAACAGATCAAGGCCAACATCGACTGGCACACGTACTCGCAGCTCGTGCTCTGGCCGTTCGGCTACACCACGGCGAACACCACCACCGGGATGACCGCCGACCAGTACAACACCTTCGCCACCCTCGGCCAGCGGATGGCGGCCACCAACGGGTACACCCCCGAGCAGTCGAGCGACCTCTACATCACCGACGGCGACAGCCTCGACTGGATGTGGGCGGCGCACGGCATCTGGGCGTACACCTTCGAGATGTACCCCGGCTCGTCCGGCGCCGGCGGCGGGTTCTACCCGCCCGACGAGGTCATCCCCGCGCAGACCTCGCGGAACAAGGAGGCGGTCCTGCTGCTCTCCGAGTACGCCGACTGCCCGTACCGGGTGATCAACAAGCAGGCGCAGTACTGCGCCTGACCGTCCTGCGGGGTGGGGCCCGTGCCGGGCCCCGCCCCGTGACGGCATGTGCGCGGAGAGAGATAGCTCCTAGATCAGCCAGGTGCGCGTGGGGGGTGCGCTACCGTGGCACCGACCATTCCGCAGCGAAGCCGGTGCGAACCCGGTGCTGTCCCGCAACTGTGATGCCCCACCCGTGGCGTCCGGCCCCCTCCCGGGGCGGACGCGGGGGCCGGCCACGACGGCCGGCTCCGTTTCAGGCGTCGGCCGGTCGGCCGGCGCCGCCGTGTGTGGCGAGCCAGGTCGCCTGCGGCGCGGTCGCGACACGCGCTCTCGAGGAAGGGCGCCTCGCGGACGGGCATCCGCACCACGGCTCCTGTCGGCGAAGCACCACACTCCTCGACCGACAGGAGGACATGTGTTCCGACGTACCCCCCGGATCTTCGCCGCGACCCTCGCGGTGGCCGCGCTCGCGCTCGGCGCCTGCGCCGAGAAAAGCTCCGACGACACGCCCGCCGCCGGCGGCAGCTCGGCGGCCGGGGCGTTCCCGGCCACCGTCGGCAAACTGACGCTGGAGAAGCGCCCGGAGAAGATCGTCTCGCTCTCGCCGAGCGCGACCGAGATGCTCTTCGCCATCGGCGCAGGCACGCAGGTCACCGCCGTCGACGACAACTCGAACCACCCGCCGGAGGCACCGAAGAGTGGCCTGTCCGGCTTCCAGCCGAACGCCGAGGCGATCGCCGGCAAGGCCCCCGACCTGGTGGTGCTCTCCAACGACACCAACAAGATCGTCGATCAGCTCACGACGCTGAAGATCCCGGTGCTGCTCGCCCCGGCGGCGGCCACGCTGGACGACTCCTACCGGCAGCTCACCGACCTGGGCACGCTGACCGGCCACGCCACCGAGGCCGCCGACGTCGTGCGGCGGATGAAGGACGACATCGCCAAGCTGACCAAGGACCTGCCGCAGCGGTCGACGAAGCTGACGTACTACCACGAGCTGGGCCCGGAGCTGTACAGCGCGACCAGCAAGACCTTCATCGGCTCGATCTACGCCCTCGCCGGCCTGGAGAACATCGCCGACCCGTCGGACGCCGACGGGCGCAACGGCGGCTACCCGCAGCTCTCCCAGGAGGTCATCGTCAAGGCGAACCCCGACTTCGTCTTCCTGGCCGACACCAAGTGCTGCAAGCAGAGCCCCGCGACCGTCAAGGCGCGCAGCGGCTGGGCGGGCGTCACCGCCGTCAAGAACAACCAGGTCGTCGCGCTCGACGACGACATCGCCTCGCGCTGGGGCCCGCGCATCGTCGACCTGCTCCGGTCCGTCGTCGACGCCGTCGCCAAGGTGCCGGCGTGACCCTCGGCGGCGGGCGTTGAGCGGGCTCACCGCCGTGCGGAGGGCACCGGCCACCACCCCCGTGGGCCGGCCGGCCGGGCTGCGGCCCGGCTGGCTGGCCGTGGGGGTGGTGGCCGTGCTGGTCGCGCTCGTCGCCGGGGTGTCCCTCGGGCCGGTCAGTCTGCCCCCCGGCAGGGTCGCCGCCGAGCTGGTCAACCTGCTGCCCGGGGTCCGCCTGGACAGCGGGCTGACCGAGCGCGAGATCGCCATCGTCACCGAGCTTCGGCTGCCGCGGGTGGTGCTCGGGCTGCTGGTCGGCGGGCTGCTCGCCCTGGCCGGGGGCTGCTACCAGGGCGTCTTCCGCAACCCGTTGGCCGATCCGTACCTGCTCGGGGTGGCGGCCGGGGCCGGGCTCGCCGTCACCGCCGTGATCGCCCTCGGCGCCGGGGCGGGCGGCGCGCTGACCGGGCTCCCGGTCACCATCCCGCTGGCCGCGTTCGTCGGCTCGCTCGGCGCGGTCGCCATGACCTACCTGCTCGGGGCGACCGGCGGGCGGGGACGCTCGACGGCGACGCTGATCCTGGCCGGGGTGGCCGTGTCCGCGTTCCTCTCCGCCGGCCAGACGTACCTGCTCCAGCGCAACTCCGACACCATCCAGCAGGTCTACTCCTGGCTGCTCGGGCGGCTGGCCACCGCCGGCTGGCACGACGTCCGGCTGGTCCTGCCGTACTTCCTGATCACCACCGTCGTGGTGCTGCTGCACCGCCGCGAGCTGGACGTGCTGTCGGTCGGCGACGACGAGGCCACCGGCCTCGGCCTGCACCCGCAGCGCTCCCGTTACCTGCTGATCGCCGCCGCCTCGCTCGGCACCGCCGCCGCCGTGTCCGCGTCCGGGCTGATCGGCTTCGTCGGGATCATCGTCCCGCACACCGTGCGGCTGCTCGCCGGGTCGAGCTACCGGGTGATCCTGCCGCTGTCCCTGCTCTTCGGCGGGGCGTTCCTGGCGCTGACCGACGTGGTCGCGCGGACCGCCGCCGCCCCCGCCGAGATCCCGATCGGCGTGGTAACCGCGCTGCTCGGCGGCCCGTTCTTCGTCCTGGTCCTGCGCACCGCCCGCCGGGTGCTGACGTGAGCGCCCCGGCCGCCGGCGCCTCCACCACGTCCAATGTCTCCGGCGCGCCCGCCGTCGAGGTGCGGGACCTGCGCGTCACCCTGGGCGGCGCGCCGGTGCTGCGCGGCGTCGACCTGCGCGTCGAGCCGGGCGGGTGGGTCACCGTGATCGGCCCGAACGGCGCCGGCAAGTCGACCCTGCTGCGCGCCGTCGGCGGCCTGCTGCCCGCGCCGGGCGCCATCTCCCTGTTCGGTACGCCGAGCGAGGCGCTGCGCCGCCGCGACCGCGCCCGGGTGGTGGCCACCGTCGCCCAGTCCCCGGTCGTCCCGGCCGGCATGTCGGTCTTCGACTACGTGCTGCTCGGCCGGACCCCGTTCATCCCGCCGCTGGGCCGGGAGTCCGCCGCCGACCTGGCCGCCGTGCGGGACGTCCTGGACCGTCTCGACCTGGCCGGCTTCGGCCGCCGGGAGCTGGCCACCCTCTCCGGGGGCGAGCGGCAGCGGGTCTTCCTGGCCCGGGCGCTCGCCCAGGGCGCCACCCTGCTGCTGCTCGACGAGCCGACCAGCGCCCTGGACATCGGCCACCAGCAGGAGGTGCTGGAGCTGGTCGACCAGCTCCGCCGCGAGCACGGCCTCACCGTCCTCGCCACCATGCACGACCTCTCCCTGGCCGGCGAGTACGCCGACCGGATGGTCCTGCTGGCCGCCGGCCGGGTCGCCGCCGCCGGGCCGCCCCGCGACGTGCTC
>NZ_QKKX01000022.1 GCF_003434305.1 Micromonospora sp. MW-13
ACCACCTCCTGGCGACCCACTACCGGGCCTCCGTCCGCGTCCTGCCCGGCGAGCACGGCCCGCTGGTGGTCCCCGTCCGCCCCCGTGCCGGACTCAGCCGGCGAGGGCGATGACGGAGAAGAGGGCGCCCTGCGGGTCGCGGAGGGCGGCGAGCCGACCCTGGGGGATGTCGCGGGGCGGGACCAGGATCGTGCCGCCCAGCTCGGCGGCCCGGGCGGCGGTGGCGTCGGCGTCCGCCACGGCGAAGTAGACGGTCCAGTACGCCGGCAGATCGGCGGGGAAGCCGTCGCCCAGCGGCGGGATCATCCCGGCCACGACCCGTCCGCCCAACCGCCACCCGGTGTACGTGACGGGCTCCGTCGGCTGCTCCTCCGGGTGCCAGCCGAAGACCAGCTCGTAGAAGACCTTCGCACCCTCCGGATCCGGGGTGACCAGCTCGTTCCAGCTCATCGCCCCGGGGGCGTTGAACAGCTCCGCCCCCGGGTGGGCCATCGGTTGCCAGACGCTGAACACCGCGCCGGCCGGGTCGGCGAAGACCGCCATCCGACCCTGGTCGAACACGTCGAACGGGGTGACCAGCACCTGCCCGCCGGCCGCCTCCACCCGGGTGGTGACCAGGTCCGCGTCGTCCGTCGCCACGTACGTCGACCAGATCGGCACCTGGTCCCGGGTGGCCGGTGGCCCGGCGCCCGCCACCGACCGGCCGTCCTTGAGGAAGGTGGTGTAGCCGGCCGCCTCCGGCTGCGGGGCGACCCGGCCGGTCCAGCCGAACAGCTCCGGGTAGAAGCGCCGCGCGTCCGCCAGGTCCGGGGTGGCCAGGTCGGCCCAGCACGGCGTGCCGGGCGGGACGGTGCTCACGCTGACCCCTCTCCGCAGGGGGCGGCCCCGGCGGGACGCCCTGCCCGCATCCTGGCATCGCCGCCGGGCCGGGCGGGCGGAATTGGGGCGAACTGCCCCGGGTGGGCGTCGACCGCCGGGCCTCCGCGCGGCGCGTCAGTGGAAGCGGCGTCCCTCGTCGCGCCGGTACGCCCACCCGGCGAGGGCCGCCAGCACCACGATCCAGACGCCGAGCATGGCCACCGACAGCGGCGCGGGACGCCAGGGGCCGACCGCCGCCCACATCAGCTCGACCGCCCCCCGGGTCGGCAGGTACGGCGCGATCGTCTCGACGAACGCGGGCGCGTCGCCCGGGGCGGAGAGCAGCCCGCCGCCGAACGCCAGCGGGAAGAAGACGACCTGGGCCACCACGATCGCCGCCTTGCTCGGCAGCGCGTACCCGATGGCCAGGCCCAGCAGGGTGAACGGCACCGAGATCAGCCCGACCGCGGCGACGGCGAGGCCGAACGCCCCGGGGCTGATCCGGGCGTCGGTGAGCAGCGCCGCGATCACCACCACCGGCAGCAGGGAGAGGAGGGTCAGCGCCAGCCCCGCGAGCACCCGGCCCGCGAAGCGCGGCGCCGGCCCGGCCGGCAGCGTGCGGGTGTACGGGTTCCAGGGCTGGGCGCGGTCCTCGGCCACCCCGACGCCGTACTGGAAGATGTTGGCGCTCATCACGGCGAAGGTGACCATGGCGGCGGTGGCGTAGGTCGCGCCGGTCGGGTCGTCCCCGGCGAACGGGACCACGAAGAAGAGCATCGACACGGCGGGGAAGAAGGCGCTGCCGAAGACCGCCACCGGGATGCGGATCGTCTCCAGCAACTGGTAGCGGGCGTGCACGAGGGCGAGTCTCACGGGAACCGGTGTCTCCTCAGGAGGCGGCGGGCTGGCCGGCGTGGTCGGTGGCGGTCGGTGGGGCGTCCGCCCCGGCGGGGACGGCGTCCTGCCCGCCGGGCGCGGTGATCGCGAGGAACGCCTCCTCCAGCGAGGTCGGGCGCACCTCCAGGTCGTGGAACGGCGCTCCGCTGGCCACCAGTTCCCGCACCAGCCGGTCGGCGTCGGTGGTGAGCAGGTGGGTACGGTCCTCGACGCGCTCGACCCGGACCACCCCGGGCAGCGCCGGCAGGTCGTCCGCGACCAGGCTGACCCGACGTACGCCGACCACCCCGCGGATCGCCTCGGTGGTGTCGTCGGCCAGCACCCGGCCCTGTCCGATCACCACCACCCGGTGCGCCAGCGCCTCCACCTCCTCCAGGTAGTGGCTGCTCAGCAGCACGGTGCCGCCGTCGGCGTGGAAGCCGCGGATCGCCTCCCAGAGGGTGCGCCGGGCCTCGACGTCCAGCCCGGTGGTCGGCTCGTCGAGGACCACCAGCCGGGGCCGGCCGATGAAGGCGAGCGCGACGGCCAGCCGGCGGCGCTGGCCGCCGGAGAGCCCGCCGGTCTGCCGCCGGGCCTGGTCGGTGAGGCCGAACCGGTCCAGCAGCTCGCCCCGGGGGACCGGGTCCGGATAGTGGGCGGCGACGAAGTCGACCACCTCCCCGACCCGCAGTGTGCCGGGCAGGCCGGTCTCCTGCGGGGTGACCCCGATCTGCCGGCGGTGGGCGGGGTCACGCGGGTCGCCGCCGAACAGCTCGACCCGGCCGGCGGTGGGCCGGCGCAGCCCGACCAGCAGGTTCAGCAGGGTGCTCTTGCCTGCGCCGTTCGGGCCGAGCAGGCCGACCAGCTCGCCCGCGCGTACGTCGAGGCTGACCCGGTCGAGGGCGAGCACGTCGCCGTACCGGCGGGTGGCCTGGTCGGCGCGGGCGAGGATCATGACGGCTCCTTCGGATCGGCGGGCGGACGGCTGCCGCCGCCCTATGGTGTACCCCCCGCGCGCCACCGGGGACAGAGGCATTCGGCCGGTCCCGCGATCGCCTAGAGCCGGTGCGGTGCGGCTGACCCGTCGCTCAGCCCAGCGGGGCGGGCAGCGGGGCGGTGTGCAGCACCGTCAGGCGGGAGACCGCCCGGGTGAGCGCCACGTACAGCCGGTGCAGCCCGCGCGGCTCGGCGGCCACGATCGCGGCCGGCTCGACGACCACGACGTGGTCGTACTCCAGGCCCTTGACCAGGGTCGCGGGCACCACGGTGACCCGCGCGGCGGCCTCCACCTCGTCGGCGGTGGCGGTGTCGATCCCGGCGGCGGCCAGCGCCGCGCGCAGCCCGGCGACCGCGTCATCGGCGGCGATCACACCCACCGAGCCGTCGTGGCCCAGCGCCGCGCGCACCTCGACCACCGTCGCCGCCGCCGGGTCGGCCACGGTACGCACGTCCAGCGTCCCGTCGCGGCGCAGCGACTCGGCCGGGGGCACGTCGACCTCAAGCGCCGGAAGCAGCCGGTTGGCGAACGCCACCACGGCGGCGGGTACCCGGAAGCCGACGCTCAGCGGCACCACCGCCGCGTCCGGCTTGCCCAGGTGGGCCAGGGACTCCCGCCAGTTGCGGGCGGCCCACGGGGCGGTGCCCTGGGCCAGGTCGCCGAGCAGGGTGATCGACCCGTGCTCGCTGCGCCGGGCGATGGCCCGGCACTGCATGGGGGACAGGTCCTGCGCCTCGTCGACCACCACGTGCCCGAAGCCGGCGGGGCGCTCCAGCAGCCCGGCGGCCTCGTCGACGAGCACCGCGTCGGCCGCCGTCCACTTCGTCGCCTTCGGGGTGCGCGCCGGCTTCGCCCAGGTCAGCAGCGCCTGCTCGGCGTCGGTGAGCACCCCGTCGGCCGCCGCCGCGAGCGCCGCCGGGTCGGCGAGCAGGCTGTGCACCAGGCCCTCCGGGGTGAGCGCCGGCCAGGCCGCGTCCAGGAAGTCGGCGACCGGGCGGCACTTGCCCATCCGGCGCAGCCAGGCATCGCTCGGCGACTCCGCCCGGCGGGCCTCGGACTGGCGTTGCAGCAGGCCGACCACCCGGGCCCGGACCCGCTCCCGCCCGGTGGTGTACGGCAGCCCCTCCCGGCGGGTCTCCTCGACCACCCGGTGCAGCGGGTCGAGGCCGATCCGCCAGCGGAACGACCCGTCGGACACCATGATCGGCTCGGCCGGCACGGCGACCCGCGACTCGACCGCCCGGCGCAGCACCTCGGCCATCCGCGGGTCGTGCTTGAGGGTCGCCACCGCCGGGTCCTCGACCGCCCGCACCGGCACCCGGGTGATCAGATCCTCCACGGTCGCCTGCGCGACCTCGACCTCGCCGAGCGCCGGCAGCACCGCCGCGATGTACGACAGGAACGCCCGGTTCGGCCCCACGATCAGCACCCCGGAGCGGCGCAGCCGTTCCCGGTGCAGGTAGAGCAGGTACGCCGCCCGGTGCAGGCCGACCGCCGTCTTCCCGGTGCCCGGCGCGCCCTGCACGCAGATCGAGTCGGCCAGGTCGGCGCGGACCAGTTCGTCCTGCTCCGGCTGGATGGTGGCGACGATGTCCCGCATCGGCCCGACGCGGGGGCGCTCGATCTCGGCGGTGAGGATGCGGCTGGCCGTGCCCAGTTCCTCGCCCCGGTCCAACCGCTCGTCCTCGAAGCTGGTCAGCGCGCCACGGTCGAAGCCGAAGCGGCGGCGCACGGTGACGTCCTGCGGGTCGCGGGCGCTGGCCCGGTAGAACGCCCGGGACACCGGCGCCCGCCAGTCCAGCACCATGGGCTCGCCGAGGTCGTCGGTGACGTGGCGGCGGCCGATGTGGTGCTTCTCGTCGCCGAACGTGAGCCGGCCGAAGAACAGCGGGGTGTCGGGCTGGTCGGCCAGCTCGGCGACGCGACGGGACAGGGTGCGCCCCAGCGTCTCGGCCGTGAACGCGTCGCCGGCGACGTTGTGGCCGGTGGCGAAGAGGGCCTCGGTCCGTTCGCGCATGCGGGCCAGCGCGGCGCGGGACGCGTCCAGGTGGGCCCGTTCGGCGGCCAGTTCGGTGTCGAGTGAAACGGGGGCGTGCAGGGTCATCCGACGTACTCCTCGGCGAGGGAAACAAACGCTGCCGCTCGCGTTTCCGACATCGGGGGCCGGCGCGGGACGTCCGCTGCGGTGCTCGACACCGCGGCCGTCGGCGGGGGCGAACAGTCTACGCCCCGTCCGGCCGCCCCGTCGCGGACGTACTCGGCCACGTCGGAGCGCATCCAAGGTCGGTGCGGATCTGACGTCGAGCAACGCCGCTATTCGTGCTGTTCCCGTGCTCCCAGCACAAACGTGCCTTTTCCCTGGCGACCCTCGATCAGGCCCTCGGCACAGCGACGACGATCAGCGGTTGAACGACGCCCTCCTCGACGGGTCGATGGCACCGGCGACCCGTGGGCGGGATCATGGGGGCCATGACCGAGGCACGGCCCGAGCGGCAGCGGGTGACGATCAGCGATCCGCAGGTGATGCGGGCGTTGGCCCACCCGGCCCGGCTCGCGATCATGGAGCATCTCAGCTCGCTTCCGGGCGGGGCCACCGCCACAGAGTGCGCGGAGCTGGTCGGGCTTTCGCCGAGCGCGACCAGCTACCACCTGCGGGCGCTGGCGGGGTTCGGCCTGGTCGAGCAGGCGCCGAGCCGGGGGGACGCCAGGGAACGGGTGTGGCGGGCGTTCAGCCCGTCCTACCACGTGGACGCGGGTCAGGCGGCCGACTCCGAGGCGCGGGCCGCCGAGCTGGCCCTCGTGGAGGCGCACATCGCGCGGGACACGCAGCGGACCCGGGACTGGCTCCGCCGGGCGCCTGAGGAGTCCCCGGAGTGGTACGCCGTCGGCTCGTTCAGCGACAGCGTGCTGCTGCTCACCGCCGAGGAGTTGGCCGCACTCAACGAGGCCGTCCATGGCCTGCTGGAACCGTACCGCCGCCGGCTGCGGCAGGACCCGCCGGCCGATGCGCGCACCGTCGCGGTGCAGTGGCGGTCGGTACCCATCGACTGAGCGGCCCTGCCGGGCTGGAGGGGATTGCCAGCGGCAAGTGTGAAGGATTATTTTCGAAGCATGTCCTTCGCATCTGTTCGGTCGCGCTGGTCCGACGTCTGGCTCGCCACCGTCGCCCGGGGCGTCTCCAGTTGCGGGGACTTCCTCGCGGCGAGCGCCCTCACCCTGGCCCTGCAGTCCGCGGGGGCCGGCGGGACGGCCGTGTCGGGGCTGCTGATCGCGGCGACCCTGCCGCTGGTCGCGCTCGCCCCGCTGACCGGGCGGCTCGCCGATCGGGTGGACTCCCGCACCCTGCTGGTCGGGGCTGGCCTGGCCCAGGCCGCGATCTGTCTGGCCCTCGCGTACGCCCGGCACCCGGCCCTGGTGATCGGCCTGGTGGCGTTGCTCGCGGCCGGCCTCGCGGTCACCCAGCCGGTGCTCTCCGCGCTGGTGCCGGCGATGGTGCGGCCGGCCGACCTGCCCCGGGCCAGCGCCCTCAACCAGACCGCCGGCACCCTCGGCGCACTCGCCGGCCCCGCGCTGGCCGGTCTGCTGGTCGGCGGGTTTGGCACCCGCCTGCCGCTGCTCGTGGACGCCGCCAGCTACCTCGTCCTGGTCGCCGCCGGTCTGCTGATCCGGACGCGCCGGGGCGGTGCCCGGTCCGCCGCCCTGACGCCCGGGGCAGGGCCGACGCCCGGGGCGGAGCCGGCGACGCGCGGGGCCGGGCCGACCGCAGCGGGCTGGCGGCTGCGCCGGGACCGGCTGCTCGTCGCGATGGTGGCCTCGCTCGCCGGGGTGATCGGCGCGGTGGGGGCGATCAACGTGATCGAGGTGTTCTTCATCCGGGAGACGCTGGGCAGTTCCACCACGGTCTACGGGCTGGTCACCGGGTCCTGGACGCTCGGCGTCGTGCTGGGTGCGTGGGCGCTCGCCCCGCTGGCCCGCCGGCTCACCGACGACGGCCGGCTGCTCGGCACGGGCCTGCTCCTGCTCGGCGGCTGCTGCGTCGCGGTGCTGGTCTCCGCCGCGGTGCCGTCCGCCTGGCTGCTGGTGCCGGTCTGGCTGCTCGGCGGGGTGGCCAACGGCGGGGACAACGTCCTGAACAACGTGCTGATGGCACGCCGGGTGCCGCAGGTGGCGCTGGGCCGGGCGTACGCCGTGTTCGGCGCGGCCACCCAGGGCGCCTCGATGGTCGGGTTCGCGGCGGGCGGCCTGCTGCTGGAGCTGGCTGAGCCCCGACCGCTGGTGGCGGCGTGCGGCCTCGCGGGGACGCTGGCGGTCGGGGCGTTCGCCGTCCCGGTCGCCCGGGCAGCTCGCGCGGAGCGCGTCGCCGCCGCCCGGCGGGGCGGGGCGGTCCTGCGGCCGGATGCGGAATTGGCCACTTCGAGAGCCGCCCGCTGAGCCCCGGACGGGCCCCGGGGATACGGTCACAGCATGGCTGACCGCATCGCCCGCCCCCGGGTCGGACACATCCAGTTCCTGAACTGCCTGCCGATCTACTGGGGTCTGATGCGCTCCGGTGCCCTGATCGACGTCGACCTGCACAAGGACTCGCCGGATCGGCTGAGCGCCGCGCTCGTCGCCGGTGACCTGGACATCGGGCCGATCTCGCACGTCGAGTACCTGCGCCACGCCGACGAGCTGCTGCTCCTGCCCGACCTCGCGGTGGGCAGCGACGGCCCGGTGCTCTCGGTCAACGTGGTGTCGACCCGGCCGCTCGCCGAGCTGGACGGGGGCCGGGTGGCCCTCGGCTCGACGTCCCGCACGGGCGTGCTGCTGGCCCGACTGCTGCTGGGCGAGCGGTACGGCGTGCACCCCGAGTACTTCCGCTGCCCGCCCGACCTGACCCAGATGCTGCTGGAGGCGGACGCCGGGGTGCTGATCGGCGACGTGGCGCTGCGGGCGCTCTACGAGGCGCCCGGGCGCGGCCTGGAGGTCACCGACCTCGGCCAGGCCTGGCGGGACTGGACCGGGCTGCCGATGGTCTTCGCCGTCTGGGCGGTACGCCGGGACTTCGCCGCCGCCCACCCCGGCCTGGTGAAGGAGGTGCACGAGGCGTTCCTGCGCTCGCGTGACCTCTGTCTCGTCGAGCTGGACCAGGTGGCCGAGGCGGGCGCCCGGTGGGAGCCGTTCGACGCGGACACCCTGGCCACGTACTTCCGGGCGCTGGACTTCTCGCTCGGCGCGCGGCAGGTGGCCGGGCTGCGCGAGTTCGCCCGTCGGGCCGCCGAGATCGGCGAGGCCCCCGCCCTGCCCGAGGGCGGCCCGCGGTTCTTCGCCGGCTGACGGCGTGGACCGGGTGGGGTGCGGGGACGCCCACACCGGGCCCCCCGGACCGGCCACCCCGCCGTTGCGGGGCGGGGACACGCCCGCCCGTCAGGTGGTCGAGCGCAGCACCGCCTCGGTGATCTTCTGGCAGTTCTTCATGCCGTACTCGTAGCCCATGCCGATCGGGTAGCGGACCATCACGCCCATCGTCCAGTCGTCGCCGATGGCCAGACAGTTGATGTGCATCTCCTGCTCCCTGGTCCGGTCGATCCAGCCGTTCTTGATGGCGATCTTCTTCCGCTCCGACTCCGGGAACGCCTTGCGGATGCCGAAGTCACCGGCGCCTCGGACGAGCCGCATCTCGTTGATCAGCCACTTGGTCCACTCGGGTCCCGCCGCGCGACCGTCCTTGATGCACGCGCCGAGTCGCGCGGTGTCCCGGGGGGAGAGGTTCGTCCGGCTCCAGCCCCCGTCGGCGGCGACGCTGCTGTCGGTGGTCTTGCAGATGGAGATGAGCCGCTTGATCGACGCGGACCGGCCGACGGAGTTGTAGAACTGCTCGGCCCGGGTGTTGTCGCTGTCCCGGATGATCCGGGTGGCGTCGGCGAGCTTCGCGTCGCTCGGCGTCTGCCCGGCCTCGTCGGCCCGGCGCAGGTAGTCGGCGACGATCCAGGCCTTGATCAGCGACGCGGTGGTGCTGGTCTCGTCCATGTTCTTCGAACCGATGATCTTCCCGGTCCGGGTGTCCAGCACGCTCCAGGCGTACCAGCCCTCGATGTCGAGGTCGATCTGCCTGTCGGCGAACGGCAGCGGCTCCGGCGACGGCGACGGGCTGGCGGTGGGGCTGGGGCTGGGGCTGGGGCGCGAGCTGCGGTCCGGCGGGGCGTCGGCCGCCCGGTCGACCGGGGCGGACGGGTCACCCCACCTGGCGGCGGCGGCCGAGGCCAGCGGGGAGCCGGGCATCAGCCGTAACGACACCAGCACGAGCCCGATCAGGACGACGGCGATCACGATCAGCCGCAGCGGAGATGCCTCCCCGCCGCGGGCCCGGCGGCTGCCCGCCATCAGAGCTTCCCGACCGGCTGCTGCGGCACCTTGAGCGCGGCGCCCGGCTGCGGGGTGACCAGTTGGGTCGCCACGCTGGCGCAGACCTTCGCGCCGTAGGACAGACCGCTCTTCTGCGGGTAACGCAGCATGACGGCGAGGCTCCACTTCTCGGTGACCGCAAGGCAGTTGACGTGCCAGTTCCCGTCGTAGTTCAACGGGGTCCAGCCGTTCTTGATACTGACCGGGCCCTGCGTCCTTATCTCGGCGGGCAGCCCGTCGACGATTCCCCACTTGCCGCCGCCGGAGCGGGTCTGCTGCTCCTTGACGCTGCCGCGAACCTTGCTCATCTCGTCCAGCAGGTACGACGTCCACTTGGGGCCGGCGGCCGTGCCGTCGGCGACGCAGTCGCCGAGCCGGACCGCGTCCCGGGGTGACATCCGGGTGAAGCTCCACCAGCCGACGTAGCCGGGCACGTTGCCGGACTTGGTGTCGGTCAGCTCACAGGTGCTGATCATCCGCTTGATCGTCGCGGCCTTGCCGACTGCCGAGTACAGCGCGTTGGCCGAGTCGTCGTTGCTGTCCCGGATCGCCGTGCTGATCTGCTTGCGCCGTTCGGCGGACAGCGGCTTGTCGCCGAGCTGCCGCAGGTAGTCGGCGGCGAACCAAGCCTTGATCATCGACTCGGTGGAGTTGGTCGAGGCCAGGTTCTTCGAGCCGGAGATGGTGCCGGTGGCCCGGTCCATCAGGGCCCAGGAGAAGAACTCGCCGGAGAAGCTCACCGAGACCGGGCCGGCGGCCAGGGTCGGTGGCGGTGGGGCGGTCGGCTCGGGGACCGGCACGCTCTGCGCGCCCCCGCCGGATCCGCCGGTGTCGTCGTCGGAGAGCCGGGCGTACGCGGCGGGAACCAGCATGGCGCTGCCGAGGAGGACCGCCACGACGGCGAGCACCATGGCCACGCGAGGTCGCATGAGTGGATGAGCTCCAGATGTCAGGGCCGGGGGACCGGTCGTTTTCCGAAAGGGTCGGCGTGATCGCCGAGGCCGGGGGAAGTGGCCTCCGTCTGGCGCTGGCAATCGTCGGCAGCCGATCGGTGTGACCGGCAAAGTCTACGTCCGGACGGCCCTGACGCCAGGATCCGACGCCTGTCAGGTTGCTATGAAGGCGGGATAATGGACCGCTTTGCCATTCTTGGGGGCTTTCACCTTTGTTCAGTGACCCATGTCATATCCGCCATCCAGCCTGCGTCGGCACCCTGAGTGGCCGATTCGTGGCGGAAGGTGTCTTCGGAAACCTGTGACACCCTCTGGTGTCAGGCGTCGCGAGCTGTAACACTTGTTGTCATGTATGGCAACGACTTCCCCGCCCCGCAGGACGCGCCCGGCGGTGGCCTGCTCGGCGAGGTGGAGGCGGCGGAGACGGCGCTGCGGGAGGCGGCGGCCCGGCAGCGCGTCGGCGCCCCCGGTCCGGACGCCGACCTGGAGACGTACTTCGTCGACGTGATCGACGCCGACCAGAAGATCGAGCCCCGCGACTGGATGCCCGAGGCGTACCGGAAGACGCTGATCCGGCAGATCGCCCAGCACGCGCACTCCGAGATCATCGGGATGCAGCCGGAGGGGAACTGGATCAGCCGGGCGCCCTCGCTCAAACGCAAGGCGATCCTGTTGGCCAAGGTGCAGGACGAGGCCGGGCACGGCCTCTATCTCTACGCCGCCGCGGAGACCCTCGGCGTCAGCCGGGACGAACTGGTGCAACTCCTCCTCGACGGGCGGCAGAAGTACAGCTCGATCTTCAACTACCCCACGCTGACCTGGGCGGACGTGGGCGTGATCGGCTGGCTCGTGGACGGCGCGGCGATCGTCAACCAGGTCCCGCTCTGCCGCTGTTCCTACGGGCCGTACGCGCGCGCGATGATCCGGGTCTGCAAGGAGGAGTCGTTCCACCAGCGGCAGGGCTACGAGATCCTGCACATCCTGGCCCACGGCACCCCCGCCCAGCGGGCGATGGCGCAGGACGCGGTCGACCGCTGGTGGTACCCGTCGCTGGCCATGTTCGGCCCGCCGGACGGCGACTCCACCCACTCCGCGCAGTCGATGGCGTGGAAGATCAAGCGGTTCTCCAACGACGAGCTGCGGCAGCGCTTCGTCGACATGTGCGTGCAGCAGGCCGAGATCCTCGGCCTCACCCTGCCCGACCCCGCCCTGCGCTGGAACGACGAGCGGCAGGCGTACGACTACACCCAGCCCGACTACGACGAGCTGATGCGGGTGATCAAGGGCCAGGGGCCGTGTAACCGGCAGCGGATGGAGCACCGCCGCCACGCCCACGCCGACGGCGCCTGGGTGCGGGAGGCGGCCACGGCGTACGCCGCCAGGCAGGCGGAGCGGGCTGCCCAGCGGGCGGCGGAGCAGGAGAGGGTGGCAGCGTGAGCGAGCGCGGCGAGCGAGCGGGACAGCAACCGGCGGGACCGGAGCCGTCGCCGCTCTGGGAGGTGTTCGTGCGGGCCCGGCGCGGGCTGGCGCACACCCACGTCGGCAGCCTGCACGCCCCCGACGCCGAGTTGGCCCTGCGCAACGCCCGGGACCTGTACACCCGCCGCCAGGAGGGGGTGTCGATCTGGGTGGTGCCGGCGGGCGCGATCACCGCGTCCAGCCCGGACGAGAAGGACGCCTTCTTCGACCCGGCGGCCGACAAGGTCTACCGCCACCCCACCTTCTACGAGGTCCCGGACGGGGTGGCCCACCTGTGAACGGCCCCTTCGACCTCGCCCTCGCCCTCGGCGACGACGCGCTGATCGCCGCGCAGCGGCTCGCCGAGTGGACCACCCGCGCCCCGGAGATGGAGGAGGACGTCGCGCTGGCCAACATCGCCCTCGACCAGCTCGGCGCGGCCCGGCTGTTGCTCACGTACGCGGGCGAGCTGGAGGGCGCCGGCCGGGACGAGGACGCGCTGGCGTACCTGCGCGACGACCGGGAGTTCCGCAACTGCCTGCTGGTCGAGCTGCCCAACGGCGACTTCGCGGTGACCATGGCGAAGCTGCTCTTCCTGTCGGCGTACCAGCTCCCGCTGTACACCGCGCTGGCCGGCTGCGCCGACGAGCGGCTCGCCGCGATCGGGGCCAAGGCGCGCAAGGAGTCCGCGTACCACCTCGACCACGCCTCGCTCTGGGCGCGGCGGCTCGGCGACGGCACCGCCGAGTCGCACCGCCGGATGCAGGCCGCCGTCGACCAGGTCTGGCCGTACGTCCACGAACTGTTCGCGCCGTTCCCGGGCGCGCCGGTCGACCCGACCACCCTGCGCGCGGCGTTCGACGCCACCGTCGACCCGGTGCTCGCCGAGGCCACGCTGGCCCGGCCGGCGGACGGCTGGGCACCGGCCGGCGGGCGGGACGGCCGGCACACCGAGCACCTGTCGTACCTGCTCGCCGAGATGCAGGTGCTGCACCGCGCCCACCCGGGGGCGATCTGGTGAGCGCGAGGAGTGCAGCGAAGCGGAGCCCCGCAGTCGCGAACGACGGGCGGCCATGGTGAGCGCGAGGAGTGCAGCGAAGCGGAGCCCCGCAGTCGCGAACGAAGGATGGTACTGGTGAGCGCGAGGAGTGCAGCGAAGCGGAGCCCCGCAGTCGCGAGCGAAGGATGGTACTGGTGAGTGACCCCAGGGCGGCCGTGGCGGCGGTGGTGGACCCGGAGATCCGGGTGGTCACCATCGGCGAACTCGGCATCCTGCGGGCGGTCGACGAGGACCCGACCACCGGCCGGGTGACCGTGACCATCACGCCCACCTACACCGGCTGCCCGGCGATGGACGTGATCCGCGCCGACATCCGCCGCGCGCTCGCCGCCGCCGGCCACCCGGACGCGGCGGTCCGCACCGTCTACAGCCCGGCCTGGAGCACCGACTGGATCTCCGCGACCGGTCGGGCGAAGCTCGCCGACGCCGGCATCGCCCCGCCCGGCCCGGCCCGGTCCGGTCCGGTCGTGCCGCTGACCCTCGCCGTCCGCTGCCCACGCTGCGGCTCCCCGGAGACCGAGCAGGTCAGCCGGTTCGGCTCCACCGCGTGCAAGGCGCTCTGGCGCTGCCGTTCCTGCTCCGAACCCTTCGACCACCTGAAGGCGCTGTGACTGTCACGATCACCCGCCCGGTCCGTCGCCGGCCGGCCTTCCATCCGCTGCCCGTCGCCGCCGTCGACCGGCTCGCCGCCGACGCCGTGGCGATCACCTTCGCCGTGCCGGAGGAACTGCGGGACACCTTCGCGTTCCGCGCCGGTCAGCACCTCACCGTGCGGCGCGTCGGGGAGGACGGCCAGGACGTGCGGCGGTCGTACTCGATCTGCTCGACGCCGGATGACCTGGCCCGGCACGGCCGGCTGCGGGTCGGGGTGCGGGAGATCCCCGGCGGCGCGTTCTCCGGGTACGCCTGCGGGAGCCTGCGCGGCGGCGACACCGTCGAGGTGCTGCCCCCGCTCGGGAACTTCACCACGGCGTTCGCGCCGGACCGGGCCCGCCGCTACGGCGCGGTGGTCGCCGGCTCCGGCGTCACCCCCGTGCTCGCGCTGGTCGCCACCGCCCTGGCCGTCGAGCCGGCCAGCACCTTCACCGTGGTGTACGGCAACCGCACGGCGAACTCGGTGATGTTCGCCGAGGAACTGGCGGACCTGAAGGACCGGTACCCGGCCCGGCTGCACCTGGTGCACGTGCTCTCCCGCGAGCGGGGCGAGTCGCCGCTGCTGTCGGGGCGGATCGACGCCGGGCGGCTGGGCCGGCTGCTGGACACCATCGTGCCGGGCGACGCGATCGAGGAGTGGTTCCTCTGCGGCCCGTACGGGATGGTGGTCGACGCGAAGGCGGTGCTGGCGGAGCGCGGCCTGCCGGAGTCGGCGGTGCACACGGAGCTGTTCCACGTCGCCGAGGCCCCCGCGCCGCCGCGCCGCCCGGCCGACCGGGCGGACGCCGGCACCGAGGTCACGATCGTGCTGGACGGCCGGTCGTCATCCGTCACGATGGGCCGCGAGGAGCGCGTGCTGGACGCGGCGCTGCGGGTGCGCGCCGAGCTGCCGTACGCCTGCAAGGGCGGGGTCTGCTCGACCTGCAAGGCGAAGGTGGTCGACGGCGCGGTCACGATGGCCCGCAACTATGCCCTGGAGCCGGACGAGGTGGCCGCCGGATACGTCCTGACCTGCCAGTCCAGCCCGCTCACCGACACGCTCACCGTCGACTACGACGCCTGACCGCACGACGGTCGCGCCTCCGAGTTTTCTCAGAGTTTTGCGTTACCCTGCACTCTGCAGGTCGTGTCTAAACTGATGGGAAACCGAGATGACCGGGCGCGAGTACGAGAGTGCGCTGCCTCGTATCCTGGCCGGCGAAACCGCCGCTGCCTTGGAGTCCAGGACCCTTGATTTCAAGCGTCAAGGCAGATCTCGGGAGGACACGCTCCGTGATCTGGCCGCAGCCGCCGCCTGCTTCGCCAACGGCATCGGCGGAACCCTGGTCGTCGGCGTGCACGACAAGGTTCCCGGCGCGGATGCCTTTGCGGGCACCGATCTGGATCCAATCCGCGTAGTCGAGCGGATCTATGAGCTGACCCAGCCGGCGCTGACCGTGCTCAGCGAGGAGATCGAGTTCTCGAACCGGCGACTGCTTGTCATCGCCGTTCCCCGTAGCCCCGATATCCATCAGGTCGATCAACGAGCCACGCACCGGGTTGGCACGTCCTGCGTTCCGATGACCGCCGTGCAGATCGCGTCGGCGTTGGCGGACCGGCGCAACGATGACTGGTCCGCTCAAGATGCCGAGTTGACCCGCGCGGACGTCTCACCGGTCGCGCTGGACATGGCGCGCACTCTCCTGCGACGTAGCCCCGACCCGGCGCGACGCCGTTATGCGACCGAGACCGATGGCGACCTGTTGAGGATCTTAGGTGTGGTGAGTGATGCTGGCCGGCTCACCCGAGCCGGTGCGCTACTACTCGCCGAACCAACGGGCGCGCAGGGCAACGGGCTGGACCGGGTGGTCTACCAGTTCCGCAAGACACCGGCCGGCGAGCCGACTGTCGTGCAGCGCATACCGGGGCCGCTGCTGCCGGCGCTGGTACGAGTCCTCGAACTCATCGATGCGCGGGTGGACAAGACTCCGGTCAACCTGCCCGGAGGGCAACAGGTGCAGTTGGCGGATCTGCCAGAGGCTGCAGTGCGCGAGGCGGTGGTGAACGCGCTGGTGCATCGTGACTATCGCCTGGGTGGACCGGTGCGCATCGAGCATGCTCCCACGCGGCTGGTGGTGGCCTCGCCAGGTCCGCTGGTTTTCGGCGTGACCGTGGAGAACATCCTGACCACCACCTCCAGGCCTCGGAATCCGCTGCTTGCTGGATCTGTCCGGGTGCTGGGGCTCGCAGAGGAAGCAGGCGTCGGAGTGGACCGGATGTACCGGGAAATGGTCCGGGTCGGCCACCAGCCACCGCGCTACCTGGAGGAGCCGGACCAGGTCACCGTGACATTGCTGGGTGGGGCACCGAACCGGCATGTCGCTCGTTACGTCGCAGCCCTGCCTGAGGTGGAGCAGGACGACGCGGACACCCTACTGATCCTCTACCACCTGCTGACTCATCGCTACCTTTCCGCTGCCGATGCCGTCCCTCTGTTGCAGAAGGACGTCATCGAGGCCGAAGAGGTGCTGCTTCGGCTGAGCACGGAGCCGGTGGCGATGCTGGAACCCACCCGTGAGACGGCGCGGCGCCGGCACCCCAACTACCGGTTGCGAAGCTCGGCATTGAGTGGGTTGGGCCCGGCAGTTCGTTATCGGCGGGGGCAGCGAGACGACGCCGGGCGCAAGGTCATCGAGTTGTTGCAGGCTGCTGGCCAGGTCAATGCCCGTATGGTGCGCGTCGCACTCGACCTGGACGCGCAGGCGACATCGCGTTTGCTCGGCGGCCTGGTGGACGACGGGCTGTTGGTGAGGATCTCCGAGTCACGGCGAGGACCTTCGGTCACCTACGGGGCAGGCCCGCGGTTGTCGAGCAGAAGTGCGCGTCATCGGCATCCCGGAAAGGAATCGCCCAGCGGTGAGAATCCGCTGTTCTGAGCCGTCGTCACATCCCAGCCGTGCGGAGCTGGGTGGTCGTGCTCCGCCCGCTTGACCCTCGACATGGTCGAGCCCTCAGCTCAGGATCGTCGCGTCAGCCAGTGGCCGGCCGATGTACGGGCGTTGTTCGAACAGGCATGGGTGGGGCGTACCGACGACTACGACGCTTGCGTCGCGGCGCACTATCTAGCCCGGCAGCAGGATGACCCCGAGGAGATCCTGCGGTGGAACCAGGAGGCGCTGCGGCATGCCTTCGCAGGCTGAGCTGACTTCTTGGCCTTCCTCCAAGTTCGGGCATTCCCGGTAGGGGCGATCAGTCGCCGTGGTGGACGTGGGTGTAGCGGGACGCCTCCCGCTCCGCCTCGGTGAGTGACGGCCGCTCCGCGCCCGAGCTACGCGAGTTGCGAGAGGCGCGCAAGCCGCCGCTGCGGCGGGTGGCGACCCGGCTCGACTGGCAGCCCTCCAAGTTGTCGCGGATGGAGACCGGCATCCAAGGCATCCACGCGCGGCCGACGTCGCCTCCCTGCTGGTGATCTACGGCGGCCTGACGGCACGACGGTCGCGCCTCCAGGTTCTTCAGCGGTCAGCACCGGTACGGATCGATGATTTCTCTGGGGCGGCGTGCGGGAGCGGCGAGTTCGCGTAGCGTCCCTGACGCGACGTAGTACCTACCACGGGTCTGACCGTGTTGTTGGAGGAATCCCGCCCGCACCAGGGCGCGAAGGTCACGAACGGCCTGGTCGTCCGTGAGGGCCTCGTCGCGCTGGTAGACGGTCCGGCGAACCCTGCCGCCGGTCGCCGCGAGTTGCAAAGCGCTGACCACGCGCTCGGGAAGCCCGCCCTGGCGCACCCGGTCGTCGAGCAGTTCCCACAGGCGGGCGGCCTGGTCGAGGCGCTGCCGGACCAATTGCGCCTGTTGGTGGTGGGCGCTCAGGCAGAACCGGATCCACGGGCCGGTGTCGTTCGCCGGTCGCCAGCTCGTGCCGCCCACTTCGGCCAGCACGTCGTAGTAGGCGTAGGTGTTCCGACCGGCACCCAGCCACTCCTCGATCGAAGAGAACTCGGGTGCGAGGACGCCGTCGCGGGCGAGGACCAGAGTGTGCAGGCACCGCGACATACGCCCGTTCCCGTCGCGCCATGGATGGATCTTGACCAGGTTCAGATGCGCCATCGACGCCCGAACGAGGAGTGGGCTGTCGGACTCCCCGCCGGTGAGCCAGTCGACCAGCTCGGAGACCAGGGACGGCACTTCGTCAGCATCCGGCCCCGTGTAGACGCGCCGGCCGGTGTGGGATTCGTCGACGTAGATGTCGCCGGGTCGGTACCGCCCCGGCCACTTGGCCAGCTCATGCCGCATCATCATGAAGTGCAGGGAGTTGAGGAGCATGTGGTACCAGGCGAACTCGCGGGAATGGCCCAGTTGCTGCACGTAGGTGAGAACATCCCGGTATCCGGTGATGACGCCCCAGATGCCTGGACTGGTTTCCATCGGATCTTCCCCGGTCACCGCAGCGACGGCGTCGTCCAGCCCGATCTGGTAACCCTCGATTGAGTTCGACCCCTGGATCGCGTGGGCGATCAGGGACCTGCGCAGATGCCCGCTCCACCGGCGTGGCTCGGCGACCCGGTATCGAAGGGCCTCCCGCATCGTCTCCAGCTCGGCGAGGACGCGCTCGTCCTCGCTCGTCAGCCTGGGCGCCGAGTGCAGCATGCCTGAATCATGCAATGATTCAGGCGTTTTGCCGGAACTGTTTAGCAATTCAGGCCGACGGCGGTCGGTCGCCGTGGCGGACGTGGGCGGTCCAGTAGGTCAGGTCGGACTGGTGCTCCGCGAGGACGACCGGCTCGCCGCAGGCCTCCTCGATCAGCCTGACCGCCTCGTCCAGGTGTGCCGGGTTGTGATCCCAGTCGCCGTCGCGGAACATCTGGAGCCCGACCTCGCCCCGGTCGTCGCCGAGCGCCTCCGCGGCCTCTGGCGGCACCAGCACGACGATGTGCCGCGCCGCCTCCCGCTCCGCCTCGGACGGCTGCGGCTGTTCGGTGCGCCCTCGCCGCCGGAAGCGTTCGATGACCGACGTTATCGGCCCCGGAGAATCCGCCGGGTCGTACGGCTGGAGCCAGGCGGGCTGGTGAGGCTTGCGGATCTCCGCCGTCACGGCGACCTCCGATCGATTGCAACCAGTTGTAGCAACGTTGCTGGTGATGGTTGTGCAACGACGAGATCAAGTCAATACTCAGCGTGGCGACATCGTCACCGTGTCGGCGATGGTCCTGCGTTGAGTGGAGGTAACGGATGCCCGTGGCGAACCAGCCGACCGTCGTCGGTCGGGGTCTCGGTGGTGAGTTGCGGGAGCTGCGGCAGGCCCGCAAGCTGGCCCAACGCCGGGTGGCGATGCGGCTCGGCTGGCAGCCGTCGAAGCTGTCCCGGATGGAGACGGGCATCCAGGGCATCCGCGTCGAGGACGTCGCCTCGCTGCTGGTCGTCTACGGCGTGACCGGCGACGAGCGCAAGCGGCTGCTCGGGATGGCGGAGCGGTCCGCCGAGTCGGGCTGGTGGGAGCAGATCGGCGGGCTCTCCGAGGAGTCCCGGACGCTGATCCGGCTGGAGGCGGAGGCGAGCGGAATCGTCAACTGGGAGCCGCTGCTGATCCCGGGCCTGTTGCAGACCCCGGACTACGCCAAGGCGGTGATGCGTGGCGGCGGGGTGCCGGAGGACGAGGCACAGGCCCGGGTGGCCGCCCGGCTCGGCCGGCAGGCCGTCCTCAGCCGCGCCGAGCCGCCCCGGCTGCACGCCCTGCTCGACGAGGCGGTGTTGCGCCGGGTTGTCGGCGACCGGCAGGTGATGGCCCGGCAACTGCGGCACTTGGCGGAGGCGGCCGATCGGCCGCACGTCGCGCTGCGGGTGGTGCCGCTGGCGGTCGGCGCGCACACCGGGCTCGACGGCTCCTTCGCGCTGCTCGACTTCCCCCGCAACCGATCCGTGGTCTACCTCGACCACAAGCTCTCCGGGTTGTTCCTGGAGGAGGCGCCGCAGGTCTCGTACTTCCGGGGCGAGGCGGATAGGCTGGCGCGAATGGCGCTGAGCCCTGCCGAGTCGGCGCGGCTCGTTGCGCGGGTGGCAACGGAGCACGAGCGGGAGTGAGCCGTCGATGATCATTGCCGAGCTGTCGGGCGCGGTCTGGCGCAAGTCGAGCCGCAGCGGCACGAACGCCAACTGCGTCGAGGTCGCCGAGGTCCCCGCCGCGGCGTGGCGCAAGTCCAGCCGCAGCGGGTCCAACGCCAACTGCGTGGAGGTCGTGGAACTGACCCGCGCGGTCGCCGTGCGCGATTCGAAGGACCCGGCCGGGCCGGTGCTCGGCTTCGACCTCTCGGCCTGGGCCGCCTTCGTCGTCGGCGTACCGAATCGGGCCTGACTGTCCGGCGGCAGGTGACTGCCCGTCGGGGTAGTCACTCCTGGTGGCGTGACCGGCCGGTGGCGTCGGCCCGGTGCCGGCTGCCCTCAGGCCAGCAACGGGGTGAGCAGGCGTGCTGGGTCGACGGTGGTGGGCCGGTCGCTCACCTGGCCGTCCCCCAGCTCGATCACCCGCCACTCACCGTCGTCGCGCAGTGCCAGGTCGACCGTGACGAAGGGCAGTCCCAGGCCGGCCACCAGCGGCGCGACGGCGGTCAGGTCGGGGTCGACGGCGGGGGGTCGGTCCGGGGTGTCCGGGTGCGGGCCGACCAGCACACACCGGCCGTCCCGCCACCAGGTCCGCACCTCGGCCGAGGTGAACAGCTCGAAGCGGCGCAGCACGAAACCGCCCACGAAGTCGTCCTCGCGGAGCTGCAGGAACCGGCGGGCCACCGCCCAGGCGGCCTCAGGGTCGGCCAGATCGGGCATGAAGGCCGCCTCGTCCCAGTGGTGCTTCATCGACTTGCAGTAGTCGCGGAGCACTGCCGGGCCGTCGCCCAGCCTGGCTCGGGCCCGGTCGAACGCGTCCCGCCCGGCCCCCACGGTCCACGTCGTGGCCGGCGTCACGGGCCTCAGCTTCGGGTACCAGCCGGGCAGTTCGTGTGCCCGCCGGTACTGCTCGGCACCGGTACGCAGCGTGACGCCTCGCGTGGCCAGCGCGTCCGCGAAGGCGGTGTACCGCTCGGAGCGGAGCATCCAGCCGCGGTAGACCGCCTCGGTCTCCTCGGGCAGTTGTCGAAGGGCGGCGTCGGCGTCACCCCGGGCGAGCGCGTCGTGGTCGACGACCGCGACCGGCACGCCGGCCTCCCGGGCAGTCGTCGCCTCCGGCGCGAAGTGCGGGTCCGGGTGGCGGGGCCGGAGCGGGTCGGCGGGTACCAGCAGCAGCATCCCGCCATCCTCCCCGGGCCCCGCCACCCGCGTGGGCGTCAGCTCGGGGCCTTGACCTGGCCGTCGAAGGCGATGCTGCGCCACAGGTCGAACTGGCGGTCGTTGCCGATCAGGGGGTTGCCGACCAGCGCGACGGCGGCCGTCACCTCCTCGTTGTTGCTGAGCTGGCGGAAGTAGCCGGCACCGACCAGGGCGATGCCCCGGCCGGGTGACTGGATCAGCCTCATGTCGTCCTTCCAGAGGTCGAGCGGGGGTGGGGCGGTCAGCCCGCGGGCCCGGGCGATGAGCGCCTGTGCGGTGGCCTGCGCGGCGTCGTAGCGGTCCGGGAAGGCGGAGCGTTGCACGCCCTGCGCCACCCGCCCGGCCGTCCAACCCGGGTTGGCGGCGGCCAGCGGGATGGCCCGGACGAAGAACGAGTTGGCCGCGTACGACACGTTCATGATCTGCTCGGGCGTGCCCCAGCCCTGGGAGGGACGCTGCTGGAACACGCCCAACGAGTCGGAGTCGCCACAGGGCAGGTTGTTCATCCGCGACTCCACCCAGCCCGCCTCGAAGCCGGCGAGCAGCACCCGTTCGCTGGCCGACAGCCCGGTGGCGACCTGGTAGACGGCGGTCAGGACGGCGTCGTCGGCGTTCGGCGGGATCGACGAGCAGGCGGCCTGGGCCGGCTCGCCGGAGGCCGCCTGGGACAGCCCGACGCCCGTGGCGACCAGGGCGGCTCCGGTGGACGCCAGGGCGAGCGCCTGGCGGCGGGAGTACGTGTTCATCGTCTGTGTCAGGCCGACGGGGCCTTGACCTGGCCGTCGTAGGCGATGCTGCGCCACAGGTCGAACTGGCGGTCGTTGCCGATCAAGGGGTTGCCGACCAGCGCGACGGCGGCCGTCACCTCCTCGTTGTTGCTGAGCTGGCGGAAGTAGCCGGGGCCGACCAGGGCGATGCCCCGGTTGGTGGACTGGATCAGCTTCATGTCGTTCTCCGTGAGGTCGAGGGGTGGGCTGCCGGCGAGCTGGCGGGCCACGTCGGCGCGCATCGAGTCGAGGTCGATGAAGGAGGGGTCGGTCTTGCCGCTGGTGCTGGTCTCCCGGTGTCCCCGGGCGTAGCTGGCATCCCGGCCGAGCTGCCGCAGCACGGCCGCGGTCGCGATCACCGAGGCGGAGTACTGGGCGTTCGTCATGGCCTGGTTGACCCCGTTGTGGTCGATCTCCCAACCGACCATCAGGGTGTTGCCGTCGCCGGCCGGGATGGGACCGCTGCCCCGGCTGACGCCGGCGTGGTTGGCCCGCCCACCCGAGATGACGTGGAAGACGCCGAGGCGGCCGCGGTGTGGTGCCAGAGCACGCCGATCGGGGCGAACGAGCTGCCGGCCACCCGGCCCAGCCAGTTGCCGTGCTCGACCACCGAGACGCCGGCGCTGCGGAGCACGTCGGCGAGCCAGGGGATGGTGGCCATCAGGCCGCGATCAGGTCGGCGAGGCACTCCAGGGCCGGGGGCGTCGCCGCCCGCGCCGGCCGGCCCGGTGTCGCCAGGGCCAGCGCGGTGGCCGCGACGGGTACGAGGCCGAGCAGCGCCCGGCGGGGTAGTGGTCGAGGGTCGGGGGGAGGTAGCTCCGTGATCATCTACGCATGTTAATTGATCGATTGATCTCGGGTAAGTCCTCGCGTCTCCGACTGTCCCGGGACGGGCTGTGTCGTGGTCGACAGGAGTCCGGTCCGGCCGGCCGGGGGCGGGGCGACGTAGGCTCGGGGGCGTGAGTGTGAGCCGGGAGATCGACGACATCCTGCAGCGCGGCGCGGACGGCGGGCGGATCACGCCCGAAGAGGCCCTGCTGATCTACACCGAGGCGCCCTTCCACGCCCTCGGCGAGGCGGCCGACGCGGTGCGCCGGCGGCGCTATCCCGACGACATCGTCACGTACCTGATCGACCGCAACATCAACTACACGAACGTCTGCGTGACGGCCTGCAAGTTCTGCGCCTTCTACCGCGCTCCGAAGCACCGGGAGGGGTGGACCCACCCGACCGAGGAGATCCTGCGCCGCTGCGGCGAGGCGGTCGAGCTGGGCGCCACCCAGGTCATGCTCCAGGGCGGCCACCACCCCGACTACGGGGTGGAGTACTACGAGGAGCTGTTCTCCTCGGTGAAGAAGGCGTACCCGCAGCTCGCCATCCACTCGATCGGGCCGAGCGAGATCCTGCACATGGCCAAGGTCTCCGGCGTCGGCCTCGACGAGGCCATCGCCCGGATCAAGGCGGCCGGGCTGGACTCGATCGCCGGCGCCGGCGCCGAGATGCTGCCGGACCGGCCGCGCAAGGCCATCGCGCCGCTCAAGGAGTCCGGCGCGCGCTGGCTGGAGGTCATGGAACTGGCCCACCGGCAGGGCCTGGAGTCGACCGCGACGATGATGATGGGCACCGGCGAGACCAACGCCGAACGGATCGAGCACCTGCGGATGATCCGCGACGTACAGGACCGCACCGGGGGGTTCCGGGCGTTCATCCCGTGGACGTACCAGCCGGAGAACAACCACCTCAAGGGCCGCACGCAGGCCACCACGCTGGAGTACCTGCGGCTGGTCGCGGTGGCCCGGCTGTTCTTCGAGACGGTCCCGCACCTCCAGGCGTCCTGGCTGACCACCGGCAAGGACGTCGGGCAGCTCGCCCTGCACATGGGGGTGGACGACCTCGGCTCGATCATGCTGGAGGAGAACGTCATCTCCTCGGCCGGCGCCCGGCACCGCTCCAACCTGCACGAGCTGATCGGCATGATCCGCTCGGCCGACCGCATCCCGGCCCAGCGGGACACCCTCTACCGCCGGCTCGCGGTGCACCGCACCCCGGCCGACGACCCGACCGACGACCGGGTGGTCTCGCACTTCTCGTCGATCGCCATGCCCGGCGGCGGTGCGGGCCGGCCGCTGCCGTTGGTCGAGGTCAACTGACCCACCGCGCACCGGCGGGCACGCTGGGCGAGCGCTCACCGGCCGGTCGGCCGGTGAGCCGATCGGCGGTCCGGACAGTTCTGCTCGGCCTGTCGGACCTGGTGTGCGTCCTGTCGCCCGGAAGGGTCGCGCAGGCCAGCGCGGGTCGCTAACGTCCCTCGCGACGTGGTTCGAGGCCCAGTCCTCCATCGGCCCGTGGGGGCCGTTCACATAGAGCACGGCGGTGGGGGCGGGATGGGTGACCATCCCGCCCCCACCGTCGTAACGGGTGGGGGCCGGACGGATGAATTGCCGAGTCCACTCCTGGCGCATTCGATCTACCTCGGATAACGTCCGCTCGGTTCCGCAAAACCTCCCTCCTTCCCTAACCCCGGGGGATCAATGACCTCGTTCCACCGTTCGGCCCTGGCCCGGGTGGGCGCCGTGGCGCTGCTGGCCGCCGGTGGCCTGGCCACCGCAGCGGCCCCGGCCCAGGCAGCCGACCAGGCCGACCTGGCGCTCGTCCCGATCAGCGAGAACCTGGCCCTGGGCGTCAAGGCGGCCAAGGCCAAGCCGTTCAAGTTCATCGTCAACAACACCCGCAGCTCGGTGGCGGCCCGGGACGTCCGGGTCACCGTGGAGACGAAGGGCCTGACCAAGCGGGTCGGTGTCGTGGTCCCCGACGGCTGCGACGTCTCCGGCACCGCCTTCACCTGCCTGCTCGGCGACCTCGCCGGCGGCACCAGTGAGGACTTCGGGATCCCGCTGTTCAGCACCGGCGCCCGGGGCAAGGGCGGCGCGCTGACGGTGACGATCACCTCGGCGACCGCCGACCCGAACACGGACGACAACAGCGAGACCGTCGACGTCACCGTCACCCGACCCGGCTACGACCTCACCTCCTGGGTCCAGGACGGGTACGCCAACGTCGTGGTCGACGGCGCGCAGAGCAACGAGCCGGACCTCAAGCCGATCCCGCGCGGCGCGACCGCCCCGCTGGACTGGGCGATCTACAACGACGGCAGCCGCCGGGCGACCGGCGTCTTCTACACCATCACCCTGCCGGCCAAGGTCAGCTTCGCGAAGCTGCCCGAGAACTGCGTCGAGCAGGAGATCCGCGGCCTGGCCCAGGCGTTCTGCGAGGACTCCGGCGCGGTGCTCCGGCCGGGCGAGTACTACACCGACGACGTCCGGGTGAAGGTCGCCGCGGACGCCGACCAGCCGGTGCTGCGCATCGGCGAACTCTTCGCGTCCGGGCTGGACGAGGCGCAGGGTGCTCCCGAGGCGGAGCCGCAGGTCGCCTCGGCGGCCCAGCGGCGCGCCTTCACCGAGACGGACGAGCTCGACAACCAGGCCGTCTTCGACGTCTTCGTGGACCTGTCCGCGCAGCCCACCCCCACCCCCACCCCCACCCCGACGTCGACCGGCACCCCGACCCCGGGCCCGTCGGGTGGGCCGAGCGCGACCAACTCGCCGGGCACCGGCGGTGGTGGTGGCGGGCTCCCGGTGACCGGCGCGCAGGCCGGGCTGATCGGTGGCGTCGGCGGCGCCGTGCTGCTGGCCGGTGGGGCGCTGCTGGTGCTCTCCCGCCGCCGCCGGGTGCTGCTGGTGACCCCGGGGGACGAGAAGTCGAACGACTGACGCGTCCGGTGCGCCGGCACGGGCGGGGTGGGCGACCACCCCGCCCGTCCGCGTTTTCCCGCACCGCCCCGGCGCCGGTCGGTGGGACGCCGGCTGGCAGAGTGGAGGGGTGAGCCGTACCCCGCAGGGCCAGCGCGCCAACCTGGACAAGCAGCCGCACGAGGTCGCCGCGATGTTCGACGGCGTGGCGGCCCGTTACGACCTGACCAACACCGTCCTCTCCTTCGGGCAGGACCGGTTCTGGCGGCGGGCCACCCGGGCCGCGCTCGGGCTCGGCCCCGGCGACCGGGTGCTGGACGTCGGCGCGGGCACCGGCGTCTCGACCGAGGAACTGGCCCAGTCCGGCGCGTACGCGATCGGCGCGGACCTCTCCCTCGGCATGCTGCACGCGGGCAAGCGGTCCCGCCCCTCGGTGCCGCTGCTGGCCGGGGACGCGCTGCGGCTGCCCTTCGCCGACGCGAGCTTCGACGCGGTGACCATCTCCTTCGCGCTGCGCAACGTGTCGGACACCGACGCCGCCCTGCGTGAGCTGGCCCGGGTCACCCGGCCCGGTGGCCGGCTGGTGGTCTGCGAGTTCAGCACCCCGGTGAACCCGGCGTTCCGCACGGTCTACCTGTCGTACCTGATGGGTTCCCTGCCGGCGGTGGCCCGCACCGTGTCCAGTAACCCGGACGCCTACGTCTACCTCGCCGAGTCGATCCGGGCCTGGCCCGACCAGCCGGCCCTGGCGGCGCGGATCGGCGCGGCCGGCTGGGGCCGGGTGGCCTGGCGCAACCTCACCGGCGGCGTGGTCGCCCTGCACCGGGCGGTTCGCGACTGACCCGGTCCGACTGTGGCGCGTTTCGTGGATATGCCGAATTAGTCCACTTTGCCCCGTAAGCTCGCTCCATGACGGGAGCAGAGCCGGCGCGCGCGACGCCGAGTGACGATGCCGTGGAACTCGTCGCTCAGCTCAGGGAGTTGGCGGGGGTCGACCCGGCCGACGTCCGTCAAGTGGTGGCGGAGGTGCTGGCGGCCCTGGACCGTGCGGCCGGCGGCGCCCTGCGGGACCACCTGCCGGAGGCCATCCGGGTCGACGCGGGTCTGGACGAGCCCACCTCCGCGCCGCATTGACCCCTTTGTGGAGCCCGGCGGCTCCCACCTCGGCAAGTTAGGGCCACCTAACCCGGCGGGGACGTAACGCCGGTCCTAGACTCCACCCGACTGGCTTGTGAAGGATTTCACGAGCGCGCGGGAGGAGGCGCAGATGACCGCGGTGGAGAACGACGCCGACGTGATCGTCGTGGGCGCCGGTCCCGGTGGCTCGGCGACGGCCTACCACCTGGCGCGGCACGGCGTGCGGGTGCTGCTGCTGGAGAAGACCGAGTTCCCCCGGGAGAAGGTCTGCGGCGACGGGCTGACCCCGCGCGCGGTCCGGCAGCTCATCCGGATGGGCGTGGACACCTCGACCGAGGCGGGCTGGCTGCACAACCGGGGCCTGCGGGTGATCGGCGGCGGCGTCCGCCTGGAACTGGACTGGCCGGACCTGGCCAGCTTCCCCAACTACGGCCTGGTCCGCACCCGGCTCGACTTCGACGACCTGCTCGCCCAACGCGCCGTCTCGGCCGGGGCGAAGCTGCGCACCAGCGTCAACGTGATCGGCCCGGTGCTCGACGCCGACGACCGGGTGGTCGGGGTGGAGGCCGAGGTCGGCCCGGACAAGGAGCCGGCCACCTACCGCGCCCCGCTGGTGGTCGCCGCGGACGGCGTCTCCGGCCGGTTCCCGCTCGCCCTCGGGCTGGCCAAGCGGGAGGACCGGCCGATCGGGGTGGCCGTCCGGCGGTACTACCGCTCACCCGCCAAACACGACGACAACTACCTGGAGTCGTGGCTGGAGCTGCGCAGCAAGGACAGCGGCGACAACCTGCTCCCCGGGTACGGCTGGATCTTCGGCCTCGGTGACGGGCGGGTCAACGTCGGCCTCGGCGTGCTCAACTCCTCCACCGCCTTCGGCAAGACCAACTACCGGCGGCTGCTCACCGACTGGCTGGCCAACACCCCCGAGGACTGGGGGATGACCGACGAGGCGAACGCCGAGGGGCCGATCCTCGGCGCGGCGCTGCCGATGGGCTTCAACCGGGTGCCGCACTACACCCGCGGCGTCATGCTGGTCGGCGACTCCGGCGGCATGGTCAACCCGTTCAACGGCGAGGGCATCGCGTACGCGATGGAGTCCGGCGAGCTGGCCGCGGAGATCGCGGTGCAGGCCCTCGCCCGGCCGGCCGGCGCCGAGCGGGAGCGGGCGCTGATGGCGTACCCGCAGGAGCTGAAGGCCCGGTTCGGCGGCTACTACCGGCTCGGCGGGATCTTCGTGAAGCTGATCGGCCGTCCGGAGATCATGCGGGTGGCCACCAAGCACGGCATGCCGCACCCCGCCCTGATGCGCTTCGTGCTCAAGCTGCTGGCCAACCTGACCGACCCGCGCGGCGGGGACGCGATGGACCGGGTCATCAACGCGATGACGAAGGCGGCGCCAGCCGTGTAGCGCGAGGAGTTCGCGTGAGCCCGCAGGCCGCCGACGAGTGCGGGACTGCGGCCGGGACGGTCGACGAGGACCGCAGGCCGGACCGGGATCGACCCCGCCGACAGCTGTCGTGAGGGACGTGAATAGTGTGATTTTGGCCAACCACCGCCGAGGGCAGGGAAGGACGAGCAGGAGACCACAATGACGCTCTCGCCTTACGCACCCATCATCGGGCTGTTCGCCCTCGCCGCGGCGTTCGCGCTGTTCTCCGTGGCCGCCGCCCGCTTCGCCGGCCCGCTCCGGTACAACAAGGCCAAGCTCGAGGCGTACGAGTGCGGCATCGAACCCAGCCCGCAGCCCGTCGGGGGCGGCCGGTTCCCGATCAAGTTCTACCTGACGGCGATGCTCTTCATCGTCTTCGACATCGAGATCATCTTCCTCTACCCCTGGGCGGTCTCGTTCGACGCCCTGCCGATCTTCGGCTTCGTGGAGATGGTCCTGTTCATCGTCGCGGTCTTCGTCGCGTACGCCTACGTGTGGCGGCGCGGCGGCCTGGACTGGGACTGAGAGAGGCACGCAGATGGGTATCGAGGAGAAGCTTCCCGCCGGCGTCCTGCTCACCTCCGTGGAGAAGCTGGTCAACTGGTCGCGGAAGACGTCCTTCTGGGGCGCCACCTTCGGCCTGGCCTGCTGCGCCATCGAGATGATGGCCGCCGGTGGCCCGCACTACGACCTGGGCCGCTGGGGCATGGAGGTGTTCCGCGCCTCGCCCCGGCAGGCCGACCTGATGATCGTGGCCGGCCGGGTGAGCCAGAAGATGGCCCCGGTCCTGCGCCAGATCTACGACCAGATGGCCGAGCCTCGCTGGGTGCTCTCGATGGGCGTCTGCGCCAGCAGCGGCGGCATGTTCAACAACTACGCCATCGTGCAGGGCGTCGACCACATCGTGCCCGTCGACATGTACCTCCCGGGCTGCCCGCCCCGGCCGGAGATGCTCATCGACGCGATCCTCAAGCTCCGCGAGAAGGTCATGCACGAGCCGCTGGGCCCGAACGGCCGCAAGATGCTGGAGGCCCGCCGGGAGCGCGGCGACCTGCCGGTCGTCCCGTACGGCTCGATGCCGTCGTCGTACCGCAGTGACAAGGCCCGCCGCGCCGAGTGGACCAAGGCGGTCCGCGAGGGGCGCGAGGAGCAGCTGCGGATCGAGAACTGGATGAAGGCCCAGAACCACCTCCACCCGCACGGGGGCATCAAGTGAGCGCGATGGGCGCACCTTCCGACAAGCCGAACACCGGTGGCCTGCCGGTGCCGGTGACGCCGGCCGGGGCCAGCAGCGGCGCGCCGGCCGAGCACCCGCCGGCCAGCCCGGCCGGGCGCGGCATGTTCGGCATCCACGGCACGGGCGACGTCTCCGGCTTCGGGGGACTGGTCCGCCAGCGCCAGCCGGTCGAGGAGACCCCCCGGCCGTACGGGGGCTACTTCGACGAGGTCCGCGACGCGCTGGAGGAGGCGTACCCGGCGTTCGGCGACGCGATCGAGAAGGTCGTGGTCGACCGGGGCGAACTGACCCTGCACGTCCGCCCGGAGCGGATCGCCGAGGTCTGCCAGGTGCTGCGGGACGACCTGGCCCTGCGCTTCGAGCTGTGCTCCTCGGTCTCCGGGGTGGACTACCTCGGTGCGGACGAGCGCCGGCTGCACGTGGTCTACCAGCTCACCTCGATGACGTACCGCCGCCGGGTGCGGCTGGAGGCCGCGGTGTCCGCCGAGGCCCCGCACCTGCCGAGCGTCACCGGCGTCTACCCGACCGCCGACTGGCAGGAGCGGGAGGCGTACGACATGTTCGGGGTCGTCTTCGACGGGCACCCCAACCTGACCCGGATCCTCATGCCGGACGACTGGGAGGGGCACCCCCAGCGCAAGGACTACCCGCTGGGTGGCGTGCCGGTCGAGTACAAGGGCGCCGAGATTCCGCCGCCGGACCGCAGGAGGTCGTACCAGTGATCGGTGCGAGGAGTGAGCCTGCGAGCCCCAGTCGCTCGCGCGAGGAGCGAGCGCAGCGAGCCCCGCAGTCGCGGGCCGAGGTCTGCGTAGTCCCGATCGGAGGGCTGAAATGACCACGTCCAACTACGCCACCGAGCGCGAGACCACCGAGGGCAGGGTCTTCACCGTCACCGGTGGGGACTGGGACCAGATCGTCTCCGGCACGGACCCGATCAACGACGAGCGGATCGTCGTGAACATGGGTCCGCAGCACCCGTCCACCCACGGCGTGCTCCGGCTGGTCCTGGAGCTGGAGGGCGAGACCGTCCGGGAGGCGCGGTCGGTCATCGGGTACCTGCACACCGGCATCGAGAAGAACCTGGAATACCGCAACTGGGTCCAGGGCTCGACCTTCGTGACCCGGATGGACTACCTCGCTCCGCTGTTCAACGAGACGGCGTACAGCCTCGCGGTGGAGAAGCTGCTCGGCATCACCGACGACATCACCGAGCGGGCCACCACGATCCGGGTCCTGATGATGGAGCTGAACCGGATCTCCTCGCACCTGGTCTGGGTGGCCACCACGGCCATGGAGCTGGGCGCGATCAACATGATGCTGTACGGCTTCCGCGAGCGGGAGTACATCCTCGACATCTTCGAGAGCATCACCGGCCTGCGGATGAACCACGCGTACGTCCGGCCGGGCGGCGTGGCGCAGGACGTGCCGGACGAGGCGATCGTCAAGATCCACAAGTTCCTCAAGATGCTGCCGAAGAGGCTCAAGGAGTACGAGGACCTCCTCTCCGGCCAGCCGATCTGGACCGAGCGCACCAAGAACGTCGCGGTGCTCGACGCGACCGGCTGCCTCGCGCTGGGCGTCACCGGCCCGGTACTGCGCTCCGCCGGTCTCGCCTGGGACCTGCGCAAGACCATGCCGTACTGCGGCTACGAGACGTACGAGTTCGACGTGCCGACCCACCCGGACGGCGACGTCTGGGGCCGCTACCTGGTCCGGCTCGCCGAGATCCGGGAGTCGCTCAAGCTCGTCGAGCAGGCGCTGGACCGGTTGAAGCCAGGCCCGGTGATGGTGGCCGACAAGAAGATCGCCTGGCCGGCGCAGCTCGCCATCGGCGTCGACGGCATGGGCAACTCGCTGGAGCACGTGGCGAAGATCATGGGCCAGTCGATGGAGTCGCTGATCCACCACTTCAAGCTCGTCACCGAGGGCTTCCGGGTCCCGCCGGGCCAGGTGTACGTCGGCATCGAGTCGCCCCGCGGCGAGCTGGGCGTGCACGCCGTCTCCGACGGCGGCACCCGCCCGTACCGGGTGCACTACCGGGAGCCGAGCTTCGTCAACCTCCAGGCTCTCCCGGCGATGGCCGAGGGCGGCCTGATCGCCGACGTGATCGCCGGCGGCGCCTCGCTGGACCCCGTGATGGGTGGATGTGACCGATGACGACTTTCACTGAACAGACGCGGGAGCGGGCGCGGGAGATCGTCGCCCGGTACCCGGCCGACCGGTCCCGCTCGGCGCTGCTGCCGCTGCTGCACCTGGTGCAGTCGGAGGAGGGGTACGTCTCCCCGGCCGGCGTCGAGTTCTGCGCCGAGGTGCTCGGCCTGAACAAGGCCCAGGTCGGCGCGGTGGCCACCTTCTACACGATGTACAAGCGCAGGCCGACCGGCGACTACCTGGTGAGCGTCTGCACGAACACCATGTGCAACGTGCTCGGCGGGCAGGAGGTCTACGACACCCTGGCCGAGCACCTTGGCGTCGGCCACGACGAGACCACCGCCGACGGCAAGGTCACCCTGGAACACGCCGAGTGCCTGGCGGCCTGCGACTACGGCCCGGTGATGACCGTCAACTACGACTTCTTCGACGGCGTCGACCCGCAGACCGCCCTCGGGGTGGTCGAGGAGCTGCGCTCCGGCGGCCGGCCGATGCCGACCCGGGGCGCGCGGCTCTGCACGCTGAAGGAGATGGCGGTGCAACTCGCCGGCTTCGCCGACGAGCGCGAGGGCGCGGTGGCCGACGGTGGCCCGGGCGAGCCGAGCCTGCGCGGCCTGCGGCTGGCCGAGCAGCACGGCATCTCGGTGCCGGGCTACGACCCGAACACGCCGATCCGCAGCAAGGCCGAGGCGGACGCTGCCGCCGCGAGGGCGAAGGCCGCGGAACAGGCGAAGCCGGCCCCAGCCGTGAAGCCGGAGCCAGCCGTGAAGCCGGAGCCGGCCGCGGGCGCCGAGGCCCCCGGCACCAGGATCCCGGCCGACCCGACGCCCCCGGCGCCGCGCGACGCGCAGGAGGCCGAGGCCGCCGGCGTCGCCGCGAACGCGCCGGCCGGTGACCGCAAGCCCGCCGGCGACGAGGCCGGTGCGCAGGAGCGCTCGCTCAAGGAAGCGGAGGCATCCGCGGGAGCGAGGAGTGCGCTTGCGGGCCCCAGTCGCCCCCGCGAGGAGCGAGCGGAGCGAGCCCCGCAGTCGCGGGCTGAGAACCGCGCAGTCGCGAGCGAAGGGGGAACCCAGAAGTGACCACTCCTCGGCCGGAGACCCTGGCCAAGCTCACCCCCGTGCTGACCAAGCGCTGGCTGTCGCCGGACGCCTGGCGGATCGGCACGTACGAGAAGCTGGACGGCTACGCCGCCCTGCGCAAGGCGCTCAAGGCACACCCGGACGACCTGATCCAGCTCGTCAAGGACTCCGGGCTGCGCGGTCGCGGCGGCGCGGGCTTCCCGACCGGCCTGAAGTGGGGGTTCATCCCGCAGGGCGACGGCAAGCCGCACTACCTGGTGGTGAACGCCGACGAGGGTGAGCCGGGCACCTGCAAGGACCTGCCGCTGATGACCCACGACCCGCACTCGCTGGTCGAGGGCGTGATCATCGGGTCGTACGCGATCCGGGCCAGCCGGGCGTACATCTACATCCGCGGCGAGGCGGTGCACGCCGCCCGCCGGCTGCGCAACGCCGTGCAGGAGGCGTACGCCAAGGGCTACCTCGGGAAGAACATCCTCGGCTCCGGGTTCGACCTGGATCTGGTGGTGCACTCGGGCGCCGGGGCGTACATCTGCGGCGAGGAGACGGCGCTGCTGGACTCGCTGGAGGGCTTCCGGGGTCAGCCCCGGCTGCGCCCGCCGTTCCCGGCGACCCACGGCCTGTACGCCAGCCCCACGGTGGTCAACAACGTCGGCACCATCGCCAGCGTGCCGTACATCGTGCTCGGCGGGGCCGACTGGTGGAAGACCATGGGCACGGAGAAGTCCTCCGGGCCGATGATCTACTCGCTCTCCGGCCGGATCGCCAACCCGGGCCAGTACGAGTGCACGATGGGCGTCACGCTGCGCGAGCTGCTGGAGCTGGCCGGCGGCATGCAGCCGGGGCACAACCTGCGGTTCTGGACCCCGGGTGGCTCGTCCACCCCGCTGCTCGCCGCCGAGCACCTGGACGTGCCGCTGGACTTCGAGGGGGTGGCGGCGGCCGGCTCGATCCTGGGCACCACGGCCACCCAGATCTTCTCCGACCAGGACTGCCCGGTGTACGCGACGTACCGGTGGCTGGAGTTCTACCACCACGAGTCGTGCGGCAAGTGCACCCCGTGCCGCGAGGGCAACTACTGGATGGTCCGGGTCTACCGGCGGATCCTCGCCGGCCAGGGCACCCACGAGGACCTGGACACCCTGCTCGACACCTGCGACAACATCCTCGGCCGCTCGTTCTGCGGTCTGGGTGACGGTGCGACCAGCTCGGTGACCTCGTCGCTGAAGTACTTCAAGCAGGACTACCTCGACTACATCGAGGGACGTACCGCGCCGAAGCTGTCGGACAAGCAGCTGGTGGGAGCGCACTGATGCGAGCGCGAGGAGTGAGCGGAGCGAGCCCCGCAGTCGCGAGCGAAAGGCAAGCACTGTGACCGACGTAGCCAAGCAGACCGAGACCGTCACGCTCACCATCGACGGGGTCGAGGTCACCGCGCCCAAGGGCGCGCTGCTGATCCGGGTCGCCGAGCAGTTGGGCACCGAGATCCCGCGCTTCTGCGACCACCCGCTGCTGGCCCCGGCCGGCGCGTGCCGGCAGTGCCTGGTCGAGGTGGAGGGCCAGCGCAAGCCGGTGGCCTCCTGCACCCAGACCGTCGCCGACGGCATGGTGGTCCGCACCCAGCTCACCTCCGGCGTCGCCAAGAAGGCGCAGGAGGGGGTCATGGAGCTGCTGCTGCTCAACCACCCGCTCGACTGCCCGATGTGCGACAAGGGCGGCGAGTGCCCGCTGCAGAACCAGGCGATGTCCACCGGCCGGTCGGACTCCCGGTTCCACGAGCACAAGCGGGAGTACGAGAAGCCGATGCCGATCAGCACCCAGGTGCTGCTCGACCGCGAGCGTTGCGTGCTCTGCCAGCGGTGCACCCGGTTCTCCGAGGAGATCGCCGGTGACAAGTTCATCGACCTGATGGGCCGGTCGTCCGCCGAGGAGATCAACATCTACCGGGACGAGGCGTACGGCGAGGAGGGCGATGCGGGGGACGTCCCGTTCAACTCGTACTTCTCCGGCAACACCGTGCAGATCTGCCCGGTGGGCGCGCTGACCGGCGCGCAGTACCGGTTCCGGGCCCGCCCGTTCGACCTGGTCTCCAGCCCGAGCGTGTGCGAGCACTGCTCGGCCGGCTGCGCCCAGCGCACCGACTGGCGGCGCGGCAAGGTGACCCGCCGGTTGGCCGGCGACGACCCGCAGGTCAACGAGGAGTGGAACTGCGACAAGGGGCGTTGGGGCTTCCAGTACGCCCGCGCCTTCGACCGGCTCACCAATCCGCTGGTCCGCGACTCCGAGACCGGTGAGCTGCGCGAGGCGTCGTGGAGCGAGGCGCTGACCGTCGCCGCCGAGGGGCTGCGGGCAGCCCGGGACGGCGGGCGGGGCACGGCGGTGCTGACCGGCGGCCGGCTGACCGTCGAGGACGCGTACGCGTACGCGAAGTTCGCCCGGGTCGCGCTCAACACCAACGACATCGACTTCCGGGCCCGGCCGGTCTCCCGCGAGGAGTCCGACTTCCTGGCCAGCACGGTCGCCGGGCGCACCGACGTGACCTACGCCGACGTGGAGAACGCTCCGGCGGTGGTGCTGGTCGGGCTGGAGCCGGAGGAGGAGTGCCCGATCCTCTTCCTGCGGCTGCGCAAGGCGTACCTGAAGAAGAAGCTGACGGTGTACGCGATCGCGCCGTTCGCCACCCGCGGCCTGGAGAAGCTCGGGGCCAAGCTGGCCCGGGTGGTGCCGGGCGAGGAGGCGAGCGTGCTCGCCGAGCACGCGACGGTGGCCGAGGCGCTGAGCACCCCGGGCGCGATCCTGGTCGTCGGCGAGCGGCTGGGCGAGGTGCCCGGCGGCCTGTCGGCGGCGGCGGACGTCGCCCGGCGTACCGGCGCGAAGTTGGCCTGGGTGCCGCGGCGCGCGGGCGACCGCGGGGCCGTCGACGCCGGTTGCCTGCCCAACCTGCTTCCCGGCGGCCGGCCGGTCACCGAGCCGGCGGCCCGGGCCGAGCTGGGCGAGGCGTGGGACATCGCGGCCGGGGTGATCCCGAGCCAGGCCGGGCGGGACACCGACGGCATCCTCACCGCCGCCGCGAACGGCCAGCTCGGCGCGCTGGTGGTGGCCGGGGTCGACCCGGCCGACCTGGCCGACCCGCGGCTGGCCGAGCAGGCCCTCGACGCGGTGCCGTTCCTGGTCAGCCTGGAGCTGCGCAACAGCGCGGTGGCCCGCCGGGCCGACGTGGTCCTCCCGGTGGCCCCGGTGGTCGAGAAGGCCGGCAGCTTCCTGGACTGGGAGGGCCGGCTGCGCCCCTTCGAGGCGGTGCTGCACACGGCCGCGATGACCGACGGCCGGGTGCTGGACGCGCTCGCCGCGCTGCTCGACGTGCAGCTCGGCACGGGCGACGTGCTCAGCGTCCGCCGCGAGCTGGGCAGCCTGCCGCCGACCCGGGCCGACCGGCCGTCCGCGCCATCGGTGGAGCCGGCCACGGTGCCGCAGCCCGGTGCCGGCGAGGCCGTCCTGGCCACCTGGCACCAGCTCATCGACCTGGGCAGCCTCACCGACGGTGACGAGCACCTGGGCGGCACCGCCCGCCCGCCGGTGGTGCGGGTGGGCAAGGGCACCGCCGAGTCGCTCGGCGTCGCCGACGGTGACCCGGTGACGGTGGGCACCGACCGCGGGGCGATCACCCTGCCGGCCGCGATCACCGAGATGCCGGACGGCGTCGTCTGGCTGCCGACCAACTCACCCGGCTCCACCGTGCGGCGCGGCCTCGGCGCGACGTCCGGCGCGGTGGTACGGATCTCCGCAGCGGCGGTCGCCGCGACGGAGCAGGCCACTGCGGCGGTCGCCGCAGACGAGGCCGGCCGACCGGGTCCGCTCCTCAACACCGGGGGTGTTTCCCAGTGAACGCGGTCTACCTGGCCCAGGACCCGACGCTGGCCGACTTCGGCAAGGACCCGTGGTGGCTGGTCCTGATCAAGGTCGTCTTCGCCTTCGTCGTCGCCGTGCTGGCCACGCTGCTCGGCGTCTGGTTCGAACGGCGGGTCGTCGGCCGCATGGCGGTGCGGCCCGGCCCCAACCAGGCCGGCCCGTTCGGCCTGCTCCAGACCCTGGCCGACGGCCTGAAGATGGCCTTCAAGGAGGACATCCTCCCGAAGGCGGCGGACAAGGTCGTCTTCTTCTTCGCGCCGACCATCTCGGTGATCTGCGCGGTCACCGCCCTGTCGGTGGTGCCGTTCGGTCCGATGGTGAGCATCTTCGGCCACCACACGCCGCTCCAGGTCACCGACGTGCCGGTGGCGGTGCTGGTGCTGCTGGCCTGCTCGTCGATGGGCATCTACGGCATCGTGCTCGGCGGGTGGGCCTCCGGCTCGACGTACCCGCTGCTCGGCGGCCTGCGCTCCAGCGCCCAGATGATCTCCTACGAGGTCGCGATGGGGCTGAGCATCGTGGCGGTGTTCATGACCGCCGGCACGATGTCCACCAGCGGGATCGTCGCCGCCCAGGGGGACGCCACCCGGCTGACCATCCTCGGCACCGAGGTCCCGGCCCCCGGCTGGTACGCGATCCTGCTGCTGCCGAGCTTCATCATCTTCTTCATCTCGACCGTCGGTGAGACCAACCGGGCGCCGTTCGACCTCCCCGAGGCCGAGTCGGAGCTGGTCGCCGGCTACATGACCGAGTACAGCTCGCTGAAGTTCGCGCTCTTCATGCTCAGCGAGTACGTCGCGATGGTGACCATGTCCGCGGTCACCACGACGTTGTTCCTCGGCGGCTGGCGGGCCCCGTGGCCGATCACCCTGTGGGAGGGCGCCAACTCCGGTTGGTGGCCGATGCTGTGGTTCTTCGGCAAGGTGATCGCTCTGGTCTTCGTGTTCGTCTGGCTCCGCGGCACCCTGCCCCGGCTCCGGTACGACCAGTTCATGCGCTTCGGCTGGAAGGTGCTGCTGCCGATCAACCTGGTCTGGATCCTGGTCCTGGCCGGCCTGCGGTCGATCGAGGGCTGGCAGACCAGGGACCGGCTGCTCGCCACCGCGGTCGGCGCGGGCGTGCTGCTGCTGGCCACGCTGCTCTGGCCGAGCCGCAAGCCGAAGCCGAAGCCGTCGCTCCAGGAGCAGGCCAACAGCCGCCCGCACGGCAGCTTCCCGCTGCCACCGATGGACCTGCAAGTGCCACCGAGCCCGCGCACCAAGCGTGTGGTCGCCGAGCGGGAGCCGGCCAACGTCGCCGCCGGCTCGGACTCCAGGGAGGTGTGACGTGGGCGCGATCACCGGAACGTTCAAGGGCTTCGGGGTCACCTTCTCGCACATGTTCAAGAAGGTCGTCACGACCGACTACCCGTTCAAGCCGCCGGTCTCGGCGCCGCGCTACCACGGGCGGCACATCCTCAACCGGCACCCGGACGGCCTGGAGAAGTGCATCGGCTGCGAGCTGTGCGCCTGGGCCTGCCCGGCCGACGCGATCTACGTCGAGGGCGGGGACAACACCGAGGAGAACCGCCTCTCGCCGGGTGAGCGGCACGCGTCGGTCTACCAGATCAACTACGCCCGCTGCATCTTCTGCGGGCTGTGCATCGAGGCCTGCCCGACCCGGTCGCTGACCATGAGCAACGAGTACGAGCTGGCCCGGGACAACCGGCAGGATCTGATCTTCACGAAGGAGCAGTTGCTCGCGCCGCTGCTGCCCGGCATGGAGCAGCCGCCGCACCCGATGCGGCTCGGGGACAGCGAGAAGGACTACTACGTCGGCGCGCTGACCAACCCGGGCACGTCGGCCGGGGCCGAGCACGCGACCAACAGCCCGGGCCGGTACCAGGTCCAGGAGCACCCCGGGGTGACCTTCCCCGGCGCCGAGCAGCACGCCCAGCGGGCGGCGGCGGGCAAGGGGGACGGGGCATGACCACGCAGACGGTGCTCGCCGCGGCGGGCGGGGTGTCCGGCGGCGAGGAGGTCACCTTCTGGATCCTCGCCCCGCTGGCGCTGCTCGGCGCGATCGGCATGGTCGCCGCGCGCAACGCCGTGCACTCGGCGCTCTGGCTGGTGCTGACCATGCTCTGCCTCGGCGTGTTCTACGTCCTGCAGGCCGGGCCGTTCATCGGCATGGTGCAGATCATCGTCTACACCGGCGCGATCATGATGCTCTTCCTGTTCGTGCTGATGCTGGTCGGCCGGGACGCCTCGGACTCGCTGATCGAGACGCTGCGCGGCCAGCGGGTCGCCGCGGTGCTGCTCGGGCTCGGCTTCGCCGGCCTGGTCGGCGGCGGCCTCTACCGGGCGCTGGACGGCGTCCAGGCGGTGGGCCTGGAGCAGGCCAACGCCGAGGGGAACGTCCAGGGCATCGCCCGGCTGCTGTTCACGAAGTACGTCTTCGCCTTCGAGCTGACCTCGGCGCTGCTGATCACCGCCGCGGTCGGCGCGATGGTGCTGGCGCACGTCGAGCGGCGCAAGGAAGACAAGATGGACCAGGTCGCCACGATGAAGGCCCGCTTCGCCCCGGGCAACTACCCCGGCCCGAAGCCCGGCCCGGGCGTCTTCGCCACCTCCTCCTCGGTGGCCACCCCGGCCCGCCTGCCCGACGGCCGGCTGACCGAGCGTGGCATCTCGACGATCCTGCCGGTGCGGGAGCTGACCGCCGAGGACACCTCATTGAAGGGGACAGACCGGTGAGCGCGAGGAGTGCAGCGAAGCGGAGCCCCGCAGTCGCGAACGAAAGGCAGGCTTCGGTGAGCGCGAGGAGTGCAGCGAAGCGGAGCCCCGCAGTCGCGAACGAAAGGCAGGCTTCGGTGAGCGCGAGGAGTGCAGCGAAGCGGAGCCCCGCAGTCGTGAACGAAAGGCAGGATCGGGCATGACCCCGGACTACTACCTGGTGCTCGCCGCGGTGCTGTTCACCATCGGTGCGGCGGGGGTGCTCATCCGGCGCAACGCGATCGTGCTGTTCATGTGCGTCGAGCTGATGTTGAACGCGGCCAACCTGACCCTCGTCACCTTCAGTCGGATCAACGGTGACCTGAACGGCCAGATCATGTCGTTCTTCGTCATGGTGGTGGCCGCGGCCGAGGTCGTGGTCGGCCTCGCGATCATCATGTCCATCTTCCGGACCCGGCGCTCCGCGAGCGTCGACGACGCCAACCTGCTCAAGTACTAGAGGGGCCAGCAGTGGGAGAGATTCTGATGAACGCCCCGGCCGAGCCGGCAGGTGCCGTCACCTACGCCTCGGCGAGCGGGCTGCTCGGCAGCGTCTGGCTGCTGGTGGCGATCCCGCTGGCCAGCGCGGCGATCCTGCTGCTGCTGGGTCGGCGGTCCGACCGCTGGGGGCACTGGCTCGGGGTGGCCTCGATCGGCGCCTCCTTCGTGCTCGGTCTGACCTACTTCTTCCAGCTGCGCGGCCTGGAGAACAAGTCGGTCGAGCTGAGCCTGTGGGACTTCATCGCCGTCGGTGACTTCAAGGTGGACTTCGGCCTGCTGTTCGACCCGCTGGCTGCGGTCTTCGTCCTGCTGATCACCGGGGTGGGCTTCCTGATCCACCTGTACGCGGTCGAGTACATGGCGCACGACGAGGGCCGGCGGCGGTTCTTCGCCTACTTCAACCTGTTCGTCGCCGCGATGCTCCTGCTGGTGCTCGGCAACAACTACGTGATGCTGTACTTCGGCTGGGAGGGCGTCGGCCTGGCGTCGTACCTGCTGATCTCCTTCTGGTACGGCCGGCCGAGCGCGGCCACCGCCGGCAAGAAGGCGTTCCTGATGAACCGGGTCGGCGACGCCGGCCTGGCGATCGGCATCTTCATCATGTTCGCCACCCTCGGCACCACCCAGTACGACGAGGTGTTCAACGGGGTCGGCTCGCTGACCGCGACCACGGTGCTGGTGCTCGGCCTGCTGCTGCTGCTCGGGGCGACCGGCAAGTCCGGCCAGTTCCCGCTCCAGGCGTGGCTGCCGGACGCGATGGAGGGCCCGACCCCGGTGTCGGCGCTCATCCACGCCGCCACCATGGTCACCGCGGGCGTCTACCTGATCGCCCGGTCCAACCCGATCTTCTCGGCCAACTCGACGCTCCAGCTCGTGGTGGTCAGCGTCGGCGCGCTGACCCTGCTGATCGGCTGCATCATCGGCGCGGCCAAGGACGACATCAAGCGGGTGCTGGCCTGGTCGACGGTGAGCCAGATCGGCTACATGTTCGTCGGCGTCGGCCTCGGCGGCGGCGCGTACGCGCTGGCCATCGTGCACCTGCTGGCGCACGGCTTCTTCAAGGCCAACATGTTCCTCGGCGCCGGCTCGGTCATGCACGGCATGCACGACCAGGTGGACATCCGCCGCTTCGGCGGGCTCGCGAAGCACATGAGGATCACCTGGATCACGTTCATGATGGGCTGGCTGGCCATCATCGGCATCCCCCCGCTGTCCGGCTACTTCTCCAAGGAGCCGATCATCGTCGCCGCCTTCACGCGGGACGACTGGACGGCCTGGCTCTTCGGCGGGGCGGCGCTGCTCGGCGCCGGGCTCACCGCGTTCTACATGACCCGGCTGTTCGTGCTCACCTTCCACGGCCCGAAGCGGTGGACCGAGGACATCGAGCACCCGCACGAGTCGCCGAAGCTCATGACGATCCCGCTGGTCCTGCTCGCGGTCGGCTCGGTGCTCGCCGGTGGCCTGATGGCGTGGAACGACGGCCTGGCCTCCTGGCTGACGCCGGTGCTCGGCAGCGAGGCCGGCGAGGCGCACCATCCGGTGCTGTCGCACACGGTGATCACGATCCTCTCGCTGCTGGTCACCGTGGGCGGGGCCGGGCTGGCCTGGTTCCTGTTCCGCACCGGCACGGCCACCGAGCCGCAGCCGGCGGGTGTGCTGGTCACCGCCGCCCGGCGCAACCTCTACACGGACGCCGTCAACGAGGCGGTCTTCGAGAAGCCGGGGATCTTCCTCACCCGGGCGCTGGTCTTCCTCGACAACCGGGGCGTCGACGGGCTGGTCAACGGCCTGGCCGCCGCAGTGGGCGGGGGCTCGGGCCGACTCCGGCGGCTGCAGACCGGCTTCGTCCGGTCGTACGCGACGTCCATCCTGGCCGGCGCGTTGCTGGTGGTGGCGGCGTTCCTGGCCGTGCAGGCGGGGTGGCTGGCGTGATCGACCTCTCTACGGCCGCCCCCGCCGGCGGACCACGCAGTGACGACGGAGGTAAGGCCGCATAATGTCCAACTTCCCGTTCCTCTCGGTGCTGACCGTGGCGCCGCTGGTCGGCGCGCTGGTGGTGGCCCTCCTGCCGCGTCGCCGGCCGGACCTGGCCAAGCAGGTGGCCCTCGGGTGGTCGCTGCTGGTGCTGGTGCTGTCGGTGGTCATGTGGGTCGCCTTCAAGACCGACGGTGACCGGCTCCAGTTCCGCGAGTCGTACACCTGGATCCCGCAGTGGGACGCCCGGTTCACCTTCGCCGCCGACGGCATCGCGCTGGTGATGCTGATGCTGATCGCGGTGCTGGTGCCGCTCGTCATCCTGGCGTCGTGGCACGACGCCGAGTCGTCGAAGCGTTCGGTGCCGGTCTACTTCGCCCTGCTGCTCATCCTCGAAAGCACGATGATCGGCGTCTTCGCCGCCGCCGACGTGTTCCTGTTCTACGTGTTCTTCGAGGTCATGCTGGTGCCGATGTACTTCCTCATCGGCAGCTACGGCGGTCACCAGCGGCAGTACGCGGCCGTGAAGTTCTTCCTCTACTCGCTGGTCGGCGGCCTGTTCATGCTCGCCGCGGTGATCGGCCTCTGGGTCGTCGGCGGGAAGACCTTCGACTGGCAGGCGCTGACCCAGGTGGACATCTCCACCGGCACGGAGCGCTGGCTGTTCCTCGGCTTCTTCCTCGCCTTCGCGATCAAGGCGCCGTTCTTCCCGTTCCACACCTGGCTGCCGGACGCCGGTGGCGCGGCCCCGGCCGGGGCCGCCGCGTTGCTGGTCGGCGTGCTGGACAAGGTCGGCACCTTCGGCATCCTGCGGTACTGCCTGCCGCTGTTCCCGGAGGCGTCGAAGTGGTTCGCCCCCTGGGCGCTGGCGCTCGGGGTGATCGGCATCATCTACGCGGCGCTGCTCGCGGTCGGCCAGAACGACCTGAAGCGGCTGGTGTCGTACACCTCGATCGCGCACTTCGGGTTCATCGGGGTCGGCATCTTCGCCTTCACCACCCAGGCCGGCACGGGCGCGGTGCTCTACATGCTCAACCACGGCCTCGCCACCGGCCTGCTCTTCCTGGTGGTGGGGATGCTGGTGGCCCGGCGCGGCTCGGCCCTGATCAGCGACTTCGGCGGCGCGGGCAAGCTGGTGCCGCTGCTGGCCGGGGTGCTCTTCTTCGCCGGTCTGGCCTCGCTGGCGCTGCCCGGCACCGCGCCGTTCGTCTCCGAGTTCCTGGTGCTGATCGGCACCTTCACGGTGAACAAGCCGGTCGCGGTGATCGCGACGCTCGGCATCATCCTGGCTGCCGCGTACGTGCTGTGGATGGTGCAGCGCACCACCCAGGGCACGCTCAACCCGGCCCTGGCCGAGATCGAGCCGATGCGCCGCGATCTCAACCTGCGCGAGAAGGTCGTGGTCGCGCCGCTGATCGCGCTGATCGTGCTGCTCGGCTTCTACCCCAAGCCGGTCACCGATGTCATCAACCCCGCCGTCCGGGCCACCATGGAGGACGTCGGCAGGACCGATCCCGCCCCCGAGGTCGGCAGCATCCAGGAGGCCGCCAAATGACCGAGCTGAAGTTGCCGTCGATCGACTACGCGGCGCTCGCTCCGATTTTGATCATGCTCGGGGCCGCCCTGCTGGGCGTGCTGATCGAGGCATTCGTGCCCCGGAAGCAGCGGCGCCTGGCGCAGCTGTCGCTGGGGCTGCTGGCGGTGCTCGCCGCCCTGGTGATGGTGATCGTGAACTCCGGCGACCGGCTGATCACCGCCGGCGGGGCGATCGCCGTGGACGGGCCGACGCTGTTCCTCCAGGGCGCGATCCTGGTCCTCGCCGCGATGGCGCTGCTGCTGATCGGTGAGCGCTCGGTGGAGCGGGGCGGGGCGTTCGTCGCCCAGGCCGCCGTCACCGCCGAGTCGGCCGACGACCGGCGGCAGGCCGAGGGCAGCAACGGGGCGACCGAGGTCTACCCGCTGACCAGCTTCGCGATCGGCGGCATGCTGATCTTCGTGGCGGCGAACGACCTGCTCACCATGTTCATCGCCTTGGAGGTCTTCTCGCTGCCGCTCTACCTGCTCTGCGCGCTGGCCCGTCGCCGGCGGCTGCTGAGCCAGGAGGCGGCGATGAAGTACTTCCTGCTCGGCGCGTACGCCTCGGCGTTCTTCCTCTTCGGCGTGGCCCTGGTGTACGGGTTCACCTCCGGCATCCCGGGCCGGTCGGCGGGCGTCGACTTCGCCACCATCCACGCCGCGGTGACCGAGTCCCCGGCCAGCGAGGTGCTGCTCTTCGGCGGCGTGGCGCTGCTGGCGATCGGCCTGCTGTTCAAGGCCGCCGCCGCGCCGTTCCACGTCTGGACGCCGGACGTGTACCAGGGCGCCCCGACGCCGGTCACCGGCTTCATGGCGGCCTGCACCAAGGTCGCCGCGTTCGGCGCGCTGCTGCGGGTGTTCCACGTGGCGTTCTCCGGGGCGGCGTGGGACTTCACCCCCGTCCTCGGCGCGGTGGCGGTGCTGACCATGCTGGTCGGCGCGGTGCTGGCGGTGACCCAGACCGACATCAAGCGGCTGCTGGCGTACTCGTCGATCGCGAACGCCGGGTACCTGCTCGTCGGGGTGCTCGCGCCGAGCAAGGACGGGCTTTCCGGCACGATGTTCTACCTGGTCGCGTACGGGTTCTCGGTGCTCGCCGCGTTCGCGGTGGTGACCCTGGTCCGGGACGCCGACGGGGAGGCCACCCACCTGTCCCGCTGGGCCGGGCTGGGCCGGCGCTCGCCGTTCTTCGCGGCGATCTTCACCTTCATCCTGCTCGCCTTCGCCGGCATCCCGCTCACCAGCGGGTTCATGAGCAAGTTCGCCATCTTCGCCCCGGCGCTGGACGCCGGTCAGGCGTGGCTGGTGGTGGCGGGCGTGCTGACCAGCATGGTGCTGGCGTTCCCGTACCTGCGGGTCGTGGTGATGATGTGGCTGTCCGAGCCGGGCGAGTCCACCCCGACGGTCACCGTGCCGGGCGGGCTCACCTCGGCGGCCCTCACGATCGGCGTGCTGGCCACGCTGGTGCTGGGCGTCGTCCCGGGCCCGCTGCTCGATCTCGCCAACGGTGCCGCCGAATTCGTCCGATGACCGACCTTTCCCCGCGACGGGGCCGGCACGCGAGCGCGTGCCGGCCCCGTCGCCGTATCCCCCGTCCCGAGCAGGTCGAACGGGTGTGGCATGGTGGATAGCGTGGTGATTCCGGCTGGCGAGCGTTCAGGTGCCACCGGCTCCGTTCGGCGGAGTCGGGAGAGCACTGGTCAGTTCGGCGCGCTCGGCCTGCATCTGGCCGATTCCCGCGTCGAGGCGTCCGTGCTGGGCCTGCTGGAGTCCGTCGAGGCGGAACTGCGGGCCGGGGTGGCCAGCGCCGACCCGCTGGTGACCGAGGCAGCCCGGCACCTGGTGGACGCCGGCGGGAAGCGGTTCCGCCCGCTGCTGGTCGCGCTGGGCGCCCAGTTCGGCGATCCGACCCGCCCGCAGATCGTCCCCGCCGCCGTGGTGATGGAACTCACCCACCTGGCGACGCTCTACCACGACGACGTGATGGACGAGGCCGCCGTGCGCCGGGGCGCGCCGAGCGCCAACTCGCGCTGGACGAACTCGGTGGCAATCCTGGTCGGCGACTACCTGTTCGCCCGCGCCGCGGACGTCGCGGCCGAACTGGGCACCGAGGCGGTGCGCCTCCAGGCGCGCACCTTCGCCCGGCTGGTGCACGGGCAGATCGCCGAGACGGTGGGTCCCCGGGACGGGCAGGACCCGGTCGACCACTACCTGGGCGTGATCGCGGAGAAGACCGGCTCGCTGATCGCCACCTCGGCCCAGTTCGGCGGTCTGTTCGGCGGGGCGTCCGTCGAGCACACCGAGGCGCTGACCAGGTACGGCGAGACCGTCGGCGTGGCCTTCCAGCTATCCGACGACCTGCTGGACATCGCCAGCGAGTCGACGCAGTCGGGCAAGACCCCCGGCACGGACCTGCGCGAGGGGGTGCCGACGCTGCCGGTGCTCTACGCGCTCGCCACGGACGACTCCGACGCCGCCTCGGTGCGGCTGCGGGAGATTCTGGCCACCGGCCCGCTCGTCGACGACGACCTGCACGCCGAGGCCCTCGGCCTGCTCCGCGAGTCCCCGGCCCTGAAGCGGGCCCGGGAGACGGTCCGCAGCTACGCCGAGGACGCGCGGGCGCAGCTCGCCCCGCTGCCGGACGGGCCGTCCCGGCGGGCGCTGGAATCCCTCTGCGACTACATCGCCGACCGCACGAGCTGACCCCGCCTCAGCGGGCGCGCAGCAGGCGGGCCGCCGTGAGCATCAGGGTGGCCGACAGGATCATGGCCGCCGCCGCCGCGAGCCACATCGCCGGGTAGCCGAAGGCGGTGGCGGTCGCGCCGAGGGCCAGCGGGCCGAGGCAGCCGCCGGCGTACACCCCGGTCTGGGTGATCGAGGTGGCGGCGGCCGGGGCCTGCGGGTGCAGCCGGGCCACCGCGAAGGTCATCAGCCCGGGCCAGGCCCAGCCCAGGCCGAAGCCGAGCAGCACGCCGGCCACCAGCGGCACCGGCCCGGCCAGCGCGAGCAGGGCCAGCCCCAGGGCACCGACGACGAGCATGCCGGCGATGACCGCGACATGGCCGCCGTCGCGGCGGTCGGCCAGCCAGCCGGAGCCGATCCGGGCGGCCACGCAGACCACGCTGCCGAGGGTGAGGGTCAGCCCGGCCAAGCTCGGCGACAGCCCCCGGCCGGCGGACGAGTCGACCAGGAAGGTGCCGAGCGCGTTCGCGGCGGCAGCCGCCAGCGTCGCGGCCACGCCGACCGTCACCAGGCCCCAGCTCGCCCCGCCGGCTCGCCGGGTGCCGGCGGGCCGTTCCGGGTGGGCCTCCCGCGCCGGTACGAGCGCCAGCGCGGCCAGCGCGGCGACCGCGCCCGCCACGAAGGCCCACCGCCAGCCGGCCGTCACCGCGACGGTCGGCACGGCAAGGCCGGCCAGCAGGGTGGAGAGCGGGACCGCCGCCTGCTTCACCCCGAACGACAGCCCCTGCCGGCGGGGCGGCACGTGCCGGACCAGCGCCACGTTGCTGGCGAGCTGCCCCAGGGCGTTTGCGGCGGCGCCGAGCGCCAGCAGCACGACCAGCACCGGGTACGACCGCGCCAGCGCCGCCACGGCCAGCATCGACCCGGCGGAGAGCAGGATGCCGGCGCGGGCCACCACGGCCGGGCCGAGCCGTTCCACGAGGACGCCGGAGGGCACCGAGGCGACCGCGCTGACGCCGAAGTACACGGCCACCACGAGCCCCAGCCCGGCCGGGGAGAAGCCCAGGTCGGCACCCATCTGCACGGCGAGGCCGCCGACCAGGAAGACGGGCAGGACGCAGGCGACGGTGGTGGCGACGGCCCCCGCGCCGGCCCGGAGGGGGTGGCGGGCGACGGGCGGGGACGCGGGGTGCGGCGCGGTACGGGTCATGGTCCCGCAAACCTACGCGAGCCCACCTCAGACAACTCACCGTGTCGCTCGGCGCACTGACCGTTTAGGATGATCTGGCGTCGTCGATCCGAACAGGCATTTCGCCGAACGCCTGGATTTCATATGGTGTAAGTCCCCGGCGGCGGAGGTGGTTGTGCGCGACCCCTTGGCGGAACCTTCGGATCTCATCCGGAGCGTGTCCCGCGCGCTACGCGTGCTCGAATCGGTCGGTCGTGCCCCGAAGGGGCTGACCGTCAAGCAGATCGCGCGGCGCTGCGAGCTGACCGTGGCCACCACCTACCACCTGGTCCGCACCCTGGCGTACGAGGGCTACGTGATCCGCCGGGAGGACGGCACGTACATCGTCGGGCTGGAGATCGCCGACCGGTACCGCGAGCTGGTCACCGCGTTCCGGGGGCCGGCGCCGGTCGGCGAGTGCCTGCGGCGGGCCGCCCTGGACACCGGGTACAGCCACTACCTGGGCCGGTTCGTCGGCGGCCAGGTGGCGATCACCGCCGTCGCGGAGGGGCCCCGGTCGCCGTACCTGGAGGACATGGTCCCGGGCTTCGACGAGGGGGCGCACGCCACCGCGCTCGGCAAGGCCCTGCTGGCCACCCTCACCGCCGAGCAGCGCTTCCGCTACCTGCGGGAGTACGGCATGCGCCCGTTCACCAACGCCACCCTGACCAGCCCCGAGGCGTTCGAGGCGGACCTGGCGGCCGGCGACCGGCGCGGGATGCAGCTCGAACTGGGCCAGTTCCGGCAGGGCGTGGCGTGCGCCGCGGTGCTGGTCACCCCGGACAAGGACCTGGAGCGCCGGATGGTGCTGGCCTGCGCGCTGCCGGCCAGCGAGATGATGACCTCCGCCCGGGTGGTCCGGGCCAAGCTGCTCACCGTCGCCCGCGCCGTCGCCGACGCCGCCGTCGAGGGCTGAGACGACAGGGCCCCCTCCCGGATCGGGAGGGGGCCGCCGGGCATGCCGTCGCGGGTCAGCTTCCGATCGGGCCGCCGTCCAGGCGCCAGGTGACCACCACGCCGGGCTTGGCGTAGTCGCCGTCCGGCCAGGTGGAGGCCGGGTTCTCCACCGAGGCTCCGGTGATCTCGCCCGGGTGCTGCACCGCCACGAACACCGACCGGTTGTCGCCGGTGATGAACGGCCCACAGGTCTCCGCGCCGAGTGGCACGGTCAGGAACTGCTTGAGGTGCCCCCGCTCCGGACCCTCGACGGCGGTGGCGAAGAGGCCGTCGTTGCTGCCCAGCGCGTTGCCGTCGGTGGAGATCCAGAGGTTGCCGGTGGCGTCGAAGGCGACGTTGTCCGGGCAGGAGATCGGGGAGACCTTCGTCTTGTCGTACCCGGCGAAGTGGGTGGACGGGTCGGTCGGGTCGCCGCAGACGATCGGCAGCGACCAGGCGAACGTCTCCGCCGCGTTGTTGTTGCCGTCCTCGACCAGCTCCAGCACCTGCCCGTGCTTGTTGAGGTTGCGCGGGTTGGCCTCGTCGGCCGGCGCCTTGCCCGGCTTGCCCCGGTCGGTGTTGTTGGTCAGCGCCACGTACACCTTGCCGGTGAGCAGGCTCGGCTCGACGTCCTCCGGGCGGTCCATCTTGGTCGCCCCCACCTTGTCGCCGGCCAGCCGGGTGAAGGTGAGCACGTCCGCGGCGGTCATCCCGTCGACGTACGACCGGTTGCCGCTGACCAGCCTGATCCAGCGGCCCCGGCCGTTGAACGCCCCGTCGGCGGGCAGCGCGCCCGACCCGTCGATCTCGGCGGCCGAGGTGCCGTCGAGCTGGGCCACGTACAGGGTGCCGGACTCCAGCAGGGTCAGGTTGTGCTTGCGGGCCACCCACGAGTCGCCGGCCATGAACTTCTTGTCCGAGACGAACTTGTACAGGTAGTCGAACCGCTCGTCGTCGCCCATGTACGCGACCACGTGGCCGCTGCGCGCCACGATGACGTTCGCGCCCTCGTGCTTGAACCGGCCCAGCGCGGTGTGCTTGCGCGGCCGGCTCTCCGGGTCGAACGGGTCGATCTCGACGACCCAGCCGAAGCGGTGCGCCTCGTTGGGGTGCTTCGCCAGGTCGAAGCGCTCGTCGGCGCGGTCCCACCTGCGGTTCCCGCTCGGGTACCGGTCGGTGGTGCTGATGCCGTACCGGGCCAGCTTCGGCTTCAGCTCCTCCGGTGCGCCGTCGCCGCCGACGAGGTACTGGTTGAAGTTCTCCTCGCCGGAGAGCACGGTGCCCCACGGGGTCACGCCGCCCGCGCAGTTGTTCAGCGTGCCGACGACCGTGCGGCCCTTCGGGTCGGCGGCGGTCCTCAGCCACGCCGAGCCGGCGGCCGGGCCGGTCAGTTCGAACTTGGTGGCCAGCGCGGTGACCCGCCGGTTGTACGCCCGCCGGCCGCCTTCGACCGGCCGCCACTGCCCGGTGCCGTCGACCCGCTCCAGCTCGACCACGCTCATCCCGTGCGCCGCCATGGCGACCTTCACCTGCTCGACGGTGAGCGCGTCCAGGCCGGTGAAGCCGGGGAACATCAGGTCCTCGTTGGTGTACTCGTGGTTGACCACGAGCAGCGCCCGCCGGCCCCGCTTGTCCAGCGGCAGCACGCCGACGAAGTCGTTGTTGTAGCCGAACTGCTTCGCCTGCTTCGCGGCGGTCTGCCCGTGCAGGTCGAACTCCGGCGCGCCCGGCACCACCGGGTCGCCCCAGCGGATCACCACTGCGTGGTCGTACCCGTTGGGGACCACCAGCGTGTCGAGCTTGTTCGGCGGGATCGGCTTGAAGGTCAGCGCACCGCTGCCCACGCCGCCCGGCGGGCGGCCGAACCCGGCGGCCTCCGGCACGACCGGGGTGGCCGGCGCGGCGGACGCGGCGCCCGCGTTGGCCAACGCACCGGCGGCGGCACCGCCGAAGCCGAGGACGAGCGCCCCCACCGCGCCGGCCCGGACCACGCCGCGCCGGGACACCTCGGCGTCGACCATGTCGCCGAAGTACGGGTTTTCGGAGGAGTTGGGCACCGGGTGGTCACAGGCGTTGCCGCACCGGTACAGACAGGTCATGGCGTCACGGCTGCCGTGGCGGGTGGCGCCCAGCAGAGGGAGCAGCCGGGGACGGTCGCTCATCGGGAGGTGCCTCCTGGAGGGAAGTTTCGGGGCACGCCGGGATCAGCCGTCCGACGTGCGTACCCGGCGGACGCTAGGAGGACGCGGTGAGCGCGGGTCGGCCCGAACGTGAACCGGACGTGAACACCTGCGCCGGGTACGCCCCGTCGACCTGCGGATGAACCGATCGGGGCCGCCGGACGTACTTTTGGCCGAAGGCGCCGCCGGACCACCCGACGGCGCGACCCGCTGGACTCCCCGACGCCCGAGGAGGCCGCCATCAGCGACCACGACGCCCAACTGCTGCGTGCCCTGCACGACGAGCACGCCGACGCGCTCCACGCGCACGCCCTGCGGCTGGTCAACGGCGACCGGACCCGGGCCGAGGACCTGGTGCAGGAGACGCTGCTGCGGGCCTGGCGGCACCCGGAGTCGCTCGACCCGACGCGCGGCTCGGTGCGGGCCTGGCTGTTCACCACCGCCCGGAACCTGGCCATCGACGCCTGGCGGCGGCGCTCCACCCGGGTCGGCGAGGTCTACACCGACGAACTGCCGGAGCCACCGGAGGCGGTCGACGAGGCGGAGCGGGCGGTGGAGGCGTGGACGGTCGCCGAGGCGCTGAACCGACTCAGCCCGCCCCACCGGGAGGTGCTGATCGAGTGCTTCTACCAGGGGCGCTCGGTGGCCGAGGCGGCGGCGCGGCTGGGCGTGCCGCCCGGGACGGTCAAGTCCCGCACCCACTACGCGCTGCGCTCACTACGGTTGGCCCTGGTCGAGATGGGGGTGACCCGATGACCCGCTGCGAGTTCGCACACGACGACGGCGCGTACGTGCTGGGTGCGCTCGCCCCCGCCGAGCGGGCCGCGTACGAGCGGCACCTGGCCGGCTGCGCCTCGTGCCGGGAGGCGGTGGCCGAGATCGCCGTGCTGCCCGGGCTGCTCGGCCGGCTCGACCCGGCGGGGCTGGAGCAGTTCCTGGAGCCGGCGGCCGAGACCTCCCGGGTGGACGAACTGCTCGCCGCCGCGCGGGACCGCCGCCGCCGCGAGCACCGGGCCGCCCGCGGGGCCGCCCGCCGCCGGTACGGCGTGACCGCGCTGGCCGCCGCCGGGCTGGCGCTGTTCGCCGGGCTCGGCGTGGCCATCCTCCGGCCGGCTGTCGAGGTCGCCCCGGCGCCGGCCCCGCGGGTGCCGATGGCCACCATGCGGCCGGTCGACGGCGCGGTGCCGGTGCACGCCGAGATCGGGCTGACCGGCACCCGGTGGGGCACCGAGGTCACCATGCGCTGCGGGTACGACCGGCGGGACGGCCACCGCGAGGCGTACACCTTCCGGCTGGTGGCGCACGGCCCGGACGGCGCGACGGAACAGATCGGTTCCTGGCTGGCCGCCCCCGGCGACGAACTGCGGTTCACCGGTGCCACCCACTTCACCGCCGGCGAACTGGTCCGACTGGAGCTGCTGCGCGGCGACGGCACCCCGATCCTCGCCTACGACACCCGATAACGCTCACCCTCGCCGCGATCTTGCAGTTGCGGCCCCGGCGGAGCCGACTAATGCGGCGAACCGGGGGCCGCGAGTGCAAGATCGGCGGGGACGGCGGCGCGGCGGGCGCGGTGGGCGTGGCGCAGGGCGTCGGTGGTGAAGACCACCAGGGCCAGCCAGACCAGGGCGAAGCCGGCCAGGCGGGCCGGGGGCATCGGCTCGTGGAAGATCAGCACCCCGCAGCCGAGCTGGAGGATCGGGGCGACGTACTGGAGCATGCCCAGCGCGGTCAGCGGCAGCCGGTTGGCCGCGCCGGCGAAGAACAGCAGCGGGATCGCGGTCGCCGCCCCGGCCAGCACCAGCAGCGCGGTGTGCCCGGCGGAGACGTGGCCGAACGCGGCGCCCCCGGTGGCGGTGAGCCAGCCGAGGTACCCGAGGGCGGGCAGGGCCAGCACCGCCGACTCCACGAAGAGCCCCTCCGCCGCCGGCAGCCCGAGCCGCTTCTTGACCAGCCCGTAGGCGGCGAAGGTGACTGCCAGGGTGAGCGCCAGCCAGGGCAGCTGGCCGTAGTCGACGGTGAGCACACCCACCGCCGCCGCGCCGATGCCCAGCGCCAGCCACTGGGTGGGGCGCAGCCGCTCGCGCAGCACGGTCACCCCGAGCAGCACCGACACCAGCGGGTTGATGAAGTAGCCGAGCGCGGTCTCCACCACCCGCTCGGAGTTCACCAGGTAGATGTAGGTGCCCCAGTTGAGGGCGATCAGCGCGGCGGCGGCGGCGATCCCGGCCAGCGCCCGCGGGCGGCGCGCCAGCGCGCGCAGGAAGCCGACGTTGCGCAGCGCGGCGAGCAGCAGCGCCACGAACACCACCGACCAGACGATCCGGTGCGCCAGGATCTCCACCGGCCCGGCCGGTTCGAGCAGCTTGAAGTAGAGCGGGAAGAAGCCCCAGAGCAGGTACGCGCCGAGGCCGTAGAGGTATCCGAGGCGGATCGGGGTCACGGCTCCACCGTAAGGGGTGAAGTGGGCTCTGGTTCCTTTCCGGTGAGCTGGCTCACCCGCTGGTCGTACTCCATCCAGCGGTCCGGGGCGACTGGGGTGAAGCCGACCTTCGCGTACACCCCGTGCGCGTCGGCGGTGGCCAGCACGATCCGCCGTACGCCGAGCCCGGCCAGGTGGTCGCGGACCGCGCCGGCCAGCCAGGTGCCCAGCCCGTGCCCCCGGGCGGACCGGTCCACGTAGACATCGCAGAGCCAGGCGAAGGTCACCCCGTCGGTGACCACCCGGGCCACCGCGACCTGGCGACCGTCTCCGGGCCGGTACACGCCGAACGGCAGCGAGCCGGCGAACGCCCGCTCCACGGTCTCCCGGTCCCGCCCGAGCGCCCAGTACGCGTCGGTGGAGAGCCAGCGGTGCACCAGGTCGAGGTCGAGCCGGGCCGGGTCGGTGCTGAGCAGGTGGCCGTCGTCGCGGGTCAGGGTGATCACGCCCCGACGCTAACCCCGTGGCTGCGGCTCCTCGCCAGCCAATTCCCGCCCACTGGCCCCCACGGGGACGCTCAGTCGCGGTCGAGCAGGGCGCCCAGGAGCCAGGTGACGACGCCGACGAAGAGCGCGCCGAGCACCGCCTCCGGCCAGAAGCCGTCCACGTGGAACGGCAGCCCGGCCTCGCCGGCGATCCAGCTCGTCAACAGGAAGAGCAGGCCGTTCACCACCAGCGCGATCAGACCCAGGGTCAGCAGGTAGAAGCCGCAGCCGACGGTCTTGATGATCGGCTGGAGCACGGCGTTCACCACGCCGAAGATCACGGCGACGAGGACCAGCGTGACGACCGCATCGGTGGCCGAGCCCGTGTCGAGCGTGATGCCCGGGATGAGCAGGGTGGCCAGCCAGAAGGCCAGCGCCGTGCCGCCCAGCCGGATCAGTAGACCCTTCAGGAAACCCATGGTCACGGATGGTGCCACGGACCCGCCACCGGCGGAACCCTTGACCGGCCGCGTGGGCTGCCGAGCGCCCGCCCGGTCAGCCCGCCCGGTCAGCCCGCCCGGTCAGCCCGCCCGGGCCGGCCGATCAGCTGCGACTCGATCGGGGTCGGCGAGAGCAGCGCCCAGCGCAGCGTGCGCCCGTTCACCACCGCCACCATGTCCTCCCGGATCCGGGTCAGCCAGTCCGCCGACCCGCCGAGGCCGAGCGCGGCCCCGGCGAGCGTGGCCTCGGCGGGGCTCAGCGGTTGCAGCACGGCCAGGTCGGCCCGGCCCAACGGGTCGACGTCGGCCGGGGTGAGGTCGTCCCGAACCACCAGGGTGGAGCGCCAGGCCCGACCCGGCCCGGCGGCCGGGGGCATCGGACCGGCGTCCACCACGAGCAGCAACGGCCGCAGTGCCGAGGCGGGGGCGCCGCCCACCGGCCGGCCGGGCGGCAGCACCGGGATCGGCCCGCCGGGCGCGCCGACGCCCCGGACGAACCGCTCCCACGCCCTCGGCCGGGTCGTCTGCACCGCCACCCGGGCACCCAGCGCCATCGCCCGCAACGCCACCAACTGCGCGGCGCGGACCCCGCCGACCAGCATCAACCGGGTGCCCTCCGGCCGGAACAGGCGGATCGTCACGGCCCCGCCCCGGCGGTTGGTGCCCACCATCAGCCCGGCCTCGCCGACCGGCAACTCCAGCGCGTCCAGGGCGGCGGCGTCGACGGCCGGGCCCGGGACCGCCGACGCGAGCGGCAACGTGCCGGCCAGCGCCGGGAGCTGCTGGCCGTCGAGCCGGTCCACCTCGCCGCCGGCCGAGTCCACCAGCCCCCGCAGGGTCTGCGCCGCCACCGACAGCTCGCCGGGCGTCCAGGCGGCCAGCCGTACGGTCAGCTCGGCCGGCGGGTCCGCGCCGCCGACGCCGGTGCGGGGCCCGACGCAGAGCGAGACCGTGGTCGCCGCCGCCGGCAGGACGAGCAGCCGGGGCACCAGCCGGCGCCCGCCGTCGGTGCGCACGTCCGGCCCGCGGCGCACCCGGAACGTGGTCTGCAACAGCGCCCCGGTCCGCACCGTCGGCCAGGACTCCAGCACCGGGTCGCCGTCGTCGTGGTGGGCCAGGTCCGCCAGTACGCGCAGCGCGGCGTGCGTGCCGAGTGGGCGGGCGGTCACCGGCCCGAGCCGGCGGACGATCCGCCGGAGCACGCCGGAGAGGGCGATCCGCAGGTCCTCGTCGGTCCACCCGACGACACGCAGCACCCGGATGGCGAGCAGCGCCCGGTCCCGCCCGGCCAGCCGTCCCTCGGTGAGCTGCCGGTACGAGGTCGCCACCGTGCTGCCCCCGGCCGTGGTGGCCGGCGCGGGTGAGCCGCTGAACAGCAGTTGGAGCCGGACCGGGGGCAGTTCCGGGGAGACCGGCGGCAGCAGCGTCGACGGCGCGGGCAGGCCACGGGGGCCGTCGCCGAGCAGGTCGCCCGGGTCGCCGATCTCCAGCACGGCGGTCAGCCCGCCGGCGTCGTCGACCACCGCGGCCGGGCCGCCGGCCAGCTCCGCCGCGCGTACCGTCGCGCCGGGCGAGAGCAGCTCCAGCAGGGGGCCCGGGCCGGCGGCGGGCGTCGGGGCGCGCCGTCGCCAGAGATGGCCGACGGCGACGCCGAACCAGGTGAACAGCCAGCGGCCCCGAACCCGCACCCACGCGCCCGCCAGCAGTGCCGCGGCCAGCAGCACGGCCGCCCCGGTCGCCACCGCGCCCCGGCCGACCGCCGCGGCGACCGCCGCCACCGCCACCTGAGCGGCGACCACCTGGCCGACCCGCGGCCCGGCCGGCGGTCGCGGGCCGGCGGCGGGGATCCACTGTGGTGGCAGCGGCTGCCGGTGCGCCGGCTGGGCCGGGGCCGTGCTGACCGTCACCGCGCCTCCCCAGCGCTCACCCGGCGACGCCGGACGGAGCCACGGCGTCGGTGCGGCCGGTGCCGCAGCGTCATCGTATGACTCCGGCCCGACGTGGCGGGGCCCGTAGTTGTCCACAGGGGAGCGCACGGGGTAGCAGAACCGCCACCGGACGGCTACCGTCAGCGACGAGTTCGCTGAGCCCTTCACCCGCACCGGCGCCGCCCGCCGGCGAGGCGAGCGGCGCGTCCGCGCGGGCGCGGCCGACGGCCAGCCACCAATCGAGGAGACGAGGTGACGTCCGGGGTGTCCCAGACCCAGGCAGAAGCCGCGGTGATGCAGCAGACCGCCGCGAAGTTCGAGCAGGTGGACCAGTCCCTGCAGGCCATGCTGACCGGCCTGCTGGCCGAGTTGGAGGTGTTGCAGCAGGCCTGGCGGGGCGCCGGTGGGCGTTCGTTCGAGCAGGTGAAGCAGCAATGGTCGCAGGACCAGGCGGCGTTGCAGCGGGCGCTGCGGGAGACCGCCTCCGCCATCCGCACCGCCGGCCAGCAGTACGACGCCTCCGACAGCGAGGCCGCCAGCCGGGTCGCCGGCACCAACCGCGGCATCCAGTTGCCGCTGTAGCACCTTCCCGGAAAGGGGATCATCCGATGGAGCACGGTGTGCTGGTCGTCAACTTCGCCGCCTTGCAGCAGGCCGGCGCGGACATCCAGCGGGCGCTGAACACGCTGGACAACCAACTCGGGCAGCTCGAACGGGACGCCGCGCCGCTGGTGGCGGGCTGGGACGGCGAGGCCCGGCAGGCGTACGAGCAGCGCCAGGCCCGGTGGCGGTCCGCCTCGCAGGACCTCCAGGCGATGCTGCGCGACATCAAGCTCGCCGTCGACGACTCCGCGTCCGACTACCTCGACACCGAGAAGCGGAACGTCAACCTGTTCCAGTGAGCCGTCCCCGGCGGCGTCCGACGGTAGTTCCGGGCACCGCCGGGACGGCCCCCGCGCGTCCGACGGTGCCCCGGTCCGTCCGGCGCGGTCCGACGGCACCCGGGTCCGGCGGTGCTCCGGCTCGGCGGCACCCGGGTCCGGCTCGGCGGCACTCGGGTCCGGCTCGGCGACACCTCGTCCGGCGGGGTGCCGGGTGGGGTCTCAGGGCGCCGGCCGCCACCGTCGACGCGCGGCCCGGGGGAGCACCACGGCCAGCAGCACCACACCTGCCATGGCGGTGCCGGTGCCGGCGGCGACGGCCAGCGCCCGGTCCCGGGCCGCCGCGCGTCGGGCCTGCCGGGCGAGCAGGGCGGGATCGGGCCGGTCCGCCGGCAGCGCCCCGGCGCCCCGCTTCCGGCCAGCCGGGCCCGCGCCGGTCTCGGTCACCGCCCGGTACGGGTTGAGCACCCCGGCGCCGTACCCGTCGCCCGAGCCGTCACCCGGGGCCGGATCGGCCGTCGCCACGATCCGCTGCGACACCTCGGCGGCGGTCAACTCCGGCCGGTACTGCCGGACGAGCGCCGCCGTGGCCGCCACGAACGGGGCGGCGTAGCTGGTGCCCTCGACCCGGTGGTGCCCCTGCCCGGGCGCGGCCGTCAGCACCTCCCCGCCGGGGGCGACCAGGTCGACGTACGGGCCGACCTGTGAGAAGCCGGCCCGCCGGCCGTCGGGGCCGATCGCGCCCACCCCGAGCACCCCGTCGTAGGCGGCCGGGTACGGGCGCGGGTTCCCGCCATCGTGCAGGTTGCCGGCGGCGGCCACCACGACCACGTCCCGGGCCACCGCGTAGCGGACCGCCGCCCGGACGTCGGGATGGTCGGCGTACAGCACGAGGGAGAGATTGAGCACGTCGGCGTGGTGGTCGACGGCCCAGCGGATCGCCCGGGCGAAGTCCGCCGCGCCCACCGTCCGCCCCGCCTCGCGCCCCTCGACGACCTGCTGCTCGCTGACCCGCACCGGCAGGATCCGGGCGCGGGGGGCGAGCCCCTGGAACGCGACGCCGGCCCGCGGCATGGCGGCGATGACGCTCGCCACGCCGGTGCCGTGCCCGGCGCAGTCCCGACCACCGTCGCCGCCCGGGTCGAGGAAGTCGGCCCCGTCGAGGACCCGGCCGGCCAGTTGCGCGTGCCGCCGGTCGACCCCGGAGTCGATCACCGCGACGGTGATCCCGGCCCCGGTGGCCAGGGCGGCGAGCCGCTCGGGGGCGTACCGGAGCTGGGGCCAGGGGGTGGCCGCGACCGGCCGGACGGGCGCGAGCGGGGTGGCGCACCCCGGCGTCGCCGCGCGGGCCGCGGCCACCGGGCCGACCGGGCCCGGAGAGCCCGCCGGGTCAGGTCTGTTCGCCGCGCCGACCGGCCCGGCCGCGCGGGGGCTGCCCGCACCCCCCGGGTCGACGGTGCCGGGCCGGTCCGGCGTGGGCCACGGGTCGGCCGCGCGCGTCGGGGCGGCGGGCAGCACGGTCAGCATGGCCACCGCCGCGGCGGCGAGGATCGGGCGCGCGGTGGGCCGGGGCATCGATCGCCTCCGTATCGTGTCGGCTCCGGAACAGGATGTTAGTCCTGTCGGGATCGGTCGGCGGGGCGTCGCCGGCCAGCCATTGTGATCTTGTTACCACCTTGTAGGTTGTACGCGATGCCTATGGCCTGTTCGCGGGAGGAGAGGTGGCCGTGACCGACTGGGAGCCGGCTACCGAGGCCGAAGCGGCGATGCGGGACGCGCTCCGCGCCAACGACCAGGAGCTCTACTTCCGCGTCCTGGCCCGCACCGAGCTGCTGCTGCCGGTCTCCGCGCAGGCGCTGTCCGGGCAGGCCCCGATGGGCTGGGGGACCTGGACCACGGGTGGCCGCACGCACGTGCTGGCGTTCACCTCGTCCGCCGCGTTGCAGGCCTGCCTGGGCGGGGCCCCGGCGGCCAGCCGCCGCAGCGCGTACGCCGACCTCGCCGTCGACTGGCCCAACCACGAGTGGTGGCTGGCGGTCAACCCGGGCCTGCCCATCGAGGGGTATCTTCCCGCCTGGTTCGTCTCCCAACTGTCCCGGGGCGACGTGCGGCTGCCCGGCCGCACCATGGGCGCCCGGGCCCGCCTGGAGCGCGCGGAGAACGTCGCCAGGACCAGGGCCACCGCAGTGGTCCCGGGCCGGGACGCCCCGATGTCGCCGGTGCCAAACCCGTCGGAGCCTGCGGTGGCGGGACCGCCGCCGGGCCGCCCCACGACCGAGCCGTACGTCGCCGAGGCGCCCACCGCGCCGCTGGCCGCCGCGCCCCCGGCCATCGTTCCGCTGACCACCGTGCCGCCGGAGCCGGTCTCACCCGGGCCGTCGTTCCGGTCGTCCGGCGGGGCGGGCGAGCCCGCAGCCGGTGCGCCGTACCGGCCGGGAGACGTGGACGGCCGACCTGGCCCCGCCGCGGCCGACGGGCCGAACGGCGTCGACCCGGCGCCGGCCGGGTCGGCGTGGCTGAACGTCTCCCGGCGGCGGACGCCCGAGGCGCCCCCCGCGGGTGAGGTGGAGGGCGGGGGCGGCAACGGCCGGCCCAGCGAGCCGGCGGCCCCGCCCATCCCTCCCGCCTCCTTCTTCGAGCCGGCGTCCGGCCGCAGCCGGGCCGCCCGGCCGCTCGGCGAGTCCCGTCGTCCCGCTGAGCGGGCCGCCCCGCCGTCCCGGTTCACCGGAGGAAGCCAGCCCTTCCCCCGGCGGCGTCCGGCCTCGGATCCGGTCACCGAGCAACCGCCGCACGCCTTCCACCCCGCCGCCGCGGAGCCGTCGACGGTGGCGTTCCCGCCCGCCGGTGCGGTCCCGTCCGCGCCGCAGCCCGAGCCGTTCCGCCCGGGTGGTGGCGGCCCGGAGGAGGTGACTCGGGCGTTCCGCCCGGGTGGTGGCGGCCCGGAGGAGGTGACTCGGGCGTTCCGCCCCGGTGGTGCCGGCCCGGAGGAGGTGACCCGGGCGCTCCGACCCGCTGACGTCGGGCCCGAGGAGCGGACGCAGGCCCTGCGTACCGGGGCAGTCGACCCCGGGGAGGCCACCCGCGCGTTCCGGCCCGGGGAGGCGACCTCACCCCGTCCCGGCCCCGCCGGTGCCGACGACCGCACCCAGGCCCTGCGTCCCGGCGGCGCGCCGCCGGAGCCGACCCGGACGTCGCCGCAGGCGGAGCCGACTCAGGCGTTCCGGCCCGTCGCGCCGGGCGACGAGCCGACCCGTCCCTTCGGCGTGCCCGGTGGCGCGCTGGCGGCCGAGCCGACCCGTCCCCTCGGCCTGGCCGGTGGGGAGGAGCCGACCCGTCCCCTCGGCCCGGCCGGTGGGGAGGAGCCGACCCGTCCCATCGGGGCCGACGGCGGCGGCCTGCCACGTCGTCGACCCGGGGCCGGCGCGGCCCAGGCGTTCCCGCGTCCCCGCCCTGGTGCGGACGGCGAGGAGCCCGCCCGGTCCCCTGCGGAGCAACCCGCCGCCGCACCCGTCGAGCAGGAGGCGGAGGAGCTGCCGACGTCGGCGGTGGAGCCGGTCTCCGGGCCGCCCGCCTCCCGCCGTTCCTTCTCGCCCATCGTCATCGAGGGCACCATCATCGAGGCGCGGGACCTGCCGGCGACCGAGCCGGCCACCGGGTCGGGCGTCGCCCCCGGCCCGTCCCCCCTCGGCGGCATTCCGACGTCGACGCCCGACCTCGGCGGGCTCGATCCGGTGCCCGAACTCGACCGGATCGACCCGGTCTCCGATCTCGGTTGGCCCGCACCGCCGTCCGTTCCCGACCACGGCCCCCCGGATCCGAGCCAGGGTGGCCACGGCCCGACCCGGGGCGACCTTGACCCGGGGCAGGGCGTACCGGTACCGCCCGGTGCCCCGGTGGAGGCCGGCGCGGTCTCCGGACCGCCCGCCCCGGACGAGCCGGGCCCGACGGCCCTGCTGTTCACCCCGTCGACGCCGTCCGCGCCGGACCCGTCGGTCGGGTCGCTGTTCCGCCCGGCCGCCTCCGGTCACGTCGACCCCGGGCCGGCCGTGGATCCCGCGCCGGCCGTGGACCCCGTGCCGGCCGTGGACCCCGTGCCGGCCGTGGATCCCGGGCCGGGCGTGGACCCCGTGCCCGACGTCGACGCCGTGTCGGCCGAGCCGGTGCCCGCCCCGTCGGCCACCGGGGAGCCGGGCCCGGCGGGAGCCGGGGAGCCGGTGGCGGCGCGGGAGCCGGAGCCGGCGGCGACCGCCCCGGCGGCCGACTTCCAGCCGGCGAACGAGGTGGAGGAGGACCTGCTCACCGCCGCCGGTACCGGCAGCACCGACAGCTTCCTCTCCACGCTGTTGCTGGCCCGGGTGCTGCTGCCGGTGGCACCCGACTCGGCGCCCGACAGCCGGCCGGGGGACCCGGGCTTCGTCTGGCGAACCGAGCGGCTGGACGGCGAGACGTACGTCGTGGTGCACACCTCCCCGGAGCGGCTGGCCGACCACGTCGCCGAGCCGGTGGAGACGGTACGGGTCAAGTTCGTCCAGCTCATCCGCCGCTGGCCCGACGAGGCCTGGTCGTTCGCGGTGAACCCGAACACGCCGGTCGGCGCGAAGCTGCCCGGTGGGGAGATCGTGGCGCTGGCCAACTGGGCCGCCGAGGTGGGGCTCGGCGACGACGCCGGGAGCGAGCCGGAGCCCGGGCCGCAGCCGGCCGCCGAGCCGTCCACGGGTGCCGCCCGGCACGTCCCACCGCCCGTGGACCCGAACCTGCCGGTGGTGATGCAGAAGGCGGTCGCCCCGAGCCAGCTCACCTACTACCTGGAGCGCGGCTACGACCGGGTCTCCGGCTTCGTGCACCGGGCCAACGAACTGGCTCACCTGAACACCCCCGCCCAACTGCACGACGCGCTGGGTCTCGGGTACCCGGAATCGCCGTTCTCCCGGGACGCCGCGCAGATCTACGTGCTGCGCTGGCCGGCGCACCGGCCGAGCCTCTACCGGATCCCGTACGGCGGGCAGAACGAGGGCGCCATGCGGGCCATGGAGGGCTGGGTCATCGAGCGCCCACCGTTCCGGGGCAACGGCTTCGCCCCGGGCGACAGCAGCGACGTGGTGGCGGAGTTCAAGGTGGACAGCGCCCGGCTGCCGCACGGCGCGGAGCTGTGGCGGATCGGCGCGGACGGCACCGAGCGGATGGTCGCGATCCTGGACACCGACGCCCTGCTCTGGCGACAGGTCGGTGAGTCCTGATGCGCGACGGCTACGTGGCCCGCTGGGGCGGGCGGGAGTACCAGGCCAGCCCGGACGGTGACGACGTCCGGCTGTACCAGCCGGAGCCCGGCGACGGGTTCGAGGAGATCCGCCCGGGCCGGTACGTCCGGGTGCTCCCGGCGGCCGAGATCGACGAGCTGGCGTACGTCCGGACCACCTGCACCTGGCAGGGGCAGCCGTTCATCGTGCTGGCCGAGCACGACGGCTGGCTGCGGGTGGAGTACACCGGCGGGCGCTGGCCGGTGGCCCGGGCGATGGGGCTGGAGGTCTTCGACTTCGGGGTGTACCAGGGCTGGGCCCCGGCCCGTGAGGTCGCCGACCTGCGCGAGCAGCGCCTCTGACAGCGCGGACGGGGAAGCGGGTCGCCCGCTGACTCAGCCGCTGCCTGACTTCCGCCGGTCAGGACTTGGCCCAGCGCAGGATCTCGCCGAGCACCACGTCCCGGGCCTCGACGTGCGGGAAGTGCCCGACGTCGTCCAGCAGTCGCCACTCGTAGGGGGCCACCACGTACCGGCCGGAGCCCTGGGCGGTACGCGGCAGGGAGGCGGTGTCCAGCGCGCCGTGAAGCTGGAGCGTCGGGGTGATCAGGGGCTTCTGCATCAGCCGGACGAACCGGTAGCCGTGCAGTCGCAGCACCGACCGGAACGCCCACCGGTAGCCCTCCAGGGCGCAGAAGGCGGCCTGCGGGATCCGCATCGCCTCCCGGCAGCGCTCGGCGTACGCGGCGAAGTCCGGACCGTCCACCCAGCGCGGCCCGCCCCAGCGGCGCAGCACCTCCTCGACGGCCGCCGCTTCGTCGCGGGTCAGCACGTGCTCGTAGCGGGGGAGTTGGAACCGCAGGGTCGGCGTCGAGGCGGCGAACTGGCCGCGCGGGTCGGCGAAGATCGCCGCCCGCAGCCGGAGCGGGTGCGGGGCACCGAGCACCACCAGCCGGCGGACCAGCGACGGGTGGAACGAGGCGACGGTCCAGGCGATCAGGCCGCCGGCCCCGGTGCCCACCACGGTGGCGGAACGCTCGCCGAGGCCGCGGATCAGGCCGGCGACGTCGGCGGCGAGGGTGTAGCCGTCGTACCCGCGCGGGGGCTTGTCGCTGGCGCCGTAGCCGCGCAGGTCGACCGCGACCGCCCGGAAACCCGCGTCGGCCACCGCGGGGAGGATGTCGTGCCATGCCCACCAGTGCTCGGGAAAGCCGTGCAGGAAGAGGACCATCGGGCCGGTGCCGGCCTCGACCACGTGGAAGCGGCTGCCGTTCGCGCCGACGAACCGGTGCGTCCACGGCCCCTCGGTGAGGACACAGGTCTCGTCGACGGCCCCGCCACGCTGCTCGGTCATGACCACAGCCTATGACGCTGGCGCTCCCACCCGTCCCGGCGTTCGGGGCGGCCGGCGGGGGCCGGGGTGAAAAGGGCGATGCCCGGGTAGCTGAGCTGCCCGGGCATCGCGGTGGTGCGGTCGATCAGTGGATCAGTGGATCAGGAGAAGCGGACCTTGACCGAGGTGCCGTTCTCCTCGACCACCCTGATCTTGGTGCCGGTGGCCGGGAGCTTGACGCCGTGGTTCGGCAGCTCCGAGTACCAGTACTGCTTGGTGTCGTCGAACAGCGGCTGCGCGGCCTGGCCCCGGACGTACTGGGCCTGACCGTTGATGTGCAGCGTGAACGAGTCGGCCTTGCGCAGGCCGAACGTCGCGTCGTAGACCTGGACGCGGGCCCGCCACGGGTTGCCGGTCAGGTTGTAGAGCGGCGCCGGGTGGGCGTCGATGATCATGTTCCGACCCTCACCCGGGTGCTCGAACGTGTCGTTGTCTGCGAACCGCAGGTTCCAGTACGAGATCAGCAGGCCCTCCTGGTACGCGTAGTGGTCCACGTAGTCCGGGCGGGTGTTGTTGTAGCCGAAGTAGTACGGGCCGGTCTTCAGGTACTTGTCGTACGAGACGTACTTCCGGTGGCCGGCGATGTAGTAGTTGTCGAAGAGCCGGGTGTAGGACCCCGCGACGATGCTCCAGCCCTTGGCAGCCCAGTCGCCGGTGCCGGTCTCGGCGCCGTCGTTGGAGACGGTCTGACCGTCGGCGGTCACCGTGATGTTGTCACCGAAGAAGCCGCCCGCGGACAGGCCGCCGTCGGTGAGGTAGTGGAAGCGGAACTGCACGACCTGGCCGGCCAGCGAGTTCAGCGGGATGTTGATGTCGGTCCACTTGCCCGCGCTGCTGCCGCTGAGGCCCGGGGTCGGGTCGGTGTTCGACACCGGCGGGATCGGCCTGCCGTCCACGGTGCCGGGCAGCGCGCCCCAGGTGGCCCCGCCGTCGGTCGACGCCTCGAAGAAGAGGTAGTCGTAGCCCGACTCGATGTTGAACCGGCCCTTGAGCGACAGCGCCGCCGAGGTCTTCCCGGTGAGGTCGATCGTCCTGGTCAGCGTGTTGTCCAGGTCGTCGTCGTTGCCGGAGAAGAACTGCTTGGCACCCTCGAACGGCTGTCCGTAGTCGAAGGTGTACTCCCGCTGCGGGAGCACCACCACGGCGGCCTGCGGCTTGGCGGAGTTGTACTCCTGCGGGCCCAGCTCCAGGGTCTTCTTCTGGCCGGCCTTGACCACCTCGTAGTCGAGCCAGCCGAGCTGGAGCTTGTTCCAGGCGCCGAGGTCGCCGCCGCGGTCGCCGATGCCGGCGTCCTCCTTGGCGGCCAGCCGGCTCTGGGCCATCAGGGTCCAGTGCTCGTTGTTGTTGTCGCCGCCGTTGAGGTTGTTGTAGTCGTCCGGCAGGCCCAGGTCGTGCGCGTACTCGTGGTAGAAGACGCTCCGGCCGCCGTTCTCCGGCTGGACCGTGTAGTCGCGGATCCAGACGCCGGTGTTGCCGATCTGGGTGCCGCCGATCGGGAAGTTCGGCGGGCCGGTGCGCGAGGTGTTGTACGCCGACCAGCGGTGGCTCCAGATCGCGTCCTCACCCTGGTGCGGGTCTGCGTCGGCCTGGTCGCCGCCGGAGTGGACGATCTGGAAGTGGTCGATGTAGCCGTCCGGCTCGTTGAAGTCGCCGTCGCCGTCGTAGTCGAACCGGTCCCACTGGTCGTAGGACTGCATGTCGGCCTTGATCTGGGCGTCGGTGCGGCCCTTGGCCTTCTGGTCGGCGACCCACTGGTTGGCGGCGTCGCGGACCAGGTCCCAGGTGTTCTGGCAGTTGTCGTCGGAGCAGACCGCCGGGTCGCCCGTCGGGTCGTTGTCGGCCTTCGGGTCGTTTGAACGGCCGTAGCGGGCGGCGTTGTACTTGACCTTGACCCAGTCGCTGACCTGGCCTTCCACGGTGTAGCGCCCGGACGACTGGGCCTCGAAGTACTGCTTGACCGACTCGTCGCCCTGCCCGGTGCCGAAGTACAGCTTGCGGAAGTAGTCCGCGCTGTAGTTCGCCTGCCACACGGTCGAGTTGTCCACCGCGCGGTTGGGCTGGGGAATCTGGTTGTGCAGCGGCCCGTCGAAGACGGTCGGACCGGCGATGTCCGGGTTGATGTCCTTGTCCGGGTACGCCGGGTCCCGCTCGTCGCCGAACTCGGCCAGGATCACGAAGATCTTGTCGGTCCGCTCCCGGGCCAGCTCGACGTACTGGTCCTGCTGGCCCGCCTTGGCGTTCCGGGCGCCGACGCTCGCCGCCGCGCTGCCGGCGGTCTCGCCGACCTTGACGACGGTGCTGCCGTTGATCTTCTGCGCCTTGGCCCGGCCGGAGAGGACCTCGCTGAGTCCCTCCTGACGAAGCGCGCGGCGCTTGTCCTCGAACTTGTCCGGCAGATCGTGATCCGCCGTGGCCTCGGTGGCCGACGGGGCGGTCGCCGGGAGCTTCGGAGTCGGCGCGGCGCTGGCGGACGTGCCGACCACCAGTCCCGTCGCCGTCAACGAAAGCCCGAGCAGACCCACTGCGACTTTCCGCACGTGGTACCTCCGGTGTGAAGGAACCGGCCCAACGGGGGTAGGGGCCGGTGAGACGTCCCACTAGTGGGACCAATGGTGAACATAGAGTCTCCTGGGGCAGGTGGGAAGATGCGTACGTCGATTTGTTGCAAACTCTTGTCGGGAATGCGCTTCACCGTCACACCTCCGCCGTTCCCTGACTGGCTGAGCAGCCCGGACGCCGGGTCAGAAATTGCAGTGACGAAGCTCGATCAGTAGGCGTCCCCGCAGACGGGAGGGGCCGGTGGCGGCGCCGCCACCGGCCCCTTGGTTGGTCGAGGATCAGTTTCTGACCACGACGACCATGTTGTCGGTCGGCTTCTTGCCCTGCGTCATGATCGTGATCGTGGTGCCGGTGCCGGCCACCTTCACCGAGTTCTGCGGGTTGCCGGCCGACGACGCAGGCGGGGCCCGCCCGGAGCAGTGTGCTCCGGACGGGCCCCGCCCGATGTCCTGACGCCGAAGGGGTCAGGGCCGCGCCGCGGTCACCCGCACCGAGGCGACGGCGTTGTCCGACGACGTCCGCTTGACCGTCAGCGTGACGCCGTAGTGCACGTTCTGGCTGGCGGGGTTGCCGTTGCCCAGCACGATCGCCCCGCCGCCCAGCGTGACGCCGTAGAACGAACGGGCCGGCGTACCGTCCGGGTTGACCACCCGGGTGGTGTACGGCGCGTTGCCCCGCGACGGCAGCACCACGGAGGCGTCGTTGTCCCGGGCGTACGGCGACCCGTTGCGCATCTCGATGCCCGGGTACCAGGTCTTGGCATCGGTGAAGCCCGGCACCGCCGGCTGCGCGGGGAAGCTCGTGCAGTACTCGCTGTACGGCTCGTCCGTGGCCTCAAGGCACTCGGTGAACGGCTTCGTCTTGTTCAGGCCGAACGCCGCGTTCGACGACTGGGGCCGGCTGGGCAGGTTGTCCAGCACCGACGGGTCCTTCTCGGCCGCCGCGCCCTGCCGCCGGTACGGGTCGAAGTGCGAGTCGACGATCAGCAGGCCGCCCTTCGCGCCGTAGCTCGGCAGGGCGGTCATCTGCCCGGTCACGTGGTTGACGTCGCCGAGCGCGGTGTCCCGGTACCAGACCAGCATGCCCGGGGCGTTGTAGGAGATCCGGTCGACCTTCCACGCCTCGTGCGAGTACACCGTGTCGTACGTGTACTTCAGGCCCTTGTCGAAGCCGTCGAAGTTGCGCCACTCGGCCAGGTAGAAGTGCGCCCGGACCTCGGTGCCCGTGTTGACGTTCCAGCCCGCGCCGGTGGTGTCGGTGAACGTGCCGCCGGTGGCGGTCCAGCCGTTCGTGCCGCCCTCGACGTCGTCGCTCCAGGTGGTGGCCCCGCCGCCGGTGACCGAGAAGTCGTCGGCGAACCAGCCGCGCTCCACGAACGCCTCGTCGGTGGCCTGGCGCAGCCGGAGCTGCACGGTCTGGCCCGCGTACGCCGACAGGTCGACGTAGTCGTGCCGCCAGCCGCCGGTGGAGCCGTGCAGGCCGTACCGCTTGCCGCCGAAGTCGGCCATCCGGCCGTTCGGGTCGGCGTAGTTGTCATCGGTGGTGACCAGCGCGCCGGCGGCGTCGTAGACCTTCTGCTCCGACCAGGTCGCCCCGCCGTCGGTGGACAGCTCGACGAAGCCGAAGTCCCAGTCCTCCTCGATGACGTAGTTGTTCCACATCCAGAACTTCGCGTCGGCCGCCGAGGGCACGCTCACGGTGCGGGACAGCTTGACGTCGGCCCAGTTCTGGTCGGCCCCGCCGTGCCACATCTTCGTGCCGCTGTGCGGCGTGGCGAGGGTGATCACCTTGTCCGGCAGGTCGACCTTGATGCCGTCCGCCGTGCCGACCGGGGTGCGCGAGGTCTGCCCGACCCGGATGACGCGCGGGTCGGAGCCGGGGGAGACGGTCTCCGGCTCGGCCCAGCCGAGCACCCACTTGTCCCAGATGCCCATGTGGGTGGGCAGCGCCTGGAAGATCTCGCCGCTGTGCGACCCGGAGGCCATCAGGTCCCAGAAGTCCACGTCGGAGTCGGCGTTGCCGGAGGTGTCGTAGAGGTCCGGCAGGCCCAGATCGTGGCCGAACTCGTGGGCGAACACGCCGACCCCGGCGTCCTCCGGCTGCACGATGTAGTTCGCGGCCTTGAGGTTCGTGCCGGGAATCGTGTAGCCACCGGGGACGGTGGAGGAGTGCGCCCAGACCGCGTAGGTGCCCTCGGCACCGCCGCCACGGGACTTGCCCTGGCCGGCGTGCACCAGCACCAGGTGGTCGATCACGCCGTCCGGCTCGAACAGGTTGCCGTCGCCGTCCCGGTCGGCCTGGTCCTCGATGTCGTAGTCGGCCCAGGGGAAGCTCGGGTCCATCGCGGCGAGGGCGTCGATGGCGTCCGTGGCGAGCCGGCCCGCCCCGGCCGGGTTGTTCGGGTGGCCGTTCATCGCCTGCTCGCGGCCGGCGACCCAGTCGCCGTTCTCGTCCTGGAAGCAGCGCGACGCGGCGTACCAGCCCTCCGAGTGCGGCACAGTGATCCACGGGCTGGCCTGCCCGTCCACCGTGTACGCGCCCTTGGACATCTCCAGGTACATGTTGTGCATGGTCCGGCCGGCGAGGCTAACGCCCGGCTTACCGTCCGGCCCGGTCAGGTCCGTGCGGACCCGCTCGGTGATGCCCTTCTTCGTGTAGAGCATCTTGTCGTAGTGGGCCGGGGAGAAGTCCGGCACCCACATCGAGTTGTTGTCCTCGTGCGGCAGGGCCGCCGGGTTCGCGATGTTGTTGTGCTTCGGCCCGTTCTGCACGGTGCCGGGAACGCAGGTCCGGTCCTCGAACACCGTCTTCGGGACCATCACGCCGGTGAAGTCGTCGTTGGCCTGGTCGTTGAACTCCACCAGCAGGGTGAGCAGCTTGGCGGTCTGGGTGCTCGGGGCCTGCTTGATCTTCCGGGGACTCTTGCCGGTCTGGACCGACTTGGCCTCCAGCTTCGCCAGCTGCTTCGCGGTCACCGGGTTGCCAGCGGCGAACTTGCGGTCGTACGCCCGGGACTCGTCCGCCGCGGCGGTGTACACCCCGTCGGTGCCCTTGACCTCCTTGCCGCCGCTGTCCGGCTGCACCTCGGGCTCGGCGTAGTTGATGTAGTACTCGTCCGCCCCGATCATGGCTGGGGCAGGGCGGGACGTCTCGGCCGACGCGGTTCCGGTCACGGTCAGTGCCGTGGCCGCGAGGGCGATGGCGGGCAGCGCGACGAGTAGTCGTCGGCGTGACCCGGTGCGCGGATTAGTGTGCATGCCGCTCCGTTCTCGGGGCGTGGGAGAGGAATCCGGTCGGTTCGACGCACAGTGACATCCGTCGAACCGACCGATGCGGCTGAACCTAAGGGAGAGCGGGCCCCGTCCGACAGGGGTGGATGGTGCCTCTGGCCGTTCAGCCCGTTACGCCTCCTCCGACCGTCCGATCACGGGGCCCGCGTCCGGCACCGCCGCGTCCGGCCAGGACCGGTGGGCCGCAACACCATGACCCCGACGGCAATCACCTTGACAGACCTGCCAGTAAACGACAGATGTCGATCGCATCATCGTCGCCGTGGAGGGCGAAGCAGCCGATGGCGGCCCGGGCCGACCAGCGGCGGGACGTTCAGACCGTCCACGAGGGACGCAAGACGGGAGGGCGGGGCCGGCCGGCCCCGCCCTCCCGTCGCGTTCGGGTCAGTCCTCGTCGGACCTTCCACCGCCCATCCCGGAGGAGATCAGCTCCATCACCGAGGAGTCCTGGAGGGTGGTCACGTCGCCCAGCGACCGGTTCTCCGCCACGTCCCGCAGCAGCCGGCGCATGATCTTGCCGGACCGGGTCTTCGGCAGCTCCGGCACCAGCAGGATCTGCCGCGGCTTGGCGATCGGGCCGAGGGTCTTCGCCACGTGGTTGCGCAGCTCGGTGATGAGCTTCTCGCCCGCCTCGCCGGAGGTGTCGGCGGTGCCACGCGGGATGGCGAACGCCACGATCGCCTGGCCGGTGGTCGGGTCGGTCGCGCCCACCACGGCCGCCTCCGCCACCGACGGGTGCGACACCAGCGCCGACTCGACCTCGGTGGTGGAGATGTTGTGGCCGGACACCAACATCACGTCGTCCACCCGGCCCAGCAGCCAGATGTGCCCGTCGTCGTCCTTCTTCGCCCCGTCCCCGGCGAAGTACATGCCCTCGAACCGGGACCAGTACGTCTCGATGAACCGGTTGTCGTCGCCCCAGATGGTGCGCAGCATCGACGGCCACGGCTCGCGCAGCACCAGGTAGCCGCCGCCCCCGTTGGGCACCGACTGGCCCTGGTCGTCGACCACGTCGGCGACGATGCCGGGCAGCGGGGTCATCGCCGAGCCCGGCTTGGCCTCGGTGACGCCGGGCAGCGGCGAGATCATGATCGCGCCCGTCTCGGTCTGCCACCAGGTGTCCACGATCGGCAGCTCGCCCCGGCCGACGTGCTGCCGGTACCACATCCACGCCTCGGGGTTGATCGGCTCGCCGACGCTGCCCAGCAGCCGCAGCGAGGACAGGTCGAAGCCGGCGGGGATGTCCTCGCCCCACTTCATCATCGTCCGGATCAGCGTCGGGGCGGTGTACAGGATGCTGACCCGGTACTTGTCGACGATCTCCCAGAACCGGCCCTTGTGCGGGGTGTCCGGGGTGCCCTCGTACATGACCTGGGTGGCGCCGTTGGCCAGCGGGCCGTACACGATGTAGGAGTGGCCGGTCACCCAGCCGATGTCGGCGGTGCACCAGTAGACGTCCGTCTCCGGCTTCAGGTCGAACACCGCGTGCGCCGTGTACGCCGTCTGGGTCAGGTACCCGCCGGTGGTGTGCAGGATGCCCTTCGGCCGGGCCGTGGTGCCGCTGGTGTAGAGGATGAACAGCGGGTGCTCGGCGTCGAACGGCTCTGCGGCGTGCTCGGTCGACGCCTGCTCCACCGTCTCGTGCCACCACCGGTCCTTGGCCGTCCAGGCGACCTCCTCGCCGGTGCGGCGGACCACCAGCACGTGCTCCACCGACGGGCAGTTCGCCACCGCGTCGTCCACCGTCGGCTTCAGCGCCGACGGCTTGCCCCGGCGGTAGCCACCGTCGGCGGTGATCACCACCTTGGCGGAGGCGTCCTGGATCCGGTTGGTCAGCGCGTCGGCGGAGAAGCCGCCGAAGACCACGCTGTGGGTGGCGCCGATCCGGGCGCAGGCCAGCATGGCCACCGCCGCCTCCGGCACCATCGGCAGGTAGATCGCCACCCGGTCGCCGGCGGTCACCCCCAGCTCGGTCAGCGCGTTCGCCGCCTGGCAGGTCAGCCGGTGCAGGTCGGCGTACGTGATGGTCCGGGTGTCGCCCGGCTCGCCCTCCCAGTGGATGGCCACCTTGTCGCCCCGGCCCGCCTCCACGTGCCGGTCCAGGCAGTTGTACGCCACGTTGAGCCGCCCGCCGACGAACCACTTCGCGAACGGCGGGTTCGACCAGTCGAGCACCTGGTCCCACTGCTTCGCCCAGGCCAGCCGCCCGGCCTGCGCCGCCCAGAAGGCAAGCCGGTCCCCGGCGGCCTCGGCGTACGAGTCAGCGGTGACGTTGGCGTTCGCGGCGAGTTCGGCCGGGGGCGGGAACTGCCGGGTCTCGTTCAGCAGATTGGCCAGTGCCTCGCTCATGCGGTGACTCCCTCGTCGCATCCGTGACCTGCGTCTCCTACCCCCGCAGAGGTTAGTCGGGGCGGTCGACGCCCGCGACAGCTCCCGGAGCACACGCGCGCCGAGCGGCCCCCGCCACGCGCCGAACTGTCGCCTGTAGCCCCTCCGGCCGGCCCTGGCGCCCGGGCACGCCGGTCGGGCCGCCGGCACCGAGACCCGGTCGAGCGCCTCCGGCCGGGAGGGGTGCCCTTCGCACCCGGCGGGCCGGCGGGTCGCTAGCGTGACGGGGTGACCACCGACCCGCTCGCCCCGCTGCTCGCGCTCGCCGACATCGCCCCCGCCGTCGACCGGGCCCGCGAGCGGGTCGACCAGGCGCTGCGGCACCGCGCGCTGCGCCGGCACGGCGGCCAGGTCGCGGCCGAGGTGAGCCTCCGCTGTGCCGTGGCCAGCGCCGCCCTGGAGGGGGCGGCCCACGACCGCGAGGCGGTCCGCGCCGGTACGGTCACCGACCCGGTGCTCCAGGGCGCGCTGCGGGTGGCCGGGGCGCTGCCCGGGCTGACCGAGCGCTGGCCGAAGGCGCCCCGACAGGTCCTCGCCCGGCTGCACGTGCTCGCCGCCCGGGACGTCGTACCCGCCGACGAGCTGGGGCGGCCGGTGGCCGACCCGGTGGTCGGCGCCCGGCTGGACGGCCTGGCCGGGCTGGTCGCCGGCGGCACCACCGTGCCCCCGCTGGTGCTGGCCGCCGTGGTGCACGGCGAGCTGCTCAACCTGCGTCCGTTCGCCGGGCCGTCCGGGGTCGTGGCCCGGGGCGCCGCCCGGCTGGTGCTGATGTCCACCGGCTTCGACCCGCGCGGGCTGGTCGGCGCCGATGTCGGCCACCGCGAGCGCGAGCCGGAGTACGTCGGCGCGGCCGGTGCCTTCGCCACCGGCACCCCGGACGGGTTGCGCTCCTGGCTGCGGCACTACCTGACGGCGGTCGAGGTCGGCGCCGACCAGCTCGCCGCCGTCGGCGACGAGATCCTCGCCGCCGCCTGACCCGTGCGCCCTGATCCGCTGCCCGACCCAATGCCTGAACCGTCACCTGGGCCGCGCGCCCTGTCGAGGCCCGGCCCGGCCGTGCCGGGCCCGGGCTCCCGGGCCGTCCCTCAGTCCCGCCGGATCGCCCGGTTGACCTTGGCCTGGAGTGCCCGCCGGGCGATCGGCCCCAGGTCGTCCACGATCTCGATGAGCACCGCGAGCTGGTCGAGCGCGGACATCGCCTGCTCGGCCGCCGCCCGGTCCACCCCGTCGTAGAGCTCCAGCCCGATGAACGCGGCCGACACGGCCCGGGCCAGGCCGGGCACGTCCGCGATCTCCGCGAACGGGGACCCGGCGAGCAGGCGACCCAGGACGGCCTCGATCTCGTCCACCCAGAGCTGGAGCGCGTCGGCCGTCGGCGCGGCCAGCCGCGCGTCGGTCTGCGCCCCGGCGAGCATCTGGGCGAGGAACGAGACGTTGCCCAGTTCCCGCTCCTGCTCGTGCAGGGCGCGGCCGACGGCGAGCAGCTCACGCAGCGAGCCGGCCCGGGCCAGCCGCGCCGACCAGTGCCCGATCCGCTCGACCGTGCTGGCCCGGCAGGCAGCGGCGAGCAGGTCGTCCACGCTGCCGTAGTGGTAGAACACCAGCGCCTGGTTCACCCCGGCGGCGGCGGCGATGGTACGGGCCGAGACCCCGGCGATGCCGTGCTCCCGGATCGCGGCGACGGCGCCGTCCAGGAGGCGCTGCTTGGTGTCGGACATCCCTCTCCTCGCGTGCCGGCTTCTCGCGTGCCGGCTTCTCCGGCTCCGGCTACTTGCGTGCCGGCCTCTCCGGCTCGTCGGGCGTTGGCCGGATGCGGCGGTGCGATCATCGCATCGGTCACCAACTGCGCGAGCCAGGCGACCCCGGGCAGCCGCAGCGTCCAGCCGGCCAGCGCCCAGCCGAGGTGGACGTGTTCGAGCGCGCGGGCGACGGCGGACACCCCGCGTTCCCGGTGGCCGTCGGCGCCCACGTACTCCGCCCGCCGCAGCACCCCGTCGTGCGTCGCTGCGGGCCGGAGGGCGAGGCCCACCGGGTGCCGGCGGGCCAGGAAACGCCACACCGCCGCGCACGGCCCGCAGCCGTCGTCGAGCCAGAGGACCGCGTCCGGCCCCGACGAGTACGGCCGCCAGCGCGGCCACCAGTTCCGGATCCGCCCCCGGTACGCCCGCCAGCCCTCCGGGTACCGGCCGGCGAGGTCGTGCTCCTCGTGCGGCCCGGCGACCGCCGCCGCGAAGGCGACCGCCACCGCGCCCGCGCCGGCCAGCGCCAGGCTCCCGGTCACCGCGGCGGTCAGCAGCACCAGGGCCACCGCGCCGAGCTGCATCGGGTTGGCCAGGTAGGCGTACGGCCCGGTGGTGACCAGCCGCCGGGGCGGATCCCACGGGTACGGGGTGCCGCCGCCCCGGACCGCGAACTCCCGCACGGCGGCGAGCGCCGGCGTCGCCACCAGCAGGGCGACCTGCGCGACGAGCAGCAGCCGGGACGCGGGCAGCCCGGTGAGCCCGGCCCAGGAACCGTCTCCCAGCTCGAAGGCCAGCGTTGGCACGAACCACAGCAGCAGGGCGGCGAAGAGGCCGACCTGGAGCAGCGCCCGGGCGGCCAGGTGCCGGCGGTCCGCGCACCACCGGCCGAGCAGTTGGGCGGGCAGGGCCACGGCGAGCAGCCCGACGGCCTCCCCGACGAGCCAGTGCGGACCGAGGCGGACCAGCGGGTGCAGGGCGGGCATCGCCACGGCGTCGAACCACAGCAGCAGGCCCAGCGCCAGCGGCAGTGGGAGGACCCGTCGCAGCAGCATCGGCAGCGGGCCCCACAGGGCGGCCCAGCCGATCCACAGGTCCACCGGCAGCCCCCGGTACGCGCCCCGCACGGGTGCGAAGGCGTACCAGCCGGTGCGCCGGGCCGCCTCGTCGAGCGCCGCGATGCCGACGGCGCCGGCGACGAAGGCCAGCAGCGCCGCCGCCCGGACGTTCCGGTCCCGCTCCAGCCGGGCGGCGGCGAGCACGGCCAGCAGGGGCACCGCCAGGCTCAGGTGGCGGGCGACAATCATCGCGGGACCGTCATGTCCAGCAGGTGCCCGACCCCCTCGCCGAGCAGAACGTGCTGCACCGGGCCGAAGTACCAGGACGGGTCGAGGCCGCGCCGGTAGTCCACGCTGATCCGGACCTCGGTGTGCCCGGCGTCGACCGCCCGCCAGCGCAGGTCCGCGTGCCGCCAGGTGAACCAGCGGGCGGTGATCGAGGTGTCCTCGACGAAGCGGAAGGTGACCTGCTGCGGCTGGGCGGTCTCGACCTCGGCGAGCAGGTGCCCGCCCGGCCCGTGCGCGCTGCCGTGGTAGCCGAACATCCAGCGGTCACCCACGGCCAGGCCGTCGCCGCTGACCTCGGTGGGGGTGGGCGCGCCCAGCAGCCGCAACGGCACGGACCGGACCGGGACGGGCCGGGGGCCGGCCGCGAGCCGCTCGGTGACCCGGTCGACGGGCAGCGCCACCACCCGGACCACCTCGACCGACTGCTCCGGATCCAGCCGGGGCCCGACCCCGCTGCCCTCCAGACCGGGCAGGAGCAGCAGTGGCACGGCGAGGGCCGGGTACACCCGGGAGGCGTCCCGTAGCGCGCGGATCAGCGCGGTCGTGCCGTGCGCCACCGCGTACACCAGCGGGGCGGCCAGGATGACGCAGACCGCCCCCTCGTGCAGCGCCACCGCCGCCAGCAGCAGCGCGATCGTGGTGACCACGAAGACCCGGCCGTGCGTCGTCCGGCCGGGGGAGAGGGCCAGGGCCGCCGCGAGGATCACCGGGAGGGCCACGAACAGCAGGGCGCTGTCGGCCCGCCCCGCGCGGACCGTGATGGTGAAGACCACCAGCCCGAAGGCCGCGATCAGCCCGGCCAGCACCCAGTTGGCGGCGGTCCGCCGCGGTGGCCGTACGCCCTGCTCCGACATGACACCCTCCCTGTTTTGAGCGGTCGCTCAAACGGAGCATAGGCGGATTTGAGCAATCGCTCAATACGGGCTTCGCCCGACGGCTGCGGCCCGACGGCCATGAGGTGTCGGGAACCGCCCGGACCAGGGAGGCGGGCAGTGGCGGTGGGCGGCGGGCGGGGGCCGCCGGGAGGGGCGGCGGGAGGGACGGCGGCCGGGCGCGCCGGGTCGAGGCCGTCACCGGAGGGAGAACGTGCTCGGCCGCGTGTGGGCGGGACCCTCGCTCGGGCGGGGCGCTGGGGCGCAGCCGCGCTCGGGCGGGCCGCCCCCAGGGTGGCCCGCGCCCGGGTCGGGCCGTTCTGGACGAGGTCCACCCCTGGTGGGGCCGCTCCGGGCGGGGCTCCGCGTCCGGGCCCGGTCAGGCGGCGGGGGGCGCTCGGGGAGGTGGTCGGGCGCGGTGGACGCCGGTCGGCGGGGTGACCCCGGGCGTCGGTCAGGCGACCGGGGCGGTGCGGGTGCGGCGGTGCCGGCCGTACCAGGCGATGCCGATGGCTACCCCGACGCCGACGCCGAGGGCCGCCGCGGCGACCGGGACGGCGGGGCGTTCCCGCAGCCGACGGCCCAGCGGGATCGGGTGCCGGAACTCCAGCACCGGCCAGGCGTTCTCGCTGGCCAGCTTGCGCAGCGCGCGGTCCGGGTTGACCACGCTCGGGTGGCCCACGCACTCCAGCAGCGGACGGTCGCTCATCGAGTCGGAGTACGCGTACGAGTCGGCAAGATCGTAGTCGCGCAGCCTGGCCAACTCGCTGACCGCCTCGACCTTGCTCGGCCCGGCGGCGTAGAACTCCACCTCACCGCTGTAGCGGCCGTCCGCCACCGTCATCCTGGTGGCGATCACGTCGGTCACCCCGAGCAACTCGCCTATCGGCCGGACCATCTCCTCGCCGGAGGCGGAGACCAGCACGACGTCCCGGCCGGCGGCCTGGTGCTCCTCGATGAGGGCCGCCGCCTCGGCGTACACGTAGGGGTTGATCAGCTCGTGCAGTGTCTCCGCGACGATCTGGCGGACCTGTTCCACCTGCCAGCCCTTGCAGAGCGCGGCGAGGTAGTCCCGGGTCTTGGCCATGGTCTGCTCGTCGGTGCCACCCAGCCGGAACATCAGCTGCGCGTACGCCGACTTGACCACGTCCCGCCGGGTGATCAACCCATCCCGGTAGAACGGCCGACCGAACGCCAAGGCGCTCGACTTGGCGATGACGGTCTTGTCCAGATCGAAAAAAGCGGCACTTCGGCCCACGGCGCGAAAGTCTAGCCCGATGGACTATCGTCGGCGGGTGCCTGGGGTACGGTCTCCGGCCCGACCCTGGGGGCGACCCCTATGACCCCTGCCGCTCAGTGACGGTGGTCACACTCTCCGAACATAATTTCGCACTGAGTGGAGGCGACACCACTCGACGTATACCGGTCTGCTCAGGCATGCTTGTGGTTGCGACGAGGATTCACGTGTCGTACGAAGCAGGCCCTCGGCGGTTGCACCCCCCGTGACCGCTGAGCCGGTTCGGCTCAACCCCCCCGGAGCCGAACCGCCCGACGACCCCCGTCTCCCCCCGACGGGGGTCGTCCCTTTTCCGGTCCGCTTCCGTCCCAGGTGACGACCCACTGACCGGGTCGGCCGGGTGGTTGTCCGCCCGCCCCCTTCCCAGGCGCCCCTGCGCCGCTGCGCTTCCGGCCGGAGACCGGCCAGCCGTTGATCGAGCTGGCCGAGGTGCTGCTGCACGGACCGCACCCGCCACCCCCTGGGAACGGGAACTGACTACCGCGTACGTCTGCGGTCGCAACGAGTGCCGGTTCTGCCAGCGCGCGCACTCGGCGTTCGCCGCCGCCCTGCTCGACGAGGGCACGACCCTGGTTGACCAGGTACGCGCCGACCTGGACAACGCCCCGGTCGGCCCGGTGCCGCTGCCACACGTACGTGTATGCGTAGTTCTTGCCGCATCCCTTGTACTGCTTGACCGATGCGGCGGTCTGCCCGCCGACGGTGATGTACGCCGTCGCGCCGATCTGCACCGAACTCCCGCAGTGTGGGTTGGTCTCGGCGTGGGCGGGTCCGGCGAACGCCAGCGCCGCGGGCACAGCCAGCCCGGCGACCGCGAGGATGCGCACACTACGTCGCAAGAAGCTCTTCATCGGTGACCTCCATCAATGTACCGGGACCGTCGTGCCCGGTATCGTCATCTATCACGATGATGGCCGCCGGGGCCCGTTCGGTACCTCTTACACCGCTCTGACAACACCTGCCGACGGCGTCTGACATGGGGGATGAATGGAAGACCAGCGTGCCGCCGCCGAGTCGATTCAGGACGCCATGGCCGCCGAGAGGTTCGCCGATCAGTTGCGAACACTGCGGACCGGGGTGGGCAACCCGTCATTCCGGAAGATGGCTGGGCGGTCGGGCCGCATCTCGCACACGACGCTGCACGAGGCCGCCGCCGGGACCAGGTTTCCCTCGTGGGAGACCACGCGCGAGTTCGTCCGGGCTTGCGAGGCGGACGAGGTCCAGTGGCGACGCCGATGGGAGGACGCTCAGAGCCCGGGGACGGGACACTCCGTCCCGGACGGCGACCTGACGCCGGTCAGCACCGATTCCTCGGCCACGGTCGAAACTCGGGGCACCCTAGACACGATGACGTCCGGTGTCGTGGCCGCCGAGACGTCCCGCGCCGTGGACACTCTGCCGGCCGGTAGGCCCGCCGTGCCCGGCGTCGCCGCGTCTTCGGACCTCGTGCCGGTGGGCCAACGCGCGCTGCGGGCCGCGGAGCACCCGCAGGCGGCGGCGGAGGACGAGGTCACGGGTGCGCGACGGCACCGGTTGCGGTGGCTCGCCGTCGCGGTGGCGGTGGCGGTGGTCGCCGTCCTGGGCGTCACCGTCCGCGGCCGGTCGTCCCCGGACGGCTCCGGCGCCGTGGCGGCGTCGCCGTCATCGGCAGGGTTCTCGGACGCGTTGATTCCCGGCGACTCGAGCCAGTTCGTCGCCGACGTCACCATCCCCGACGGTACGCGGGTGAAGGTGAACGCCCACTTCGTGAAGGTGTGGGCGCTCGCGAACGTGGGAACGGTCGACTGGCACAACCGCTTCCTCGCGCGGATGAACCCCACCGGTGACGATGACGGTTGCCGGGCGCCGGATCGGGTGGCGATCGGCGACACGCCGCCCGGCGAGCAGGTGATGATCAGTGTTCCGGTCATCGCGCCGAGCCGCCCCGGGAAGTGCTGGGTCAGCTGGAAGATCGTCGACGAGCACGGGCGGGCCTACTTTCCCAGTCGCCGGCCAATATTTTTCATGGTCACCGTCATCGCCTGAGTGCGTCTGGCGGCAGCCGCGGTCAAGCCCGCCACGCCGCCGCCCCGGTCGATTTCCCGGGTCCCGGCCGTCCGACCGGTGTCAGGGTGCGCATGCTCGATGTCAATCCCGGGTGCCACCCAAGCTGACAACACCAAATTCACCGAGGTCAGTGACGGCCTGACGGATCTGACAGGACAGCCGGGGTACCGAACAGCAGACCCCTTCTCGCAGAGTGATGTTCGTTCCGAACGCGACTCACTACCTACGAGGAGGATCGAGTATGCACCGTCCCTGGATAGCCGTCGGGCTCGCCGCGCTCTGCGTGGCAGTCGGCGTCCCGGCCCATGCATGGGCCGGGACGCCGACTGCCGCAGCGCAGCGGACCGTCACCATGGCCGCGGGGCCTGTCGTGGACATGGAGGCCACCGTCCTGGCCGCCCAGATCGACCCCCGCCGTGCCGACCACACACTGACCCCGGGCGCGAAGAGTTCCGTGCTCGCCGTCGAGCAGGCGCTCCAGGCCCAGAAGCTGCTGAACACGCAGTGGGTCGACGGCTACTTCGGCACCGAGACCGTCTCGGCGTACGCGGCCTACCAGCGCTCGCTCGGCTACACCGGCCTGGCCGCGAACGGGCTGCCCGGCACGACGTCGCTGACGAAGCTCGGGCGGAATCGGTACACCGTCGGCAACACGATCGGCCCGGGCGCGAAGGTCCAGCGTGACGGGTACGTCGTCGACGCCCGTACTCAGGCGATGCTGGCCGAGGCCCAGCGTCTGCTCGGTTACACCCTGGTGCTCGAGCAGGGCTCGTACAACCCCGGGGGCGACCCGACGTCGGCCGGTACGCACGACGGCGGGGGCGTGGTGGACATCGCGGTCACCGGCATGACCGCGGCCACGCGTACCGCCGTCGTCCGGGCTCTACGCCAGGTCGGCTTCGCAGCCTGGGTCCGTAACCCGAGTCAGGGTGACTGGCCGTGGCACATCCACGCCGTGGCGATCAACGACACGGACCTGTCCAGCCAGGCGCAGCACCAGGCCGGCGACTACTACCTCGGCATGAACGGCCTGGCCAACCGTGGCCCGGACGACGGCCCCCGGATTCCGATCAAAACCTGGGAGCAGTACCAGCGCGGGCAGTGACCCGCATCCGACCCGATCCACCAACCATCGCCCACTGTTCAGAGAGGACATCATGAACATCCGCAAGAGTCTCGCCGTCGTCGGCGCCGCGCTCGCCATGACCACCTCCATCCTGAGCGTCGCCTCGCCGGCGTCGGCGGCGTCCCGGGACGGGGTCTGCGACAGCGGTGAGTTCTGCTACTACTACAACAGCGACGAGGCCGGCTCGGTCTCGGACTTCACTGGGTCGCTCGGCGACTACGGCACGACCCAGCCGTCGTGCTACGAGTTCAAGGGTGCGGGCAACGGCCAGGGCGTGTGCGTGAAGAACAACGCCGCGTCGGTGTGGAACCGCACCAGCACGACCGTACGGGTCTACTTCAACAGCAACTTCGCCGGTGCGAGCCAGGACTTCGCGGCCGGGACGAAGGGCAACCTCAACGCCACGCTCAAGAACAACAACGCCTCGCACGACATCGTCGGCTCCGGCGGCGGCACCTACCCGGCCGACCCGCGCGCGTCCGAGGCTGTCGCGTTCGCGAGGGCGCGGCTCGGGCACACCGACTGGAACAACCAGTGCGAGCTGTTCGTCGAGCGGGCGTTCGGCACCAGCGGCCGGTTCGCCACGGCGCTCACGCACTACAACTGGCAGAAGAACAACGGGCGCATTCACACCGGCTCGGTGCCGCCTGCCGGAACGGCGGTGTTCTTCACGTCCACCACGTCGGCCGGGCACGTCATGCTCTCGATCGGCGGCAACAGCGCCATCAGCACCGGACCGAGCGTCTACCAGACCAACTCGTTCCGGGATCGGTCCGACTACCTGGGCTGGGCCTACGTCCCGAGCAGCTGGTGACCCGGCATGCGCTCGCACGCGCACCGGAGCAGCGCCCAGGCCAACCTCCAACACCTGCTCCACTTCTGAGAGGCGGCTGCGGATGACCATCCTGAAAAGAGCTTCGGGCATTCTGGCCGTCCTGGTGGCAGCGCTCGTCGGCGTCGCGGTGGCGCCGGGCGCCGCATCCGCCGCCGGCCGGGACGGGGTCTGCGACAGCGGTGAGTTCTGCTACTACTACAACAGCGACGAGGCCGGCTCCATCTCGGACTTTACTGAGTCGCTCGGCGACTACGGCACGACCCAGCCGTCGTGCTACGAGTTCAAGGGTGCGGGCAACGGCCAGGGCGTGTGCGTGAAGAACAATGCAGCGTCGGTGTGGAACCGCACCAGCAAGACCGTGCGGGTCTACTTCAACAGCAACTTCGCCGGTGCGAGCCAGGACTTCGCGGCCGGGGCGAAGGGCAACCTCAACGCCACGCTGAAGAACAACAACGCCTCGCACGAGCTGCTGAGCACAGGCGGGCCGACGGGCTGCAGTACCGACGGCACCAACAGCACGCTGCCGAGCACTATCCTGGTCTACCGGGTCGGTCTCGGGCGAGTCGACCGGGTCGACTTCAAGACGTACGTCAAGAACGTCCTCCCGAACGAGTGGGTGACGAGCTGGCCGGACGCCTCGCTGGAGGCCGGTGCCGTAGCCGTCAAGAGCTACGGCTGGTACTGGGCGCTGCACTCGACCCGGAAAACTCCCGGCGGACAGTGCTACGACGTCCGTGACGACACCGCCGACCAGGTCTACCGGCCGTCGTCGGCGCAGGCGTCGACGTCCTCTGCGGTGGACAGCACCTGGTCGGCCCGGATGACCCGGAGCGGCAACATCCTGCAGGCGCACTACTGCGCGACCACGACCGCGTGCGGTGGCTGGGTGACCGGGGACTGGCTGTCGCAGTACGGCTCGCGTGATCTCGCGAACTCGGGCAAGAACTACCAGGCGATTCTGCACTACTACTACAGCAACGTGGCCCTTTCCTGACGTCACGCGCCAACCGCGCCGCCCGTCGCAGATCCGCGACGGGCGGCGCGCTCGTGCCTGCGGTACGTTACGGCGCCACCCGTCGGCCGGAGGCGACGCGGCTAGACGCGGATGCGACCGTGGGCATCGCCGATCTCGAAGCCGCCCTGACCACGCCCTGCCGAACCGGCGACGGTCAGGGTGCCCGGGGCGAAGAAGCGGCGGCTGCGGCGATCGCCGCAGCGACGCACTCATTGTCCTTGACCAGGGCGCCGACCAAGCGCGGATCGGGCTCGACTGCCTCGACCAACCCACGCACCAGGTCGCGGATCCTGGCCTCGGGCGACGACTGACGGATGCCGGGGTGCCGCCGATGGAAGCTGTGCCAACGGCGGAGTCCGACGTCGACCAGGCGCTCGCGGTCGCTGGGTGAGGCGATGGGGCATCCCCGATCCCACCGGTCGGCCAATGCCGCCAGTGCCACTGCGCGAGCCGATTCGGCCATCCTCGCCTCCCTGCCGTCTCCACTGCCCCGGTGCCGACCGACACATGCCCAGGGCCAGTGATTTCGCCGGGTGCAACCTGTCGCCACCCTCCGCGCCCGCCACCTGCTCCGGGCTGCGGTGCCGTAGCAGATCGACCTGGCCTTCGGGCGTTATCCACAGGGACCCCGGTTGTCCACAGGTGAGCGCGCGCCATCGGCAGGGTCTGCTGATTCCCGGCACGCTCTCCGGCAGCACCCCCGAGCCCGACTGCTGGAGGCCGCGATGCCACCCCGTACCTCGTTTCCGCCGCCCCGGCGGCTGCCCCTGCTGGTGACCTCGGACGACGACCTGCTCGACGACCTGCTCCGGCTCGCCGCCGCCGGCGGCACCGAGGCCGAGGTGGCCGCGGACCCGGCGGCGGCCCGATCCCGCTGGACACCGGCGCCGCTGGTGCTGGTCGGCAACGACCAGGCCCAGGCGTGCCTGCGGGCGCGGCTGCCGCGCCGGCCACGGATGGTCCTGGTGGGCCGGTCCGGGCAGCTCGACCCCGGTTGGGAGATCGCCGAGCTGATCGGGGCCGAGCACGTCGCCATCCTCCCGGCCGCCGAGCCGTGGCTGGTGGACCGGTTCGCCGAGTGCGCGCCGGACCGCGCCGGCAACGGCGCGGCCCGGGTGGTCGCGGTGCTCGGCGGGCGGGGCGGCGCCGGGGCGAGCGTCCTCGCGGGCGGACTGGCCGTCACCGCCGCCCGGGCCCGACTGCGCACCCTCCTCGTCGACGTCGACCCGCTCGGCGGCGGGCTGGACCTGGTGCTCGGCTGGGAGCAACTGGAAGGGCTGCGCTGGCCGGCGCTCACCGACGCCGACGGGCGGGTCGACCCGCCGGCGCTGGTCCGGGCCCTGCCCAGTCGGGGTGACCTGGTGGTGCTCTCCTGGGATCGGGGGGACCTGCTGGCCCTGCCCGCCCCGGCGATGGCGGCCACCCTGGAGGCGGCGCGCCGGGGCCGGGACTTCGTCGTGGCCGACGTGCCCCGACACCTCGACGACCCGGCCGTGCTCGCGTTGCAGGCCGCCGACCAGGCATTCCTGGTCGTGCCGGCCGAGCTGCGGGCCACTGCGGCGGCGGCCCGGGTGGTCGCCGCCGCCGCGCCGCACTGCGCCCAGCTCTCCGTCGTCGTACGCGGCCCGGCCCCGGGGCGGTTGAAGGCCGTCGAGGTGGCCCGCGCCCTGGGGCTGCCGCTGGCCGGCACGCTGCGACCGGAGCCGGGACTCTGCCGGGGGCTGGAGCGGGGTGAGGCACCCGGCGCAGACGGGCGAGGCCCGCTCGCGGCGCTCTGCCAGCGGATCGTCGGCGAGCTGACCGGCCTGCCCGTGTCAGGCGCGGCATGACCGCGCCCGTCGGCGGCGAGGAGCTTTCCAGCCGGGTACGCCAGCGCTTCGCCGCCGCGGCCACCCCGGTCACCCCGGCCGCCGTCGTCTCCGCCGTACGCGCCGAGCCGGCTGCGGCGGTTCTCGGCGACACCGCCGTGCTCCGGATCGCCGGCCGGGTGCACGACGACCTCGTCGGCGCAGGTCCGCTGGCACCCCTGCTTGCCGATCCGGAGGTGACCGACGTGCTGGTT
>NZ_QKKX01000023.1 GCF_003434305.1 Micromonospora sp. MW-13
GTCGAACGTCGCTCAGGCATTCCGCCGGTATGGGGCGTCGGCCAGCCGGCGGTGGATGCGCCGTACGGCATCAGCGGTCTCCCGGTCCATGATCGGCAGGGGGATGACGTTGGTTCCCAGCGGCGGCGTGGAGGTTACCTCCCGGGCGTCCTTAGCACGGCGGGTGGCGTAGACGATCAGGCCGACGAGCAGAGACGAGGCCAGGGTGGCAGCGGTGCGGCCGATGGTGATGTTGTGCATGGTGCAGCTCCTCAGGGCAACGCGCTGATCAGGGAGACGGTCTGGGGAGCCGGCAACCTCCGACGGGTAGCCGGCAGCGTGCCCACCCGGGCGGGCGGGTGCGGGTGGCTCAGGCAGGCCCGGGGTCGACGGCGACGTGCCGGCTGGGCGGCAGTGCATCACGGGCGCGAGCGTGGCCGAGCCTGCCACGGGCGGGCTGGACGAGGCTGCGGGTGGGGTCCGCGGCGAGCTGGTCGGCGATAGGGGTCGGCGGCGGTTTCATCGCCGCTTGACCGTTGCCGGGGCATCCGCTGTGGGCCCGGTTGGTGGTGAGGCCCGGGTCGCGGTCGAGTAGGCGACGGACGAGGCCGCGGCCGTGTAGCGGGGTGCGGGCGGCTGCCGAGCAGGGGTCCGGGTCGGCGGCGGTCCAGCGGGTGCCCGCGGCACCGGCCGGCTCGTCGGCGCGCTCCCCGCCGGCGTCCACGGGCAGCGCGCCGGCCGAGGGCGCGGCGGGCGCCGGCAGGGCGGTGATGGCCTCACCGTCGGGCAGCGGCGACGCGTCGGTCGCCGGGAGGGTGGTCGGCGGAGCCGCCGCGGGTGTGGTGGAGGCGGGGGCCTCCGGCGTGACCGCGTCCACGACCGGCGCGACGGGCGGGGCGGACGGCGGCACCACGTCGACCACGCCGTCGACAACCTCGACGGTCTCCTCCAGGACGTCGTCGACGCCGCCGATCACCTGGCCGATCGGGTCGGCGGGCGGGGTCGGGGTGCGGTCCGCGGGCGGAGGCGGGTCTGCGCGCTCAGGTGGCGCGGGTGGTGGTGTCGGCGCGGCGGCCGGCTTGGTCCGGTCGGGCGTGGTGGTCACCGCGGTGACCAGGTCGCGCACCGGGGCCAAGATCTCGGTCAGTCCGGCCGGCCGGTCGTTGGTGGTGGTGTGGGCTGGACGGTCGTCGGCGCGGGCCGCGGACGACTCCGCGGCGGACCAGGCGGACCAGGCGGCACCGGCGAGGGCGGCCACTACTGCGGCGCGGATGATGATGCGCGGTGATCGCACGCTGCTGCCTCCCCCCGGTGGCGATGCCGGTCCAGTGGATCGGACCAGGGGGACATGGTGTCTCACCAGGTGGGTGAGCGCGAGCCGGTCTCACGACGGCATCCGCCGGGTTGCAACCCAGGTGTCCGTATTGATGGGGATCTTCCGGTGCGTCATATGCAAATTGCGGCCGGCGGGATGTCCACGCTCATTCTTCGAACGGGTGTGCGAATCGCCCAAGATCGTCGATCACGACGTGGACAGCCGTACCCGATCTGAGGGGTACACGCCGCGCACCCGGCCGCCGACGGTGACCACCTGCACCGGAACGCCCTCGGGGATGTCCAGCTCTGCCCGCTCGGCCGGCGTGGGCATCCGCGCGTCGACATAGGCGCCCCGCGGCACGGGCACGACCTGGCGCTCGTGCTGCA
>NZ_QKKX01000024.1 GCF_003434305.1 Micromonospora sp. MW-13
CCCGCACCCGCACCCCGATGCCCGGCTCCATGTCGATCAGGCCCTCCGCCCGCAGCGCCGCCAGCGCGGTCTGCACGGTAGCTCGACCCACCTCGTACTCGTGCATCAGCCGAGGCGAGGCGGGCAGGAGGCTCCCCGGCTGCCACTCGCCGGAGGCGATCCGGGTGCGCATGGACGCGGCCACCTGGCGGTGGGCGGGCACCCCGGAGTGAGGGTCGATCACACGCCGGACGGTAGGTGCCAGTGGTCCGGTGGTCCGGTGCTCAGGTATGGCGGTATGGCGACCTACTGAGGGCGCTCGGCGACGTAGCTGCCCTTGCCCTGGTGTGTCTCGATCAAGCCCCGCTCACCCAAGATGCGCAACGCGAACTTGATCATCGTGTGCGAGATGCCGTACTGCTCGACCAACTGGGCGATCGACGGCAGCTTGTCGCCAGGCTTGAGCGTCCCAACTCGGATCGACGCCGTGATGTCGTCCACGACGTGCTCGTACAGCGGTTTGCGGCGGTGCATGGAGCCACCTCTCGTCGGCCCCCTCAGGCTGCCAGCCGCGATTACTCGCTGTGCTTGCTGTGTTGACTCAGCTTGCTTAGCAACCTAGGTTTCACTCATCGGGGCTGCTCGTCGGCAGCGGTGGCCCCGGCCGGGCGGGCACCCCCCGTTGTGCCCGCCCGGCCCCCACCTCCCCCGCGACGGAGGCACCGATGGTCGAGCGCCCGCACGACGGTCCGCTCCCGCACGCGCACCCGGTGGCGCACGGAGCGCCGCCGCTCGCCGACGGGCAGACGATCCCCCAACCGCCGGCCCCGGCCGCTCCGCCGCTGACCCGCCGCCAGTACCTGGCCGGCTGGCTCTGCGCCGCCGTCGTCCTGGTCCTGCTGGTCGCCGGCATGATCCGGATCATCTGGTGACCGCCGCCCACCCGCCCAGCGTCGCCCCGGTGAGCCTGCGCCCCGGTGCCGTGCTGCTGATCGACGGCTGCGCCAGCGTGCAGTTCGGCGGGGATCGGGCACTGCGGCTGCGCCTGGTGAGCGTCGACGACAAGCCGACGTACGACGGGTGGGTGTGGCTGACCGGCTACGTGCTCGGGCCGCGCGGCGAGGCGGTCGCCCGCCGCGAGCTGTACGTGCAGCGGGCCGGCCTGCACGCGATCGCGCCGGCCCCGGTGGTCGGGGTGCAGCAGCGTCGGCCGGTGGCCATGGGACGCGTGCGGGGCTGACGGGACCGGCCACGCGACCGCCCCCGACCAGCACGGTCAGGGGCGGCTTGGCGTCGGGGTCACCCCGGCCAGCGGTACCGCAGCTCATTCAGGTGCCCGGCCTTGATCAGCACCTCGCAATGAACCGGCCGTCCGGCCGCCGTGAGCCAGACCCGGAACGTGCGCAGGATCGGAACCTCCGTGGGGAGCGCCAGCGCCACAAACTCGTCCGACGTGGGGGGCCGGGTCGAGATCACGTCTTCGAACGCCGTCAGCTCCACGCCCAGCTCGGCGAGCACCGCCGCCGCCCCGCCCCGGATCCGCCGCCGCTCCGCCAGGGCCGTCCCCCGCGCCAGATCGACCGGGTAGTAGACGTGCACCAACTCCGCCGGGTCGTCATCCAGGGACAGCACCTGCGCCCGGCGCACCACCGGCTGCCCTGGGGCGAGGCCGAGCGCGGCGGCCACCTGCACCGGTGCCGCCACCTCGCCGACGTCGAGTAGCCGGGACGCGCCCCGTTGTCCCCGCTCGGTCGCCGCAGTGATCCAGGCGTACGGCTGACCGGGCGCCGCAGGGACCGCGTACTCGGCCGGGGTGACGGTCTGCTGCTGGGTGGGACGGACGTACACGCCCCGGCCGGGCTGCCCTTCGACGTAGCCCTCGGCCTTGAGGATGCCGATGGCGTTCTGGATGGTCGCGCCGGGTGCGCTGTAGGCCTGGCCCAGTTCGGCGGTGGACGGCAGCTTCGCCCCGGCGGCCAGGTCGCCGCTCATGATGTCGGCGCGCAGGTCGGCGGCGATCTGCTGGCTGCGGGGCCGCGTGTCGCGGGGAGGGGTGGGCACCGGGTCAGCCTGCCGATCGGACGTAGCGGATGTGACGGCCGGCGCGCATGGTGGAGACGTCGAGCTGGTAGGGCTGGCCGGCGTGGTCGAGCAGGATCCGGGTCAGCGACAGCACGGGGTCGGCGCTGGCGACACCGAGCGAGGCACGCTCGGCATCGTCGAGGAAGGCCCTCGCCGGCCCGGCGGTGATGTCCTCGCGGACCTCGGTCGGCGTGTAGCCCATCTCGGAGAGGAAACGCGCCGTGCCGCCGGCAACCTTGGACGGCTCCGCCAGCGCGGTGAGCGAGGCGATGGCACCCGGCCAGTACGAGGTGGCGATCTCGACAGGCTGGTCGTCAGCGAGGATCAGTCGCCGCCGAATGACGAGCGGCGTACCTACGGGCAGGCCGAGGTGGTAGGCGATGTTGACCGGCGCGTCCACGGTCTCGGCGTTGAGGATGCGCTGCGTGCCCCGCTCGCCACCAGCGGCGGCTTCGGCTGCCCAGGCGTCGCCGGCTGTCGGCTGGATGTACTGGTCGGAGGTGGTGGTCCACCTCGGCTGTCCCATGATCCGGCTCCCCCTCGACTCGCGCTGACCTGCGGCTGACCTTACTGCCTGGTCGCGCAACTTCCTTGGAGACTCGACTCTACTCGTCCTTGCTGCCTCATGCATATGGCTGTACGGTGACCGGCATGCAGATCCCCGAGTCGATCCGACCCACGATCGACGCCGTTCTCGCCTGGCTGGTCGGCTACGGCCAGCCGATGCTCTTCGGCGCCGGTGTGGTGGCTGCGCTGCTCGCCCTGGCCCTGATCTGGCGGTTCCTGCGCACCGGCGAGGTACACGAGCGCCTCGGCACCCTCGCCGTCAGCCTCGCCACCCTGTTCGCGATGGAGGGCATGTTCGAGGTCGCCCACGGCCCCCTCGGCCTGAACGTGCCCGGGTCGCTGATGTTCTGCGCCACGTTCGAAGTGGTGATGCTTCACCAGGGCAGCCTCGCCGCTCACAAGCTGGCCGCCGCCCTCGAGAACGACGACCCGGTGCCGGACATCAGCCGGCACATGAAGTTCGTATGGCTGGTTTCGATCGCCTCCGGCGTCGTTGCCTCCACCGCCTCCAGCTCTGTCACGGAGGTGGTGCTCCGGCTCGTTACCCCGCCGCTGGCCGCCGGTATCTGGTACATGAGCCTCTACGCCGACGTCGAGCCTGCCGCGCGGCAGCCGTCCCGGTGGATCTGGACGCCGCAGCGCATCGGCGTGCGCCTGGGCCTGCTCAAGCCCGGCACGGTCGACGACCTGACCGAGGTGTTCGCTCAGCGGCGCATCGTCGCCCTGGTCGACGCCGGCATGGAGCTGTACGTCCAGCAGCAGGCCGCGAAGCTGGGCGGCGAGCGCCCGGCCGAGCCGGCGCGGCGGTGGCGTCGTCGGACGCGCGACCCGCTCGCGGAGGCACTGCGTCGGCTCCAGCAGCTCACCAAGCAGGCCGACGCCGACACGGTCCAGGCGGCCCGGGAGCAACTGCGCCGGGTGCTGAACATCGAGACCGAGCTGTTCCGCGATGACACCCAGCCGACCGCACGGGAGCGGGAGCTGATGAACGAACTGACGATCGCGCTGCGGACGGCAACCACCGGCCTGCGCGCCCAGGTGGACCAGATCCGGACCATCGACACCCGGCCGCAGGCCCGCCACCGGATGGTCCATGGCGTCCGGATGCCGGCCCACATCGCGGACCAAGTCCCGGACCAGATTCCGCAGGAGTGGTTGGACCGATTCCGGACCAGCACGGTGGACCAGACCGCAGCCCCTGACCTGGACCACCCGGCGGACCAGATCCCGGCCGCCGACCTGGACCAGTCCCGGACCACTCCGGTGGACCAGACGGCTGGTCCGGACCGGACCAACGAGGCGGACCAGACCGGGCCGCGCGACCTGGTCCACGCCCGGACCAACCCGGCCCCCGTGGACCAGCCCGCGACCAGCGCGGTTGTGCCCGCCGCCCGGACCACTCCGGTGCAGCGGACCACCGCCCGAGTGGACCGCGCCCGCCCGGTCAGCCCGGCCGCCGGGGGCGAGATCCCGCCCCGGATCGCAGGCATGGTCCGCGACCTCAAGCGGGCGTACCGGGGCGACATCCCGGGCCGCCGCACGGTCATGGACCGCATGCGCTGGACCAGCGCCGGTGACGCCCAGACCGCCATCAACCTGGTCCGCGAGCAGCGGGCCAAGACCACCGAGGAGAGCTGATGTTCGGCAAGCGCAAGCCCGAGCCGCAGCCCGTGCGGCCGGACCAGGTCGCCCGGCTCATCAAGGCGACCGACGACGAGGACACCGCCGCCGCCCGGGACATCGACAGCCCGCAGTTCGGGCGCGCCCGGGCGGTCCGTGACGCGGTGGCGAGGGCGTCCAGCCCCGCCGAGATCGACGCCGCGTACACCGCCTGGCGGCGCGGCGCCCACTGACCCACCCACGCGGGGCCCGGCCACCAAGCCTGGACAGCCCGGCCGGGCCCCGCACCTCACAGAGAGGCACCACCCATGATGACCGCTCCCTACCGGGTCGCCGGCACCGTGCCGGCCGACTCGCCGCTGCGGGCCCTCGCCGGCCACACGATCACCTTCCCCGCCCGCACGCAGGACGACGCCAACCGGCGGGCGGCCGAGCTGTGCCAGGCCGGTGCCGAGCCCGTCGTCTGGCTGACCCGACCCGTGCCCTGGACGCCCATCGCCCTCGGCCTCGCCGGCGCCGTCCTCGGCGCCCTGGCAGCCGCGATCACCGCCATCCTCAACGGCCACGAGCTGCTCGCCGCAGTTGCCGGCGGCGGCATGCTCCTGCTCGGCGCCGCCCTGTTCGCCACCCTCATCCACCTGGAGATGGATCTCTGATGGCCGCCCAGATCTACCGGGTGCACGTCTTCGACGGGCAGTACGAGGTGCTGCACAAGCGCGTCTACACCCAGCACCTCGACCTGGAGGGCCCGGGCGTCGACGGCATCCTCGACCGCCTCCTTCAGGCGCTCACCCGAGCTGCGCTGGCCGAGAACGAGCCGATGGACAGCCCGAGGCTGGAAATCCGGGACGCCCGGACCGGCACCACGGTCCTCGACTGGTCGGGGGCCTGACGTGGCACACACCATGTCCCCGACCGGGGTCGTCATCGTGCTGCTCCTGGCCGTCATCGTCGACTACATGTCGATCGGGCCGAACAGCCTCCGCGATCGGATCGCGTTCGTCCTAGCGGTACCAGCGGTCCGGGAGGGCTTCGACGGTTCGCCGCTGGACCAGGCCACCGTCGGCGCCCTGCGAGACGTGATCGGGGCGCTGCTCGACTCCACGGGCGACGCCTACATCGCCGGCGCGAGCATCAACGCAGTCATCGGGTTCCTCATCGCCCTGCTGTGGATCTTCGCGCTCGGCTGCCTCTTGCCGGTCAAGTCCAGCAAGAAGCTCGGCCGGTTCGCCACGCTGAGCTTCCCGCAGTCCCCGCTCTACCGGCTCAACCTGAGGATGTGGCTGGTCGCCATCCCGCTCGGGCTGATGTCCGACCTGCCCGAGGGGCTGATCGGCGACTTCACCCGCACGCTCCTCGACGTCACCACGAAGCTCATCGTCCCGCTGCCCGCCCTCCTGTTCGGAGCCGCCTGATGCTGACCACCACCGCGCTGCTGGCCGCCGCCGAGGAGCCGTCCCGCGGCTGGGGCGGACCCGTCGCCCTGGCCATCGTCGCCGCCGTCTACATCGCCGGGGCCACCATCCACCACCACGTCCGGTCCCGTCAGGACCCCTCCCCCACCGGGGAGGGTGACACCGGTGTCAGTGTCAAACCGCAGGTCAGCACGGTGTCTGACACCGATGACACCGACCGTGACACCGACTGGTGGGGAGGGATCGCCGAGGTTGGCGGGCGCCGCATCCGGGTCTACGGGCCCGCGCCTACGGCGGGCCGCGAGGCTGACGTGGACCTCGACCTGGACGGCGACGACGAGCAGGACGAGCCGGAGACGATCGAGGACGTCATCGACCGCCTCGACTTCCGGGGTGTGCCGTATGCCGAGATCGTCGCCACCGTGATGGGTGAGTTCCGGGTCAGCGAGTCGACGGCGAAGCGGCGGATCCGGGATGCGCGGGCGGCCCGCGCCGAGCAGCCCACGAGCTGATCCCTGGACGCACGAGAGCGCCCCCGCCGGCCGGAAGCCGTGCGGGGGCGCTGCGTGTGCGGGGGAGGGCTACTCCGTGGGCTCGTCGTCCTCGTGGGGCTCCACAGTCAGCACGCCGCCAGCGTTGCCGAAGGCGTACCGGCCCGGGGCGAGCGGCATCCCTCCCGCGCTGATCGTGGTCCCGTCGAAGCGGATGTCCCCCGGCGGCAGCGGGAGCAGCTCGTCGACGGGCTTGGCCGGGGTGGGCGCCGGGACCTCGCCGACGTCGGCCTTGCGCCAGCCGTGGCCGGGCCGGCTGGCCTGCCACCGGTCGATCGTGGCGGGCAGCCATGCGGGCGAGCGTCCGATCACGCGGTCGGGCTCGGGCAGGTCGCCGCGGCTGCGCATGCGGTGGATGCTGGCGGGCTTGATGCCGAGGCGGGCGGCGAGGGCGGCGCTGTCGAGGTAGTCGGTCACGCTGCTCAACTTACGTTGTCCATGTGGGCTTGACAAGGCGGATGCCGCCCCCGTAACGTTGTCCATGTCAGCAGGACAACGTACCGAGGGAGCCGAGATGACCGCCACCGAGATCCGCACCGCCGCCCGCCAGATGGTCCAGGCCGGCAGCGCCCGCAACCTCGCCGAGGCCACCGGCATCCTGCTCAACGCCGAGGCCACCGCCGCCGCCACCGCCTGGCGCGCCGGGCTCCCCGCCCAGGACCGCTGACCGCCCCGGGGCCGGCCACCCGGCCGGCCCCGCCCCGACCGAGAGGACCCCGTCATGCAGCACCTGCCCATCGTCTGCGCCGGCGAGTACGACGACGACCGGCCGCTCGGCGTGTTCGCCACCGGCGCCGACGCCGAGCGGTTCGCCGCCCTCTACAACCTGGAGCGCGGCTACGGCCTGGAGGACGGCGACCGGGCCCGCGTCGAGTACCTGCGGGCGTACCCCGCCGGCGACCCGGGTGCGTCCGGCCACGAGATCACTGTCCGGGAGGCGCACTGGTCGTGCACGTGCGGACGCGCCGACTGGTCCGGCAGCGAGCAGGGTGCCCGGGAGCAGGCCGCGCGGCACATCGCGCACTGGATCCCCGCCGCCAAGCAGGTGGCCCTGCCCGCCTGACCCCAGACACGAAGCGGCCCCGCCCTCCCAGCAGGGGAGAGCGGGGCCGCTTGCTGCTTGGTCGGCGCTGGCCGGGACGTCACCGGGCAGCACCGCGCCGATCATCCTACCGGCGGCCGGCGAGCATCGCCCGCACGGTGGCCGGTGAGTACACGCGGCCCCGGGCGATCGCGGCGACCACCAGCGGCGCGAGCACGGCGACCAGGCCGAGGATCGCCGTCTGCTGCGCGTCGGACAGCGGCAGGCCGAACGCGAGCAGCAGCGCCAGCACGGCGGTGACCGCCGCAGTGATGCCGCCGACGGTGAACAGCGGCTCGGTCGCCTCGGACGCGGGGAGCGGTGTGGGGGTGGGGTCGGACATGGTGAGCCTCCTCAGACTCTCGGGGGCAGCGGTGGTCATCGGACGACCGCAGCGATGATCAGCGGGTACAGCGGAGCGATGAGGCCGGCGACCAGGCCGATGGTCCAGCGCCGCGCCGCCCGCTGGTCCTGCGCGGCCTGGGTATGCATCACCTCGTGTGCCTCCAGGTCGTTGCGCAGGCTCCGCAGCTCCAGCCGCAGGGCCTCCACCCCGCGCGAGCCGTGCTCGTCGAGGCGGTCGACCCGGCCGGTGATGCGGTCGACGTCGGCGGCGAGGTCCGCGCGTGCGTCGGCGATCAGCCGCTCGGCGCGCGCGGCCACCTCATCGACGCGCCGGTCCAGGCGGTCCACCTCCCGCCACAGCAGGAAGTTGCCGCCGTCGCCGGCTGGCGGGCGGGCGCCGGCGTCGGACGGCGTGGTCACGAGGCCAGGCGGGCGGTCAGCTCGTCGACGACCTGCCGGGCCATGTCCGGCGGCACCGCGGCGGCGATGGCCTCCGGGGTCAGGCCGGCCGCAGTGAGCGCCTGGGCGAGCCGGTCCGGACCCAGACCGGCCAGTACCCCGGCGACGATCGCCGGCTCGTCCGTCCAGTCACGCCCGGCCAGCGTGGTCACGCCGGCGGCCACCCCGTCGAGGCGGGACAGCAGGTAGTCGAGCTTGGCGACGATGCTGTTGCTGCCCTTCGCCGCGCCGGCACCGTCCGGGTCGACGCTGCGGCCCATGCTGGACCCGCCGTTGAACAGGCCCACGTACACCTGGTGGATCTCGTTTTCGGCCTTCGTGCTCATCTCATCCTCCAGAAGTCCCCAGGGCCGTCGGTCCTGCTCCGCCTCCTTGCTCTGCCGGATGGAGACGTGCAGGTGGTGGTCGTGCGGGTTGCTGCCGGTGTACGGGCGGCGCCGCCACCCGTCGTCGCGGTCGGCGATCTGCCGCTGGTAGATCCAGTAGTGCGCGCTCGGGTGTCGCTCGACGGCGGCGATGACGGCCGACACGTCGACGCCGTCCTTGTCGACGTCGATCGCGTCGACGGAGCCCCGGTCGTTGGGGTTGTGGTCGGATCGGCCGGCCTGGTGGGCGGCGTCGCCGATCCACCCGTCGCTGCCCCGGTCCCGGCCCGGCCACCGCCGGTTGATCTCGTCCCGCAGCACCTCGAGTGCCGGCGCCAGGTAGTAGCCGCTCACGATGCACCCGGCCGAACCGCGTCGGCCAGCGCCGACCACGCCTCGTCATCCGACTCCGGCACAGGATCAGTGCCCGTCGTACCGAAGTACCTCGCATCGGTGAGCGGCCAGTTCGCGTCGAACTCGCCGCTCGGCGCCCGGTACCAGTAGACGTACCCCTCGAAGTACTCCCGGAAATCGCCGTTGACGAGCACCATCAGGTGCCGCCCATCATCGGCGTCCCAGTCCCAGCGGTTATCCCCCACGGGAATCCACATATCCTCAGAGCCTTTCCCAGGTCACGTCCATCGACGACACGAACTCGCCGATACTCACGAACGAATTGAGGATTGCTCCGGAGTTCTGATATCCAGCCAATTCGACGAAGTCGCCTTCGACCAGGCGGACCAGCATCGGGCGGGCAGGGATAGCCGCCGCCCCAGAGCCGTTGTTGGGCAGATAGATCTTCGACCCGGCGAGGATGGCCCCGTTCACCAGCCACGATGAGCCCCGGAATCCGGTGGCGTTGCCGGTGATGGCGACGGCGCCGCCGACCCGATACCAGCCTGTGTATCGGGCGGTGTACCGGCTCGTGTTCGTCGACGTGGAGTGCCCGCCGATGCCGTCCGGGTCGGTGTCCACGTCTTCGGACGTGAAGGTCAGCGGCGTGTCCGCATTGTTGACCAGCCCCTGAATGACAGTCTGCCGCAGCCGGGCCACCGGCTTGCCCATCAGAAACCTGATCGGGTCACGCAAGTAGGCGTTGAGATTGGTGCTGGAAAGCGCGTCGACACCGTTGGTCCACGCGGCTTTGGTCTCGGGCACGGTGGGCACGCGGCCTCCTCAGTAGGCGACGATGGCGGTGTTGGAGACCAGGTCCCCGACGACCGGGCACGCCGGCGGGACCCCGGCGGTCGGGCCGAGCAGCGGCGACGTGTTGAACTCGATGACGCGTCGGCGGCCGGGCCCGATGGTGTGCTGGATGCCCTGCACGATGAGGTGCCCGACGTCGTCCGGGCTTCCTGCGGGCAGCCCGGTGAGCTGGATCCGGTCGCCGACCCGGAGCCGCAGCAGAGCCTTTCGCTCGGCCACGCTGCGACGCAGCATGCTGAGGCGGATGCTCGGCGCCCTAGTCCGGGACTGACCGTGGGCGGCGAGCGCCCAGGACGCGAGGTTGGCCGGGTCGGCGTCGATCGCGGTGTCCAGCTCGTACTGCTGGCCCGTGACCCCGTACCGCTGAGCGCGGGCCCGATCAGACCGGCGGACAGTGCCTCCGCCCGTCCGGGTGGCCGTCACGTCGGTGGTCGGCTTGTCGGGCCGATACCGCAGCCCCCGGTAGCCGATCCACCCGAAGGGGATCTGCATCGCCACCGGCTGGTTGTACCGCTGCCCCCGGGGTACAGCGGTGATCCGCCCTTGGCCGTCCGTGATCAGCAAGTCCTGCCCGGTCGCTGCGGTCGCGCGCAGGGCTCCAGCGGGTACAGCACCGGCCAGCTTGGCCACCTGCATCGGCGTTGAGCAGGCCGGCGGGACGGACACTTCCGCCGCGGGCACACCCGCGTAACCGGCGAGGGTGACGAGCCGCTCTGCCACGGTCTGCCGGTGCAGGCCCCGGTATCCGTGCGCGTACTGGGCCAGGTGCATCTGTCGGGTCATCGTGGTCGCGTCCGGACCCACCCGCACCTGCACATGCGCGATGCCGCCCACGTACAGAGAGCCGATGACGATCCGGGTCAGGGTGGTAGCACCGGGGGCGGGCGCAGCGGTGCCGGAGGCCACCATGTCCGCGCCGGACCACAGGTCCATCGCCCCGGACGCCGCGTTGATCCGCAGGGTGACGAGCCGCCACCCGTCCTTCTCCAGCCGGTGGCTCGACAGGACGGTGGTGTCGGTCCCGCCGCGCCAGGTGAACCGCATGCTGTTGATGAGGTTGAAGTCGGAGTCGTTAAACAGTAGGCCCGTCGTGGCGGCGACCAGCGAGACGACGCCACCGGACCAGTCGTAGCCGCCCTCGTCGCGCTGCCCGTGCAGCCACACGGATACGGCGAGGGTGTCGGTGGCGCCCACGGCCACGCTTACCGGGGCCTCTAGCCAGGCTCGGGCCAGCATCGCCGTGCCGTCGGAGACGGGGGCCCAGCGGGCATACGACTGGTCGTCGCCGGGCGGGCCGGCGAGGCTGGCAGCCTCGATCAGGTCCGCGGGCTCGGCCACCACGGTGGTGTCGAAGCCGACCACCACCCTGGCGAGAGATGCGGTGGTGATCGACGAGGCGTGGGGGTAGGAGTCCGACAGCGGGAAGTGCTCGACGAGGTTGCCCCCGTTGACACGGACATCCTCCGCAAGGGTCCCCTCGAACGGCGGGGCCGAGTCGAGCCGTCCCATCCGGTCGACGGCCGTGACGGTCACCGCCTGGGCGCTGCGCGGGTCCACGATCGGCATGTCCGGGATCTCCAGGAAACCGGTAGCGAGGGTGAACTCCTCGCCGTCGATGACCTCGGCGATCTGGACCCGCCGGCCCTGCTCCCACTTGCCCGCGTACAGGCTGCTGGAGTTGCCCGGCGTGAAGCGGCCGTCGGAGTTCTGGACAGCCCAGCTCATCTCTGTGGGCTGGATCTCGGCGGACTCGTTCTGACGGCCGACGCTGGCCGTTACGGCTTGGCCGCCGTCGCCGTAGTGCACGCGGTCCGTGATGTCGGTCCACGCCGGAGCAGGGTCGTCCGGGTCGCTGTCCAGGGCGACCCGGACCCGGATGTCGGGGTCCACGCATCTCCTTAGCTGGTGCTGACGCCGAGGTAGCGGCCGGTGGACTGGCCGCGCTGGGTGGCGGCGTCGACGATCTGGTCGCGGATGATCCGGCCGTCGGGCCACTGGAGGATGACGCGCAGCGTGCCGGACAGACCTCCGCCTCCGCCGCCGGTAAGCGGCTGCACGGTCGCCCCGCGGCCGAGGTGCACCAGCTCCGGACCGCGCTCACCCACCACCGCCGTACCCGCCTGCATGATGTGACCGCCCTTGGCCAGGTACGGGATGTTCGGCGTCGCGAGCGTGACGCTCGGGATGCTCATGCCCATGATCGACCCGCCGCCGATGGTCAAGGACAGGTTGTTCCACTTGCCGATGATCCAGTTCACGGCCGCGCGGAAGCTGTTCTTGATCCCGTCCCACATGCCCGACGCCGCCCGGGCCAGGCGCTTTGGAAGGCCAGTGACGAACTTGACGACGAGATCGAACGTCGTGGTGATGTTCCGCCACCCTGTTTTCGCGCCGTCGACGATGCCGTTCCAGAGCTTCACGAAGAAGCGGCCCACCCCAGTCCAGAAGCCGGAGAACGTCTTCCACCAGAACTGGAAGGCTGCGACGAGGAAGTCCCACACGGCTATCGCGGCCGTCTTGATCGCCTCCCACACCATGATCCAGAAATCGCGGAAGCCGGCGAATTTCATCCACAGGCCGACGATCACGGCGATCAGCCCGATGACCGCGAGGATGATCAGCCCGACGGGGTTGAGCATCATGGCCACGTTCAGGGCGATCTGCGCGGCGGCCCAGAGCTTCGTGCCGAGCACGATCAGGCCGATCACCCCGGCGAGTAGCCCGAGGCCCGTTGCCAGCGGCCCCACCCAGCCGCTGTTCCGCTGCAACCAGCCAAAAGTGGCCTCGATCACCGGGATGGCCTCGGCGAGCTTCTCCACCAGGGCCGCCTGGGCCTGCCGCTTGAACGCCTCCAGCTTCTGGCCGCTGGTCTGCTCCAGGGTGTCGCCCATCTTGCCGGCAGCGCCACCGACCTCGCCGAGGGACTTCGCGGCGGTGTCGAGGTCCAGTCCGGCCAGCGCGCCTTGGAGGTCTTCGGCCTTCGTCCCGAAGAGCGCGACCGCCGCCGCCTCTCTCTCCGTCGGGTCCTTCATCGCCTGGAGCCGCTCCAGCACCGTGCCGAGGGCCTCCCGGGCGGCCGGACCACCCTTGGCGAAGACCGCGGTCATCTTCTCGGCGTTCAGGCCGATCGCGTTGAAGCCGGCCGCGCTGGACGCCGACCCGTCGGCGGCCTTGATGGCGAACTCCTTCAAGGCGTCGCCGACCACGTCGAGGTCCCGGGCACCCGACTGCACGCCCTGATTCATCAGCCCCATCGCGTCCGCCCCGGACAGGCCGAGCTTGCGGAACTGGGTGCTGTACTCCGAGAACGAGTCGAGCAGGTCACCGGCCTGGTCACCACTGGTCTGGAATCCCCTGGTGATGAGGTCGAGGGCCTCCTCGGCGTTCTTCGCGAGGCCGTTGCGGACCATCTGCCCGGCGGCCCGGGCCGCCTGGGCCACGTCTAGGTCGAAGACCTGCGCGAGCGTCTGGGCCTTGACGGTGATGTCCTCGATGACCGCCGCGTCGGCGCCCTTCGGTAGCAGCCCGGACTGCATCACCGACCGGGCCGCGAGCATGGCGTCGGCGGCAGTCTCCCCGAAGCCCCTGCCGTACACGCGGCCAGCGACCTCGCCGAGCTGCTTGGCGAGTACCGGGTCACCGACCTGCGCGGCCAGCTTTGCGCGCGCCTTGTCCAGCTCCAGGCCCTGGAGCAGGCCGGCCCCGATCCCTGCTGCGAGGGCGGCACCGATCATCGGTCCGTGCTCGCGGGCTTTCTGTCCGGCCTGCTGAAGCTTCGTCTGCGCGGACCGGATGCCCTTCTGTAGGGCGGTGTCGTCGGCGCGCAGGTAGGCCACCAGCTCGCCAAGCTTCAGCGCCATTGGGACCTCCTGTCAGATTGCGGACCGCCCGGTCCTCGATGGGTGGGTACCGTGCCTCGGTTATCCCCCCGTCCCAGGAGGCATGAGTGAGAGCACGGCAAGTAGCGGTGGCGGCGGTGGCGGTGATCGCGTTGGCGGGCTGCGGGAGCAGCGAGAAGACACCAGAGGCGGCCTCGACGACGCCGGGCGCGCTCAGCTCGGAGGCCATCGCCAAGGCGGAGGAGGCGGCGGGCATCCCGCCGAAGCCTGACCAGGCGACTGCTGACGCCTACCTCGCTGCGCTCCGGAAGATCGACCCCGAGATCGTGGGCGACAAGGACCCCGATCGGATCATCGACCGGGGCCGGGACCAGTGCTCCAGCATCAAGGAGTGGCCGGACGACGAGGCCAAGCTGATCAAGTTCGCCAACACGCGGTTTACCAGCCCGGACCACCCGGAAGGCTTCGGTGCCACGAAGGCGAAGAAGATCAACGAGGTGGTGCGGAAGTACATCTGCCCCACCTACTGAGGCGGCATCCCGGGGACACCGGGCAGCTCCGGTTCGGGTGCGAGCGCCCGGTAGAGCCGGGTGTCAGCCGACAGCAGCCCGGTGATCCGGACCTCCAGCCACCGCCACGACCGGCACCGCAGCACGGCCCGGTCATCGGCGTCGAGGTCGATCCCGTACTCCGAATGAAGATCCGCCTCGATCAGCCGCCAGTGGGCGAGGATTTCCGTCCACGCGACCGCCTCGCCCGACCGCTCCCGCCGGACGTCGTCGGGGACCTCGTACCACTCGTAGAGGCCGGTGTGCGGGTCGCGCCGGCCGCGCCCGTACTGCTCCGCCCAGCCGCCCGACGCTCCTGACGGTTCGCCGGGCTCAGTGCTTCCGGGCGACCACCGGACTTCCAGAACCGCTCAGCAGCCTCTTCGCCGCCGATGATCCAGATATAGCCCGTCTGCCCGCAGAACTGGATGTACGGGTCCTCGACTCCCGCGTCCGCCATCTGCTGGTAGACCGGCCCGAGAACCCGCTCCGGCAGGGACAGGTCGGGCCCGCCGGGCAGCTCGGGGAGGGCCTCGATCCGCTCGACCGCGGCACGCATCTCCTCCTCCGTGGAGGCGGTGTGCACGTCCCCGGTGATCTGGGCCAGCCGCCGGCACCAGAGCCCCAGCTCGGCGCTGGCGAGCGGGACCACGTACTCACGGCCCCGCACCGTCAGCGTCAGGCCTGGACTCCAGTACTCGTCGAGGTCGCCGAGCTTCGCCCCCATCAGGCGTACAGGTAGTTGTCGGCGGCGACGTTCGGGCTGGCCCCACCGGCGTTGGTCACGATCACCTGGACGGTGCCTGCACTGCCGGCGGGGGCGACCGCCACGATGTGCGAGTCGGAGACGACGGTGTAGCTGGTCGCGTTGGTGGCACCAAACTTCACGCCGGTCCCGCCGGTGGTGCCGGTGAAGTGGCCGCCGTAGATGTTGACCAGGGTGCCGCCGGCCGTCCCGCCGCCCGTCGGGGCCAGCCCGGTCACGACCGGGGTGAGGTCGGCCTCCGGGTTGGCGACGTCGGCCGCGAGCGGCCCCTGCCCCTGGATGACTATCGACACCGTGTCCTGGGCGCCACCGTTGCCGCCGTCGGGCGCCCACTGCTTCACGTAGGCGCGGCCCTCGTTGGCGGTGCCGACCCCGTTGCGGTCGTACCAGCGAACCCCGAACTCGCCGAGCTTCACGTTCTGCTTCCCGGCCAGGAACTTGCCGTAGAGGAAGGCGTGGACAGGGTCCAGGCTGGTGCCGGCCGCGTTCGTGGAGTGCATGATCTTCGCTTCCAGCCGCCACGAGTAGCCGGTGACGGACTCGCGCATCGCGCCGTCGTCTTCGTACACCTCGTCGGACTCGGTGCGCAGCTCGTCGACGGGCTTCAGCTCCTGCACGCCCATGAACTGGGCGTACAGGCTGGCCGGGTAGGTGGCGGTGTCGATGTCGACCCGGATGCGCCGGGCGAGCATGGTCCTGCGGTCGGTGGGTGTCGTCGCCACGACGGTCCTCCTGGGTCAGTCGGTGTTGCGCGCGGTGGGGCGCATGGTGTCGAGGTAGTAGTTCTCGCTCCGGCTCCATCGGCCGTTGCTGTCGTCGCCGAGCGACGTGTAGGACTGCCGCCACACCTGCACCACGGCGATCCCGCGGAGGGTCAGCCCGGCGGCCCCGTCGAGCAGGTCATACACGGCGTCGGCCAGGTCGTCGCAGTCGCGCGGGTCGGCGCCGGCTCGGACCCGGATCTGCACCCCGAGCTGGTGGTCGGCAACACCCGGGTTGGCCGAGCCGACCGGGTACGCGGCGAGGGTGATCAGCCGGTCCGGGGACGGCGGCACCGACCGGATGACGATGCCGGTCTGGGCGGGGTCGTAGACGCCGGTATCGCGCCAGACGCCGACCCCGGCAGCGGCCAGGTGCTCGGCGAGGCCGGTCAGGAGCCGGGAGGTCCATCCGTCGCCGGTGGCCATCTCAGCCGCCCAGCGGTCGGCGGCTGGCCCGGGCGATCAGGGCCAGCATCACGTCCTGCTCGGTCGACATGGGCTCCTCCAGGTACTTGGCCTGCCGGCCCTCGTCGTGCCGCAGCGTCAGATCCTCGTGCTGCCGCACCGCGTAGCGCCGGTCATACGAGACGGCGACCACGCCGGAGGCCGGGTCGGCGGTGACCTCCCCGGACCGCTCCAGGTCGCCCTCCTCGTGCGGCGCCAGCCCGGAGGACACCTGGAGCAGGTGCTCGCCCGCCACCTGCGCGCCATCGAAGCTCGCGTCGTGCAGGGCAGCCAGGACCTTCTCGCCGTCCCACTCGATCCGGAAGTCGTCGGCCATGCGTCACTCCAGGCTGATCTCCAGGTGCTCGGGCAGCGGCAGGCCGTGGGCCTCCACCCGGGACACGGCCAGCACCCGGGCCGTCCGGCCTGCGGCGGTGACCCGGCTCCCGGCCGGGCAGACGGTGGCCAGCGGCGCCCACACCGTGGTGCTGCTGACGGCCTCGTGGCCGGCGGCGTCCTGGGTCTGCACCCTCACCAGCCGCCGGGAGTCCTCGACCACGCAGGGGCTGACCGGGTTCGGCGGGCCGTACACCGGGCCGTACGCGCCGGTGCCGGTGAGCGGCTCCACGGTCACGGTGGCCGGGGCGGGGATGTGCAGCCGGACGAAGTCCTCCCACGTCACAGCGGCCCCCTCACCAGGTCTGCGGGCCGTGGCCGGTCAGGCCGGCCTGCTGGAGGACAGCCCACGCCTGTGGCCAGAGCGGTCCGATCTTGCTGGCTTGGGCGGCGGAGCCGCCGGCACCCTGACCACCCCGCTGCACGGACACCTTGCCGATGCTGAAACCGCTGGTCGGCGGTGCGGCACCGGAACCGGTGGTGTCCCCGGAGTCCAGGTTGCCGGCCACCTGCTCGCAGGTTGCATCGCGGAGAGCCGCCTGCACGTCCGGGTCATCCACGTCGTAGACCGCGCACAGCAGCGCCCGATCCACGTCCCGGCTGGCCCGGGTGAGCAGCAGCGTGGCGCGGGCCACGGTGGCACCGAGGTACGCCTCCAGTTCCTCCACGGTCGCGTACGCCACGCTGCTCCTCCCCTCAGTCCTGCTTCGGGCCGAGGTACTTCTCGGCGAGCTGGTCCCGGGTGAGCTTCTCGGCGTCCTCGGCGCTGAACCGCTGACCGCCGGCCTCCGACGTGGCGAAGGCGACCCAGTCGGCCTTCGACGCGGACCGGGCCGGCGTCTTGCCGCCCTCCTCCGCCGGGGCCGGCTCGGCCACCTGCTCGACCTTGTAGCCGGCACCCTGGAAATAGGCCAGCGCCGACGGCGTCAGCCCACCGGTGTAGCTGCCCTTCACCAGGTGCACGCCCGCGACCTCGCCGCTGTAGCCCTCCATGGGGGCCTTGACGATGTACGTCATGTCGTTCCTCACTGGACCTTGATGTTGCGCAGCACCGCCGCGCTCTTCGTGGCCTTGAGCGCGACACCGACCGGCCCGAGCTCCACCTCGCCGGTCTTGACCGCGCCGCTCGTGGTGAAGTCCGGCAGCCAGGTCTTGACCATCTCGCCGTCGGTCGTGGTCACCCCGTGGAAGCCGTCCAGGGCGATGCGCACCGCGTAGAGGTCGGTGAGGCCGGTGATGTTGCCACCGGCGCCGCCGCCGTCCGGATCGCGGGTGGCGATCGGGATGATCGGGTTGGTGCTGCCGGCCTGGTCACCCGGGTCAGCGAAGATCACCCCGCCGTACGACTCGCGCACGATCGGCCGGCCGTTCGGCCCCATCAGCCCCTCGATCGGGTCGCGGGTGTACATGCCGGTCCGGCGGACGATCGCGCGGATCTTCGCCAGCAGCTTCTTGTTGCCCGCGACCAGCGTCGGCGTGCCATCGAGCAGCGACAGGAACTCGTCGAGCACGTCGAGCGCCTTGAACTTGAGCGCCGGGTCGGTGTCGAGGTCCGTCCAGTTCAGGTAACCGGTCGCCTGGCCGTTGTTGAGCGGCAGGTACTCGGTCGTCGAGCCGGTCAGCGCCTTGTTGAGCCCGTCGAAGCCGTTGGCGTCCACGGCGACGTCGCCGTTGATGACCATGTCCTGAAACTTCGTCCGGGTCGCCTTGATCTTCTGCGACAGGTTCAGGGCGACCGCGCCGGACGCGCCCGCGCCGAGCCGGGCCAGAACCCGGTCCACCTGGAACGAGCCGCCCATGACGGCGAGGGTGGTGCTGTACTTCTGGGTGGTCACCTCGCTCGCCACGTACTCGCTGTTGTAGGCGCGGGTGGCCGCGGTGGGCTGCGAGACGAGCCGCCGGTAGCCGTAGTCGAGCGTCGCGCCCCCGCCGGACGGGTTGACCGCGTCGTCGAACACGAGGCTGTCGAGGATGACGGATTCCTTGCGGAACTCATCGATGACCGTCGCGTCGAAGTCGTCGTTAGTGTTGTTCTTCGCCTCGGCGAGCGAGGTTGCCATGTGCTCCCCCTGGTGGGATTACCCGCCGAGCTTGCGCTTGACGGCGTCGGTCAGGTTGCCGGAGCGGCCCTTGCTGGTTCCGCCTCCGGTGTGGTCGGCTCCCTGGCGGGCCGGCCCTTGACCGGTCGCGGCGAGCTTGCCGTTGGACTTCACCGCGGCCTTGATGGCGGCGGTGACCTGGTCGCCGAAGTCGGCGGCGTCCGGGTCGATGTCCTTCATGCTGTTCATGAAGGACGTGCTGTCGAGCAGTGCGTCCGGGTCTCCGCCGGCCTTGCCGGCGCGGCGCAGGACGGCCGCTTCGATCTGGGCGTTGCGGGCCTTCGCCTCGGCGCCGGTGGCCTTGGCCGAGGCTTCCTTGAGCTGCTCGGCGGGATCCTTGGTGCCGTCGGGCTTGAGGCCGGCGGCGGCAAGGATCGCCGCGACCTGGTCCTTTGCGGCCTTGGCGTCGCCCCTGGCCTTCTTCTCGGCGTCGCGGGCGGCGGCGATGGCGCGCTTGGCCCGGTCGGCATCGAACTCACCGTCGATATTCGGCGGCTTGGTGCTGTCGCCCTGGCCCTCGCCACCCTGTCCGGACTCGCCCCCGCCGCCGTCGCCAGCACCTCCGTCGGAGCCCCCGCCGCCGTCACCGCCCTCACCAGAACCGCCCGCGGCGACGCGGATGGGCTGGCCGTTGCGGCGGTAGCCCAGGATGGTGCCCGGGATGACCGGCAGGTCGGTCGCCGGGTTGAGGAACGCGCCCGAGGGCAGGGTGATGCGCACGGCAGCCTCCTTGAGGCAGTCGAGGGTGGGGGGAATTACCACCGGCCTTGCCGGCAGCGTGTGGGGGCCAGGGGCCCTACTCCTCGTCGGGCATCTCCAGCTCGACGGGGTAGCTCATCGTGATCCGGTCCTCGGCATCGCCGCGGTCGTCCGGCTCCTGCTCGGGGTTGGGCTCCGGCTGCGTCATCGGACTACCTCCGCCACGATCTCCCGGCCCGGTCCGGGCCCGGTGTCGGACGCTACGCGCAGCGTCAGCCCGCGCCCCAGCAGCAGTTCGGACTCGTACTCTGCTCCGGAGAGCTGGAGTGCCCCGGTGCCGCGCGGCACCCGGATGGTCAGGATCGCGGCACCCTTGGCGAACTCCTCGGCCACGGCGCGGCTGGCCGTGCTGGAGACGTAGGCATGCTCTGTCCACCGGGTTCCGACCGGCAGCGGGCGGGCTGCGGCCGGTCCGAACACCGCGAGCGGGTCGGCGATACCGCGGTGGAGAACGACGTCGGCGGTCAGCCGGGACTTCTTCAGCGCCCGGTCGAGCTGGCGCACCGCGTCCCGGAGCGCATGGAAGCCGAACCCGTCCGGCAGCCGCCCTGACTCGCGCCGGAGCGCCCCGTTGAGGTTGGCGTACAGGCTGCCCCGGTACTGGTAGACCGCGTCCCGCTCGTCGGCGCTGAGCTGGGTGTACGCCGCGTCGGAGCGCACGTTGATCGGGGCTGCGTCGAGCGCGGCCTGGCCGGTGACGAGCGATCCGGGCGGGGCGACCGTGGCCATCGGCGCGCTCGCGGGCGGTCGGGCGGGCGGCACGTTGCCCGCGCCGAGCTGCTCCCGGTACGGCAGCCGCTTGAGCTCCGGGTGGGCGGCGAGGTGGTCGCGCATCGCGCCCTGCCACTGCCGGACTTTCCCCGCTGCGCTCGCCTTGGCCGTGTCGTCGAGGGCGGCGACCTCCCGCTCCTTCCACCGGCGGATGCCGCGCTCGATCTCGCGCTGCCGCTCCTTGGCCTCGTAGCCGCGGGGGTTGGCCATGGGCCGGTCCGGCCGCCGAGTCGCCCCGGGCAGGTACGCGCGGAGTGCGTGCGTGCAGTTCGGATGCTGGAGCCCGGCCGCCCTGGCGTCCCCCACAGAGCCGGCGATGTCCACCGTCACCGTGCCGGACCCGACCATGTTGGGCAGCTCCACCCGACCGCGCTGCCCTCCGCTGATGGAGAGCACCTTGCCCTCCCATGGGGCGCAGCGCGGGCACTCGCGCGGGCTGTCCGACACGATCACCGTGTCGACGCCGAGCGTGGTCAGCCGGTCGGTCTGGCCCTGGACGGCGGCCCGCTGCGTCACGGTGCGGGCGCCCATCTCGACGTACGACGAGAGCCGCCACCGACGGCCGGCGGAGTCGGTGAAGCTGGTCACGCCCTGGTCGACGAACCGGGCGAACGCCCACTGGCTGGCCTGCCTGCGGGTCATCCCGCCCGCCACCGATACGGCGGTCGCCTGCGCGATTGTCAGCCGGTACACGTCGAGCACCCGGCGCAGCACGGCGCTGTGCTTGGCCTCGATGTCGGCCACCAGTGCGCCAGCCAGCGACTCGACCACGCCGATCCGCGGTACGGTCCCGGCCGCGCTCGCCAGGTCTGGGGCGTCCCGGAGCAGCGACGCGGGCAGGTCCCGGGTGGCAATGCCCTGACCGGAGCGGTACGCGGCGGCGAGCATCTCCGTGATCAGGTCCGGGGCCCGGCCGGCCACCAGGGCCAGAATGCGCTCCGTCGCCTGCCGCAGCGACCCGAGGGCGGCCAGGCGGGTCACCGCCCAGTCCGGGGCGTCCTGGCCGGCAGCGAGCCGGCGGGTCACCTCGGCCAGGATCGCCTGCTCGGCACCCCGGTAGAGGTCGACTGCGCCGCGGGTGACGTCTTCGATCTGCTCGCCGGTCAGCGCCATGTCACTCCTCGGCCGGCGGTGGCTCCTCGTCGGCCTCGTCGTCGGCGGGCTCGTTGCCGGCCAGCGCGCCCAGCGCGGAGCCGACCTCTACCGGCGCCGGCTGGTCGCCCTTGATGCGGTCGACCTCCTCGCGCACCTGGTCGTCGTCCCACTCGGGATGCACCATCCGCACCAGGGTCTCGGTCGAGGCGGCCCCGGCAGCGCTCAGCAGTTGGGCGGTGCGCGCTACCTGCTCCGGGCTCTCCGTCACCGAGTCGCCGAACTCGACGTTCGGCCGCTCCTCGGCCGGTCCGCCAAAGTTGATCCGCTCCAGGGCGAGATGCAGCTCCACGTAACGGGCCAGCTCCGGTGCCCACGTTGTGATCCGATCGCCGCGGCTGACGAAGCTGCGCCGCTCCCTCGCCTGAACCTCTGTGGCGGTGACCGCGACGTCGCCCTCCTCGCCCATCGTCTGCGACGACAGGCCGGCGTGCCGCATCGCCGCCTCCATCAGGGCATCGATGGTGGCCTTGTGCTCGACGTGCCGGATGGCGAACTGGGTCACCGTCAGGCCGCCACCGGACTGCTGATCGGGTAGCGCACGGATCGCGGAGTACACCTCGCGGTCGGCGTCCCAGACCGCGCCGCGACCCGGGCCGAGGTCCTGGAGCATGTACTCCGGGACCGTGATCCGGCCCCGGGCGTTCCGGATATCCCGCATCCAGTTCGTCCACGTCTCGTCGACCTGGTCGAAGATCGGCTCGTTGCCGTCGAGGTCGGACCTGCCGTGGTACTTGAGCGGGCCCAGCTTCCGCCAGCGTCTCTGCGGGCCGGCGTTGGGGATGCGGACCACGTCGAGGCGGTCCAGGCCGGTCGGCTGTGACCCGGTCTCGTCGAGCAGCTCGGCCAGGTGCGCGACGTCGGGATGCTCGGTGAGCGGTATCGCCCGACCCAGCTCCTGGTCGGTGCCCTCGTGCAGGGCGTACGTGATCCGCCCGGCGCCGGAGACCACGTCGTGGTGCTCCAGCAGCCGCAGCACCGTCCCGGAAGACTCCAGCACGGTGGACCAGAAGGTGACCTCCAGCAGCGCGCCCCACCGGATGACGGGGATCGCCGCGTCGGCCGGAACCGCCGTGGGGATTGCCCGGTCCGGTGCCACCTCCTGGTCGATCACCGGCCGGAGGTAGACGTCGCCGAGCACCGACCCGACCTCGGCGGCGTGTCGCAGCACGGTGTATAGCCCTGCCTCAATCAGCCCCTCGACGGCTTCCTGGGCGGCCGTGGTGTCGCAGGTGAGGGTGGGCGGCTCCGCGTACAGCAGGCCGGCGGAGGTGGCGGCCAGATCGGCGGGCACGGGCACGTGGATTCGGGTATCGCGCTCGCCGATGCGGGGCGGGGTGCCCCACAACCAGCGGGACAGCGTCCCGATGACGCCACCCGCGTACTGACTGGGCCGGTGTCGACCGCTGGTGGTGGCACGCCCGCGGTAGACCTGGGCCAGGTCGCCGGGGTCACCGACGTACCAGGCATCCCAGTCGCCGTACGCATCGTAGGCGGGTTGGTGGGCGGGCGGCGGCCAGGCACCGCCGGTGGGGATCGGCACCAGGCCCTCCTCGTCAGGCTGCGAGTGCGTGTGCGGGGGCGTGCCGCAGCATCGGCCGCCAGAGAACTTCGGGCGTCTTCACGGCGTACCGGCCGGCGTCAAGGCTGTCGTCGCGGTCCTTGTGCGGCTTGTCCTCGCCGAGCAGGGCGGCTTTCTCGTCCCACACGTAGCCGGGGACCTCCTCGATCCAGCCGGCGCAGGACTCGTGCACGTACAGCAGGCCCTCGGCAAGCAGCGAGGCGACCAACTGGATGCCGTCCATGACCGCGTTGTCCGCCTTCGTCGGCGTGAGTCCGTCGTCGAACAGTTGGCGGTTCATCCAGGCGGCGGCCGGGTCGACACACACCCACTCGGGGCGGACGTCGAGCTTTCCGAGCCAGCCGCGCAGCCGGGACGAGTATTCGACCGGGCTGAGCTGGCGCATCTGCCGCTTTGGGTCCCAGCGCCACTCACGGGCGAGGTACAGGTTGCCGTCCACGCCGACACCAAGCAGCAGTGCGGCGAAGGGGTGGTTCGTGCCGGGGTCGACGCCGAGGCTGACCCAGCGGACGATCTGCGGCAGGGTCTTGACGACGTGCTTCGCAGGGTCCCAGCCCTCATAGACGGAGCCTTCGGCCATGACCCACTGGCCGAGGATCATGCGCTTGTACCAGAGGCCCTTGTACTGCCGCCGGTACCGCTCCTTGACCCGCTCACTGAGGAATGGGTTGTCGTCGAGGTCGAAGTGCCAGACCCGCCAGTCGCCGGAGAGCCGGCCGCCGGGCTTCGTCTCGTCGATGCCGTCGACCTTCAGCCAGTGGCGCGGGTTGTCCGGGTTGGTGTTCCCGAACAACTGCGCGCCGTCCAAGCTGCACCGGCCAAGGAGCTGCTCGTGGAAGCTCTGCGGCATCAGCGACCACTCATCGACGTAGCCGGACGCGCAGGTCATGCCCCGGAGCCGGTTCTCCGAGCGTTCGTCGTTGAAGGTGATGACCTCGATGGTGCGACCGAGGATGGTGGCGGTCGGCGCTCCCCGGGTGTAGGTGGTCGCCTTGGCGAGGTGCCCGAACAGGCGGGCGTCGCGGAGCGGGTTGAAAATGTTCCGCACCGCGGTGTCGTACGTCTTCGCGCAGACGACCAGGTCGCCGGAGGTGGGTGCGACGGCGACCTGCATGAGCCAGCGGAGCAGCCCGGACGCGGTCTTGCCGGAGCGGATGGCGCCTTCGGCGAGGTTGAGGAAGGCGTCGGAGTCGACAACGTAGTCGATCTGCTTCTCGCTCAGCGGCAGGGTCGACAGGTCGATGCTCATCCGCTGGCCTTGGCCTGGTCGCGTGCGGCGCGGAGGGCGTCGCGCAGCTCGCCGAGCATGCCCTTCTCGTCCTCGTTGCCGGTCGCCTTGTCGTACTCGGCGAGCTTCAGCGCGGTGCCGGCGAGGGCCTGGATGGCGGTGGCGATGTTCCGCTTGTCGGCGAACGGCGGCTCTTCCAGGGTGGTCGAGTTGTAGTCGTTCTCCTTGCCGCCGAAGTTGTAGACCAGGGCGGGCGCGAACATCTGGCCCATCAGCTTGTTGGCGGCGTCGAGGGCGTCGAGCTGGAGTTGGGCGCGGCGGGCGGCCCCGTCGGCCTTCTTCGCGGCCGTGGCCGCTGCGGTCGCGCCGGCGCGCTCGAAGCTGAGGCCCAGCCGGGCGGCGATCTCGCTGATGGTCTTCCCGCTGCGGCCGAGTTCCTTGGCGATGGCGTTGCGGCTGAGGCCCTGGGCGTGCAGTGCCCGGACCTGGTCGTGGTCGGCCTGGGTGACGGGGCGGGGGCGGGTCATGGGTCACCTCGTCACGGCACCTGGCCGGTCAGGGGTCAGTGATCAGGAATACACCCTCCGCAGTGGAGGTTGATCAGGGACAGTGGCCGGCACCAGCTGGCCCGACCCGAGAGGTACTGCATGCGAGCGAAGTTTTTGCGTGGCGTTCTGCGCATCGACCTGATTCACACCGCCGACGAGATCGCGGACGTTGTCCGGCTGGTCACCGCCGCCGGTCTGGTCAACATCCAGATCAGCCCCGACGGCGAGGGGGCGAGCATCGCCGTGGATGTGACGGTTCCTGGCGGCTGGCCGCAGGAGGTGCTGCCGGCGCTGATGGCCGTTTCTGCGGCGTTGGGTGCTGGGCCCTCGGCCGAGGTGATGCTGGAGCGGTGGCAGGAGGGGGCCACCGACTTCCAGGCGGCGAAAGCGAAGTTCAACCAGTCGTAGGTGGCGCGCGGGCAGGCCACCGCCGCAGCAGCCTGCCCGCAGCCCACCCTCTGCTGCGTCCTGCCCCCGGGGACGCAGCAGCCCGGCGGGACCTGAGTGGTCGACCGGCCGGGCTGTGGGCACACTCCGCCTACGCGGGATGTGAACAAATCATGCGGCTACGCGGCGGCAAGGTCAAGTCGGCGGGGGCGTCCGCGCGTCGTGGTGCGGGTGGCCAGCTCGATGGCGGCGGCCTCGTCGAGCGGGGAGTGGCCGGCGCGGGTGGTGAGTCCCTTGCGGTCGCGCCAGCGGCGGACCATGCCGGGCGTGACGTCGGGGCCGAGCCGGTCGGCGAGTTGCTCGGCGGTACCCCACTCCCGGCCCTCCACGGTGATCACGGTCCTAACCGTACCTTCCTAGGCTGATGCCTGGTCCGTTACACCATAATGGTCAGTATGGTGCGCGTTATCTGGGATTTCCCTGTGAATTGTTGACCTTGAAGCGGCCCGGGACTCGGAATCAACCGCGTCCCGGGCCGAGCTGGTCACCGCTTACTCGGGCGCTTCTTGTACCGTGCGCATCCCTGATTGCCGCAGCTCTGATCGGGGCTGACCCCGTCCTGGTTGGCGATCCGGGTGTCCGGTATCCACTTGACGGCGTTCGGCTGGCCGCACGCCTCGCAGTCGTCCGGCACGAAGGTGTGCATGGTGGCTCGCGTGTAGCTCCTTTGAGGACTCATGCCCTCATCCTCTCTCAGCGGCGTGTGCGGCCCCCGCGACCGCACCGATGACGGCGGCCCGGGGCCAGATGTGCGCCGCCCCCTCGACGGCGCCCTCCATCCCGCACGGGCAGCCCTGGCCGGTGCAGAGCCGGCCGGTGGCGCACACGACCGTCCAGGCGTCGACGGGGCCGGCGGTCTGGACGACGAGTTGCCGCTCCCCGCAGTGCGGGCAGGCGACGCCGGGCAAGGGCTCGCGGTCCGGGCCGAGACCGACGGCGGCACGGACCCAGGTGTCCTCGTCGACCAGGTGCCGGTGGACGACGCGGGCCGTGCCGGGCTGGAGCCGAGGCAGCGCGTCGTAGATCCGCCACCACGGGTCGGGTCCGGGGGTGGCCCGGATCGTGTCCGCGAGCCAGCCGAGCTTGCCGGTGAGCCGGTGGTCCAGCTCGGCCCAGGTGGTGTCCCGGACGGGCCGCTCGTCGAGCACGAGTCCGCCGGTGGGGTCGCCGTGGTCGCCGACGCTGGTGCGGGTGCCGTAGTTCGGTGAGCGGAGCGCGGGGGCGGCGGCGAGCAGTTTGGCGGTGGCCTGCCGAGTCTCGGCACGGACGAGCTGGGCGAGGCGGGCCCGGGCCGGCCCGACGGAGTGCAGGGCGGCCAGGGCGTGGAGGTGGTGCGGGGTCACGGTGCTCCTCAGGAGGCGATGCGGGCGAGGACGTCGTCGGGCAGGTCGCCCGTGCCGGTCTCCCAGCGGCGGACCCGCGAGAGGGGCACGCCGAGGCGGGCGGCGGCCTGCTGCTGGGTGAGGTGGTGGCGTCGGCGCCATTCCCGGAGCCGCCACGCTCCGGGGGGCGTGTCGGGGGCTCCGTCGGTGACGCGGGCCCGGACGCGCCGGTAGCCGGGGGCGGTGCCGAGGTCCGGGTCGGCCAGGGGCGGTGTCACCCACGCGCGGTGGATGCGGGAACCGGGGGCGCTCATCACACCGAGTCCTTCCAGGCGAAGGAGGGCGCGCTGGGTTCGGCCACGATCGAGATGCCGTACAGCTCCCGAGACATGCACCGGACCAGTTCGGTGGTAGCGGCCTCGGCGTCGGCTTCGGGGACCATGGCCACGATCTCGTCGTGCACGGGCAGCACCACGCCGCCGGTCCAGCAGGTCTGGTCCCAGGCGAGCAGGGCGTCCACGAGCAGTTCGCGGGCGGTGCCCTGGATGGCGTAGTTCGCAGCCTTGTGCGGGTACTCGCGGGGCAGGTGGATAACCCGGCCGGCGTAGGTGGGCATCTGGGTGGCGCCGGAGCGGACCATCCGCTTCATCTCATCGGCCCACGCCACGTAGTCCGGGGCGATCTGCCGCAGCGCGTCCACGATGGCCTGCATGACCTCGGCGGACACCCCGAGCTGCCGGGCGAGGCTCTCGATGCCGCCGCCGTAGGCCCAGCCGAACACGCCGCGCTTGGCGGTGTACCGGTTGGCCTTGGTCCAGCCGGGGCCGAAGGCGAGTTCGGCGACTAGGGCGTGCAGGTCGACCCCCTCGCGGAGTTGCCGGATCAGTTCCGGGTCCTGGCTCAGCGCCGCCATGACCCGGATCTCCACACCGGAGAAGTCGGCGCTGACCAGGACGTGGCCCGGGTCGGCGGTGATGCAGGCCCGGACCCCGCCCTCCCGGGGGAGCTGCTGGAGGTTGGGGCGGACGCAGGACATCCGGCCGGTGTCGGTGCCGAGGGTGTAGACGGTGGGCCGAGCCCGGCCGTCGCCCGCCTCGCAGAGCACCCGGTAGGGCTCCAGGAAGGTGGTCAGCACGGTCTCGTGGTGCCGATAGTCGAGCACCGCGCTGATGAGGTCGCCGGCCAGTCCGGGGGTCGCCTTGAGGCCGTCGAGGACTCCGGCGGCCACGCTGGGTTGTCCCTGCGGGTGCCGGGCGCTCGGCTGGGTGCGGGGCAGGGTGACGCCCAGCTCGGTGAGCCGCTCGGCGAGTTGCCGGTCGCTGCCCGCGCTCTCGACTCCGAGCGCGCGGATCCGGTCAGCGGCGGCGTGCATGGCCGGGGTGTGCTCCGCCTCCAGGCGGGTGACCTGGTCGTGGTCCACTCGCAGGCCCCGGTGGGTGACCCGGGCGGTGATCCGCTGCACGGCCCGTTCCCGCTCGGTGACGGCCGGCGGGGGCTGCGGTAGCCGGACGGCCAGGGCGGCAGTGTCGAGGACGTCGGAGGCCGCGTAGCGGATCATCGTGGCGCACGAGGAGTCGACCTGGGCCCACCCGGACCGCTCCACCGGGGTAAGGGCCTTGGTGTCGGTCAACCACCCGTGGACCTTGAACAGCACGGCACGGGTCTTGTCCGCCTCCGGCGCGGTCGCCGCCTCGCCCAACACCGTGCCGGCGAGCTGCTTGAGCCCGGGGTCGCTGCCGGTGCTGGTCGGGTCCGCCAGCTTGGCGGGGATGACCGTGTCGAACATCCGGTCCCACGCGGACTCGTCGAGCAGCCCGGCGTGGGCCAGCGGGACCAGGTCGGCGGTCGCGGAGTGGGCGTGCAGCCGGGGCGCGGCAGCCAGCGCGGTGCGGATCACCTCGGCCTGGACCGGGTCGGCCGGGTCGAGCACCACGGCGGCCTGCTCGTCGCCGAGCTGGACGGTGCGCAGCGCGGCGTTCGCGTGCCCGACCGGGTACCCGGAGGTCTCCACGTCCACCGTCAGCGCGCCGGCCCGGGCGATGGCCTCGGCGATGACCAGGCCGGCGGCTGCCGGCGTCAGGCCGGTGATGGTCCCGACCCGGTCCACGGCCACGGGCAGCGGCACCAACTCACCGGCAGCCGCCCTCCGGGCCTGCTCCCGCTCCGCTTCCTTCTGGGCCGCCTTGGTGTAACGCCCCGTAGTCGGGTTGGCCCGTCGAGCGGGCCGGTTCGACTCGGTGGCGGGTTGGTGGTCCGGTGATGGGTTCGGGAAACCCGTCACAGACCCCTGTTTGTCGAGGTCAGCCGCGACTTTTGGGGGGGTGGGTGTGACGGGTTCGGCCAAACCGCCTGTTTCCCCGAGAATTTCTGTGTCTTTGTGATCTTGGATGTTTTTAGAAGTTGTAGTTGTAGTAGTGGTACAACCCGTCACACCCGTCACATCACCACTAAAAAGTGTGCCCTGAGCTGGGATTTTGGGGTGTGACGGGTTGTCGGTTGAACCCGTCACCAACCCGTCACCAAACCCGTCACGCGGGGCGGGACCACCCGAGAGCGGTACCTGGTGCCCCGCACCAGGGTTCGAGGTGGGCATGACACCGAACCCGCCGCCGGTGGTCACACGCAGTTGCCTGTACCAGCCGTCACGACGGTGCTCCGGGGGGAAGTTCAGCTCGGTGAGCCGCCGGCCCCACTTCGTCATCGTGGGCCGGGTGGAGTCTCGGATGCCGTTATTGCGGCACCAGCCCACGAAGGACTCGTGCAGGGCTCCCGCCTTGGTGCCGGGCTCGTACGGCTCGCACAGGTCGGTGATCCAGCGCTGGATCGGGTCCTGATCGGCAGCGAGGAGGTCGGCCCGGTTGCGGATGTGCTCGGGGGCGGCGGCGGTCATGGCGCTGTCGGGGTTGTCGATCCACCGGGCCGCCTCGATGATCATGCGCCAGAGCACACCCGGGGCCTCGGCCCGCCAGGCCATGCCGCCGGTGTCCCCGATCGCGCGCCGGGCGGCCCGGACCGCGGTCTCGTCGCCTTCGCAGGGGATGAGGCGGACGCGGGCGCGGACGGCGGGGTCGGTCAGGGGCGGCTCGTCGTTGGCGGTGAGGACGAGGGTGTGGGTGGGGTTGAAGGTGACTGGGTCGGTGCGCATGGCGTTGCCGGTCAGCGCGGTGCCGCCGGTGAGCTGCTTGAGTCGCTCCTGGGCCCACCGGCCCTCGCGGGGGCCCTCGTCGATGAAGGCGAGCCGGCGGCCGAGCAGGGCGTAGACGATGCTGGCGTGGGCGTTGTCGCCGTTGCCGAGCAGTCGCGGGTCGGCGGACAGCGCGTAGGAGCCGAGCACGGTCATCAGCAGGTGGACGACCTGGCTCTTCCCGCGCCGTTCGGGGCCGAGCAGGATCGGCAGGGCGGCGTCGGGCACGCCGGTGACCGCGATGGCGAGCACGCGGATGGCCCAGGCGCGGACCTCGGGGTCGGGCCAGACGACCTCCAGGAAGGTGTCCCACAGCGGGGTGGGCACGTCGGCCGGGGCGACGGAGGCGCTGTGCAGGTGCGGGAGGCTGTGGTCGATCCAGGCGGGCACCGGACGGTCGGTGCTGGCGCGCAGGTCCCACGGCACCCCGCCGGCCCAGAGGATCCCCGGGTCGGTGTCGAGGTCACCCAGTCGCAGGGAGCAGGGGTGGGTGCCGGCGGCGACGGCGGCGTTCATGGTCGCGGCGACGCCGTTGCGCCCGGCGGTCATCATGAGGCGCTTGCGGCGGTCGGCCTGGCGGCGTTCGTCGCTGCCTTTCTCGGCCTCGGCGTCGCCCCGGGGCATCAGCTCGGCCAGCTCGTGCACGGCCCACTTGGTGAGGTCGCCGCGCACGTCCCACCGGTCGGGGCCGCGTAGCAGCCACGCGCCGGCGTCCACGGCGTAGCGCAGGACCGGCTGCATCCGGGCCAGGACGGCGGCGCTGAGGCCGTGGTCGAGGTCGGAGCGGGGGTCCCAGGTGTGCGCGCCGATCACCTCGCGCACCGACCACGGCACCGCCTCGCCGGGCACCGCCAGCGGCGGGCCGGGCAGGGAGCTGCCCGGGGTGGCGGGGGCCCACATCTCGCCGCCGGAGAAGCAGGGGTCCCGGTCGACCGGCGCGGTGCCGACGACGGTGACGGCCTTGCGGGCGGAGGTGAGCAGCATCCGGTCGAACTCGCCTTCGCGGCCCTCGCCCGCGGTGAGGTCGCACCATTGCTCGCGCAGTTCCAGCAGGGCGGTGGCCGCGCCGGGGTGCCCGGTCGCGCCGAGCTGGACGAGGTGGTGGGTGCGGGCGGTGGCGGTGTCGTGCCGGGACCCGGACGCCGCCGCGTGCAGCTCGGCGACGGCCTTGCGGGCGGCGTCGGCTACCTCGGCGCACGGCTCGCGGTGGTCGGTCATAAGTGCGGTCAGCAGCGTCTGCCCCCGCCCGATGTCGGAGGCGGCCGGCCCGGCTTCGGTGGCGCCCTCGCGCAGGCCGGCCACCCACGCGTCGGGCAGCTCCGGCAGTTCGTTCGGCTTGGGGACGCTGGCGCTGACCGCGCCGGTCGGGTCGTACCAGCGGTACGGGGCGGCGTCGGCGTCCGGGTTCACCGAGGGCCACACCACGGCGTACCGGTGGTGGCGCTGGATCACCTCGATGGCGTCGCCGAGGTTCGCCGCGTAGCGGCCGGCCGGCACCCGGTAGAACCGGATCCCCGACGGCCACTGCCGCGCGCTGGAACGCCAGGTCGGCGGCAGAGCGCCCCACCGTTGCTCGTACTCGGCCAGGGAGTCCGCACCGCGCTTGGCCACGGTGGCAGTGGTTCCGTCGGGCAGGGTCTTGACCTTGTCGTAGTGGTCGACGTCCAGGCCGATCACGCCATCGGGCATCCGCAGGGCGATCGAGTGTGCAGCGAGGCTGCCAGCCCAGGCGGTCAGGGTGGCGGGGTCGGTGTCGCGGCCGTCCGCGCCGGTGTACCCGACCGGTGGCGGCCACTTCGCGGCGACCGGCACCGGCAGGATGCAGGTCCAGCCGGCCAGGGCGTAGTCGGCGACGCCGTCCGCGTACGGCTGGGTCACAGGGCACCGGCCTTGCGGCTCAGCGGGTCGGCCAGGCCGCAGTCCCGGACGGCGCAGAACAAGGCATGCCGGGCGGCGTCGCGGGCGTGCCGCATCCCCTTGGTCAGGTCCAGCAGCCCAGCGGCGCCTAGGCGGGTGTCGGTGGCCCAGGGCTTCACCTCGGCGGCCGAGCGGGCGTAGACCCGCCGCCACCGTCCTGCGCCGGCCCACGCCTCCAGCTCGCCGATCATGTTTCGTGTCTTCGCGCCGGCCGCCGCGCTGCTCGACTGTCCGGCTCGCCGGCCGACGACGAACCGCTCGTACGCCACGACCTCAACCTCGGTCGCCGCGTTGATCCCCTCCAGCACGGTGCCCAGCAGCCCGGGCGTCACCTGCAACGCCTGGACGTCAACGAGCTGCGCGCTCTGGCCAGACCATTTGTCCCCAACGACCTTGAGCTGGAGCCGGACGATTCCCGGGAGTGGGCCCGGGTCGATGCCGATGACGTACATCAGGCGGCCTTCCTTATGTCGGCGTCTCGCCCTCCGAGGAGGTGGGTGACGATGCGCTTGTCCTGGAGCAGGTCGGCCAGTTGACCGGCCTTGTCGTAGAGCACCGCGCGTACGCGGGTGTCGATGGTGGCCGTGGCCACGATGTCGATGACCTCGATGGAGTCGTGGATTTCGCTGCCGATGCGGTGGCAGCGGTCCTCGGCCTGGACGGCCTCGACGAGGGACCAGGGCCGTTGGAGGAACACCACGGTCCGCGCGGCGGTCAGGGTCAGGCCGACCCCGCCGGCGCCGGTGGTGACGCAGAGCAGGTCGAGCTTGCCCTGCTGGAACGCCTCGACGGCCTCGCTGCGGGCCTTCGCCGACTGCCCGCCCATGACGTAGCCGACCTGGAGACCGGCCCGGGTGGCCTGCTCGCCGGCCAGCGCCATGAGCTGCCGGGACGGGGCGAACGCCACCACAGGGGAGCCGGGCCGCTCGGCGAGGACTTCGAGGAGCGCGTCGACCTTCCAGCTCGGCGCGGTGAGCTTCACCTCGACGTGCTCGCCCAGCTCCCCGTCGGCTCCGACCTGGAGGGTGACCGTGACGTCGGCCGCCGCGCTGGCGAGCTGCGAGAGCCGGGTGAGCTGGGCGAGCACCGACATGACCGACAGCTCGGTGCCGTCGGGCAGCTCGGCGAGCATCTGCTTCTCCAACTGGTCGTACGCCTTGCGGTACGGCGCGGGCAGGTCGACCTGGCGGACGCTGTAGACCTTCGGCGGGAGTTGGGTGAGCACGTCGGCCTTGGCGACTCGGCGGTGCTGGCCGAGCAGGGTGGCCCGGAACTCCGGTTCGGCGAGCTGGTTGAGGCCGATCACGCGGGCGCTGTAGTCGCCGGGGATGGTCTCGCAGTAGCGGGCCTTCCACCGCTCACCGGATGGCCAGGCCGTCGGCGCGAGGGCCTCCAGGGTGGGCCAGAGGTCACCGGGGTGGTGGGTGATCGGGGTGCCGGACAGCGCGACGAAGTGGGCCGCCCGCTTGGCCAGCCGGCGGGCGGCGATGGACCGGGCCGCGCTGCTGGACTTGATCAGGTGGCACTCGTCCACGACGACCGACCGGACCCCGAGCCGGTCCAACGGCTTGCCCTTCGCGGCGTCCATCCGCGCGGTGTCGTAGCTGGCGACCACGACGTGCGCCGCCGTGCCGGCCGGCCGGGCCGCCAGCCGCCGCCGGTGCTCCGGGCTGCCCCGCCAGGCGTTGACCCGCCAGTCGGGGGCCCACGTCTTCCACGCCTCGACCCAGGGGTCCACGACGGACGCCGGGGCGATGACGACGACCGGGGCGACCTGGTGCCCGGCGGCGGCCCGCTCCAGCAGGCCCAGGATGGTGGTGATGGTCTTGCCTGCGCCCGGGTCGTCGAACAGCAGCGCCCGGCCAAGGCTGGCGATCATCCGCGCGCCCTCCACCTGGTACGGGCGGGGCGTCAACCCCTCGGGCAGGGTCACGGTCAGCTCGTCGCCGGTCTGGGTGCGGCGCCGCATCTCCTCGGCCAGCCACGCCAGCAGCCGGGGTCCGGGCCGCCACGCCGCGCCGAAGGTGTGGGAGAGCTGCACGACCGCCGCCCAGGTGGTGGGCAGCACCAGCGCGCCGGGCGGGTCGCTGGGCTTGATCAGCGGGGTGGCGAGCTGGAGCCGGGCCGCCATGTGGGCGATGGCCGGGTCCGAGCCGACGCCGATGAGCACGATGTGCGCGCCGTCGGCGCTCAGCTCACCGTGGAGAGCGGCCGACGGAGGCTCTGCGTACGTCACGGTCACCTCCGTGGGTAGTCGGGAAGTCTGAGAAGGTCACCGCCCGACCCGGAGCGGGGAAGTGCCCCGGGTCGGACAGTCACCCGCTCAGGCCGCCTGGGCCGTCTGCTGGCCGGTGAGCTTGGCGAACAGCGCCGCCTGCTCCGGGTTGAAGCCGGCCGGGGCCGCCGCGGGCTGCTCGGCCACCTGCTGCGGGGCCTGCTGAACCGCCACCGGCTGCGGCATCGGCTGGGCGACCGGGACCTGCTGCTGCGGGATCGGCTGCGGCATGGGCTGGGCCGCCGGCGCCTGCTCCGGGACCCACTCCTCCTGCGGGCGACCCACCGGGTAGGCCGGGGCCGGAGCCGGGGCCGCCCCGCTGGGCCGGATGTACTCCACCCGGTACTGGTTGGCCGGGTTCATGTTCGGCACCGGCCGCTGACCGACCAGGGTCACCCGGATCGCCGCTCCCGCCTCCGGGGCGCCTGCCGGGGCTCCCGCCTCGGCCATGGCCCGGGCCAGCTCGTCGCGCGCCTGGCCCTTGACCCACCAGGTGGCGACCCCCTCGGGGTGCTCCGCGCTGGGCTGCACCTGCATCGGCACGACCATGACCAGCTTCGGCCGGCCGTCGCGGTAGGTCTGGACCTGCCCGGCGTTGTTGGTCTGGTGCCGCACGTCGGCGTTGGTGACCGGCCGCGCCACGATCCCCGCGTAGCTGGTCCCGATCGGCTTGCCGTTGAACTTCCACGCCGCGCCGCCGCCGGCCGACGGCTGCCCGAAGAACCCGTCCAGGGTCCCGGCCGGCGGGGGCGGGGTGGCCGGACCGGCCGGGAACTGCTGGGGACCGCCGTAGACGGCCGGGGCCTGCTGGGCGCCGGGGGCCACGCCGTACGGGTTGGCGTACGGGTTGGCCGGACCCTGCGGCTGGGCGTAGGCCGGCTGGACCGGGTAGGCGGGCTGGGTCGGGAACTGCGGCATCATCGGCTGGGTCGGGTAGTTCGGCTGCATTTCTCTTCTCCTCGGATCAGTTGTTCGGCCCGGGGCATCCGGGGCCGTTGTCGCGCTTGGACTGCGGTCGGTAGAAGGGGCAGAAGAAGCACATGTCGTCGTCAGGGGAGGTCGGAATGTCAGTGAGCGTCTTCGATCCGCTGATCACGTTTTCTGCCATGGCCTTGCGGCGGTCGGTGAGTCGGAACACCTCCTCGATCAGGGCGTCGTCCTGCGCCCCCGTCGCCCGCTCCCAGACGTAGAGACCGTCCAGGCTGGCTGCGGTGCGGGGGTAGGCGGCCAGCGCGACGCGCGTCACCGGCAGCCCGAGAATGCGGTAGCCCTTGCCGTAGAGCAGGAGCTGAATCTGGTAGTGAATGGGCGGCCCGGAATTGCTTCGGACCTTCGCCATGGACGACTCACCGAGGATCTTGTGGTCGACCACGGCCGTTTCGACGGCGTCGTACAGGTCGGCGGTGCCGGGGTGCTCCGGGTGCGGGGTGACCCGCTGCTCGGCCAGCCACCGGGGAAAGTCGAGGCCGGCGTTGGCGGCGGTGAAGGCGTCGGCCAGCCAGGCGTGCACCGCCGTGCCGACGATGCTGGCCCAGGGGTCCACGACGTGGTTGGTCGCGGGCAACCCGGCCAGCTTCCCGACCACCTGCCGGTCGCACGGCACCCCCAGCTCCGACGGGCCGAGGTGACGCTGCCGGTTGCGGGCCGAGCCGTTGGCCTGGTCCACCACCACCCGCCGCAGTTCAGAGGCGTACCGGCTGGCCCAGGGCGTGTTGCCCCCGAGCCGGGCCGGGGCCGCACCCATGAACTCCTCGACGGTACTCATCCCGGGATCCCCCGCAGTTCCCACTTGTTGCCCTTGACCGCGTACCGGACGTACACCTCGGGCTTCTCGGCCTTGAGCGCCTTGGTGTCCAGCCGCCAGCTCTCCACGTACGACAGCCGCAGCGGCTGCGCGAGGGCCTCGTGCGCGACGTCGATCCGCCGCACGTCAGGCATCGCGGTGGTCAGCTCAGCCTTGATCGCGTCCGTGACCGTCTTCAGCCGCGCCGCCATCTCCTCGGCCGCCGGCTTCAGCTCCGCGTACGCCGCCAGCAGGTCGTCCAGACGGCTCCCGGGCGTCACCTCCGCCTGCACGGTCGGCCAGGTCGGGGCCGTCACTTCGACCACACCTTGCGGGCCCGCTCGCCCACCCTGTCGAGGGCCTTGAGCACCTTGTCCGCCAGCTCGACGGTGGTGGGCACCTCCTCGCCGAGCTTGGACCGCGACGTGACGCGGGTCAGGTACTCCTTGATGTCGTACGTACCGCCGACGTACACCAGCCGGCCCGCCTCGCTGCGGTCTCCCGACTCCTGGAGGTGCTTGAACGCTTCCGCGTCGTCGTCGCACATCGAGCAGGTGTCGGCGTGGATCGCGTGCCCAAACTGCTGGCCGCTGCGCGCGGGCAGGTGGGGGTGGATCGCGCTCTCGTCGAGCAGGTACTGCTCCCGGCAGCCCAGGTGGGCGCGCAGCCGGAGGATCTCCTCGGCCAGGGCCAGCAGTGCCTCGTCGGCGTGGTGGCCGTGCTCCCAGCCGGTGTGCCCGATCCAGTTGAGCAGCTTGGTACCAGCGCTCTCCAACCGCGGGGGTAGCTGTGCCAGCGTCTCCCTGACGTCGCTCATCGGATCGACTCCTTCGTGTCGGTGGTGGGGTGGCCGGCGGTGGCCCACTGGTCGAGGGGCCCGGCCGGGGCGCCCAGGTCGGCGCGCATCTCGGCGAGCACCTCGTCCCGGGACGCCGGCACCGCGGGGATGACGGCCGTGTCGGCGGCGGTCACGGCCGGCATGACGCCGGTGCGCTCCTCCGGGCCGGCGGGCAGCGCCCGGGCCGGGTCCTGCCACGTGGTCGGGTTGAGGCGGAGCCGGTCCGCCGGGTGCAGCGGGCTGTAGTCGGGGCCGACGGCCTGGACCGTGTCCGGCCGGTGCAGGCCGGTGTAGGCGCGGCTCATCGGCCCTCCGCCTCGGGCGCGTGCCGGACCGTCAGCCGCAGCTTCCGCTTGATGTAGGCGTGCGCCCGCGCGGTCGGCACCTCGTAGTCCTGGACGATGTCCCCGGCCGCGTTGAGCACGTCGAGGACGCCGTAGCCGGACTCCGGGTCGGCGGAGCTGTTGCGGACGTAGCCGAACGCGCGGAGCTGGCGGAGGAAGTGCTCGACGCCGGCCCGGCCCCGGGTGAACTCGACCTCGCTGTAGGCGCGGCCGGTGCCGTTCGGGAGCGCGCGGAAGAGCGTGAGGCCGGTGGCGTCGGGGTGCAGCGGGGCCAGCTCGTCGGTGCTCATCGGCCCTCCGCCTCGGCGTCGGCCTTGTCGAGGGCGATCCGCATGCTGGCGGCCTGCTGCTCGGTGGCGGCCAGCGCGTCCTCCAGCCGGGAGGTCCGGGTCTGCTCGGCGTCCAGGGCGGCGCGGTGCCGGTCCACCTCGGCGCACAGGGCAGGCACGAGGGTGCGGGCGCCGGCAATGAACCGGGCGTCCGCCTCCGGGTCGACCTCGACCTCGTCGGCGTGGCCCCAGTCGAGCCGGTCGTCCTCGTCGTCGATCTCGGCGACGGACTGGATGCAGGTGAAGGAGCCCCGGCCGGTGACCTCCAGGCCACGGACGATGTGGGTGCCGTTGCCGACGCCCCACGGGCCGGGGGTGGCCTCGGTGAGGCGGTAGCGGATGGCGTCGAGGTCGATCGGGGCGGACGTGGTCGGGTCGAAGGTCATCGGGCATCTCCCGGGTGGGTCAGAGGCAGCTCGGCCACGTAGGTGAGCCACTCGGTGGTGAGGGAGGGTCGGCGGCCCTGCCGGGCGTCCAGTTCGTCGCGCAGGGCCTCGATCCGGGCCCGCTGGTGATCGACCTGGACGGTCAGCCGCTCGATCTCGCGGATGGCCTGGTCGCGCTCGGCGGTGGCCTGGTCGCGCTCGGCGGCGAGCCGGTCAGCGTCGCGGGCGTCGAGGTAGCCGAGGGCGACCGCGATCACCAGGGCGGCGACCACGACGGCCAGGGCGACGACGAGGCCGACCTCCAGGGCGCTCACGCAGCACCCCGCAAGGCCGGGCGCGTCCCGTCCATCACGAATACCGGCGCGGCAGCGGCCTCGGCAGCCTCCTCGGCGCAGGTGTGCACGTCACCCGGCAGCGCCTCGCAGCAGGCCGCAACCGGCACGGTGATCAGCCCCCGCCGGGCCGGGACCGCCAAGT
>NZ_QKKX01000025.1 GCF_003434305.1 Micromonospora sp. MW-13
CCCGCACACGCCGCCGGGCCGGCCCGGTCGCCGCGGGCACGTCCAGCACCGGGTTGTACGCCACCAGCGACCCACGCCCGCCCCGCTTTGCCGCGTACATGGCCACGTCGGCGCGGCGCAGCGTCTCCGCCAGGTCCCCCGGGATCACGGCGGTCATCCCGACCGTGCCGGTGACCGTCACCTCCCGGCCGCCGTCGATGGGGGCACGCCACAGCCGATCCGGGCCGCCGGGCAGCGGGCCGATGACGACCAGTTCGTCACCGCCGAGCCGGGCCACCGTGCCGTGGGCGCGGAGCTGCACGGCGACGGTGGTGAGCACGGCGTCTCCGGCGGCGTGGCCGAGGGTGTCGTTGATGGCCTTGAAGCCGTCCAGGTCGACCAGGGCGAGCCGGTGCTGCGGGTGGATCCGCCACCAGTGCTCGGCCAGACCGGCCCGGTTGAGGACGCCGGTGAGCGGGTCGGTGTGGGCCTGGTGCCGGGCCTCGGCGAGCTGCGTCTCCAGGTGGGCGACGCGGGCCTCCAGGTAGGCGAGCCGTCCGGTCGGGGCGTAGTCGGGGCCGCCGGTTCGGCTACCGCTGCCGGTGCCGGGGGCCGGCCCGAGCGGCTGCACCGGGGGCAGGTCCGACTCCGGTAGGGTCTGGTGTTGCATCTGGACTCCTCGTGTGTGCGTGTGGTCCGGGTGTGGAGCCCTCGCGCCGTGGCATCGGCCGGGGGCTCGCGTCGTGTTCGGGTGCTGCTACCTGACCGGCGTCGGCTTCGGGGCGTGAGGCCCCGACTGCCCCGGCCGGCCCGGCTGGATGGGCGCAGGCACGTGCGGTATGGCGGTCATGCGGACATCAGCGCCATCGGCGGGTCCTTTCGGTCGGGGTGGGGTGAGGGAGCGGGGTCACGCCGCCGCCTGTTTCGTGGCGGCTTCGCGGCGCTCAATGGCGAGCTCGATCTCGGCGAGCACCTGGGAGAGGTCGTCGGCGATCTGCCGGCCCTCCGGGCTGTCCGGGTCGAGCGGCTCGACCTGCGGGTGGGTGTGTGCCTTCGGAACCCTGGGCCCGGCGGGGCGAGGCGGCTGCGAGGGCGCGGACGGCGGGTGCGTCATGCCGTCACCCGACCGAACAGCGCCTCGACCGTGGTCTCCAGGTCGTTCGCCATGCGCAGCGCCAGCGGCAGGCTGACGCCCTTCTTGCCGGCCTTGATCAGGGACATATGGGTGCGTCCGATGCCGTGTTGCCGGGCCTGGGCAGTGACCGAAGTCAGCCCCTTCTTCTCGGCGAGGGCGTCGTACACCTCGACCCGAAGCCGTATGCCGTCGCCTCTAGGCAACGGTGAGTCCTTCTTTCCCGTCGCTTCCATGGTCCCGACGGTAGACCGTTGCCTAAAGCCAACGCAACACCTGACGCCAAAACACGCCGAGATCAGCCGAACGGATGGGTACCCGTACGACTCTTCGATGTCCTATCGTTGCCCGTAGGCAACACTTGGAGGAGGCCGAAAGTCATGCCCCAGCGCGTGAACGCACAGGAAGCCGACTGGATAAGACGGCGACGGAAGGTGATCCATACCGTCGCCAAAGAGCAACGGCCGCCAAACTACCGATGCCGCTGGTCAACGGCCTACGGTTCGCCTATGGGCGACGCTTCCCAACCCGCCGAAGACTGGCCCGGCTACCTCCGGCGCATGACCAAACGTCCCGGCTGGAGCGTTGCGCGCCTGGCCCGGGAAGCCGGCATCAACAAGTCCACGATCTTCGGGTGGATGAAGGGCGACGGGGTGACCGTGGCCAGCGTGAAGGCCATCGCCAAGGCTCTCGGCGACGACGAAGCCCACGCCCTTGCTGCTGCCGGGGGCGCGAAACACGGTGACGCGCTCGACGAGGACCTGCGGATCATCCTGCGCCGACTGAACTCGCCGGACGCGAGCGAGGCCGAGAAGACCGCCATCCGAGCCACCCTCAAGTACCTCGCCGACCAAGCCGACCGGGCTGAACGCCCCGACCAGGACCGTCGCGCTAGCTGATGTCCCGCCGCCGCCCCCTCGCCGCCGTACCCGACCGCCCCACCCGCGTCGTCCTCTACGTTCGGGTCTCCGCGCTCATGGGACGCGGCGGCGACGACTTCCACAGCCCTGACGTCCAGACCTCCGCGATGCGCCGCGCCACCACCGGCATGCGCGAGATCGGCGTCATCGACGACATCGACGTCTCCGGCACCCACTTCTCCCGCGATGGCATCGACCGCATCCGGGAGATGGCCCGCGCCGGCCAGATCGACGCCATCGCCGTCTACGACGTCAGCCGGTTCGGCCGCGACGTCCTCGAGAGCCTGCTCGTCCTGCGCGAGCTGTCCGAGTCCGGCGTCACGATCATCTCCGCGTGCGAGCACATCGACACATCCACGCCAGCCGGCGAGATGATGCTCATCAACTTGCTCAACCTCGCCCAGTACCGGGCGCGGGAGATTGGCCGGGCCTGGTCAGCGACTATCGCCCGCCGCGCCGAGCAGGGACGCCACCACGGGCGCCCGCCCGCCGGCTACCGGCGCGGCGACGATGGCCGCTTGGAGCCCGACCCGATCCTCGGCCCAGTCATCGCGCAGGTGTTCAGCGACTATGCCGCTGGGGCCCCTGTCCGTGAGCTACGGCGGCGGCTCCAACTGGCCACCGGCAACCCGAAGTTCGCGGCCAACAGCATGAAGAAACTCCTGGCCAACCCCACCTACCTCGGCACTGTGCACAGTCGCGGCCCCGGCGGGACCGTCGAAACCCCGGAGGCGCACGAGCCGCTCGTCAACGCCGGAACCTGGCGACGCGTCCAAGCCCGCATCGCCGCCGACCGGGTAGTGCATCCCCGCGTCCAGGACGCGAAATACAGCCTGTCCGGCATTGGACGCTGTGGGGCCTGCCAGGGGCATACCAACATCCGTCCCCACCAGCGTGGCCCGGGCATCTTTTGCCGAAACCAGTTCGAGAGCACCAGCCCATGCGGGGGATGCGGGAATCTACGCCTGGCCGCCGTGGAGGACGCCCTGCTCGACCAGGTCCGCGCCCGCGTCGAGATGCTGCGCGGAGACGTCGCGGCCCGACGTGCGCACCTCGCCAGGGCGGTACGAGCCGGCACCGATGCAGAGGCGCTCCAGCGGGAGATCGAGGCCACCCGCCGGGCAATGGCCCGGACCACCCAGCGGTGGGCGCGCGAGCAGATGGACGACCGGACCTACGAGGACACCATGGCCGACCTACGGGCCGCCGAGGCGCAACTGGCGGAGAACTTGGCGAGCGCCAGGTCGGTTGTGGAGACGGCGGCACCCGAGCTGGTGGTGTCCCTCGGCGAGAAGCTGCTGGCGTTGTGGCCGTCCATGGACGGCGGGCAGCGAAACCGGGCGCTGCGGCAGGTGTTGGTGACGGTCGCAATCCGGCCGTCAACGTATTACCGACAGCCGGCGGCGGAGCGCGTCGAGGTGCAGTGGCGCTGACGATCACCTGAGCGACGTTCGACAGCTAGCACCGACGTGCTGGT
>NZ_QKKX01000026.1 GCF_003434305.1 Micromonospora sp. MW-13
CAACGGGAATCGGGTGTGGGTGGACCGGGGGCAGGGCCTGCGCCAGGTCGCGATTCCGGTCGGCACGATCGACGACGTACGCCGGCTGGCCCAGCGCCTCGCCGCCGGGGCGGGCCGCCGCCTGGACGACGGCTCCCCGTACGCGGACGCCCGGCTGCCCGACGGGACCCGGCTGCACGCCGTGCTGCCCCCGGTCGCGACCGACGGGCCCTACCTCTCCCTGCGTACCTTCCGGCAGCGCCCGTTCACCCTCGACGACCTGGTCCGGCAGGGCACCGTGCCCCGGCCGGCCGCCCCGGTGCTGGCCGCCGTGGTGGCGGCCCGGCTCGCGTACCTGGTCGTCGGCGGCACCGGCTCCGGCAAGACGACGCTGCTCAACACGCTCCTGGGGCTGGTTCCGGGGACCGAGCGGATCGTCCTGGTCGAGGACGCCGCCGAGCTGCGGCCCGTGCATCCGCACGTGGTCGGGTTGCAGGCCCGCACGGCGAACGTGGAGGGCTCCGGCGCGGTCGGGCTCAGCGACCTGGTCCGGCAGGCCCTGCGGATGCGGCCCGACCGGCTGGTCGTGGGGGAGTGCCGGGGCGGTGAGGTCGTCGACCTGCTCGCCGCCCTGAACACCGGCCACGACGGCGGCGCGGGGACGCTGCACGCGAACGCCCCGTCGGACGTGCCGGCCCGGCTGGAGGCGCTCGGGATGCTGGGCGGGCTGCCCCGGGCTGCCCTGCACGCCCAGGTCGCCGCCGCGCTCCAGGTGCTACTCCAGGTCCGCCGGGGTGCCCGGGGTCGGGTGCTGGAGTCGGTCTGCCTGTTGCTCCCCGAGGGACCGGACCGCCTGGTCACCGTCGTTCCCGCCTGGGTACGCGGCCATGGGCCGGGACCCGCCGCCGCGGCCCTCGGCACGCTGCTGCGCGAGCGTGACGTGCCTGCCCCGCCCGTCCTCTGCGAGGTGTGGCCGAGCCGCCCCGAACGGGAGGGCCGCCCCGAGGCGACGGGCGGTCGCCGCCACGGAGGACCCGAGTGACCACGGCGGGTTGGCTGGTGGCGGCCCTTCTCGTCGTCGCCGCCGCGGCCGTGGCGTGGCCACTGCACAGCAGCCGGTCCCGGCGACGGCGGTTGCTCGGTTCGCCTCCGGACCGGCCGTCGTCGGCCGGTGACCCGACCGATCGGGTCGATGCCGTACGTATTCCGGCGGGAAAGGTCGCGCCGGGCGCCGTCGGCAGGGCGTCGGACCGGCCGCGGGACTCCGTTGACGACCGGGATCCCGCGCTGCACCCCTGGAACGGGGCAGGGCAGGGGGAGCACGGTGGCCGGCGCGCTGCCCCGGGGACGCCGTCCGGCCCACGCCCGTTCTCCGCCCCGTCCGATGAGTCCGGCCTGCGGTCGCCATCCCGCTCACCATCCCACCCGTGCAACGTGTCCGGCCCACGCTCCTTCTCCGGCACAGCGCCGTTCTCGGGCCCGTCGGGCCCGTCCCCGAGGTCCGGTCCGTCCAGGCCGCCAGGCCCGTTCGGCTCCGGCGGACGTTCTGGGCCGCCCGGTCGTCGGGACGCGCGCCGACCGACTGCCGTTCTGGACCGCTCCGAGCCCACCCTGCCGGGGCAGCGAAGCTCCCTGTTGGCTTCGCTGCTCCCTTGTGTTGGGAACTGGCGTACCGGGTTGTCGCCGGGGAGGTCTCCGGCGAGCCGCCGTCGACCGGGGGTACCCGGGTGGCTGTCCGACTCGCCCCGGCGAAGCCTGCTGCTGGCGGGAGCGGCGGGCGCCGGGACGGGTGGCTTGCTGGCCGGGCCGGTGGCTGCCGTGGTGGTCGGCGCGTACGGGGCGTTGGCCGCGCGGGCGGTGCTCCGCAGGGGCCTCGCGCGTGCCGGTCAGCGCGCCCGACGGCACAGCCTGGACCAGCTCAGCGCCCTCGCTGCGGACCTGCGCGCCGGCGGTGTCCTGCGAGGCGACCGGTCGGCATCCGGGAACGTGCCGCACTTCGACCAGCCCGCACCCGGTGGTCCGCCGGGCGGATCCGGCTCGGCGCACGATCCGGGGGTGGTCCCCGGTCCGGCCACGGACGTCGGCGGGCCGGTCGTTCCGCCCGATCCGGACCGGTTGGGGCGGTTGGCCCAGGCGGCGATCCGGCTCGCGGACCGGACCGGTGCTCCCCTGGCCGACCTGCTGGAGCGGATCGAGGCCGACGCCCGGGCGACCGACCGAGGGCTGGCCGGTGCGGCAGCGCAGGCGGCCGGGGCTCGGGCCACCGCTTTGCTGCTCGCCGCCCTGCCGCTCGGCGGTATCGGGCTCGGGTACGGGGTCGGCGTCGACCCGGTCGAGGTTCTGCTGCACACCCCCCTTGGAGGCGGATGCGCGATCGCGGCTGTTGTCCTCCAGTCGGCCGGGCTGCTCTGGACGGAGCGCCTCGGCACGGCACCGGACGGGAACCGCTGATGACCCCGCAGGCGGTGGCCGCCGGTTGCCTCGTCGCGGCGGCGCTCGCCCTGTCCGTCGGGTCGCGTGCGGGCACCACCCGTCGCCTGCGCGGCCTGCGGGGGCGGGCCGGGTCGACCGGGAGGTCAAGACCGGCGTGGTGGCCCGACCGGATCCGCCTCGGATCGGGGCTTGCCGGGGTGGCTGCCCTCGTGGTCATCGGTGGCTGGCCCGGTCTCTTGGGTGGCGCCGTCGTCGCCGTCGTGGCGGACCGGGGGCTGCGCCGGATCGAGCCCCCGGCCGTACGGGAGCGGCGGCTCCGGGAGGCCGCCGACCTGCCTCTCGCGGCGGACCTGCTCGCAGCCGCGCTGCGGGCCGGTGCGCCGGTCGACCGTTCCGTGCTGGCGGTCGCGGAGGCACTCGGCGGCCCGTTGGCCGCCCGCCTGGGCCGGGTCGGCCGGACCCTGCTGCTCGGTGGCGGCCCCGAGGAGGCGTGGGCGCACCTCGTCCCGGTGCCGGGTGCCGAGCGGTTGGCCGGTGCCGCGCTGCGTTCGTCGAGCAGCGGCGCGGCGTTGGCCGGCGCGCTGACCCGCCTCGCCGACGACCTGCGCGCCGACCGGTCCACCGCCGCCGAGGCGTCGGCCCGTCGGGCCGGGGTCCTCATCGTGCTGCCGCTGGGGCTCTGCTTCCTGCCGGCCTTCATTCTCGCCGGCCTGGTGCCGGTGATCGTCGCCGTCCTCGGCGACGTGCTGTGAGTGCCGCCGGCCGGCCGGCCGGCGGATACCGTTGAGAAGGGACAAGCATGCGTAAGATCCTCACCCGACTGCGGGGCGACGCCGGGATGAACACCGCCGAGTACGCAGTCGGCACCCTCGCCGCCGTCGCGTTCGCCGGCATCCTGCTCAAGGTGCTGACCTCGGGCAACGTGCAGTCCGCGCTGACCGCCGTCATCGACCGGGCGCTGAAGTGACCGCCCGCCGGCAGGCTGGGGGCGACCGGGGGACGTCCGTGCGGCGGCCGGAGGCGGTTCGGCCGACCGGTTCGGCGCGGCTAACGGTCCGGTCGCCACGGGAGCGCGGGTCGTTCACGGCCGAACTGGCCGCCGGCCTGCCGGCGTTGCTGCTGCTCCTGCTCGCCGGTCTCACCGCGGTGAACGCGGTCGTCACCAGGGCGGGCTGCCTGGGAGCGGCCCGGGAGGCGGCACTGGCCGCCTCCCGGGGCCAGCCCGGCGGTGCGGCGGGAGCCGCGGCGGCTCCGGCTGGGGCCGACGTCTCGGTCGCTGTGGACGGCGAGCGGGTCACCGCGACGGTGCGGGCGCCGGTGCGTGCCCTCGGTGCGCGCCTACCCCGGATCATCGTGACGGCCACCGCGGTCGCCGCCGTCGAGCCCGGCGCCCCAGGTCCGCAACCGTGACCACCCGGCTCGGTTGTGTTGTCCCGTCGGGGTGGGCCGGGCGCACAGGCACGGTCGACGGCGTCGGGCGTGCTGCCGGGACGTCCCTGATGGGGAGCTTCGCTGCGACCACCAGCCCTGCCGGCGGGGGGTTCACCTCGTGCATCCGTGCTCGTCGGCGAGACGCCGGGGCGGCCCGTCGAGGGGGCGAGCGGGGCGGGGCGACGGTGTGCCTGCTCGCCGCCGGGCTGGTGTTCGTCGTGGTGGGCCTGTTCGGTGCCGCGGTCGGTGCGGCGCGGACGGCCCGCCAGCAGGCCCGGGTAGCGGCGGACTTCGGTGCGCTCGCCGGGGCGGGGCGGGCCCTGGCCGGTGGTCCGGAGGCATGCGCGTACGCCGACGAGGTGGTCCGGGCCAACGGGGCGCGGCTGACCGGTTGCCGGCTCGACGGGCTGGACGCCGTGGTGACGGCGGAGGTGACGGTCGCCCCGGTGCCCGGTCTCACCCGGGTCGCCATCGTGACCTCCCGGGCCGGTCCTCCGCGTGGCTGACCTGGACCGTGCGCGCCGATCCGGGCCGTGCCGATCCGGGCCGTAGCGGCGACAAGGCACCCGGGCATCCCGATGCCGCCCTGTCGCCGCCCGTCCGTTCGCCCGGCGGTTCCGGGGCCGGTGATATGCGGTCAGCGGCTCTGCAGGGCGTCCAGGCCGATCGCCATGGCGATCACGAGGCGACGGTCGATCTGCGGGTTCTGCACCTCGACGACGTACCGGTCGCGCAGGCCCCACTTCTTGACGACCGAGAAGATCGGCTGACCACCGGCGACGAAGTCGAAGTGGTACGGCAGCCAGGACAGCGAGTCCACGAACCGGCGCAGCAGCGCCACCGGCATGCTCCGCTCCTGACCCGTGACCTGGGGCAGTCCGGCCTGCTCGACGTGCCACGTCGAGCGGAGCAGCGACTGGGCGAAGTCCTTGCGGAACAGCCCGACCGGGTTGCCGGCGTGGTCGGTCACGTCGTACGTGGCGCCGAGGTCGAGTCGCTGCCGAGCCTTGAAACCGAGCAGCGGGTGCTGCTTGGTGTCGTCGGTGTAGATGGTCACCTGCTCCTTGAAGGCGAGCCGCTTCTGCTGCGCGAACGCGAGCAGCTCACCCTCCGACCCGTCGGGGGCGACGGCGTGGACCTCGTACTGGTTGACCATCATCCGGATCCGCTGCCGGATGTGGAACTGCTGCTGGTGCTGCAAGGTGTCGAGCTGCATCAGATCTCCTTCGAGGGTCGCCGGAGTCTCGCACAGCCTCCGCCTCATCGCCTGCCCCGGCACCGCCTGCCCCGTCGAGCAGCCCGGCGTCGGGCAGCCCGGCGTCGGGCGTTCCAGCGTCGAGCAGCCCGGCGGCGGGCGTCCCGGCATCCGGCGCATCGGCGGGGCCGGGCTGCCGGGGCGGGTGGTCGGTCGGCAGGTTGGCCAGCACCACGTCGAGGACCCGGACGGCGTCCGGCTTCGACAGCGGGTTGTTGCCGTTGCCGCACTTCGGGGACTGGACGCAGGACGGGCACCCCGCCTCGCAACCGCATTCGGCGATCGCGTCGCGGGTGGCCCGGAGCCACTGCGCCGCCGTCCGGTACGCCCGCTCGGCGAAACCCGCCCCGCCCGGGTGGCCGTCGTACACGAAGACGGTGGGGGCCTCGGTGTCCGGGTGCAGCGCCGTGGAGAGCCCGCCGATGTCCCACCGGTCGCAGGTGGCCATCAGCGGCAGCAGCCCGATCCCGGCGTGCTCGGCGGCGTGCAGCGCCCCGGGCACGTCCGCCGGAGCGATCCCCGCCGAGGTCAGCGACTCCGGGGACAGGGTGAACCAGACCGCGACGGTGCGCAGCTCCCGGGCCGGCAGGTCCAGCGGCCGGGTGTCGATCACCTCGCCGGAGGCGATCCGCCGCCGCTGGTACGACACCACCTGGCTGGTCACGTCGACCTCGCCGAGGAACAGCCCGACCGGCCCGGCGTCGACGTACGAGCGCACCGAAGCCACGGTCAGCGAGGTGACGTCCCGGGCGTGGGTGGACCAGTCCGGCTCCTCGGGGTGCACCAGCGCGCAGCCGTCGGCCAGGTCGAGCGCGTCGACCACGTACGAGACGCCCTGGTGCAGGTAGACCGCGCCGGGGTGGAGCAGGAAGTGCGACGAGCCGCCGTCCACGGTGCCGAGCAGCCGCCCGGTGGCCGCCTCCACCACGCACACCGGGGCCCCGCCCTCGCCGCGCAGGTCGACCTCGGGCCGCTCCCGGTGCCGCCAGTACCAGCCGGTCGGCCGCTGCCGCAGCGCCCCCGCCGCGACCAGGTTGTCCACCGCTTCCTTGGCTCCCTCGCCGAAGAGTTCCAGGTCGGCCGGGGTGAGCGGGGCCTCGGCCGCCGCGCAGGCGAGCTGCGGGGCGAGCACGTACGGGTTGGCCGGGTCGAGCACGGTCGCCTCGACCGGCCGCCCGAACAGCGCCTCCGGGTGGTGCACCAGGTAGGTGTCCAGCGGGTCGTCCCGGGCCACCAGCACCGCGAGGGCCTCGTCGCCGGAGCGCCCGGCCCGGCCGGCCTGCTGCCACAGCGACGCCCGGGTGCCCGGCCAGCCGCAGATCAGCACGGCGTCCAGCCCGACCAGGTCGACGCCCAGCTCCAGCGCGTTGGTCGAGGCGAGCCCGAGCAGGTCGCCGTGCAGCAGCGCCCGTTCCAGCTCGCGCCGTTCCTCGCGCAGGTAGCCGGCCCGGTAGGCGGCCACCCGGTCGCCCAGCCCGGGGACCGCCTCGTCGAGGGCGCGGCGGGCGTTGGCGGCCACCACCTCGGCGCCCTTGCGGGATCGGACGAAGGCGAGGGTGCGTACCCCTGCGGCGACCGTGTCGGCGAGCAGGTCGGCGGTCTCCCGCAGCGCCGACCGGCGCACCGGCGCGAGGTCGGCGATGGCGGTGTCGGCGTCGGCGGGCAGCAGCGGCGGCTCCCAGAGGGCGAAGGTCACCCCGCCGCGCGGGGAGGCGTCCTCGGTTACGGCGGCCACCGGCACGCCGGTGAGCCGCCCGGCCGCCGTCGCCGGGTCACCCGACGTGGCCGAGGCCAGGATGAACACGGGGGTACGGCCGAAGCGGGCGCACTGCCGGCGCAGCCGGCGCAGCACGTGCGCGACGTGCGAGCCGAACACCCCCCGGTAGGTGTGGCACTCGTCGACGATCACGTACGCCAGCCGGCGCAGGAAGCCCGGCCAGTGGGCGTGCCCGGGGAGGATTCCGTGGTGCAGCATGTCGGGATTGGTCAGCACGAACCGGGCGTGCCGGCGGATCCAGTCCCGCTCGGCGCGCGGGGTGTCCCCGTCGTAGCAGGCGGGGCGTACCCCGTCGAGTTCCAGGCCGGCGACGGCGCGGAGCTGGTCGGCGGCGAGCGCCTTGGTCGGCGCCAGGTAGAGCACGGTGGCCCGGGGGTCGGCGAGCAGGGTGGCCAGCGCCGGTAGCTGGTACGCCAGGGACTTGCCGGACGCGGTCCCGGTGGCGACGACGACGCTCCTGCCCGCGTACGCCAGGTCGGCGGCCCGGGCCTGGTGCCGCCAGGGTGCGACCACGCCGCGCCGGGCGAACGCCGCCCGCAGCGGCTCGGGGGTCCACTCGGGCCACGGGGCCTGCTCCCCGGCCCGGGCCGGCACCCGCTCGACGTGGGTGACCGGGTCGGCGCCGGTACGCGCGCGCAGCCGGCGCAGCAGCTCGGCCGGGGCCCTCACCGGCGGGCGGTCGGGGCCGCGGCCTGCGGATACGGTGGCTGCGGGGCTCACGTCCTGCACTCTCGCACAAGTGTTCGGAGTTGACTGGCGGGGGTGTGGGTAAGGGGGAGCCTCCGCCGGTGACCCTCACGAACGTCCCCGGCGGGGATGGTTAGATGCCCAGGAGAGTTTACGACTCTTGCGAGGAGGACCGATGGAGCTGTCGCTGGCGACCCGTGCCGTGGGGGAGCACACGGTGCTCGAGGTCGGCGGTGAGGTGGACGTCTACACCGCGCCCCGGCTGCGGGAACGGCTCCTGGAGCTGATCGACGGTGGGGCCCGGTACGTCGTGGTCGACCTGGGCCGGGTCGACTTCCTCGACTCCACCGGCCTCGGCGTGCTGGTCGGCGCGCTCAAGCGGCTGCGTTCGGTCGGCGGGAGCTTCGCGCTGGTCTGCGACAAGGAGCCGCTGCTCAAGATCTTCCGGATCACCGCGCTGGACCAGGTGTTCCCGCTGTACCCGACGGTCGACGCGGCCATCGGGGCCGATCCGACCGGCGCCGGCGCCTGATGGCCACGGTCCGGCTCTCCTTCTCTCCGGCCCCGGTGCACGTCCGTACCGCCCGGCTGGTCGGCGTCGCGGTGGCCCGGCGGGCCGGCGTGCGCGAGGACCTGCTCGACGAGGTGCGCCTGGCCATCGGCGAGGCGTGCACCCGGGCGGTGGCCCTGCACCGGCAGTACCACGTGCCCGACCCGGTGCTGGTGGAGATGTCCGACGCCGGGTCGTACTCGGTGCGGGTGGTGGATCGGGCGCCGATCGAGGCGGGCATCGGCCTGGCCGCGCTCGACGCCGACCAGCTCGCCGCCGAGTCGCTCGACGAGGACGACCTGACCACCGGCGTGGGCTTCGCCCTGCTCGCCGGCTTCGTGGAGGATCTCCAGGTGCGCCCGGTCGAAGAGGGCGTCGGCACCGAGGTCCGGATGGTCTGGCCGGTGGGCCGCTGACCTCCCGCTGATCCACCGATCAGCTTCACTGGCTGACTAGCCGCTCAACCAACTGATCCGCTGCTCAGGCCGCGACTCCCGACCGGGAGGGCGGCCCGTCCGTCGTGTCCGGGCCTTATATCAGATTATTTCTCATAACACAGCGACGAAGATCATCCGGACACGGTGCCCTCCGGTGTGACCTCCGGCACTACGGAGGGCTACAGTACGCGGGTTGTCAGCAAGTGATCCTTCCCGCAGCCAGCGGGTATGGGTGTTCATCGCTGGTCCGCTGGGGTGGGTTGGCGCGCTTGCGAGTCCGCATCCAGGCGTCGGTCTGTGCGTCTCCACCGGCCGGCGCGAGCGTTCGGTACAGGAGGACACAGATGTCCGGGACCTTGGCCGCCGACGGCGGCGCACTGTCCCTTACCGGAGCCAACCTGACGTACGTCGTCATCGCCGCGGTCATCGCGCTGGTGGCACTCGTCTTCGCCGCCGCCTTGACCAAGGCCGTGCTGGCAGCCGGTAAGGGCACCACCAACATGCAGGAGATCTCCGGGGCGGTACAGGAGGGGGCCTCGGCCTACCTGCTCCGGCAGTTCAGGACCCTCGCGATCTTCGTGGTGATCGCCGTGGTGCTGCTCTTCCTGCTGCCGGTGCACGACACCGACGGCAGCGAGACCGCGGTGAAGATCGGCCGGTCCGCCTTCTTCGTGGTGGGCGCCCTGTTCAGCGCGTTCATCGGCGGCGCCGGCATGTGGCTGGCCACCCGCGCGAACCTGCGGGTCGCCGCCGCGGCCCGGGAGGCGACCGGCGGCCGGGAGGGCGCCATGAAGATCGCCTTCCGCACCGGGGGCGTGGTCGGCTTCCTCACCGTCGGTCTCGGCCTGTTCGGCGCGGCGCTCGTGGTCCTGTTGTTCAAGGGCGACGCCCCGACCGTGCTGGAGGGCTTCGGCTTCGGCGCCGCCCTGCTGGCCATGTTCATGCGGGTCGGCGGCGGCATCTTCACCAAGGCCGCCGACGTCGGCGCCGACCTGGTCGGCAAGGTCGAGCAGGGCATCCCCGAGGACGACCCGCGCAACGCCGCCACCATCGCCGACAACGTCGGCGACAACGTCGGTGACTGCGCCGGCATGGCCGCCGACCTGTTCGAGTCGTACGCGGTCACCCTGGTCGCCGCGCTGATCCTCGGCCGGGCCGCCTTCGGCAACGACGGCCTGGTCCTCCCGCTGATCATCTCCACCATCGGCGTGCTGGTGGCGATCGTCGGGGTCTTCATCACCCGGCTGCGCGCCTCCGACCGCAACGGCCTGACCGCGATCAACCGGGCCTTCTACATCTCCGCCGTGGTCTCCGCGGTGCTGGTCGCGATCGCCTCCTACGGCTACCTCAAGCCGACCTGGGCCGCCCTGCTCGGGTCGGAGTGGCGGGCCAGCCTCGGCGTCGAGGGCGGGGACCCGCCGCTGGGCCCGCGCGGCGTCGCCATCGCCGCGGTGGTCATCGGCATCGTGCTGGCCGCCGCGATCCAGGCGCTGACCGGCTACTTCACCGAGACCAACCGGCGCCCGGTGCAGGACATCGGCAAGAGCTCGCAGACCGGCGCGGCCACGGTCATCCTCGCCGGCATCAGCATCGGCCTGGAGTCGGCGGTCTACTCGGCGCTGCTGATCGGCGCGGGCGTCTTCGGCGCGTTCCTGCTCGGCGGCGGCTCCATCACGCTGTCGCTGTTCGCCGTGGCGCTGGCCGGCACCGGCCTGCTCACCACCGTCGGCGTGATCGTCGCGATGGACACCTTCGGCCCGATCTCGGACAACGCCCAGGGCGTGGCCGAGATGTCCGGCGACATCGACGAGAACGGCGCCCGGATCCTGACCGAGCTGGACGCGGTCGGCAACACCACCAAGGCGATCACCAAGGGCATCGCGATCGCCACCGCGGTCCTGGCCGCGACCGCGCTGTTCGGCTCGTACACCGACACGCTGCGCACGGCGTACGCCGACGCGGGCGTGGGTGACGTCGGCGCGGAGATCCTCAACTCGCTGAACGTGGCGAATCCGCGCAACCTGGTCGGCCTGATCATCGGCGCGGCGGTGGTATTCCTCTTCTCCGGTCTGGCCATCAACGCGGTGTCCCGCTCGGCCGGCGCCGTGGTGATGGAGGTCCGCCGGCAGTTCCGCGAGCTGCCCGGGATCATGGACCGCACCCAGCGTCCCGAGTACGGCAAGGTCGTCGACATCTGCACCCGGGACGCGCAGCGCGAGCTGATGACCCCCGGCCTGCTCGCCATCCTCGCCCCGATCGCGGTCGGCTTCGGCCTCGGGCCGGGCGCGCTGGCGGCGTACCTGGCCGGGGCGATCGGCGCCGGCACCCTGATGGCGGTGTTCCTGTCCAACTCCGGTGGCGCCTGGGACAACGCCAAGAAGCTCGTCGAGGACGGCGCGTACGGCGGCAAGGGCTCCGACTCGCACGCCGCCACGGTCATCGGCGACACCGTCGGCGACCCGTTCAAGGACACCGCCGGCCCGGCGATCAACCCGCTGATCAAGGTGATGAACCTGGTCTCGCTGCTGATCGCGCCGGCCGTCGTGGCGTGGAGCATCGGCGACGAGCGCAACGTCGGCCTGCGGGTCGGCATCGCGGTGGTGGCCGCGCTGATCATCGTCGCGGCGGTGGTGTTCAGCAAGCGCAAGGGCGTCGCGATGGGCGACTCCGACGGCAGCGGCAGCGGCAGCGGCAGCGGCAGCGGCAGCGGCAGCGCGGACCAGCGGCCGGAGGCGGTCAACGCCTGAGCGGTGACCCAGCGGGTTCCCGGCCGGTCCACCATCCGCGGCCGGGAACCCGCCGTCGCCGGAAACTCCAGCTCACGGCCCGCCCGGCCCGGACCGGCGCAGCGGGGGCGGCCGGGCTGCGGCAAACCGACCGGTGGCACATCGGCACGGAGGCCGTACGCTGCTTCGCATGCGCACGTGCCGGGCGGCGACCGCCGGAAAGCTCACGGTGGTCCTCGCCACGCTCGTCCTGACGCTGACCGCCTGCGGCGGCGGCCCCAGCCCCCGGGCCTGGGCGGCGTCGGTGTGCGAGGCGCTCACCCCGTGGCGCGCCGAGATCAACAAGCTGACGAGCAGCACCCAGCAGCAGATGACCGCGAAGACCACCCCGGCGCAGGCGAAGGAGAACCTGGTGCGGCTCTTCGGCGGCGCGGAGCAGGCCAGCGAGACGGCCCGCCGCAAGGTCGACGAGGCCGGCGTCCCGGAGACCGACCACGGCGAGGAGATCTCGCAGGGCTTCCAGGCGTCGCTGGGCAAGGTGCGCGACGCGTACGGCCGGGCCCGGGGCACCATCGGCGGTCTGGGCACCAGCGAGCCCACCGCTTTCTACGACGGCGTACGCGCCGCCGTGGACACGCTCAACAAGGAGTACGACGCCAGCGCCCTGGACACCAGCCGGCTCAGCTCCGAAGAACTCAAGAAGGCCTTCGACGAGGTCCCGGAGTGCCGCTGACGTCCCCCGACCGACCACCCGACCCGGTCCGGCAGCTCTCGCTGTTCGGCGCCGAGGCGGCGGACCCGTCCGTCGCCGATCTGGCCGGCCTGCTCGCTGGCCCGGGGGAGATGGTCCGGATGGGCGGCACCGCGCGGCTGTCGATCGTGGTGGACGCCGCCTGGCGGGTGCACGTGCTCGTCGCCGAGTTGGCCCGGCGCGGGCTCCCCGCCACCTGGGAGGCGACGGGTGACCAGCGGCACCTGGTGCGCACCTCGTACGCCAGCACGTTGGCCCCGCTGGCCCTCGCCTGGCTCCGCGACCCGCCGGCCCCGGCCCCCGGCGGCCCGGCCCCCGGCAGCCCGGTGAAGCGGCCACCCGCCGGGTTCCACCTCAACGGCCGGCGGCTGCGGCTCTGGGTCGCCGCTGCCGGGAAGGCGGAGCCGCCCGGCTTCCTGCTCCGCCTCGGCGTGGACGACGAGGCGTGCCGGGAACCGGTCGGCGCCGCCCTGGCCGCCGTCGGCCTGCCGGCGGCACCGCTGGACGCGGAGGCGGGCGGCCCGGCGTACCGGATCACCGGCCGTCGCCGCCTGTCCCGCCTGGCCGACCTCCTGGGCGACCCCCCACCCACCGCCCCACCCGATTCCTGGCCCCACCACCCCTGACCCCCAGATGCCCGCGATCATGGAGTCGTGCTGCCCCGTAAAAGCGGCGTAGTGGCATAAACCGCCCACCGCGGGTCCATGATCGACGTGGGGCGGGTGTCCGATGGGGGACAGTTCGGCGGTTTGTTGGCGGCGCGAACGGGCTGGTGGGCCATCCGCCGACAGGGCGTCATCGTCACAGTGGCCCGCTCGGGACCCTACCCACGGTGTACGGTGGCGCCGTCCGGCAAGACCGCCGACCGGTGCGGTGAGGGGACGGCCCCGCACGGTGGGCGGTTGGCCGCCCGCGAAACCCGAAACGTGGGCGACGCGTTACGTTGGACATCCGGACCGCCGGCGGTTCCGGCGGACCGAGGGTGGTCCGCGCCCCGGACCCGGCCGGCCACGAGCAGGAGTGAGGTCGCAGGAGACGTGCCGAGCAACGCCAGGACCACCCGTCTGGTCATCGTCGAGTCACCGGCGAAGGCCAAGACGATCTCGGGCTACCTCGGCCCGGGGTACGTCGTGGAGGCCAGCTTCGGTCACGTCCGCGACCTGCCGCGCAACGCCGCCGACGTGCCGGCCAAGTACAAGGGCGAGCCGTGGGCCCGCCTCGGCGTCGACGTCGACAACGGCTTCCACGCCCTCTACGTGGTCTCGCCCGACCGCCGGCAGCAGATCAGCAAGCTGGTGAAGCTGGCCAAGGAGGTCGACGAGATCTTCCTGGCCACGGACGAGGACCGCGAGGGCGAGGCGATCGCCTGGCACCTGGTGGAGACGCTCAAGCCCAAGGTGCCGGTCAAGCGGATGGTCTTCCACGAGATCACCAAGCCGGCGATCCAGGCCGCGGTGGCCAACCCGCGCGAGATCGACCGCGACCTGGTCGACGCCCAGGAGGCGCGGCGCATCCTCGACCGGCTGTACGGCTACGAGGTCTCCCCGGTGCTGTGGAAGAAGGTCATGCCGAAGCTCTCGGCGGGCCGGGTGCAGTCCGTGGCGACCCGGATCGTGGTCGAGCGGGAGCGGCAGCGGATGGCGTTCCGCACCGCCGAGTACTGGGACATCCTGGCCACCCTGGCGGTGGCGAAGCCGGGCGAGGGGCCGCGCACCTTCAACGCCACCCTGGTGGCGCTGAACGGCGACCGGATCGCCACCGGCAAGGACTTCGAGCCGACCACCGGCCGGGTGAGGCCCGGGGCGGGCGTGGTGCACCTCGACTCCGGTGGGGCGCGCGGGCTCGCCGCCCGGCTGGAGGGCCGGCCGTTCACGGTCACCCGGGTCGAGGAGAAGCCCTACCGCCGCCGCCCGTACGCGCCGTTCATCACCTCCACCCTCCAGCAGGAGGCGGCCCGCAAGCTGCGGTTCTCGTCCCAGCAGACGATGCGCACCGCGCAGCGGCTCTACGAGAACGGCTACATCACCTATATGCGTACCGACTCGGTGAACCTGTCGGAGACCGCCATCACGGCGGCCCGCCGGCAGATCGTCGAGCTGTACGGCGAGCGCAGCGTGCCGCCGGAGCCGCGCCGCTACACCGGCAAGGTGAAGAACGCCCAGGAGGCACACGAGGCGATCCGCCCGGCGGGGGACAACTTCCGCACCCCGGGCGACGTGGCCAAGGAGCTGTCGGGCGAGGAGTTCAAGCTCTACGAGCTGATCTGGCGGCGCACCATCGCCTCGCAGATGACCGACGCGGTCGGCTCCAGCGTCTCGGTGCGCATCCGGGCGGTCTCCTCCGCGCAGGAGGAGGCCGACTTCGGCGCGACGGGCAAGACCATCACCGACCCGGGCTTCCTGCGGGCGTACGTCGAGTCGTCCGACGACGAGAACGCCGAGGCCGAGGACGCCGAGCGCCGGCTGCCCAACCTGGTCAAGGACCAGCCGCTGACCGCCGACGAACTGGCCGCGCAGGGCCACCACACCCAGCCGCCGTCGCGGTACACCGAGGCGTCGCTGGTCAAGGCACTGGAGGAGCTGGGCATCGGCCGCCCGTCGACGTACGCGTCGATCATGCAGACGATCCAGGACCGGGGGTACGTGACCAAGCGCGGCCAGGCGCTGATCCCGTCCTTCCTGGCCTTCGCGGTGATCGGCCTGCTGGAGCGGCACTACCCCCGGCTGGTCGACTACAACTTCACCGCCAGCATGGAGAACGAGCTGGACGAGATCGCCGGCGGCGACCACGCCGCGGTCGACTTCCTCACCGCCTTCTACTTCGGCAGCGCCAACGGCGCCGGTGACCAGACCATCGCCCGCTCCGGTGGGCTGAAGAAGCTGGTCACGGAGAACCTCAGCGAGATCGACGCGCGCAGCGTCAACTCCATCCCGCTGTTCACCGACGACGAGGGGCGCGAGGTCGTCGTCCGGGTCGGGCGCTACGGGCCGTACCTCCAGCGGGAGCTGCCCGGCGGCGAGCCGGCGGCGCACGGGGAGGGCGAGGAGGGCGGCGGCCAGGGCGACCGGGCCCCGATCCCCGAGGGGCTGGCCCCCGACGAGCTGACCCCCGAGAAGGTGCACGAGCTGTTCCTCGGCGGGGGCGGCGAGCGCAAGCTCGGCGACGACCCGGCCACCGGGGAGCCGATCCTGCTCAAGTCCGGCCGGTTCGGCCCGTACGTGGCCAGCGGCGAGCGAAAGTCGTCGCTGCTGCGCTCGCAGTCGCCGGACTCGCTGACCCTCGCCGAGGCGTTGAAGCTGCTCAGCCTGCCCCGGCTGGTCGGGGTGGCCCCGGACGGCGGCGAGGTGGTCGCCAACAACGGCCGCTACGGCCCGTACGTCAAGCAGGGTGACGAGTTCCGCTCGCTGGACTCGGAAGACAAGATGTTCACCGTCACGCTGGACGAGGCGCTGGCCCTGCTGGCCGCCCCGAAGACCCGCCAGCGCCGAGCCGCCGCGCCCCCGCTGCGGGAGATGGGCGTCGACCCGCTGACCGAGAAGCCGCTGGTCATCAAGGACGGCCGGTTCGGCCCGTACGTGACGGACGGTGAGGTCAACGCGTCCCTGCGGCGTGGGCAGACCCCGGAGGCGCTGAGCATCGAGGAGGCCTCCGAGATGCTCGCCGAGAAGCGCGCGAAGGGCCCGGCGCCGAAGAAGACGGCGGCGAAGAAGGCCCCGGCGAAGAAGGCCCCGGCCAAGAAGACCACAGCCGCCAAGAAGACCGCCGCGACGAAGTCGACCGCCAGCAAGTCGACGGCGGCGAAGGCGGCGGCCAAGAAGGCCACCCCGGCGAAGAAGACTCCCCCGAAGAAGGCCGCCACCCCCGCCGACTGACGCCTCCCGTCGAGGTCTTGGAAGGTAGCGCCCCTCCCGGGCGTTTCCCTCCAAGATCCCAACGGTTCAGGCGCCGAAGAGTTGGTCCAGGTGGGGGGTTCTGAAGATGCCGTTCGGGTCCAGACGGGTGCGGACGGACTGGAAGTCGGCGAACTTCGGGTACACCGGGGCCAGCGACGCCGCGTCGCGCCAGTGCAGCTTGCCCCAGTGTGGACGACCGCCCAGGCCGGCGGCGACCTGCTCGAAGGCCCGGAAGTACGGCTCGTACGGCATCCCGACGTACTGGTGGACGGCGATGTACGCCGATTCGCGCCCGTACCCGTGTGACAGCCAGATGTCGTCCGGGGCGGTGAACCGGACCTCGACCGGGAAGATCACCTTGAACGGGAGCCCGTCGACGATCCGGCGCAGCGCGTCCAGCGCCTCGGGCAGGGCGGCGCGCGGCAGGCCGTACTCCATCTCCACGAAGCGGACCCGGCGCGGAGTGCAGAAGACCGTGTCGGAGCGGCCGGTGTAGGTGCGCTCGGTGAGCGCCCGGGCGGAGACCGCGCTGATCGTCGGCACCAGTGTGGGCACGGCCCGCCCGAGCCGGCACGCGCCGGCGAAGACCGTGTTGGACAGGAACTCGTCGTCCAGCCAGCCGCGCCAGCGGGCCAGCGGCCGGTCGTCGGCCGGTGTCCGGTCGTTGACCTTGACCTGCACCCGGTCGGTGTACGGGAACCAGTAGAACTCGACGTGGTCGTGGGCGGAGATCAGGGCCGGCAGGTCGGACAGCACCTCGGCGAGCGGGGCGGGTCGCTCGTGGGCGCGCAGGGTGAAGGCGTCCACGCAGCGCAGGGTCACCTCGGTCAGCACCCCGAGGGCGCCGAGGGAGACCCGGGCGGCGGCGAACACGTCCGGGTGCTGCTCGGCGGAGCAGTGCAGCACCTCGCCGGTGCCGGTGACCAGGGTGAGCGCCTCGACGAAGGTCGACAGGCAGCCGTACGCGGCCCCGGTGCCGTGGGTCCCGGTGGAGATCGCCCCGGCGACGGTCTGCGCGTCGATGTCGCCGAGGTTGGGCATGGCCAGCCCGTTGGCGGCGAGCAGGGCGTTGAGGCGGTGCAGCGGCATCCCGGCGGGTACGGTGACCAGGCGTCGTTCCCGGTCGATCCGGGCCCCGGTGTCGAGTTCGGTCAGCTCCATCCGGCGGCCGTCGGTGCGGGCGACGGGGGTGAAGGAGTGGCCGCTGCCGACCGCCCGGATCCGTTCGCCGGCCGCCCCGGCGGCCCGGACGGCCTCGGTGACGTCGGCGACCGTGCGAGGGCGGAGGATGGCGGTGGCGGTGCTGCGCTGGTTGCCGGCCCAGTTGGTCCAGGCGCTGGTGGTGAGCGGTGCGGTGCTGGCCATGCGCGCTCCTCGACATGAATATGAACTGACTTCATATCAGGAACGTTGTGCCTGGTAAATACCGCAATCGAGGCCCGCTCGTTGTACCGGTAGTCACGTACTCGTGACGTGCAGATATGTTCATCCGTCGAAGGGGGGTGACCGAGTGTCCACACCAGCCGCCACGACCGGGCCGCTGCGCCGGGTACCGGTCCAGGGTCGAAGCGTGGCGCGGGTCCAGCGGATGCTGGACGCCTGTGCCGAACTCGTCGACGAGGTGGGGTACGAGGGACTGACCACGACCCTGCTCGCCGAGCGTGCCGAGGTGGCGATCGGGTCGGTCTACCAGTTCTTCCCGGACAAGCGGGCGATCGTGCAGGCGCTGACCCTGCGCACGATGGAGTCCTACCTCCAGCGGCTCGACGAGCGGTTCGCCTCGGACGACCTGACCCACTGGTGGGACGGCGTCGACGCGGGGATCGACGAGTACATCACGATGCACCGCACCGTCCCCGGGTTCCGCACCCTGCACTTCGGCGACGTGGTCGACCTGCACCTGCTCGACGAGCAGCGGGACAACAACGGCGTGATCGCCGACCAGTTGGACCGGGTGCTCACCGAGCGGTTCGGGATGGCCGACGAGCCGCGCCTGCGGTTCTGCCTGGAGATCGCCGTCGAGGCCGCGGACGCACTGATCAAGCTGGCGTTCCGGCGCAACGCCGAGGGCGACGAGCGGGTGCTCGCCGAGGCCAAGGCGCTCATCCGCGAGTACCTGCACCGGCACGTCACCGCCTCGGCCGACGCCGCCGCCTCGCCCGCCACCCCCTCCTGATCCCGGCCGCCGGGGGCGGCCCGACCTCCTGGAACCGCTCCGGGCGGCTACAGGAACGCGTGGCCCTCCCCCCGGTAGGTGGGGACGCTGCCCACCACCCGGTCGCCCTCGACCAGGTGCAGCTCGTTGACGTGCTCGCAGGGCTCACCGGCCTTGGCGTGCCGGAACCAGACCCGGTCGCCGACCCGCAGGTCGTCCGCCGCCCGGCCGGCCAGCGGCGTCTGCACCTCGCCGGCCCCCTCCGCGCCGAGCAGCTTCAGCCCGGTCGGCAGCCAGGGGGCGGGCAGGCGGGTGTCGGCGGCCGGGCCGGAGGCGATCCAGCCGCCGCCGAGCACCGTGGCCAGCCGGGGGGCCGGGCGGCGGACCACCGCGCAGGCGAAGAACGCCGCCGGGGTGGGGCGCCAGGCGCGGTACGCGTCGAACAGCGTCGGCCCGTACAGGCCGGACCCCGCGGTGACCTCGGTGACCGCGGGGTCGGCGCTGGTCGCCGCCACGCTGCCGGTGCCGCCGCCGTTGACGAACTCCAGCTCGGCGTGCTCGCGTACCGCGGCCACCGCCGCGCTTCGGCGGGCCAGCAGCTCCCGGTAGGAGCCGCGCTGGGCCACCCGGATCGCGGCGGCCAGCGCCGCCCGTCCCGGCGGCGCATCGCCCAGCCCGGCGATCTGCGCCTCGTACGACATCAGGCCGACCAGCCGGAAGCCGGGCCGGCCGGCGACGGCGGCGGCGAGCGCGCCGGCCGCCCGGGCGCTGTGCACCGGGGAGCGGCGCACCCCGACGTGCACCCGCCCGCGCAGGGGCCGCCAGGAGGCGTCCAGGTCGATGCAGACCCGCAGCGGGGGGCGACCGCCCGGCGGGCGGACCGCGTCGATGAGGTCGAGCTGGTCGGTGCCGTCGACCATCAGGGTGACGGCCCGGGCCAGCTCCCCGTCGCCGGCCAGCTCGGCGAGCGCCCCCCGGTCGGCCGTGGGGTAGGCCACCAGCGCGTCGTCGGTCACGCCGGTGCGGACCAGCCAGCTCGCCTCGGGCAGGGTGAACGCCATCACCCCCGCCCAGCCGGGTCGGCCCAGCACGCGGCCGAGCAACCCGCGGGCGCGCACGGACTTGCTGGCGACCCGGATCGCCTTGCCGCCGGCGCGTGGGGGCAGCGCCGCGGCGTTGGCGTCGAACGCCGTCAGGTCGACCACCGCGTACGGCGGGTCGAGGTGGGCGGTCGCCCGGTCCAGGCGCTCGCGAAGTTTGTCGCTTTCGGTGGCCACGTGTGCACGCTAACTGTCAAACGGTCAATGCGAAATACCCTCGCGTATGCCTGGCTGGGGCCGGTTGCCCCGGCGGCCTAGGCTCGGCGAGCAGGCAATGTCGCGGACGGGGCGACCCCCGGCCGGGACTAGAGTGTTGCACCGGGACTGCCCAGCGTTGGGTCGGCACGTGGAGGTACGGCCATCGAAAGCCAGAACAGCGGCGAGTCGCCCGGCGTGTCGTCCGGCGACCGGCCCGACAACGCCACCACCGGCCCGTCCGCCGCTGCGGCCGGTGCCGCGTCCGGTCCCCGGGCCGCCGCCCCGGCCGACGCCGGCTCCCAGGGCGCCGACCCGGCCGAGGCCGCCACCGACGAGGCCGGCGGCCAACCCGGCGCTCCCGCCGGGGGCGCGGCCACGAGCCAGGCCGCCGACCGGTCCGGGGCCGCCGCGATCCGCTCCGTGCTGCGCATCCAGCCGTTCCGCCGGCTGTGGATCGTGCTCGGCGCCGCCTCCTTCGGCGACTGGCTGGGCCTGCTCGCCACCTCCGTCTTCGCCGCCGCCCAGGTCTCGGGCAGCACCGCGCAGGGCGCCGCGTTCGGCACCCTGATCGCGATCCGGCTGCTGCCCGCGCTGATCCTCGGCCCGGTGGCCGGTGTCCTCGCCGACCGGTTCGACCGGCGCTGGACGATGGTCATCTGCGATGTGCTGCGCTTCCTGCTGTTCGCCTCCATCCCGCTGTTCGCGCTCACCGGGGCCAGCGGTGGCCTGGTGGTCGGCTGGGCGGCGGTCGCCACCTTCCTGATCGAGACGATCACCCTGCTGTGGATCCCGGCCAAGGAGGCCGCGGTCCCCAACCTGATCCCGCGCGCCCGGCTGGAGGCGGCCAACCAGCTCACCCTGATCACCACGTACGGCCTCACCCCGATCGCCGCCGCGCTCGGCCTGGCCGTGCTCGACCGCAGCATCCGGGGCGCGGCCGGCGGCGAGATCCCGTCCTGGGCCGAGCCGGCGCAGATCGCGCTCTGGTTCAACGCCTTCTCCCGGCTGGCCACCGCTCTGGTCGTCGCGTTCGGGATCAAGGAGATCAGCCAGGCGCAGACCGACGAGGCGGAGCGCACCGGGCAGGGCATGCGGCACCAGTTCACCGAGGGCTGGAAGTACATCGGCCAGACCCCGCTGGTGCGCGGCCTGGTGCTCGGCATCTTCGGCGCGTTCGCCGGCGGCGGCATCGTGATCGGCACGGCGAAGTTCTTCGCCGCCTCGCTCGGCGCCGGCGACGCCGCGTTCTATCTGCTCTTCGGCGCGATGTTCATCGGCCTCGCCGTGGGCATCGGGCTCGGCCCGATGATCGTCCGGGACATGTCCCGGCGGCGCTGGTTCGGCATGAGCATCGTGCTGGCCAGCGCGTCCGTGCTGGTGCTCGCGTTCGCCATCCACCTGTCCATGGCGATGCTCGGCGCGGTCCTGGTCGGCGCGGGGGCCGGGATGGCCTTCCTCGCCGGCACCACCCTGCTCGGCGGCGAGGTCGCCGACGAGGTGCGCGGCCGGGTCTTCGCGGTGGTGCAGATCGGCACCCGGTTGGTACTGATCCTGGCCATCGCGCTGAGCAGCCTGCTGGTCGGTGTCGGCGGCTCCCGCAAGCTGACCATCGCCGACCTGGGTGTCTCCGTCTCGTCCACCCGGCTGCTGCTGCTCGCCGCGGGCGCCGCCGGCATCTTCGCCGGGATCAGCGCGTTCGGGCAGATGGACGACAAGAAGGGCGTGCCGGTCCTCGCCGACCTGTGGGGATCGATCCGGGGCCGCCCGCTGATGCCGGCCGAGCAGTTCGTCTCCAGCGGGCTCTTCGTGGTCTTCGAGGGCGGCGAGGGCGCCGGCAAGTCGACCCAGCTCGCCGCGCTCGCCGAGCGGTTGCGCGGGCAGGGCCGGGAGGTGTTGGTGACCCGGGAGCCGGGGGCCACCGGAATCGGCGAGCGGATCCGCTCGCTGGTGCTCGACACCGCCGCCGAGGCGCCGTCGCCACGCGCCGAGGCGCTGCTCTACGCCGCGGACCGGGCGCACCACGTGGCCACCGTGGTCCGGCCGGCGCTCGTCCGGGGCGCGGTGGTGATCAGCGACCGGTACGTCGACTCGTCGCTGGCGTACCAGGGCGCCGGGCGGACGCTGCCCGTCGACGAGGTCTCCTGGCTCTCCTCCTGGGCCACCGGCGGACTCAAGCCCGACCTGGTGGTGCTGCTCGACGTCGAACCGCACACCGGGCTGTCCCGGGTCGCGGCGCGCAACGCCGGGGCCGACCGGCTGGAGGCCGAGTCCGTCGCCTTCCACGAGCGGGTCCGGTACGCCTTCCTCGACCTCGCCGCGAACGACCCCAAGCGGTACCTGGTGCTCGACGCGTCCCGCCCGGTCGGGGAGACCGCCGAGCTGGTGGCCCGGCGGGTGCAGGAATTCCTGGTCGACCCGGCCGGCATCGTGCACCCCCGCCCCGCCCAGGGGCCGGACACCTCGGTGCAGCCGGAGTTATCGGACACGGAGCTGGTGACGATGGAGCACCGGACCTGATGCCCGACGTCTTCGCCGACCTGGTCGGGCAGGACGACGCCGTCGACACGCTGCGCCGGGCCGCCGCGTCCGCCGCAGCCGTGCTGCGCGGGGCCGCCGCCGCCCACGCGGCGGCCACCGCCGGCCCGGTCGACCCCGACGACGCCGACGCCCTCGCCGCCGAGGCGGAGGCCGAGGCCGCCGAGGGGGCGGGCGGGGCAGACCCCGGGGCGGGGATGACCCACGCGTGGATCTTCACCGGGCCACCCGGCTCGGGCCGCTCGGTGGCGGCCCGAGCCTTCGCCGCCGCCCTCCAGTGCCTGCACGGCACCGGCTGCGGCGAGTGCCAGGGCTGCCACACCACGCTCGCCGGCACCCACGCCGACGTCCGGCTGGTGGTGCCCGAGGGGCTCTCGATCGGGGTGGGCGAGATGCGCGCCCTGGTGCTCCGGGCGGCGAGCACCCCGTCCGGCGGCCGGTGGCAGGTGGTGATCGTCGAGGACGCCGACCGGCTCACCGAGGCGGCCGGCAACGCGCTGCTCAAGGCCGTCGAGGAGCCGCCGCCGCGGACCGTCTTCCTGCTCTGTGCCCCGTCCACCCACCCGGACGACGTCTCGGTGACCATCCGGTCGCGCTGCCGGGTCGTACCGCTGCGGCAGCCGGCGCCCGAGGCGGTGGCCGAGGTGCTGGTCCGCCGGGGCGTCGCGCCGGAGGTGGCACGGTGGGCGGCGGCGGCGGCGCAGGGGCACGTGGGCCGGGCCCGGCGGCTCGCCGGCGACCCGGAGGCCCGCAGCCGGCGCGACGCGGTGCTCGCGGTGCCGCGCCGGCTGACGGGGGTGGGCGCCGCCTTCGACGCGGCGTCCGCGCTGATCGAGGCAGCCGAGGCGGAGGCCGAGGCGGCCGTGGTGGAGAGCGACGCCGCCGAGCGGGCCGCGTTGCAGACGGCGCTCGGCGCGGGCGGCACCGGCCGGGGCGCGGCCGGGGCGATGCGCGGGGCCGCCGGTCAGCTCAAGGAACTGGAGCGGCGGCAGAAGTCGCGGGCCACCCGGGCCCAGCGGGACGCCCTGGACCGGGCCCTGGTCGACCTTGCCGGCTTCTACCGGGACGCGCTCACCATGGCACTGCGCGCGCCGGTCGCCCCGGTGCACACCGACACCGCCGCGCTGGCCGAGGCCGGCGCGCAGCGGTGGGCCGCCGAGGGGGCGCTGCGCCGGCTGGAGGCCGTGCTGGAGTGCCGGGCCGCCATCGAGGCGAACGTCAAGCCGCGGATCGCCGTGGAGGCGATGATGCTGACCCTCTGGAAGGGCTGACCCCTCCCCACCCCTGCCCGGTCCACAGGCCATCGACAGGCGCGATTGGTGTGCGGTACGGTCCCGTATGCCGCGGTGACGGTGGCGGCACACTCAGTGAGTGCACTGCCGGGAGGAGTCCGCGATGCCTCGGGGGGAGATCGACGAGGCCTGGATCGAGGAGGCGGTGCGGCGCTACCGCCGCATCGAGTCGTTGCAGGCCGAGTTCGACCAGGCGGTGGCGACCGTGGAGGTCACCGTGCGCTCCCCGGACGGGCTGGTCGAGGTGGTGGTCACCGCGGGGGGCCGGATCACCGACGTGCGGTTCCTCGGCCCGCTGCACAACCGTCACCCCCGGGACGTCGCCGGCTCGGTGCGGGCCGCGGTGAGCGCCGCCGCCGACGCCGCCGAGTGGGCCCGGGAGAAGCTGCACAACGAGACGTTCGCCGCGTACCGGCCGCTGGCGGGGGCCTGAGATGGACGAACTGCGCGCCCTCGCCGCCCGGTTGGACGAGGCGAGCGGCACCCTCGACGCACTGGCCCGCGAGGTGACCGCCGCCGACCCGCCGCACCCGGCGTTCGGCGTGCACGTCCCGGGCCGGCCCGGCGAGATCGGCCGGGCGCTGCACCGGCGGTGGACCGAGGCGACCGGCGACCGGGCCCGAGAGGCGACTCTCGCCGCGAGCCGGCTGTCCGCCGCCGCGTCTGCCGTCCGGGGCGCCGCCGACCGGTACGCGGGCGTCGACGACGCGGCCCGACGCCGGCTGCGCCGGGAGGTCTGATGGACGCCCTGGACCGCCTCGCCGAGCCCGGCCTCGACCTGCTCGGCCGGGTCGACACGCTGCTCGCGGGCGGGGCCCCCGAGGGGCACCGGCTCTGGCCGCTGCTGCGCCGGATGCAGGTGCTCCCCGGCGAGGCGGTGCGGGGCTTCCTCGATCTGCACCCGGCGCCGCTGGCCGACGCCGGCCACGCGGTGCGCGGGCTCGTCCGGGAGTACGACAAGGTCTGTCACCTCCTCACCGACCCCGCCGCCTGGTCCGGACCGGCCGCGTCCGCGTACGACCAGGCCCGCTCCGCCCTGCTGCGGCACCTCGACGAGGGCCCGGAGAGCCTGGTGGGCCGGCTGGAGTCGACGGCCGGATACGCGGACGCCCTCGCCGACTGGGTGGAGGGCAGCCGGCTCGCGCTGGCCCGGGCGCTGGCCGACGTGCTCGGCTCCGCCGAGGCGGTCCGGGTCCGCGTCGCCACCGCGCCGGGGGCCGAGGCCGGCACCGTGGGGCCGCTCGCGGCGGCCGACGTCGCGTACCGGGTGCTCTCGGTGCTGGGGGTGGCCTACGACGGTGCGGAAACGCTGCTGCGCCAGTGGTCGCCGAGCCTGGCGGAGACGACCTGGCGCGGGCCGGCGGGCGGCCCGACCCGCTACGACACCGTCACCCGGGTCGGCCGCTGACCACGTCCGCGCCCGTCGCCGGCAGGGCTGGCGCGGCCACGGCGTCGCGCCGGTGGCACCGGTGTGATCCGGGCTTCCGGCGGCGACGCCGTGGCCTTCCCCTGCACCCCCCGCAGGTCTGCCCCCCCCACTCAACCGCCCCCGGCCGGCGTTTGTCGTCCGGCTGGGCGGGAATCAGCCGTCCGGGCGAGGCGTATCGGGACGAGGGGCCGGCGCGCGTCGGACGATTCGACGTCGATGGATCGCTGCGCCGGGTGACCGGACGGCGACCGGTGGGGTGGGTGGTGGGGGTCGCCCCGTCGTAGGGTGAGGGCATGGGCATGCTCTGTGCGGTCAGCTTCAACCGGTACGGGCGGCTCTACTACCTCGACCCGGGCGAGTTCCGCCCGCAGGTGGGCGACCGGGTGCTGGTCCCCACCGACGACGGTCCCGAGGTGGCGGAGTGCGTCTGGGCCGCGCAGTGGGTCGGCGAGGACACCGACGGCTTCCCCAAGCTGGCCGGGCTCGCCGGGGACGACGACCTGCGCCGCGACGAGCTGCTGCGACGGCGCAAGGCCGAGGCGAAGGTGGCCGCGAAGCGGCTGATCCGCGAGCACGGCCTGCCGATGAAGGTGGTTGCCGTCGACCACGTCCTCGGCACCGACGGGGGCGGCGACCGCACCACGGTCTACTTCACCGCCCCGCACCGGGTCGACTTCCGCTCCCTGGTCCGCGACCTCGGGGCGACCCTGCACTGCCGGGTCGAGTTGCGCCAGCTCTCCGCCCGGGACTCCGCCCGGGTGCAGGGCGGCATCGGCTCCTGCGGCCGGGACCTGTGCTGCGCCACCTTCCTCACCGACTTTGAGCCGGTCACCATCCGGATGGCCAAGGAACAGGACCTGCCGCTGAACCCACTGCGGATCTCCGGCGCCTGCGGCCGGCTGATGTGCTGCCTGAAGTACGAGCACCCGCTCTACCAGCGGTTCCAGGAGTCCGCCCCGTCCATCGGCAGCCGGGTGAGCACCCCCGAGGGCGACGGCCGGGTGGTGGGCCACAGCGTCCCCCGCGACTCGGTCACCGTCCGCCTGGACGCCGACGGCTCCCGCTGCTCATGCAGCAGGGCCTCGGTCTGCGCCCCCCGCCAGGCCCACGACCAGCACTACACCCCCTGACCCGGGTCAGGGACGGAGGGTGATCGGGGGTTCGGCCAGGTGGGGGGTCAGGGGGGTCTTGGGGGCCAGCCAGGAGGCTGTGGGGGAGGCGTCGGGGTTCAGTTTCCAGTCGCGGGCCACGCGGTCCACGGCGATCGGGTAGATGGTCAGCGTGCCGTCCGGGTCGATGCGCATCCGCAGGAACGCCTTGGCGTCCTCGATGCCCTGGCCGGCGAAGAGTTCGTTCAGGTTCACCCCGAACGCGCCGGCGACCAGCAGGTACGCCGCCACCAGCTCGGCGGCCAGGAACCCGATCACCGGGCCGTAGACCACCGCGGCGGCGGCGGCCGGCAGCGGCCAGGACCAGTCGTAGAAGGGCAGCGACAGCCATGCCCAGGTGCCGGCGGCGGCCAGCGCCACGTGGGCCAGCCCGTGTCCCACCCCGAGCAGCCAGTGCCGTACGTGCCGCTTCCCGCCCGCGCTGGGCGGCTTCGCGAAGAACGCCGCCCCGAGCATCGTCACCATCAGCATCGCCACCAGCGGGACGCTGAACAGCCGCTGCTCGGTTCCGCTGGCCCGGTTCGCCGCCACCCCGGCCATGGCCAGCATGAGCAGTGTGTGCAGGCCGCCGAGCAGGGTGCCGAAGCCCGGGTTGCGCAGCGGCAGCCGGCCGAAGACCCCCCAGCCGTACCGCCGGGAGCGGGCCTTTTCGGGGTAGCGGGCCATCAGGTCGTACGCGCGGGTGCGGCTGGCCCGCCGGGACAGGGTGTCGCGCGGCGGCACCTCGATCCGCTCGGGCAGATGGTGGGTGGGGTACAGGTAGGCCCCGCCGCTGCCGCAGGTGATCAGCTGCCGGTCCGGGCCGGCGTACCGGGCGTAGTGGTGCAGGTCGCCGGAGACGAGCAGCCGCACCCGCGCCCCGGTCGGCGTGACGATGGTGCGGACGAAGTAGTCGATCGAGTCGTACGCCGTGGGGTGGTCGACGGCCTTGACCCAGGTCGGCGCCGGCACGGCGATGATCACCCGGCTCTGCGGTCCCAGCTTGCGGGCCACCGCGTCGAAGTAGGTGAGCTGCGGGTCGTCCAGGTACGAGCCGGACTGGTCGTCGAGGCCGAGCAGCCACCAGTCGGCGGGCAACTCCACGGCGAAGTACGAGCGGGACTGCCCGGTGCCCCAGCCGCCGAAGTGCCGGTCCCGGGTGCGGACGAACAGCCGCAGGAAGGCGGTCAGCCCGTCGTACCAGTCGTGGTTGCCGGGCACCGCGAACAGGGTGGGGCGCTCGGGCGGCGTGCCCGGCAGCGCGGCCTGGTACGGCCCCTTGCACCGGTCCTCGTAGGCGGCGTAGGACGCCGACGGGTAGACCTGGTCGCCGCCCATCACCAGGGTCCGCGCCCGGGGCAGCCGGTGCCCGTCGACCTCCAGCTCCGGCTGGGCGAGCAGGTACGCGACCGAGTACGTGGCGTTGAAACCGTCGCCCAGGTCGGCCACGTAGTCCAGCCACAGCCCGCCGTCCGGCCCGACCTGGCGGAAGATCCCGTCGCCGAACGCGTTCTGTAGCTCCCGTTTGTCCAGGTACGCCCCGAACAGCACGGCCAGCAGCGTACGCAGGCCGGTGCTGATCAGCAGGAGCGGCGCGAGCCACGGCACGGGCTTGCGTGGGGTGAAGCCCAGCTCCAGCGGGTCGGTGCTGCGCGGCCGACGCGCCGCCCCGGCGTCGGCGCTGTCGTCGTCCCGGCAGTCGGCGTCGTCCGGGCCATCGACGGGGATGCGGTCGTCGGTCACCTGGGGCAGCGTAGTCCCGGCCGGGCCTCCGCGCTGTCGGGTGCGGGCACCGTCGGCCGGCTGACCCACGTCGAGGCGGAGGGATCCGATTGGGGCGGCCGCCCGGGTGTGCCGTACACTTGACGATCGTTGCCGCCTTAGCTCAGTCGGCTAGAGCGACGCACTCGTAATGCGTAGGTCGACGGTTCGATTCCGTCAGGCGGCTCCACCCGAGAAAGGCCCCGTGACCAGGCGAGATGCCAAGGTCACGGGGCCTTTCTCGGGTGCCGTGGAGATCGGCCGGCGACCCGCCGCGGCTGCCGCTGCGGCGTGCCCGGGCGGTTTGCCACGCGGTGCCGGCACGCGGCTCCGTCGGTCCCCGCCCGGTCGACCGCCCTCGCCCGCCGGTTGATGACTCTGCGTGTACAGGCCGAGGGTTCTTTGCTTCGTCCCTGGGGTGTGGACTCCTCCCCCTGAGCGAACCCTCCGGCAACTAGCACTATCCGAAGAGCAGGCATTCGCGCTGGTAGACGCATGGCCGTCTGGTTACCCTTGGGTCATCTGCCCGACGATGCGCATTTTTGGTCGGGCGCGTCCCGCACTTTCGGTCTGTTACTCGGAGTGATCGTCGTGCTCGGCCCTCCTGACGGAAGGAGGGCTCCATGACCCGGGCCCCGATGAATCTGTCGAACGTTCGGACCCTGTTGTTGTCGTACCTCAAGGACCTGGACCCGGCCGCCGTCGGCATCGTCGGCGACCCGGCCCACCGCGGGGGCTACCACTGCGGCTCCGACCGGGTCGTGGCCAACGACTACTCGGTCGTGGAGTCCCCCCGGGACCGAGCGGGGCTGACCATCGACGCCTCCGCACTGGACGTCGGCTCGTTCACCGTACGGTCTGCCGGCCGTGCCCACGACCTGCGCTCGTTCTCCGTCTGGTGCATGCAGCAGTGCGCGGCCGGCGCGGCCGACACGCGGGACATCCGGGAGATCATCTACAGCCCCGACGGGAAGACGGTCCGGCGATGGGACCGGCTCAAGCGCCGGTCGACCGGCGACAGCTCCCACCTGTGGCACACCCACTTCAGCTTCTTCCGCGACTCCACGAAGGCGGGTCGGGACCAGGTCCCGCTGTTCCGCCGCTACCTGACGGCCATCGGACTGCTGACCACGACGATCCCGGAGGACGACATGAGCGCTCAGGCCGAGAACGAGATCCACCAGGTGTACGCCGGGCTCTTCACCGGCGGGTCGAGCATGGGCCGGACCGTCGACCCCGACGGCCCCGGGCCCGAGAAGGCCAACAACAGCATCGTCGCCAAGCTCGACTACGTGATGTCCCGTCTGGACGGTGTGGCCGCCGGGGTCACCACCCTGACCGGGAAGGACTTCACGGACGAGCCGGCCATCGTCGCCGGGGTGCTCGCCGGGCTGTCCCCGCAACGGCTCTCCGAGGCGTTGAAGACCGCCGGGCTGACCCCGGAGGCCATCGCGGCGGCGGTGCCGCCGGACATGGCCCGACAGGTCGTCGACGAGCTGACCGCCCGGCTGTCCTCCTGACGACGGATGGAGCCGGCGACTCGCCTCCCGCCCGGCGGGGCCGCCGAAGCGGGCAGGGGCCGCAGGGCGAGGTGGGCCGCCCGGGCCCCGGCGCCCCCTGACGGTACGACCGCGCAGGTCGCCGTCGGCACCACCGACGGCGCGTGGCGCAGCGCCGCCCACGTGACCGAGTGACCGACCAACTGAGGAGACCCGGCATGTCCGACCCCACCCCCGCCCCCGTCCCCACCTCGACCGCGACCGAACCGCTGTTCACCGTCGGCGGGATCACCGCCGCCGGGACGGCCGTGATCAGCCTGCTGGTCGCCTTCGGCCTGCCACTGTCCGCGAACCAGCAGACCGCGATCCTCGGCCTGCTCGCCGTGCTCGCCCCGCTGCTGGTGGCGGCGATCGCCCGGGGCCGGGTCTACTCGCCGGCCACCGTGGCCCGGCTGCTGGAGAGCCGCCGGTAGCGCCCCGCCCCGAACGTCGCGGCCCGATCGGCTGGACCGGCCCGCCGGACACGCCCGCGGTCCGCGCGCCGCCGCGTCCGCCGGGCCCGGACGCGGCGGCGGCCCGGGCGCGCGCCCGGGCCTGCGCCGTGCCGGGAACTGGTCAGAGCGGCCGGTGGGCGCCGTCGGGGCCGGCGCCGGTCGGGTACGGGGCGCCGGCCGGTGTGGTCGCCCCGGTGCCGGTGTCCCGGCCGGACCCGTCGACCCGGCCGCTGTCCCCCCGGGTGCCGGCGGCGTACTCGACGCCGGGCGTGCCGAGCTGGCGGCCCTCGTCGATCGTTCCGCGCCAGCCCCCGGTCTCGACGCCCCGGCTTTCGATGTACGCCTTGAACCTCTCCAGGTCGGACTCGGCCTGCCGCTCGACGAGGTGCAGCCGGTCGCCGGCCTTCTCGACGAAGCCCTCCGGCTCGTACTCCAGGAACAGCCGGACCATCGTGCGATCCGTGTCGACCGGCTGGAAGTGGACGGCACCGGCGTTGGTGGCGCCCTCGGTGGCGGCCCAGGCGACCTTGCTGTCCGGCACCTGCTCCAGGACCTTCGCGTCCCACTCGCGCTGGACGCCGGCGATCTCGGCGACCCAGTGCATGCGCCTGTCGTCGAGCTGGCGTACCTCCCGGACGCCGCCCATGAACCTCGGGAACTCCTCGAACTGCGTCCACTGGTTGTACGCGGTGCGGATCGGGACGTTCACCTCGACGGACTTCTCGACCGTGGTGGTCATCGGCACTCCTTCGGGTTGTCTCCGCGCTCGCTCGTCGAGAGCGGATCTCTCGTCCACCGGGAGTCGTACCCGGGAGCGGTCGCCTCAATCAGGTCCACACCGGGACGCGGGACACACCTCTCCCGCCTGGGCGCGGCGGAGGACTGTCGGTGGCGCCCGCTAACCTCCGCTGCCATGAGCATTTCAGCGGATGGCGTCGCGGAGCTGCCCAGCGTCGAGGACGAGGCCCGGTTCTGGTCCCTGGTGGAGACCGCGTGGGAGCGGCTGGGCCCCGGGCCCGCGGCGCTGCGCCGGGCCCTGCGGGAGCGGGACCCGGCGGCCGGTGACGTCGACCCGGACTCCGTCGCCGAGTGGTTCGCCCCGTTCCTCGACAACCTGCGCGCCCTCGGCGCCGACCTGTCCAGCGAGGAGTTGACCGGCCTGGACCGGGTGGTCGAGCGGAAGCTCCACGAGATCGACCGCGCCGACATCCACGCGGTGACCGACGGCTCCGACGACGGCTTCCTCTACGCCCGGGGGCACATCGTCGCCCTCGGGCGGGAGTACTACGAGGCGGTGCGCGCCAACCCCGCCCTGGCCGTTCCGGACGGCAGTTGCGAGAGCATCTGCTACCTGTTCGCCCACCTGCACGACAAGCTGTTCGGGGATTGGCCGCGCACCGGGTCGGGCATCTCCCGGGAGTCGTTCAGCAACCCGGAGGGCTGGCGGGGGTAGGTCAGAGGGCGCGGTACATCACGTGCAGTCCGACCCGGCCCAGGCCGGGGTGGGCGAACGCGCCCGGCACGGTGCCGACGATCTCGAAGCCGTGCCGCCGGTACAACTCGACCGCCGTGTGGTTGGTCTCGACCACCGCGTTGAACTGCATCCCGGCGTAGCCGTGCTCGTGGGCCCAGTCCAGCGCGAACCGGCACAGCGCGGTGCCCACCCCGCGCCCCCGGGCGTCCGCCGCGACCATGAAGCTCGCGGTGGAGACGTGCGACCCGGGACCGGGTCGGTTGGTGCCCATCTTGGCCGTGCCGACGACCCGGTCGCCCTCGACCGCCACGACGGTCAGGCCGGGCGGGCGCTCCACCCACATGTCGTACGCCTGCCCGGCGGTCATCGCCGGGTCGTACGGGAAGGTCTCCTCGGCCCGGACGACCGCGCCGACGATCTCCCACACCTGCGGCCAGTCGGCCTCGGCGAACTCCCGGATCAGCACGGCCGCCGACGCTAGCAGCGTCGGCCGGCCACCGGCGACCAGTTTTCCGGTACCAAGGACATCGCCCGGCTGCCCGGGGTCCGGTCAGGCGTAGATGGACTTCGCGTACGCGGGGCCGTAGTGGCGCTCCAGGTCGGCCAGGCTCTCGGTCGGGGCCTCGACCTCCTTGATCAGCCGGGCCCGGGACGGCAGCGCGTCCGGCTGCCAGGTCTCCGGCCGCCACAACTCGGAGCGGAGGAACGCCTTGGCGCAGTGGTAGAAGATCTGCTCGATCTCCACCACGATCGCCAGGATCGGCCGGTGCCCCTTGACCACCATGTCGTCGAAGAACGGCGCGTCCCGCACCAGCCGGGCCCGGCCGTTGATCCGCAGCGTGTCGGTCCGGCCGGGGATCATGAAGATCAGCCCGACGTGCGGGTTGTCCAGGATGTTGCGGTATCCGTCCGCCCGTCGGTTGCCGGGCCGCTCGGGCACGGCGATCGTCGTGTCGTCCAGTGCCAGGGCGAAGCCGGGCGGGTCGCCCTTCGGCGAGACGTCGCAGGTGCCGTCCGCGCCCGCCGTGGCGACCAGGCAGAACGGCGAGGCGGCCAGCCACTGCCGGTCCCGCTCGTGCAGAACGCTGCGCTCCTTGGCTGCCGCCCGGGCGTTCGGGGTCCCCAGCAGTTCGCGCAGCTCCTCGTGCGAGGTGATCTCCACCGTCACGTCTTCCTCCCCCGACCGTTGACCTCGGTGGCGGCGTGCGGTGCCGGTGCCCAGGCCACCTGTCGCCCTCAGCCTAACCGGGCGCGTCTGGCCGGAGGTTTGTCCGGCGGTGGCCCGGGTACCGCGCCAGCCAGCGCCCCGCAACGACCAACGGAGGCCGCGATGGAGAGCCGACTCAAGGTGCTCGGGCACCCCGTGCATCCGATGCTGATCACGTTCCCGGTCGGCCTGCTGGTCACTGCGGTGATCTTCGACGTCATCGACACCGTCGGCGGCCCGCGGTTCCTCGGTGAGGTGGCCTACTGGAACATCACGGTCGGCCTGATCGGCGGGCTGCTGGCCGCGGCGGCGGGCGCGTTCGACCTGCTCGCCATCCCCACCGGCACCCGCGCGAAGCGGGTCGGCCTCAGCCACGCCGCCGCGAACATCGCGGTGATCCTGCTCTTCGCCGCCGTCTGGGCGGTCCGGCTCAACGCCGACTCCCGGGCGGCCGGCGGCGCGCTCATCGCCATCGAGGTGGTCGCGCTGGCCATCCTCGGCGGCAGCGCGTGGCTCGGCGGCGAACTGGTCGACCGGCTCGGCGTCGGCGTCGACCCGGACGCCAACCTGGACGCCCCCAGCTCGCTGCGGGCACCGGCGGCCACCCACTCGATCGGAGACCTGCGATGAGCGAACAACCCGGAGGCGGACGGGGCTGGCGCGGCCGGCAGCAGGGCTGGGACCCGATGGGGGAACTCCAGTCGCTGCGCGCCGAGCTGAGCCGGCTGGTCGGCGGCACCCGGCCCGGCCCGCCCGAGGTGGAGCTGACCGAGACCGCCGAGGGCTGGCAGGCCGTGGTCCGGCTGCCCGGCGTCGCCCCCGAGGAGGTGGCCGTCGAGCTGGACGACCGGGAGCTCTGCGTCCGGGCCCGCTCCGAGGCCGAGGTCAACGCCGACCAGGGCATCCCGGGCGGCTTCCAGACCCGGGGCTTCGAGTACCGGATCGACCTGCCGTCCCGGGTGGACCCGGACCGGATCGACGCGGTGATGGACCACGGCCTGCTCCGGGTCCGGCTGCCCCGGGCGGCCCGGCCCGCGCCGCGCACCATCACCGTGGGCCGCGCCGGCCCCCGGGTCGCCGGCCCGGGTACGGGCCATCCGGTCGACCCGGCCGCCGACCGGGAACTGCACCACCCGGACTTGGCTGCCGGCCGGGAACTGCACCACCCGGACCGGGCCGCCGACGAGATCGACCGGCCGTAGCGGGTCGTGGTCACCCTGTTTCCGCTGGGCCCGGTGGGCGAGCGCGTGCCCGACGTCGCGCGGATCGCCGTGCTGCGGGCCAACGCGCTCGGCGACTTCATCTTCGTCCTGCCCGCGTTGGAGGCGCTGCGCGCCGCGTACCCGGGGGCGGAGATCGTGCTGCTCGGCGCGCCGTGGCACGCGAAGCTCTGGCGCGACCGGCCCGGCCCGGTGGACCGGGTGCTGGTGGTCCCGCCCGCGCCCGGCATCCGCGCCCCCGACCCCGGCGAGCCGGAGTCCTCGATGGACGACTTCGTGGCCGTGGCCCGCGCCGAGCGTTTCGACCTGGCGCTGCAACTGCACGGCGGCGGCGGCAACTCCAACCCGGTCGTCGCCGGCCTGGGCGCCCGGGTCACCGCCGGGCTGCGGGCCGAGGACGCCCCGCCGCTGGACCGCTGGATCCGGTACGTCTACTACCAGCACGAGGTGCTGCGCTACCTGGAGGTGGCCGGCCTGGTCGGGGCGCCCGCCACCACGATCGTCCCGACGCTGGCGGTCACCGACGCCGACCGGGCCGAGGCCGCCGACGTGCTCGGCGCGCCGGCGAGGCCCCGGGTGGCGCTGCACCCCGGGGCCACCGACACCCGGCGGCGCTGGCCGGCCGAGCGGTTCGCCGAGGTGGCCCGCGTCCTGGCCGGCGACGGGTACGAGGTGCTGGTCACCGGCACCCGCGCCGAGCGGGAGCTGGTGGACCGGGTGGTCGCGGCGGCCGGGGTGCCCCTGCGCCCGCTCGTCGGCACGCTCGGCCTCGGCGGGCTGGCCGCCTGCTACGCCGGCTGCGCACTGCTGGTGTCCAACGACACCGGCCCGCTGCACCTGGCCGCCGCCGTCGGCACCGCCACCGTCGGGATCTACTGGGTCGGCAACCTGATCAACACCGGGCACCCGTTGCGCGCCCGGCACCGCCCGATCGCCTCCTGGACGGTGCACTGCCCGGTCTGCGGCGTCGACTGCACCCCGGGCATCTACCCGCACCGCCCCGGGCACGGCGACTGCCCGCACCGCGACTCCTTCGTCGCCGACATCCCGGCGGTCGAGGTCGTCGAGGCCGCCCGCGAGCTGCTGGGCTGAGCGGGGCGGGCGCCCCCGGTGGGGCAGGGGCCTCCCGCCCACCGCCGTCAGGCGGGCTGCGGGGCGTCCGAGTCGGCGAGGACGACCTCCCACGCCTCCACGTCCCGCTCGGTGACGGTGGTCGGCGACTCCAGGTGGTACGCCCCGCTGGGCAGGACGCCCGCGCCGCCGTGGCGCTCCAGCACGGCGAGCTGGGCGGCCACGTCCTCGCCCTGGTGGTTCTCCTGCACCCGCCGCCAGAACTCGAAGCCGCCCGAGTCGACCAGCGCCGCCCGGTCGTAGAGCACGCACCCGCCGATCCAGGAGACCTTGTACGCCCGCCAGGCCCCCGGCGGGAGGTCGAGCCGCTCGGTGACGTGCAGCAGGTTCGCCGCCGGATGGATCGAGGCCCGCTGCCACTGCGGGGTGCCCGGGCGGACCCGCTCCGGCACCGGCCGGCCCACCCACTCCTCGTAGTGCCCGTGGGTCTCCGGGCGCACGTCGTCGACGTACGACAGCCCGTGCACGGCGTTGCCGACGAAGCCGCAGCCCAGCTCGCCGATCGCGGTGACCAGCCGGTGCAGGGTCCCCGGCTCCAGCCAGACGTCGTCGTCGAGGCAGAGCACGTACCGGGCCGCCGACCGGTCCAGCAGGTACGCCCGGTGCTCGGCCAGCCCGCGCCGGGGCAGCCGCCGGGTCAGCAGCACCGGGTGGCCCCGGTGGCGCAGCGCCCGCGCCATGGTGGCCGCCGCCGGATGGGCGTACGCGGGGTCGCCGTCGGACTGGTCGCTGACCACCACCCCGAAGCCGGGCACGCCCTCCTGGGTGGCCAGACCGGAGAGGGTGACCGCCAGCTCGGCCGGGCGGTTCCGGGTCGGGATCAGCACGTCGAGCTGCCGCTCCTGGCGGAACTCACCGGCGTCGCCGGGGTCTAGCGGACGGTTCACGCCGGCCTGCCGGTCAACGTGTGCCCCGGTCCGTCGGACCGGTGTCCGGTGCCGGGCGCGTCCGTCGCCTGCGCCCGGATGCGCTCGATGATCGCCGAGGTGGAGCGGTCCGGCACGTACCCGAGGGTGCGGACCTGACCGCCGAGCCGGCGCACCAGCGGCGCCTCCGGCACCATCTCCGGTGGGTAGTCGCCACCCTTGACGTAGACGTCCGGACGGACGGTCTCGATCAGTCCTGCCGGGGAGTCCTCCTCGAAGACCACCACGTGGTCCACGCAGGACAGCGCGGCGAGCAGCGTCACCCGGTCCTCCACCGGGTTGACCGGCCGGTCCGGCCCCTTCAGCCGGCGTACGCTGCCGTCGGAGTTGACCGCGACCAGCAGCAGGTCGCCGAGGGCCCGGGCCTGTTCCAGGTAGCGCACGTGCCCGGGGTGCAGCACGTCGAAGCAGCCGTTGGTGAACACCACCGACCGGCCCGCGTCCCGGTGCGCGGCCACGATGTGCGCCAACTCGTCCGGGGCGACCAGCACCGGGTGCCCGGGAGCGCCGGCCGGGACGCCGAGCGCGTCGAGCAGGTCCTCGCGCCGGCACACGCAGGTGCCGGTGTCCGACACGGTGCTGGTGGCGGCGAGCTGGGCGAGTTGCGCGGCGGTCGGCAGCGGCGCGTCGGCGGCCAGGGCCAGCGTCATCGCGGCCAGGTACGCGTCCCCCGCGCCGACCGCGTGGCTGGCCGGGACGGGGGTGCTGTGGCTGCGCCGGGGCGCTCCGTCCGCGCCGCCGACCACGGCGCCCTCGGTGTCCAGGGTGACCGCGACCACGTCCGCGCCGGTGTGCGCGCGCAGCTCCGCGAGGCGGGACTCGGCCAGCACCGCCCGGTCCACCCCGTCGCCGGCCCCGGCGTTCACGGTCACGCCCGTGCCGGTGACGCTGAGCCCGTCGCCGGTCATCGCCACCCGGTCCTCGCCGGGCGTCGGCTCGCCGGTGGGACCCGTCGGGCGGCCGAGCGGCACCCGGGCCGCCTCCGTCGACCCGCCGGAGCCGCTGTCGGCGGGGTTTCCGGCCGACCCGGGACGGCCCGGCGCCGAACCCACGCTCAGCTCCGACGGCCCGTCCGCCGGATCGGGCCCGGGGTGGTCCAGGTGCAGGTGGGAGTCGGACCGGGCGGCGGCCCGGGCGAGCAGCCGGGTGGCCTCGGCGAAGCTCGGGGTGACCACGGTGGGCGCGAGGCCCCGCCAGTCGGCGAGGTCGTGCGCGTCGAGCGCGACGGTGGCGTACCGGTCCCGGGCGGCGACCAGCCAGGCGCGCACGGGGGCGGGCAGCGAGCCCAGCCCGTAGTCGCAGACCACCAGGGTGGGCACCTCGCCGCCGGCGGCGGCCCGCAGCTCCTCGGTGGCGCACTCCAGCGCCGTGAGCAGGCGGACCACGCCGTCCTGTTCGAGTGCGTCGTCCGGGTCGCCGGAGTCCTCGCGCAGCAGGATCTGGTTGCCGGCGAGCATCCGCCGCTTCACCGGGGTCGGCCGGCCGGGCTGGTTGACGGTTCGATCCCAGACGCCGGCCCGGTCCAGGCAGTCGTGCAGTTCGTCCCCGGCGGCGTCCGCGCCGACCGGGGCGACCAGCACCGCCCGCCCGCCCAGGGCGGCCACGTTGACGGCGGTGTTCGCCGCGCCGCCGGCCGCCGAGAGGCGTCGGCGCAGGCTGAGGACGGGGGCGGGCGCCTCTCGGCAGAGCCGGTCGGACTCCGCGAACCGCCACTCGTCGAGCATGGCGTCGCCGATCACCAGCACGGGACGGCCCAGCCAGCTCTCCACGACGGTGGCGAGCCGGCGCTCTTCCGCTGCTGCTCCTGCCATGCCCGTCGGGTCCCCCGCGGGTGCCGGGTCAAACCTGGGCCGCCGCCCGCCCGTTGGGGCGTGGAGCGGGTCACCTCGGGGGCCGGGTTTCGGGCATCCGGGCCCGGGAACGGTCCAGAAGTACCTCGGAGAGGAGATGCACGAGATGGCAGCGACGACACTACAGGGCAAGCGGATCGCCTTCCTGGCCGCCGACGGCGTCGAGGAGGTCGAGTACACCCAGCCGCGCGAGGCGGTCGAGAACGCCGGGGCCACGGCGGAGCTGGTCTCGCTGAAGCCCGGCCGGATCCAGGCATTCAACCATCTCGACCACGGCAGGACGTACGACGTGGACGTGACCGCGGCGGACGCGGACGCCGGCGGCTACGACGCCCTGGTGCTGCCGGGCGGGGTGGCGAACCCGGACTTCCTGCGCACCGACCCGGACGCGGTGCGGTTCGTGAAGGCGTTCTTCGAGGCCGGCAAGCCGGTCGGGGTGATCTGCCACGGCCCGTGGACGCTGGTCGAGGCGGACGTGGTGCGGGGCCGCCGGATCACCTCCTGGCCGAGCCTGCGCACCGACCTGACCAACGCCGGCGCGGCCTGGGTCGACGAGCAGGTGGTCACGGACAACGGCCTGGTCAGCAGCCGCCGGCCGGACGACCTGCCGGCCTTCTGCGTCAAGATCGTCGAAGAGTTCGCCGAGGGCCGCCACTGACCCCGTTCACGGGTCAGCCCCGGGGCGCCGCCGCGCGTTCCGGGGCGGCGGCGGCCCAGGCGGCGTCCTCGGACTGCTTGCGGGCCAGGCCGGCGCGGCCGTCGTAGCGGACGAGCTGCGGCAGGGCGGCGGCCAGGGCGATCGTGCCGAGGACGCAGAGGACCCCGCCGGAGACGATCGAGCCGCCCACCCCCAGCGGGGTGCGGGCGACCAGGCCGGAGCGGAGCTGGCCGAGCAGCGGGCCGGTCGAGTACGAGAGCATCTCGATGCCGGCGAGCCGTCCGCGCAGGTGGTCCGGGATGGTCTGGTTCCAGATGATCATGCGGAACAGGCCGGAGACCATGTCCGCCGCGCCGGCCAGGGCCAGGAAGAACAGGGCGGCCCAGAGCGAGCCGACCAGCCCGAAGCCGACGATCGCCAGCCCCCACGCGCCGGCCGCGAGCACCACCATCAGCCCGTGCCGGTGCACCCGGGCGGTCCAGCCGGAGCCGACCGTGGCGACCAGCGAGCCGACCGCCGGCGCGGCGTAGAGCAGCCCGAGCACGGCCGGCCCGCCGAGCTTCGCCGCCATGAACGGGTAGAGCGCCTGCGGCATGCCGAAGAACATCGCGTTGATGTCGACGAGGTAGGTGCCGAGCAGTTCGGGGCGACTGCGGGCGTACCGCAGGCCGGTCACCACGGAGCGCAGCGACGGCCGGTCGGCGGCCGGGGGTGGCGGCACCGCGCGTACCAGGGCCAGGCAGGCCAGCGAGAACGCGAAGGTGGCCAGGTCGATCGCGTACACCCAGGCCAGGTCGATCGAGGCGATCAGCACGCCGGCCACCGCCGGGCCGCCGAGCTGCGCCACCTGCATCCGCAGCGAGTTCAGCGCGCTCGCCGCCGGGATCTCGTCCGGGGTGACGACACGCGGGGTCAGCCCCTCCAGGGCCGGGCGTTGCAGCCCGTCCACTGCCGCCGTCAGCCCGGCCACCAGGTAGAGCAGCCAGAGCTGCGGGGTCTGACCGAGCGAGTTGACCAGCAGGACGGCGCAGAGCAGCGTGAACCCGACCTCGCCGCCGAGCACCAGCAGCCGCCGGTCCAGGAAGTCGGCGAGCGCGCCGCCGACGAAGGCCATCACCAGCAGGGGTACGAGCTCACAGACGCCGAGCAGGCCGACGAGCAGCGGATCCCCCGTCAGCTCGTACACCTGGTACGGGATGGTGACGTAGGTGATGAAGGACCCGAAGGCGGACACCCCCGCACCCGAGAAGACCAGCCGGAAGTCCCGCGAGGTGCGCAGCGGGGTGACGTCGAGCGCGAGGCGGCGGGGCGGTTCCACGCTCGGGATGCTGACTCACCCGGGCGCTGGTGTCGACGGGATTTCCGGCGCCGGGCATGTTCCCCGCCGGACGGGAAAGAAGGCGGGGTGACCAGCGAAGCCCACACCCGCCCGACGCTGACCGCCCGCCAGCTCCGCCTGCTCATGTTCGGCCTGATGACCGGCATGCTGCTCGCCGCGCTGGACCAGACGATCGTCGGCACGGCGCTGCCCACCATCGTCGGTGAGCTGGGCGGGATCGACCACTACTCCTGGGTGGTCACCGCGTACCTGCTCGCGTCCACGGCCTCCACCCCGCTGTACGGCAAGATGGCCGACCTGTACGGACGCCGCCCGGTGTTCCTCTTCTCGATCGGCACGTTCCTGCTCGGCTCGCTGCTCGCCGGGCTGTCGCGGGACATGACCCAGCTCATTCTGACCCGCGGCGTGCAGGGCCTCGGCGCGGGTGGCCTGATGACGCTGGCGTTCACCATCATCTCGGACGTGGTGTCGCCCCGGGAGCGGGGCCGCTACCAGGGCCTGTTCGGGGCGGTGTTCGGCATCTCCTCGGTGGCCGGTCCGCTGGTCGGTGGCTACTTCGCCGAGACCAACTGGCGGTGGATCTTCTACATCAACGTGCCGCTGGCGATCCTGGCCATCGTGGTCTGCTACCACGTCATGCGGCTGATCCCGTTCGAGCGGCGGGAGCACGCGATCGACTGGCTCGGCGCGGGGCTGCTGGTCGCCGGGGTGAGCTGCGTGCTGCTCGCGCTGAGCTGGGGCGGCACCTCGTACGCCTGGGGCTCCGGCCTGATCATCGGGCTGTTCGTGGCCGGGGCGGTGCTGGCCGGGCTCTTCCTGGTCCAGGAGGCCCGGGTCGGCGAGCCGATCCTGCCGCTGCGGCTGTTCCGCAGCCGGACGTTCGCGCTGGCCAACGGGGCCGGCTTCGTCATCGGCCTGGTGATGTTCGGGTCGATCATCTTCATCCCGCTGTACCTCCAGATCGTCAAGGGCGCCTCGCCGACCCGCAGCGGCCTGCTGATGCTGCCGATGATGGCCGGCATCATCGTCACCTCGATCGTGACCGGCCAGGCGATGAGCCGGATCGGCCGGTACAAGTGGTTCCCGGTGGCCGGCTCGGCGGTGCTGCTCGCCGGCATGCTGCTGTTCACCCGGCTCCAGGTCGCCACGTCGCTCTGGCTGGCCTTCGGCTACATGGTGGTGATCGGCGTCGGGCTGGGCCTGTGCATGCAGTCGCTGATCCTGGCCGTGCAGAACGCGGTGCACATCCGGGACCTGGGGGCGGGCACCTCCTCGGCGACGTTCTTCCGGTCGCTGGGCGGTTCGTTCGGGGTGGCGATCCTCGGGGCGGTGCTCTCCTCCCGGCTCACCGACCAGCTCGCCGACCGGCTGCCGGGCGCGATCGCCCAGCTCCCGCCGGACCAGCGGGCCGCGGTGGCGGCCAGCGGCGGGACGCACATCTCGATCAACGACCCGGCGACGATCATGGCCCTGCCTGGCCCGGTCCGCGCCGCCATCCAGTCCGCGTTCGTCGAGTCGCTGCACCTGGTCTTCCTCACCACCGGGCTGATCGCGGTGCTGGCGGTGCTGTTGACCCTGGCCCTGCCGAACGAGCAGCTACGCGGCACCGGCCCGCAGGGCGCCACCGGCGGCGCCGACCCGCTGGGTGGCAAGGCGCCGGCACCGGGCGGACGGCCGTTGCCGAAGGAGTCGAAGGACGAGGCCGCCGCCGACATGGAGGCCAAGAGCCAGACCATGCTCTGACCCGGCCCGGGCCGACCGGGGACCAGGCGCCGGCCGGCTCCGGGCTTACTTGAGGATCAGCCGGTTGGTCTGCTCGAAGACGTCCAGGTCGGCGAGGGTCTCGGTGACCGACGTGGACAGCGGGGTGGGGAACCGCTCGCGTGGGAAGAACCCCGCGTCGGTGGTCTCGTCGGTCACCCGGGCCAGCTCGCCGTCCCAGTCCTCGATCCGGAAGGCGACCGTGAAGACCTGGTAGGTGTGGCCGTACATGTTGGTGTTGATCCGGTCCGGGCCGGTGTAGAGGGCGAAGGCGCCGACCCGCAGGGCGCGCAGCCCGGTCTCCTCGCGCACCTCGCGGACGGCGCAGTCGGCGATCGACTCGCCCAGCTCCATCGCGCCGGCCGGCATCGCCCACTGGCCGTTGTCGGACCGCCGGATCAGCAGCAGCCGCCCGGCGCGGTCGCGGACCACGGCGCGGGCGCCGACGAACATCAGGGTGCGGTCACCGGCCAGGGCGCGGAGCTGCCCCACGTACGAGTCGGCCCAGGAGATGCTCACCAGGACAACCTAACTGGGGTTCCCAACGTGTGACCGCCGACACTAGCTTGTTACCCATGCGTAGCACGATGATGGACGCCCCTCTCCAGGTCGCCCGGATCCTGGGCCACGGCGCGACGGTGCACGGCTCGGCCGAGGTGGTCACCTGGACCGGCGGCGAGCCCCGCCGCATGCCGTACGCCGAGGTGGGGCGGACAGCCGCCCGGCTGGCCCACGCGCTGCGCGACGAGTGCGGGGTGACCGGCGACGAGCGGGTCGCCACGTTCATGTGGAACAACGCCGAGCACCTGGTGGCGTACTTCGCCGTGCCGAGCATGGGCGCGGTGCTGCACACGCTCAACATCCGGCTCTCCCCCGACCAGGTCGCCTACATCGCCAACCACGCGCAGGACCGGGTGGTGCTGGTCGACTCGACGCTGATCCCGCTGCTGGCCCGGGTCATCGGCGAACTGGCCACCGTGCGGCACGTGGTGGTGGTCGGCGGCGGCGACCCCGCCCCGCTGCTGGCGGCGGCGGGCGACCGGATCGCCGTACACCACTGGGACGCCCTGCTGGCCGGGCGGCCGGAGGTCTTCGACTGGCCGGAGGTGGACGAGCGCGACGCCGCCGCCCTCTGCTACACCTCCGGGACCACCGGCAACCCCAAGGGGGTCGCCTACTCGCACCGTTCCATCTACCTGCACTCGCTCCAGGTCTGCATGCCCGAGGGGTTCGGCCTCGGGCCCACGCACCGCGAGCTGGCCATCGTGCCGATGTTCCACGCGATGTCCTGGGGCCTGCCGTACGCGGCGTTCCTCTCCGGGGCGTCGCTGATCATGCCGGACCGGTTCCTCCAGGCCGCCCCGATCGCCGAGATGATCGCCGCCGAGCGGCCCACCCTGGCCGGCGCGGTGCCGACCATCTGGAACGACCTGCTGGCCTACCTGGACGGCCACGACGTGGACGTCTCCTCGCTGCGGGAGGTGATCGTCGGCGGGTCGGCCTGCCCGCCCGCGCTGATGCACGCGTTCGACGAGCGGCACCACATCGACGTCATCCACGCCTGGGGGATGACCGAGATGTCCCCGCTCGGCTCGGTGGCCCGGCCGCCGTCCGGCGCGACCGGCGAGGACGCCTGGCGCTACCGGTACACCCAGGGCCGGGTTCCGGCCGGGGTCGCCGCGCGGATCGTCGGCCCGCTGGGCGAGCCGCTGCCCGCCGACGGGACCTCCGTCGGGGAGTTGGAGGTCCGCGGGCCGTGGGTGACCTACCGGTACGTCGGGGACGACACCCCGGACGAGGAGAGGTTCCGCGACGGCTGGCTGCGCACCGGCGACGTCGGCACCCTGTCGCCCGACGGGTACATCACGCTCACCGACCGGGCCAAGGACGTGATCAAGTCCGGCGGTGAGTGGATCTCCTCGGTGGAGCTGGAGAACGCCCTGATGGCCCACCCGGCCGTGCTGGAGGCGTGCGTGGTGGGCGTGCCCGACGAGCGCTGGGACGAGCGTCCGCTGGCCACCGTGGTGGTCCGCGAGGGGGCCGAGGTGAGCGCCGAGGAGTTGCGCGACTTCCTCGCGCAGTCGGTGGCGCGCTGGCAGCTTCCCGAGCGGTGGGCCTTCATCGACACGGTCCCGAAGACCAGCGTCGGCAAGTTCGACAAGAAGGTGCTCCGTTCCCGGTACGCCGACGGCGGGCTGAGTGTCCGGGAGCTGACAACGCCGTAACGCTTTCAGGCGCATCTTCGCCTGAAGGGGCAGGGACGTACTCCTGACATCCCTCCCCAGGGGGCGGCCCCGGCGTTCGCACCGCGCCGGGGCCGCCCGTCTCACGCGGGCCGCCCGCCTCGCACGGCGCGTCCCCGCACTGCCATTGTCGCGAAACTTGTTCGGCTCTGTCCCGGCGTCGGGGAAAACAGCCGGTGAACCCGGTCAGTCGGCGGTGCTGACCAGCACCTTCCCGACCACCGAACCCTCCACCGCCTGGTGCGCCGCCGCCGTGTCGGCAAGCGGGTGCCGGTGCAGCGGCAGGCCGGCCTGTGCGCCCACCCGTACGCCGCCCTGCGCCACCGCCGCCGCCACGTCGGTGACCGCCTGCGCCTTCGCCGCCGTCGGGGCCGTGTAGACCAGCACGAACTGCCAGCGGGCGTTCGGCGCCATCAGCGGCCGGATCGGCAGCGTCACCTCGTCCCCGCCGTCGTCGGCGTAGACGCAGACCGCCCCGCCCCGGCGCAGTAGCTGGACGTCGGCCGCCGCGTTCCTCGCCGCCGAGACCTCGACGATCGTGTGCACCCCGTCGGGGGCGATCTTGCGGGCCTCCTCGACCACGTCCTGCTCGCGATAGTTGATCACGAACGAGGCCCCGGCCGCCGCCGCGAGGTTCGCCTTCTCCGCGCTGCTCACGGTGGTGATCACGGTGGCGTCCGCCCACCTGGCGAGCTGGATCGCGGCGTTGCCGACCGCGCCCGCCCCGCCCTGCACCAGCACCGTGTGGTCGGTCAGCGCGCCGGCGTGCAGCCCGTCGGGCATGAACTCCCCGGCCGTCAGGCAGCGGTGCGCGGTGAGGAACGGGATGCCCAGGCTCGCCCCGAGGTCGAAGGAGGCGTCCCCGAGGGGAACCGCCTGCCGGACCGGGACCACCGTGTACTCGGCGGCGGTGCCCCAGGGGCGTTGCCAGGCGGCCTCCCAGATCCACACCCGTTCGCCGATCAGATTCCGGTCCACGCCCGCGCCGACCGCCTCGACGACCCCGGCCCCGTCCTGGCCGGGGATCTGCCAGCCGGCCGGCGGCCCCTGCCGGCGGGACTTCCAGTCGGTCGGGTTGACCCCGGAGACGGCCACCCGGACCAGGACCTCGCCGGGCCCCGGCTCGGGCACCGGCCGGTCGACCAGGCGCAGCACCGAGGCGCCACCGCCGGACTCGTACACGATCGCCCTCATCGTCGTCTCCTCGCGTCAGGACGTGCGTTCCGCCCTACCCCGGCGGGCCCTGATCATTCCGGGCCGGCGATACCGGGTGCCCGGTTTGCCGCTGGCGATCCACCGCCACGGCCCCTTGACCTGCGACAACTGTCGCCGCCTGAGGGTTTTCCGGCCGCCGCTGCGGGGACAGGGCGGTGACCGGTGCCGCCCGCGCGGGCGGCGGAGGATCGAGCTGGAGGCGGCATGGCCACGGACACGCTCGCTCAGGACGGATTGAAGATCAACTGGGTGGAGATGCCCACCTACAACACGATCATGTCGGTCGCCGCCGGCGTCGGCCTGCTGCTGATCGTCGCGCTCGGCCGGCAGGTGCTGCACCGGCGGGAGATCGTCCCGGAGGGGTGGGCGATGGCCTTCGTCGTCCTTGGGGCCATCCTCGCCGCGACCGGCCTGCACATGACGCTCACCTGGCCCCTGGCCAGTGGGGGCTTCGCCTTCGACAACATCATCTTCGGTGAACCCGCACTCGCCTTCGGCGTGCTGCTGCTGGCCGCCGGGTTCGTGCTGTGGCGCCGGGCGCCCCTCTTCGCCGCGGGCAGCGGGGACCTCGCCGCGGGCAGCGGGGACCTCGCCGCGGGCACCGGGGACGCCGGGGACCGCGAGCCGGCGGTCGCCGACGAGCGGCTGCGGTACACCCGGCTGGTCCTCGCACCCATCTCGGTGTTCGTCTTCGCGCTCGGCCTCGCCTGCTTCGCGATCGCCGCCGCCGGCTGGACGTACACCCTCTTCGCGGCCCCGCCCGAAGAACCGATCTCCGGGAAGTTCGCCGAGTATCCCCTGGTGGAAGCGACCTTCATCTCCGGGCTGTACGTCCTAGTCGGGGTCGGCGCCGTGCTCTTCCCGTTCGCGCTGCGCCGCCTGCGCCGCCCGCTGGTGCTGATCGCGGGCGGGGCCTGGGCCCTCGCCGGGCTCGCGTTCCTGCTCTTCGGCGCGCTGAACTACTTCACCCACATCGGGCTGATCGTCAACACCCAGTAGCCGGAAGCGTCCGCACCGACCCGGGAGCGCTCAGTCGAGGGCGGCGACGACCTCCGGGCTCAGGTCGCCCACCGCCGGCAGCACCACGGCCGCGAGCCGCTCGGCGTCCGGGTCCAGCGGGTACGCCCCATGCGGCACCGCCACCACCCGCATCCCGGCGGCGGCGGCCGACCGTACCCCGTTGGAGGAGTCCTCCACCGCGACGCAGCGGGCCGGGTCGACGCCGAGCCGCCGGGCGACGGCCAGGTACACGTCCGGGGCGGGCTTGCCGTGCGCGGTCTCCTCGGTCGACAGCGTCGCCCCGAACGCGTCGGTCAGGTCCGTCGCGGCCAGCGCCGCCGCGATCAGCCGGGTAGGCGAGGAACTGGCCAGCCCGAGCGGCCAGCGTGCCGCCAGCAGGCGCACCACCCGGTCGGCCCCGTCGATCACCGGTACGCGCTGCGCGTACCGCCGGGTCATCTCGTCGACCACCTCGGTGGCGACCTGCTCGGCCGTCCGGTCGACGCCCAGCTCGCCGCTGAGGTACCGGGCCCACTCGCCGGTGCTCATCCCCATCAGCCGGCGCTGGGTGTCCGGCTGCCAGCCGCCGCCGTGCGCCGCCACGTACGCCCGGCGGACCTCCTCCCAGACCGGCTCGGAGTCCACGATCACGCCGTCCAGGTCGAAGACCACCGCATCCGCCACGCACCCATCCTGCCCGAGCTGGGCCGGCACCGCGACGGGCGGGCCGGCACCGCGACGGGCGGGCCGGCACCGCGACGGGCGGGCCGGCACCGCGACGGGCGGGCCGGCACCGCGACGGGCGGGGTCGCCGGGGGTGTTCCCGCCGGATGGACCGGCGCCGGGCTCAGACCGACAGCGGGGGCAGGCCGATCGGGCTGTCCGGTGGGATCACCGTGTGTCCGGCGCGGGCGATCGGTTCGAGCAGCTCCCGCAGCCGCTCGGTGCGGTCCGCGCCGAGCGCCCGCCACGGGTGGGCGGCGGCCAGGTCGGTGGCGTCCTCGACGGCCCGGAACGCGGCCCGGCCGGGCCCGGTCGGCCCGCCGTCGGGCGTCAGCCAGCCCCGATCGACCAGCCGGCCGGCCGCCGCCCGCCACTGCTCCTCGGACCAGCCCCGACCCAGCAGGTTCGCCGGCGTCATGCCGTCGGCCACCTTCCAGGCCAGCGTCTCCACCGGGTCCAGGCCCGCCGCGACCAGCGCGGCGACGTGCCCGTCGCCCCGGTGCTCGCGCAGCGTGGTGGCCGCCTGCCAGAGCCGGGCCAGCGGGTACTCGGCGGCCGGCAGGGCGACGTTCGCGGCCCCCAGCACCCGACCGGCGGGCTGCGCCGCGCGGGCGGCCGTCTCCAGCAACTCGGCGGCCTCGGCGAGGTGCCCCTCCGGCAGCTCGTACGTCAGCTCGGCCAGCGCCTGCACCGCCCCGGTGAGCCGGGCGCGCAGCGCCTCCTCCGGGGTGGCCAGCCGCCACACCGCCGGCAGCGCCCGGGCCACCATGTGCGGGGCGAAACTGAAGAACGCCGCCACCACCGGGGCCGCCTCGGTGGCGCCGAGCGGGGCGGCCCGGCCGGCGAAGTACCCCCGCCAGTAGCCGCGCAGCCCGACCGCCTCGTAGGCGGCGCGGGCGCGTGGGTGGAAGTAGGTGACCGCGTGCACCGGCTCGAAGTGCGTCCACATCAGCCGGGCGAACCCCGGGTCGTCCAGCGCCGCCACGTGCACCTCCGCGTCGGGTCGGGAATCACCGTGGCACGGCCGGAACCGCCCACGGTGACCCCGAACCTACTGGTCGTGGGCGACCGGAAGGAAGACCGCTGTGAACTACCGCATGACCGGCCGCGCTACTGGGCGGCGAGCACGTCGACGACGAACCGCAGCGGGCCGGTCGGCCGGCCGCTGGAGGCGTCGTTGCCGTACGCCAGCTCGGCGGGCAGGTCGAGCTGCACCCGGCTGCCCACGGTCACCCCGACCAGGCCCTGGTCCCAGCCCTTGATGACCTGCCCGACGCCGATCGCGAAGGTGGCCGGCTGGCCGCTCTTCCAGGACGCGTCGAACTCCTTGCCGTCCTTGTAGAACACGCCCACGTAGTTGGTGGTGATCTGCTGGCCGGACTTGACCGCCGGGCCCTTGCCCTTGACCAGCGTGGTCACGGTGAGCTTCTTCAGCTCGCCCTTGCCCGCCTCGACCTTCGGCTTGGTGGCCAGCGCCGGGTCCATCCCCTCGGGAAGCTGCGGGGCGGGCGGTGCGGTGGGCTCGGCCGACGGGGCGCTGGCCCCGGCCGACGGGGCGGACGCCGTCTGCTCCGGCGCGTCGTCGTCGCCCCGGTTCACGGCGACGAAGACCCCGATCAGGATCGCCACGACGGCGATGCCGGAGAGCGCGCCGAGGATGGACTGCCGGCGACGCTTCGCCTCGGCGGCCTTCTTCGCCGCCAGTTGGACGGCCAGCCGCCGCTCCGCCTTGCCGCCCGGGCCCTGGCCCGCCGACCGGTTCTGCACACGCTCGCTCACGTCGACTCCCTGATCAAGAGGTGGGGGCCCGGCGGCCGCTGCCGAGGCCAGCGCACACGGTACCCGCCCTGCTTCCCTCGGTGCTGCCTCGGCCGGTGCCCGTCCCGTCCCCCGCGTCCCGTTCCCGCGCGTCCCGTCCCGTTCGGCCGCTGCGGGGCGACCGCTGCACGGTTACCCGGTGCGGGGCTCCCGGCGGGGGTAGTTTCACGACCATGGCGATCCTCACCGAAGTAGATCTGGCCCTGCTGGCCGAACCGCAGCTCGCCCACGTGGCCACCATCGAGCCGGACGGCACCCCGCACGTGACGCCGGTGTGGGTGGACACCGACGGCGAGCACATCGTGTTCAACACCGCCAAGGGGCGGCAGAAGTACAACAACCTCCAACGCAACCCGGTGGTCGCGGTCTCCGTCGTCGACAAGGCCGACGACTTCCGCACCCTGTGGGTGAAGGGCACCACCGAACTGGTCGAGGAGGGCGCCGACGAGCACATCGACCGGATGGCGCAGAAGTACCTCGGGCAGGACACCTACCCGTTCCGGCAGCCCGGCGAGGAGCGGGTGATCGTCCGGGTCACCCCCACCCAGAAGCTCGGCCGCGGCTGACGTGCGGCGGGGCCTCCGGCCGACCGGAGGCCCCGCCGCACCGTCAGGCGGTCTTGCGGGGGGCCTTCTTCGGGGCGGCCTTCCGGGCCGGGGCCTTCTTCGCGGTGCCGGACTCCGCGGCCTTCTTCGGGGCCGCCTTCTTCGTACCCTCGGCCTTCTTCGCGGCCGTCTTCTTCCCGGCGGCCTTCTTCGCCGGGGCCTTGGCCGCCTTCTGCGCCGACCGGGCCGAGGTGATCGGGGTCGGCTCCCCGCCGCCGCTCTCCGGCTGCTCGCCGCGCGCCGCCCGGGCCCGCTCGACCGACGCCTTCAGCGCGGCCATCAGGTCCACCGCCGCGGCCGGGGCCTCCTCGACCTCCTCCGGCTGGACCACCTCACGGCCCTCCACCTTCGCGTCGATGACCTCCTGCAACGCCGTGCGGTAGTCGTCGGTGAAGACGTCCGGCTCGAACTCGCCGGCCATCGAGTCGATCAACGAGCTGGCCATCGCCAGCTCCGGGGGCCGGACCTTCAGGTCCTCGTCCAGGAAGCCGAAGTCCGGGGTGCGCACCTCGTCCGGCCAGAGCATCGTGTTGAGCAGCAGCACACCCTCGCGGACCCGCAGGGTGGCCAACTGCTCCCGCTGGCGCAGCGCCACCTTGACGATCGCCACCCGCTCCGAGTCGGCGAGCGCGTCGCGCAGCAGCACGTACGGCTTGGTCGCCGCGCCCTCCGGCTCCAGGAAGTACGCCTTGTTGTAGAGGATCGGGTCGACCTGCTCCGCCGGGACGAACTCCAGCACGTCGATGGCGCGCGAGGTGGTCAGCGGCAGGTCGGCGAAGTCGGAGTCGGTCAGGATCACCATCTCGCCGCCGCCGATGTCGTATCCCTTGGCGATGTCGTCGTAGGTGACCTCCTCGCCGCAGACGGAGCAGGTGCGTTTGTAGCGGATTCGCCCGCCGTCCTCCCGGTGCACCTGGTGGAAGCGGATGTCCTTCTCCTCGGTGGCCGAATAGAGCTTCACCGCGATCGAGACCAGCCCGAACGAGACCGCCCCCTTCCAGATCGCCCGCATACCCCGCTCCTCTCCCCGGTTCAGCTCAGGATCCCAAAGGATCGAAGCGGGCGCGAGCACTTCCATTGCCCTACTACAGTCAGGAAATGCCCGGCGCGCCGCTGAAGCCGATGCTCGCGATGACCGGCCCGCTGCCCGCCGGCGCCGACTGGGCGTACGAGTTCAAGTGGGACGGCGTACGCGCGCTGGCCGACACCACCGCCGGCCGGCAGCGCCTGTACGCCCGCTCCGGTGTCGAGATCACCGTCGCGTACCCCGAGCTGATCACCCTCGGCGAGCAGGTCGACGACGCGCTGCTGGACGGCGAGGTGGTGCTGTTCAACCAGGCCGGGCAGCCCTCGTTCACCGCGCTGGCCGAGCGGATGCACGTGCGGGACGCGGCGAAGGCGGCCCGGCTCGCGGCGACCGCGCCGGTGACGTACATGATCTTCGACCTGCTCCGGCTGCGCGGCGCGGACCTGACCGGCCGGCCGTGGCGGCAGCGGCGGGAGCTGCTGGAGGGCCTCGGCCTCGGCGCTGCCCGGTGGGCGGTGCCGCCGACCTTCACCGACGGCCCCGCCACCTACGAGGCGGCCGGCGAGCACGGCCTCGAAGGGGTGATGGCCAAGCGGGCCGGCTCGGTCTACCGGCCCGGGGTCCGCTCCCCCGACTGGGTGAAGGTCAAGCTGGAGGTGACCGGCGACTTCGTGGTGGGCGGCTGGCGGCCCGGCGCGCGCAAGATCGGCGGGCTGCTGGTCGGGGTGCCCGGCCCCGATGGCCGGCTCGTCTACCGGGGCCGGGTCGGCGGCGGCATCGGCGCGGCCATCGAGCGGGAACTGCTGCGCGAGCTGGAGCCGCTGCGCGCCGACACGTCGCCGTTCGCCGGGGACGTCCCGCGCGAGGACGCCCGGGCCGCCATCTGGGTACGGCCCGCCGTGGTGGTCGAGGTGAAGTACGGTCAGCGGACCCCGGACGGACGGCTGCGTTTCCCCCGCGTGCTGCGGATCCGCCCGGACAAGCCGCCGCAGGAGGTGGAGGATGCCGGGTGACCGGTTCCGCGTCGACGTGCAGGGGCGCTCGCTGGAGCTGTCCAACCTGGACAAGGTGCTCTATCCGGCGGCCGGGTTCACCAAGGGCGAGGTGATCGACTACTACACCCGGATCGCCCCGGTGCTCCTGCCGCACCTGGCCGACCGGGCGCTCACCCGGATCCGCTTTCCGAACGGGGTGGCGGACAAGAGCTTCTTCGAGAAGAACGCCCCGGCCGCCACCCCGGACTGGGTGCGCGTCGAGACGCTGCCCGCGCCCGGGTCGACCAAGGGGCGGGAGACCATCGACTACGTCGTGGCCGACGACCTGCCCACCCTCGTCTGGCTGGCCAACCTCGCCGCCCTGGAGCTGCACACCCCGCAGTGGAGGATCGGCACCCACCCGGACACGATGGTCGTCGACCTGGACCCGGGCCCGCCGGCCGGGCTGCGCGAGTGCTGCGAGGTGGCGCTGCTGCTGCGCGACCGCCTCGCCGACGACGGCATCGACTCGTACCCGAAAACGTCCGGCAAGAAGGGCATGCAGCTCTGCTGCCCGATCGCCGGCACCCAGTCCTCGGATGTCGTCTCTGAGTACGCGCACCGGATCGCGCAGGAGCTGGAGTCCGCGCACCCGAAGCTGATCCTGTCGAGGATGGCGAAGAACTTGCGCGGGGGGAAGGTCTTCATCGACTGGAGTCAGAACAACGCGGCGAAGACGACGGTCGCGCCGTACTCGCTGCGGGCCCAGCCGGTGCCGTCGGCGTCGACGCCGTTGACCTGGGACGAGGTGGCGGCGGGCGCGGCCGGGAAGCGGCCGGCGGCTCGCCCCTATACCGCCGCCGAGGTGCTCAAGCGGGTGGAGAAGCAGGGGGATCTGCTCGCCCCGCTGCTCGACGGCGGTCCGGCGGTGGCGTAGCGGCACCGTCCTCCAGCCGGATGGGGGAGATGTCTACCGGAGGCTCAGTGTGGCGCAGGGGACTGGTGGCTCAGCCGCCAGAACGCGCAGCCGAGCAGCGCGAGCGTGATCACGCTGATGGCGACGTCGGTGACCAGGGCCTCCGCCGGTGACGTCCGTGCGTAGCTCGGCACGACGTACGCGAATGCGGCGGCGTTGACCAGCCCAGCACCCCAGGCGGCGAGGACGTGCCGCTGCCCCCAACCGGCCCGCCGTGACCAGGCCACGACCACCACCACCGCCACCGTGGCGGCCACCGCCTGGACCGCCACGGTGAGCCACCCGGTGAACAGGGCTGCGCCGAGGTGGGCACCCAGCACCACCGCCCCCACCCAGACGGGCCGTGGGGCACGGGCCGCCACCGGCTCCGGCCTCGCTCCAGGCACCGGGGCATTCGTCGTCCCTGCCTCGGGCGCTGGGGCATTCGCCGCCCCTGCTCCGGGCGCTGGGGCACTCGCCGGTCCCGCTCCGGGCGCTGGGGCATTCGCCGCCCCCGCTCCAGACACGGAGCGAGCCGCGAACCCTGCCCCGGGCGTGGGGCCGCCCGCAGGCATGCCGGCGGGCGCCTGCCGGCGGTCGCGTCGCCAGCGGGGCAGCAGAGCCGCGCCGACGAGCGCGAGCGCCGTCAGGGCCGCGACGGACAACTGGACCGGGCTGGCCAGGAAACCCTTGCGACCCTCGTCGTCGGAGAAGATCAGCAGGCTGCCGAGCAGGTAGAGGACGCCGACGACCGCCAGGCCGGGCCGGCCCAGCCACGGCCGGTGCCGGCGCTCCGGGCGCAGGAACGACTCCACGATCGCGATCGGCGCGCAGATGCTCAGCGCGATGTGGTTGCCGATGTAGCCGAGCGCCTGCTGGACGCTGACCCCGAGCATCGGCACCAGGGTCGCCCGAGCATCGGCGTCCAGGCCGGCGAACTCGGTGTCGTCGAGGAACCCCTTGTTGAACAGGGACTGGTCGACCAGCCCGGCCTGGACCACCCCGAACGCGGCGGCGAGCAGGACGATGGCCGGCCAGCCGCCGCCGGTGCGCCGGGCCGTCTCCCGGATGAGTATCGCGGCCCCGCCGTACATCGGTCCCAGCACGGCCACGGCCAGCGGAAAGTCGGTGACGGCGAAGCCACCCCAGGAGCATTCGGCGGCCCACGGGGCGAGTGTCAGGAGCGCGAGGACGGGAACGATCCGCCGCCGGAACGGAAGGGCCTGCTCCGCCGGGGCGCGTTCCGCGTCGGCCGTCCGCTCGCCTGGCGTCTGCCCTGGTCGCGGTGATCCCATCATGGCGCTACCTCGCGGTGTCGGTGGTCCTGCGGTCGCGGCGCCGGTGTGGCTTCCGACCGCTGAGTTCCGGCCCGGACCGGCGTGTCTCCACACTCGCCGACCCGGCCGCCGGCGGAAACGGCCGACGGTCGACGTGCCGTCGACCAAAGTCGACACCGCTCCCGCGCGCCGGCTTCCACGAGATCGCGCCAATTCCGGGAATCAGTGGCCTCGGGGTCGGCGCATGGCCACTGATTCCCGGAATTTGCGCGCTACCGGAGGGGAGCCCGGCGGGCGGCGTCGGGGACGTCGGAAGGGGGTTGGCGGTCGGTAGGGTGGCGGGGACGGTGGTCGGCGGAGGGGGTGTCCGATGGGACCAGGTCTTGCCATGTCCCGGCCGGAAGGTGTGACCGAGGGGGCCGACCGGCCGCTGCTCATCTTCTGTGACGGCGCGACGGGTGAGCGCACCGAGCTGACCGCGACCGAGCTGGGCGGCTGGGCCGCGCGCACTGCCGCCCTGCTGCGCGACGGCTGCGGGCTGGACGTCGGCGACCGGGCGGCGGTGCTGCTGCCGGCGCACTGGCAGACCGCCGCCGTGCTGCTCGGCGCGTGGTCGATCGGGGTGGCGGTGTCGTTCCGGCCGAGGGCGACGGCCGGCCTGCCGGTGCTCGGGCCCGGCGCCGACGAGCCGCTGGACGCGGTATTCGCGTCCTGGGCGCGGCTGGACGACTGGCTGGAGAACGTCCCCGAGGGGCGACACCGCTTCGTGCTGGGCCTCGGCGATCCCCGTGCCGAGGTGCCCGACGGGTGGCGGGACTTCCTCCCCGAGGTGCGCCGGCACGGCGACGCCCCGCCCGCGTACGCGGCGGTCCACCCGTCGTTCGCGGCGACGCCCGACGGGACGAGCTACCACGCGTGGGGCGAGCTCGCCCGGCACATCGCCGACTCGCTGGACCTGCGCCCCGGCGACCGGCTGCTGGTCGACGCGGCGGAGCACGAGGAGCCGGTGAAGTGGCTGCTCGCGCCGCTGGTCGCGGGTGCGTCGGTGGTGGTCTGCGCCAACCTCGACCCGGCCCGGCGGGACGCGCTGATCGCCGCCGAGGGGGTCACGAAGGTGCTGTGAGTCCCTGGTCGACCCGGGTGACGCGTGCGCGGTTCCCGGCGTGCGGGAGACCGCCGGTGCGCCGTCCACCGGGTCGATAGGGCGAGGGCCGGTCGAGTGGGAAGGACGGTAAACAGCGCTCCTCGGACGCCTGCCGTTACATGACGCCAAGCCTGTTCCCCAGGTCTGTCGTCGGCGCCACCGACGTGGTCTCATACCGGAACGACGACGCCATCGACCTGGTCATGGCAACCCCGCGTCGATCAGCACCGCTTCCATCCCCTCTGAAAGGTGCACCGATGCACAGGAGATCGACCTTCCGACTGGCAGTCCTCACCGCCACCGCTGCGACGTTCCTGACGTCCGGTGGCGCCTACGGCGCGGTGGGCGTGGCGGCGCCCGCGACCGTCTCCCCGGGCGTCGCGGTGTGTGAGCCGGGTGCCGAGGGGTCCAGCGCGGCCCGGGTCAGCGAGGGCGCCACCGCACAGGAGCCGGAGCTGTACTCCAAGAACGAGGCGAAAGCCTACGGCGTGATCAAGGATGCCCCGCGCCTGCCCAACGGCAGCGTCACCGTGCCGACGGTCTTCCACATGATTTCCGACCACCCCCTCAGCGCGGCCGAGACCAACCGGTGGAACACCCTGATCGCGGCGCAGATGACGGTGCTCAACGACTCGTACGCCGGCCGTACCGCGGCGGACGCCTCCGACACGCCGTTCCGGTTCTCGCTCGTCGACACGACGTGGACGGTGAACAGGGACTGGTACACGGTCGTGCCGGGCAAGAACGAGCGGGACATGAAGAAGGCGCTGTACACCGGCGACTCCGAGACCCTCAACGTGTACGCGGCGAACATCGGCGACGGGCTCCTCGGCTGGGCGTACTTCCCGAAGGGCTACAACAACGGCCGGGACTACATCGACGGCGTGGTGATGCTCGACGAGTCGATGCCGGGCGGGACGGCCGGCAAGTACGCCCTCGGTGACACGCTGACGCACGAGGTCGGGCACTGGCTGATGCTGGAGCACACCTTCGCGCACGGGTGCTCCGCTTCCGGCGACTTCGTCGCGGACACCCCGCGGGAGGCTGCGCCGCAGTTCAACTGCCCGGTGGGCGCGGACACCTGCACCGCACCCGGGCTGGACCCGATCCACAACTTCATGGACTACACGCAGGATTCCTGCATGAACATGTTCACGCCGGGCCAGGCGGACCGGATGAGCGACGCCTGGGTGGCGTTCCGGGCCGGCGGCGCCGGGTAACCGAGCCTTGCTGAGGGTTGGCGGACCGCAGGCGGCGGCCCGCCAACCCCTTTCCCTTTCGAGGCCGGGCGTGCCTGGCACGACCATCTGAACCCCGGCCGGCCTCACCGCCGGAGCCAGGGCACCCGCCGCGAGCAGGGGGCGGTGTGGTCGACCGGCAGCGCACACCGCGCGCCGCCGGGTAGTAGCCGGTCGCAGAAGACCCAGTGGCGTACGCTGCTCGTCCTCGGCCGAGACCGTCACCCCGCCCGGCTCGACGCGGGCGCTGAGTCGGGCCAGCACCCGGGCGGCCGTACGGGCGAAGATCCGCGCCCGGAGCAGGTCGGGCGCGGTGATCGGCAGGTGGATCACCCAGCGGTCCGTCATCGGTACCGGTGCTTTCCGGACTGGCTGCTCTGCCACGTGTGCAGCGCCCGCCGGATGCGTACGTTCTCCTCCCGCACCGCGACCACGACGGCCTGTGCGACGGCCAACTCGTCGGCGACCTCGTGCAGGAACGCGCGGATCTCGAACGGGTCGAGCCCGTGCCGGCGGACGGTGAACCGCCGGTCGCGGATCTGCGCGGGGCGCAGCGGTTGCCTCGTTCTCTCCTGTCGGCCGGTCAGCCAACGGATCAGGTGGCGCACGGGGACCGCCCTTCGTCGGGTTCACGTCGAAGTGGAGGGGCGGCCCCCGTGCCAACCGACCGCAGCAGCACCGCATCACCGACAGCGACGCTATCGCCACTGATTCACCTATGTCAAGCATGTCTCTGAGTTATCTACCCACCTATGTCATTGGCGCTACGTGTGTTGCCTGTGTCGTGATTGTTGATCGATACTGGGCGGGCCAACCGACTGCAAGGGGCCCGATGTGCCTATTCCGCCCACGATGGACGAGCTGCTCGAGGATCTCCTGAAGAAGATCAAGAACGGAACCTATCCGCCTGGATCTCAGCTCCCGTCCGGGCGGGATCTGGCGGACGTGTATGACGTATCGCAGTCCACGATCAGCAGGGCGGTGGCGACACTGCGGGAGCAGGGTGTGCTGGTCGGCCGTCCGGGTCGCGGTGTCTTCGTCGCGGAGTCCTCCCGGCCCTGATCAACGAAGAAGTGCCACGTGGAGCGGACCACTGTCCCGGCGGTCACGGCGACCGTTCCGTCCCCGGCCGCGACGGTCGGTGACGTCGACCATCCACTGTTCACCTTCCGTGACGACGCCACCGGTGAGCGCGTCGACCTGACCGCCGCCGAGGGGATCACCCGGGCGCTCTGAGTGCCGTTGGGCCGGCCGGAAACCCTTTGACTCCACCGGGCTCCGCGACGCCTACTTTCTCTCGGCGAACAGGACGAGGAAGGGATCCCGGTGGACCGGACGGACATGGGCGTGGACGCCCTCACCTGGGGGGATGTCGGCGAGCAGCACCTCCCGGCGCTCACGGAGCTGGCCGAGGGATGCCTGGTCGCCGACGGAGGGCTGCCGCTGTTCGCCCGTCCCCCGTTGCTGCGGGCCCGGCTGTTGCAGACTCGTACCCTCGGTGCCTGGCACGATGGCCGCCTGGTCGCGGCCGTCGGCGTGGGCACCGGCCGGGAGCCGGCCACCAGCACCGGCCTGGTGCATCCGGGCTGGCGCGGGCGGGGTCTCGGCGGTCGGCTGCTGGACTGGGCAGGCGAGCAGGCCGGGGGCGCCGAGCTGCTGCTGACCACCGAGTCCTGGAGCCCTGGCGCGGACGCCCTGCTCGTGGCGCGCGGCTTTGAGCGGACCTTTGTCGAGTGGGTGCTGCGGCACGACCTCGCCGCCCTGCCGGACGTGCCGTCGCCCGCCGGGGTGCGCACCGGGCCGGTGGTCCGGGAGGCCGGCCCCGAGCTGTTCGAGACGTACCGGGCGTCCTTCGCCGACCGGCCCGGATTCCGGGCGCCCGAGGCCGAGGAGTGGCTGGGCGAGCTGCGGGACGACGACGGGTACCGGCCGGACCTGTCGCTGATCGCCCGCGGTCCCGACGGCGCCGCCGTCGGCTTCCTCAACGTCATCGACAACTGGGTCGACCAGGTGGGCGTGGTCCCCGGCTGGCGGCAGCGGCGGGTCGGGGCGCACCTGGTGGCCGTCGCGCTGCGGTCGCTGGCCGCTGACGGCGCCGGGGAGGCGTGGCTCTGCGTCAACGACGACAACCCGGCCGCCGTGCTGTATCGGGGGCTCGGGTTCCGCGACGCAGGCCGCCGCGCCCGCTACCTGCGCCGCAGCCCCTGACGCGGTCGGCCGGGCGGTCGCGGCCGGCGACGGCCGGCGACGAGCGGTGACGGCCCGGCTCGCGAGTCGACGGACGGCCCGGCCGGCGTGGTCAGTCGACCGAGGGCAGCGACGGACCGAGGATGTCGTCGGCGTCGACGATCGTGTACGCGTACCCCTGCTCGGCGAGGAAGCGTTGCCGGTGGGCCGCGTACTCGGTGTCGATGGTGTCCCGGGAGACGACCGTGTAGAAGTGCGCCTGCCGGCCGTCGGACTTCGGCCGCAGCACCCGGCCGAGCCGCTGCGCCTCCTCCTGCCGGGAGCCGAACGTGCCGGACACCTGGATCGCCACCGCCGCCTCGGGCAGGTCGATGGAGAAGTTGCCGACCTTCGAGATGACCAGGGTGCGGACCTCGCCGGAGCGGAACGCGTCGAACAGCCGCTCCCGCTCCTTGTTGGTCGTCGAGCCCTGCACGATCGGGGCGTCCAGGTACTCGCCGAGCTGGTGGAGCTGCTCGATGTACCCGCCGATCACCAGCACCTGGTCGTCCGGGTGCCGGTCGACCAGCGCCTTCACCACCGGCAGCTTGGTGCGGGCGGTCGCCGCCATCCGGTAGCGCTCCTCGGGCTCCGCCGTCGCGTACGCCATCCGCTCCGTGTCGGTGAGGGTCACCCGCACCTCGGTGCACTCGGCCGGGGCGATCCAGCCCTGCGACTCGATGTCCTTCCACGGCGCGTCGTACCGCTTCGGGCCGATCAGGCTGAACACGTCGCCCTCCCGGCCGTCCTCGCGTACCAATGTCGCCGTGAGGCCGAGCCGGCGGCGGGCCTGGAGGTCGGCCGTGAACCGGAAGATCGGCGCGGGCAGCAGGTGCACCTCGTCGTAGACGACCAGGCCCCAGTCGCGGGCGGAGAACAGGTCCAGGTGGGTGAACGCGCCGCCGCGCCGCGCGGTGAGCACCTGGTACGTGGCGATGGTGACCGGGCGGATCTCCTTGCGCTCGCCCGAGTACTCGCCGATCTCGTCCTCGGTCAGCGAGGTGCGGGCGATCAGCTCCCGCTTCCACTGCCGGCCGGCCACGGTGTTGGTGACCAGGATCAGCGTGGTCGCCTTCGCCTCGGCCATCGCCGCCGCCCCGACCAGCGTCTTGCCCGCGCCGCAGGGGAGCACCACCACGCCCGACCCGCCGGCCCAGAACGCCTCGACCGCCTCCCACTGGTACGACCGCAGCGTCCACGGCTTCCCGCCGTCCTTGCCGGCCTCGGCCAGCTCGATCGGGTGGGCCTCCCCGTCGACGTACCCGGCCAGGTCCTCCGCCGGCCAGCCGAGCTTCAGCAGCGCCTGCTTGAGCCGGCCCCGCTCGGACGGGTGCACCGCGATCGTGTCGTCGTCCAGCTTCGCGCCGAGCATCCCGGCGAGCTTCTTGCTCTTGGCGACCTCGATCAGCACCATCCGGTCCAGCGCGCGCAGCACCAGGCCGTGCGCCGGGTCGTTGGCGAGTTGCAGCCGGCCGTACCGGTCCATCGTCTCGGCCACGTCGACCAGCAGCGCGTGCGGCACCGGGTAGCGGGAGTACTTGAGCAGCGAGTCCACCACGCCCTCGGCGTCGTGGCCGGCGGCCCGCGCGTTCCACAGCCCCAGCGGCGTCAACCGGTACGTGTGCACGTGCTCGGGGGAGCGCTCCAGCTCGGCGAACGGGGCGATCGCCATCCGGCAGGCCTGGGCGTCGGGGTGATCGATCTCCAGCAGCAGGGTCTTGTCCGACTGCACGATCAGTGGTCCACCGCTCACGCCAGCGCCTCTCCTCGCCCGGTCGCCGGCCGCCTCGCGGGCGTCTTGGTCACCCCCGGGCCGACCATCCAGTCTTGCACGGAAGCGGATGAGGGCAGAAAATCGGACACCTGGTGCAACCCATTCCGGTACGTCCGGCGTCTAGCAGAGGGACGACCACCCCGGGAGGCCTCATGAGACAGGTTCCGTTCGCTGCCCGGGTTGTCGCCCTGGCCGTGGTCACGCTGGTCGGCGTCGGTGCGTGCACGCCCGATCGGCAGGCCGACCCGGGTGGCCGTGGAGGAGGGCTCGCCCAGGTCGGCTCGGTCGAACAGGGAACGGGGGCGGGCGGTTCGTCCGGCCCCGACCAGCGGACCCGGCCGAAGCCCACCCCGACGAAGGCGAAGCCGAAACCCCGGCCGACGCCGAAGCCGGCCCGCACGGCGGCCCCCGAGCGGACCGCGCCGACGCGGGCCGCCGGCTGCCCGCAGGGCGAGCACCAGCGCGAGGTGGAGACGTATCTCGCCCGGCTGGGCGGGTTCGGGCGGGTGACCGTGGACGGCCGCCAGTCCGCCGCCGACTGCGCCGCGATCAAGAAGTTCCAGCAGCGGTACGACATCCGCCCGGCCGCCGGCCGCGCCGGCCCCACCACGTACGACGTGTCGAAGCGGTTGGCCACCACCGACACCCGCCGGTGCAAGGCCGGGTCCTCCGGCACCACCTTCTGCATCGACCTCACCCGGCAGACCACCTGGGCGGTGCGCGGCGGGAAGGTCGTCTGGGGCCCGACGGTGACCCGGACCGGCATGCCGGGGTACGCCACCCCCGCCGGCACCTACAAGATCAATTACCGGAACCTGAAGGAGTGGTCCGACCCGTACGAGGTGTGGCTGCCGTACTGGCAGCACTTCACCCAGGGGATGGGCTACCACCAGACCACCACCTACCTGCACGACAAGTCGATCGGCTCGCACGGCTGCGTGAACCTGCTCCCCGCCGACGCCCGCCGGGCGTGGGAGCTGGGCAAGGTCGGCAGCCGGGTGGTCCTCTTCGGCCGCCGCCCCGGCACCTGACCGCCCGGCCCGCCCGAGATCCGTCCGGCCCGAGATCCGCCCCGGCACCCGATCCGTCCGGAACCCGACCAGCCCGGCTCCGAGGAGGCGGCGATGAGCGTCGACCACGAGATGGCCGCCGAGGACGATCCCGTGCCCGGCATCGCGGTCACCGCGGTCATCGTGGTCGGCTACGGGCTCGCCGCCGTCGTCCTCGTCGCCTGGTTCCTGTACGGCTGGCTGGTCCAGCGGCAGGGCTTCGTCGCCTCGGTCGGCGAGTCCGCCGGGGCGGGGTTCGCCCTGCTGCTGGCCGTCTCCGTGGTGGGCACCGTGCGGCGCAGCCGCCGCTGACCGGGCACGGTGCCTCGACCGGGGACGGTGTGCGGTCAGCCGTCCAGGACCGCCGCGGTGATCCGGTGCAGCGCGAAGGTGTGCAGCATCTCCGTCCGCTCGTCCTCGGCCCGCAGGTAGCCCGCACCGATCGACACCGGACGGAGCAGCCGCGACGCGGTCGCCCCATGCGCGTCGACGTACCCCACCCAGACCAGCGCCTTGTCCCGGACCGCCTGCTGGAGCACGGCGAGCGCGTCGCTGTGGCCGTGCGCCGGCGTCGGACCGGAGCGGGCCGCCCCGCCGCGCACCACCGCCGGGGCCCGCCGGGCCGCCCGCGCCGCCGCCTCGCCCCGGCGGATCTGCTCCACGACGCCCAGCAGCCGCGGCCCGGCCAGCTTCGGGGACGCCAGTGGGTCGACCGTCCGGGCGACCGGCGCCCGTCCCGGGGCCCGCCGGGTCTTCGGCCGGGCCAGCACCGCCGCGCCCGAGGCATCCTCCGGCACCGGGGCGTACCCGGCGTCGCGCAGCGCCATCAGCATCCGGTTCACCTGGTACGGGGTGGCCAGCACCGTCGGGGCCAGCCGGCGGAACGCCAGCGACTCCAGCCGCCGGTCGGCCAGCACCTCGGCGAGCAGCGCCTCGTCGTCGCTGCGCACGTACCCGCCGGCGGAGCCGACCCGCAGCCCGCCGTGCTTGCGGGCCACGTCGTCCACCAGGTACGTCAGCCCCTGCGGGACCGGGGTGCGGGAACGGCGACGGAACAGGGCGTGCAGGTCGTCGGCCGAGTACCCGGCGTCCAGGGCCCGGCGCACGCTCGCCGTGCTGACCCGGTGCACGCTCGCCCCGCCCGCCGACTCGTGCTCGGCCACCACCTCCAGCTCGCCGGCCAGCGCCGGGTCGGGCGGGCCGGGCACCACCACGGTCAGGTCCGCCTGCACCAGGAAGTGGTCGACGGGGGCGGGCAGCAGGGCGTCCAGCGCCCGCACCGCGGTGGACGCGGCGCCGTCCTCCGCGTCCGCGTGCAGCCCGAGCGGGTCGTCCGACCCCCGCTCGTCGGCGTCGGTCATGTCGGCCAGCAGCAGCCGCCCGTACGAGGTGAGCGCCCCCAGCCCGGTCACCCCGAGCCGGGCGGCCTCCGCCAGCACCTCCCGGTGCGCGGCCTCCCGGCCCCGGCTGCGCCGGGGTGCCCGCCAGTCGAGCAGCCCCAGCACCTCCTCCGGGGTCGGGGCGGTGGCCGGCTCCAGGTCGGTCAGCACCGACAGCACGGCCCGGCGGGCGGCGGGTGCACCGGCCCGTTCCGCCTCGGCCGAGAGCACGGAGATCGGCCGGTCCCGGTCGTCCCGCTGCCCGACCAGGCCGGCCTGCCGGGTCATCACCAGCCACGCCCGGGCCAGTTGGGCCCAGCGCTGGGCCAGCGACATGGCCCGCCACACCTCGTACCCGCCGGTGGGCAGGATCTGTTGGTCCGCGCCGTACCGGGTGGTCGCGGCCCCGGTCAGCTCCAGCTCGCCGGCCAGCCCGGCCGCGTACGCCACCTCCAGCAGCAGGGCGGCGGTCGGGTCGTCCACGCCGAGGGACTTGGCCAGCCGGCGCAGGTCACGCACCCCGACCCCGCCCGAGCGCAGCACCGGCGGCGGCTCGGCGGACAGCAGCTCCAGCAGCGCCTCGGTGTGCCGGACCACCTCCATGGTCTGCCCGGCCCCGGCCGAGTCGACGGCCTTCGCCTCGCGTGGCGTGGCGGACACCGGCGGGGGGCTGGTGCGCACCGGACCGAGTGGGCCGGTGTCCCGGCGCAGCAACAGGCCCACCTCGCGGGGCAGCTCCACGGTGCCGGCGGAGACCAGCACCAGCAGCCGGTTGTCCACCAGCCAGCGCACCGGCGAGCCGGTCGGCGCGCCGCCGTTCGTCGGATCGGGCGGGACGCTGTCCTCGGCGCCCAGCGGCGGAGCCTGGAGCGCGCCCGGGGGCACGCTGCCCACCGGCGGCCCGGCGGCCAGCCTGTCGAGGATCGCCCGGGCCGACGGCGGCGCGGCCAGCAGCGCGCGGCGCAGCTTCGCCGGGTCCGCGCAGAGGGCGGCCGTGCGCGGGTCCAGCTCCGCCGCCGGCCGGCCCAGCCCCGCCGGGTACGGCGAGACCTCGTCCACGCCGCCCACCACGCGGAGCGCGTGCTCCGGCCCGTACAACAGGAACAGTGCGCGCAGCTTGTTGACCGCGCCCCGGATGGTGGCCGGGGCCGGCGGGCGGGGGCCGGCGGTGGCCATGGCGAGCACCGCCTCCGTGGCGGTGGCGCCGTCGAGCGGGTCCCGGGTCAGCCGGGCCGCGTCGAGGACCTGGAGGGTGAACTGGTCCAGCCCGTCCAGGGCCCGGGCCACCGAGACCCGGGACTGGGCCCGGATCGCGAGCGCGGACACGTCGGCCGGCACGGGCACGACGAGGTCCGGCCGTAGCTGGAGCAGGGCGGCCAGGGACTCGTCGGGCAGCGTCCGCAGGTGGTCGGCGAGTGAGATGGTCATCGTCGTTCCACGCTAGCCCGCTTCGGGGCCCGCGCGCCCCTCGGACGTCCGGCTCGGCCGGTGATGGGCGGGTACGTTCTCGGGATGCCCCCTCTGACGGTCGGTTTCGACCTCGACATGACCCTGGTCGACTCGCGCCCCGGCATCGCCGCGACCTACCGGGCGCTCACCGCGCTCACCGGCATGCCCGTGGACGCCGACGCGGCGGTGTCCCGGCTCGGCCCGCCGCTGCGGGTGGAGATCGCCCGCTGGTTCCCGCCCGAGCGGGTCGAGTCGGCCGTCGAGGCGTACCGGGAGCTGTATCCGGCGTACGCGATCACCCCGACCCTGCCGATGCCCGGCGCGGTCGCGGCGATCGCGGCCGTGCACGCCCACGGTGGCCGGGTCCTGGTGGTCACCTCCAAGATCGGCCGGCTTGCCCGGCTGCACCTGGACCACCTCGGGCTGGCCGTGGACGAGCTGGCCGGCGACCTGTTCGCCGAGGAGAAGGCGACGGCGTTGCGCGAGCACGGTGCGACCCTGTACGTCGGTGACCACGTGGCCGACATGGTCGCCGCCGGGGCGGCCGACATCCCGGGCGTGGCCGTGGCCACCGGCCCCTGCCCGGCCGAGGAACTGCGCTCCGCCGGGGCTCACCTCGTGCTGGAAGACCTCACCGGATTCCCGGCGGCGCTCGACCGCATGATCCGGCTAGCCTTGCAGCAGTAGACGTCTCAAGTGAAGCAGGGGTTCTCAGGTGCCGACGGGTCGAGTGAAGTGGTATGACGCGGCCAAGGGATACGGGTTCGTCACCAGTGACGAGGGTGGCGACGTGTTCCTGCCCAAGGGCGCGCTACCGGCGGGCGTCACCGACCTCAAGGGTGGCCAACGGGTCGACTTCAGCGTGGTGGACAGCCGCCGGGGCGCCCAGGCGATGGGGGTCAAGCTGTTGGACGCTCCGCCCTCCATGGCGGAGCTGCGCCGCCGGCCGGCGGAGGAGCTACACGGCCTCGTCGAGGACATGATCAAGGTGCTGGAGGCGAAGGTGCAGCCGGACCTGCGGCGGGGCCGCTTCCCGGACAGGAAGACCGCGCAGAAGGTCGCTCAGCTCGTCCACGCGGTGGCGAGCGAGCTGGAGGTCTGAGGTACGAGCCCGGCGTCGGCAGCCCGGCCCAGCAGCGCCTCCACGGCGGCGAACCCCGCGTCCCCCAGGTCCGCGGTGAACTCGTTGACGTAGAGGGCGATGTGCCGGTCCACCACGCCGGGCTCCATCTCCTGGGCGTGCGCGAGCACGTACTCCCGGCTGGCATCCGGGTCGGCCCACGCCTGACGGACCGACTCGCGGATCCACCCGGCCGCCTCGACCGGGTCGACCACCCCCTTGCGGGCCAGGATCGCGCCGAGGGGGATCGGCAGCCCCGTCTCGCCCTCCCACCACTCGCCGAGGTCGACCAGAGCGGTCAGTCCGTGCCGGGGGTACGTGAACCGCGCCTCGTGGATCACCAAGCCGGCGTCGTACCGCCCGGCCGCCACCCCGGGCATGATCTCGTGGAACGGGACCACCTCGATGCGTGCGGGCGGCCGGTCGGCCGACCAGAGCCGGAACAGCAGGTACGCCGTGGTCCGGTCCCCGGGCACCGCGACCGTCGCACCGGCCAGGTCGGTACGGCCCGACCGTTCGGCCTGGTCGGCCCGTTCGGCCTGGTCGGCCCGGTCGCTGCGGGTCAGCACCAGCGGCCCGCAGCCTCGGCCGAGCGCGCCACCACAGGGCAGCAGGTGGTAGTCGTCCAGCAGCCAGGGCAGCGCCGCGTAGCTCACCTTCACCAGGTCGAACGCCCCCCGTTCGGCGGCGGTGTTGGTCACGTCCACGTCGGCGTACGTCACCTCGACCGGCGGGGCGCCGGGCACCCGGCCGTGCACCAGGGCGTCGAAGACGAACGTGTCGTTGGGGCAAGGCGAGATCGCCAGGGAGAGCGCCACGTCCCCACCGTATCCCCGCCCCCACCGCCGCGCCCCGGCCCGCCCCACCGCTGTGACCCGCCCCGCCCTGGCGAACGGCCCAGCAACTGCGGCCTCAGAGGGCTCCGGCCCTAGGGTCCCGCCTTCAGGTTTGCGCCTCCGAGCTTCCGGCCTCGGAGTTGCCCCTCCGGACCCCGTCCTGTCGGTCCGCTGCCGGCCCGGTGCGGCCTGGCCAGGCGCGGTACGGCGCGGTGCGGTGCGGTGCGGTGCGGCCCAGCGTGTTCCGGCGCGGCGCGGGCGCGGCGTGGTCCGGCGCGGCCCGGTCCGGCGCGGCGTGGTCCGTTGTGGTCCGGCGTAGTCCGGCGCGGTGCGGCGTGGTCCGGCGCGGTGCGGTGCGGTGCGGCCCGGCGTGGTCCGGGGCCCGGCGCGGCCCGGCCAGGCGCGGCGCGACGTGGCTCCCGCAGCGGAAGCGCACTCCTGCTGCCTATGGAGCTGATGTCGTCAACGACTCAGCCGGGTGGGCGACCAGCGCCCTGCCCGGGGCGGTGATGTCGTCAATGACTCAGCTCCAAAGCGTCCTCGGCAGAGGTCCTTTCCCCAGGCGGACGAGGTTATCCACAGGTTGTCCACAGTTGGGCGGGGTCTGTTGAGGGGCGGGCGGGACGACGGCAGCATCGGGATGTGGGCGGCTGGAGGAAGAACGTGGGCGACCTGAGGGACCCGATGAACCTGAAGGATCCAACGAAGCCAGGGGAGCCAAAGAAGCGAGGGGAACCAGGGGAGCCCAGGGAGCCTGAGAGGCCGAGAGAGCCTGAGGGGCCGAGAGAGCCTGAGGGGCCGGGGGAGCCTGAGAGACTGGGGGAGCCTGGGGAAGAGGAGCCGGTGGACCTGGGTGGCCTGCTCCGCGCATTGCGTCGGCGGGCGGACCTGAGCCAACGCGGGCTGGCCGAGAGGTCCGGGGTGCCTCAGGCGACGCTGGCGCGTATCGAGGCTGGGCGGGCGGCTGACCCGCGGTTCCGTACGGTGGAGCGGCTCGTGCGGGCGGCCGGTGGCCGGCTGGCGATCGGGGCGCCGGACGTCCACGGTCCCGACGGGCCGCCCGACGAGGTGGTGGCGGTGCCGGGGGTGCCGCACGACGGGATGCGGGACGAGGCGGGGCGGCGGTACCCGGCGCACCTGGACGTCTGGGAGGTGCACGACCCCAGGGACTGGCCGGGCGCCTGGTGGGCGGAGTGGTACAAGCTGCCACCGGAGCGGTTCCCGCGACCGGTGCCGGCTGCGACGTACGAGCTGAGCCGCCGCTACCGGGACCAGCGCCGGTGGGCCGACCGGATCCGCCGCGAGGTGGCGGTGCGCCAGGTCACCGACGAGGGCCTGCCCTCGACGTGCTGGCGGTTCGTGGCGGAGCTGCCCGACGGCCGGGTGCTCGGCGAGCTGCGGGCGCACGAACGCAGCCCTCGCCTGCTGTACGGCGACCTGATCGATGCCGGGGAACGGGAGATCGTGCTGGACGGGGTCCTGGTGACCGGGGCGTGTCGCCGGCTCGGCATCGGGCGGCGGCTGGTGGAGGCGCTCACCGCGGAGATGGACCGAACGGGGCTTCGCGTGGCGCACGCCGTCGCCGACTTCGGGGGCGTCGATCTGTTGCTGGCCTGCGGGTACCAGTTGGAGCCGAGCCGGCCCTATGCGCTTCGCCTCGACCGCTCGCCGCCCCGGTGGGCGTGCTGAGGGCCCTGACCCAGCCCAGCGTGGTCCCCTGATCCAGCCCAGCGCGGTCCCCTGATTCAGCGCAGCGCGGCGGTGGCCGCCGTGAGGGCGGCGAACGCCTCACGAAGCCGCCAGGAGGCGCGGTCGCGGGGGCCGATCGGGTTGGAGACGGTGCGCAGCTCGGCGAACGGCAGGCCGGCCTGGGCGGCGGCGACCGCCACCCCGTACCCCTCCATGGCCTCGGCCACCGCGTCCGGATGCCGGTTGGCCAGGGCTTCGGTGCCGGCTGCGGTGCCGGTCACCGTGCTGACGGTGAGCACCGCGCCCACGGTCGCCCCGGGCAGGGCGGCGCGTAGCGCGGCGAGTAGCCCCGGGTCGGCGGGCACGGTGCTGCCGCCGCCGAGCAACTCGGGCGGCATGCCCAACTCGTCCACTGGGATGAAGCCCTCGGGTGACTCGGCGCCGAGGTCCGCGGCGACGCTGCGGGTGGCGAGCACCGTTCCGCCGACCGGCACCCGCCCGACGAAGCCGCCGGCGATCCCCGCGCTGACCACCGCCCGGTACGGGCGGCCGGCGGCCTCGGCGAGCGCGAGCAGCCGGGCGGTGGCCGCCCCGGCGACGGCCGGTCCCACCCCGACCGGCACGACGGTGACCTCCGGACCCGGCGGCGTCGCCGGCGATCCGGCACGGCTCGGCGCGGGGGCCGGGAGGCCGGCGCGGACTGCCTCGGCCTCGGCCGGCACCGCGGTCACCACGAGCAGTGCCCCGGGGGTGGTCCGCGCGGCGGTCGAGCCGGTCACGACACCGGGCCCCGGGGCTCCCGGCGGGTCTCGTCGTCGGCCCCGCCCGGGCCGCCGGAGCCGGCGACGGCGGAGGAGGGCCGGTAGATGTGGTACCCGGGTGGAGCCAGGGCCGGGTCGTCGGCCGGATCGGCGTCGGGACCCCGGGCCGGGGCGGGTGAGGTCGGGGCTACGCCCGCCGCCGTGTCGTCGGCGTCGGGCGGGTCCGGAGTCGCCTCCTCGGCCAGCTCGTCGTCGCCGAGCGGGCGGCCGACCAGCCGCTCGTCGCGCAGCTTCCCGGCGACGTACGCGCCCCGGGCGGCGGCGAGCACGCCGACCCCGGCGGCGACGGCGATGCCGAGTCGCCCGTCGAACGGGACCAGGCCGAGGCCGCCGCCGGCCACGAAGGCCAGCATCAGCGCCGTCTCGGAGTGGGCGAACGAACTGGCCCGCAGCCGCTCCGGGATGCGCTCCTGGATGGAGGCGTCGACCGCCAGCTTCGACACCCCGCTGGCCAGCGCGGCGACCAGGCAGAGCAGGGCCACCATCGGCAGCGAGAACTGGATGGTGGCCAGGACGGCCGTGCCGGCCACGATGACCATGCTGCTGGACTGGATCGCGGTGGGTCGGTGGATGCGCAGCCGGGTGCCGACCGCCGTGGCCAGGAAGGTGCCCACCGCGAGCGCCCCGCCGACCAGGCCGAGCGCCACCTCCGCGCCCAGGTTCCGGCCGAAGAAGTCGGTGGTCAGGTCGCCCTTCTTCAGCGCGAACGCGAGGAAGAGCAGCAGGAAGCCGTACACCGCGCGGGGCAGGGCCGCGCCGATCAGGGTGGCGATGACGAGTCGGCCGGCCGGGCGACCGCGCCCCAGCGGGCGGTCCCCGGCGGCCCGCCGGCCGAGCGAGCGCAGCGGGCGGGGGACGCGCTCGGGTGGGTCCGAGTCCGCCCGGGGCGGCAGCCGCAGCGCGATCACCATGCCGACCAGGAAGATCACCGAGGCGACCCGGAGCGGCCACTGCGGGCCGAACCAGAACGCGGCCAGCCCGATCGGGGCGACCAGCCCGCCGGCCACGGTGCCGTAGACGCTGGCCCGCGCGCCCACCTGGGACAGCCCGAGCCCCTCCGGCAGCAGCCGGGGCACCGCCGCCGAGCGGGCCACCCCGTACGCCCGGGAGAGTGCGAGCACCCCGAAGGCCGCCGGGTAGAGGCCGAAGCCGTTCATGTGGTCGGAGATCATCCAGGCGAGGAAGGCCCGGCCGAGCATGGTGGCGGCGAGCGCGTACCGCCGGCCGTGCCGGAAGTGGTCCAGCAGCGGGCCGACCACCGGCGCGAGCATGGCGAACGGCACCATCGTGACCAGCAGGTACAGCGCCACCTTGCTGCGCGCCTCGCCCAGCGGCACCTCGAAGAAGATCGTGCCGGCGAGCCCGATCGCGATCAGGGTGTCCCCCGCGCAGGAGACCGCGTGCAGGTCGAACAGGCGCACCATGCCGACCTCGCCGCCGGCGCCCCTGGTCCGGGCCGAGCCGGCCCGGCGGGTCATCCAGCGCCCGCCCCGCGCGGAGCCGCGCAGGAGCAGGCGGACGGCGCGGATGCCGGTGCCGACGGTCCGCCCGAGTAGGGACCGCTCGGAGCGGGAGAACAACGGCATGTGCACCATCCTCGCCCATGCACCCCACCCCCGCGCCACCACCACCGGAGAACACGCTCCGGGGAGTGCCTGTCGGTCGTTGCCGCGCATGGGGGACAATGGTCGGGTGACCAGGCCCGCCTCCGCCCGTGCCGCCCGCCTCGACCAGGTCTGCGCCGCCGCCGTCGAGGTGGCCCGCGACGCAATCACCGAGGTGGAGCCCTCCGACATCGGCGATCACCTCCAGGCCGTCGCCGAGGCCGACCGGCTCGTCACCCACTACTTCGAGTGCCGGCTGCCCGGTTACCGGGGCTGGCGGTGGGCGGTGACGGTGACCCGGGTGCCGCGCAGCCGCAAGGTCACCATCTGCGAGACGGTCCTGCTGCCCGGCCCGGATGCGCTGCTCGCCCCCGGCTGGCTGCCGTGGCAGGAGCGGCTCAAGCCGGGCGACCTCGGCCCCGGCGACCTGCTGCCCACTCCGCCGGACGACGAGCGGCTCGTTCCTGGGTACGTGCTCTCCGACGACCCGGCCGTCGACGAGACCGCCTGGGAGTTCGGCCTCGGCCGGCCCCGGGTGCTCTCCCGCGAGGGACGCGCCGAGGCCGCCCAGCGCTGGTACGACGGCGACCACGGGCCCGCCGCGCCGATCTCCACGGCCGCCCCGGCCGCCGCCCGCTGCGGCACCTGCGGCTTCTACCTGCCGCTGGCCGGCGCGCTGCGGCAGGTCTTCGGCGCGTGCGGCAACTTCTACGCCCCGGACGACGGCCGGGTGGTCAGCGCCGACCACGGCTGCGGCGCGCACTCGGAGACCCTGGTCGAGACGCCCGACAGCCCGGTCGACGAACTGCCAACGGTGTACGACGACAGCGCGGTCGAGGCGATGTCGGTGAGCCGGGCCCCGGGCTCGGTGGAGGCGGCGGAGCCGGCCGAGCCGTACGGCCACCCCTGACCGGTCGGCGTCAGCGGCCGGCGTCCTCCGGCCGGACGGCCTGAGCCGTCGCACGGCGGCGACGCCGGTTGGCGTCGTGGCGCATCATCACCGCGAGACCGGGAAAGCCCCAGAGGAATCCGGCCAGGCAGGTCCAGAGCCAGTCCTGACGGCCGTGCTCGGTGAGCCAGTTCCGGAAGAAGATCAGCAGCACCAGACCGGCCACCGCCCAGACCGCCAGCCCGGCGACCGCGAACGGCACCATCGGCGGGTCGAGCGGCTCGGGTCGCGGCGGTTGCTCCTGTCGCACGGGGGCAAGCGTACGCGATCAACTTTTGCAGGTGGCCGGTGATCTGCGACGATGCGCGCGACACACGGAAGATCACCTGCGAGGACCTGATGGCGATTGCGCCGCCGTACAAGAGCAATGCACCCGATCCCGGCCACCCCCGTAACGGTTTCGACCGGTTCTTCGAGATCACCGCTCGGGGCTCGACGCCGAGCCGTGAGGTCCGTGGTGGTCTGGCGACCTTCTTCACGATGGCGTACATCGTGGTGCTCAACCCGCTGATCCTCGGCGGCGCCGTCGACGGCGACGGCAAGAAGCTGGCCATCCCCGCGCTGGCCGCCGCCACCGCGCTGGTCGCCGGCCTGATGACCATCCTGATGGGGGTCGTCGGCCGGTTCCCGATCGCGCTGGCCGCCGGCCTGGGCGTGAACGCGCTGGTCGCGTACGAGATCGCCCCGCAGATGACCTGGGCCGACGCGATGGGCCTGGTGGTGATCGAGGGTGTGCTCATCGCGATCCTGGTGCTCACCGGCCTGCGTACGGCGGTGTTCCGCTCGGTGCCCACCCAGCTGAAGACCGCGATCGGCGTCGGCATCGGCCTCTTCCTGACCATCATCGGCCTGGTCGACGCCGGCTTCGTCCGTCGGATCCCGGACGTGGCGAACACCACCGTCCCGGTCGGGCTCGGCATCAACGGCAAGATCGTTAGCTGGCCGATGGCGGTCTTCGTGGTGGGCCTGCTGATCACCCTGGTGCTGGTGGTCCGCCGAGTCCGGGGCGCGATCCTGATCGGGATCCTCGCCACGACCGTGCTGGCGATCATCGTGGAGGCGGTGGCCAAGGTCGGCCCGTCCTTCGTCAACGGCAAGCCCAACCCGCACGGCTGGTCCCTGAACGTGCCGGAGCTGCCGAACAAGATCGTGGATGTCCCCGACCTGTCGTTGCTGGGCAACTTCAACGTGCTGAACTCCTGGAGCCGGGTCGGCTGGCTGGTCCCGCTGATGTTCGTCTTCACCCTGCTGATCACGGACTTCTTCGACACCATGGGCACCATGGTCGCGATCGGCCAGGAGGGGGACATGCTCGACGAGCGGGGCACCCCGCCGCGGGCCAAGGAGATCCTGCTGGTCGACTCGATCGCCGCGGCGGCGGGTGGCGCGGCGAGCGTCTCCAGCAACACGTCGTACATCGAGAGTGCCGCCGGTGTGGCGGAGGGCGCCCGGACCGGCGTGGCCAACCTGGTCACCGGCGGACTGTTCCTGCTCGCGATGTTCCTCGCGCCGCTGTCCCTGGTGGTGCCGTTCGAGGCGGCGTCCACGGCGCTGGTGGTGGTCGGCTTCCTGATGATGACCGCGGTGCGGACCATCGACTGGACCGACTACGAGATCGCCATCCCGGCGTTCCTCACCATCGCCCTGATGCCGTTCACGTACTCGATCTCCAACGGCATCGGCGCGGGCGTCATCTCCTTCGTCGTGCTCAAGCTGGCGAAGGGTAAGGCCCGGGAGGTCCACCCCCTGCTGTACGGGGTGGCCGCGCTATTCGTGCTGTACTTCCTGCGCGGGCCGATCGAGTCCGCCGTGCTCTGACGACCCGTCGTGGTCGGCCGGGCCGGGGCATCCGAATCGGGCACCCCGGCCCTTCGGACATGAACTCCCTGGTGAGCATGGTCATATCGGATGTCCTTAGCCAGGCTTATTAGCTAGGCTAACTAACGTGACGGAGCGGACGGTGACGGCGAAACGCGTGCCACCGGCGCAGCTGGCCCCCCAGTTGCGTGATGCGATCACCCGGCTCAACCGACGGGTCCGACAGGCCCGCCCGGTGGGCGACCTGACGGTCACCCAGCTCAGCGCGCTCACCAGCCTCCGGCTGGCGGGCGCACTGACGCCCAGGGAACTGGCCGACGTCGAACGGGTGCAACCGCCGACGATGACCAAGATCGTCGGAAAGTTGGAGGAGCGCGGCCTCGTGCGGCGCACTCCCCACCCGACCGACGGTCGACAGGTCATCCTCTCGGCGACCGAGGGGGGACGGGCCGTGCTCGAACAGTTCGAGCGGGCCCGTAACGAGTGGCTGGCCCACCGGCTGGCCGAGCTCACCGAGTCCGACCGGGAGACGCTGCGGCAGGCCGCCGAGATCCTTCAGCAGCTCGCCCGCGCCTGACCTCGTCCCGCGCCACCGCGCCCGCGCCGTCCGCCGTCGATGACGCGTACGACCGAGGGAGGCGCTTTCAGGGTGCAGGCCAAGCTGAGCACGATGTTCCAGTCACTGCAGGTCCGTAACTACCGGCTCTTCGCGTCCGGGCAGCTGATCAAACTGATCGGCGTCTGGATGATGTTCATCGCCCAGGACTGGCTCGTCCTTCAGCTCTCGGACGACTCCGCCACCGCGCTCGGTGTCGTCACCGCACTCCAGTTCGCCCCGGTGCTGCTGCTCACCCTGATCTCCGGGCGGCTCGCCGACCGGTACGACAAGCGCCTGCTGCTGTTCGTCGCGAACGTGTTCTGGACGGTGCTGGCGTTCGGGATGAGCCTGCTGGTGTTCACCGGCCTGGTGGAACTCTGGCACGTCTTCGTCTTCGCCGCCCTGCTCGGCGTCTCGAACGCGGTGGAGACCCCGGTGCGGCAGGCGTTCGTCTCCGAACTCGTCGGCACCCCGCTGCTGCCCAACGCGTTGTCGCTCAACTCCGCCGTGTTCAACTCGGCCCGGATCGTCGGCCCGGCCGTGGCCGGCCTGGCCATCGCCGTCGTGGACGTCGGCCCGGTGTTCCTGTTCACCGCGGTCAGCTCGCTGGCCCCGCTGGCCAACGTGGTCCGGATGCGCCCCGCCGAGCTGTACCGCAAGGACCTGCTGCCGGTCGGCGAGCGGGACTCCGCCCGGGTGGTCGACGGGCTGCGGTACGTCGCCCGCCGCCCCGACCTGCTGCTGCCGATGGCGGTGATGTCGGTGATCGGGATGAGCCTGTTCAACTTCCAGCTCACCCTGGCCGCGCTGGCCAAGACCGTGTTCAAGACCGGGGCCGCCTCGTTCGGCCTGTTCAGCACCGCCCTGGCCGTCGGCGCGCTGGTCGGTGCGCTGGCTGGAACCGGGCGGCGCAGCCGCCCCTCGGTCTGGGTGGTGCTCGGCGCGGCGGTCGGCTGTGCCGTCTTCGGCACCCTGGTCGGGCTCGCCCCGGCGTACTGGCTGGTGGTGACGCTGCTGCTGCCCGCCGGGTTCTTCATGGTGTTCTTCGCGCAGGCCGCCAACCAGCGGGTTCAGCTCGGCACCGACGCCGCGTTCCGGGGCCGGGTCATGGCGCTGTGGGTGTTCGTCTTCCTCGGCACCAACCCGGTCGGCGCCCCGCTGATCGGGTGGGTGGCCGAGACCTTCGGCGCCGGGGCGAGCATCTGGATCGGCGGGCTGATCTCGCTGGCCACCGCGCTGCTGGCGCTCGTCTGGCAGCTACGCCGCTCGGGTGCCCGGCTGCGCCTGCGGATGCTCCCGATGCCCCGCTTCTACGTCGTCTCCCCGGAGTGACGGAAGGTCCCCTTTCGGCCGCCTCGGGCGGGCCGGGGGCCTTCCGGCGGGCGGGAAAAAATCGACGGGCCTGGATGTCAAGATTCCGGTAGCGGTCCGGAGCGCGGGGGCTTAGCGTCGATGCGTGGAGGTAGGCCGCGCAGTGCCCCTTGCCCTGGCGATCCTTGCTGTCGCGAGTCTGCCGGCCGCCTTCGCGCTGCTCTTCTGCGCCGACGAGATCATCGACCGGGTCGTCTGCGGGTACGCCGAGTGGCGTGAACGCCGCCGGGAACGCCGCACCATCGCCCGGCTGGACCGGGCCGTCGAGGCCGACTCGCTCACCCGGGACATCGACCTCACCGAGTTCGACCGGGCCGACCGCCGGTCCCTCCAGGAGATCGCCGCCGGCCTGCGCCGCTTCGCGCAGCACCGGGTCAACCCGGGTGGCCGGGCCGTGGTCTGGCACGCCGCGGTGGTCGACGCGTACGACGAGCACCTGCGGGCGGCCTGCCGGTGCCTGGGGCTCACCGAGCACCTGGGCGAGCTGGAGGGCGTCGATCGGCAGATCGAGCGGGTCCGGGTCGAGGGGATGCTGCACGCCGCCGGGCTGACCCTGCCGGCCGCCCGCGCCCCGCACCGCCAGCGGCACCACTGAACGGCGTACCAGGATGCGGTTGTTCGTCGCGGTCTACCCGCCGGCTGCGGCGGTCGCCGACCTGACCGCGCAGGTGGCCCGGCTGCGGATCGGCCGGATGGCGACGTCCGGCACCGATGTCCGGCTGGCCGACCCCGCCGACGCGCACCTCACCCTCGCCTTCCTCGGTGAGGTGGACGCGGGCCGGCTGACCGACGTGGAGAGCGCGCTCGGCATCGCCGCCGAGACGTTCCGGGGCGGCCGGGCCGGCTCACCGGTGCTACGGCTCGGCGGCGGGGGCAGCTTCGGCCAGGGCCGGTTCACGGTGCTCTGGGTGGACGTGCGCGGCGAGGTCGACGCGCTCGGCGTCCTGGCCCGGCTGGTCCGGATCGGGCTGCGCCGGGGCCGGCTGCCGCACGACGAGAAGCCGTTCCGCCCGCACCTGACCATCGCCCGGCCCGGCGACCGGGTCGACGGCGCCGACGTGGCCGCCGACCGGGAGGCCCTGCACGACTACCTGGGGCCGCCGTGGCCGGCCACCGAGCTGGTGCTGGTCCGCAGTCACCAGGGCCCCCGACCGACACACGACCGGCTGGCCGCCTGGCCGATCTAGGTGCCCCGCGCCCTGCCGGCGACGGGGCGGCGGGGCACGCCGCCCCACGTCGCCGGTCAGCGGGTGGTCACCAGGCCCAGGCCTCCGGGCCCGGGCCGCCCCTGCCCACCGGCGGGAACAACTCGTCGAGCCGGGCCAGCGCCGCCTCGTCGAGCCGCACGTCGAGCGCGCCCAGCGACCGGTCGAGCTGGTCGAGGGTGCGCGGCCCGATGATCGGGGCGGTCACCCCTGGCCGGGAGAGCAGCCAGCCGAGCGCCACGTCCGCCGGGTCGTGGCCCAGGTCGGCGCAGAACTTCTCGTACGCCTCGATCGCCGGCCGGTGCTCCGCCAGGCCCTCGGCGGCCCGGCCGCTGGTGCCCCGGGCGGCCCCGCCCTCGGCCATCTTGCGCAGCACGCCGGACAGCAGCCCGCCGTGCAGCGGCGACCAGGGGATGATGCCGAGGCCGTAATGCTGGGCGGCCGGGATCACCTCCAACTCGACGTGGCGGGTCAGCAGGTTGTAGATCGACTGTTCGGAGACGAGGCCGAGGAAGTGGCGCCGGTCCGCCGCCGCCTGCGCCTGGCCGATGTGCCAACCGGCGAAGTTGGACGATCCGACGTAGACGACCCTGCCCTGGGCGACCAGGGTCTCCATCGCCTGCCAGATCTCCTCCCACGGGGTGGCCCGGGAGACGTGGTGCATCTGGTACAGGTCGATGACGTCGGTCTGGAGCCGGCGCAGCGAGTCCTCGCAGGCCCGTACGATGTGCCGGGCCGACAGGCCCTGCTCGTTGGGCCACTCGCCCATCTTGCCGTAGACCTTGGTGGCCAGGACGACCTTCTCCCGCCGGCCGTCGCCCTGGGCGAGCCAGCGGCCGATGATCTGCTCGGTGATCCCCTCGCCGGTCTGCCAGCCGTACACGTTGGCGGTGTCGAAGAAGTTGATGCCGTGTTCCAGCGCCCGGTCCATGATGGCGAAGCTGTCCGGCTCGCTGGTCTGCGGCCCGAAGTTCATGGTGCCGAGGCAGAGCCGGCTCACCGACAGACCGGTGCGTCCCAGGTTCGTGTACTCCATGCCGCCCACCCTGCCACGGTGGCACTTCGAGTGCCTCGCCGTTGGCCGGGCGGGTGCGGGGCACGCCGCCCGGCGAACGGGTGGGTCAGGAGGACTCGCGGGCCGCCGGGCCGCTGCCGAACAGGACGTCGTCCCAGCTCGGCAGCCGCTTGCGTGGCTTGCCGGAGGAGTCGGTCGCCTCGGTCCCGCCGGCCGCCGCGGCGGCGGCGCCCGTGCGGCGCGGCCGGAGCACCGCCAGCGAGGGCACGGCCGGGATCTCCTTCGGGGCGTCGGAGTCGTCGTCGAACGCCGAGCCCTGGCCGCCGCCGAGCAGGGCCGCTGCCCCGCCGCCGACCGGCCGCTGCCGGGGTGCCTCGGGCCCGGCCAGCGCCGCCGGCGTGCGCGGCTCCAGGCTGCGCCCGGACGTCGAGCCGAGCGGGCGGTCCAGCGAGGCGAGCAGGGCGTCCCGCCCCGCGCGGATCGGGTCCCGCCCCGGGCGGCCGTGTTCGCCGGCCGCCGCGGGCAGCCCGTGCCCGCCTCGGCCCGGCTCGGCGCGCGACGGGCCGGGCAGCGCGTGGCCGCCCCGCTCCGGCGCCGGCTCCTGCCCGAGGATCGGGGTGGGGCGCTCGGCGCACAGGTACTGCGCCATGTCGTCGTGCGGGGTGACGTGCTGCCGGGTCTTGTCGAGGTCCCACACCGCCTGGGCGGTGGCCTTGCCGGACGGCCAGGTTGCGATGATCCGCCAGGTGCCGTCGTCGCGGCGGTACGCGTCCCAGGAGATCTTCTCGGTGTCGATACCGTGCTGGGCCAACCGGCCGTTGACCACGTCGGCCAGCGGGGTCGGCTTGTCGGCGCCCTTCAGGCGGCTGCGCCGGGCATGTTGGGCGAGCATCGCCCGCTCCTGGAGCACGGGGCCGGCGTAGCGCAGCACCCGGTCGACCGGGACGCCGGCGATGCGGGCCACGTCCTCGGCGGACTCGCCGGAGCGGATCTTGGCCTGGATGTCGCGCGGGGACAGCGACGGCACCAGGTCGGCGGAGGACGGCACCACGGCGAGCGGTGGCGCGCCCGGCTCGGCGTGCAGGGCGCCGGCGATGCGCTCGTCGATGGGCAGGGCGAGCAGGCGCCCGACCTCGTCGGCGAGCACCAGAGCCTGGCCGTCCTCGGAGAGGGCGACGAAGCGTACTGGGCGCATGAGCGTTTGCCTCCGTCCCGCTTCGCTGGCCGCACGCCACGAGTCGGCCACCCGGGCGTCTCGCACCACGGTACGCCCATCCGCCACCAGGTGGGGGATCCGACACCCGCATGTCGTGGATGAGCTGCGAAGATGATCACACTGGGTGGCCGCTGGCGTTCCGGCGACCACCCAGCGTGACGATGCCTAGAGTCGCTCGACGACGTAGTCGATCGAGGCGGTCAGCGCCTCCACGTCGGCCGGCTCGACCGCCGGGTAGAGCGCGATGCGGAGCTGGTTGCGGCCCAGCTTCCGGTACGGCTCGGTGTCGACGATCCCGTTGGCCCGCAGCGCCCTGGCGATCGCCGTCGCGTCCACCCCGTCGGCGAAGTCGACGGTGGCGACCACGTTGGAGCGCAGCGCCGGGTCGGTGACGAACGGGGTCGCCACGGCCGAGCGCTCGGCCCAGCCGTACACGATGCCGGCGCTCTCGGCCGTGCGCTTGGCCGCCCAGGCCAGCCCGCCCTGCTCGTTCATCCAGTCGGTCTGCTCGGCGGCCAGGAAAATGGTGGCCAGGGCCGGGGTGTTGTACGTCTGCTCCAGCCGCGAGTTGTCGATCGCGGTGACCAGGTCGAGGAACGCCGGAATGTACCGGCCCGACGCCTTGATCTCGCCTGCCCGCTCCAGCGCGGCCGGCGACATCAGGGCCAGCCAGAGGCCGCCGTCGGAGGCGAAGCACTTCTGCGGGGCGAAGTAGTAGACGTCGGTCTCGGTGACGTCGACGGCCAGGCCGCCGGCGGCGGAGGTGGCGTCGACCAGCAGCAGCGCACCCTCGTCGGCACCGGCCACCCGGCTGACCGGCACCGCGACGCCGGTCGACGTCTCGTTCTGCGGGAGGCCGTACGCGTCCACCCCGGCCTCGGCGACCAGCGTCGGGGCGCTGCCCGGCTCCGACTTGCGCACGGTCGGCTCGCCGAGGAACGGCGCCTGGCTGACCGACTTGGCGAACTTCGCGCCGAACTCGCCGAAGCTGGCGAACTGGGCCCGGTCCCGGATCAGGCCGAATGCCGCGACCTCCCAGAACGCCGTGGTGCCGCCGTTGCCGAGGACGACCTCGTAGCCCTCCGGCAGGGAGTAGAACTCGGCGATGCCGCGCCGCAGCCGGGCGACCTGGTCCCGGACGGTCTTCTGCCGGTGCGAGGTACCCAGGAAGCCGGTCGCCGCGTCGGCGAGGGCGGAGACGGCCGCCGGACGGACCTTGGACGGCCCGCAGCCGAACCGCCCGTCGGCGGGCTTGATGTCGTCGGGAATCCGGATGGTCGGTGCGTCAGCCACGGTTGTCGAGATCCTTCCGCATGGGCGGGGGCCGGTCTGGTGGGCGGGAGCGGACCGCCGGCCGCGTGCGCGGGCGCACGGGCGGTCGGGATCCGAGCCTGGTCCGGCGGCACTGCCGAGCCCCCATCCTCGCACCCGGGCCGCCCCGGAGACCCCGTGGTCCCGCCGCCTGGGCTGAGGCGTGTGACACATCGGCGTGGTCGACCGGCCGGCCCGCCCCCGGACACGCGGAGGGGCCCCGCCGACCGGCGGGGCCCCTTCCGTGGTTGGCGCTGACGGGCTGGACGGGCGTCGCGCACCCAGGTGGTGGCGGGCGTCGGGGGACGCCCGGCTCAGACGCCGTGCGGGATGGCGTCCCAGCCCTCGACCTCCTGCGGCTTGCGGGTGCCCGGGCCGACGTAGGTGGCCGACGGGCGGACCAGCCGCTGGAGCCGCTTCTGCTCCAGGATGTGCGCGCTCCAGCCGCCCATTCGGGCGCAGGTGAACATCGAGGTGAACATGTGCGCCGGCACCTCGGCGAAGTCCAGCACCACGGCCGACCAGAACTCGACGTTGGTGGCGAGCACCCGGTCCGGGCGGCGGGCCTGGAGCTCGGCCAGGGCGGCCTTCTCCAGCGCCTCGGCGATCTCGAAGCGCGGCGCGCCCAGCTCCTTGGCGGTGCGGCGGAGCACCCGGGCGCGCGGGTCCTCGGCCCGGTAGACCCGGTGGCCGAAGCCCATCAGCCGCTCGCCCCGGTCCAGGACGCCCTTGACGTACCCCTCGGCGTCACCGCTGCGCTCGACGGCCTCCAGCATGGAGAGCACCCGGGAGGGGGCGCCGCCGTGCAGCGGGCCGGAGAGGGCGCCGATGCCGGAGGAGATGCAGGCCGCGGCGTCCGCGCCGGTGGAGGCGACGATCCGGGCGGTGAACGTGGAGGCGTTCAGGCCGTGCTCGGCGGCCGAGATGAAGTACGCGTCCACGGCCTTGACGTGCCGCGGGTCGGGCTCGCCGCGCCAGCGCTTCATGAAGCGCTCGACGATCGTCTCGGCCTTGTCGATTTCCTTCTGCGGCACGGCTGGCAGGCCCAGGCCGCGGGCGGACTGGGCGACGAAGGAGAGCGCGGTCACCGAGACCCGCGCCAGGTCCTCGCGGGCCTGCTCGTCGGAGATGTCCAGTAGCTGGCTGAGCCCCCAGTACGGGGCGAGCATGGCGACGGCGGACTGCACGTCGACCCGGATGTCGCCGGAGTGCACCGGCACCGGGAACGGCTCGGCCGGCGGCAGCCCCGGCCCGAAGCGCCCGTCGACCAGCAGCGCCCAGACGTTGCCGAAGGAGACCTGGCCGATCAGATCCTCGATGTCCACGCCGCGATAGCGCAGCGAGCCCCCAGCCCTGTCCGGCTCGGCGATCTGGGTCTCGAAGGCTACGACGCCTTCCAGCCCGGGTTTGAAGTCGGCCATGTCGTTCTCTCCTGGATCTGCTCGATGCGCCCGCCCGGGCTCATCCGGCCCGGCCGGTCGAGCGCCTTAGGCGATCCTCAGGGACGTGTTCGTGACATCTTGCCTGCTGAGTAACCGACTGCGCGACCCAGTGCGACTGTGCTGCACGCCTCATCCCCGCCGGTGGACATCCGGTCGGCCTCGGTGAGACTTGGCGGTGCGGGCTGGCCTGGGGTGCGGATGCGGACGGCCCGGCGAGGGGGAGACTGACTGTGACGGGTGACACACCCGGGCCGGCGGGGATGCGTAACGAGTACGCCGCCGACCTGGGCCTTTCCGAGGCGGACCTGGCGGCCGACTGGCACAGCCAGTTCGCCCGCTGGTTCGCCGACGCGGTGGCCGCCCGGCTGCCCGAGCCGAACGCCATGGTGCTCGGCACCGCCGACGCCGCGGGCCGGCCCAGCGGGCGCACCGTCCTGCTCAAGCGGTACGACGCGGCGGGCTTCGTCCTCTTCACCAACCACGGCTCCCGCAAGGGCGTCGAGGCGCTGGCCAACCCGTACGCCAGCCTGGTCTTCCCGTGGTTCGGGATGCAGCGGCAGGTGGTGGTCGCCGGGCAGATCGAGCCGGTGGACCGGGCCGAGACCGAGGCGTACTTCGCCAGCCGGCCGCGCGGCTCCCAGCTCGGCGCCTGGGCCAGCGCCCAGTCCCGGCTGATCCCCGACCGGGCCGCGCTGGACGCCGGCCACCGGGCGGCGGCCGAGCGCTTCGCCGGGGTGGAGCCGATCCCCACCCCGCCGTACTGGGGCGGGCTGCGGGTGCGCCCGACGACGGTCGAGTTCTGGCAGGGCCGGTCCAGCCGGCTGCACGACCGGCTGCGGTTCCGCCGCACCGGACCCGCCCCGGGGACGGCCGGCGACGGGGGCTGGGTGGTGGAGCGGCTGGCCCCGTGACCGCCGTCAAGGAGACCCGGCCGCGCGGGGCGCGCCGCTGGGCGATCGACCTGCGGCCCCTCGGCGTGCCCGCGTACCGGCGGGTGTGGCTCGGCAACGGCGTGGCCATGTTCGGCTTCCAGTTCACCGCGGTCGCGGTTCCGGTGGAGATGTACGCGCTGACCGGCGGCTCGTTCTGGGTCGGCCTGCTCGGCATCGCCGGGTTCCTGCCGCTGCTGGTCTTCGGGCTGTGGGGCGGGGCGGTCGCCGACGTCCTGGACCGCCGCCGGGTGCTGCTCGTCGGCGGGGCGCTGCTCTGGGCGTCGACGCTCGCGCTGCTGGTCCAGGCCCTGCTGCGGGTGGGCAGCCCGGTGCTGCTGCTGGCCCTGGTGGCGGTGCAGTCCACCGCGTTCGCGGTCACCTCGCCGACCCGCAGCGCGATCCTGCCCCGGCTGGTGCCGACGGAGCTGGTGGCGGCGGCCAGCACGCTCAACTTCACCACCCACACCGCCACCTCGGTCTTCGGGCCGCTGGTCGCCGGCCTGATCTTCGCCGCCGGGGGCACCGGCCTCGGCCTGCCGGTGGCGTACGCGGTGGACGCCCTGCTCTTCACCGTCTCGCTGTGGGCCACCTTCCGGCTGCCGGCGCTGCCCCCGGAGCCCGACCCGGACGGCTCCGCCGCGCCGCGCCGGGCGGGGCTGGCCAGCATCGTGGACGGCTTCCGCTACCTGGCCGCGACCCCGGTGCTGCTGCTCTCCTTCGTCATCGACCTGATCGCGATGGTGCTGGCGATGCCCCGGGCACTCTTCCCCCAGGTGGCCCAGGAACGGTTCGGCGGCGGCGCGGCGGTCGGCTGGCTCTACAGCGCGATCGCCATCGGCTCGATGCTCGGCGGGCTGACCTCCGGCTGGATCGGCCGGCTCCGCCGGCAGGGGCTGGCGCTGGTCCTCGCCGTGGTCGGCTGGGGGGTGGCCATCGCCGCCGCCGGGCTGGCCCGCCAGCTCTGGCTGGTGGTCGGGCTGCTCGCCCTGGCCGGCGCGGCCGACCTGATCAGCGCGGTGCTGCGGCAGACGATGCTGCTGGTGCACGCGCCGGACCGGATGCGCGGCCGGCTCCAGGGCGTGAACACGGTGGTCGTCGCGGGCGGGCCCCGCCTCGGCGACCTGCGCGCGGGGGCGACGGCCGCCGGGTTCGGCACCGGCGTCGCCTGGGTCGGCGGCGGCCTGGCCGCGGCGGCGCTGGCGGTGCTGCTGGTGGCGGTCTTCCCGGCCCTGCTCCGCTACCGGGCCGCCACACCGCGTACGCAGGAGTGAACGACTAAGGTCACCGGCATGCAGAACGCCGCGACCCCCCCGCCGTCAGGCGCACAGTGGACCATTTCCGCCGCCGGCCACGAGGCCGTCATCGTGGAGGTGGGCGGTGGCCTGCGGACCTATCGGCACGACGGGGTCGACTACCTCGACGGGTACGCCCTCGACGAGGTCTGCCCCGGCGGGGCCGGGCAGGTGCTGGCCCCGTGGCCGAACCGGATCCGCGACGGGCAGTACTCCTTCGGGGAGCGGTCCCTGCAGCTCACGCTGACCGAGCCGACCCGGCACAACGCCATCCACGGCCTGGTCAACTGGGTGCGGTGGCACCTGGTCGCGCAGGCCGACGACGCGGTGACGGTCGGCTACGACCTGCCGCCGCAACCCGGCTACCCGTGGGGGCTGCGGTTGCGCACCCGGTACGCCGTGGGCCCGGACGGTCTGCTCGTCGAGCACGAGGTGACCAACGTCGGCGACGGGCCCTGCCCGTTCGGCTTCTCGACGCACCCTTACCTGCGGCTGCCCGGGGTGGCGGTCGACGACATCTCGCTCAGGGTGCCCGGACGGACCCGGGTGCTGCTGGACGGGCGGCTGTTGCCGGTCGGGGCGACGCCGGTCGCCGGCACCGAGTACGACTACACCAGCCCGCGGCGGATCGGCGAGGCGGTGCTCGACGCGACGTTCGGCGAGGTGGTCCGGGACGCCGACGGCGGCTCCTCGGTGACCCTGGCCGCCCCGGACGACGCCGCCACGGTGCGGATCTGGGCGGACCGGGAGTTCGGCTGGTGGCAGGTCTTCACCGGGGACACCCTCAGCGGGGAGCGGCACCGGCGCTCGGTGGCCGTCGAGCCGATGACCTGCCCGCCGGACGCGTTCCGCTCGGGCAAGGACGTGATCACGCTGGAGCCGGGGGACACCTGGCGGGGCGCCTGGGGCATCCGCCCCGGGGCCTGACCGGCCGGGCGCGAGGGAGCGGCATGGAGTTCGCCGAGGTCGTCCGGCGGCGCCGGATGGTGCGCAACTACGACCCGGACCGCCCGGTCCCGCCCGAGGTGGTGGAGCGGCTGCTCGACCACGCGGTCCGGGCCCCGTCGGCCGGGTTCGCCCAGGGCTGGGGGTTCCTGGTGCTGGAGACGCCGGAGGACCGGGAGCGGTTCTGGGCGGCGACCACCCCGGACGGCGGCGGGCGGGAACGGTGGCTGGCCGGGATGCGGCGGGCGCCGCTGATCGTCGTGCCGCACGCCAACCGTTCGGCCTATCTGGAGCGGTACGCCGAGCCGGACAAGGGGTGGGCGGACCGGTCGACCGAGCGGTGGCCGGTGCCGTACTGGCACGTCGACGCCGGCTTCGCCGCCCTGCTGATGCTGCTCACCGCAGTGGACGAGGGGTTGGGCGCGTGCTTCTTCGGCATCTCGCCGCAGCGCACCGCCGCGTACCGGCAGGCGTTCGGGGTGCCGGAGGAGTACCAGCCGATCGGGGCGCTCACCGTCGGCTATCGGGCGCCGGACCACCGGTCGCCGTCCCTGCGCCGGGGACGTCGCCCGGTCGACGAGGTGGTCCGCCGGGGCCGCTGGAGCTGACCGGTCCGCCGGGTCCGGCGGCGGCGAATGCGACATGAGGGAGTAAAACGCGGTGTGCATCGGGCGGCTACGCTGGCACGGTCATCGGTGCCGCGTCGCGCGGCGCCACACCGTGATGCGACCCCGTGCGGGTGGGTCGGCCCGGTCAGGGGAGGAGAGCGTGCCGTCGTGATCTTCAGAGCGGTCCGGGACGGGCGTCCCTACCCGGAGCACAATCTGACGCTCAAGCAGTGGGCGGAGATCCCGCCGCGCCCGCTGCGACTGGACCAGTTGATCACCACCAAGCGTGAGCTGGCGCTGGACAAGCTGCTCGCCGAGGACTCGACCTTCTACGGCGACCTGTTCCCGCACGTGGTGCAGTGGAACGGCGGGCTGTACCTGGAGGACGGGCTGCACCGCGCGTTGCGCGCCGCCCTCCAGCAGCGCAACCAGATCCACGCCCGGGTGCTGGTGCTCTCCGGCCAGGCCGACTGACGGGCGTCGGCGGCGCGCGCCTGAGGGGTCGTTAGGGTGGCAGCCATGAGCCCCGTCTCGCCGTTCGACCTGCTGGACCTGGACTCCCTCCTCGACGACGAGGAGCGGCAGATCCGGGCCGTCGTGCGCCGGCTCGTCGACGACCGGGTCCGCCCGCAGGTCGCCGACTGGTACGAACAGGGCCACGTGCCGGTCCGGGAACTGGCCCGCGAGTTCGGCAGGCTCGGCCTGCTCGGCATGCACCTGACCGGGTACGGCTGCGCCGGCTCGTCGGCCGTCGCGTACGGGCTGGCCTGCCTGGAACTGGAGGCCGGCGACTCCGGCGTCCGGTCGCTGGTCTCCGTGCAGGGCTCGCTGGCCATGTACGCGATCTGGCGCTACGGCAGCGACGAGCAGAAGCGGCGCTGGCTGCCGGCGATGGCCGCGGGCGAGGCGATCGGGTGTTTCGGGCTGACCGAGCCCGACCACGGCTCCGACCCGGCGTCGATGGCCACCCGGGCCCGCCGCGACGGCGACGACTGGGTGCTGCACGGCGGCAAGATGTGGATCACCAACGCGCCGGTCGCCGACGTCGCGGTGATCTGGGCCCGCGCGGACGAGGGAGTGCGCGGTTTCGCCGTACCGATGGACATACCCGGGGTGTCGGTGCGCGAGATCCGGCGCAAGATGTCGCTGCGCGCCTCCGTGACCGGCGAGATCGCCCTGGCCGACGTCCGGCTCCCGGCGGACGCCCTGCTGCCCGGGGCCGCCGGGCTCAAGGCCCCGCTGAGCTGCCTCACCGAGGCCCGGCACGGCATCGTCTGGGGCGCGCTCGGCGCGGCCCGCGACTGCCTGGAGACGGCCCTGTCGTACGCGACCACCCGCACCCAGTTCGGCCGGCCGCTGGCCGGGTTCCAGCTCACCCAGGCCAAGCTCGCCGACATGGCGGTCGAGTGGCAGAAGGGTGTCCTGCTGGCGCTGCACCTGGGGCGGCTCGCCGACGCCGGGAGGCTGCGCCCCGAGCAGGTCAGCGTGGGGAAGCTGAACAACGTCCGGGAGGCGCTGGCCATCGCCCGGCAGTGCCGCACCATCCTCGGCGCGAACGGGGTCTCCGGCGAGTACCCGGTCATGCGGCACGCGAACAATCTGGAGAGCGTGCTCACCTACGAGGGCACCTCGGAGATCCACCAGCTCGTCATCGGGCAGCGGCTCACCGGGCTCTCCGCGTTCGCCTGACCGCCGCGCCCGTCGCCCGGCCGGCGCACCTGCGGTGCGCGTACCGCGGCGGACGAGTGACCGGGCCTGTTCCGCGCGGACTGCCCCGACCCACTGTCGCACGGCCGAGGCAGTCGGAGGAATGGTCGGCCGCCCTACGGGAAGGCGAGGTACCAGCGCTCGTTGTGGGGGGGCGTGGTGTTGCAGGGGAATTGCAGCATTTCGGCATTGTTCGACGTGCTGGCACCGGTGATGGTGAGGCAGAGTCCGCTGTGGACGTTGCGGATTTGGTATTCCCGGTTACCGGTTACGTCCACGAACGTCCATCGGCGTGCCGGGTTCGTGTCACAGTTGTATTGCACGATCTTCAGGTCGACTGCGGTGCCGCCCCCCTCGGGGGTCAGGCACTTTCCGCCGAGCACGTTGATGATCTGGTAGACGCTCGTGCCGGTCACGTCCACGAGCACCCAGCGGCGTGACAGGTCGGCGTCACAGTTGTACTGCACCAGGATGGCGTTGTTGGACGTGACGCCGCCGGCCGGGGTCAGGCACTTCGCGCTGTGCGAGCTGATCAGGAAGTACGGGCCGATCGGGCTGGTCGACTGGCTGGAGACATCGCTTTTCGGGGCGGGTACGGCACCGGCGGGCTGAGACGGCCTCGCCATCGCGGGTGGGGCGAGGGCGGCCACCATGATGGCGACCAGTGCGGTGGATATCTTGACGACGGAACGGATCATTCTCTCTCCCTACGGGTGTGTGGCGGAGATGCTGGACGAAGGGAGTGTGACATGCGTCGATATTTGGAGTCGTGGGCTGTCGTGAAGACGACTCCGCGAAGAATGGGAAGCGGTTCTTGACCGCCACCCGGCTACTACGACGCAAGAGCCGAAGGCAAACGCCGCAATGTGCCCTCAGCTTCCTCGCCCGACGCCGCTACGACGTCCTTATGCCATGCCCCGCGACAAGAACCCCTGCCATCCCCACGCCCAACCGCGCCCGTCTCCGCCGGGCGAACCCATAGGGACGCCCCCGGGCGGCGTCACCCCCGAGCGCGCGCCCAGGACAGGAACCGGTCGGTAAGGTCGGTGGGCGGCGCGCCGGGCGTCAACGCCGCGAGCTGGGTGGCGGCCTCCACCTTCAGGGTGGCCAGGTAGATCAGCAGGGCCGTGCGGTTGCCCCGATACTCGGTCAGCAGCGACAGTCGCGCCATGCCGCAGGGCCACGGGTGGCCGCAGACCCGGCACAGCCAGATCGGGCGGACCGGCAGGTGCGGGCGGGCGGCGCGGGACATCAGCGCGGGCCCCGGTGCGGAGGAATCATCGGGCCGATCAGTGGCGGGTCGTACGGGACCGGGTCCCGGGGTGGCGGGGCCGGCCTCGGCGCGGGCTTCGGATCGGCCGGCGTGGGCTCCGGCTCCGCCGCCCGGTGCGCCCGGCAGACCTGGCACACGCAGTGTCGGCCGCGCCGGGACCGGTGCCGTTTTCCTGGGTGCGACATGACTTCGCCTCTCCGTCGAGATTGGAGAGGGGGCCGCCCGGTCGCCACGCGCAGGGAGGGACCGGGCGGCCCCCTCGACGAACGCGCCCGCCGGGGTCACCCCTCCACCGATCGCGTCGTCCCACCATTACCCTGCTGACTGTTGCGGACCGAACACACTGCGTTGCACTATGACCTCCGGACGTTCGGAACGTTAGGGAGAACAAGGGATGAATGGGGCCGTGAAGGCCGCGATGGCGGAGACGGGCCACACGGCCGACAGCCTCGCGGCCGAGATAGGCGTGGACCCGAAGACCGCAGCCAAGTGGGCGAGCCACGGACGGATTCCGCAGACGAGACACCGCGCCAAGGTCGCGCAACTTCTCGGCAAGGACGTATTGGAGCTGTGGCCGGACGTAATGCGACGAAAGGAACCGGCCTGGTTCCGCCCGTGGACCGACATCGAACGCGAGGCGGTCGGCCTGCGCTGGTATGAATCTGCCGTTCTTCCAGGGCTTCTCCAGACGGAGGCATACGCCCGGGGCGTCCTCGCGAGTGGTCCACTCGTGGCTGATGTGGACGACCACGTCGAGTCCCGCCTCCGGCGGCAGGCTGTGGTGTTCGACCGGCCGCGTCCCCCGCTGGCGATCTTCGTGATCGACGAGGCGGCGCTTCTACGTGGTCACCCCGACGTGATGGACGCACAACTCGACCACCTCGTGACCATGGCACAGCGGCCCAACGTCATGGTGCACGTGCTACCGCTGCGCGCTGGCCTACACCCGGGCCAAGCTGGGCCGTTCATCATCGCGAGCACCCCGGACGGAGAGGATGTCGGCTACCTCGATGACCAGGCCGCCGGCCGCGTCACGAATGACATTGCTCCACTCTGGGCGGTTTGGGATACCGTCAGATCGGTCTCGTTGCCGCGAGACCAGACCATCGACCTGCTGAGGGCGAGAGCATGGATGACCTGACCGGCGCGCGGTGGCGGAAGTCCACCCGTAGCAGCTCCAACGGCGGCGCGTGTGTGGAGGTCGCCGACAACCTTCCCGGCGTCGTCGGCGTACGGGACTCAAAGGATGTGACTGGCCCGGCTCTCACGTTCGTGCCGGTCGCGTGGCGCGCCTTCGTCGCACACGTCGCCAATCGGGCCTGACCCGTCGCAGGCACGAAGCGCCCGTCCCTGGGTGGATTCCGAGGGTCGTCGCAACACCTGTCTGTTGTGGGATCTACTGAGTGAGGGCTTGGACGAGCTGGTCGAGGGTGGGCGAACCCGCGAGACCTTCTGGTGTGCTGTAGACCCGGCAGCTCAGGGAGCCGACGTCGTCTGCCGTGGGGAAGGGGTCGCGGCCGTTGATGCGGATTGTGGGTGACCCGGGGAACCCCAGTTTCCGAGCCTGCTCGTCCGTCTCGACGGGGCGGAGACCCACTTGCAGGTCGAGGCGGCCCACGACCGTGAGGGCTTCCCTGAGGCGTTCTTTTGCGAGGTGCCAGTTCGGGCAGCCGGCAAAGTAGAACAGCTCGATGTTCACACGCTCATGATGCCTCGGTCTCAGGCGGGGGCTTCGAGAAGGCGAGATGTCCGCTGGCTGGGGTCTCCCAGCCCAGGGCTTTGCGTGGTCTGCTGTTGAGTTCGGCGGCGACGGCGTCCAGGTCGTCGCGCGTGTGTATCGACAGGTCTGTCCCCTCGGGGAAGTACGGCCCTCGCCGAGCTGGGCAATTGCGCGGGAAGCAGCCGGCCGGCACAGGCAACAAGGACCGCGACACCCGATGACCCCGCCTGCGCGGGGAGTAGATCCCCTCCGGCCGGGGCGAGATCCAACCCGGATTACCCCCACCGCAAGCGCGAGGGAGCAGTTCTGCACCCCCGGCCACCGAGCCGCCACCACCGGATCACCCCCGCGTGCGCGGGGAGCAGAGGATCAGGAACCCCGCCTCCAGTTCGGTGATGGGATCACCCCCGCGTGCGCTGGGAGCAGGGCCCTCGTGCCGCCGCGTCGGAGCGTGCGTGCGGATCACCCCCGCGTGCGCGGGGAGCAGGCATGACCGGCCGCACCTACACCCACCCGAGCGGGATCACCCCCGCGTGCGCGGGGAGCAGTCCACCGTGTTGGTCACGCCAACCTTGGTGTCGGGATCACCCCCGCGTGCGCGGGGAGCAGTCCACGTTCCGAGTCTCACTCACGGCTTAAACAGGATCACCCCCGCGTGCGCGGGGAGCAGAAGACGACAACGGCCGGGCATCTCGGGCAGGCGGGATCACCCCCGCGTGCGCGGGGAGCAGAGGTCCACCCCGCACAGGGCGGTCGTGCCTCGCGGATCACCCCCGCGTGCGCGGGGAGCAGGCGCCCAGCGCGGTCCACTCGGCGGCGGTCGCCGGATCACCCCCGCGTGCGCGGGGAGCAGGGCCAACCCGGGGCGGCTCACCGACTCGCGCCGGGGATCACCCCCGCGTGCGCGGGGAGCAGGCGAACCGCGCCGCGTTGGCGGCAACAACGATGGGATCACCCCCGCGTGCGCGGGGAGCAGGTCAAGGAAATCGCTCCGACGGGCGGTATTCGTGGATCACCCCCGCGTGCGCGGGGAGCAGAGGTCTTGCAAGCTCCCCATGGCGTCAACTTAGGGATCACCCCCGCGTGCGCGGGGAGCAGACGTGGTGCTTTGACAATTCCTAGCCGTTCCGCGGATCACCCCCGCGTGCGCGGGGAGCAGCGACGGTTGCGCCGGCCGTGCTTGGGAGTCTCGGGATCACCCCCGCGTGCGCGGGGAGCAGGATCAGGAGGCGCGGCTGGCCGCGCGGTTGGCCGGATCACCCCCGCGTGCGCGGGGAGCAGGGTCCCCCCGGGTGGCGGCGGTGGTCCTTCCCAGGATCACCCCCGCGTGCGCGGGGAGCAGACTTCTTGAGCTGGGGCGTTATAGATCAACTCCCCGGTTTTCCTTCACTTTGCCGCGCAAGATCGTCTCCCGGGTGGCGATGAGCTGAGCGTTTCGCGAGCCGGACACAGCGTAGGTCGGGATCGGGGCCGGCGGGTAGCTGTGTCCGGCGTCGGGACAGGTCCCAGTCTCCCCCGCCGCGCTCCGGCTGGCCCACCACTCGCCGGGGCGGGCTGGTGACCTGGTACGACGACACAGGCCCGGCATGGCGCGGAGAGGCCCGTCCAGAACGCGACACAGGCGGACCGGATGCTCGCCTCGCGGGTGTCGCATGAGGGCCGTACCGTCATCGGCAGAACGATGTGTCCGATCGAGGATGGTGAGCGTGATGTCCCCTGACGGTGAGGTCGACCGGCCCGCCCCGCGGGGCCCCTCCGGGCCCGCCCGGGGGTTGCTCGTGGTGCTCGGCGCTGCGGCGCTGGCCGTGGTGGTGCTGCTCGGCACGCAGGTGGCCGGGGTCTTTCCGGACTTCCGCAACCCCTTCGCCAAGGAACAGACCGACCGCAGTCAGCCCCCGCTGCTGAAGTCGATCCAGGATCTCAGCCGCTACGTCGCGGCCGAGGGCAACTTCCAGGTCGTTGTCGATCTCCAGAACGACCGGAACAACGTCCCGGAGTTCCTGCTCAACGAGCGCACCCTCTTCGTGGGGGCGGGCAGCGTCGAGGCCTACGTCGACTTCGGCAAGATCGCCGAGGGTGCGGTCGTCGTGTCGGCCGACGGGAAGTCCGTCGAGGTCAAGCTCCCCGCGCCGCAGCTCGCCCAGACCAACCTGGACATGGAGAAGAGCTACGTCGTCTCTCAGCAGCGGGGGCTGCTCAACCGGATCAACGACCTGGTCAAGGGCGACCCGAACCGCCAGCAGCAGGTGTACAGGCTGGCCGAGGACCGGATCACCGCCGCCGCCCGGGACAGCGGCCTGACCGCCCGCGCCGAGGAGAACACCCGCAAGATGCTGGAGGGCCTGCTCCGCTCCCTCGGGTACGAGAAGGTGACCGTCACCTACACCGCGCCCTGACGGTCCCCCTCCCCGTCAGCGACGAAGCGCCCGCCCCGGCCGTCCGGGGCGGGCGCTTCCGCGCATGGTGGGTGGCGGGTCAGTAGCGGGCGGCGGCGTAGCGGTCCTCGTTCGGCATGAGCACCCACAGCACCAGGTAGACGATCACCTGGGTGCCGGGCAGCAGCAGCGACAGCAGGAACAGCAGCCGGACCAGGTTGGCGGAGGTGTTGAACCGGTTCGCCAGGCCGACGCAGACCCCGGCGAGCATGCGCCCCTCGCGGGGCCGGACCAGTTTGCGACTCATCGTCGTACTCCCACTCTGCGGCGTGCCTGCCGCCTCTGCAATCCACGGTAGGAACGGACGACCACCCCGCCCTCCGTCCCGAGGGGGATCCCGCGACTTCTGTCCCGTAGGTGCTTACCCGGGCGGCCCCGCCGCGACGCCACCCCGCCCGCCCACGCCGGACCGCGCTAATTCAGAGAAAGAGTGGCCTCGCGGTGGCGCGGACACCACTAATTCCGTGAATTTGGCGCGGCTCTTGGCGCGGCGGTGGGGCGGGGTGCGGGGAATGGAGGGGGGTTGACCTGGGCGGGTAGGCTCGCCGGTCGGGCCGTCCGTATCCGGGCGGTGGTGGTCGCCCGCCCCGACCGGGAAGGCACGACCGGGCCGGGCCCGTGCGGCGGGCACAAGGGCGAGGAAGTGCACATGATCAGCGTTTTCGACCTCTTCAGCGTGGGCATCGGGCCTTCCAGCTCGCACACCGTGGGTCCGATGCGCGCCGCCCGGACGTTCGTCGCCGGGCTCAAGGCCGACGGGCTGCTCTCCGCGACGGCCCGGGTGCGGGCCGAGCTGTTCGGCTCGCTCGGTGCCACCGGCCACGGCCACGGCAGCGACCGGGCGGTGCTGCTCGGGTTGGCGGGGGAGGCCCCGGAGGCGGTCGACACGGACACCGTCGGGCCCCGGGTGGCGCGGATCCGGGCCGAGCGGCGGCTGGGCCTGCTCGGCGTCCAGGAGATCGACTTCGACCCGGACCGGGATCTGGTGCTGCACCGACGCCGGTCGCTGCCGTACCACCCGAACGGGATGACCTTCGTCGCGTACGACGCCGCCGGGGCGGAGCTGCGGGAGCGGACGTACTACTCGGTCGGCGGCGGGTTCGTGGTCGACGAGGCGGCGGCCGGGGCGGACCGGATCGTGCCCGACACCACCCGGGTCCGGTACCCGTTCCTCACCGGGGCGGAGCTGCTGACGGTCAGCGCCGGCAACGGGCTGTCGATCAGCGAGGTGATGCTCGCCAACGAGCGGTCCTGGCGCACCGAGGGCGAGGTGCGGGCGGGGCTGCTGGAGATCTGGCGGGTGATGCGGGAGTGCGTCGAGCGGGGCTGCGAGCGCGACGGCGTGCTGCCGGGCGGGCTGAAGGTGCGGCGGCGCGCGGCGGAGCTGCGGCGCAGCCTGGAGGCGGACACCGGGGCCGCCGACCCGCTGCGGGCGCTGGACTGGGTGACGCTGTTCGCGCTCGCGGTCAACGAGGAGAACGCGGCCGGCGGCCGGGTGGTCACCGCCCCGACCAACGGCGCGGCCGGGATCATCCCGGCGGTGCTGCACTACTACACCCGGTTCGTGCCGGGGGCGTCCGACGAGGGCGTGGTCCGGTTCCTGCTGGCGGCCGGGGCGATCGGCGTGCTGTTCAAGGAGAACGCCTCGATCTCCGGGGCCGAGGTGGGCTGCCAGGGCGAGGTCGGCTCGGCCTGCTCGATGGCCGCGGCCGGGCTCGCCGAGGCCCTCGGCGGCACTCCGGAGCAGGTGGAGAACGCGGCCGAGATCGGCATGGAGCACAATCTCGGCCTCACCTGTGACCCGGTCGGTGGCCTGGTGCAGATCCCGTGCATCGAGCGGAACGCGGTGGCTAGCATCAAGGCGATCACTGCCGCCCGGCTCGCGTTGCGCGGCGACGGGGTGCACGCCGTCTCGCTGGACAAGGTGATCAAGACGATGCGCGAGACCGGCGCCGACATGAAGGTCAAGTACAAGGAGACGGCGCGAGGCGGCCTGGCCGTCAACGTGATCGAGTGCTGATCCGGCGAGGAGGCGGGGTGACGTCTGGCGTCGGGGCGCTGTGGGCGCACCGCAACTCGCTGCGCATCCTCGTCCGGCGCGACCTGGCGGTGAAGTACCAGCAGTCGGTGCTGGGCTACTTCTGGTCGCTGATCGAGCCGCTCGGCATGGGGGCGATCTACTGGTTCGTCTTCGGGGTGCTCTACTCCGGCGCCACCAGCCGGCACCTCGGGCAGGCCGCTGCGTCGTACCCGCTGTTCCTGATCACCGGCATCTTCGCCTGGATGTGGACCAGTTCGGCGCTGAGCGAGGCGACCAACGCGCTGACCGGGCAGGCCCGGCTGATCACCACGATGAACGTGCCGCGTCAGGTCTTCCCGATCGGCCGGATCACCGGCCGGTTCGCCGAGTACGCCGCCGGACTGCCGATCCTGGTCGCCATCGCCGCCGGCTACGCGGCGCGCGGCGAGGTGCACCCCGGCTGGTCGGTGCTCGCCCTGCCGCTCGCCGTCGCCGTACAGGCGGTGCTGCTGGTCGGGCTGGCGCTGCTGCTGTCGGCGCTCAACGTGCTGATGCGCGACATCGAGCGGTTCATGCGGCTGGTGATCCGGCTGCTGTTCTACGCCACCCCGATCATCTACCCGCTCAGCCTGGTCCGGGAGTCCACCATGCCCGGCTGGGTGAAGGCGGCGTACGAGCTGAATCCGCTGGTCGGCATCTTCCAGCTACACCACGCGGTCTGGTACCCGGACCAGTTTCCCGACGCCCGGCTGCTGGCCACCACGATCGTGGTGAGCCTGCTGGTGCTGGTGGCCGGCTGGTGGGCGTTCCGCCGGCTCGAACCCGCCGTGCTCAAGGAGCTGTGATGACGGCGATCGAGGAGCGGTGATGACGGCGCTCAGGGAGCGGTGATGACGGAGCCGATCATCGAGGCGGACGGCCTCGGCATCCGGTTCGTCCGCAACCGGCGGCGGCAGCTCCGGCTGCGGGAGTTCTTCATCCGTCCGGGCGGCCGGTCCGCCGACGCCGGCCGGTTCTGGCCGCTGCGGGACGTGTCGTTCTCCGTCGCGGCCGGCGAGACCGTCGGGGTGGTCGGCCGCAACGGCACCGGCAAGAGCACCCTGCTGCGGCTGATCGCCGGGGTGCTGATCCCCGACGAGGGGCGGATCGGGGTCCGTGGCGACGTGGCGCCGCTGCTGGAGCTGTCCGCCGGCTTCTCCAACGACCTGACCGGGCGGGAGAACCTGTACCTCGTCGGCGGCCTGCACGGGCTGTCGTCGGGCTACCTGCGCGAACACTTCGACGAGATCGTCTCCTTCGCCGGTGAGCAGGTGGAACGGGCCATCGACACGGCGGTCCGGCACTACTCCTCGGGGATGAAGGTGCGGCTCGGATTCGCCATCATCTCGCACCTGCCGCACCCGATCCTGCTCATGGACGAGGTGACCGCGGTCGGGGACGCGGAGTTCCGCCAGAAGTGCTATGCGACGATCGACCGATTGCTGGGGGAGGGACGCACACTGGTGCTGGTGTCACACAACGAAAAGGATCTGACCCGGTTCTGCCGTCGGGGGCTGTACCTCGACGCCGGGCGGCTGACCGTCGACGGGACGATCGCCGAGGCGCTGCACGCGTACCACACCGCGGTTGCGCGGTGACGCTCGCGATCGTGCTCGCCGCCGGCTCCCCGGCCGCGGGCCTGCCGACCCGCGCCGGGGCGACGCTCGCCGACCGGCTGGCCGACCAGTGGCGCCGGGCCGGGGCGAGCCAGGTGCGGCACGCCGCCGACCTGGCCGAGCTGGCCGCCCTCGTCGACGCCGCGACCGGGCCGGTGATCGTCAGCGGGGCGGACCTGGTGGCGCACACCGCCGTACTGCGGCACCTGGCCACCAGTCCGGTCGGGCCGACGGTGGCCCTGGTGCTCACCGACCCGCCGGCCCCCGGCCGGGCCGTGGTGCGCGAGGAACGCGGTCAGGTGGTCGACGCCGGCCTGGACGGGCAGCCCGACGGCGGGGCGACCGGGGCGTTCGGCGGGGCGCTGCGGGTGGGGGCGGACGACCTGCCGGCGCTGGCCGCCGCCGCCCGGGCCGTCGCGGCGGGCGGGCCGCCGGCCGGCGCGGTCCCCGGGCCCGCGGTGGACCGGCTGTTCGCCGGCCTCGCCGCGCTCGGCACGCTGACCTTCGCCCACCGGGTACGCCTGCTCGTCGCCCACCGGGTCGCCGACCCGGCCGGGCTGGCCGCCGCCGAGGCGGCCCTCGGCGCGGTCGACGAGGACAGGGCGGAGCTGCGGCTGTCGGTGAAGGAGAAGGACGACTTCTTCACCACGTTCTTCGTCAGCACCTGGTCCCCGTACGTGACGAAGGCGTGCGCCCGGCTGCGGCTGACCCCGACCGGGGTCACCGCGATCTCCGTGCTCTTCGCGGTGGCCGCCGCCGTGCTGTTCGGCGTCGGCGGCCGGCCGGCGCTGGTCACCGGCGCGGTGCTGCTCTACCTGGGCTTCATGCTGGACTGCGTGGACGGGCAGCTCGCCCGCTACACCCGGCACTTCAGCGCCTGGGGCGGCTGGCTGGACACCATGGCCGACCGGGCCAAGGAGTACGTGGTCTACGCCGGCCTCGGCTACGGCGCGACGGCCGCCGGTCACCGGTACGGCTGGGCGCTGGCCATCGCCACGATGACGTTGCAGACCGTCCGGCACATGACCGACACCTGGTACGGGGTGCTGCACGACGAGGCGGCCCGCCGGCCGAAGACCGTCGGCGCGGGCGGCGGCGGGATCGGCGACAAGCTGAACGCCGCGTCGACCCGGGTGCAGGCCGACACGGGGTCGCTGTCGTACTGGCTGAAGCGGACGGTGGTGTTCCCGATCGGGGAGCGGTGGGCGCTGATCGCGCTGGCCGTCGCGCTGTTCGACCCGCTGGTCGCCCTGGTCGCGGTGCTGGCCTGGGGGGTGCTGGCGTTCGCGTACACGGGTGCCCTGCGTACCCTGCGGGTCCGCTGGATGTGGGTGCCGGTGCTGGACACGGTCGACGCCACCCTGCACCGCGACGACGGCCCGCTCGCGGCCCGGTTCCCGGCGCTGCGCCCGATGGGTCCGCTGACGCTGGCGGTGATCGGCGCCCTCGGCCCGGCGGCGCTGCTGGTGGCGGCCCTGTTCCAAGCGGCTGGGGACACCGACCCGGCCGGCCTGCGTTGGGCGGTGCCGGCGGCCCTGCTGGTGCTGCTGGTCGCCGGCCTGGGGGCCGGGGCGGCGCACAACGGCCCGCTGGACTGGCTGGTCCCGGCCGCGCTGCGGGCCGGCGAGTACCTGTTCGCCGTCGCGGTCGGCGTGGTCGCCGGGGTGCCGGCGTGGCTGGTCTTCGGGTACGTCTTCGTGCTCACCCTGCACCACTACGACCTCACCGCCCGGCTGGAGAAGCGGCAGGCGGCCCCGCCGCTGCACCCGTGGACGCTGGGCTGGGAGGGGCGCTCGGTGCTGCTGGCCGTCGCGGCGATCGCCGGATTCGCGACTGTTGTGATGGCTACACTCGGTGCGTACCTGTTCGTGGTTTTCGTCGGGAGCGTGGTCCTGGCCTGGGTCGTCCTGCCCGCCCGCGCCCGGCGGGCCTCGGGGGTCCCGGCGGGTGGAGGTGTCCGCCAGCCGGGCTGACGTGGGGGGCCGGCCGATGGCGCTGATCAGCTTCGTCGTACCGGCCTACCGGGTGCAGGCGTACCTGGGCGAGTGCCTCGACTCGATCCTCGGCCAGCCGTTCGACGACGTCGAGGTGATCGGCGTCGACGACCACTCGCCGGACGGCTGCGGCGACATCCTGGCCGACTACGCGGCCCGGGACCACCGGGTCCGCGCCGTCCGGCTGGCCGAGAACGTCGGCCTCGGTCCGGCCCGCAACGCCGGGCTGGACCTGGCCGGCGGCGAGTACGTCTGGTTCCTCGACGGCGACGACTGGCTGGCTCCGGACTGCCTGGCCGAGGTGGCCGCCCGGCTCCGGGACACCCGGCCGGACGTGCTGCTCGTCGACCACGTCCGGGTGGGCTGGGACGACCGCGCCACCCGCAGCGCGCTGGCCGACGTCTTCCCCGAGCCGCCCGGACCGGCCACCTTCCGGCTGCGCGAGCGGCCGGAGACGCTGCGGCTGCTGCACACCGCGTGGAACAGGCTGGTCCGCCGGGACTTCCTGGTCGACCTCGGGCTGCGCTTCGAGCCCGGCTGGTACGAGGACGTCCCGTTCAGCTACCCCGTGCTGATGGCCGCCGAGCGGATCGGGGTGCTGGACCTGGTCTGCGTCAACTACCGGCAGCGCCGGGCCGGGGCGATCACCCGGACCCGGGGGGACCGGCACTTCGAGGTGTTCGCCCAGTGGCACCGGGTGTTCCGGCTGATGGACCGGTGGGCGCCGGCCGTCGACGACCTGCGCCCGGCGGTCTTCGAGCGGATGATCTGGCACTACCTGACCGTGCTCGGCAACGGCGAGCGGATCGCTCCCGAACTGAGGCCCGCCTTCTTCGCCCAGATCACCGCCGACCACGCCCGCTTCCGACCGCCCGGGGGCCACCCGGTGCCGGCGGGGGTGGCGGGGCTCAAGCACCGGTTGGCCGCCGCCGGCCGGTGGCGGACGTTCAGCGCACTGCGGGCCGCCAACCAGGCCCGGGAGGTCGCCGGACGGCAGGTGCGCCGGGCGGGGCCGGTGGCCCGCCGGGCCGCGCGGCTGGGGCGCGACGCGCTGCTGTACGAGTACTACCGGGCCGAGCTGACCCGGCCGCTCGACCCGACGCTGGCCGTCTACGCGGCGTACTGGTACCGCGGGTACGCCTGCAACCCGGCGGCGATCTACGAGACGGCCCGCCGGCTGGCCCCGCAGGTGCGCGGGGTGTGGGTCGTCCGGCGGGACCGGGTCGGCTCCCTCCCGCCCGGGGTGGAGTTCGTGGTGGCCGGCAGCCGCGAGTACCACCGGGCGCTGGCCCGGGCCACCTGGCTGGTCAACAACGTGAACTTTCCCGACTTCGTGCGTAAGCGGCCGGGCTCGGTGCACGTGCAGACCCACCACGGCACCCCGGTCAAGGTGATGGGGCTGGACCAGCAGCGCTATCCGGTCGGCGCGGTCGGGATGGACTTCGCGAACCTGCTGCGCCGGGTGGACCGGTGGGACTACAGCGTCTCCGCGAACAGCTTCTCCACCCAGATGTGGGAGCGGGCGTACCCGGCCGCGTACACCACCCTGGAGGTCGGGTACCCGCGCAACGACCGGCTGGCCACCGCCACCCCTGGCGAGGTGCGCGAGGTGCGCGCCCGGCTCGGCCTCGCCCCCGGCGACCGGGTGGTGCTCTACGCCCCGACCCACCGCGAGCACCTGCCCGGGTACCGCCCACCGTTCGACCCGGACCTGCTGCTCGACGCGCTCGGCCCGGCCGGGCGGCTGCTGATCCGCAGCCACTACTTCCACGACCGGGACCGCCGGCCGTGGCCGGTCGGGCCGGTGTTGAGCCCGGCCGGCGCCCGGGTACGGGACGTCAGCGACCACGACTCGGTCGAGGACCTTTATCTCGCCGCCGACGTGCTGGTCACCGACTACTCGTCGGCGATGTTCGACTACGCCGTGCTGGACCGGCCGATCGTCGTGTACGCGCCGGACTGGGCGGCGTACCGGCTGGCCCGGGGCGTCTACCTGGACCTGCTCGCCGAGCCGCCCGGTGCCGTGACCACCAGTTTCCCCGGGCTGCTCGACCTGTTCCGCTCCGGGGCGGTCGACGCCCCCGCCGCGACGGCGGCCCGGCGGCGGTTCCGGACCCGGTTCTGCGCCCTGGACGACGGCCACGCCGCCGAGCGGGTCGTCCGCCGGGTATTCCTCGGCGAACGGGGCTGAACCTGCCGGTTCCTCGTAATACGGCTGTCACGAGCCGAACATGGCACGTTTACCCGATGCGCGGATCCGATGATCCTGGTCACATTCATTCGGGGTTCGGCCGACGAGCTGGGGGAGGAGACGGTGACAACCGTCGCGCTCAAGGATGTGACCAAGGTATTTCCGGACGGAACAATCGCCGTCGACAAGATCAACCTCGACGTCAACGACGGTGAATTCATGGTCCTGCTCGGCCCGTCCGGCTGCGGGAAGTCCACCGTGCTGCGGATGGTGGCCGGGCTTGAGGATCCCAGCTCCGGAGCGGTCCTGCTCGACGGGGAACTGGCCAACGACCTGCCGCCCCGGGACCGGAAGATCGCCATGGTCTTCCAGGACTTCGCCCTCTACCCGCACATGACGGTGGGGGACAACATCGCCTTCCCGCTGCGGCTGGCCGGGGTCGAGCCGTCGCCGCGCGGCGAGCGGGTCGCCGACGTGGCCAGCGCGCTGGGCATCGGCGACGTGCTGGGCCGCAAGCCCAGCCAGCTCTCCGGCGGGCAGCGCCAGCGGGTGGCGATGGGCCGGGCCATCGTTCGTCGGCCGGGGCTCTTCCTGATGGACGAGCCGCTGTCGAACCTGGACAGCGGGCTGCGGGCGGAGCTGCGGGCGGAGATCTCCGGCCTGACCCGTGAGCTGGGCGTCAGCACCATCTACGTCACCCACGACCAGGCCGAGGCGCTGACCATGGCCGACCGGGTGGCCATCATGCGCAAGGGCGTGCTCCAGGACGTCGGCACCCCCACCCAGGTGTACGGCCGCCCGGCCACCCTCTACGTGGCCGCGTTCCTCGGCAGCCCCCGGATGAACCTGCTGGAGGCGTCGGTCTACGTCCACCTCGACCGGTACGTCGCGCTGAACATCGGCGAGCAGGCGCTCTACCTGCCCTGGACCGACATCCGCAGCCGGGCCGTCGCGCACTACCACGGCGAGCGGATCGTCGTCGGGATGCGGGCCGAGGCGCTCACCCCCGTCGGCCCGGACACCCCGGGCGACGTGCTCCGGGGCCGGATCCGCTACCTGGAGCACCACGGCCACGAGTCGCTGGCCTTCCTCGACATCGGCGCCACCGCCATCGTGGTGGACGAGATGGGCAGCCAGGCCGAGAGCACCGACGGCGGCCAGCGTGGCCGGCGCCGGTTCGGGCAGGTCATGCAGCGGCTCACCGGCCGGGGCGGCGAGGCGGAGGCCACCCCCGACGAGACCGTCCGGGGCAACCGGACCAGCGTACTCAGCGACCCGGGCCGGCACCACCGCCGCCCGGCCGAGCTGGCGGTGCGGCTCGCGCCCTACCCGGCGGTCTCCGCAGGCCACCCGCTGTCCATCTCGGTGCGGATGGACGCGCTGCACTTCTTCGACGAGCGTGGCGACCGGATCGACGTGGGCTGGCGCTGAACCGGCGGGCGGGGTGGCGGCGGGTCGCCCCGTGCCCTACGGTCAGCGGACCTCGTCCACAGAGCACGGTGTGAGAAAGGGGTCAGCCCGTGTCGGGTGACCGTCCCAGCCCGCTCGTCATCGAGCGCATCCTGCGCGACCGGCAGGGCATCTGGCAGCAGATCGTGACCGACCGGGATCTCACCGGCCTCACCGTGCGGATGCTGGCCAGTTCCGGCATCGCCCTGGCCTGCTACGGCGCGGTGCTCGGCGCGTTCCACAGCGTGCTGATGGCGCTGACCTCGGCGGTCAAGCTGCCGCTGCTGTTCCTGGTCACCCTCGCCATCTGCCTGCCCACGCTCTACCTGTTCAACCTGGTCTTCGGGGCCCGGCTGTCGGTGCGGCAGTCGCTGGCGCTGGTGATGGTGGCGATCACCGTCACCTCGATGCTGGCCGTGGCGTTCGCGCCGATCAGCCTCTTCTTCCTGATCACAGCGCCCGACTACGGCTTCTTCAAGCTGCTCAACGTCGCCATCCTGACGCTGAGCGCGGTGGTCGGGCTGCGCTTCCTGACCGGCGGCATGCAGGTGCTCAACGCCCACGGCCTGCTCGCCCCGGCCACGGCCCCCGCCCCGGCTGCCGCGCCGGCCCTCGCGCCGGCCGCCGCGCCCGCCCCGGTCGCGCCCGTTCCGGCTGCCGTGCCGGTCGCGGTCGGCGCCAACGGGGCAGCCGCCGAGGCCGCCGCCCAGCCTGCTCCCGCCGTCGAGCCCGCTCCCGCCGTCCAGCCCGCGCCCGCCGCGCCTGTCCCGGCACCGGCGGCGCCCGTCCTGCTGGCCGCCGCCCCCGCGCCCGGTCACCCCGCGCCCGGTCACCCCGGGCCGGGGCTGCTCCCCGCCGGATACCCGCCGGCGCAGTACCGCCACTGGCCCGAGCCGGCGCCCCGCCGGCCGGCTGCCGAGCGCCCGGCCAGCATGACCCTGCTGTACGTGTGGATCCTGCTGTTCGGCTTCGTCGGCACCCAGCTCGCCTGGACGCTGCGCCCGTTCTTCGGCAGCCCGGGCGAGGGGTTCGCGCTGTTCCGCAGCATCGAGGGCAACTTCTACGCCGAGATCATCCGCACCATCGGCAACCTCTTCTAGCGCCCCGTCATGCAGCCTTGAAGGGGTAATCCGGGTGCCGGATCTTGGATTCGGTGGCGAATCCGGTGGTCAGTTCGGCCCGGTTGGCGGTGCGCCAGGCGGCTGGCCTTCCAAGTCTTGGTGGCCTGCCACGACATCCCACGTTCGTGCGGGACACAGGCGACCAGCAGGAGAGCGGCCGGCCGGGTCCTCGGTCACCTTCGACAGCACCACGATCGCCCGCCGCAGCGCTCTACCGGATCCTTCTACCCACCGGCCACCACCCCCACAGCCT
>NZ_QKKX01000027.1 GCF_003434305.1 Micromonospora sp. MW-13
CCCGACGGTGATGACGTGAACGACTCAGCTCCATAGGCACCGCCGCCCACGTCATCGACCGCCGCCCACAGTCCCGCCCGGGTCACCGTTTCCCCGCCGGCCGGGGACCGCACCCACGACCAGGCAATGGCCCTGCCCCGCGCCACCCTCCAGCCAGGCCACGGCATCGCGTGCGCCCAGGTCAGACACACCTCACCGGTCACCGCCATCGTTGACGGCGGGGGCAGCGGCTGCGGGTTGCGGTCCGCCTCCGGCCCGTCGCCGGGCTGTGGGAGCTGGTGGCTGATCACGCGGGCCTCCTTGGTCGATGGGAGGGGGCCCGCCCCGCCAGGGGGAGTGGAGGGGCGGGCCCGGGCGGTCGCGCCGCGTTCCCGGGGGTGGAAGGGGCAGCGGCTCCGCTGCGTGACAGTGTGCTGATTGCGGGACTACTGTCGGAAGTCGTTCCGCCCCCACCAGCCCAGCCGTCCGACTCGGCCGACGCGCGTGTGCAGAGGTGTGCAGATGAACCGGATGCCCATGTTGGAACTGTTCGCCGGAGAGCTGCGCCGCCTGCGGTCCGGCGCGGGCCTGTCGCAGGAGGCCCTCGGTGAGCGGGTGAACTACTCGGCGTCGCTGGTGGCGGCGGTCGAGCAGTGTCGCCGCCCGCCCCGGGAGGAGTTCACCCAGCGCTGCGACGAGGCGCTGCGGGCCGACGGGCTGCTGGTCCGCATCCGGGAGACGCTGGTGCGGGAGAGCCTGATGCCGTGGTTCCGCGAGTGGGTGACGATCGAGCAGGAGGCGACCGCGCTGCGCAGCTTCGAGCCGCTGGTCGTGCCGGGCCTGCTCCAGACCGAGGCGTACGCCCGCGCGCTGGAGCGCCCGGTCGGCGGCCCCGACGTGATGCGGGAGCAGTTGCGGCACCTGGTCGAGGTGGGCCGCCGGTCCCGGGTGCACCTGCACCTGGTGCCGCGCGGCGTCGGCGCGTACCCGGGGCTCAACGGCGCGTTCGTGCTCGCCACCCCGCCCGACAGCGACGACGTCGGCTACCTCGACAACCAGTTGCAGGGCACCATCGTGGAGCGCACGGTGGACGTACACTTGCTGCGGCAGGTGTGGGAGTCCGTGCGGGCGGAGGCGCTGCCGCACGGGGCCACGCTCACGGCGATCTCGGAGGCGGCAGAGGCATGGACCTGACTGGCGCGGTCTGGCGCAAGAGCACCCGCAGCAGCGGCAATGGCGGCAACTGCGTAGAGGTGGCCGACAACCTCCCGGGGGCGGTCGGGGTGCGGGACAGCAAGGACCGGCGGGGGCCGGTCCTGGTGTTCGCCCCGGCGGACTGGGCGGCGTTCGTGGCCCACGCGAAGCGGCGCTGAGGGCGGCCCGTCCCGCCCGCGTCGTCGCTGGGGATGACCTCGGCGTTCCTTCGGCTGCCGGTCTTGCACCCGCAAGTTACTCGGGAGTAGCGTTCGGGCATGAGCATCGACTCTCGCCAGGTGGCGGCCGGCATGCTGGAGGCCGTGCCCTTCGCCCGTACGCTCGGCGTCGAATTCGTCGAGGTGGCCCCCGAGGCGGAGGGCGGGGTGCGGGCCGTGGTCCGGCTGCCCGACTCGCCGGCCACCCACAACCACGTCGGCGGCCCGCACGCCGGGGCGATGTTCACCCTCGGTGAGACCGCCTCCGGCGCGGCGGTGCTGGCCGCGTTCGGGCAGCTCCTCGACCGGGCCGTCCCGCTGGCGGTGCGGGCGGAGATCGCGTACCGGAAGCTGGCGACGGGGTCGGTGCTGGCCACCGCCCGGCTCGGCCGGCCGGCCTCCGAGGTGATCGCCGAGTTGGACGCCGGCCGTCGGCCGGAGTTCCCCGTCGAGGTCGAGATCAGCACCGAGGACGGCACGCCGACCTCGACGATGACCGTGGTCTGGACGTTGCGCCCGAACCGCTGAGCGCGCCGCCGCCCCGGTCCCCGCGCGTCGCGGGGTGAATCCGGTTTGCCGGCTCCGGCCGGTGGATAGATTCGTACCGTGCTGGGCCTGCCTGCTCGTGTGACTGCCTGTCTCTTCGATCTGGACGGTGTGCTGACGCAGACCGCCCGGGTGCACAACGCGGCCTGGACGCAGACGTTCGACGCGTTCCTCCGGCGGCACGCGGCGGCCACCGGTGAGCCGTACCGGCCGTTCGACCCGGGGCCCGACTACAACCGGTACGTCGACGGGAAGCCCCGGGCCGACGGGGTGCGCTCCTTCCTGGCCTCCCGGGGGATCACCCTGCCCGAGGGCTCGCCCGACGACCCGCCGGAGGCGGACACCGTCAACGGGATGGGTAACCGGAAGAACGTCGTCCTGCGGGAGCGGATCCGCACCGACGGGGTCGAGACCTATCCGGGTTCGGTGACGTACCTGAAGGCGGCGGCCGACGCCGGCCTGCGCCGCGCGGTCGTCTCGGCGAGCGCCAACTGCCGGGACGTGGTCGCCGCCGCCGGGCTGGAACCGCTGCTGGAGGCCCGGGTGGACGGGGTGGTCGCCCGCGAGCAGGGGCTGCGCGGCAAGCCGCACCCGGACAGCTTCCTCGCCGGGGCGAAGCTGCTCGGGGTGGAGCCGGCGCAGGCGGCCGTCTTCGAGGACGCGTTGGCCGGCGTCGCCGCCGGCCGGGCCGGCGGGTTCGGCTACGTGATCGGCGTGGACCGGGTGGGGCAGGCCGACGAGTTGCGCGCGCACGGGGCGGACGTCGTGGTGACGGACCTCGCCGACCTGATCGACAGGGGGACACCCGCATGATCCGCGAACGCGCCTATCCGGTGGAGCCCTGGCACATCCGGGAGACCCGCCTCGACCTGGACGTGCTGGCCCAGTCCGAGTCGGTCTTCGCGCTCTCCAACGGGCACATCGGGCTGCGCGGCAACCTGGACGAGGGCGAGCCGCACGGCCTGCCCGGCACCTACCTGAACTCCTTCTACGAGCTGCGCCCGCTGCCGTACGCCGAGGCGGGCTTCGGCTTTCCCGAGTCCGGCCAGACCATCGTCAACGTCACCAACGGCAAGCTGATCCGGCTGCTCGTCGACGACGAGCCGCTCGACGTGCGGTACGGCGAACTGATCTCCCACGAGCGGGTCCTCGACCTGCGGACCGGGACCCTGCACCGGGAGCTGCACTGGCGTTCCCCGGCCGGCCGGGAGGTCAGGGTCCGCAGCACCCGGCTGGTGTCGTTCACCCAGCGGTCGGTCGCCGCGATCCACTACGAGGTGGAGGCGGTCGGCGGGCCGCTGCGGCTGATCCTCCAGTCCGAACTGGTGGCCAACGAGAACCTGCCGGCGCAGAGCCGCGACCCCCGGGTGGCGGCGGTGCTGGAGTCGCCGTTGCAGGCCGAGGAGGAGCTGACCACCCACGACGGCGGCCTGCTGATCCACCGGACCAAGGTCAGCGGGCTGCGGGTGGCCGCCGCCATGGACCACGACGTGCACGCCCCCGAGCACACCACCGTCGCGACCGAGGGGTACGAGGACTGGGTGCGTACCACCATCGGGTGCGTGCTCAAGCCCGGCGAGACGCTGCGGGTGGTCAAGTACCTGGCGTACGGCTGGTCCAGCCGGCGGTCGCTGCCGGCGCTGCGCGACCAGGTCGGCGCGGCGCTGACCGCCGCCCGCCTGGACGGCTGGGACGGGCTGCGCCGGGAGCAGCGGGAGTACCTCGACGAGTTCTGGGACGCCGCCGACGTCCGGGTGGAGGGTGACCCGGAGGTGCAGCAGGCCGTCCGGTTCGGGCTTTTCCACGTGCTCCAGGCCGGCGCCCGGGCCGAGCGCCGGCCGATCTCCGCGAAGGGCCTGACCGGCCCCGGGTACGACGGGCACGTGTTCTGGGACACCGAGATGTTCGTGCTGCCGGTGCTGACCTACACCCAGCCCAGCGCGGTGCGGAACGCCCTGTACTGGCGGCACTCCACGCTCGGACAGGCACGCGACCGGGCCCGGACGCTGAACCTCGCCGGCGCGGCCTTCCCGTGGCGCACCATCGAGGGCCCGGAGTCGTCGGCGTACTGGCCGGCCGGCACGGCGGCGTTCCACATCGCCGCCGACGTCGCCGAAGCGCTGCGCCGGTACGTGCTGGTCACCGGCGACGAGGGGCTGGAGCGGGAGATCGGCCTGGAGTTGCTGGTCGAGACGGCCCGGCTGTGGCGCTCGCTCGGGCACCACGACCGCGACGGCCGGTTCCACATCGACGGGGTGACCGGCCCGGACGAGTACACCGCCGTGAAGAACGACAACATCTACACCAACCTGATGGCGCAGCGGAACCTGCTCACCGCCGCCGAGTGCGCGATGCGCTTCCGGGACCAGGCCATCGACCTCGGGGTGACCGAGGAGGAGGCGGCGGCCTGGCGGGACGCGGCGAACGCGATGTGCCTCCCGTACGACGCCGGGGTCGACGTGCACGAGCAGGTGGAGGGGTTCACCCGGCTCCAGGAGTGGGACTTCGAGCACACCCCGGCCGAGAAGTACCCGCTGCTGCTGCACTACCCGTACTTCGACCTGTACCGCAAGCAGGTGGTCAAGCAGGCCGACCTGGTGCTCGCCATGCACTGGCGGGGGGACGCGTTCAGCGACGAGGAGAAGCGGCGCAACTTCCTCTACTACGAGCGGCGGACGGTGCGGGACTCGTCCCTGTCGGCGTGCACCCAGGCGGTGATGGCGGCCGAGGTCGGCTACCTGGAGCTGGCACACCGGTACCTGCGCGAGGCCGCGCTGATGGACCTGCACGACCTGAACGAGAACACCCGCGACGGGGTGCACATGGCGTCCCTCGCCGGGGCGTGGATCGCCCTGGTCGCCGGGTTCGGCGGGCTGCGCGACCACGACGGGCTGCTGACGTTCGCGCCCCGGCTGCCGAGCCGGCTGGGCCGGCTGGAGTTCTCGTTGCAGTGGCGGGGCATGCGGCTGCGGGTCGACGTCCGGCCGCACCAGACCACGTACGCGCTGCGGCACAACTGCACCGACGAGGTGGTGGAGCTGCGGCACCACGGCGAGAAGGTGCGGGTCACCTGCGCCGAGCCGGTCACCGTGCCGGTGCCGCCGTTCGACCCGCCCGGCTCCGAGCCGGAGCAGCCGCCCGGCCGGGCGCCCCTGCTGCACCTGCCGGAAGACGTCAGCTAGCCGCCGGCGGCGGGTCCCCGGTCGGGCGGGCGGCGCGCGCCCACCCGACCGGGAGGCTCAGAACTGTCGCCCGTTGGAGGGCCGGCCGGCCGCGTCGCGCGGGGAGACCGTCCGGGGGTCGTCGGCGGTGCGGGCCTGCGCCGCCTCGTCCGCCCAGTCCCGGCCGCGTTCGGCGTCCCGTTCCCGCCGTTCGTCCCGCTCGGCGGCCTGCTGCTGCGACCTGTTCTGCTGTCGGGCCATGACGATCCTCGCGATCCGTCGGGGCGCGGCTGCGCCGGTGCTGCGGTCACCCCGGGCCTTCCCGGCCGGCCCGGGCGCAAACGACGCCGACGGAGCGACGGGCTGCCGGTCAGGGCTCCAGGTGACGGGCGAAGCTCAGCCGCAGGTGGTTCTTCGGCCGGGCCCCGACGATCGAGCCGACCACCTCGCCGCCGCGGAACATCAGCAGGGTCGGCATCGACATCACCCCGTACGCCCGGGCGGTGGCCGGGTTCTCGTCCGTGTCGACGGTGACCACCCGCAGCCGGTCCCCGAACTCCCCGGCCAACTCGGCGAGGCTCCGCGAGACCGCCAGGCAGGGCGGGCACCACTCGGCCCAGAAGTCGACCACCACCGGCCGGTCGGCGGCCAGCACCGTCTCGGCGAACGTGGCGTCGGTGACGGCGGTCAGCGGGGGACGTCCCGTTTCCTGAAGCATGTTTCCTCCCGGTGCGCGATGGCCTGGGTGAGTTGGTCGTGCAACTGCCGCCGCACCGCGCCCGGCCGGTCGAGGTAGGCGTCCACCTCGGCGAGCTTGCGGCGCAGCACGGCCACCGAGTCCGGGCAGACGTCGCCGGAGGAGTGGCCGGCCCGCAGGCAGGCCACGAACGGCCGGATGTCGTCCAGGCCGAACCCCACGGCCAGCAGGGCCCGGATCTCGTGCACCACCCGCAGCTCCGCCTCGTCGTAGACCCGGTAGCCGTTGGCCGAGCGTCGGGGCCGGACCAGCCCCTGCGTCTCGTAGTACCGCAGGGTCCGGGTGCTCGTACCGGCACGTTCCGCCAGTTCGCCGATCCGCATCCGAACCTCCTCCGCCGGCCCGCCCTGCCCGCCACGCTAGACCTTGTCGCCGGTGTCAAGGCAACGGCGAATTCCGGCCGCCGGGGCGGGTAGTCAGGCGGGACGAGGAACAGGAAGGGGTGCCGAGATGGCGGCTCGTGGACAGGCCGGTACGACGACCAGGGGCGGCGAGGTCACGATCCCGGTGGGGGACGCCGGACTGCCGGCCGACGTGCTGGTGCCGGCCGGGGCGACCGGGGTGGTCCTCTTCGCGCACGGCAGCGGCAGCTCGCGGCACAGCCCCCGGAACACGGCCGTCGCCGGGGTGCTGCGCGAACGGGCGCTCGGCACGGTGCTGGTCGACCTGCTCACCCCGGAGGAGGACCGGGTCGACGCCCGGACGGCCGAACTGCGCTTCGACATCGGGCTGCTCGCCGACCGCCTGGCCGCGATCGTGGACTGGATGGCCGGCGATCCGGCCCTGAGCCGGCTGCCGGTGGGCCTGTTCGGGGCGAGTACCGGAGCCGCCGCCGCACTGGTGGCCGCGGCGGCCCGGCCCGAGCGGGTCCGGGCGGTGGTGTCCCGGGGCGGCCGGCCCGACCTGGCCGGCCCCGCCCTGTCCCGGGTGCAGGCCCCGACACTGCTGCTGGTGGGCGGCCTGGACGCGGAGGTGATCGGGCTGAACGAGGAGGCGGCGGCCGACCTCGGCGAGGTGGCCGAGCTGCGGGTGGTGCCCGGCGCGACCCACCTGTTCGAGGAGCCGGGCACCCTGGAGCGGGTCGCCGACGCGGCGGCGGACTGGTTCGCCGGGCATCTGCGCCCCGGGGCCTGACTCAGACGGTGGTCGGCTTTCGGCGACGTCCCTACCCGTCCGGCGACTCTCCGACACCCCCACCGCCGCGCTCGGATCCCGGGGGTGTCGCCTCCGGCGGGTCGGTGCCCGTCCCGGGAGCCCCGACCGGCCCGGTGCCGGTTTGCGGCCGGCGGCCCAGGGAAGGCCCTGCCAGGACCGAGTGGAGGAGGAACGCATGCGCGACTTCATGGACAAGGCGAAGGACTTCGCCGACAAGCACGACAAGCAGGTCGACCAGGGCCTCGACAAGGCAGGCGACCAGGCCGACCAGCGCACCGAGGGCAAGTACGACAAGCAGATCGACAAGGGTGTCGACATGGCCCAGCAGCGCACCGGCGAGGGCGACACCTCGCCGCGCTGACCCGACGCCGGTCGCGGCCCGCGCGCCCGCGAACAGGGCGTGCCAGGCCCGGCCGGCGGCGGGGCTACCCGCCGCCGGCCGGGCCGCCGCGAGCCTCTTCCGGGTACGAAATCCAACCCGGTCACTGGCCGAGGATCGACCTCTCTCGCTACCATCCGCATTCGGGGCATGACTCGCCGTGGAGTCGCGCCCGGCGGTCGGACGGCCCGACGGCGGGGCCGTGGACGAGAGGAATTCATCCGGTGACCGACACATCCGAGGCGACGACCGAGCGCTATCCGTTCAGCGACCCCGACCGGCTCAATCTCGACCCGCGTTACGCCCAGCTGCGCCGCGAGGAGCCGCTGATCCGGGTGCGGCTGCCCTATGGGGAGCCGGCGTGGCTGGCCACCCGGCATACCGACGTGCGTACGGTGCTCGGCGACGCCCGCTTCAGCCGGGCCGCGGCGGTCGGCCGGGACGAGCCGCGCAACACCCCCCGCCAGATCCAGGGCGGCATCCTGTCCATGGACCCGCCGGACCACACCCGGCTGCGCCGGCTCGTCGCCCGGGCCTTCACGGCGCGCCGGGTCGAGGAGCTGCGCCCGCGCACCCGGCAGATCGCCGACGAGCTGGTCGACGGCCTGCTCGCCGCCGGTCCGCCGGCCGACCTGGTGGCCCACCTGGCCACCCCGCTGCCGATCCGGGTCATCTGCGACCTGCTCGGCGTGCCGGTCACCGACCAGGACAAGTTCCACACCTGGTCGGAGGCGATCGTCTCGACCACCTCGCTGGGCGTCGAGCAGGCCGAGCGGTACATCGACAACCTGATCGCGTACATGGGCGAGCTGATCGCGCAGCGCCGCCAGGAGCCCACGGACGACCTGATCGGCGCGATGGTCCGGGCCCGCGACGCCGACGACCGGCTCAGCGAGGAGGAGGTGGTCCAGCTCGCCGCGGGGCTGCTCGCCGCCGGCCACGAGACCACCGTCACCCAGATCCCCAACTTCGTGTACGTCCTGCTGCACCACCCCGGCGAGTGGGCCCGGCTGCGGGCCGACCGGAGCCTCGTGCCGCGCGCCGTCGAGGAGCTGATGCGGTACGTCCCGCTCGGCGCGACCGCCGCCTTCGCCCGCTACCCCAAGGAGGACGTCGAGGTCGGCGGGGTGCTGGTCCGCGCGGGTGAGCCGGTCGTCGTGTCGATCGCGTCGGCCAACCGCGACGAGACCGTCTTCCCGGACGCCGACCGGCTCGACCTGGGCCGGGAGGTCAACCCGCACCTGGGCTTCGGGCACGGCGTGCACCACTGCGTCGGGGCCCAACTCGCCCGGATGGAGCTACAGGTGGTGCTGGACACCCTGCTCGACCGGCTCCCGGGGCTGCGGCTGGCGGTGCCCGAGTCGGAACTGCCCTGGAAGAGCGGCCTGCTGGTACGCGGGCTGACCGCGATGCCGGTGGCCTGGTGACGGGGCGGGGGAGCAGATGAACGCGGAGGAGGAGACGACCGGTTCCGGGTGGCGGTTGCACGTGGACCCGACCCGGTGCATCGGCTCGGGAATCTGCGCCGGGACGGCACCCGAGCACTTCACGCTGGTCGACGGGCTGTCCCGTCCGTTGGCCGAACGGGTGACGCCCGCCCAGGAGGTGATCGACGCCGCCGACTCCTGCCCGATGGAGGCGATCGTGGTCTCCGACGTGGAGAGCCGTCGGCAGATCGCCCCCGGGCCCTGACCCGACGGGTACGGCGTATCGCCGGCTGCCGGTGTGCGGCGCCGGCGGGCCGCGCCCGTCAGCCCTGGCGTACCCGGAAAGGGCCGGCCCCCGGGTGGGGACCGGCCCTCGTGGGTCGTGCCGGATCAGGAGCTGTAGCCGCGGCCCGCGATCCAGTTGGCCAGCTCGGCGACGTCCATCCAGTACTCCTGGACGGCCGGGTCCGCCGGGTCGGCGATCTTCACCGTGTTGCCGTCGTCCCTGTACTCCACCACGGTCAGGTAGTGGCCCGGGTAGCTGTGCTCCCGGCCCTCGGTGTCCACCGCGCCGCCGAGGATGTTGGCCACCACCGGCTCACCCGCGTCCACCGCGGCCTGCACGTCCACCCGCAGCCGCTCGACCTGTTCCTTGGACGCGACGTCCGAGCTGATCTCGGTGGTCTTGTACCTGCCGTTGGTGTACTCGTTCAGCACCCGGGTGATGTCGATGGCCGAGTCGGTGCCGTTCTCGGTCGTGCCGAGCTTGGCGGCCAGCTCGTCCTGGCTGACGGCCTTGCCCTCGGCAGACAGGGCGATCCGGGCCGACGCCGGGCCGCAGTAGTAGAAGTTCGGCTGGGCCTGGTACTCGTAGCCGGCCCGGCGCTCGCCCTTGTCGCCCTTGCCGCTCTTGTTCGTCTTGCTGGTCTTGTCGACGTGGAGCGCGCCGGTGGGCCCGGCCGGGGCCGCGTGCGCCGCCAGGGCGGGGCCGGCGACGGCGCCACCGGTCATCACCAGACCGGCGACGGACAGCATGCTCTTGCGCAGGATCGTGTTCATGTCGAAGCTCCGTTCGGGGGGATTGCCGCCTCCGGGGTCCGGAGGCGCAAGCACCAGGAAGGGGCGCTCGGCTCGTACGAGGGGTTCAACGCCCCGCCCGGCTGCCACGATTCCGGGGCGGGGGCGAGCCCGATCACGTTGATCATGGATTAACCCGGACATACGTCGCAATCGGCGCGGATGGTCGACGCGGTGTGCGGGATGTCGGGGCATCCGGTCGGGCGGAGACCGCCGTGTGCCGTACCTGGAGTTGACATGGCAGACCCGCCACGGGGGCGGCGGCGGCCGGGTCAGGGGACCGGGCGACGGGTCTCCTCGTCGTGGGGCTCCGGCTGACCGGGCAGTCGCCGCTCGGCGGCGCGGCGCTGCTGGACGAGCCGGCCCAGGTAGATCAGGGCAGCGGCGAGCACCCCGATGTCGTCCAGGTAGATCGGGTCGGGCAGCACGTCGATCGGGAAGATCGTGTAGACCAGGGCGCCCCAGAAGGCGACCTTGCCCCCCACCCCCAACGTGCCGAGCATCCTGCGGGTGCGTACCACCCGCACGGCGAGCAGCACGGCGCCGACCAGCGTCGCCGCGACGACCAGGGCGGCGATCGCCAGCAGCCACCAGTAGGGCTCGTTCATGCCGCCACGCTAGCCGAGATCACCAAGATCACGCTCGATAGCGGAAGCCGGGGCAACGGCACGGCCGTACGGCCACTGCTTCCCCGGATCCGGCGGAATGTCGCGGGCCCGGTGCGTCAGGCGGGGACGGTGGCGCGGCCCCGGGCGGCGGAACGTCCCCGGGTCACGGCGGCGCGCCCCCGGGCCACGGTCGGCAGGCCTGCGGCCACGGCCGGCAGGTCCCGGGTGACGGTCGGCAGGCCTGCGGCGACGGTCGGCAGGTCCCGGGTGACGGTCGGCACCTCGCGGGTGGTGAGCACCGGCATCTCGCGGGTCTGCTCGGCGGCCGGCGACCGTCCGTCGGTCACCCCGGGCAGCAGCGGCTGCTCCGGCTCGGCGGGCGCGGTGGCGGCGAACGCCTCCTCCCGGAGGGAGCGTGCGGCGACGACGGCCTGCTCGGCGGCCCGCCAGGCGGCCTGCTCCCGTTCCCGGGCCGCCTGCTGCCGGGTGCGCAGATGGTCCCGTACCGCGCGATGCAGCACCAGTTCCTGCTCGACCGGGTGCAGCCGGGGATCCCAACCGTTGCGGTGCGCGAAGACGTCGCTGAGCTGTTCCTCCGACAACTCCCGACGCCAGTACGCGTCCAGCGCGGCCCGGTGCAGGTAGCGCTCGCGGTCGGCGTACTCGGCGGGGGTGCGCTCGGTGTGCGGCCGGGGCAGGCCGGCGGCGGCGGCCAGCCGGCGGACGGCGTCCTCCGCGACCTCGCACGCCTGCCAGACGGTCTCCACCTCCTCCTGGGCGGACAGCCACTCGGCCCGCAGCCGCTGGGCGGAGGCCGCCGCGCGCTCCGCCGCGGTCGCCACCTCCCCCGCGTAGCGGTGCCGTTCCCGGTCCTCCGCCGCCTGTTCGAGCCGGCCCGGCATGGCGGCCTCGCGGAAGCGCCCGCCGATCACGGAGCGGAACAGGTCCGGCCGGACGACCAGCGCGGTCACCGCGACGGCGGCGACGCCGAGGAGGGCCAGCCAGATTGCGGCGGCCTGGGGCACGTCGAGCAGGACTGAGGAGGTTGCGGTCTGCATGGGGAGCACCTCGGGTGGGACGACGTGGACTGACGGTCATGGCCCGCCGGGCGGGCGGTGGGCCGCACGTGAACCGGTGCCGGACGGGCCCTCGCCGGCCCGTCAGCGCCGCGGGTGACGGTGGGCGTGGTCGTCAGCGGCGCGGGAGGGCGCGGCCGTCGGCGGGCTCGCGGCGAGCCGACGGGGTGCCGGGGCGGCGCGGTGCGGCGCCGCAACGGCCCGGATCGGCGCCTGCTCGGCCCGGGTCAGTGCCGGGGCGGGCCGCGCCGGACGACGGCGCCGCCGGCCGGGTCGACGGCGGGACGGTCGACCCGGCCGGTCGCCGTCGCGGTCGAAACCGGGGCGGTCGCCGAGGGCCGGGCGTTCCCGGGGGCCGGCCGGACGTGCGGGGCGGCCGGCCGGGCGCGCGACTCGGCGGCCGGGCCGGGCCCGGGGCGCAGCTCGGCCACCCGGCTGGTCACCACGGCGGGGCGGGCCAGCTCGGCGGCGGAGGCGGGGGCGGCGGCCGTCAGGGCGGATGCCCCGCCGAGGCCGACCGCGAGGACCAGGGCGGTCAGCGCGAGGCGACCCAGGTCCCGGATGCGGCGCAGCGCCGCCTGCCGCGACGGGCGTGCCCCGCGCAGCGTCACCGGCCGGGAGGGGCGGGCGAACGCTACGGACTGCACGACACCAACCTATCCCCGTTCCGGTCCACCCGCAGCCTCGGCGGAGCGCCGTGGGGGTGAGTCGGGCCACCAACCGTCGCTGTGGACAGACGGGCACCGGTGGAATTCGACGGCGGATCCATCGATGGAGATGGTCTTGTCGACAGTGGCCCGCAGGCCCCTCGTGCTGTCGGCCCGGCTCACTCGGCCCGCAGGCCGTCGGGGCGGGTCAGCCGCCAGAGAACCGGCAGGCTCGCGCCGGTGACCAGCAGCACCACCCCACCGCCGAGGCCGGCCCCCAGCGCGACCACCGGCCAGCTCACCGTGACCGGCGCGCCGACCATGCGCAGCAGCACCGCCCCGAGGCCCAGCCCGAACCCGACCGCGAGGCCGAGACCGACCAGCACCGGCACGGCCGCCTGCCAGAACACCGACCAGCCCAGCGCGCGGCGCGGGGTGCCGACGGCGACCAGCATGGCCAGCAGGCGGCGGCGCTCCCGCAGTTGCTCCAGCACGCCGACCAGCATGCTCGTCCCGAGCAGCAGCAGGGTCACCACGACGCCGACGGCCAGGCCGCGCTTGACGTTGACGAACTGCGTCGACCAGGTGACATCGGTCAGCGCGCTGACCTGGGCGCGCAGGTCCACCTCGGCGGCGGCGTTGCGGACCCGCTCCAGCGCGTCCGGGTCGCCCGGATCGACGCTGATCAGCGCCTCTGCGCTCAGCCCCGTCCACCGGGAGGCGCCGGCCGCGCCGGGGGTGACCAGCAGGCCGCCCCGTACCCAGCCGACCGGGTCCGGCATCGCGGGAACCGTGCGGGTCCGGGCCGGCACCGTCCAGGGGATCTCGTTCGCGCCCACGGTCATCCGGGTTCCGGGGACGGGTCCGGTGCCGGCGGGGCCGGACCTCTTGCCGGCCGGTCCCTCGGCGAGGAAGACGTCCCCGTCCGCGCAGGAGCCGAGCCGGGCGAACTCGGCCAACGCGGCGCAGTCGCCGATCCGCACCTCGGTGAACGGGGGTGCATCCGTGCCGGGCTGCTGCTCCCCGGTCGCCACCGTGGCCAGCGTTCCCGCGCTGCGGGTGACGCCGGGGGCGGCGGCCAGCCGCGCCAGTGCGGCCCCGGGGTCGGGCAGGTCGGCGAACCAGACGTACGCCTGGGCCCGCGAGGTGTCCTGGCCGGTACGCGTCGCGAACCGGTCCTCCACCCCGGCGACCAGCATCTGGAGGCCGATGCTGCCAGCCACCGCCACGGCGACGCCGTTGACCAGGCGGGCGGAGGTGGCACTGTCCAGTTGCAGCCGGCGCACCGCGAGCTGCCACGGCACCGGGCCACCGCGCAGCCGGCCCACCACCAGGTCGATCAGCCAGGGCAGCAGAGTGACCGTGCCGATCAGCACCAGCACCGCGCCGGCCGCCACCTGGTAGTCGTCGCTGCCGGCGGTGCGCTCGCCGACGCCGGTCAGTGGGTACAGCAGCGCCAGGCCGGCGGCCGGCAGCAGCAGCCGCCACCACAGGCGGCGGCGGACCGTCGTCCCCTGCCGGCTCACCCCGAGCGGTTCGACCACCACCCGGCGCTGGGCGACGAGAGCCACCAGCACCGCGAGCACCGGGACCGCGACCCCCACCGCCGCCACCAGCGGCAGGGACGGGCGCAGGTCCGACGCGGACACGCTGACGTTCTGGAGGGTGAGCAGCGGGGCGAGTTGGCGGCCGGCGGCGAAGAGCGCGCCGCCGACGGCGAGGCCGAGCACCGCGCCGGCCGCCGCCTCCCCGGCGGAGATCCGCCGGATCATCCCGGCGTCGGCGCCGAGCAGGCGCAGGGCGGCCAGCCGGCGGTCCCGGCGGTCGCCGCCGAAGCGGACCGCCGCGCCGACGAAGACCACGATCGGCAGCAGCAGCACCACGAATACGACCACGACGAGGACCATCAGGACAGGCGAGAACTCCTCGCTGGGCGGCCCGCCGCCGAAGTGGTCGATCCGCTGCGCCCGGTCCGCCGTCAGGGCGTTGCTGCCCAGGTAGAAGGCCAGCTCGTGCGGGCCGGTGAGACCCTGCGCCGCGATGGTGCCGGTGACCCGGGCGCCGCCGAGCCGGGGCGCGAACAGCGGGCCGTCGGGCGAGTCGAGCAGCTCCCGCAGGGCCGGGGAGACGACCACCTCACCGGCCGCCGGCAGTCGGGGCACCCCCGGCGGCAGCGGCGCGGCCGGGCCCTCGGCTCGGAGGATCCGGCCGCGCACCGGCCGCTCCCGGAAGACGGTGTCAACGGGTGCCACCAGCAGCGTGTTCGCCGCCGAGGTCAGCTCCGGTCCGTTCCCGACGTCCGCCCGGGCGTCGCCGCGCGCCGCCCTGGCGTCGAGCGCGCCCGGCACCGCCGCGGCGAGCAGCAGCATGGCCACCCCGACCCCGACCCCGAGCGCGGTCAGCACGGCCCGGGTCCACCCGTCCCGGCCGCCCGTGACGGCCATCCGCGCGCCCATCAGCAGGTCCGCCAGCGCCCCGGGCAGCCGGCCGGCCGCGCGGGGCGGCACCTCCGGTCCGGTCACGCCGCCCGGCGTCCGTGGCCCGGTCATGCCGCCGGCTCCAGGTTCCGGGTCCGGCCGTCCCGGACCACCACCTCCCGATCCGAGTACGCGGCCACCCGCGCCTCGTGGGTCACCAGCACCACGGCCGCGCCGGTCTCCCGGGCCGCCCCGGTGAGCAGGCGCATCACCCGCTCCCCGTTGAGCGAGTCGAGCGCGCCTGTCGGCTCGTCGGCGAAGACCACCCGGGGAACGGTCACCAGCGCCCGGGCCACCGCGACCCGCTGGCCCTGCCCGCCCGAGACCTCGCCGGGCCGTTTGCCGGCCACCTCGGCGACCTCCAGCCGGCCGAGCCAGTCGGTGGCCCGCCGCTCGGCCTCACGCCGGGCGACCCGCTCCAGCCGTAGCGGCAGGGCCACGTTCTCCAGGCAGGTCAGCTCGGGCACGAGCTGGCCGAACTGGAACACGAAGCCGAACTGCCCCCGGCGCAGGGCGCTGCGCTCCCGGTCGGACATGGCGGTCAGGTCCGCGCCCCGGTAGGTCACCCGGCCGGAGTCGGGCCGGACGATGCCGGCGAGGCAGTGCAGCAGGGTCGACTTGCCGGAGCCGGACGGCCCCATCACCGCCACCACCTCACCGGCCCGTACGGCAAGCGACGCCCCGACCAGCGCCGGCGTCGGGCCGAAGGCGCGGTGCAGGTCCTCGGCGACCAGCAGCTCCGTTCCGGTCGGGTCCTGCCCGGTCGTCGCCCCGCCGGGGGCGGTTGCCGCGTTCACCGCCGCACCGCCACGGCCAGCTCGTCCAGTCGGGCGGCGGTCAGCTCCAACCAGCGCAGGTCGGCTTCCAGGTGGAACAGGGCGTGGTCGCAGATGAGCTGGTCGGCGAGGTCCCCGCCGGTCTTGCGCCGGGTCAGCTCGCGCATCAGCCGCAGGTGCTCGGCGCGCTGGGTGTCCAGCAGGTCGGCGGCGGAGCGGCCGGTCAGCAGCGCCAGCACCACCTTGGTGTAGAGGGTGCTGTGCAGGTACGGCTCTGGCTTCTCCGGCTGGGACAGCCAGCGTTGCACGTCGGTCACCCCGGCCTCGGTGATGGCGTACCGCTTGCGTTCCGGGCCCTCGCCGGACTCGACCGAGTCGACCTCGACGAGGCCGTTGCGCAGCAGCCGGGACAGGGTGGCGTAGACCTGGCCGAAGTGCAGCGGGCGGGCCTGGCCGAACCGTTCGTCGTAGGCGCGTTTCAGGTCGTAGCCGTGGCGGGGGCTGGCCTCGAGGAGCCCGAGGAAGGTCTGACCGATCGACATGGCGCGACTATACACACCATGTATACGCATGATGGATAGCCAGGTCGGAGAAAGGCGCGGGGCCCTCCGGATGGAGGGCCCCGCGCCGTACGGGTGGAGAGGACGGGTCAGCTCGCCCCGAGCACCGGTGGAACGCCGGTGTCGCCGTCCCGCCAGACCATGTCGTCCTCGGTCAGCCAGGTCAACCGCTCGTCGGACTCGTCCTCGGCGGTCCGTCCGTGCCCGCCGAGCACGCCCGCCCGGCCGCCGGAGGCCCCGTTCGCGCCGACCCGGCCCACGCCCGTGGCGGCGCGGTGCTCGGCCGCCGCTAGGCCGCCGGCCGGCCGCGCCGGCACCGTCGCCCCGCCGCGGGCCGACCCGGCCAGCGAGCCGGTACCGCCGCCGAGCACACCGCCGGCCGGTGCCCCGGTGGGCGCCCCGAAGACCAGCCCCGCCCCGGTGCCGGCCGACGCGGCGGCGGTCCCGCCGCCCAGGCCGACCGTGCCCGGCGTGCCGCCGGTCGGCAGCGCCCCGCCGAGCCCCGGATCGGCGCCGGCGAGCGACGTCCCGGCGCCCGGGTCGGTGCCCAGGCCGCCGTCGACCGTGCCGGTGCCGCCGAGCGGCGTCGACCCGGTGTGCGGCGCGGGCGCCGGGCTGTCCGGGGCGGACACCGTCTGGTGGCCGGTGGTCGGGGTGCCCTTGCCGGGGCCCGGTGCGGCTGTCGGGGTATTGGCTCCGGGGCCGGCGGACGGCGTCGTCGTGGAGGTGGTCGGGTCGACCGGCAGGTCCCGGTCCGGCTCCGGCGGGGCGACCAGCCGGCCGTACGCGGACAGGTCGTAACCGGCGGCCAGCTCGGCCACCACCTGCACCATCCGCCGGTGGGCCTTCTCCTGCTCGGCCTTGTCCTTCTGGTGTCCCATGATGCCGCCGACGATCGCGCCGGGCAGGCCGAAGGTCGCGCCGCCCTTGAGCGCCCCGGAGACCGCCTGGTCGTGGTCGTCGGTCTCGTCCGGGCTCTCCGCGTCCTTCTTCGCGGTGCGCAGGTCGGTGGCCATCAGCGTCAGCCCCTGGCGGACGTCGGCCATCCCCTCGGAGAGGGTGGTCGAGTAGTCGACGATCAGCGACAGCCGGCGCTGGAACTCCCGCCCGGCGTCCCCCGTCCAGCCGTTGGCCAGCTTGTCGAGGTCGCTCCGCAGGTCGCGGGCGAGGTCGTCGAGGGTGCCCTTCATCGAGTTCCACTTGGTGGCCAGCCCGTCGATCTGGGCCGGGTCGCCGGCCTTCACGGCGTCGTACAGCTCCTGGTGGCTGACGTGCTCGTAGCGCGCGGTGTACTCAGACACGAGGGTCCTCCTGCCTGCCCAGCGCGTCGTCGACCCCGCCGAGGGCGGCGGCGATGTCGGCGGAGTTGGCCGCGTTGCGCGCCTCGGTGGTCTTGTAGTTGGTCAGGATCGTGCCGGTCGCGCTCTGCGCGGCCCGTACCGCGTCGCGGAGCCGCTCGACCTGCTGGGCGTAGCTCAGGTGCAGGTCGGAGTAGCGCCGGGCGTTGCTGGTCGCGTCCGCGAAGGTGCCCAGCTCCGGCGGCCGGCACTGCATCTCGGTGTTGAGTTTCTTGAGCACGGCCTCGGCCTCGGTGAGCCGACCGGCCAACCGCTTGTGGAAGTCCTCTAGGGACAGTACGTCGACTGTCGTGCGCCCGGTCATGGCAGCATCCCCGTAGTCCTCGTCGATAACCGTTGGCGAGGACCAGGTTAGTGGACGGCGGCCAACCTGGGCGACCCCGGCGAGAGCGGTCCGACGCCACCGACATGGCCGGACCCGGCCACCACGGTCACCCGCCGGTGGCCGGCGCCCCGGTCGCCCCGTCCTCCGCCGGCCGGCTCGGCTCGCCGCTCGCCTCCCGGTCCGGTGTGCGGCTCGCGCCCCCGGCGGGCGGGCGACCCGCTCCCTCGGCCGGGGCGCCGCCGCTCGCGGTGCCCGGGGTGAAGTACGCGAGCGCGTCCTCCCGTTCGAGGGTGGGGCCCGTGGGCACCAGTGACAGCAGCGACGCGGGCACCGCCAGCGGGGCCACTCCGCCGTACCCGAGGGCGGTCAGCGCGTCGCCCGACCGGGTGCCCAGCGGATAGCGCACCCCCTGGGCGCTGATCAGGTAGACCGTCGAGCCCGGCGCGCCCGCGCCGCCGTCCCCGGCGCCCGGGGCGGCCTGGACCAGCACGCCCTTCCCGCCCGGCAGCAGGACCTGCTCGGCGGTGCGGACCGCGTCCCGGGCGCCCTGCCGGACCGGCGGCGCGGCGGGGCCGCTCAGCTCGGCCGGCACCCGGTCGAAGACCTCCAGCGTGGTGGTGGGCGGCCCGTCCACGGCCCCCTTCCGGTAGCTGGCGCAGAGCACCGTGCGGCCCGCCTGGACCGGGTGCAGCGTCGGCAGCGTCCGCGGCGTCCCCTCTGGCTCCACCCGTTCCCGGGTCAGCAGCCGGCCGGCCTGGTCCGGGGTGATGTCGGTGACCCGCCCGCCGTCGCGCAGCAGCAGCAGGGCGGTGACCTCGCCGATCGAGGCCAGCCCCTCCCGGGTCAGCACGTAGTGCTGCTCGGCGGCCCGGAAGACGTCGCCGACCCGGGCCGCCCCGTCGCCCACGGTCAGCCGGCTGGCGTCCCCCTCGCCTTCGATGTCGGGCTCGCGGAGCACCGGACCCGCCGGCACGGCGTTGAGCAACTGCTCGCCGACGGTGACCGTGGGGGCACCGGCCATCCGCAGCGCCGCGGTCGCCGGGTCCCCGCCCGCGATCCGCAGCCGGGCGTCGCCGGTGAGCAGGTACCGCCCGCCGCCGACGGTGACCAGCACCGCCCGGTCGCCGAGCGGCACGCCGCCGGAGAGCGGCCGGTCGATCACCAGGTGGGTGGTGGAGCGGCGCGGGTCGGCCGGGTCGGGCACGTCGCAGACCGACCAGGGCAGCCCGATCAGCGACTTCCGGTCGGGCAGCGCGTCGGGGGCGCCGACGATCCCGACGGTACGCCCGCGCGGCCGGTCGGCGATCGACGCCTGCGACATGGTCCGCACCGCCGGGTCCGCCTCGTTGAGGATCAGCCGGGCCGAGGCGTAGTTCAGGGTCGGGTGCAGCAGGCCGTCCACGTAGACGTAGGTCGCCCCGGTCTCCCGCTCGATCACCAGCGTGTTCGCCTCCAGCGGCGCGGCGTTGCCGGTGAGCTGGCCGTACGCGCCGACGCCGCCGAGCACCACCGCCGCGGCCACCACGCTGCCGACCACCGCGAGGCCGAGTCGCCGCATCGGCAGGTTCGTGGTCTCCGGATCGCCGGACAGCAGCGCGGAGACGATCCGGCGGGTGACGAAGCGGTACGCCTGCACCTGGTCGCGGCGGGTCCGCATGACTTACCTCCGGCGGGATGGGTCCGCGACGATCAGGTCCGAGCTCCGCCGCGGGCTTCCCTACGATAAGGGGCCGTCGGCCGGGGAACGGGACCACCGCCCGCCCCGGACCGGCTCAGGAAGCCGCCCGTCCAGAAGGGACGCCACCGATGCCGCAGGTCCAGGCGCCACCCGGTCGTACGGCCACCGGCTCGGCCGACCCGCCAGCCCTGCCGGCGCCGCCCGACCGCGCGGTCGTCCCGGCCGACCGGCGCAGCCGGGGCCGGCTCGGTCCGGTCGTCGTCGGGCAGCTCGTCGTGGCGGAGCTCGGCGCCATCGCCGTGTCCTCCGCCCTCGGCGGCCCCGGCTGGCTGGTCGGGGTCGTCGCCGCCCTCGCGGTGGCGGCGGTCGCCGCCACCTTCGCCCGTCGCGGCGGCCGTTGGTGGTACGAGGACCTGCTGCTGCGCCGCCGGCTGCGGCGTCGCCGGGACCGGGCCCGGGCCGCGGTGACCGCCGGTGGGCCGGACGAGCCCCGGCTGGCCGCCCTGGCACCGGAGCTGACCGTGACGGAGCTGACCGAGCGGGGCACCCGCCTCGGCATCGGTCAGGACGGCCAGGGCTGGTTCGCCGCCGTGGCGCTGGACCCGCGTCCCGGAGCGCCCGCCGGTTCCGTCGAGGCGGCGGTGGTGGACCGGGCGCTGGCCGTGCTGGCCGAGTTCTCGGCCCCGGTCTCCCTCGCCCAGGTCGTCTCGCACACCCTGGTCTGGTATCCGGCCCCGGGCGCTCCCCCAGCCGCCCACCGCACCGTCTGGGTGGCCGTGCGGCTGTCCGTGCGGGACGCCCGCAACGAGACGGTGACCCGGGGCGGCGGGATGCTGGGCGTGCACCGGACCGTATCCGCCGCGGTCGGCCGGCTCGGCAAGGCGCTGCACGCCGGCGGCCTGAGCCACCGGGTCCTCGGCCGGGACGAACTGCGCGCCGCGGTCGTCTCGGCGGCCGGCATGGACCTGGCGCCCGCGCCGCAGGCGGAGACCTGGACCGGACTGCGCGGCGGCGGCTGGACCCAGCGTTGCCTGGCCCTGCGCGCCCGCCCCGGGGCTACCTGGGGTGCCCTGGTGGACGCGGTCACCGCGACCTCCGCCCCGTCCCACACGCTCGCCGCCGTGGTCCGGCCCGGCGATCGGCCGACCCCGCCGCTGCTGCGCGTCGCGGCCCCCGCCGACCACGTCGAGGCGCTGGTCAAGGTGGTCCGGGACGTCGCCCGACGGGGCGGGGTCCCGGCCCGGCCGCTGGACGGCGAGCACGGCCCCGGCGTCTACGCCACCGCCCCGGTCGCCCTGCGCGTCATCGACCACCGCGCCGAGTGAGTCCGGTACGGCCGGGTGCTCCGCCGACGGGACCGGGCGGGGCCGGTCGTTGCCCGGCGGTGGTGGGCGGGGCCGGTCGTCGCCCGGCGGTGGCGAGTGGGCCGCGTTCTGCCCGGCGGTGGCGAACGGGCCGTCAGGGGCGGAGGTTGACGATCCAGCCGTACAGGCCGCAGACCCAGACCGCGAGCGGGACCAGCGAGATGATCAGCAGGATCTCGACGATGTCCAGGAGCCGGCCCCAGACCGGCGAGATCCGCTTGCCGGCCACGGTCAGCCCGTAGATCAGGCTGATCACGGCCGCCACGACCAGGCCGCCGAGGACCACGCCGAGCCGGAGCGCCGTGGAGCCGGCGGCGAAGGTGGCCGCCGCCGCCAGGCCGAGCCCGAGGGTGCCGGCGAGGAGCACCGGGACGCGCTGGGCGCGGCCGATGAACGGCCGGGCGCGCAGCAGCGACAGCAGGGCCAACACCAGGCAGAGCAGCGTCGCCGGCAACCGGCCGTCGAGGGCGAGGACGACCTCCCCGCCCAGCACCAGCAGCGCCACCGTCCACAGCAGGCCGGTGAGGAACGCGTCGGCCCGCTCGCTGAGCCGCAGCACCCGGCGGCCGTCCACGGTCTCGGTGTCGGTCTTCAGGTCGTCCGGGCCGGTCGGGATGGACGGGACGGGCAGCCGGGCCAGCCGGTAGGACGCCATCGGCAGGGCCGGCAGGGTGGCGAACGCGACCGTGGCGACCACCGCGGCGGCGGCCGGAGCGCCGACGGAGAACGCCAGGCTCACCACCGCGCCGAGGCCCACCGCCGCGCCGACGGCGGTCGCGCCGAAGAAGAGCGGCAGCCGGTCGCCGACCGCCAGCGCCGCGACCGCGCCGAACACCACCACGGCGGTCGCCGCGAGCAGCACGTGCGGGCTGGCCAGCTCGGCCAGCGTCCGGTCACCGGCCAGCACCAGCAGGCCGCCGGTCGCGGCGTGCCCGATGCCGGCCAGCGCGAGCACCGAACCGGTCCGGCTGTCACCGGCCGCCCGGGACAGCACCGCGGCGCTGACCACCAGGGCGACCGCGACCAGCAGGGCGGCGATCGCGCCGGGAAGCTGCGGCGGGCCGGCGAACAGCGCCGCCAGTGCCCCGGCGGACAGCGCCGCCGCGGCGAAGAGCACCGAGAACGAGCGGGTGGTGCCCACCTGCCAGCTACCCGGGCGCTGGTTGGTCGCGGTGGCCACCGCGTCCACCACGTCGTCGAAGACGATCTCCGGGGCCGCCGCGGCGCGGGGGTTGAAGTAGAGCACCTCGCCGTCGCGGATGCCGAGCTGCCCGGCGGTACGGCCACCGTCGAGCGGCTGTCCGCCGAGCCGGGCGAGGCTCCAGCCGCCGTGCCGGACCCCCTCGTCGGCGAGATCCTCCCCGGCGTACCGGAGCAGGGTCGGCAGCAGGTCGGCCAGCGGCACGTCGGAGGGGAGGGCGAGATCCATCCGGGTCCGGGGCGCCACGATGGTGATCCGGCTCAGACCACCGGTCGCCGTCTTCGTCGCCACTGTGGCCTCCTCGCGCTCGCCTACGCTCCACCCCCACCGGGGCGGCACCGCCCCGTGGGTCCACGACGCCCACGGGAGATTACCTACGATGGCGTCCACGTACGATGCCCACCCGACGGCCTGCGGTCGGTCGTCGTGGCCCCCGGCCCGCACGTCGCGCCGCGCCGGTCGGCGGCCGGGCCGCTTCTGGGGAGGAGACAGCCGTGAGCACCGTGGTGTTCCGCCGGCTTCCGCGCCAACCGGGGCCCGCCCTGCCGCGTGGCGAGGTGCTGCTGGAGTCCCCGCCCGAGCTGCCCGAACAGACCCCCCGGGGGATGGGGCAGCTCCTGATGATCCTGCCGATGGTCTGCGGCGTGGGCGCGATGGCGTTCCTCTACGCCGGCCGGGGCGGCGGCATGATGACGTACGTCGCGGGCGGGCTGTTCGGCGTCTCGATGCTCGGCATGGCGATCGGGTCGCTGAGCAACGGCGGCAACGACAAGGCCGAGCTGAACGCCGAGCGCCGCGACTACATGCGCTACCTCGCCCAGATGCGCAAGCGCACCCGGCGCGCGGCCGAGCAGCAGCGGGCCGCGATGACCTGGCGGCACCCGGAGCCCGACGCGCTCTGGTCGATCGCCACCTCCCGCCGGCTCTGGGAGCGGCGGATCACCGAGGACGACTTCGGCGAGTCCCGGATCGCGGTCGGCCCGCAGCGGCTGGCGGTGGAGATCGTGCCGCCGGAGACCAAGCCGGTCGAGGACCTGGAGCCGATGAGCGCCATCGCGCTGCGCCGGTTCGTCCGGGCCCACTCCACGGTGCCGGACCTGCCCACCGCGCTGTCTCTGCGGGCGTTCTCCCGGGTGGTGCTGCGCGGCGAGCGGGAGCCCGTGCTCGACCTGGCCCGGGCGGCGCTGGGCCAGCTCGTCACCTTCCACGCCCCGGAGGACCTGGTCGTCGCGGTGGTCGCCGCCCCCGACCGGCAACCGGCCTGGGACTGGGTGAAGTGGCTGCCGCACGCCCAGCACCCCGGCCGCGCCGACGCGGCGGGCGCCCGCCGGCTGGTCTTCGCCACCCTGACCGAGGCCGAGGAGTCCCTCGCCGACGAGCTGGCCGGCCGGCCCCGGTTCGCCCCGGAGGCGAAGCCGCTGACCACCGCGCCGCACGTGGTGGTGCTGATCGACGGCGGCGAGATCGCCCCCACCTGCCACCTGACCGGGCCGAGCCTGCTCGGCACCACGGTCATCGACCTCTCCGGCACCGTCCCCCGGGACGCCGGCCGCTGGCTGCTCTGCCTCGACGTCGGTGACGGGAGCGCGCTGGACCTCATCCGCGGGGCTTCCTCGTCGCGGCTGGGCCGGCCGGACCGGCTCAGCGCGACCGCGGCCGAGGGCCTGGCCCGGCAGATCGCCCCGTACCGGCTCTCCCAGCAGCAGGCCAGCGCCGACGAGCCGCTGGCCCGCAGCACGGAGCTGCCCGACCTGCTCGGCGTCGGCGACGCCGCCGGGGTCGACGTGCAGCAGACCTGGCGCCCGCGCAGCCAACGGGAGCGGCTGCGCATCCCGCTCGGCGTGGGCCCGGACGGCAACGTCGTCGAGCTGGACTTCAAGGAGTCCGCGCACGAGGGCATGGGCCCGCACGGCCTGGTCATCGGCGCGACCGGCTCCGGCAAGAGCGAGCTGCTGCGTACGGTGGTCGCCGCGCTCGCGGTCACCCACTCGTCGGAGGAGCTGAACTTCGTCCTGGTCGACTTCAAGGGCGGCGCGACGTTCGCCTCGCTGGACGCGCTGCCGCACACCAGCGCGGTGATCACCAACCTCTCCGACGAGCTGCCCCTGGTCGACCGGATGCGCGACGCCCTGGCCGGCGAGATGAACCGCCGCCAGGAGGTGCTGCGCGCCGCCGGCAACTACGTCTCCCGTTACGAGTACGAGAAGGCCCGGGCCGCCGGTGAGCCGCTGGACCCGATGCCGAGCCTGCTCATCATCTGCGACGAGTTCAGCGAGCTGCTCGCCGCGAAGCCGGACTTCATCGACCTGTTCGTGATGATCGGCCGGCTGGGCCGGTCGCTCGGCGTGCACCTGCTCCTGGCCAGCCAGCGGCTGGAGGAGGGCAAGCTGCGCGGCCTGGACACCCACCTGTCGTACCGGATCGGCCTGCGCACGTTCTCGGCGGTGGAGAGCCGGATCGTGCTCGGCGTGCCGGACGCGTACGAGCTGCCCAGCGCCCCCGGCCACGGGTACCTGAAGACCGACACCACCACCATGCTGCGGTTCCGGGCGGCGTACGTGTCCGGGGTGTACCGGGCGCCGGGCGACCAGGCGCGCTCGTCGCAGGCGCTGGTGCAGCGCCGGATCGTGCCGTACGGCACCGACTTCGTGCCGGTGCGTGCGCCGGAGCTGCCGGTTGAGCCGGTCGCCGAGCCGGAGCAGCCGGCCGACGGCAAGGCCGTGGCGATGCTCGACGTGCTGATCGACCGGCTCGCCGGCCGGGGCCGCCCGGCCCACCAGGTCTGGCTGCCGCCGCTGTCCGAGCCGCCGAGCCTGCTCGACCTGCTCGGCCCGCTCGCCGTCGACAAGACGTACGGCCTGACCACCTCGGGCTGGCAGGGCCGGGGCCGGCTCACCGTCCCGGTCGGCGTGGTCGACCGCCCGTACGAGCAGCGGCGCGACCCGATGCTGGTGGAGCTGGCCGGCGCGGGCGGCAACGTGGTCATCGTCGGCGCCTCGCTCAGCGGCAAGAGCACCATGCTGCGCTCGATGCTCGCCTCGCTGGCACTCACCCACACCCCGCGCGAGGTGCAGCTCTTCTGCCTCGACTTCGGCGGCGGCGCGCTACGCAGCCTGGAGGGGCTGCCGCACCTCTCCGGCGTGGCCGGCCGGCGGGACACCGAGGCGGTCCGCCGGACGGTCGCCGAGGTGGTCGGCGTGATCGACGAGCGGGAGCAGCGGTTCGCCCAGCACGGCATCGACTCGGTGGCCGCGTACCGCCGGCGCCGGGCGGCCGGCGAGTTCGCCGACGACCCGTTCGGCGACGTCTTCCTCGTGGTGGACGGCTGGAACACGCTGCGCCAGGAGTACGAGGAGCTGGAGCAGACCATCACGAACCTGGCCAACCGGGGGCTGGGTTTCGGCGTACACGTGGTGATCACGGCGGTGCGCTGGGCGGAGATCCGGATCAACATGCGGGACCTGCTCGGCACCAAGCTGGAGCTGCGGCTCGGCGACGCGGCCGAGTCGGAGATCGACCGTCGGGCGGCGCAGAACGTCCCGGAGAAGACCCCGGGGCGCGGCCTGACCCGCGACAAGCTGCACTTCCTGGCCGCGGTGTCCCGGATCGACGGCCGCCGGGACGTCGACGACCTGACCGAGGCGTCGGTCGCGCTGGCCGGACACGTGGCGCGGGCGTGGCCCGGCGCGCCGGCCCCGAAGGTCCGGCTGCTGCCGCGCCGGCTGCCACTGCACGAGCTGGTCCGGGTCGCCGACCGGTCGGCGCCCGGCCTGCCGATCGGCGTCAACGAGTCGGCGCTCGCCCCGGTGTACCTGGACCTGGTGAGCGAGCCGCACCTGACGGTCTTCGGCGACGCCGAGTGCGGCAAGACCAACCTGCTGCGGACGATCGCGAAGGGGATCGTCGAGCGGTACACCCCGGCGCAGGCGCGGCTGGTCATCGCCGACTACCGGCGCGGCCTGCTGGGCGCGGTCGAGGGCGAGCACCTGCTCGACTACGCGCCGTCCAACCAGGCCTTCGGCCAGGGGCTCGCGTCGATCCGCAGCGCCCTGTCGAACCGGCTGCCCGGGCCGGACGTGACCACCGCCCAGCTCCGCGACCGGAGCTGGTGGAAGGGGCCGGACCTCTACATCCTGGTGGACGACTACGACCTGGTCGCCTCCGGCGGCAACAACCCGCTCAGCGCGTTGCAGGAGCTGCTGCCGCAGGCCCGCGACATCGGCCTGCACCTGATCATCACCCGCCGCGTGGGCGGCGTGGCGCGGGCGCTGTACGAGCCGGTGCTGCAACGCCTCCGCGAGCTGGACTCCCCGGGCCTGCTGATGTCCGGCAACCGGGAGGAGGGGGCGGTCTTCGGCACGCTGCGGCCGAGCCCGCAGCCGCCGGGCCGGGGCACCCTGGTGCGCCGGCGCGACGGTCAGCAGCTCATCCAGACCGCCTGGTCCGAGCCGGCCTAGGGGCGGACGGCGGGCATCCGTTCCGGTAGCGTCGGGCAGACCGTCGCTTGTGAAGAGAGGACCATCGTGAGCACCTCGCGGGGTTACGGCGGCGCCGGTGGCGCTGTGGAGAGCATGTTGCGCCAGGCGCAGGAGCAGCAGCGCCGGCTGGCCGAGTTCCAGCAGCAGCGCGCCGACCTGCGGGTTACCGGGGAGAGCCCGGACGGCCTGGTCCGGGTCACGGTGAACGGCGAGATGAAGGTCGGTGACATCGAGATCAACGCCCGGGCGATGCGGCTGGACAGCTACTCCCTCGCGGAGGCGCTCCAGGCCGCCATCGACGCGGCGTACGCGGCCTTCGGCGAGCGCCAGCAGGAGCTGCTGACGGAGATGCTCGGCGGCTCCGAGCTGGTCCGCCGGGCCCAGGAGGGCACCCTGGCCCCGGAGGACTGGTTCCGCCAGTTCGGGGTGGACCTGACCGACCCGTTCCGCGGCCTGCGCCGCTGAGCTGCGAGGAGACACGGTGGCGAACAAGGTCGACGTCGACGCGATCCGCAAGGCGAGCAAGAAGCTCGACGCCCCGGACGGCCCGATCCAGTACCTGCGCAACGTGCAGGCCCTGCTGGAGAGCGTGAAGCTGCCGAGCGGTGCGCTGACCCTCTTCGGTGGCACGACCGTGGCGGCGCACAACGCCTCGGTCGACGGTCACCTCGAAAACGTGAAGACCGGCATCACGCACCTGCACAAGGCTGCCGAGCAGCTTGAGCAGACCGCCAAGAACTGGGAGAAGTCGGACCAGCCGTGGGTGGTCAAGTGACCGGCCGGGCGCCTGACAGGGGGAACAGCTGATGTCGGAGATCCTGATCGCCAACGCGTCCGGAGCGGTGACCGGCACGCACACGGTCGCCGCGGCGACGGCACCGGTGCGGGGGCTCCTCCCCGCGGCCCGGGCCAACTGGGTCTGGCTGGTCGGCGCCGGCATCCTGGGGGTGATGATCGCCTACCTCGAGACGTTCGACAACGACGAGGTCAACAAGTCCATCAAGGAGTGGGGCGACGCCGCGCGCCTGCTCGGTGGGGACCAGTTCGGCGCGGCGCTGGACCAGGTGCCGCCGTCCGACACCGAGTGGGACTTCGACGACCGGGACGCGTTCGAGCTCTTCCTCCGCAAGCTCGGGGCGGAGATCAACTCGCTGGCCGAGGCCTTCAACGCCAACAAGGACACCCTCACCTCCGCCCGGGACGCCTTCAACGATGCCGTGAACGCGCTGGTCGAGGCGCTCATCCCGATCCTGATCGCGGTGATCGCGTCGGTCGCCCTCCAGGCGTTCCCGCCCACCGCGCCCATCGCGGAGGCGATCGGGGTGGCCGGGATGACCGTGAGCGTGGCCATCCTCGCGCTGATCTTCGGGGACATCAGCGCGATGTTCACCGCCGTGATGGCGGGGTTCCAGAGCAACAACCGGTTCGCCTTCGTGTCGGACTCCCGGCCCGGCTGGGGGCCGACCGGCTCGGATCCGGACATCAAGGACATCACGATCGACTGGGTCAAGGACTCCAAGTTCTACGAGTGACCGAGAGGCGGCGACATGGCCAGAGTGGTCTTGGGGCTCTTCGTGTACTCCCTGGTGACCATCCCGGTCTTCCTCGGGCTGGCGCTGGTCGCCCAACTGGCCCAGGTGACCTGGGCCAGGCGGGCCAGCGAGGCGGTGCTCATCACGGGCGTCGCCGCGCTGATCCCGGTGGTGCTGGACCGGGCGCTGGAGAAGCCGGTGCTCTGGGCGGGCGTGGTGCTGCTGGTGGTGCTGCTGGTGGTCGGCGTGGTGATGCACGTGAAGTCGTACAGCCGGCCGTCCTGAGGGCGGGGCACGGGCGGGTCGGATCCGCCCACATACGGTCCGCACCGGAACGCGCGGTGGACCCCACTTGCCCAGGAACGACGGTACGAAGGCAGGGCTGCGGCGGCTGGACGGGATCGGTTACCGTCTCATCCAGAGTGTCCGTCGGTGGGGTTGTTGCCTTGCCGCGGGGGAGGGCGCGGCAGAGTTCCGCCGCCACAACGATGACGGAAGGGTGTGAAGCATGGCGTTCGAGGTCGAAGCATCGACTCTGCATACCGCGGCGAATGACGTGCGGTCCACGCGCAGCGAGGTCGACGGCGAGCTGAAGAAGCTGTGGAACGTGGTCGACGACCTGGCGATCGCCTGGAAGGGGCAGGCGTCCGGGGGCTTCCAGCAGCTCATGCAGCGCTGGAACGAGGACTCCGCCAAGCTGCTGACGGCGATGGACAACATCGCCGACCTGCTCGACCAGTCCGGTACGACCCACCAGGTCAACGACGAAGAGCAGCAGCAGATGCTGGACAAGTTCCACGCTGCTCTGAACCCGTGACCGGCAGCCAGGCGCAGAGGAGGAAATCGTGACGATCAAGGTTGACTACGCGGTCCTCGAGAGCAGCAACCAGCAGATGACTGCCATCTCGCGGACCATCGACGAGAAGCTCGACACGCTGCGGTCCATGCTGACCAAGCTCCAGTGGGAGGGCGAGGACCGCACCGCCTACCAGCAGCACCAGGCGCAGTGGGACGCCGCCGTCCGGGACATCAACAAGATCCTGAACGACATCGGTGGCGCGGTCGGCCTCGCCCGGGAGAACTACGTCACCACCGAGATGAGCAACTCCAAGGTGTGGACTAGCTGAGAGAATCGCCGGCACGGCTCCGGTCCGGCTCGACCGGACCGGAGCCGTTCTGTGTGACGGGTAGGAGAGCGATGCGTACGGGGAAGCGCCGCCGACCGCTGCTGCGGTCCGCAGCCACCATGCTGGCGCTGGTCACCGTCGCCGGCGGCGGTCTCCTGCCCGGGCCCGCGCCGGCCCGGGCCGCCGACACGGTACGCGGCCTCCAGTGGTACCTCGACGCGCTGCGGATTCCCGAGGCGCACAAGCTGACCCGGGGCGAGGGCGTCACGGTCGCCGTGGTCGACGGTGGGGTGCACGCCGCCCACCCCGACCTGCGGGGCCAGGTGCTGCGGGGCACCTCGCTGTCGAGCGAGGTGCCCGCCGACGGTCGTACCGACCCGGACCGCGAGAACGGCCACGGCACCGCGATGGCCGGCATCATCGCCGGGCGGGGCGGTGGCGCCATGCGCGAGCTGGGCATCGCCCCGGCGGCGAAGATCCTGCCGGTCGCCCTGGGGCCCGAGCGGGACTGGGACCTGCCGGGCGCCATCCGCTGGGCGGCCGACGCCGGCGCGGACGTGATCAACCTGTCCGTCGGCGCCGCCGGCAGCGACCAGCGGACCACCGAGGCGGTGCGGTACGCGCTCGACAAGGGAGCGGTCCTGGTGGCCGCCGCCGGCAACCGGCGGACCGACCGCGCCGTGCCGCTGCCGGCCAACATTCCCGGCGTCCTGGCGGTCGGCGCCACCGGCAGGTCCGGCTCCCTTTGGAGCGGGTCGGTCGCCGGCCCGGAGGTGGGGCTGGCCGCGCCCGGAGAGCGGATCATCGCCCCGGCACCGCCGGCCGTCTCGCCCAACGGCTACGCCGTCTCCGACGGCACCAGCCGGGCGACCGCCGTCGTCTCCGGCGTCGCGGCGCTGGTGCGGTCCCGGTACCCGAAGCTGGACGCCGCCAACGTGGTGAACCGGCTGGTCCGCACCGCGCGCGACCAGGGGGCGCGGGGGCGCGACCCCGAGTACGGCTTCGGCTCGGTCGACGTGCTGGCCGCGCTGACCCGGTCGGTGCCCGGGGTGGCCACGAACCCGCTGCTGTCCGGTGCCTCGCCGACGCCGTCACGGGCCGCCGCCGGGGGCGACGAGGCCGGCGACGATCGTCCGGCGGTCTCCTTCGGCCTGGCCGACAACGCCCCGGTCCAGCTCGCGCTCTGCCTCGCGGCGGTGCTGCTGGCCGGCGGGGTGGCCGTGGTGCTGGTCGTGGTGAACCGACGGGCGGCCCGCCGCCGCGCCGGCCCGGCCGGCGGCCCGCCACCGCCCCCGGGCCCCGGACCGCCGGCCGGTCACGGGCCGTACCCGGGACCCGGGCCGGCACCCGGCGGCCCACCGGCCGGGTACCGGCCGCCACCGGGCCCCGGGCCGCACCCGTACCAGCCGCGTCCGGTCAGCCCGCCACCGGCCCCGCCGCCGTACGGGCAGCAGGGCGGGCATCCGTACGGCCCGGCGGGGCGGCCGGGTCCGCCGCCAGGCGGCGGGCCGGCCGGGGCGGCGCCCCCGGCGGACCCGCAGCCGCGTTGACACCGACACCACAGACACGGGACCAGGGGAGGGCGCCATGGGCGACGAAGACAACGATCCGGACCGGGTGAACGTCGAGTTCGCCGTCCCGATGCCGGTCAACCCGATGTTCCCCAGGGTGGGCGACATCCGGGGGATCAGCTTCGACCGGATCGGCGTGGACCAGGCCGAGACGCCGTCCGGGCTGGTCGCCGGGAAGGGCGAGAAGGGCGTCGAGACGGAGTGGGACGCCGGCAACCTCGACTCGGCCATCACCTGGCTGGAGACGCACGCCAGCTACCTCAACCGGCTGTCCTACGACATGTCCGACATCAAGGAGAAGCTCGGCGGCGACCAGGCCGTCGCCGGCAAGGGTCCGCTCGGCGGCTTCCAGTACGCCCAGCAGCTCGCCCAGCAGCACCACCAGGTGTACGGCAGCACCGAGAGCGGGCTGCGCACCCTCTCGGAGAACCTGTACACGGCGGCCGAGGCGCTGCGCACGGTCAAGCGGAACTACGAGACCGCCGAGGGGGCCAACGCCATGACGGCGCAGGAGATGCAGAAGGCCTTCAACGACGCCGCCCGCGGCGGCGACAGCTAGATCGGGGGTACGGGACGTGGGGGACAAGAGCTGGGAGACGATGGCCCGTGAGGTGCTCGTCGAGGGCCGGCCCGCCGACGTGCAGAGCGCCGCGCTGGGCTGGAAGGAACTGATCAAGAACCTCGATCAGGTCCGGGAGAGCCTGGAGACGAACGTCAAGGATCTCGGCGCGGTCTGGAAGGGCCCGGCGTACAAGTCGTTCAAGACGCACATCGAGGGGCTCGCGAAGAACGCCGAAACCATCGTCGACGACATCGACAAGCCGGGCCGGGGCAAGGTCAGCATCGTGACCACCCTGGAGACCGCCGCCAGCCAACTGGAGCAGGCGCAGAGCAAGATGCCGATCCCGGCGGCCTGCGTCGGTGACGTCATGGCGGCCCGCAACGGCGAGATCACCCTCGGGATCGGACTCTTCGAGACCCGGGTCAAGGCTGACCTGATGGGCAGCTGGCCGGTCGAGCAGCTCGGCAAGCTCGGCGACTGGGTGACCGGCTGGTTCTCCGACCAGGAGGGCGAGGCCCGGCAGGTCTACAACGAGGTGAACGACAACTTCAAGGACCGGGCCATGGAGGCCCCGAGCTCCGTGAACCCGGGGACCCGCGACGACCTCAAGCCGGACATCCCCGACCTGAAGACGGGCGGCGGTGGCGGTGGTGGCGGCGGCGGGGTGCCGAAGGTCGGCGGGATGCCGGACATCGGCGGCGCTAAGTCGCCCGACGTCGGCAACCTGCCGCAGATCGACGGCGGCAAACCCGACCTCGGGTCGACCGCCCACCCGGACCTGTCCACCCCGGGCACGGGGAACCTCCCCGGCAGCGGCTACCCGGGCACCGGCGGACCCGACGACGGCTACGGCACCGGCCTGGCCGGTGCTGGCGCACCGACCACCACGGGCCTCGGCTCGGGCAGCGGGCTGGGTGGTGGCGGCGGAGCGGGCCTGTCCGGCGGCGGCGCGGGCGGGGGCATTCCCGGCGGCGGCGCGCTCGGCAAGGCGGTCAGCCCGGGGCTGCCGCCGATGATGGGCGGCGGGGCGGCCGGCGCGGGCGGCCGGGGCGCGGGCGGTCGGCTCGGTGCCGGCAAGCCCGGCATGGGCGGCATGATGTCCCCCGGCATGGCGGGCGGTGCCGGTGGTCGGGGCGCGGGCGGCAAGGCCGGGGCCGGTCGACCGGGCGGCGCGATGGCCGGCCGGGGCGGCGCGGGCGGGATGGGCCACGGCGGGGCCGGCTACGCCGAGGAGGAGCAGCCGCGCAACACCTGGCTGGAGGAGGACGAGGACGTCTGGGGCGCGGGCGGCGACGGCGGGGCCCCCGGCATCCTCCGCTGATCCCCCGGCCCGTGTCCGACGCCGCTCACGACGGTGCCGTCCCCGCCTCGGCGCGGGCCGGCACCGTCGTGCTCACCGGGACGAGGCCGCGGAGGGTCGGCGTCCCGGGCGCCAGCCGCGCCGCCGGCCCCGGATCAGGATCGGCTTGGCGGCGAGCAGCACGCCGGCCAGCAACGCGCCCACCACGGCCACCCAGACCGCCACGGACCGTTGCCAGCCCAGCGGGTCCCGGGGCGGGGCCGGCGCGGCGAGCGCACCGGGCGGCGGGTCGGTACGGGTGCCGAGCAGGCTGGTCACCGCCCGGTACGGGTTCACCACCCCGTACCCGACCTCGGCGTTGTGCCCGTCCGGCGGGCTGTCCGCCGTGCGGGTGAGCCGGGCGGCGACCTGTTCCGGGGCGAGGCCCGGGTACGCGGCGCGGACCAGCGCGGCGGCGCCGGAGACGTACGCGGCGGCGAAGCTGGTGCCGCCCTGCGGCTCGGCGAGGTACCCCTGCCCGCGGGGCGCCGGGCCGAGGATGTCCAGCCCCGGCGCGGCGATGTCCACGTAGTCGCCGCTGACCGAGCTGCCCACGTGGCCGCCCTGTTGGTCGACCCCGGCAACGGCGATGACCCCCGGGTACGCCGCCGGGTACGCGGGCAGGTTCTGCTGCTGCTCCTGCCGGTTGCCGGCGGCGGCCACCACGACGACCTCGTTGTCCAGGGCGTACTCGACGGCGGCGGCCAGTTCCGGGCGGGGCAGCGTGACCAGCGACAGGTTGATCACGTCGGCGCCCTCGTCGACGGCCCAGCGGATGGCCTGGGCGATCTGCGCCGGCAGGCCCTCGTCGTTGGTGCGCTTGGCGTCGGGCAGCACTCGTACGGGCAGGATGCGGGCGGCCGGGGCGATGCCGGTGAACGGCGAGCCGGTGCCCTCCCGGCCGGCGATGATTCCGGCGACGATCGTGCCGTGCCCGGCCTCGTCGCACTGGCCCTGGTGGGCGGGCAGGTTGTTGAAGTCCCGCCCGGGGCGCACCTGTCCCCGCAGCAGCGGGTGGGTGGCCGAGACGCCGGAGTCGATGACCGCCACGGTGACCCGCTCGCCGCGGGTGATCCGCCACGCCGCGGCGGGGTCCAACCGGGACAGCGCCCAGGGGGTCCCGGTGGGTGCGGGGAGCCCGCTCGGCCCGCAGGCCGGGGCCGCCGAGGCCGGGGCGGGGGGCGCGACGGCGGTGCCGAGCAGCGCTGCCGCGAGTCCACACAGGAACGCGGACCGCGCCCGCCCGGTACGCCCGATCACTGCCATCCCCCTGGCCGGGTAGCTCCCGCGCATCGGCAGAGAGTACCGTCGCGCCGCGCCGGGCGGGGACACGGGCCGTCGGCGGCTCAGGAGTCGGCGGCCCTCTCGGACCGCTCCCCCGTGAAGAGGGCGAGCAGGTCGCCGACCTGGCGGTCCGACTCGGCCGGGTGGCGGAAGTGCCCGCTCGGGTTGACCGTGTACTCGTTGCGCCGGCCCACCCGGGTACGCCGGAGGTAGCCGCCGGCCTCCAGGTCCGCCACGATCGCCTGGGCGGCCCGCTCTGTCACGCCCACCTCGTCCGCGACGTCGCGCAGCCGGGCGGTCGGGTTCCGGGCGATGGCGAGCAGCACGTGCGCGTGGTTGGTGAGGAACGTCCAGTTCCGGGTGTTCCCGCTCGCGCCAGCCGTCGTCGTCATGTCCGACATGTTATGGCGGGCGCGTCCCACCCACGGCCCTGGGCGGCCCGCGGGCGCGGTCGGGGGGGCGCGGGGGCGGCCCACGTGCGCCACTTACGGGCCGCGCCCGTGCGCAAGGACTTCCCGACGTATGAAATGCGTATCACGTAACGCTTGACGTATCTTTAGCTGCGTGTGACGGTGGAGGGACTGGTCGGGTGGCCGAAGGGCGAGGTGGTGGGGCATGGATCATGCGAGCAAGTCGATGGCCGGGACGGGTGTGGGGCGGGTCGCCCCGTCGCCGGCCGCTCGCCCGGGTGACCCCGGCCCGCTCGCCCCGGACCGGGCCCTCGCGGAGCTACAGGCGGGCAACCGCCGGTTCGTCACCGGGGTGCCGCGCCACCCGAACCAGGACGCCAGCCACCGGGCGGCCGTCGCCGACGGCCAGCACCCGTTCGCCGTGATCGTCGGCTGCTCCGACTCCCGGCTGGCCGCCGAGATCATCTTCGACCGGGGGCTGGGTGACCTCTTCGTGGTCCGCACCGCCGGGCACACCGTCGGCCCTGAGGTGCTGGGCAGCGTGGAGTACGCGCTGACCGTGCTGGGCACCCCGCTGGTGGTGGTGCTCGGGCACGACTCCTGCGGCGCCGTGCAGGCGGCCCGGGCGGCGGCCAGCACCGGCACCCCGCCCGTCGGCCACCTGCGGGCCGTGGTGGACGCCGTGGTGCCCAGCCTGCACCGGGCCGCCGAGCGCGGGGTCGAGGACATCGACGGGATCGTCGACATCCACATCGCGCAGACCGTCGAGGCGATGCTCGCCGACTCGCCCGTGCTGGCCGCCGAGGTCGCCGCCGGGCGGTGCGCGGTGGTCGGGATGTCGTACCGGCTCAGCGCGGGCGAGGTGCGGACGGTGGCCGCGGTGCCCGCCGGCTCCGTCCCGGCCGTCGCCGCCGCCCCGGACGCCCCGGATGCCCTGAGCGCCCCGGCTGCCCCGAACGCCCTGAGCGCCCCGGCCGCCCCGAACGCCCTGAGCGCCCCGGCCGCCGCCTGAGGCGCCCGCAGCGGCGCGACACGACGAGGGCCGCCCCGCGCTGGGATGCGGGACGGCCCTCGATCGCGTGGCGGCGTCGTCAGAGCAGCGACATGTGCACGTGGTCGGTGTGGTTGGAGGGCCCGCTGTAGGACTTCCAGCCGGTCGCCGGGAACCAGATCTGCCGGTTCCAGATGACGTAGTAGATGCCGAGCCGGTCGGCGTTGCGGATGAGGAACGCGGCGAGGTTGTTGCCGTACATCCGGGTGTCGTTGTTGTGCCAGGGAGCGAACCCGCTGTTCTGCAACGACCAGTCGCAGGCGCGGCCCTTGGGGTGCTCCCACGGCCCGCCCGGCCGGTAGCAGCCGACGAACCGGCTGAAGCCGGCCCTCTTGGTCTCCTTGTACGCGTGCAGCGTGCGCGGCGTGATGCAGCCGGAGGTGGTCGGGTCGTTCTCGCTGCACGACTCGGGACGCCAGTCGCCGTCCGAGCTCCGGCCCGGCGCGATCCTCGCGACCGGGGACGTGGCGTTGACCAGGCCACCGGTGAAGCCCTTGCCGCCGACCAGCGCGAGGGACTTCTCGGCGTCGTACTTCTTCTTCGCCATGATCGCAGTCTGTTTCTTCTGCTCGCGGATCTCGGCGTCGAGCGCGAGCTTGGCCTGCACCGCGCGCTCCTTGGCGTCGTTCACCTCGCTCAGCTTCCGCGCGTTGATCATGTTGAGCTGGTCGAGGGCGGTGGCGCGCTTGACGAACGAGTCCGGTGCGCCGCTCTCCAGCAGCACCGCCATCGGGCCGATCCGCCCGGTCCGGTACGACTGGGCGGCCATCTCGCCGACCTGCGGGGCGAGCGCCTCCAGTTCCTGCTCGGCCCGCTTCACCTCCATGGCGAGCTGGAGCTGGCGCTTCGTGGACTTGTCGAGCCTCGTCTTGGCCTGGGCGTACTCCCGGTTGGCCGCCTCGATGACGTCGGTGATCAACTGGGGCTCGTCGTCCTCCTCGTGCCCCGACGGTTTGGGGGTGGAGGGCGCGGCCAGCGCCGGGGCGGCCGGCCCGGCGAGGATCGCCAACGCGGCGAACGCGGCCACCACGGGTGTCAACCAGCGGCGCAGGGGTGCCGTCACAGTGTTCCCTTCCATCGACCGCCGACCGGGTTAGCTGACGGGTTCGGGACGGAACCGGCCCCTACCGCTCGCGCGGATGCACCCCAGGTACCTGGATCCCCGGCTCGCCTCGCGGCGATTGGGCGGCGGCACCGCAGGCGCCGCTGCGCGCCTTCGGCGGTGACCGGCAGCGAGGTTACCCGAGAGGCATCCTCGGGATCTACGTCCGGATGCCGACTAAATGCGTCATTTCGTAATCGCTGTCGGTAGTCAGTGACGCGGTTCTCAGGCGTGCCGCCACTCCCGGTCACGCTGCGAGGTGTCACCATGTGCTGTCCGTGCTCCCTTCTCGGCCGGCCCACCGGGCCGGGGGGTCGGTGGGCCGGGCCGGGCCGCCGGGGAACCGGTCGTCGGGCCGCCCGCCGCTGAGCGCCTCCAGCGCGAGGTCCCGCTCCGCAGGACGCCGGTCCCCGCCGGGGGTACGCGAGGCCGGGACGTCCCCGTCGCCGGCCGGCCGCCCGGGTCCGGCCGCGGCGGCCCGGCCCGCCGCGGTGACCACCGCGGCCAGCCCGGTCGTCAGCGGCACGGCGGCGATCAGGCCCAGCGTGGCGACGGCGCTGCGGACGATCTCCTGCGCCATGAACTCGGTGGTCAGGATCTCGGTCACCGGGCGGGAGTCGGCGGTGAGCAGGAGCAGCAGCGGCAGCGACGCGCCCGCGTACGCCAGCACGATGGTGTTCACCGTGGACGCGATGTGCGCCCGGCCGACCCGGGTGGCCGCCCGGTAGAGCTGCAACCGGGACAGCCCCGGGTTGGCCTGCGCCAGCTCGGTCACCGTGGCCGCCTGGGTGACCGTGACGTCGTCGAGCACCCCGAGCGAGCCGATGATGATGCCGGCCAGCAACAGCCCGTGCAGGTCCACGTCGCCCCGGAACATCGACAGGGTGGTGGCGTCCTCGCTGCCGTACCCGGTCAGGTGCGTGGCGGCGGTGGCCAGGGTGCCGAGGACGCCCGTGAGCACCAGGCTGCCCAGGGTGCCGAGGACCGCGACGGAGGTCTGCGCGCTCACCCCGTGGGTCAGGTACAGCACCACGAACATGATCAGCGCCGAGCCGACGACGGCGATCAGCAGCGGCGACCCGCCGGCGCCGATCCCGGGCAGCACGAACGTCAGCAGGATGGCGAAGCTGGCGGCCAGGCCGGCCAGGGCGGCCAGCCCCCGCCAGCGGCCGAACGCGACGATCGCCAGCGCGAACACCACCGCGAGCCAGACCAGCGGGGTGCCGCGCTGGTGCTCGGCGATGTTGTAGGCGCTGGCCGTCGGGTCGGCGGGGTCGGTCAGCTCGACCAGGACGATCCGGTCGTCGACGGCGACGGTGGGCGCGCCGGGACCGGTCGGGATCGGCGTCTCGACCTGTTGCCCGGCGTCCGGCCCCTGCTCCACCCGGACGGTGGCCGTGCCGCACGGGCCGTCCTGCGCGCCCGGCCCGCCCCCGTCCTGCGGCGTCTCCGGCTGCGGCGGGCACGCCTCGGTCACCACCCGGGTCACCGTGCCGTGGTACCGGGGCACCGCCGCACTGTCGTCGCCCTGCGGGCCGCCGTCGCGGGGCCAGAGGACGACCGCCGCGATCACGGTGATCACGAAGAGCGGCACCACGGTCGCGACGAGGATCCGCCGCACCCCGGGCGGGGTGGGCGGGGCAGGTCGGGTGTGGTCGGCGCCCATCGACGGTCTCCAAACGGTGTCAGCGCGGGGCACGGGCCGGCGGCCCGGGGCGGTTCGGCAGCGGCCCGGCCGCCGGGTCGGGCACCACCCGGCGGGGTACGCGGGGCGGGCGATGCGGAATCCGGACGACCATCGCCCGAAATGGTAGCCATCCTCACCTGGGAACGCAGGTCGCGCGCCGGGCGGCCCGCCGGGAGGTGTCCCGGCGAGCCCGGGACAGTCATGATCGACTCCGTATCCCGCACACCGCGCTCTCTCCGTCGATCGAACCCCCGTTGCGCGGCATCCGGAGTCGATCGTGAGGGTATGGCGGTCGATCGTGGGGGTATGGCGGGCGCGTGGTCCGGCGAAGAGGCATGTTGGGACCATGGCCCACCACGAGCCCGCCGGGCGCGACGAGCACGCCGGCCACGTGGGGCGCGACGAGCACGCGGGGCACGACAGGCATGCCGGGCACGACCCGGAGATGTTCCGCCGCCGGTTCTGGCTCTGCCTGGCGCTGGCCCTGCCGATCGTCGCCACCAGCCACATGGTGACGGGCTGGTTCGGCCACCCGGTGGAGTTCCCCGGCCGGGCACTGGTCGGCCCGGTACTCGGCTCGGTGGTCTTCTGGTGGGGCGGCTGGCCGTTCCTCGTCGGCGCGGTCCGCGAGCTGCGCGACCGGACCCCCGGGATGATGCTGCTCATCGCGATGGCGATCACCGTCGCGTACGTCGCGTCGCTGGCCACCAGCGTCGGCGCGTTCGACCTGGACTTCTGGTGGGAGCTGGCCGCGCTGGTCACCATCATGCTGCTCGGGCACTGGCAGGAGATGAAGGCGATCGGCCAGGCCCGGGGTGCCCTCGCGGCGCTGGCCGCGTTGCTGCCCGACGACGCGGAGCGGATCCGGCCGGGCGGCGGCACCGACCAGGTCCCGGTGGCCGAACTGCGCGTCGGTGACGTGCTGCTGGTCCGGCCGGGCGGCCGGGTACCGGCCGACGGGCGGGTGGTCGACGGCGCCGCCGAGCTGGACGAGTCGATGATCACCGGGGAGTCCCGCCCGGTCGGCCGGTCGGCCGGGGACAAGGTGGTGGCCGGCACCGTGGCCACCGACTCGGCGGTCCGGGTCGAGGTGACGGCGCTGGGCGAGGAGACCACCCTGGCCGGTATCCGGCGAATGGTCGCCGAGGCGCAGGGCTCGGGCGGCCGGGCCCAGGTGCTGGCCGACCGCTCCGCGGCCTGGCTGTTCTACGTCGCCACCGCCACGGCCGTGCTGACGGTGCTGGTCTGGGCGAGCCTGGGCGACCCCGGCGAGGCGGTGGTGCGTACCGTCACCGTGCTGGTCATCGCCTGCCCGCACGCCCTCGGCCTGGCGATCCCGCTGGTCGTCGCGCTCTCCACGGCGGTCGCGGCGCGCTGCGGCATCCTGGTCCGCGACCGGCTCGCGTTGGAGCGGATGCGCACCGTCGACGCGGTGCTGTTCGACAAGACCGGCACCCTGACCCGGGGCCGGCATGCGGTCACCGGCGTGGCGGCGGCCCCCGGTGCCGGCGAGGACGAGGTGCTCCGGCTGGCCGCCGGGGTCGAGGCGGACAGCGAGCACCCACTGGCGCGGGCGATCGTCGCGGCCTCCGCCGGGCGGGGCGGGCCGGCGCACGCCACCGGCTTCCGGTCGCTGCCGGGCTGCGGCGTCCAGGCCACCATCGACGGTACGGAGTACGCCGTGGGCGGCCCGGCCCTGCTCCGCGAGCTGGGCGCGGACCCGCCCGCCGAGCTGGACCGGGCCGTCGGGCAGTGGGCCGCACAGGGTGCCGCCGTGCTGCACCTGGTCCGGCTGCCCGGCACGGTGCTGGGCGCGCTCGCCCTCGCCGACGAGGTACGCCCCGAGGCGCGGGCGGCGGTCGCCGAGCTGCGCGCCCAGGGCGTCCGGACCATCGCGATGATCACCGGGGATGCCCGTACGGTGGCCGAGGCGGTCGCCGCGGAACTCCGCTTCCGGCCCGGGGTGGACGAGGTCTTCGCCGAGGTGCTCCCCGGCGACAAGGACGGGAAGGTCGCCGAGCTCCAGCGCCGGGGGCGGACCGTGGCGATGGTCGGCGACGGGGTGAACGACGCCCCGGCGCTCGCCCGAGCCGACGTGGGCATCGCGATCGGGGCGGGCACCGACGTGGCGATCGAGTCCGCGGGTGTGGTGCTCGCCTCGTCCGATCCGCGCGGGGTCGCCGCGGTGGCCCGGCTCTCCCGGGCGTCGTACCGGAAGATGGTGCAGAACCTCGCCTGGGCCGCCGGCTACAACGTGGTCGCCCTTCCGCTGGCCGCCGGGGCCCTGGCCTGGGCAGGCGTGACCCTGAGTCCGGCGGTCGGGGCGATCCTGATGTCGGCGTCCACCATCGTGGTGGCCCTGAACGCCCAGCTGCTGCGCCGCGTGCGCCTCGCCCCCGAGTGACGGCTGGCCCGAACGCTGCGCCGGGGTACGGCGGGCCCGGGACCGGTGGGCGACGGTGCCGTCGTGGCGGGTTCGGCGCGGACGGCCCGGCCGGGCCGGCTAGCGTGGACGGGGTGCGGACGGCGACGGTGCTGACTGCCGGGCGGTGGGCCCGGCTCGTGCTGCTGCTCTGCACCCTGGTCGGGCTGGCCGCGATGCACACCCTCGGCCACGGCGCGCACGGCGGCGGGGGACCCGGTGGCGGGGGTCACGGTGGCGGGGGTCACGGTGGCCACGACCGGTCCGGGCCTCCCGGCGCGCGTCCGGCAGCCTCCGCCTCCGCCACGGTCGCCTCCGGGGTGACCGACGCGATGGGCATGGCCTTCCCCGTCGCCGCCGCCAGGGGCGCGGCCCCATCCGTGACCGACGTCACGGGCGCGGCCCCGTCGGTCGGCCATGTCAGGGGCGCGGCCCCGTCGGTCGGCCATGTCAGGGGCCCGGCGCCGTCGGGCGGCGCCGTGACGGGCGGCGCCGCGTTCCTCGTCGGCCTGACGGGGGTGGGTCCGGTGCCGGTGCCGCCCGGTGGCTGCCCGGTGGACGGGTGCCCGACGGCCTGGCTGCTGCCCGCCGACGATCCCGGTGCCGGTTCACCCGGCTGGAGCATCTGCCTGGCGGTGCTCGGCGCGCTCGCAGCCGCGCTGCTCGTCGCCGTGCTCCTGCTCACCGGGGCGCGGGCGGTGGGCCTGTCCGCTCGTCGGTCCGGCGGGGCACCCGCCGGACCGTCCGCCCCGCCGCCCCGGCCGGTCGGTCTGCGGCTGGCCGAGAGTTCGGTGTCGCGCACGTAGGACGCCCCGGCACGGATGCCCGGCCCTGGCCGGCGACCCGTGTCACCGTCCTGCCCGCGTACGCAATCCACACCGAAGGATCCAGACCGTGACCACTCGTACGATCATGCGCCGCGCCGTCCTGGCCGGCGCGGCGCTCACCGCCGCACTGGCCCTGCCCGCCTGCGGCTCCGCCGACCACTCCTCCTCCGGCCACGGCGCGCCGGCCACCGCGACCGGCGGTGCCCCGGCGAGCGGGTCGACCACGTTCGGCGACGCCGACGTGATGTTCGCCCAGATGAT
>NZ_QKKX01000028.1 GCF_003434305.1 Micromonospora sp. MW-13
CACCGGCAGGCGGTGGAGATGGCCGAACTGGCCGCCGCCCGGGCCGCCGACGCCGAGGTCAAGCGGCTCGCCACTCGGATCACGGCCGCCCAGGGGCCGGAGATCGCCACCATGACCGGCTGGCTCACCTCGTGGGGCCGCCCCGTTCCGTCCGACGGGCCCGGCATGCCGGGGATGGACCACGGCATGCCCGGGATGATGTCCGACGCGGACCTGACCAGGCTGGCGGGCGCGTCCGGGCCCGAGTTCGACCGGCAGTTCCTGGCCATGATGATCGCCCACCACGAGGGCGCGATCACCATGGCGAACGAGGAGCTGGCGAAGGGCACGAACGCCGAGGCCAGGGCGATGGCCCAGCAAATCGTCACCGCCCAGCGGGGTGAGATCGACGAGATGAACAAGATCCTCGCCAGGCTCTGACACCGGCGGACCCCGTGGTCGGGGGACGGGTCTCCCGCCCGCCCCCGACCCGGGCGCGTCCGGCGGCCACGCCCCCGAACCCGGCGACGGGGGCGGCGACGTGGCCGCCGGACGGCGGCGGGTGCGGGTGCGGGGTGGCGGTCAGCCGCGCTTCATGAGGCGGCCGACGGCGGCCATCATCTCGGTGGCCATCTCGTCGGCCCGGCCCCCGACGGCACCCTCGTGCATGCAGTGCCGGGCATGCCCGTCGAGCAGGCCGAGGGCGACCTTGTCGAGGGCGGCCTGGATCGCGGAGATCTGGGTGAGCACGTCGATGCAGTAACGGTCCTCGTCGACCATCTTCTCGATGCCGCGGACCTGGCCCTCCACGCGGCGGAGCCGCGCGAGCAACTGGTCCTTGCTGGCGGTGTATCCCCGGGTCGGGGCGGGCGTCGGTGCGGTCATGACACCGAGAATAGCCTACCCCTGGGGGGTATGCTACGGTCCTTGGTGACGCCGATACCCCCTCCGGGTATTGGGTTCTCGGAGACGGCTGTGGTCCGCCCCACAAGTACCCCCCCGGGGTAACGTGGGCCGGGAGAGGAGAATTGCGATGGTCACCACGACGTACCAGGTGCAGGGGATGACCTGCGGGCACTGCGTCAACTCGGTCAGCACCGAGGTCGGCGCGATCGAGGGCATCAGCGACGTCCAGGTGGAGCTGGCCTCCGGCCGGCTCACCGTCACCAGCGAGGGCCCGCTGGACACCGACACCGTGCGCGCCGCCGTCGACGAGGCCGGTTACGACCTCGTCGGCGCGTGACGCCGCCCGCACAGAAACCGAGGTACCCGATGAACACGGCGACGAAGCTGAGCGGTTTCGCCCTCGGCCTCGCGGCGGTGTTCGGCGCGGCGTACGGGGCCGGCCGGGTGGCCGGCCCCGTCACCCCGGCCGCCGAGACCCGCCACGACGCCGGTGACCCCGCCCACGGCGGCGCCGCACCGCCCTCCGGCGGCGCGCACTCCTCCACCGACGACGCGGTGCGCCTGCCCGGCGGGCTGCTCGTGTCCGACCGGGGCTACACCCTCGCCCCGGTGGCCGCGCCGGCCGGCGAGTTCGCCTTCCGGATCACCGGTCCCGACGGTGCCCCCGTCACCCGCTACGACGTCGCGCACGACAAGCGGATGCACCTGATCGTCGCGCGGCGGGACCTCTCCGGCTTCCGGCACGTCCACCCGGAGCTCGCCCCGGACGGCACCTGGCGGGTGGCGTCCCCGCTCGGCGGCCCGGGCGTCTGGCGCGCGTTCGCCGACTTCACCCCCACCGGGGGCCCGGCGCTGACCCTCGGCGCCGACGTCACCGTGCCCGGTGCGGTCGACGCCCGCCCGCTGCCCGTCCCGGCGACCAGCGCCACGGCCGACGGGTACACCGTCACCCTGGCCGGCTCGCCGCAGCCGGGCCGCGCCACCGAGCTGACCCTGACCGTGAGCCGGGACGGCACGCCGGTCACCGACCTACAGCCCTACCTCGGCGCGTACGGGCACCTGGTGGCGCTGCGCCAGGGGGACCTGGCGTACCTGCACGTGCATCCCGAGGGCGCGCCCGGGGACGGGCGGACCCCGGCCGGGCCGGCGGTGACCTTCTCCGTCGAGTTCCCCTCGGCCGGCGCGTACCGGTTCTACCTCGACTTCCGGCACGGCGACGCGGTGCACACCGCCGAGTTCACCGTCGTGGCGGGCGTCCCCGGCGGCCCGGCCACAGCCACCCCGACCACCACCGAGAGCCCGAGCGCCACCGCCCCGACCGGCACCCCGACCGCCGGTGCCGGGCACGGGGTCCCCGGGCACGGACACGACTGACAGGAGGGCGGCGATGACCTCGCCCCCGCGGCCGTTGCAGGTCGCAGCGAACCAGATCGACCTGGCGATCGGCGGGATGACCTGCGCGTCCTGCGCCGCCCGGATCGAGAAGAAGCTCAACCGGATGGACGGCGTGACCGCCACGGTCAACTACGCCACCGAGAAGGCCACCGTCTCGTACGCCGACGGGGTCACCCCGGACGACCTGATCGCCACCGTCGAGAAGACCGGCTACACCGCCGCCCTGCCGCCCCCGCCCGCCCCGGCCGGCGCGGAGCAGGCAGCCGCCGAGCCGGTCGACGAACTGCGCGGGCTGCGTACCCGGCTGTGGGTGTCGGTCGCGCTGGCCGCGCCGGTGATCCTGCTCGCCATGGTCCCGGCCTGGCAGTTCGACTACTGGCAGTGGCTGTCGCTGACCCTGGCCGCCCCGGTCGTGGTCTACGGCGGCCTGCCGTTCCACCGGGCCGCGCTCGTCAACCTGCGGCACGGCGCGGCGACCATGGACACCCTGGTCTCGCTGGGCACCCTGGCCGCGTTCGGCTGGTCGCTGTGGGCGCTGTTCCTCGGCGACGCCGGCACACCCGGGATGACCCACCCGTTCCGCCTCGACATCACCCGCACCGACGGCGCCGGCAACATCTACCTGGAGGCCGCCGCCGGGGTGACCGCGTTCCTCCTCGCCGGCCGGTACTTCGAGGCCCGGTCCAAGCGGACCGCCGGGGCGGCGCTGCGCGCCCTGCTGGAGCTGGGCGCCAGGGACGTCGCCGTGCTGCGCGACGGCGTGGAGACCCGCCTCCCGGTGGACCAGCTCGCGGTGGGGGACCGGTTCGTGGTCCGCCCCGGCGAGAAGATCGCCACCGACGGGGTGGTCGAGGAGGGCACGTCGGCGGTCGACGCCAGCATGCTCACGGGTGAGTCCGTCCCCGTCGAGGTCGGCCCCGGCGACACCGTGGTCGGCGCGACCGTGAACGCCGGCGGCCGGCTGGTGGTCGCCGCGACCCGGGTCGGCGGCGACACCCAGCTCGCCCAGATGGCGAGGCTGGTCGAGCAGGCCCAGACCGGCAAGGCGGCCGTGCAGCGGCTGGCCGACCGGATCTCCGGGGTGTTCGTCCCGATCGTGATCGCGCTGGCCGCCGGCACGCTGGGCTGGTGGCTCGGCTCCGGGGCCGGCCCCACCGCCGCGTTCACCGCCGCCGTGGCGGTGCTGATCATCGCCTGCCCGTGCGCGCTCGGCCTGGCCACGCCGACGGCGCTGCTGGTCGGCACCGGGCGGGGCGCCCAGCTCGGCATCCTGATCAAGGGCCCGGAGGTGTTGGAGTCCACCCGGCAGGTCGACACGGTGGTGCTCGACAAGACCGGCACCGTCACCACCGGCCGGATGGCCCTGGTCGACGTGCTCCCCGCCGCCGGCGGGGACGCCGCCGAGCTGTTGCGGCTGGCCGGGGCGCTGGAGGCCGCCAGCGAGCACCCGATCGCCCGGGCCGTCGCCGCCGGGGCCGCCGACGCGGGGCCGCTCGCCCCGGTGACCGGATTCGCGAACGTCGAGGGGCTCGGCGTCACCGGGACCGTCGAGGGCCACGAGGTGACCGTCGGCCGGCTGCGGCTGCTGAGGGAGCGCGGGCTCGACGTACCGGAGGGGGTCGAACGGGCGGTGACCGGCGCGGAGGCCGCCGGCCGGACGGCGGTGCTGGCCGGCTGGGACGGTCGGGCCCGGGGCGTGCTCGCGGTGGCCGACGTGGTCAGGCCGACCAGCGCGGGGGCGGTCGCCGGACTGCGCACGCTCGGCCTGACCCCGGTGCTGCTCACCGGCGACAACGCCACGGTGGCGAAGGCGGTGGCCGCCGAGGTCGGCATCGACGAGGTGACCGCCGAGGTGCTGCCCGCCGACAAGGTGGCCGTGGTGCGGCGGCTCCAGGCCGAGGGCCGGACCGTGGCGATGGTCGGCGACGGGATCAACGACGCCGCCGCCCTCGCCCAGGCCGACCTGGGCCTGGCCATGGGCACCGGCACCGACGTGGCGATCGAGGCCAGCGACCTGACGCTGGTCCGGGGCGACCTGACCGCCGCCGTGGACGCGATCCGGCTGTCCCGCCGCACCCTGGCGATCATCAAGGGCAACCTGTTCTGGGCCTTCGCCTACAACGTGGCCGCCCTGCCGCTGGCCGCCGCCGGCCTGCTCAACCCCATGATCGCGGGGGCCGCGATGGCCTTCTCCTCGGTCTTCGTGGTGGCCAACAGCCTCCGCCTGCGCCGCTTCCGGCCGGCGTACCCCACCCACCCCTGAACCGGCGACCCGGAGTTGACGGCAGGTCCGGTCCCGGGACCGCCGGCAACTCCGCGGCCGGCCGGCGGGACGCGGACCGGGTCGACCGGCGGGGCCGCGGTCGTCCAGCCCCGTCACCCTGGGTGAGTTTCGCCCGGGCGAAGACGGTTGGGCGGCCGGGCGGCGGGGTACATCCAGGGCGTCGAAGAACTGGGAAACCAGAAACGCTGGAGGTTCGCATGGGTATCGACGACAAGATCGCCAACACGTCCGAGAACGCGGCCGGCAAGCTGAAGGAAGGCGCCGGGCGGGCCACCGACAACGAGCGGCTGGAGGCCGAGGGGCGCAACGACCAGGCCAGCGCCAAGCTCAAGCAGGCGGGCGAGAAGATCAAGGACGCCTTCAAGAGCTGAACAGCTCGCACCCGCGCCGGGCCGGCCCACGCCGGCCCGGCGCGCTGCGTGCCGGTGGCCGCGTACCACGGGCGGGGCCGCTGCCGGCCGGGTGGACACCCTCGTGCCGGTGGGCACGGTCCGTGACACGTCCGGCATGCTGGCACGGTCCACCACCGAACGGGGGAGAACATGTCTCGTCGTGCCGTGACCGCGCTCCGTGCCACCGCCCTGCTGACGCTGGCGGCGCTCGCCGCCGGCTGCCAGTCGGCGGAGGACGGCGCAGAGCCGGCCGCCGCGCCGGCCACCAGCGACTCGACCGTGTCGACCGGGACCGCCGTGCCGGCCACCAGCGCCGCGTCGACCCCGTCGGGGTCGCCGTCCGCCGTCACGGCAGCCAACACCGACGAGGTGTGCCGGGCGGTCGACAAGCTGATCCTCACCGGGAGCAAGAAGATCGTCGCGGACTCCGCGGACGCCACCCGGGACGAGGCGACCAACGAGGAACTCGACGCCCGGCTCAAGCGGACCCTCTCGGGCCTGGCCGACGGCGTACGCAAGCAGGCCGCCCGCGCCGAGGACCCGCAGATCGAGGCGCTGATCAGGGCCACCGCGAAGCAGCTCGACGCGGGCGCCCGATCGGCCAGCCCGGTGAAGTGGATGAGCACCACCTTCGTGAACATCCCGCCGAAGCTGGCCCGGGAGTGCCGCGCCTGACGCCCGGCGAGAACGTCGGTGTGGACCGTTCCGCGCGGGGGCGACCCGGGGCTGAACCGGCGCCAGGTGCCCGGCGGGTCAGCGGTCGGAGCGGCGGGCGGGCCGGTGGCCGGCGGGCAGCGGCCGGGACGGGCGGCCGGCCGGGTCCAGCGACGCCCGGTCGGCAGCCGACGTGCCGGAGGACCAGCCCTCCTCGTCCGAGACCGTGAGCCGCTTGCGGGTGACCCCGGGGAAGAGGTCGTCCAGCCGTTCCCGCACCGCGTCCGTGCGGGCCGCGAGCACCGGCAACAGCCGGTCCGCCCCCTGCTCCCGGGCCGCCTCCCGGCTGGCCTCGTCGGTGGCCGAGCGCAGCCGCTCGCCGATCCGCAGCGCGAACGCGTTGAGGAACGACTCGTCGTACGCCTTCGTCCGGCGGCTGCCGCCCGTGGACCGGCGCTCGGCCCGGCCCCGCAGCATCGCGGCGGTGGCCTGCACCAGCAGAGACGTGTAGAGCAGTTCGACGGCGGCCAGGTCGGCCGGGAAGCCGAGCACGGTGGCGAACTCCAGGTCGTCGGACCAGACCGACTCGCACCGGTTCGCCGCCGCCACCTCCTGCACCAGCAGCGCCTTCGCCCCCGGGTACGGCGGCTCCGCGCCGAGCCGCACGCCGCCGGGCGCGTCGGCCCGCTCGGCGGTCGCGGCGACCAGGGCGACGTCGAGGCTGTGCCGGGTCATCAACTCCTGCGCCTTGCCGGTCAGCGCCTCCGCCTCCGCGGGGAAGGTGGTCGACTCGGCCTTGGCCAGCAGGGCCCGCACCCGGTCGAGCATCCGCGACCCGCTGCCACCGGCCGGGACGGCCGCCGCCGGGGCGGTCGTGCCAGGTGGCGGGCGGAGCACCGCGATCGGCGGCAGCCCCTCGACCAGCGCCAGCACGTCCACCGCGTCGCGCAGGGCGGCGATCCGGTCGGTGCCCTCCCGGGCCGCCCAGGACGTCAGGTACCGGCGATCGTCGTCCCACCACACGGCCGCGTCGAGGCCGGCGAGCTGGTCGTCCCACCAGCCGGGCACCGGACCGGGCTGGTCGCGGCGCTGGGCGGCGGCCAGGTCGACCGCCAGCCGCCCGGCCGGCGGGCCGAGCCGGCGGGCCGCGATCCGGGCCAGGTCCGCCGGCTGCCAGCCCCGGGGCCAGAGCCGGCCCACGCCGCGCACCAGCCGGGCCGTCAGGGCGGCGTCCACCGCTGCGGGGCCGTCCGCGACGCCCGCGCCGACCACCAACCGGTCCAGCAGCCGCTCCGCCGCGCGTACGTCGGTGCCACGCGCCGCCGCGAGGGCATCGGCGACCAACTCGTCGGCGTCCGGCACGGTGTCCTCCGTCGGTTCTGGTCCCCGGTGTTCGGCCGGCGGCTCGCGGGGCGGCCGGGTGCCGTTCCGCCCCGGGAACCGTACCGCCGGGGCGTGCCGGGCCGGGCGTGAGCGCCGCCACGCCCGCCGGGCCGCCGGGCCGCCGTCGGCTCCGTCCCGCCCCCTGGGGCGGGTGCCGCGGTGGTGACGGGCGGGGCCGGCGCGGACGACCGACACCGGCCGGAAGGCCCTCCGGCCCGGCCCGCTCGTCGTCGGTCGGCTCCGCAGATCGGCTCCGGGGTGGGTCCACCCGGCGAACCCGCAGCACCGTGGCGTCGTCGGGGTGGCCGCTCAGCCGTCTGCCTGGCCCTCCCCGCGCGGGAAGGACGCCCAGATGTGCTTCGTGTCCTCCGTGGCGTACCAGCCGACCGCCAGGGAGAACGCCCGGGCGAGTTGGAGGCCGCGACCGCCGGCGCCCAGCGGGCGGATGTCGGCCAGTTCGGGCACGGTGCTCAGGTCGCGGTCGGCGACGTCGAGGATGAACACCTCCTCGCCGCGCAGCAGCCGGACCGTGGTCGGCGGCAGCCCGTGCAGCAGGGCGTTGGTGGCCAGCTCCGTGGCGACCAGCACGACCCGCTCGGGAATGCCGTCGAGCTCCTCGCCCTCGGCGAGGGCGTGCCCGGTGAGTGCCTCGTGCAGGGACGCGCGGAGATTGCGCAGCTCCGCCCCGGTGGACAGGGCCCAGCAGCGCAGCTCGGTGGCGCGGGGCGGTGGCGGCGAAGTACGCAGCGATCGCATGGTCCCGGTTTACCCGCGGCGCTCGCCGCTCACACGGCCTCCGCCGGTCCCGCCAGCAGCCTGCCACCGGTCACGCGAGCACCTCGCCGGTGATGTCGATCTTGTTGGGGCGGAGGGCGCCAGGGGTGTTTTTGTGTAACGAGTCGGACACAGGAGAGACAACATGTGGTGCCTTCAACGGTCCATGATGGGCATTTGAGGCCGACCAACGATCCGCGGATCCGACGGGGAAGAAGACGATGACCGCCAGTACGAGTGCTCCGAAAGTCAGCGTCGTGGTGCCGGCGTACAACTCCGGGCCACACCTGGAGAAGCTGGTCGCCTCGCTGTTGCGCCAGTCGCTGCCGCCCGGTGAGTTCGAGGCGGTGTTCGTCGACGACGGCTCCACCGACACGACGCCCGCCCGGCTGGACGAGCTGGCCGCCGCGCACCCGCACATCCGCGTGCTGCACATCGACAACTCGGGCTGGCCGTCCCGGCCGCGCAACCTCGGCGTCGCCCACGCCCGCGGCGAGTACGTCTTCTTCGCCGATGACGACGACTGGTTCGGCGACGAGGCGTTGGAACGCCTGCACGCCCACGCCGTCGAGCACGACGCCGACATGGTGGTCGGCAAGATGGCCGGGCACGGGCGCTCGGTGCCGCGCGAGCTGTTCCGCCGGGACCGCTGCGACGCCACCCTGGCCAACTCGCCGCTGATCGACAGCCTGACCGCGCACAAGCTGTTTCGCCGGTCCTTCCTCGACGAGCACGAGATCCGGTTCCCGGAGGGGCCCCGCCGGCTGGAGGACCACGCCATGGTGACCCGGGCGATGTTCCTGTCCCGGCGCACCTGCGTGCTGGCCGACTACGTCTGCTACCACCACCTCCGGCGTGCGGACGCCGGCAACGTGACCGCCCGCAGGCTCGACCCGGCCGGGTACTACGCCAACCTCCGCGAGGCGCTGGACATCGTCGACGCGCACACCGAGCCGGGCCCGGTGCGCGACAGGCTGCACCGGCGCTGGCTGCGCAACGAGATGATCAACCGGCTGCGCGGGAAGCGACTGCTGGAGGCCCCGCCGGACTGGGCGGCCCAGGTGGCGCTGGAGTGCGGGAAGGTGATCCGGGAGCGCTTCGCGCCGGGCGTCGCGGCCGGGCTGCCGCCGCTGCAACGGGCGATCGCGTCCCTCACCGCGCGGGACCGGCTGGCCGAGCTGCGCCGGCTCGCCGAGTGGGAGGCGGGGGTCCGGGTCCGAGCCCGTGTCGACGGACACCTGCTGGCCGGGTCCGCCGTCACCCTGGCCGTCACCGCCCACCTGGAGTCCGGCGACCAGCCGGTCACCCTCGCCGTCTCCGACGGGCGGCACCGGCTCGCGCTGCCCGTCGACGGCGTCGACCCCGACCTGCTCGACGTCACGGACCGGCGGTCCAAGGCCCGGCTCGACGTCGTCGTGCGGCGCAGGGACGGCGGGGAGGAGTTCTTCCTGCCGGTCGACCAGCGCGCCGAGGAGGAACCGGTCCGGTCGGCCGGGCCGGGGCGGGTGCACCTCGTGCACCACGCGACCGCCCGGCTCGACTTCGCCACCCTCAACGCCGGCCGGACCGAGGGCACCTGGATCCTGAAGGCGCGGCTCACCGAGAACGGGTGGACCGAGGACGCCCGCCTGCCGCTGAGCTTCCACTGCGCGGCCGACGGCGCGGCACCGGTCCTGCTGACCCCGGCCCGGCCGGGCCTGCGGGCCCGCCTGCGCCGGGCCGTGCAGCGCCTGCTGGGTCGCTGACCGGGCGGTTCCGGGGAGCGCGGTGCGGGGGCCGGCGAGGGTGGCTGGGGTACGGTCCGGCAGGTGACCGTCTTCCGTTCGCTGCTGTTGTTCGCCCTCGCCGCGCTCGCGGAGATCGGCGGCGCCTGGCTGGTGTGGCAGGGCTGGCGCGAACATCGCGGCCTGTGGTGGGTCGCCGCGGGCGTCATCGCCCTCGGCGCCTACGGCTTCGTGGCCACCTTCCAGCCCGACCCGAACTTCGGCCGCATCCTGGCCGCCTACGGCGGGGTGTTCGTCGCCGGCTCGCTCGCCTGGGGCGTGCTCGTCGACGGGTTCCGCCCCGACCGGTGGGACCTGACCGGCGCAGCCATCTGCCTGCTCGGCGTCGCCGTCATCATGTACGCCCCGCGCGGCGCCTGACCGGCTCGACCCGCCGCCCGCCCGGGGCGGGTGGGGCCTGGTACTCCTCGTCGGTGACGAGGTCACCCCGCTGCGACCCGCGGACCGAACCCCGGCCGGTGACCGCCAGGGCCGGGCGGGCGGGGTGCCGCGAGCCGTGGGGGCCGGGCGGCGGCTCAGCGCTCCGACCCGGAGCCGTCCAGCTTGCGGAACTGGGCGCCCGGGTGGTCGTCGCGCAACCGGCGCTGGCCCGTGCCCTGGTACCGCTCACGCAGCGTCTGCGGTGTCGCGGCATAGGGCCGGAGCAGCCCACGGTCCCGCAGCACGGGGACGACCTCCCGGATGAAGTCCTCGAACGTGCCGGGGAACACCGCGTCCGCGAGCGCGTAGCCGTCCAGGCCGGTCCGGTCGGCGAAGTCGACCATCTCGTCGACCACCCGCTCGCCGGACCCGACGAACTTCGGGTGGATGCCGCCGATGCCCATGTACTCGGCCACCGCCCGCAGGGTCCAGGTGCGGCTCTTGTCGATCTGCGTGAAGGCCGCCAACGTCGACCGGCTGGCCTCGGTCTCGATGTGCACCAGCGGCTGGTCCGGGTCGAACTTCGACCAGTCGACGCCCGTCCAGGTCGAGAAGAGCACCAGGGCGGCCTCGTGGTTCGGGTAGGTCGTCAGCTCGGCGTACCGGGCCTGCGCCTCGGCGTCCGTGGCACCCGTGATCACGCTCACCGCCGTGATGAACCTGATCGAGTCCGGCGCCCGCCCGAGCTCGACGGCGCGACCCCGGATCAGGTCGATCGACCGCTTCACCGACTCGGCCGAGTGCCCGCCGAGGAAGACGACCTCGGCGTTGCGCGCGGCGAACTCCCGGCCCCTCGGCGAGGCGCCGGCCTGGTACAGCACCGGGGTCCGCTGGGGGCTGGGCTCGGACAGGTGGGCGCCCGGCACGCGGTAGTACCGGCCCACGTGGTCGATCGGGTGCACCCGGCGGGCGTCGGCGTAGACCCCCGCGGCCCGGTCGGCGACGACGGCCGTGTCCTCCCAGGAGCCCTCCCACAGCTTGTAGCAGACCTCCATGAACTCCTGGGCCCGGTCGTAGCGCTCGTCGTGCGGGACCTGCCGGTCGAGCCCGAGGTTGCGGGCCGCGCTCTCCTGGAGGCTGGTCACGATGTTCCAGGCGATCCGGCCGTTCGTGACGTGGTCCAGCGTGCTGAACTTGCGGGCGAGCTGGTACGGCTGCTCGTACGTGGTCGACACGGTCACGCCGAAGCCGACGTGCTCGGTGGCGGCTGCCATCGCCGAGACCAGCAGCAGCGGGTCCAGCAGCGGGGACTGCACGCCGTTGCGGAGGGCCGCGTCCGCGTTCCCGCCGTACACGTCCTGGTGGCCGAGCGTGTCGGCCATGAAGATCCCGTCGAAGCCGCCCCGTTCGAGTCGCTTCGCCAGCTCGATCCAGTGCTCGATCCGGGTGTACCCCGTCGAGTTGTCGTCGGGGTGGGCCCACAACCCCGAGGGGCTGACCGCGCCCAGGCCGAAGGCGTTGAGGATCAGCGGCCGGCGGGGCAGGTCCGGCATGGTCATCGGGGGCTCCTTAGTGTTGCCGGGGGTGGCTTCTCTCGGGCGGTGTCGACCGGCGGGCGGGGGCTGTCCGGCCGCCCGCCGCCTCATGTGAGCCCCCGCCGGAAGGGCACGCCGAGGGCGGCGGGGCCGTGCCCACGGCGGGCGAGGACGGTCATGGTGAGCAGCGCGAGGAGGTACGGCGTGGCCAGGAGGAGCTGGGGGTTGAACTGGTACCCGAGCGCCGGCAGGGCGAGCCGCATCGCGTCGGCGGCGCCGAAGAGCAGGCAGCCGGCCAGCGTCCCGCGCAGCGTCCAGCCGCCGAAGATGACGGCGGCGAGGACGAGATAGCCGCGTCCGGCGGTCATGTTCGGGTTGAAGAGCCCGACCTCCGCGACCGCCAGGTAGCCGCCGCCGAGACCGGCGAACGCCCCGCACACCAGCACCGCCTGGCGACGTCGGCGCGGCACGTCCACGCCCGAGGCGTCGGCGGCCCGGGGACCGTCCCCGCAGGCGCGCAGCTCCAGGCCCCAGCGGGTGCGGTACCCGACCCACCACAGCGCCGGCGCCAGGCCGAGCAGCAGGTACGCGGGCCACGGCTGGTCGAACAGCGCGCCGCCCACCACCGGCAGGGCAGACAGGCCGGGGACGGTCAGGTGCGGTACGTCCACCGGCTCCGTGGGCGCCGGCAGGTAGCTGGTCAGGCCGAGGACCAGCACGTTGAGGGTCAGGCCGACGACGTTGGCGTCGACGGTGAGCCGGTAGCTCATGCCCGACTGGGCGAGGGCGACGCTCAGCCCCGTCGCGGCGGCGCAGAGCAGGCCCAGCGCGGAGGAGCCGGTGGCGACGGCGCCCACGTAGCCGCCGAAGGCGGCGGCCAGCATCATCCCCTCCAGGGAGACGTTCAGCGCGCCGGCCCGCTCGGCGATCCACTCGCCCAGCGCCGCGAACAGCAGGGGGACGCTCAGCCGCAGCGCGCTGGCGAGGACGAGTTCGAGGCCCGTCACGACCGGCTCCGCCCGGGACGCCGACGCAGGCGCAGTTCGGCGAACGCCGCCGGCAGGGTCGAGGCGATGACGATCAGCGCCGTCAGCACCGACACCAGATAACGGGGGACGCCGGTGGAGGCGAGGAAACCCGCGCCGGCGCGCAGCGCGCCGAAGAGGACGGCGACCGGCACGACGGCGGCGGGATGGTGGCGGGCGACGAGCGCCACGAGCAGCCCCTCCCACCCGAGATTGTTGGCGATGCCGCCCTGCATCCGGTGGACGTCGCCGGCGAGGACCACGCCCCCGGCCAGGCCGGCGCAGCCGCCGGAGATCAGCAGCGCGCCCCCACCGACGAGGCCGGCGCGGACGCCGGACCGGCGGGCGGCGACCGGGTTGAGCCCCAGCAGGCGCAGCCGGAAGCCCCACTGACTGCGGGCGAGCAGCACCACCGTCGCCGCGGCGATCCCGATGGCGAGCAGCGCGCCCGCGCCCACCTCGATCCCCGGGTATCGGCCCCACCGCGGCAGGTGCGCGGCGGCGGGCAGGACGGCCGACTGGGGCAGCCGGTTCTGGCCGGCCGGCGTCGCCTCCTGGAGCAGCCAGTCCCGGTTGAGCGCGAAGGAGACGAGCTGACTGGCGAGGAAGATCAGCAGCAGCGTGCCGATCACCACGTTGACCCGGCGCCAGTAGTGCAGGGCGGCGGCGACGCCGGCCCACAGGGCGCCGCCGGCCGCCGCCGCGCCGAGGGTGAGCACCGGCGCCAGCCAACCGGGGGCGGGCACGCGCAGGGCGACGAAGGCGCCGGCCAGGGCGCCGATCACCAGTTGACCCTCCTGGCCGATGTTGAACATCCCGGCCCGGGCGCATACCACCGCACCCGTCGCGACCAGCAGCAGCGCCGTCGCCTCGTCGAGCACCCGCCCCAGCGAGAGCAGATCCGCGAAGCTGCCCTGGTAGAGGGTCAGCGCGACCTCGGCGGCGGAGTGTCCGGTCAGCTCCACGAGCAGGGCGACCGCCGTCATCGTGACGGTGAAGGACGCCAGGTAGGCCAGTGGCGTCACCAGCCTGGCCGGTACGGCTGGGCGCATCCGGGCGACTCGGTCGGTCATTCCGGCCGGCCGCCCAGCAGCAGGCCCAGCCGCTGCGGATCGGCTGTGGCCTGCGTCAGCTCCCCGACGACGGCACCCCGGTGGAGGACCACGATCCGGTGGGCGAGCCGGCGGATGTCGGCGAGGTCGCTGGAGATCAGCAGCACGGCGACCCCCTGCGCGGCGAGGCCGCCGATCCGCGCGAAGACGTGCTCGACGGCGGCGGCGTCGAGCCCCCGGGTGGGCTGGGCGACGACCAGCACCGAGGCGGCGGCGCCGAGCTCGCGGGCGAGCACCACCCGCTGCTGGTTGCCGCCGGAGAGCAGCCGCAACGGGGTGTCGGGCGACGCGCCGCCGATGGCGAACTCGCGGATAGTCGCCTCCGCCCGCTGGCGCAGCCGCCCGCGGCTGACGAATCCCCACCTCGACACCGGGCCGAGATCCGTCATGGCCAGGTTCTCGGCCACGCTCATGTCGAGCACGCATCCCGAGACGTGCCGGTCCTCCGGCACGACTCCGACACCGGCGCGTTGCATGGCGCCCGGCCGGCCGGGCGGCACCGGGTTCCCGTCCACCTCGACGTTGCCCCGGTCGAGCGGCAGCAGGCTGGACAGCAGGTCGGCGAGGGCACCCTGACCGCTGCCCTCGACGCCGGCGACGCCCACGATCTCGCCGGCCCGGACCCGCAGGTCGAGGCCGCGCAGGACCGGCCGGCGCGCCTGCGTGGCCCAGGCGTCCCGGATCCGCAGCCGCACCTGTTCCCGCGGCTCGCCCGCCGGCGCGGCGACGGCGGCGGGTAGCTGGTCGCCGACCATCAGCCGGCCGAGTTCGCCGACGTCGACCTCCGCCGCGCTGCGCCGGGCCAGCACGGCGCCGTCGCGCATGACGGTTACCTCGTCGGCGGCGTGCGCCAGCTCGTCCAGGTCGTGGCTGATCAGGACGACCGCGCGGGACTCGTCGGAGACGACCCGGCGGAGCACCGACAGCAGGTGCCGCGCCTCCGGCGGCGTCAGCGTCGAGGTGGGCTCGTCGAGGATCAGCACCTGCGGCGCACGGATGAGGCACTTGACCAACTCGACCCGCTGCCGCTCGCTGGTGGTCAGCTCATCGACCCGGCGGTCCGGGTCGACGAGCAGGCCGTACCCGTCCGCCACCCGGCCGATCTCCCGGCGGGTCCAGCGGCTGTCCAGCCGCCCGCGCCCCCCGAGCGCCACGTTCTCCCACACCCGCAGCCGCCCCACGAGGCTGAAGTGCTGGTGGACCATGGCGATGCCGAGCGCGGTGGCGGTGGCCGGGTCGGTGACGGTCACGGGCCGGCCCGCGACCAGGATCCGTCCGGCGTCGGGGCGGACGAGGCCGGCGAGCATCCTCATCAGGGTGGTCTTGCCCGCCCCGTTCTGGCCCAGCAGGCCGTGGATCCTGCCGCGGAGCACCGTCATCGACACGTCGGCGCAGGCGAGCACCGGGCCGAACCGCTTGGTCAGGCCCTGGAGCTGCACCGCCGGCGCGTCGGCGTCCGGTGCCTCGGCGCCCCGCGCCGCCCGGACCGGTCTACCGAAGCTTCGCAACCGCTGCGTCCACGTCGAGCCGGCCGCTGCCGATGTCCTTCATCACCTGGTCGAGCCGGGCCTGCTGGTCGCCCTCCGGGGCGCAGATCCGTACCGTCGGCACGGGGTCGACGCCGAGGGTCCACAGCCTCGTCGTGCCCATCTTCAGGGTGCCGTCGCGGAACTCGTCGAGGGCCGCCGCGAAGTACGTGCCAGGGCTGAAGACGACCGACACCGCGTACCGCACGGTGCTGTCGGCGCACCGGTCGGTGCCGGGCGTGAGCACCGGGACCCCGGCCAGGTTCGCCTCCCGGGCCACCGCGTCGGTGGCCCCGCCGAGGTACGGGTAGACGATCCCGACCCCCTGGGCGCGCTGCGCGACGAATGCCTCCTTGGCCTTGGCCGAGTCGTCGAAGCTGCCGGTGTAGGTGACGACGAGCTGCGCCTTCGGCAGCACGGCCCGGAGCCCGGTCTCGAAGGCGCGGGCCCCCTGCTTGGCGAAGTCGAGCTCAGGGCCGGTGATGTAGCCGGCCTTGCTGCCGCCGGAGCGTTGCAGCAGCAGCCCGGCGGCGTAGCCGGCCGCGTAGAGGGTCTGGTTGATGACGTCCTTCGACTGGGCGAAGTACTCGGTCTGGGCGATGCCGCTGCCGCTGTTGACATACCAGTTGACCCCCTGGCAGTAGTCCTCCGGGGCAGCGGTCAGCGCGTCCTTCAGCTCGCCGGCGCCCACGGCGATCAGGTCCACCCGCTGTCGGCAGAGGTTGCGGGCCTGGGTGAGCGCGTCCGCCGGGTTCACCCGGTCGATCGTGCGGACCTCCCAGCCGGCGGCGCGAGCGATCTTGTTCGCGTCGTCGACGAAGCTCTGGTAGTAGCCGCCGTCCTTGGTGTCGCCCGGGCTCAGGATGCCGACGACGACCTTGCCGTCTCCGTTGACGTCCGGTTGTCTCCGCTCGCCCGGGGCGCCGGAGCCGCCGGACGACTCGGAACCGTCGCACGCGGTGAGCAACAGGCTCATGACGGCCGCCGAGGCGATGACCGCCCGGACTCGGGATCCTCTCAAGGCTGACTCCTGTCGTCATGTCGATCCGGGCGGTCGTCGGGCGGGCGCCCCGCCGCTCGCCGAGCTTGGCGGGGCCGCCCCGGCAGACCGGTAAGGTGGCACGGTGCGTATCTGGCGAGGCGTCTCAGACGTACCTTCCGATGTGGGCCCGTGCGTCCTTGCCGTGAGCGACGGATCGCAGCTCGGAAGCGACCGGCTGGTGTGGAGCGCCGTCGCGGAGGCCCGTCGCCTCCGGGTGGCCTGCGTGCTGCTGCTCGTGGTGCCCTCGCCGGCCGAGGCCGCCGCCGTCGAGGACGACGGACGACTGCTCGCGGGCCTCGGCGTCGACGCGATCTGTGTGCAGCCGCTCGCCGTCGCGCCGGCAGGTGGCGGCTGGGACGAGCCGGCGGTCGCCACCCTCGTGGCGAAGTTGCCGGCGGTGGAACTGGTGCTCGACCCGGTGGCCGTGGCCGCCGGCGGGGGCGACCTGGTGGCGCTGGGCCGGCGTACCGGCGTGGCCGTGCACGCCGTCGACTCGCCCGGGCAGCGGCAGCCGGACCGGCTGTCCGTGGCCTACGTCAGGGAACGCCTGCTGGCGGGTGACGTGGCCGCGGCGGCGGAGACGCTGGGCTGCCCGCACCGGGTGGCGGGGGTGGTCGTGCACGGCGAGGGCCGGGGCAGCGGTCTCGGCTTTCCCACCGCGAACCTCGCCCTCGCCGAGCATTCGGTGGTGCCCGGCGACGGCATCTACGCGGGTTGGTTCACGGTGGTCGACAAGGGCTGGTCCGACGGGGACATGGTCGGGGGCATCTGCTACCCCGCCGCGATTTCGATCGGCCGGAACCCCACTTTCGCGGGCCGTCGGCGCACGGTTGAGCCGCACGTGCTCGGCGTGTCCGCCAACCTCTACGGCCAGACGGTGACAACCGACTTCGTCGAGCGGGTACGCGTTACCGAGCGCTTCGATTCGATCGAGGAGTTGATCGCCACCATGCAACGGGACATCGAGCGTGTTCGCTCGGTGTTGCGTGAGGCGCACTGCTAGTGCGCCAGTGCTGAGCCGGCTCGCACACGCCCAGGAATCGTCGACATCTTCAGCTCCTTTGCCCCCGCAAGACTGAAGTGCCGATCCTGCGGCAGGATGCGGAACGTAGTCAAGCGATTGCGGGAACCCGCCACCCCGCCTGGGCGCTGACCCGGCGCCCAGGTGGTGCCGAGCGGCGGAGGGCCCGCAGGTCGCGGGCCTGGTGGGAGTCCCATCCCCGGGCCGACTGGAAAATGTGACGTGCGTCTCAGTTGGCGAAGCGTTGCCGCTCGGCAGATCGAGGTTGACGATTCGCCTTTTCGGCTGGGCTGTCCGCATTCCGACCCGATTCCGCTCGCGCGTTCGACGGCTTTCCGGGGTGGCCCGGGCGGCGACTGACGACGGTGTCGCTCATCCGACCTGGATCGGGGAGGGGTGACCGCCAGGAAAACGCCGCCGGCCCTGCCGCGCGTCCGGCGTTCCGGCCATTCATGCAGGTCATACCCTGATTGCCGGGACGGATGACGACGGCCGCGAGAAGATCGTCGGGCGAACCGCCCACCCGCGGTGACGGCCGTCGAGGTCTTGTCAGCCCCCGACCCGTCGGGCACGATGGCCAGCAACGGGGAGGCGCTGTGATTGTTGTGGACGACAACGTCATTGGACGACTACGGCGGATCTGGCAAGAGAATTTCGGTGTGACCGGCATGGGCATCGGCGTAATTTCCATTTACGGCGGTCGGTGCCGATGTAATCGGCAGTCCCGCCCGGTGGACGCCTGCCTCTCGCGGTGACCGGCCGGTTCCGGCCCCAATTCGGCCCAGGACCCGGGACGGTCCTGGCGGGGCCGCCCGAGCGGGTGGAGCCGCCCGCCGTGCCGTCCAGCGACCGATGGTGCCGCGGGTCCCACCCGTACCCGGGATCGAGCTGACGGCCGGGGGCCCGCCCCTGCCGATCCGACGGAAGCCGGCCGGGTCCCGCCCGACGGTCGGCGGGCCGGCCTGGCCCTGGACGCTGCGCAGCTTCGCCGACGCCCCACATCGGAGACGGAGGTCAGGACCGTGATGCCAGAGATCGCCGGATACCCCTCGGCCTACCTGGAGGTCAAGCGGCTCCACCCGGGGCACCTCCCCACCGACGAGCCGGCGGACGCCGACGCGACGAGGGAACCGGTGTGACCGGCGGGGCCCCGGGCCCGAGCGGCGACACGGCGGCGCGTACGGCGGTCGGGCCCGCGCGGCCGACCCGCGCGACCGGTGGCGCCGACGTCGTCGTCCACGGCGAGATCAACTCGATCTCCGACCGGGCGGCGATGGGCCTGCCCGCCCACTACGTGTCGCCGCGGTTCGAGGATCTCGGCGCGGCGGTCGACGCGCTCCGCGACTGTGGCGCGCCCGGCTGGGTCGCGGTCGTCGAGTCGGCCGAGGCGTCGCTGGAGTCGCGCCTCGCCGCGGGCCTCCTCCTCGGCATTGCCGGCGACCCGCGGATCCGCCCGCTGGACCCGGAGATGATCACAATCCCCGGCGCGACCGTGCGGCTCGGGCTCGATCCGTCGCGCGTCGACGAACTGCACGGGCGCTATTCGAGGTACGGCGTCCAGCGGAACTGGATCGAGAAGGAGTGCCCGCGCTTCGCCGCGACGGTCGGCGCGTTCCGGATCGCGAAGTACCCGGTGACGAACGCCGAGTACGCGCTGTTCCTCGCCGACACGGAGCACACCGAACTGCCCACGTCCTGGCCGTTCGGGCGGGTGCCGGTCGGGTGTGCGAACCACCCCGTGTACACGGTGACGCCAGCGATGGCGGACGCGTACGTGCGGTGGCTCGCCGCGAGCACGGGCCGGCCGTTCCGCCTGCCCACCGAGTACGAGTGGGAGTACGCGGCGTCGGCCGGGCGCGAGCAGGACTTCCCGTGGGGGCACGACTTCCGCGACACGTGCGCCAACACGATGGACCTCGGTCTCCTGTCGACCACCGCGGTGGGCACGTTCCCTGCGGGGGCGTCGCCGTTCGGCGTCCTCGACATGGCCGGCAACGTCGAGGAGTACGTCTCGACGCACTACCACGCCTATCCGGGCGGTGAGCTCGTGGAGGACGACCTCTTCAGGGTCCTGGGCCACTACCGGATCGCCCGCGGCGGCGCGTTCAACCGCTTCAGCGACCTCGCGCGGTGCGGGCGTCGCCACGGGCCGTACCCGAAATCGCTCTACGCCATCGGACTTCGCGTGGCCGAGGACGCCTCGGCCGAGGACGGAAGGGACCCCGCGTGCAGCACATAGCCCCGATCAGCGGCGTGGCCTGCTGGAAAGACGAGTACGTCGCCACCGCGGGGTACGACAACCAGCTCATCGTGTGGGACGCCGCCACCCACCTGCCGGTCGCCCGCTCGTTCCACGACCACCTCGCCAACCAGTGCACGTTCAGCCCGTGCGGGCGGTTCCTGGCGAGCGCGAGCAGCGACCACACCGCGCGCCTGTGGCGGGTGCCGGACCTGACCCTCGCCGCGGTGTACGCCGGGCACGACGACGACGTCGAGATGGTCGCCTTCCGCGCCGACGGCGAGCGGGTCGCGACCGCGTCACGTGACCGGAGGATCCGCGTCTTCACCCGCGAGGGCGGGCTCGTGCACGTGCTCGCGGGGCACGAGGCCGACGTCATCTCCGTGCAGTGGCTCGCCGGGGGGCGGCGGCTCGTGTCGAGCAGCGACGACGGGACGGTCCGGCTGTGGGACGCGGAGGCCGGGCGCCTCGAACACGTCGTCGATCTCGGTGACTGCGAGACGGACACGGTGGTCGTGGGCCCCGACGGCCGGCTCTACGCCGGCAACGACGACGGCGAGATCGTCGTCATCGACGGCGGCGAGAAGCGCGGCGCGGTCAGGGCCCACGACGCCGGGATCAAGCGGCTCCAGTTCGACCAGGCCACGGACGCGCTGATCAGCATGAGCTACGACCGGCGGGTGAAGGTGTGGTCGGCGAGCGCGACCGAACTCCTCACGCTGGTCAGCGAGACGGCCGCCCCGCCGTCGATCTGGATGCGGTCGGCCGCCGCCGCGCCGAACGGCCGGACCGTGTTCGCGACGTTCGGCAGCACGTACGCGACGTACGACCGGGCGACCGGCGAGTGGGACGCGTCGCGGGTGGAGGACACCCAGGGGGTGAACGCGACCGCCGTGATCGACGGCGCCGTCTGGACGGTGGGCGACGCCGGCGTGGTCCGGGTCGACGGCAGGTTCGCGCGGCGGCTGCCGAGCCTGTGCAACTTCCTGCTGGAGTGGCGGGGCGACGGGCGGGGCGACGACCTCGTCCTCACCGGCGGGCAGACCGGCGAACTGTTCGACGCGCGCACCGGGGCGCTCGTGCACCGCCACCGGTCGCCGCTCAACTGCGGGGCGCTCGTCCCCGCGCCCGGCTCGCCCGCGGACGCCGGCCCGCCGACGACCAACGCGGTGGTCGGCGCGTACACCGGCGAGGGGCTGCTGTTCGAGCGTGCCGAGGACGGGTCGCCGCGCCTCGCCCGGACGATCCCGCTCCACACGAACGCGATCAAGGGACTCGCGTGCGACGGCGAGGTGCTCTTCAGCGTGAGCGCGAACCGCGCGGCGGCGTACCACGCCGCGGACGGAACGCTCGTCGAGCGGCTCGACGGCGCGCACGACAAGATCGCCAACGCCGTGGTGGCGGTCGCGCCGGGCCTGTTCGCGTCGGTGTCGCGCGACCTGCACCTGCGGCTGTGGAGCGGCGACGGCGTGCGGCGGATCGAGTCGCCGCACCGCCACTCGATCAAGTGCGTGGCGGCCTGCCCGGTCACGTCGCTGGTCGCCACCGGCAGCTACGACGGGACGATCGTCGTCTACGACCTGGCGGCCGGCGGTTGGCTGACCCCGCACCGCCCCACCGCGGCCGGCATATCGAGCCTCGCCTGGTCCGGCGTGCCGGGGATCTTCCTCGCCTCGTCCTACGACGGGGCGGTCTACGCGAGCGGCCCCGCCGTCGACCGGGCGCGGTCCGCGTCCCGCGTCCTCCCGCCGGTCACCGGCCGGGACGGCGGCGACGATCCGCTGGCGAAGCTACGCGCCGCCGCGGGCGTCGGCCCCGGGGCGTCGGCCGGAGCGCTCCCGTGCTGATCACCTTCTCGGGGATCGACGGGTCCGGCAAGACGACGTACGCGGAGACCGTCGCGGAGGCGCTGCGCCGGCGAGGGCTCCCGGCGTTCGCGGGCCGACCGGTGTACCTCACCTGCAAGGCGGTCGAGTCGTTCTGCGAGGCGCAGTTCGGCAGCCTGACCAGCTTCGTGACGCGGCTCGATCCGCAGGTCTACCTCCACGCGCTGATGGCCGACTGGCTGGAGCACCTGACGCGGACGCTCCGGCACCACGAAGGAAAGATCATTCTCTGCGATCGCTACGTCTACGACGTCTGCGCGCAGCTCCTGCACTACCGCACCGATCCCGCGCCGGCGCTGCGGCTGCTCGGGTACTTTCCCCGGCCGGCGCTGAGCTACTTCCTCACGGTGTCGCCCGAGCAGGCGCGGGCGCGGATCGACCGGCGCGGGCAGGCGCCCCGCGATCTGGAGAGCCTGGACAACCTGATGGTGCTCGATCAGGCGTACCGCGACGTGCGGGAGCTGCTCGCCTGGTCGCCGGTGGAGCGGGAGTCGACGTTCGACTTCGACACGGTGGTCGCGGAGATCCTCGCCGCGCGTGCCGACGAGCGGGCGCGGGGCCCGGCGGGCGGTCGGTACGGCGGCGGGCCGGGCGCCCCCGCCGTCGACCTCCTGCGGGTGGGAGCGGGGGAATGACCGCGCCGCAGATCATCGCGACCATCGGGCACGGCAGCCACCACGACGACCTGGTACGCGCGATCGTCGACGCCGGGGCCGACGTGCTGCGGTACAACGCCGCGACGATGAAGACGCTGGACGGGACCGTGGAGCGCATCGTCGGCGCGAGGCGCGCGCTCGCGGATCGCCCGACGTCCCCCGGCCCGGCGGCGCCCCGTACCGCTGTCCCGATCATGGTGGACCTCCCGTTCCCCCGGCGGAAGCAGCGGCTGCACACGTTCCGTGGCGCGGAGCACGACGTCCCCGGGGGGAAGACGTTCCGGTTCGTCTGCCGGCCCGCGCTCCAGACCGGGCCGGACCACGTGCTCGTCGAGGTGCCCACGTTCGACGGGGTCGTCACGCCGGGCGAGGTGTTCGTCATCGGCGACGGTGAGCTGGCGTTCCGGGTGACGGAGGTCGTCGACGGGGATCGCTTCGACGCCGTGGCGCTGACGAAGTGGTACCTCAGCGACGGCAAGTCGATCCACCTCGCGCGCGTGCCGACCCGGGCCGTCGACGCGGCGCGGTACGTCGCCGAGGTCGCGGCGGCGTTCGGCGGCGTCCGGCCGGAGTACCTGGCGTTCTCGTTCGTCTCCGGCGCCCGCGACATGACGCGGATCCGCAGCCTGCTCGCGCCGTACGCCGCCGCAGCGCACCCGCCCGCGAACGGGCCGGACGTCGAAGCCGGCTGGCGCCCGAAGCTCGTCGCCAAGATCGAGACGAGCGAGGCGGTGCGGAACATCGACGAGATCCTCGACGCGTCCGACCTGGTCCTCTTCGCCCGCGGCGACCTGGCGATCCAGGCGCCCTACGAGCTGCTCGGCATCTACCAGAAGCACGTGGTGGCACGGGCGCGGGCCCGGGACGTGCCGGTGATCATCGCGACCCAGGTGCTGGAGACGACGATGACCCGGTACGTGCCGAACCGGTCCGAGGTGCTCGACCTGACGAACCTCGTCCTCGACGGCGCCTGGGGTGTGCTGCTCGCGAAGGAGACCTCCGCGCCGGGCAACCCGGTCTATCCCGTCACGGTCGCGAAACGGATCATCGACCAGGTCGTCGCCTCCGGCCTGCCCGGGAAGCCGTCATGACGCCCCCGGCGCACGCGGCGCGCCGCGCGTGGGTGGTCGGCGTGGCCGGGCCGACCGGGTCGGGAAAGTCGCTGGTGGCGGACATCCTCGCCCGCGACCAACCCGGCGACGCGTTCGTCGTCGGCGCCGACTGGTACTGCCGCGACCAGAGCGCCGTCCCCTGGCCGGAGCGGGCCGACGCCAACATGGACCATCCCGACGCCATCGAGGACACCCTGCTGGCCGAGCACCTCGCGGCGCTGCGCGCCGGCCGCCCGGTGGAGTCCCCGCAGTACGACTACGCCACGTTCTCCCGGCTGCCGGCGACGCGCCGGGTGCACCCGCACCGGCTGATCGTCGTCGAGGGGATCCTCGTCCTCGCGTCGGAGGTCGTGCGGCGCGAACTCGACCTGCGGATCTACGTCGACGCGCCGCTCGACCTCTGCCTGCACCGCCGACTCCTGCGCGACGAGTCCAGCCGCGGGCTCGGCGTGGCGCACACGCTGCGGCAGTACCCGCGCACGATCCGCCCCATGTTCGAGCGCTTCGTCGGGCCGTCGAAGCGCCACGCCGACGTGGTCGTGCACAACGACGGACCGCCCGAGTCGCTCCCCGACGCGATCACCGGCCTGCGGAAGCGGGTGCGCGCGATGCTGTCCGACGCCGAGGCGGACCCGGCCACCGGCCGCCCGACGGCGGCAGGCGTCCCGGTGGGGTCCGAACCCGGGCCGGGAGGCCGGCGGTGAGCGGCGGCACCGTCCACGGGACCTGCGAGCCGCGCTACGAGCGGGTCCGGTCGGTGTTCGCCGAACACTTCGAGACCGGCGTCGAGGTGGGGGCGTCCTTCGCGGTCGTGCACCGTGGGCGCACCGTCGTCGACCTCTGGGGCGGGCACGCCGACGCGGCGCGCACCCGGCCGTGGCGCGACGACACGATCGTCAACGTCTACTCGACGACGAAGGGCGTGGTCGCGCTGCTCGTGGCGCTCCTCGTCCAGGAGGGGAGGCTCGCCTACGACGCGCCGGTCGGCCGGTACTGGCCGGGGTTCGCCACGAACGGCAAGCAGGACGTCACCGTCGCGATGATCCTGTCGCACCGCGCCGGGCTGTGCGCGGTGGACCCGCCACTGCTGACCCACGACCTGTACGACTGGGCCGGGATGACCGGGATCCTCGAACGCGCCGCGCCGCTGTGGCCGCCGGGGACGAGGACCGGCTACCACGCGCGGACGTACGGGTTCCTCGCGGGCGAACTGATCCGCCGGGTCACCGGCCGCGGCGTCGGCGCCTTCCTCCGCGAGCGCCTCGCCGGCCCGCTCGACGCCGACATGTTCATCGGCGTCCCGGCGTCGGAGACCGCGCGGGTCGCCGACATCGTCGGACCGGCGAGCCTGGTGCCCGACGACGGGTCGGGCGAGGAGACGCGTCTCGCCGAGCGGATGGGGCCGGTGCTCGCCGGGATGATGGGGACCGACGTGCGCTCCGGCGCGCAGGAGCCCCCGCCGCCCGACGTGCTCGCGATGATGGAGAGGGTCTTCACCAATCCGGTCAACCCGCCGGAGTCGGCCAACGATCCGGGCTGGCGCGCGGCGGAGATCCCCTCGTCGAACGGCCACGCGAACGCCCGCGCACTGGCGCGGATCTACGGCGCGGTGGCCTGGGGCAGCGATGGACGGCCGCCGCTGCTCGGCCCCGCCACCGTCGCCGAGGCCACCCTCGTGGAGGGGGATCCCTTCGACGGGGTGCTCGGCTTCCCGGTGCGGTGGGGGCGCGGCTTCACCATGAACGGTGGCGAGTTCGGCCCCCGCCCGGACGCCTTCGGCCACCGCGGGATCGGCGGCTCCTTCGCCTACGTCGACCCCGCCGAGGGGATGGGCGTGGGCTACGCGATGAACCAGTGGATACCCAAGTTCGGGGACAACCCGGGAAACGATCCGCGCGCCGACCGTCTGGTCCGAGCGCTCTATGGATGTCTGTGACGAGGGAAAGGCGTCGAACAATGACCGAAGTCACTGCGAGAACGTTCGAGGTCCACGCGATCGGCGAGGTCGCCATTCGCGTCCGCGACATGGACGCGATGATCGACTTCTACCACGGCAGGATCGGGCTGCCGATCCTGCGACGCTTCGCGAACGACGTGGCCGCCCTGAAGATCGCCGATGGCGTGCACGGACAGATCCAGACGTTGACCCTGTTCGGCCCGGGTCTCCCGCCGAACCACCCGACCGTCAGGTGGACGGGGCTCGAACCGCAGCACTCGACGCTGCACCACTTCGCGCTCACGATCGCGCCGAAGGACTACGACCAGGTGCTGCGCGACTTCGCGGCGGCGGGGATCGAGACGAACACCGCGAACCACCGGTGGAACGGCTGGCGCGGAATCTACGTGCGCGACCCCGAGGGGAACATCATGGAGCTCGTCAGTTACCACGAGGACTACGACGAGGGGAAAGAGGGGACGTATGACTTCGGAAAGCTCCACGGCGGAACGCCTGGCAAGGCTTTCGACTGACCCCGTTCCGCGCCGGGCGCCGTCGTCGAGCTTCGTCCTCGCGCCCGGCTACGGCCTCGGCGGCATCGTGGACGCGATCCTCGGCGCCGTCGACCCCTCGCCGCCGCCGGATCGGGAGGACGCCGGGGACGCGTACTGGATGCGCCGTGCGCTGCTGGCCGCGATGGCGGCCGAGGGACGCGCGAGCCCGAACCCCACCGTCGGGGCGGTGATCGTCAAGGACGGCGTCCTGATCGCCACCGGGGCGACCGAGGCGTACGGCCAGCGCCACGCCGAACGCTGCGCCATCGACAACGTCGCCGACCGTGCGCTGCTGCGCGGCGCGACGATCTACACGACGCTGGAGCCGTGCGCGCACTGGGGCAAGCAGCCGCCGTGCGCCGACCTGGTCGCGTCCTGCGGCTTCGCGCGCTGCGTCGCCGGCCTGCGGGACCCGAACCCGCGCGTCCACGGGATCGGCCTCGACCGGGTGCGCGCGGTCGGCACGGAGGTCCGCTCCGGCGTCCTGCGCAACGAGATCCTCGCCTGGCACCTGCCGTACCTCTTCCCGTACCTCCTCCCGCCGGCCGGCGGGCGACCGCTCGTCTCGGCCCTCGCCGTGGCCGGGGACGGCGCGGAGCCGCTCCTCGGCCGGGCCGACGGGTGGGAGGCGCGGGACGCCGGCCGCCGCTACCGGAGCTGGCTGCGGCGCAAGTGCGACCTCGTGGTGACCGAGCCCTCGCTCGCGTCGGTCGACCCTGTGGCCTTCGCGCGCGGGCCGTGGCGCGGCGTCGTCTGGTGGGACCTGGGCGACCGGCTCGCCGGGATGGGCGTGGCGGAGGCCCGCGAACTCGGCGTGCGGGGCCGCGAACTCGGCGCCCCGGTGACGCTGGTCTGCACCCCCGACCGGGAGAACTCGGCGCAGCTCGACGCGTGCCTGAGGGCCGGCATCGGGCACCTCGCGCCACCGGCCGACGCCGATCCGGCGAGCTGGCTCGCGGCGGCCGGCCGGAACGGAGCGCTCGCCGCGGTGACCGGCGCGCCGCCCGCATGGGTCCTCGTCGACGGCCACCCGCGCCTGGCGGCGGCGCTCGCGGCGGGACTCGCGGTGGACGCGGTCCACGCCCTCCACCCCGCCGACGCCCCGCCGACGTCGGGCGGGGCCGCCCCGGCCCGGCCCGCGCAGCCTTCGACCGACCTGTCGCCGGTCGCCCGTGTCGCGGCGTCCGGCGCGCTGATCAGTGAGTACTACCTGGAGCCCCTCTCGTCGGCGCTCGACGGGACCGCGTGGTGAGGAGCGGAGACATGCAGGACTGGGAACGCCGGATCGCCGGGATCGACTGGGGCGACGCCGAGCGCGTCCACCCGGAGGCGTCCGCGGTGCTCACCGAGCTGGCGGCGGGCGGCGCGCTGGCGGAGCTGCTGGAGCAGGTGCCCGATCGGCCGGACCTCGCCGCGAGGTGCGAGCACCTGAGGAGCCTGGACAAGCTCGTCCTCTTCGACGACCCGGCGAGCGGCGTCCGGCTCCGGCTGCACCTGTTCAAGGACCGGTACCTGGACCTGCCGCACAACCATCGGTGGACGTTCACGAGCTTGATGCTCCGCGGCGGATACACCCAGTACCTCTACGGCCCCTGGCACGATGAGGTGGCGCCACCGCCCGACCTGAAGCCGACCTGCGTCCAGGTCGTCCAGCCGGGCGAGATCTACACCCTCGACCACACGGTCGTGCACTCGCTGGCGGCCGACTCGTCGGCGGTGACGGTCATCCTGCGCGGCCCGGTGATGAAGGAACGCGCGGTCTGGTTCGACCGTACGACCAGCGAGAGCTGGCTGCACGAGGGCGGGGCCGGCGACACCCGGATGCAGCCGATGACCGGGCCGGAGGTCGAGGACGTCGTGCGCCAGGCCCTCGCGGTCGTCCGGGGCGCGTCGGGACGGGCGCCGGCGGAAGCCCGCGCATGACGACCCGTGTCGCGCTGTGGCCGCCCGACCCGTCGCGCCCCGCCCAGTGGTGGGACGAGTTCTGGGCGCAGCGGGACCAGGACTTCGGCCCGCCGTCGGAGCGGGTCGTCGAGCTGGCCGAGGAGTTCCTGGCGGCGCGCGGGGCGGCGACCGCCGTCGACGTCGCGTCGGGCAACGGGCGGTACGCCGTACCGCTGGCGCGGATGGGGTACGCCGTCACCGCGATCGAGTACACGTCCTCCGGGGCCGCCCGGATCCGGGACGCGGCGACCGCGCAGGGGGTCCGCCTCGCCGTCGAGCAGGGCGACTTCCTCGTCCTCGGCGCGCGGCCCCGGCCGTTCGACCTGGTGCTCAGCTCCGGCCTGCTGGAGGAGGTGCCGGCCGGGGACCAGCTCCGGGCGCTGGAGGGCTACGTCCGGTGGACCGCGCCGCACGGGCGCAACATCGTGAAGTACTGCCTCGAAATCGACGGGCGGGGGCCGCTCGTGGCGGACGGTCTCGTCCCGCGCTTCTACGAACGTCTCGGGTGGGACCTCAGGCTCGTGCGCGAGAACCAGGCGATGAAGCCCTCCCGGGCCGGCATCGTCCTCCGCACGGGCACGGTGGCCGCCGACCGGCGCTGAGGCGCGGCGGCGAGCGGACGCCCGTGCCCCGGGTGGCGGGCCGCAGGGGTGGCCGCCGGGCATCCCGTCGCCGGCGCCCGAGCGGTTCCGGCCGCCCCGGGCGAACCACCGCACGTGCCCGGAGCCACCGATCGACCACCAGCCGACGCAATGCCTCGGCGGATTGAGGACAGGGTGATGGAGAAGGATCCGGGAATCCGAACCCGAGGTCTCAGGCGTGAGTTCACCGATCGCGGTGGGAACGTCCGGGTGGCGGTCGTCGGCCTGGACCTCACCGTGGGCCGGGGTGAGGTGGTGTCGATCCTGGGACCGAACGGCGCGGGCAAGACGACCAGCGTCCGCATGCTGACCGGCCTGCTGGTGCCGACCTCCGGGGAGGCCTCCGTCGGCGGGTACGACGTGGCCCGCCACCGGCGCCGCGCCGCCCTGGCCTGCGGCGTCAGCCTGGGTGGCGACAGTGGCCTGTACCCGCGGCTGAGCGCGGCGCAGAACCTGACCTTCTTCGGCCTGATGTACGGGCTGCGCGGCCGGTCGCTCGACAGGCGGGTCGAGGAGCTGCTGTCCCTGGTGGACCTCGGTGACCGCGCCGGCGACCTGGTGGGCACGTACTCCAGGGGGATGAAGCAGCGGGTGCACCTGGCCCGGGCGCTCCTGCACGACCCGCCGGTGCTGATCCTCGACGAGCCGTCCGCCGGCCTGGACCCGCAGTCGGCCAGGTCGATGCGTGCCCTGGTCAGGAAGCTGGCCACCGACGGCCGCAGCGTCCTGCTCACCACCCACGACATGCGGGAGGCCGAGGACCTCAGCAACCTCGTGGTGCTGATGAAGGGCGGCGCGGTCCACGCCGAGGCGACGCCGGCGCAGCTTCGGGTGCGGGCCGCCGAACGGTTGGGGCACACCGTCGAGATCGTCTGGAACGACGACGTGCCGGCGCCGGACTGCCGGTCGTGTCCGGGCCTGCTGGACGTCGCGCACGACAACGGGGTGACCCGGCTGCGGGTCCGCTCCGGGGCGGAGGCCGTGCGGTGGGCGTTCGACCGGTTCGGCGCACAGGCGGCCAACGTCTCCGTCAGCTCGCCGTCGCTGGAAGAGGTGTTCCTTGAGATGGCGGGCCGGCCATGATGGTCAGAACGGCGCTGCGGGCCGCCGTCGACCAGCTCCGCATGCAGGGCCTGAGCCCGCTGGCGCTGCTCTCCGGTGTGGCGCTGCCCTGCGTCTTCGCGTACGTCCTGCACAGCTACCGGGGCGGCCGGACCGACGCGGAACTCGCGGTCGGGGTCGCCGGCCTCGGCATCCTCGACGCCCTGGTCGTGCTGGTCACGTTGGGTTTTCTCGCCGAGAAGAGCTGGAAGACCCTGCAACCGGCGCTGGGCAGCCCGGGCGGGCTCGCGCCGATCGTCCTGGGCCGGCTGCTCGGCATGGGGGTGCAGTCCCTGCTCTCGATCCCCGGGACGCTGGTCTTCCTGGTGGCCATGTGGGGGCTGGCGCCCCGGTTCGACTGGCCCCGCTGGCTCGTCGGAACGGCGGTCCTCGCGGTCGCCACGACGTCGGTGATGGGGCTGCTCGGCTTCGTCGTGCTGCGCTTCCCGTTCTCGCCCGGGATGACCAACGGCATCGTCGGGCTGGTGCTCTCGCTGAGCGCCCTGCTGGCGCCGGTGTCCGCGCTGCCCGCCGTGCTGCGCGCCCCCGCCTGGGTCCTGCCGCAGAGCCAGGTGATGGCCTGGGTGCGCGGCGGTGGCACCGGCCACCTGCTGCTCGGCTGCCTGCTGTCGGTCGTCGCCGCCGTCGCCGTCGTCGGCCTGATCCGGCTGCTGGAGCGGTCCGCGCGGCGGCAGTCCCTGTCGCTGGAGGCATGACGATGAGCGATCTGCTGCGCGGCGCCGCGCTGTCCTACCGGGCCCTGTTCACCTGGTTGAACCCGCTCGGCTACCTGAGTTCCCGGATCGTGCGGCCGATCGGGATCGCGGTCGCCTTCACCGCGACCACCTCGCACTACGGTGCCCCGCTCGGGCCCACGCTCGTCGGCACCAGCCTGCTCGCGGGCGCCCACGCCGTGATCTACGGGATGGCGCTCGCCGTCGGCAACGAGCGCAACTTCGGCACCATGCCGATCTGGCTGGCCTCCCCGCAGAACATCCTGGGCGCCGTGTGCCAGCGGGCCCTCCCGCACCTCGCCGACGGCTTCGTCAGCGGCTTCCTGACCTACCTGGTCTGCTCCGCGCTGTACCGGAACCTGCTGCTGCCCATCGACGTGTTCGCGGTCCTTCTGCTGCTCGCGCTGGTCAGCGCCTTCGGGACTGGCCTCGTGGTCGCCGGGCTCAACCTGCGCGTCCGGGACACCTTCCTGTGGCCCAACATCGCCGTGCTGGCGATGATCCTCTTCTCCGGCGTGCTGCTCGCCCCGGCCCAGCTTCCGGGCCTGCTGCGTCCCGCCGCGTCGGCGTTCCCGCTGAGCCACCTGATGTCCTCCGTACGGGCCGGTCCGGGCCTCGGCCACCTCGCCGACAGCGTGCTCGCAGAGTTGGTCACGGGGGCCTGCTGGGCCGCCGCCGGGGTCCTGGTCGTGCGGTTCGCGCTGCGTCGTCGCCCTTCGGACTGAAGCCGAGGTCCGCACCTCGATCTCCCTGCCCGCAGGCGGGGTTGCCATCGATCCCATGGGGGAGGTGAACAGCATGGAGGACATCAAGGAGTTCGGTGACGTCGAGGCGGAGGTCGCTGACCAGGTCGAGGCCGAGGCCGTGGACGCCGTCGACGTGGCCGACGTCGTGGACGTGACGGACGTGGTCGACGTGACGGACGTGGTCGACGTGGCCGACGTCGTGGACGTGGTGGACGTGTAAGGCACAGCTCGGGGGCGCGGCCAGCCGCCGCGTCCCCGACCCCGACCCCGAGCTTCAAGGGACTGATGTGAGCTACCGCGAAGAGAAGCTGGCGAAGGCGATGTCCACCGCTCAGGAGGTCGCCCAGGAGACCCACGTCGACTCCGTCTACCTGGCGGGCAGCCTGACCGCCGGACTGGGCAGCCCGACCAGCGACGTCGACGTGTTCGTGCTGTCGTCGGGTGCCGTCGACGACGGCGCCGCCCGGCAGAGGCGCGTCGGCGACGTACGCGTCGACATCGAGGACTACTCGATCTCCTGGGTGGACGGCGCGCTGCGCAAGCTCGCCGGCTGGGACAGCTCGCGGCAGCGGCTCCGGCACGGCGCGCTGTCCGACGGGGAACTGGACTTCCTCATCCGCATGCGGGACATCGAGGTGGTGAAGACGTCGCCGGAGCTCGAACGGCTGCTGGGCGCGCTCGCCGCCGCCGAGGACCGGCTCCGGCAGATGGCGCTGTCCACCTGGGCGCTCAGGGCCAACGGGGACCTGTCCGACCTCCGGGGGGCGTGGCAGGACGGGGACCACGCGTCCGCCGGCCTGGTCGGGCAGAGCGTCATGGTCTGTGCCGGCAAGGCGGTGAGCACCGCGTCGGGGGATCTCTATCTCGGGTCCAAGTGGGTGCACCGCCAGTTGCGCCGGTCGCTGGGCGACGCCTTCCCGTGGGACCAGTTCCTCGACTGGCAGTGCGGCGCCTGGGCGCGGCCCGGCTCCGACGCGGCCTTCCGGGACTTCGTCGCCTTCCAGCAGACCCTGATGGCGGCGGCGCAACTGCTCGGCTGGAACAGCCCCGCGGTCGCCGAGTGGCCGTTCTGGGAACTGGGCAAGGGGCCGTACCGCCGCAATCCCCACTACAACACCATCCACCTGACCGAGGGCGTGCTGCTCAACAACGAGCTCCAGCGACAGGTGGTGGTGAAGCCGGACGTCGCGCTGGTCTGGGCGCTGAGCAACGGCCGCGACGAGGACGAGATCGTCGATGCGGCGGTGCACCTGTCGGCGCGGGTGTCCACCGCCGCCGAGGAGCCACTCGGCGCCCAGCGGGCCCGGGACCTGCTGGCCCTGCTCCACCAGCGCGGGCTGGTCTCCAGGGACCTGTTCCGGTGACGCTGACCACCGACGCCGACCGGCTCACGGACGAGCTGCTCGGGGTGGCCGAGCACTGGTGCGGGGAGGGCACGCGCCTCGGCGCGGAGTACGCCCAGGCGTTCGTCGAGGTCACTGCGGACATCCGGCTCGACTGCGCGGTGCGGGACGGGGCGGCCGTGGAGACCGGCTCGGTGTTGGCCCGGCGGTCCGGGGTGGGCCTGCTGCTGCGGTACCGCGACTCGTGGTGGTTCGGCTCCGCGCCGCTCGCGGAGCCGCAGGCCCTGGCCCGGCAGCTCGCGCTGGTCTGCCCGACGGGTCCACGGGTCCCGCCGGCGATCCCGCGCCTCCGGTCGGTCCCGGGTCCGCCGTCCCCCTGGCCGGCGGTCGCGGATGCCGGTCTCGCCGGTCGGTGGTGCGCAGGGGCGCAGCCGGTGCGGCTGGACCTGATCCAGGACTTCTTCCACCGGTACCGCGTCGTCGTGGACACCCGTGGGGTCCGGGCGGCGTCGCCGGTGTCCGGTGGCCGGCAGCGCTGCTCCGCGACCGCCGTCGGCGCGGACACGGTGGCTCGCTCGTTCACGCGGCGGAGCCGCCCGGACTGGGGGGCCGAGACCCCGGTCGGCGAGCTGGTCGAGTCCGTGGACGCGATCGCCCGGGACGCCGTCCGCCGGGCGCGGGGACTGCTCCCGGCCCGGAACCTGGGACACCGCAGGACCCCGGTCGTGCTCGCCCCGAAGGCGGGCGCGGCCCTTCTGCACGAGCTGATCGGGCACGCCGTCGAGGCCGACAACTTCGAGAAGCACACCCACCTCGTGTCGGCCATGACGGACGGGCCGCTGTGCGACGCGCCGCTCGGGCTGGTCGACGACGCCGGCGTACCCGGCGGCATCGGCAGCCTGGGCGTCGACGACGACGGCCAGCCGGGCGCCCGTACGACGCTGGTCCAGGACGGGGTCCTGGTCGGCCGGCTGACGAACCTGCTCGCGGCGTACCCGGACGCGGCCGGCTCCACGGGCAACGGCCGGCGGCAGGACTACACGAGGGCCTCGTTGCCCCGGGCCACCAACACGGTCGTCCTCCCCGGCCCCGACGGGGTGGACCGGCTCTGCGAGGTGCCGCCGGAGGGGCTGCTCTACGTGTTGGCGCTCAGCTCCGGCGAAACCGTCCCGGCGCGCGGGGACTTCTGCTTCTCCGCGGCCGAGGGCTACTACCTGACGCCGGGCGGCGGGCGGCAGCCGCTCAGGGACGTCAACCTCCACGGCGACGCCCGGGGCACGCTGCGCAGGCTCGTCGGCATCGCCGACGACGTCGAGGGCGACAACGTGACGTGCGGCAAGCAGGGGCAGTCCGTGCTCATCGGCCTGTACTCGCCGACCATGCGCTTCGACAGCACCGACTGGTGGTGCTGAGATGAGCGACGCGCCGCCGCCCGCCCTGCGCGCCGCCGGCTCGCTGTCCGGGGCGGCCCGCGCCGGCGAGGCCCTCGAAGTCCGCACGTCGCGGATGAGCCGCCGCAAGCACCGGATCACCGCCGGCCGGGTCCGCTCCGGCGCGGCCGTCACCGGCGCGGCGCCGACGCTGGTCCGGCTGGCCCGCGACGGCCGCGAGGTGCATCTCTGGGTGGACCACCTGTCCGCCGCGACCGCGCCGGGCACCCTCGCCGAGGCGCGCGAGATGCTCCGGTACGGGCGTCCCTACCGGGACGCGGCTGCTCTGCACCCGGACGCCGACTGGGACGACCAGCGGTACGTGGACCACGGGATGCGGGATCCGGACGGGCCGCTCGCCGCGTTCTGGCGGTCCGTGCGCGAGGCGGCCGAAGCGGTCGGCGACCGGCTCGGGATCCGGGTCGCCGTCGCCGACGCGTTGATCGTCGAGGAACAGCACACCGAGGTGTTCGCCCGGTCCGACCACGCCCCACGGACCTTCTCGTTGACCCGGATCGAGGCCCGGCTGCTGGTCGAGGTCCGGCAGGGGCAGCGCCGGACCCGGCTGTGGGCGGCGCGGCACGGCAACCGGATCGCCGAGCTACCGGTGGCCGACCTGCTGACGGAGGCCGCGCTCCGCGGCGCGGTGACGCTGGCGGCCGACGGGCGGCGCGAGCCGCGGCGGCAGGCCGGGGGCGCGCTGCTGCTCGGCCCCAGGCCGACCGCCGCCCTGCTGCGCGTGTTGGCGAACGACCTCTTCGACCGGCCCGACGCGCCCCGGCCCGCCGGGCCGCTGCGCCACGTGCTGGTCGACGACGCCCACGCCGCCGGTGGGCAGCACTCGCGGCCCTTCGACCACGAGGGCTCGCCGACCGGCCGGACCGACCTGCTGGACGGGTCGGGGCAGCCGACCCGGATGACCGTCCGAGGTGGCCTGCCGGCGGCTGCGGCCGGGGCCGCCCGGCTCACCGGCAACGCCTACGCGCCGGTCGGTCAGGCCGCGCCGATGCCGCGGCCCACCAACGTGGGTCTCGCCGGCGTCGGGCCGGGCTCCGGGGAACGGGCGGCCCCGGACGGCTTCTCCGGGCTGTTCGGGTTCAACCTCAGGGGCGAGGGCACCCAGCAGATCCGCGCCGGTGACGTGATCAGGTTCCGGGTCGAGACCGCGTACCTGCGCGCCGGCGCGGTCGCGGGGCGCGGGGCGACGCTCTTCGTCGCCGGCACCGTGCGGCGACTCCTCGACGCGATCGAGGCGGTCTCGCCCGGGACGTCCTACGTCCCCTGGCGCGATCACTCGACCGCCTGCGTCTGGACGCTCTTCGCCGAGGAGGGTCGGCTCACCGACCGGCCCTGACCGGGTGCCGCCGCCGGCCGGGCACCTTCGCGGACGGATGTTGCATTGATCTATGTTCGTCTCTATGTTTTCGGGGCATGGGCCTTCCTACTGAACCGATCGGCAGTATGCCCCGCGCGCCGGAACTCCTCGCCGGCCTCGCCGAGCACGCCGCAGGCCGGCTGGACCACGCCGCGCTCGACGCGCTCTACGACCGGGCGGTGCGGGACACCGTCGCCCGCTTCGAGGAACTCGGCTCCCCGGTGGTCACCGACGGGGAGCAGCGCAAGCCCAGCTTCGCCACGTACCCGGTCGACGGCCTCGGCAACCTGGCCCCGGACGGGGTCGTCATCCCGTTCGCCGACGGGCACACCCGGCGGCTGCCCCGCCTGACCGGCGGGCCGTTCCGCTACGCGACCCACGCGGCGGAGTACCTGCGGACCGCGCAGCGGCACGCCAGCGTGCCGGTCAAGCAGGCGGTGATCGCGCCGTCCGCGCTGAGCCTGCTCTACCCCCAGGACGGCATCCCGGGGTACGACCGGGACGCGTTCCTCGACGACCTCGTCGACGAGGCGGAGGCGGACATCCGGGGCGCGCTCGACGCGGGCGCGCACCGGGTGCAGCTCGACTTCACCGAGGGTCGGCTCTCGGTGAAGCTCGACCCGTCCAAGGGGATTCTCGACTCGTTCGTCGCGCTCAACAACCGGGTCCTGGACCGGTTCACCCCCGCCGAACGGGCCCGGATCGGGGTGCACACCTGCCCCGGCGGCGACCAGGACTCGACGCACAGCGCCGACGTCGACTACGCGGAGCTGCTGCCCAGCCTGTTCGCGCTGCACGCCGGGGTGTTCTACGTGCAGCTCGCCAGCGAGCCCGACCAGGAACGGGTGCTGCGGACGATCGCCGAGCACGTCGGCTCCGAGCAGACGGTCTTCGTCGGCGTCACCGATCCGATCGACCCGGCGGTGGAGACCCCGGAGCAGGTGCGGGACCGGGTGCTGCGGGCCGCCGAGCACATCCCGCCGGAGCGGCTCGGCACCTGCGACGACTGCGGGTTCGCGCCGTTCGGCGACGACGTGTCGACCTCGCGGGAGACCGCCTGGGCCAAGGTGCGGGCCCGGGTCGAGGGCACCGCCCTCGCCGCCGCGCGACTGGGGGTGTGACCCGGCGCTCCGGCGCCCCGGCCCGGCGGCCCCCGGGCCGCGGGGTCTCGGTTAGCGTGCGGGGATGGTGGTGCGATCGTCGCGTGGTGGTGCTGGTCGGTGGCGGGCGCCGGTGCGGCCGAAGCCGCCGGTGTCGCTGGAGCTGGCCACCGTCGAGGGTGCCGTCGTCGAGGACGAGGCCACGTTCCGCCGGCTGGGCTTCTTCGACCTCGACCTGTCGGGGCGGTCGGCGGACGGGGTCGAGTTCGCGCAGTGCCGGTTCAGGGGGACGGACCTGAGCGGGGCCGGGCTGGAGGGGGCGAGGTTCACCGACTGCCTGTTCGAGAGCACGAACCTGGCGAATCTGCGGGCGGAGAAGTCGTCGCTGCTGCGGGTGCGGCTGTCGACGGTGCGGATGACGGGCGTGCAGTGGATCAACGGGTCGGTGCGGGACGTGACGGTCTCGGACTGCCGGCTGGACCTGTCGTCGTGGCGGTTCACGAACTTCTCCAGCGTGGCGTTCGAGGGGTGCAACCTGACCCGGGCGGACTTCCAGAACGCGGACCTGCGCGGGGCCCGGTTCACCGACTGCGACCTGACCGGTGCGCAGTTCTCCCAGGCGACGCTGGCGGGCACCCGGTTCGCCAACTGCGTCCTGGCCGGGATCGGCGGCGTGACGAGCATGGCCGGGGCGGTAGTGGCCCAGCAGGACCTCGCCGCCCTGTCGTACACCCTGGCCGGGGCGTTGGGCATCCGCATCGAGGACGCCGACGGCGAGTGAGACCGGCCGGAGCCGGGGTTCGGCGTCCACGCGGATCGGGGTGACCCACTGCCTGGCTTCGTCATCCCGTCCCTCCGCAGGCCTGGCAGGGTGGCGGGCCGACCGGCGTTACCAAAACGAGGTCTTGACGGGTGGGGAAGTTTGACATTTGATAAATCCTGCCCACGCAGGAGGTCCCATGTCAGGTCGTAACCGTCTCGTCGCGGCTGTCGCCGCGGCGGCCCTCGCACTCACCGTCTCCGGCTGTGGTGGCTCGGAGAAGAGCGACTCCCCCGATGCCGCCTCCGTCACCTACCTGACCTCCTTCGGGACGTTCGGTCGGGACTCTTACGCCTACGTCGCCCTGGAGAAGGGCTACTTCAAGGAGGCCGGGCTCAACGTCACCATCAAGCCCGGCACCGGCACCGTCGACGTCATGAAGCTGATCGGGTCCGGGCAGGCCGACTACGGCACCGGCGACCTCTCCGGGGTCATCACCACGATGGCCAACGAGAAGATGCCGGTGCGCGCGGTGGCCGCCATCCACCAGAAGTCGATGGCCGGCATCGCCTCCCTGGACAAGGCGATCGACTCACCGGAGAAGCTGTCCGGCGCCAGCATCGCGGACAGCTCCGGCTCCACCAACATGATCATCTTCCCGGCGTACGCCAAGGCGGCCGGCATCGACCCGAAGTCGGTGAAGTTCGTCCCGTCCTCGCCGCAGTCGCTGCCGCAGTTGCTCGCCGCCGGCTCGGTGGACGCGATCGGCCAGTTCGCCGCCGGCAAGCCGCTGCTGGAGAAGGCGGCCGGCGGCAAGACCGTCACCATGCTGCCGTACGCGGACAAGCTGCCCGACCTGTACGGCAACGGCCTGCTGGTCTCCGCCACGAAGCTGGACAGCGACCGCGCCCAGGTCGAGAAGTTCACGGCGGCGCTGGTCAAGGGCCTGGTCTACGCGGTGGAACACCCCGACGAGGCCGCCCAGTTGCTCAAGAAGCACGACCGGACGGCCGACGAGAAGGTCGCCGCCGCCGAACTCACCGAGATGCGGCCGTACGTCCTGGTGGACGGCGGGCAGGCCGGAAAGCTCGACCGGGCGCGGGTGGAGGCGATGATCAAACTGCTCGCCGGCACCGGCACCCTCAAGTCGACCCCGAGCGCCGACGACCTCGGCGTCTACGACATCGCAAAGCCGTAACTTCCTCTTCGACGGCGGTGCGCGCGGCCGGTTGCCGCGCGCACCGCGAGGGGCGAGACCATGATCGGAATTCGTAACGTTTCGCAGATCTTCCGCACCAGGGCCGGTGACGTGGAGGCCCTGCGCGACGTGTCGCTGGAGGTCGCCGACGGCGAGTTCGTGGCGATCGTCGGGCGGTCCGGCTGCGGCAAGTCCACCCTGCTGCGGCTGGTGGCGGGCCTCCAGTCGGCCACCTCCGGCGAGATAACCGTCGCCGGTACCCCGATCAACGGGCCCCGGCGGGACGTCGGCTTCATGTTCCAGCGCCCGGCGCTGCTGCCGTGGCGGTCGGTCGTCGACAACGTGCTGCTGCCGACCCAGGTGTTCAAACTGGACCAGCGGGACGCCCGGACCCGCGCGCACGAACTGCTCGACCTGGTCGGGCTGACCGGCTTCGAGAAGCGCCTGCCGCACGAGCTCTCCGGCGGCATGCAGCAGCGGGTCTCGCTGTGTCGGGCCCTCATCCAGCAGCCCCGGGTGCTGCTGATGGACGAGCCGTTCTCCGCGCTCGACGCGCTCACCCGCGCCGACCTCACGGTGGAACTCCAGCGCCTCCAGATGAAGCACGCCTCGACCGTGCTGTTCGTGACGCACTCGGTCGACGAGGCCGTGCTGCTCGCCGACCGGGTCGTCGTGCTCAGCCCGCGACCGGGCCGGCTGCGGGAGATCGTGGAGATCGGCATCGCCCGTCCCCGTTCGCTGGGACACGACGGCCACTCGGCCGAGCTCGGCGAACTGCGCGCCCGCCTGCACGACCTGCTCATGACCCCCGAGGAGGTGGCACGGTGACGGTCACCGAGGCCCGCCATGCCCGCCGCGACAAGCCGCGCGCCGACGTCCGCTGGGCCCAACACCTTCCGCCCGTGCTCGGCGTCGTGGCCGCCGTCGCCCTGTGGTGGGCGATCACCGTCGTCTTCGAGGTGGAGAGCTTCATCCTGCCGTCCCCGGTGCAGGTGGGGCAGGCCATGGTCGAGCAGTCCGACTACCTGTGGGACAACACCCTGGTCACCCTCGCCGAGACGCTGCTGGGCTTCGGACTGGCCATCGCGGTCGGGGTGCCGCTGGCGCTGATCGTCACCGCCTCGCGGATGCTGGAGCGGACCGTCTACCCGCTGCTGCTGATGCTCAACGCCGTACCGAAGGTGGCCGTCGCGCCGCTGCTGGTGGTGTGGATGGGCTTCGGCCAGTTCCCCAAGGTCTTCCTGGTCTTCCTGGTCTGCTTCTTCCCGATCGTCATCTCCACCGCCGCCGGGCTCAGCTCCACCCCGGCCGACCTGGTCGAGCTGGGCCGGTCGCTGAAGACCAACTGGTGGCAGACGTTCCGGATGATCCGGATGCCGGCCGCCGTCCCGCAGCTCTTCGTCGGTCTCAAGCTCGCCATCACCCTCGCCGTCATCGGCGCGGTGATCGCCGAGTTCGTCGGCGCCACCGAGGGGCTGGGCTACGCGATCGTCGCCTCCGGCGCGAGCGCCGACACCGCGTTGGCCTTCGCCGCGATGATCCTGCTCGGGGTGCTCAGCGTCGTGCTGTTCTACCTGCTCGCCGCGATCGAGCGGTTCTTCGTGCCGTGGGCGGGCCGGTCATGAGCGCGCCGAACCTCCCGGTCCGGTGGCTCACCGACGCGGTCGCCTCGGTCTTCGGGGCGCTGGGCTTCTCCGAGCAGGCGGCCGGTCTGGTCGCCGGCTCCCTGGTGGACGCCGACATGCGCGGGATCGGCTCGCACGGGGTGATGCTGCTGCCGATGTACGTCGACCGGATCAGGGCTGGCTCGGTCAGCCGGGCCGAGCGGGCCGAGGTGGTCCGGGACAAGGGTGCCGTCGCGGTGCTCGACGCCGGCCACGCGCTGGGGCAGCTCACCGGTGACCAGGCGATGCGGCTGGCGGTGGCGAAGGCCCAGACGTACGGCGTCGGCGTGGTCACCGTCCGCCGGGCGTTCCACTTCGGCGGGGCGTTCCGTTACGTGGACCTGGCCGCGCGCAACGGCTGTGTCGGCATCGCGGCGGCCAACACCCGCCCGCTGATGCCCGCCCCGGGCGGCGCCTCGGCGGTGGTCGGCAACAACCCGCTCGCGGTGGGCGTGCCCCGCGCGGGTGGTCGGCCGGTGATCCTCGACGTGGCGCTCTCCGAGGCCGCGCTCGGCAAGATCCGGCTGGCCGCCGATGCGGGCCGGGAGATCCCCGCGAGCTGGGCGACCGACGCCCAGGGGCGGCCCACCACCGACCCGGCCGCCGCGCTCAAGGGGCTCCTGCTGCCGTCCGGCGCCCACAAGGGATACGGTCTCGCCTTCATGGTCGACGTGCTCACCGGGGTGCTGTCCGGCGGGGCGTACGGCCGGGGGGTCCAGGGCCTCTACGCCGACGTGGCGGTGCCCAACGACTGCGCGCACTTCTTCCTCGCCCTGGACGCCGAGACGTTCGCCGAGGACGCGGAGGAGATCGCCCGCCGGGTGGACGACCTGGCCGGCCAGGTGCTCGGCTCCGCGCTGGCCCCCGGCACGGAGCAGGTCCACCTGCCCGGTGACATCGAAGCCGACCGGTACGACCGGGCGCTGCGCGAGGGCGTCGCGCTCCAGCCGTCGGTCCTCGCCGGGCTGGTGGGCGTCGCCGCCGGGGTGGGCGTGCCGCTCACCGTGCCGGGCAGCGTCGGCTGAGCCGGTCGGGCCCGAGGAAGGAGGAGGAAGTCATGCAGGCCAGTTTCGACACCACCGGCGAGGTGCTCGTGGTCACCGGCGGCGCCAACGGGATCGGCGCCGCCCTCGCCCACGCGTACGCCGACGCGGGCGGCACGGCCGTGGTGTTCGACGTGACCCCCGGCCGGCTGCACCCCGCCGGGCGGGTGCACGAACACCGGGTGGACGTGTCCGACCGGGACGCCGTGCACGCCGCGGTGACCCGGGTGCTCGCCGAGCACGGCCGGATCGACGCCCTGGTGGCCGGTGCCGCCGTGCAGCCCCGGTGCGACGTGGTCGACATGGACCCCGAGCAGTGGCGCCGCACGCTGGCGGTGAACCTGGACGGGGTCCTCTGGTGCGCGCAGGCGGTCCTGCCGGACATGATCGCCCGCCGTTCGGGCGCGATCCTGGTCTTCGCCTCGGGCCTGGCCACCGCCGGCCGGGCGCAGGCGTCGGCCTACGCGGCGAGCAAGGGAGCGCTGATCGCCTTCGCCAAGTCGCTCGCCGCCGAGGTCGCCGAGCACCGGATCCGGGTGAACACCGTCTTCCCCGGTGTGGTGGACACCCCGCAGTTCCAGCAGGCCAACCCGACCGGCGGGGAACGGGAGCACTGGGAGCGGGCCACCGGCATCGGCACGCCGGCCGACGTGGTCGGGCCGCTGATGTTCCTGCTCTCGACCGCCGCGACCATGACCGGATCCACCCTCACCCGTGACCGGGCGTACCCGAGGAGCGACGCGAAATGAGCGGCACGACCGAACAGTTGCCGGTGGGCATCGTCGGCGCCGGGCCGGTCGGCCTGGTCACCGCGCTGGGCCTGGCCCACTACGGCGTACCGGTGGTCATCTTCGAGGAGGACGAGCGGCTGTCGCTGGACACCAAGGCCGGCACCGTCCTCACCCGCACCCTGGAGGTGCTGCACCGGTACGGTGCCCTGGCCGACGTGCTGGCCGGGTCGCTGCGCATCGACGAGATCGGCGAGCTGGACCGGGCCACCAACACCCAGACGCTCAGCGTCCGCACCGGCGACCTGACCGAGGACACCCGGTTCCCGTTCGTCATCAACATCCCGCAGCACGAGCTGGAGCCGATCCTGCGCCAGCGGCTGGACGCCACCGTCCCCGGCGCGCTGCGCATGGGGCACCGGCTGCTCGACTTCGTCCAGCACCCGGATCGGGTGGACCTGCGGCTGCGTACCGCCGAGGGGGAGCGGACCGTACCGGTGCGCTACCTGCTGGCCTGCGACGGCGGCCGGTCCGTCGTCCGGGAGCAGATCGGCGCGGTGGTCGAGGGCGAGACGTACCAGGAGCGGTACATGCTGGTCGACCTGAAGGTCGACCTGGACGTGGAGAACCCGCGCGACTACCCGTACCTGGCCTACTTCGGTGACCCGAAGGAGTGGATGATCCTGGTCCGCCAGCCGCACTGCTGGCGCTTCCTCTACCCGCTGCCGGCCGGGCAGGCCGAGCCGAGCCGGGAGGAGCTGGTCGACAAGGCGCGCCGGTTCATCGGGGACACCAAGACCCTGGAGATCGTCGGCACCAACATCTACAACGTCCACCAGCGGGTGGCCGACCGGTGGCAGGACGGTCGGGTCTTCCTGCTCGGCGACGCCGCGCACCTGATCACGCCCATGTGGGCGCTGGGCCTGAACACCGGGGTCCTGGACGCCTCCAACCTGCCCTGGCGGATGGCCTGGGTGCTGCGCGGCTGGGCCGAGGAGAGCCTGCTCGACGGTTACCAGGTCGAGCAGGAGCCGGTCGCCACCAAGGGCTCCGCGTCGATGGCCGCGGCGGCGCGGGCCTACATGGCCCGGCGGGCGGACGACCCGGGGGTGATGACCGCCGGCAACTGGGGCAACGCGTTCACCCGCGCCATGCTCGGGGTACGCCTCGACGTGGACGGCACGGGCGACTGGTCGATGGTCGCCGCCGGTGACGAGCCGCTGCCGGTGCTGGCCGGGGCGCGCAGCCCCGACCTGCCGCTGTTCGGCCAGTCCGGCGCGGTGCACCTGCACGACCTGGCCGCCGACGCCTTCGTGGCGCTGTACTTCACCGACCCGCGCCGGGTGCCGGCGCTGCCGCCGCAGGACTCGCCCGCGCTGCGGCACTACGTGGTGAGCCGGTGGGACGCGCCGCACGACTCCGGGCTGCGGGACCGGGCGCTGTTCGATCCGGGCGACCGGGTGCGGCGCCGGTTCGGGGTCGGGAACGACACGCTGGTGCTGGTCCGCCCGGACGGGCACGTGGCGGCGATCGTCCCGTTCGACCCGGTCTCCGGCGTCGACACGGCCGCCCAGCTCTACGCCCGGGTCACCGGCTGCCCACCGCCCCGTGACCCGGCCTGACCACACCCTCGTCTGCGAAAGGGATGACAATGAGCAACTACGGTCACGCGACCGCCCCGGACGGTAGCCAGGTCGAACTCGGCGCCGTCGGCCAGCGGGTGGTCTTCGAGAACGACCAGGTTCGGGTCTGGGAGATCAGCCTGGAACCTGGCGAGCAACAGCCCTGGCACCACCACCTCAACCCGTACCTGGTGATCGCGCTGGCGGCGGCCGACAACCGGATCGACGCGCTCGCCGGTGGCGACCCGCGGCTGGTGCACGAGGCCGTCGGCGGCGTGGTCTACCGCGAGCCGGGCGAGGTCCACATGCTCACCAACAACGGCACGACCCGCTACCACAGCCGGCTCGTCGAGCTGAAGTGCCTGGGGGAAAACCTCGCGGCCGGTCAGGGCGACCGATGAGCGACCTGCCGCCGCTCGTGCCGGCCCCGCCGGTGCCGGCCGGCGTCGACCCGCAGGAGTGGGCCAACAACCTCTCCGAGCCGTCGAACTACGGCGGCGAGGCGGCCGACCGGTCACGCGAGGAGCTGGTGCCCGCCCCGGGCGGCGTGGTGCTGGCCCGGTTCCGCGAGATCCTGCTCCAGACCGGCGAGCTGGACTGGGCGGACAAGACGCTGGCCGGCCTCTCGCACAAGGCGCTGTGGCGCAACGACGAGACCGAGGCGTCCATCTCGCTGGTCCGGTTCCGCAAGGGATCCGGCATCCCGCTGCGCCACTCGCACGCGTCCAACCAGTTCATGTTCTGCCTCAGCGGCCGGTACACCTACGTGCCCACCGGGCTGACCCTCACCCCGGGCTCCTTCTACTGGAACCCGAAGGGCAGCCTGCACGGGCCCACGCTCGCCGAAGAGGAGAGCGTCCTGCTGGAGATCTACGACGGGCCGCACTACCCGACCCAGCCGCAGTGGTACACCGATCCGGCGGACGCCCGCTAGCTCCACCCTCGGAAAGAGAAGATGACCATGCCCAAGCAGCAGATCGTTTCCCCCGAGCTGGCCGTCCCGAACGGTCACTTCGCCCAGGCCACCCAGATCAGGGCGCAGGGCCGGATGGTGTTCGTGTCCGGCATGACCGCCCGCAACCGCTCCGGTGGGGTCACCGGCGTCGGTGACATCACCGCCCAGACGCACCAGGTCTGCCAGAACCTGCGCGCCGCGATGACGGCCGCCGGCGGGTCGCTGGAGGACATCGTGCGGGTGGACGTCTACGTCCGCAACATGGAGGACTTTAACGCCATCCACGAGGTACGCCGGCAGTACTTCACCGGTGAGCCGCCGGCCTCGACGATGGTGGAGGTCGCCAAGTTCGTGAACAAGGACTACCTGATCGAGATCAACGCGATCGGCGTGATCGACGACGAGCAGGACGCCTGATGAAGCTCGCCAGTGTGCGTACCGAGGGCGGCCGACGGATCGGGGTGGTGCACGGCGACACCGTCGCCGTGCTCCCCGCCGAACTGGGCGGGCTCGACGAGGCGATCCGGGGCGGCGCGGACGCCCTGGACTCGGTCCGCGCCGCCGCGCGGCAGGTCGCGGCGGTGCCGTTGGCCGAGGTCCGGCTCGACGCGCCGCTGCGCCGGTTCAACCGGGACATCCTCTGCACGGGCTGGAACTACTGGGACCACTTCGAGGAGTCGCGCGGCAAGCGGGAGGGGCAGGATCCGGCGGAACGCCCCAAGCACCCGACCTTCTTCACCAAGGGACCGGACACGGTCGTCGGCCCGTACGACGACATCGCCTACGACCCGCAACTCTCCGCGAAGTGGGACTACGAGGCGGAGGTGGCGCTGGTCATCGGCGCGGACTGCCGTTCGGTGAGCGAGGCGGACGCGATGTCGTACGTGGCGGCGTTCTGCGTCGCCAACGACGTGTCGCAGCGCGACCTGCAACGCGCGCACGGCGGCCAGTGGCTCAAGGGTAAGAGCATCGACGCCACCATGCCGCTCGGGCCGTGGCTGACCACGGTGGACGAGGTGCCGGACCCGGCGAACCTGCGCATCCGGTGCGAGGTGAACGGCGTGGTGCTCCAGGACGCGTCGACTGCGCAGATGGCCTTCCCATTCGCCCGGATCATCGCCGAACTGAGTTGGGGGATGACCCTGCGGGCCGGCGACGTGGTGCTCACCGGAACGCCGAGCGGCATCGGGAACGCCCGCGATCCGCAGGTGTTCCTGAACGACGGCGACCTGGTGGTGACCCGGGTGGAAGGGCTCGGCGAGCTGCGCAACCGCGTGCGGCTCACGAAGCTGCACTGATTCCCGACGGGTGCGGGGCGACGCAGCGCGGCATCGCCCCGCACCATTCCACAGCGGCGAAATTGGTACCATTTCCAGGGCGCGCCGGTGCGTTTGTGGGATCACCCGAAACACCCATGAACCAGGATCATGTACCGCATGTCCCCCAGTCACGGGACGCGGACGCATCCACCAGCGGCTCTATCCGGAGGCACACCGTGGCAACAACCCGTCGTAGTACCGTCCTGAGCGACGCCAGCGATGACGGCCGGGTCGGCGCCGGTGGAGCCGATGGGCAGCACCGCACCCTCGCCGACTCGGCCACCGCGATCCTGCACGAGGCGATCCTCACCGGCCGGCTGCCGGCCGGCACCCCGCTGCGGCTCAACGAGATGGCCGACCTGCTCGGCATGAGCATGAGCCCGGTCCGGGAGTCGATCCGGCGGTTGGCCGCGATCGGCCTGGTCGAGGTGGTCCAGCACAAGGGCGCCTGGGTCATGCCGCTGACCGTCGAGGACGCGGTCGACACCCACGAGGCCCGGATCGCCATGGAGACGGCGCTGGTCGAGCGGGCGGCGACCCGGTTCACCGCCGAGGACGCCCGGCGCGCCGAGGCGGCACTCGACGAGCACATCGCCGCGTCCGCGCGCGGCGATGCCACGGCCGCCCGCCGGGCACACACCGATTTCCACTTCACCATCTACCGCTCGGCCGGATCGCGCTGGCTGCTGCGCGGTCTGGAACCGGTCTGGGAGAACAGCGAGCGGTACCGGTTCGCCACGGTCACCCCGACCGGGCAGAACGAGGAGCGGGTCCGCGAGCACCGGGCCATCCTCGACGCGTGTGTGGCGGGGGACGTGGCGGCGGCCGTAGCCGCCGTGCAGGTCCACATCCAGCACGCGGCCGACCGGGTGATCGGCAAGATGAACACCGACGCCGCGGCGGTGCCCACGGCCCGGGAACCGGGGCACCCGAGTACCGGCAGATGACCACCGGCGTCACCGGGCCGGCACACCGCGCCGGCCGGCCCTGACGCCACCCGCCACCGGGCGGGCCGCCCACGCACCGGGCGGCCCGCCCGGTCCCCCCGGTGCCGGGGTGGACGACCACGCCAGCACCACCCCGTACCGTCGGCGCGTCCCGTCGCGACCGCGGTCGGGCCAACCGTTAAGGAACCCCAGTGCCCGGCATCGACATGCACGCCCACCTCGCCCCCGACCTGCGCCCGGCCGACCTTCCCGGGGTCGCGGTCGACGGTGACGGCGCGGCCCTGCTCGGCGGCAGGCGGGTCGGCCCGGCCGACCTCTACCACCCGGACCGGCTTGAGGGCCACCTGGACCGGGCCGGGCTGGACGAGGCGATCGTCAGCGTCCCCCCGCCCTTCTACCGCCAGGGACTGCCCGCACCGGAGGCGTCGGCGTGGGTCCGCGCGGTCAACGACGGACTGCTGGCCGTGGTCGCCGGCCGGCCCCGGCTCACCCCGCTGGCGTACCTGCCGTTCGAACACCCCGAGGTGGCGCTCGCCGAGTACGACCGGATCGCCGCCGACGACCGCTGGGCCGGGGTGGTCGGCGCCGCCGGTGGGGACGCCGGCCCGTTGGACGGCCCGGCGCTGCGCCCGTTGTGGCAGCGTCTCGACGCCGACGGACGCACCCTGCAACTGCACCCCGCGCACTCGGCGGATCCCCGGCTGGAGCCCTACTACCTGGCCAACCTGCTGGGGAACCCGGTCGAGACGACGGTGGCCGTGGCCCAGCTCGTCTTCGGTGGGGTGCTCGGCGGGTACCCGGGGATCCGGTTCGTGCTGGTGCACTGCGGCGGTTGCGTGCCGGCGGTGGTCGGGCGCTGGGAGCGCGGACACACCACCACCCGGCCGGGCGTACCGGTGCTGTCGCCCACCCCGGCCGAGGCGGTGCGCGCGCTCTATGTCGACAACCTGGCCCACGACGCGGCGGTGGTCGACCTGGCGGTGTCCGTCTTCGGCGCCGACCGGTTGGTGCTCGGCAGCGACTGGCCGTTCCCGATGGGCACCGCCGACCCGGCCGCCACGGTGGCCCACCGGGGCGGGGAGTACGCCCGGCAGGTGGCCACCGACAACGCGGCCCGGGCCCTGGGACGGGCCCCCGCTGGTCCGTGACGTCGGTCGGACCGGTCGTCGCACACCATCGGCCGGCTGCACCGTGCTCCCCGCTCCCCGCTCAGCAGCGAGGCACGCCCGGAATGAAGCCGTCGTGACCGGTCAGTACGAAGGCGTCGGCGACGTACTGGCCGGTGCCGATCCGGTTCCAGACGTTGGAGGTGCCGGAGGGGCCGGTGACCGTGGTGCCGGTGGTCTGGCAGTAGATCGCGACGGTGGCGCCGTCGGCGACCGAACCGACGACGGTGTACCCGGTGCCGGGGCCGGACCGGACGTTGAGGCTCGATGCCTCGGTGTTCACCGTTCCGGAGCCGACGGTGCTGGCGCCCCCGTTCACGAGCTGCATGTAGTACGTCCAGTTCCAGTTCGGCCCGGGATCGGTGTGGGTGGCGCCCGGCACCTGGCTGTGGCCGATGATGTGCGCCCGGTCCTTCGGGATGCCGTACCGATCGGCCAGGGTGCGGGTGAGCGCCGCGGACGCCCGGTACATCGAGTCGGTGTACCAGCTCGGGTTGTCGACGTATCCCTCGTGCTCGATGCCGACCGACTGGGTGTTGTAGGTCCAGTTGCCGGCGTGCCAGGCGACGTCCTTCTCACGCACCGACTGGGTGACCGCCCCGTCGGAGGAGCGGAAGGTGTAGTGCGCGCTCACCTGGGCCGCCGGGTTCTGGAACCAACTGATCGCGCTGGCGTAGGAGCCCTGCGTGGTGTGGATGACGATGTAGTTGATCCGGTAGGTGCTCGGCCGGCTCGCCACGGTGTAGTTGCTGGTGCTGGCCGGCGCCCAGGCAGCCGGCCCGTAGTCGGTGCTCATCGTGCCGAAGCCGCCGGTCCCGGCGGCCGGCACCTGGGCCAGGGCGCCACGCTGCGGCGCCACCGGCCGCCCCGCAACGGTCAGCGCGCCGGCTCGCCCTGCGGTGAATCCGGCCGTGAGCAGGCCGAAGACGGTGTCCGCGTAGAGCCGGGCGACCGTCGGATCGGCCGCCCCGCCGTAGCGGACCACCGGGCCGTACCAGTGGTTGACGTCGGCCCGTTGGGCAACGGTGAGCCCGGCCCGGTCGGCGTACGAGCGCAGCACGGCGGCGGCGCCGGCGATGTTCGCAGCCGGGTCACCGGTGAGCGCCCGGCGGTGCAGCCCGGTGAGGGTGGCCGCCTCGTCCAGCGTGCGTACCTGTCGGTTGCTGGCCAGGTGCATGACACCGTAGCCACCGGAGGCGCTCGGCAGACCGGCGTGGCCGTCCAGCCGGGTCTCGGCGTAGCCGAGCGCGATCAGCAGATCGCGGGGCACGCCGTACCGGGTGGCGGCCGTGTCGAAGGCGCTGCCGAGCGGGTGTGCTGACACGACGGGCGTCGTCGCGCGGGTGGAGCCGGCGGCGGCGGCCGGCCCGGTGGCCAGCAGGGCCGGGCCGCCGAGCCCGATGGCCAGCACCGTCACGGCGCCGAGCAGGCGACTCACTCGCCTTACGGGAATTCGAGGACTCACCGTCACCCCTTCCGGAGAACCAGGACTCCGGCTCTCGGAACCCTGGTCGCCGCACGATATATGACAACGAGGATCGATGGATAGATTTGCCGGTCACCTCGTCTTCTGTGATGGAAACCTTCACGACCGCCGTCCTCCCGGCCGTGGTGATCGGCGTCGGGCCGGCCCTGCGCGGCCTGCTCGCCACCTGCGTGATGTCAGGGAGTTGACCGCGCAGGGCCGGCCTCGGCAGCCTCCGGCGACGGATCAGAACGTTGGAGACAGGTAGAGGAGCCGGTTGGGCGAGCCGGCACCCGGGTTGACCACGGCCGGGTTGGCGACGCCGAACAGGAAGCTCTCCACCTGGGCCGGTGTCCACGTCGGGTAGATGCTCAGCACCCGGGCCGCCGCCCCGGCCACATGCGGCGCGGCGTGTGAGGTGCCGCTGAACATCTGCACCGCCGTGGTCGAGCTGATCCAGGCGGACATGATGCTCACGCCTGGGGCGAAGATGTCCACGCAGGGGCCGTAGTTGGAGAAGCTGGCCCGACTGTCGTTCGACTGCGTCGCGGCAACGGTCAGCGCGGTCGGCGCCGACGCGGGTGAGAAGTTGCAGGCGTTGGTGTTCGAGTTGCCAGCGGGGACCGTCACGGTGATGCCGTCGGCGACGGCGTTGGCCACCGCGGTGTTGAGCGCGTTGTTGAAGGTGGACTGGATCCCGACGTTCGCGACGGCGGGCTGCCCCGCCTGGTGGTCGGCGACCATCCAGTTGATGCCGTTGATCAGGATCGACAGGGTGCTGGGCAGGGCGCAGTCGAACACCTTGACCGCGACCAGCACGACGTCCTTGGCCACCCCGTACGTCGTCCCGCCGACGGTGCCGGCGGTATGGGTGCCATGCCCGTTGCAGTCGTCGGCCGGCAACATGCCGTCGACCGCGTCATAGCCGTAGATCGCCTGACCGCCGAATTCCTGGTGCCCGATGTAGATCCCGGAGTCGACGATGTACGCCCTGACCCCGGTGCCCTGGCTGACGTAGCTGTAGGTGCCGCTGAGCCCCGACGGTGCGTCGATCCGGTCCAGGTTCCATGGCGCGTTCAGTTGCGTGGTGGCCAACGTGGTCAACCGGTCCTGCTCCACGTGGGCCACCGCCGGGTCGGCGGCCAACCGGCGGGCGACCGCCTCCGGCGCCCGCATGGAGAAGCCGTTCAGGGCGTCGCCCCAGACCTGGTCCGGGTGCACGCCGTACCGGCCGGCCAAGCCGCTGACCGCGCTGGACACCGTGGACCGGCTGCCGACCGCGCTCTCCTTGAGCGTCACGATGTAGCTGCCGGGAACCGCCGTCGCACTGCCGGCGCCCAGGATCTCGCCGATCGCGCCCGACGCCGGCCCGGCGGCGGGTGCCGAAGACGCCGGACCGGCGAGCATGGTGGCGGCCAGGGTGGTGGTGGCGAGGACGGCCATGACGGCCAGCCCGGGTCGACGGGTGTGGGTGAAGATCGTCCTGTGGCGGAGTCTCATCTCTGCGCCATCCCTCTGCTCCGGCCAGTCCATCGTGCTCGTGACCCGATGGAATGGTCTGATCGGTTTTCGGGATAGTACTGCGTCGATTGACGGGACGGCGATTGGCAGAATACGTCCATCGATTGATGGAGTTCTTTTCGACGCGGGTTGATAGATATGGTTTCCGCGGGTATCAGGAGGTCGTATGAGGACTCGCGCTCCCGCATGACCTCCGGCGGCCCGCCTGGGAGCGCGTCGACGGTACGAGGCCGCGGACCGATCTGCCGTGGGAGCGAAAAGCGCTGTCCCGCAGCAGATCGGTCCGCGGCCGATCGGACTCAGCTGACGGTCACGGAGACGGTCTTCGGCGGTTGTTGCAGCTGACCGTAGTTGTCGGTCCCCCGGACCGAGATGGTGTAGGCACCCGCCGGGATCACCGGTGACGTGTACGCGAAGTTTGACCCCGGGGAACCCGGGCTGGTGAGGAAGACCGAGATCCAGGGGGCGTTCGTGCTGCCGAACACGCCGGAGGCGTTCATCCCCTTGCCCGCGCTGTTGACGATCTGGACCTCCACCCGAAGCATCCCGACGTCGTCCACGGCACGTCCGGTGACCACGATCCGCGAGTCGGGGTAGACCTCGCCGTCCTGCGGGGTGAGGCTCGGTTCCAGCCGTGGGTCGAGGTCGCCCGGATACACGAGGTACCGGGCGGTGGCGCCGGAGGTCGAGCCGTCCTGCTGGCCCGCCGTGTCGACGGCCCACGCCTCGACGCTGTACTCACCCTTGGTCGGCAGGTCGATCGACAGGGCGAAGGTGCTGCTCGTCGCGCCGGGCGAGGCGAGGGTGGCGTTCACCGTGGCGAAGCTCGCCGCCATGGTGCCGTTCGGCTGCACGTACCGGCCGGTGTCCAGGTCGCGCAGCGCCACCCGCACGCTCTGCACGCCCTTGTCGTCGGTCGCGGTGCCGGCCAGGTCGAGGTGCAGTTGCTCGACGTTCTGGTCGACACCGGTGAAACTCAACAGGCCGTTCGGGAAGGCGTCACCGGGCACCTGGGCGGTGACGGTGAGCCGGCCCAGGTTGGCGGTCGCCGTGCTCAGGCCCAGGTTGTCGGTGGCCCGTACCCGAAAGTCGTACACCCCGGGCGTGAGCGGCACGGTGGTGTAGGACCAGTTGTACGACGCGGCGTTCAGGTTCGTCGGTGAGACCCGGTGGTAGGCCGCGATCGAGTCGGCGCCCCACGTGCCGTCGGCGGCCAGCGCCTCGCGGGTGGTGTTGTTGCGCAGGTAGATCTCAACCGACTTGAGGGTGCCGTCGTCGCTGGCGGTCCCCGAGAACGTGATCGAGCCGCCCGGTGCGACGGTGATCGGCGCGGCGGCGGTGGGCGGCGTCATCGGCACGGGGGCGCTGACGGCCACCGTCGGCGCGGCACCCGTCGCCGAGATGATCCAGTCCCGGCTGTCGCCGCGCAGGTCGCTCTGACCGGCGGTGTCGATGGCGGTGGCCGTCATCTTCCACTCGCCCTCGGTGGGTAGGACCACCTCGACCTGCCAGGTGGTCGACAGCGCGCCGATGACGTCCGGCTCGCCGCGGAACGTGTTGTAGACCGGTGCGGCCGTCCCGTCGTCCTGGAGGTACTGGTTGTCCGACCTGCGGAACGAGTACGTCATCGCGCTGACGCCCTTGTCGTCGCTGGCGGTGCCGGTCGCGACGAAGCTCTGAGCGGCGACCAGGCCGGCGGGCGGCGAGGTGATCTTCGTCGTCGGCGGCAGGTCGTCGAAGCTGAAGGTCTCGATCTTCTTGACGGCCTTCGAGGCATCGCTCTCGCCGCTGTTGCCGAACGTCTTCGCCTGGACCTGGTATTCGCCGACGGGCAGCGACACCGGAAGGGACCACGAGGTCGAGGCGGTGTTCACCGCCGCGACCGTCGCGTTGATGCTGTTGGCGGCGCCCCACGTCGTGAGGTCGTCCTGTAGGTACTTCTTGGAACCCCGGTTCTGGATCTCGATCCCGACCTTGGTGACGCCGGCCGGGGAGGTCGCCTGCCCGCCGAGCGCGAACGGCGTGTTGGCCTGCTCGACCGCCCCCTCGATGGGCGTGGCGATCGTCGTGTCGACCGGCGAGGGTGCCGGTGCCCGGGTGAGGTCGAAGAACCCGACCCGCCCCACCGGCAGGCCGCCCTTGGTGTTGCCGTCGCCACCGGCGAAGAGACCCCGCGGGGTGGCGAGGAGGGCCTTCTCCCCCTCGTACGAGCTGGAACCCGGGTTCCACTCGATCGCCGTGCCCGTGGCCGGGTCGAGCGCGCCGAGGTGGTCACGGCGGACCACCTGGTCGCCGAGACCGTAGCCGCTCAGGCCCTGGCCCGTGCCGTACCCGACGTTGTCCAGGCCGGGCCACGGGACGTTGGAGGTCGGCGACTCCTGCCAGCTGAAGTGGCCGCCGACGTACACGGCCGTCTCGGTGATGGCGACCGAGTAGATGCTGTCGAAGTGCCGGGACACCCAGATCGGCTCGACGTGGTCGGCGCCGGTCACCGGGAACGCGATCGCGGTGTCGTTGATCGGCGGCCGGTCGCCGCCCGAGCCGCTGGTGACGACGAAGTAGGAGTCGTCAGGCGCGACGTCACCGGCGAAGACCCGCTGGATGCCGCCGACGAAGGAGAGGTTGTCCTCCCACAGTCGCGTGCGCCACGGCAGGAGGGCCCTGGTGGCGGTGTCGACGAGGCCGACGCCGTAGCGGTCCTGGCCGGCGATCTGGCGACCGGTGTGCACGACCAGCAGGCTGCTGCCGTCGTGCGTCAGCTTGAGCTGCTGCACGGTGAGCATGCCGCCGACGCCGATGCCGCCGGACAGGGGCAGGTTGAACGCGCTGTCCACCGCCCCCGTCGTCGGGTTGAGCGCGGCCAGCCCGTTGCGGGTCACGCTGTTGATCTTCGTGAACTGGCCGCCCACGTACACGGCGGTGTCGCTCACGGCCAGCGCGGTCGCGCGCCCGTTCCCCTGGGCGGTGAACGCCGCGATCGGAGCGCCGGTGACCGGGTCGAGCCGCACGATCTTGCGCTTCGTCAGGCCACCGACCGTGTTGAACGAGCCGGCGACATAGAGCGACGAGCCGTCCGGCGCGGCTTCGACCGCCTCCACCGATCCGTCGAACGTCGGCCGGAAGCCGGTGTCGATCTGGCCCGTGTCGATGTTGTATGAGGCCAGCGCCGGCTGCGCGAGCGGCGTCGCGCCGACGTTGGCGATCGCGGTGAAGGAGCCGGCGATGAAGACCCGGTTGCCGATCACCTCGATGTCCGTGATCTCACCGTCGGTGATCCTCGGTACGTCATTGCGCGGCGTGCTGGGAACCAGCCCGGTGTGCCCCGGGGCCGGTTGCGTCGCGGCCGTGCGCGTCGCAGCGCCGCCGACTGTTCTCACGACGGTGCGAGCGGCGGTGCTCGCGACATCGTCGGCGGTCCCGCCCGGCACAGTGCCCGCAGCCGCCGGTTGGCCTGTCAACAGAACAGCCCCGGCAACCAGACCCGCGACGACGCGGCTCCGAACGTGCATCGAGACAACCCCCTGTAAAACGCCTGAATCGCGCCGCCGGGTCGATTCCCGGCGGCGTCCATTCCGTGGCGTGCCGGAAGCCACCGTAGGAGGTCATCGTCCTTTGTGTACTTGGGCCGGTCGGAAACCCGACCGATCGACATCCCTTCCGGCCGTACCGGCCGGCTCCGCCGTCCGTGGATCCAGACCCGCTCCACCAATCGGATCGCTGCCGGGCCGCCCAGCGGGGTCGCCGGATCCTCGCGCACCGCCTGCCGTCCTGCGGGAACGGGCGATCCCGGCGGGCCGGGTACTCGGCGATCGGGTCGAGGCCCTGTTCGGGCAGGTCGGGGGTGACGCCGGCCCGGGACTGAACGCGGAGCGGGCCACCCTGGACGACCAGGGTGGCCCGCTCTCACGGCGGTACGGTCAGAGGTTCAGGGTCCAGCCGTTGAGGTAGCCGGTGTCGAGGCTGGCCGCGTCCTGGACCCGCAACCGCCAGGTCCCGTTCGCGGTCTCCGTGGAGAGGTTCACGGTGTAGGTCTGGTCGATGTTGTCGGTGCTGCTGCCGGAGCGGTTGTGCAGCACGTACGCGCTGCCGTCAGGTGCGACGAGGCTGACCACGAGGTCACCGATGTAGGTGTGCACGATGTGCACCTCGACCTTGCTCGCGGTGGAGGGGGTCGCCGCGCAGCCGCTGATCACGATCGCGCTCTCCACCGTCGTGTTGTCGGGGATCGTCACGTCGGTCCCGTTCGTGCCGGAGCAGCCCGGCAGCCCGTTCACCGTCAGGTTCAGGGTGCTCGTGCGGGCGATCGAGGGGGAGGTGCCGACCACGGTGATCGCGGAGGAACCGCTGCCGGCCGTGGCGGAGGCACTGACCGTGAGCGTGGTCGACCCACCGGCGGTGACCGACGGCGGATTGAACGAGACGGTCACGCCCGCCGGCAGCGGGCCGGTCGAGAAGGTCACCTGCTCGGCCGTGCCGCGGATGACCGCGGTGCTGACCGTGGCGGTGGCCGAGGCGCCCGGGTCGATCGTCAGCGCCGCCGGGGCGACCGAGACGGAGAAGTCGTTGGCGGCACAGGACTCGGAGCCAACCACGTTCACCGCGGTCCAGGCGGCCATCACCGCCTTGTACTCGGTGCTGCAGAGGCCGTACAGGTCGGTGGCGGCCGACAGGGTGTGCAGCCGCGCGGTGTTCGTCGGCTGGGCGGTGTTCACGTAGCGGGTGTTCGAGACGAAGTACACGTCCAGGGCGCGGAACCAGATCTTCTCCGCCTTCGCCCGGCCGATCCCGGTCATCGGGGCAGCGGTGCCGCAGAGCGGCGAGGTGCCGTACGCGGTGGCGCCGGTGCCCTCGGCCAGGTTGAAGAAGAAGTGGTTGGCCACGCCCGAGGAGTAGTGCACGTCGATGCCGTTGGTGCCGGTCGACCAGCAGCCGTGCGACCTGCTGTCCAGCGTCGGGTCGTACATGTAGCGCAGTGGGGTGTTGTTGCCGTTGATGTCGATCTTCTCGCCGACCTGGTAGTCGCCCGGGTCGCTCGGCGCGTTGGCGTAGAACTCGACCATGTTGCCGAAGATGTCGCTGGTGGCCTCGTTGAGGCCGCCGGACTCGCCGGAGTAGGTCAGGCCGCCGGGAACGACGTTGGCGGTGACGCCGTGGGACATCTCGTGGCCGGCCACGTCGAGCGAGACGAGCGGCTTGGCGTTGCCCGCGCCGTCGCCGTAGGTCATCTGGGCGCCGTCCCAGAAGGCGTTGACGTAGGCGTTGCCGTAGTGCACCCGCGACGGCACGCCGGTGCCGTTGCCGAAGATGCCGTTGCGGCCGTGCACGTTCTTGAAGTAGTCGAACGTCTTGGCGGCGCCGAAGTGGGCGTCGACGGCGGCGGACTGCCGGTTGGTGTTGGCGCCGGTGCCCCAGACGTTGTCGGCGTCGGTGAACGTGGTGCAGGTCGACGTGCCGTTGTTCATGTCACAGGTACGGCCGTTGCCGCGCACCGGGTCGATCATCTGGTACGTGCTGCCGGAGAGCGTGGTGTCGACGCTGACCGCGCCGGTGTAGATGCCCGTGCCGCTGCCGGTGACCGACTCGATCTCGTCGTACGAGCCGATCAGCGCGCCGGTCAGCGCGTCGCTGATGACGTGCAGCTTCGACGGGGTCTGCCCGTCCGGCGCCCAGCCGGTGACCACGGTCTCCCAGGCCAGCCGCCCGGTCCCGCTGCTGGCGTCGACGAACAGTTCCGCCTGGCCGGTGGCGGTGACCTTGCCGGAGAACTCGGCGGTTGCCGCCTTCCGGGCCCGTTCGGCGCTGACCTTCGGGGTGGTGCCGAGACTCAGCGGGGCCGCCAGGCCGACCGAGCTGCCGGCGAAGTCGCCGTCGGCCTCGGTGCGAATGACGAAGTCCCCGCCGTAGACGCGGAGCCCGTCGTACGTGCGGGTGTAGCGGACCACGCCGCCGCCGTTCGCGTCCCGCTTGCTGCTGTGGACGGCGTACCGGTCCTTCGCCGAGGCCTTGACGGTCCGGGCGTTGTCCTTCAGTGCCGCGTCGGCGGCGGTGACCAGCGCGGGGCCCGGCGTGGGTGGCGGGGCGGCGGACGCACTCGTGGCGGTGACCACGAGACTGCTGCCGACCAGCATGGTGACGCCGGCCAGCGCAAGGGCTGATCTCAAGTTTGACCTCCCCAATCCGAGATGCATTCGCATCTATCGATGTCGAGATCATCGTCCGGCGTGGGGAGCCTGGGAAGAAGCGCGGGGGCAGTGCTCCATACCGATTCCCCCATACCGTCGCCGTATGGCCCCGCGCCGGCGTGGGGGATGTTCCGCCTCTGTCACGGAATCAACCCATTGGCAACCGGGTCGGGATCGCGCAGTTGGCGGCGGGGCGCCAGGTCATTGCTGGGCGGCTTCGGCGGGCGCGCGCGGAGCCGGCCCGGCCGCCGCGTACGCGATGAGCCCACCGAGCGCGAGCAGCCCTGCCGTCACGGCCGCAGCGGTACTCCCCGGAGGCTGCGCCTGCCACGTCAGGATTTGCCCGATCGGTTCCGACCGAGGGAACAGGATCGCGGCCAGCGTCCAGCCCAGCGGCAGGAACCACGCCCGGGCGGTGCCGATCGTCGCGGCGCCCAGGGCGGTCAGTCCGAGCAGCCCGGCCGCGTCGCGCACCACCAGCCAGGCAGGGCCGAAGCGGGCCCCGGTCGCCAGCGTGGCCAGCGGCAACACCACTACGACCAGGAACGCCACCAGCAGATGCGCGACCCGTCGCGGCGGCCAAGGCAACCCGGCCGCTCTCTCGATGGCGTCGTCGGGGCCGCCGAGCGTGGCGGTCAGGGCGGCGACCAGCAGCAGGACCGTCAGGACGACCATCAGTACGTCTACGTTGCGGCTGTCGGAGAACACGGACCACAGTGACCACGTCAGCGCCGCACAGCCGCCGGCCGCGGCCAGCGCCATCGGGGCACGCCGGGAGCGCAGGTACAGCGTCAGCCACCTCATCGCGTGCTCCGGGAGAGCAGTCCGTCGCCGACCGAGCAGGTCACCGCGGCCTGGCGCAGTGCTCTGACCCGGGCGTCCGCCTCGCCGGCGGGCAGTCCTCGCAGGTCGCGCCACAGCTGCACGGCTTCGGCGATGTCCGCGGGGTCGTAGCTGTCGTCGGCCACCGGCTCGCGTCCGATCAGCCAGTGGGCGGCTGCCAGTGTCTCCGCCAGGCTGGCGGACTTCTCGCATCCAGGTGGGCCGGTGAACGCCCCGGACACCACGCCCGCCGGCACACCGGCCTCGTTATCGAGGTGACCGTTGGGGCCGGCCTCGATGCGGAGCAGGACGACATCCTTGTTCCACCGCGGGTAGACGTCGGGGAAGTACGTGGTGGTGTCCTCGTGCACCCGGGTTGGCGCGTCCGGCAGCTTCGCCAGTATCGCCAGACCTTCCCGGGCCCGTGGGGCTACCTCGGACAGCAGTCCGGAATGGACCCGGCTGACGCACACCCGCGGTTCGTCCTCGGCGCACACCAGTTCCTGCGCCACCGGGTCGATCGCGTCGAAGACGAACCTGTTCTGGTGGGGCATGACCGTGATCGCCAGTGCGGCGCCGGCCACCACCGGCAGCAGCGCCGCCACGCGGATTCGCCAACCGCTGGACGCGAACAGCAGCACGGCGCAGACGGCGAGAGCGGTCAGCCAGATGGCCTGGGCGACGCTGACCCGGCCGGGCACGGTCGAGTAGGCACCCGGCTTGTTCATCTCGTAGATCGGCGAGAACACCAGGGCCAGCCATCCCTTGGGACGGGTCGCGGCGGGAATGAGCAGCAGCAGCGCCATGCCTGCCACGCCGAGCGCCGGAGCGGTCGCCGGCGACGGCAGCAGGCGGCCGACCGCCAGGCCGAGCCAGGCTGCCGCGATCAGCGCCAGGCCGCCGACGGCCATGACGACGAAGACCGACACCGGCAGGTACTCGGCGGTGCCGATGATCCACAGGCCCCCGGCCAGACCCATCGCCAGGTATCCGCAGACCACCGCGACAGCCATTGCACCGAGTGTCGGTGCCGTCCGTTGCGCCACCGGGCGAGGGGTGCTGGCGAACAGTTCCGCCACGTTCGACCGGTGCTCGCGGCGTGCCTGCCAGGCGCCGGCAGCCAGCGCCAGTGGCCACAGCACCGCCAGATAGAGCCGCTGCGTCATGGCGAGCTGCATCCATCCGGTCGCGAAGCCGATCCCTTCGGCGAAGAAGAGCAGCACGACGCCGACCACCAGCAGAGTCAGGGCGGTTCCGAGCGCGGCGGAGCGGCGCAGTTCGATACCGAGAATGTGGCTCATCGGCCGGCCTCCGCCCGGTGCCGGCGCAGCAGCGCGGAATAGCCCCGCTCGGCCGCGCTGTCGCCGGCGTCGCCCTGTCCGCCCTGCGCGATGAGGTCGTTCGGGGTGCCCTGGTAGACGAGCCGACCCCCGTTGATCATGACGACGTCGGTGCACGCGGCCACCACGTCCTCGACCAGGTGGGTGGAGACCAAGACGCAGCTGTCGACGCCGACGTCGCGCAGCAGCTCCCGGAAGTCGAGGCGCTGCTCCGGGTCGAGACCGACGGTGGGCTCGTCGAGCAGCAGCACCGCCGGATCGTTGACGATCGCCTGCGCGATGCCCGCCCGGCGCAGCATGCCGCCGGACAGCGTCTTCATCCGGGCACCCGCCTTGGCCGCGAGGCCGACCCGATCGATCGCCCGCTGCACCGCGCCCGGCACCGCGGTCTTCGGCATCTCCTTGAGCCACGCCATGTACTCGACGAACTCCCGCACCGTGAAGCGCGGGTAGAACCCGAACTGCTGCGGCAGGTAGCCCAGCCCGCGACGTACCCGCCGCAGGTCGGCACGGCCGTCGACCGACTCCCCGAGCAGCGTCAGCCGCCCGCCGGCCGGTTTCACCACCGTGGCCAGCGCGCGCATCAGGGTGGTCTTGCCGGCCCCGTTCGGCCCCAGCAGGCCGTGGACGCCGGTGCCCAGGGCCAGGTCGAGCCCGTCGACGGCCAGGTGCCGCCCGGCCCGCACGCGCAGTCCCTCGGCATGGACCACCCAGGGATGGATGGTGGTGGCTGTCTCGGCCGCGCTCACCGTACGCATCATCAGTCCTTTCGAAGACGGGCGGTGCCCGACAGGTCAGTTGTGGCTGGTCAGCCGGCGGAAGTTGTCGGCCCGAGTCGCGGCCAAACCGGCCAGCGCCAGGGCGAGCAGCGCCCACACGCCGGAACTGCCCGGTTGCAGCGCCGCCGGCAACTGGGCGGTGACCACGGCCGGCACCACCACGGCAATCGCCCAGGCAGTGCCGAGCCCGGCAGCGGCCCGGCGTACACCGACAAAGGCGCCCAGCGCGATGGTCGCCACGGTGAAGGCCACGCACGGCAGCAGCGTCAAGGCCAGGGAGACTCCGGTACGGGTACTCGCCAACGCGAGCGCCGGCACGACCACGGCGAGCACCCCAGCCGTACGTCGCAGCAGCATCGCCAATCCGGCCGCCGGCGTGCCGGCGACCAGTTCCCAGGCCGGATCGTGGCGCCGGCTCCACGCGATCGCCACCCCCGGAAGCGGCGCCACCGGAGCCAGCAGCGACACCACCGACGGAATGCTGGACTGCAGTGCGTCGAGCAGGACCGCACAGCCCAGAACCGCCACCGTCATGATGAGCCACGGCGCCGAATGCCAGACCAGCCAGCGGTTCCGGGCCGCCGACCAGCTCGGGCGGCCGGCCGGAGCCGGTCCGGCGGCGATGTCGTGGTCCACGCCGGCGGCGACCCGGGCGAGCAGGTCCCGCGAGTTGTCCGTCGTGCTGCCGGCCACCTGGGCACGGCAGTCCGCGCAGCCCTCCAGATGCACCTCGACCGACCACACCGTGACTTCGTCGAGGCTCGCCTCCCGGTCGGCGTAGCGGGCGATCACCGCGGGACTCGGATGCGTGGTCATGACAGCGCCTCCCGAAGAGCGATCCGGGCCCGCCGGGCCCGCGACTTCACCGTGTTCTCCGGGACACCCAGCAGCAGGGAGGTCTCCCGTACCGAGAGCCCGTCGAGAACCATCGCCCGCAGGACCTGCCGCGCCTCGGGCGGCAGCATAAGCAGGGCCTGTTCCAGCTCCTGGCCGACCCGCCCCGCCATGACTTCCTCCTCGGCGGTGGGGGCGACCGTCTCGGCGAGAGGTACCGCCGGTACCTGGTTCTGCCGGGCCCTCCGGCGGAACGCGTCGACGAGGCGATGGGCGGCGATGGTCCACAGCCAGCCGACCGCGCTGCCCGACGTCGCCGACCCGGCGAAGCTACCCGCAGCCCGCCAGACAGCCAGGTAGGTCTCCTGCATCACGTCGGCGACCACGTCGTCGTCGGCACACCGGCGGCGCAACCGGGCAAGCAGCCACGGCGACGTACGCCGGTACAGCTCGTCGAATGCGCGCCGATCGCCGTCGGCGGTGCGGCGCACGAGTTCGTCCTCGTCGGCCGCGTCCAGGCTTCGTCTCACCACCAGCAAGACGACACCTCCTCGCCCACGGTTTCCTCCGCCACCGTGACGTGGGTCACGTACTCCGAAGCGGCGCCCTGTCGAGGGTCCACCGATACGCGGTGCGCCTGCTCGTCCATGATCGGCTTTTCATCCCATAGATTGGGTCTGGTCAGCCTTCGTCATGTTATCGACCGCCTGACCTCAAGCCCGCACCGATGCCGGCGTCGGCGGTCGCGCCACCACCCACGACCTGCGCGAGATCCTCGGCAGGGGAGCGCGGGGTCGCCACCGGCCACGCGTCGGTGGTCGACGTGGCATGGAACGGGCGGCGGGGCCGGCCGCCGGACCCACTCCCGGTCGAAAGCGTCGCGGAGGACCGTGGGCAATTGTCGCTGATCAATGGCTCATCGGCCGTTGGCCGCGACTCCGCGCGATTTCCTATCAGCATGGACCGCTTCCCGCTGCCACTGTTCCGCCCCGCCGTCCCGTGCGCCGATCATGCCGTTCGGCGCGGTCGGTCCGGTCCGGCCGATCCGGTCGTACGCCGTCCAGGAACGCGGCCGGCCGGCGGAAGCGCCGACTTCGGATCCGTCGCGTGCGATCGAGCCTGAACGACCACTCAACTGTCTCTTGTATTGATCTAGCGAGCACGGTTAGCATTCCCCCTGTCGCTCACCGAGTGGGCCGAGGGTGGTGCACCCTCGCAGTTCGCCGCCGCCGAGGCGAGGGTCTTTGAAGCGAGGCCCGAGCTCTGAATTCTCGGGAGTGAAGCCGCACCTCCGATCAACCCTACGCGTCTTCCTATATCGACGACTATCTTAGGGTGGGAATTCCGTGAAACTCCTGATGGTCGCCATGCCGTGGCAGGGACTCGACACCCCGTCCAGTGCCCTGGGAATACTGGGGCCGTGCGTCCGAAGGCACGCCGCCGACTGGGCGATCGACGAGTTGTACGCCAACCTCCGGTGGGCCGAACACCTGATCCGTGAGAGCAATGGCGCGATCACATCGACGGACTATGGGAATGTCGCGGATCAGGTCTTCCACGGTGTCGGCGACTGGGTCTTCACCCCGGCGCTGTACGACGTCGACAGCTACCAGGCCGACGAGTTCGCCGAGTTCCTCCGGCAGCGCGGCGTGGACCCCCTGGTCCCCGTCGAGATGCAGAGGTACGCCCGGGGATTCGTCCGGGGCCTCGCGGCTGAGATCGCCGCCGACCCGCCCGACGTGGTGGGGTTCACGAGCACCTTCATGCAGAACGTGCCGTCCCTCGCGCTGGCCAGGGAGCTGAAGAGGCTCGTGCCGGGCATCCGGACGGTGATCGGCGGCAGCAACTGCGACGGGCTGCAGGGCCCGGCCCTGCACCGGAACTTCGAGCAGTTCGACTTCGTGCTGAGCGGCGAGGGCGAGCGCTCCCTGCCCGCGCTGCTGAACCGCATCGCCGCGGGCGCGGGCGTCGCCGACGTCCCGGGGCTCAGCTGGCGGAACGAGGGGCGGACGGTGGTGAATCCGCCGGCCAAATCGGCACTGCCGTTCGCCATGGTGCCCGCGCCCGATTACGACAGCTACTTCCGGGCGCTGGAAAACTCACTCTTCCAGCATTACGTCCGCCCGATGGTGGTGCTGGAGACCTCGCGCGGCTGCTGGTGGGGGGAAGTCCACCAATGCACCTTCTGCGGCCTGAACGGATCGAACATCGATTTCCGGAGCAAGGCCCCCGAACGCATCGCCGACGAGGTGGTGGGCCTGGCCGAGCGGTACCGGGTTCTCGACCTCATCATGGTGGACAACATCCTCGACATGAAGTACCTCAGCACGGCCATGCCGACGATGGCCGCGCTCGACTGCGACCTGCGAATCCATTACGAGATCAAGTCCAACATGACGCGGGAGCAGCTCAGTAGCCTGAAAAAGGCGAACGTGCTCTACGTCCAGCCCGGCATCGAGAGCCTGAGCAGTCACGTGCTGCGCCTCATGGACAAGGGCGTCAGCGCCGCGCACAACGTGCGGATGCTGCGGGACGGGCAGGATCTCGGCCTCAACGTGACGTGGAACATCCTCTACGGTTTTCCCGGCGAGACCGAGGAGGACTACCGTGGGCTGCTCAAGAAATTCGCCGCGCTCGAACACCTCCAGCCGCCGACGGGGGCCTGGCGAATAGCGTTGGAGCGGTTCAGTCCCTACTTCGAGGATCCCACCCAGGGATTCATGTTCCGCCGCCCGGCCGAGATATACGACTTCATCTACCAGGTCCCGCGCGACGAGCTGTACGACCTCGTCTACCTCTTCGACAGCCGCAGCCAGGGGATCGTGGGGCCCCTGGAGGACGAGCTGAAGCAGGGGGTCGAGGAGTGGGCCAGGGCGTACCCGGGGAGCAACCTCTCCTACTGGGCCGACGAACGCGGCCGGGTGACCATCGAGGACCGCCGGGCCAGCTGGCCCGAGGAAGTGATCGAGCTGGACGACGTCCAGAGCAACGTGTACCTCGGCATGTTCCAGGTCGCCGGCCGCGAGGGCATCCGCCGGCGTCTGGCCGAGAGCGGGCACGCCGTCGGGGAGGGCGAGATCGACCGGATGCTCCGGTACTTCGTCGATCGCGGCCTGGCCTTCGAGGACGAGGAGCGCTACGTGAGCGTCGCCCTCGACGTCGACCCGTACCGCCGGAAGCTGGTCGACGGCAGGGAGGTCGCGGCGTCACGATGAGCGTATTGATGGACATTGGTGAACTCAGGGCGCGAGCCTCGGACGGGGGGCGCGTACCGGCCGGGGCCCGGCCCGCCAGTTCGACGCTGACCCTCGGGTCCGACTGGGCCGAACTACCCGCCGCCACCGAGCTGGCGGCGCTCCTGCCCCGGGTGCCCGTCGCCGGGGTACGGCTGGCGGAGCCCGTCGACCTCTGCGCACTACCCGGGCACGCGATCGTGCGAATCATCGCGTTGCTCCGCGAGTGTTCCTCGATCGGCGCCCGGGTGACATGGTCGCTGATCCTGGGCGCGGAACAACTCGACCTGATCCCGCGGCTCGATCATCTGCCGGCCCCCGACCGGATGACCGTGCGGGGACGGGAGGCTTCGGCGGTCGGCCCGTGGCGGTCCACCGGCAACTTCGGCCTCCTCTACTTCCGCCGGGGCCCGGGATTCCTGTCCGTCGTCGATCAGCGGCCCGAATCCGGCCGCCGGGTCGTCCTGGACGACCCCGCCATGGTCGACGTCTTCGTCCGGGGCCTGGAGGGATGCGCGTGGGCCGAGGTGACCCGGAACCCGGGACACGCCGCCGCCGCGCGGGACCTGGTGGGCGACGGGCTGGTCCTGCGCCTCGGGGACCACTGCGTGACGCTTCCGGTGCACATGCGCTCGTGGCCCCTGGGCGCGGCCCTCCTGGGGGGCACCTTGGCCTCGGCCGGAAAGAAGCCGGACAACAAGACGTGAACCGCACAGCCATGACGGTGATCGGAGGTGGCAGCGCCAGTGGAAGCCAGGGAGAGCGCTCGGCCCGTGACCGCTGCCACGGGTACCGATTCGGCCGGCGGCGCGGACGGCGCCCGCCTGTTCGGCGACCTGCCGGAGGCCGCCCGGTTCGAACTCGAACCCGCCAGGCGCTTCGTCGAGAACGCCGTGCAGGAGTACCAACAGTGTCTGGAGAGCCGTGACGCCGACGGCGTACCCCACCACCCGCCGCGCGCGTCGGCGCTGCTGTTCGGGCGGTCGGACGGCGCCGAGATAACGATCATCGACATCGAGTTCGTGCCGAACGTTCGCGGGAGCGACGAGAGCGTCATGGCGGAATTCGAGGGGAAGATCGCCCCGCGGTTCGGCGACGTCTACCGGAACGCGGGGCGGGGGTTCTGGTGCGACGACAAGGGCGTGCTGCGGGCCATCAAGCAGCAGTCCGCCAACGGCCTGGAACTCATGGGGTCGGTGCACTCGCACCCGAACTGGCACGAGATCGGTCCGCCGCACGAGCGGTACCAACAGCTCAGCGAGAACCCGACGCGGATGGACGAGTTCCTCTTCCGCCAGTCGTGCTGGCCGGTGAACGTGATCTGGTACATCCGCGCGAGCGGTGACGTGCTGATCCACCGGGTGGCGGGGTGGCGGCCAGGGCCGCAACAGTGCGAGCCGCTAAGGATACGGATCCCGTCGGCGATCTACGACGAGATCAACGTGGAATTGCCGCCTTAGCGACGGTGCCGTGCCGAGCAGCCGGAATCAAAGGTCTCGCTAAGGAGAAAATGAGATATGCCCGACTTTCCCCCCGATGCCGGCAGGGACCTGCCGGCGCCTGTCGTGACCGTCAAGCTACCTGCGGCCTTCCATGCGTTGACCGGCGGGCGGAGGCAGTTGTCCGTCGAGGGCGACACCATTCGCAAGGTGCTCACCGGCCTCGATCGGGCCGTTCCCGGCGTCCTTGAGCGACTCGTGGACCAGAACGGAGCCATGAAGCGCTACGTCAATGTCTACCTGAATGACAACGACATCAGGAGCCTCGACGACCTGGAGACGAAGGTCGAGGAAGACGACCTCATCTGGATAATCCCGGCGGTAGCGGGTGGCAGCGCAACGGTGCGATCCTAGGAGTCACGATGTCGGACGTGTTGCCCACGGAATACTTCACCAACCCCGGGCCGGCCCCGCATGCGGCAACAGCGGAACTCAGGTCCAACTGCCCCGTCCACCGGATCGACGTTCCGCCCGGCGCCGAGGCATACGCGGTCCTCGCGAACCGGGTCGTCGAGGAGGCGTTCGGCGACTCGCGCCTGTCCAAACAGGTCGAGAACCTGCCCGCCGCGTATCGGGACAAGGCCGTGACCAACAGCCTCCTGGTGGTCGGCAACCTGGGGTTCGCCGACCCGCCCAAGCACACCCGGCTGAAGAAGCCCATCAGCCGTGCGTTCCTGCCGGGCACGGTCGCCCAACTCCGCCCGCGCATCCAGGACGTCGTCGACGACCTCATCGACGCCTTTCCGGAAGGCGGCGAGATCGACCTGGTGACCGCCTTCGCGCTGCCGCTGCCGCTCATCGTCATCTGCGAGTACCTCGGGATACCGGTCGAGGACCGGCCGCTGTTCCAGCGGTGGAGCTACGTCCTCAGCCAGGATCCGTTGCAGCACGCGGAGACGGAACTGAAGGCGGCGAGCGAGGAGTTCGGGGACTACTTCACCAAGCTGGTGGCCGAGCGACGCGCCCAGCTGGGCAGTGACCTGCTGAGCGAGCTCATCAGGGCCCGGGACGCGGACGCGCTCAGCGAGCGGGAGCTGCTGTCGACGATCCTCCTTCTGATCATCGCCGGGCACAAGACGGTCGCCAACATGGTGGGGAACGGGACGCTGCTGCTGCTCCGCCATCCCGACCAGCTCGCGATGCTCCGCGCCGACCCCGCCCTGATTCCCTCGGCGATCGAGGAGATCCTGCGCTACGAGGGGTCGGCCGCCTGGGCCTCGCTGCGGGTCGCGGCGGAGGACATGCGGCTCGGCGGGGTGGACATACCCAAGGGGAGCTTCGTGCACCTGTCGCTGTCCGGCGCGGGTCACGACCCCGAGGTGTACGACGACCCGGAACGGTTCGACATCACCCGGTCACCGAACCGGCATCTGTCCTTCGGCCATGGCGCGCACTTCTGCATCGGCGCCCCGTTGGCCCGGCTCCAGGGCGAGATCGCCTTCTCCACGCTGCTGCGCCGCCTGCCGCGGCTCGAACTCGCGGTGCCGGTGGAGGAGGTCGCCTGGCTCGCCGACAGCTCGCTCAGTCGGGGCCTGGAGGCCCTCCCCCTCCGGGTGCGGGAGCGGTTGCCCCGATGACGGGCCGGTGGGGCGGCGCCGCGCGGGGCAGGTGGGCTGAGCCCGAGCCGCGCCGGATCGAGGAAGCATGACGAGGGAACCGGCCGCCCGGAGCATCGCCGTGGTCGGGGCCGGCAGCGTGGGCGGCTATCTCGGTGGCCGCCTCGCCGCCGCCGGGCATGACGTGCGGTTCCTCGCCCGCGGCGAGACTCTCACCGCGCTGCGGCGAAAGGGGCTGCGCGTCACCGGCGACTCGGGTGACTGCTCCGTACCCGAGGTGCGGGCGTCGGACGACCCGCGGGACCTCGGCGAGGTCGGCTACGTGCTGCTCTGCGTCAAGACCCCGCACCTGCCGGCGGCCGTCGACGCACTGTCCCCGATGATCGGCGCGGACACCGCCGTGGTCACCGTGCAGAACGGGGTCGAGGCGCCCGAGCAGGTCGCGGCCCGGATCGGCCGCTCCCGGGTGCTGCCCGGCACGGTCAGGGTCGTCGCCGCGACGGTCGGCCCGGGCGAGGTGCGGCACGCGGGTCCCCCCGGGGCACTGGGCTTCGCGGAGTGGGACAACAGCGCGTCCGACCGGGTGACCCGGCTGCGCGAGATGCTGCGCGAGGCCCAGGTGACAGTGCTGGAGCCGAGCGACGTCTGGGCCGCCCTCTGGGCGAAGTTCCTGTTGATCGTGCCCGTCGGCAGCCTCGGCGCCGCCGCCGGCGGGGCGACCATCGGCGAACTCCGGACGCGCCCCGGCACCCGCCGGATGCTGATCGCCGGAATGCGGGAGATGTACGAGACCGGAATCGCGCTCGGAATCGCACTGCCGAAAGATGCCGTGGACACGGCGACAGGGCTCATGGATCGGCAACCGCCCGACATCACCTCCTCACTGCAACGGGACATCCTGGCGGAGCGGCCGTCCGAGCTCGATGCCTGGACCGGTGCCGCCGTCCGGCTCGCCGGCCGGGCGGGCCGGCCCGCCCCGGTGCACGAGATGCTCTACGAGTTGCTCGCCACGCGCGTTTCGCGGACGACGAAGGGGGCGTGACGGCGGTGAATCGGCGGGCGCGTCGGGGTGGCGCCGTGGCCGCTGCACGCGGGCGGCGGCGCCGTTTCGGATCGGCGGCCCTTTGGTGTCCCCTGTAGCGGGGCTCGTGTCATCATGACGGCGAGACCGACCCATCAGGAGACCTTGTGAATACCGCCGCCCCCCAGACCGAAGACCCCGGCGCCGCTGCCTCAGGTCCCTCCGCCGACGCGCTCGGGATGTCTGCCGCACAGGCCCGCAATGCGGTGCTGGAAGAGCTGATCCGCAAGGACCCCGGGCAATTCCGGGTGCTGACCGGCGACCGCCCCACGGGCCGCCTGCACCTGGGTCACTACTTCGGCACGCTGCACAACCGGGTACGTCTTCAGGGCCTCGGGGTGGAGCTGTTCGTGGTCATCGCGGATTACCAGGTCCTGACCGACCGCGACGTGGCAGACAACCTGATCGGGCACGTCGAGGAACTGGTCCTGGACTACCTGGCCATCGGGGTGGATCCGGCCCGCAGCACGATCTTCACGCACGGCGCCGTCCCCGCACTCAACCAGCTGATGCTGCCCTTCCTCAGCCTCGTCTCCGTATCCGAACTCAACCGCAATCCCACGGTCAAGGACGAGATCTCCCACTCGCGCCAGTCCAGCGTCAGCGGCCTGATGTTCACCTATCCCGTGCACCAGGCCGCCGACATTCTTTTCTGCAAGGCAAACCTGGTCCCGGTCGGCCAGGACCAGCTCCCGCATCTCGAACTCACCCGCACCATCGCCCGTCGCTTCAACGACCGCTACGGCAACGGCAAAGCCGTATTTCCCCAGCCCGATGCCCTCCTGTCGAGCGCGCCACTCCTGCTCGGCACGGACGGCACCAAGATGAGCAAGAGCCGGAACAACGCCATCACCCTGGCCGCCGACACCGACGAGACCGCCCGCCTGATCAAGGGGGCCAAGACCGACTCCGAGCGCCACATCAGCTACGACCCGGTCACCCGCCCCGAGGTGTCCTCGCTCCTGCTGCTGGCGGCCCTCTGCCAGAACCGGACCCCGCAGCAGGTGGCCGCCGACATCGGCTCCGCGGGAGCCGCCGCCCTGAAGAAGACCGTGACCGAGTCGGTCAACGAGTACCTGGCCCCGATCAGGGCCCGCCGGGCGGGGTACGCGCAGGATCGCGCCTATCTCCGCCAGACGCTGCGTGAGGGCAACGAGCGAGCCAGGGCGGTGGCCGATGCCACCCTCGCCGAGGTGCGTACCGCCATGAACACCTGTTACTGACGGCCGCCGGCTCGGTGAGACACCGGTGAGCGTGTATCGCATCCGGCGCCGCGCTTCCAGCGTCTCCCCGGACAGCGTGGGCTCCGGTGTCGCGGCACCGACGGCGAGGATCGCGCCTTGGGGTGGGTTGATGATCGCGGTGAAGTGCTCGACTCCGCACATGCCGAGGTTGCTGATGGTGAAGGTCCCGTCGGCCATGTCGGCCGTGTTCAGCGTCCGGTTCGCAGCCTTGTCGGTTAGCGCCCGGGTCTGCGCGGAGATCGCCGTGACCGACGTCCGGTCGGCATCGCGGATCACCGGCACCATGAGCCCGGCCGGGGAGGCGACGGCGATGCCGATGTTGACCCCGCCCGTGCAGCAGGGTTTGGCCACGGCCCTCGGGGGAGTGGGACGCGTTGACGCCGGGGCACTCGCGTAGGGCGAGCGCGACCGCCCGCACCATGAGGTCGTTGACTGTCACCTTGCGTCCGGCATCGCGCAGCGCGCCGTTCAGCTGCACCCGGAGCGCGAGGAGGTCCGCCAGATCGGCGGATGCAGTCACGGTGAGGTCGGGATGGTTGTCGCACTCTCGGTGAGCCTCGTCGAGATCGCCTGTCGCACCGGATCGAACGGCACCACTGTCGGTTTCGCGCCCGTCCTGCCTGGACGGTGTTGCGACAACCGCCGCAGCAGGGGCAGGTGATCCGGTCTCGGCCGGTTCGTTGGCGACCGGTGCAGGCGTCGGCTCCGATTCGAGGGTGGAACCGTGCGGGCCGCCAGTGTCAGCGGTTGCGTGGGGCTACCAGGCCGGATTCGTAGGCGAGGACCACGAGTTGGGCGCGGTCGCGGGCGTGGAGCTTGGCCATGGCCCGGTTGATGTGGGTTTTTGCGGTCAGTGGGCTGATCACCATGCGTTCGGCGATCTGGTCGTTGGACAGGCCCTGCGCGAGGAGGGCGACTGTCTCGCGTTCGCGGTTGGTCAGCCCTTCCAGTCTCGTGTCGGCGCCCGCGTGGAGCGGATCGGTGACGTACCGGTTGATCAGCTTGCGGGTGATCGAGGGTGCGAGCAGGGCGTCGCCGCGCGCGGCGACGCGGATGGCGTGCAGAAAGTCAGCTGGCACGATGTCCTTGACGAGGAATCCGGCGGCGCCGGCGCGCAGCGCGTGGAAGACGTGTTCGTCGAGGCCGTAGTTGGTCAGGATGACGACGTGCACCTGGGCCAGGGCCGGGTCTGCGGCGATGCGCCGGGTCGCCTCGATGCCGTCCATGACCGGCATCTGGATGTCGATGAGCGCGACGTCCGGCAGGTGTTTTTTGGCGAGCGCCAGGCCCTCCTTCCCGTCGGCGGCTTCGGCCACCACCTCGATGTCGTCTTCCACATCGAGGAGTGCGCGGAAGCCGCTGCGAAGGAGCGGCTGGTCGTCGACCAACAGGACACGGATCATGACGTTGGGCCCACCGGGAGTTCAGCTTGGACGGTGAAGCCGCCCTCGCCGCGCGGTTCCGCACGCAGGCGACCGCCGAGGGCGGTGACTCGTTCACGCATCCCGAGCAGCCCGACGCCGGGCATCGGGGCGGTGGCCGGCGTGGCCCTGCCGTCGTCATCGACTCGGATCGCGAGGGCGTCCGGACGGTAGTCGATCCGGACCGAGGCCGTAGCGGCGGCGGCGTGACGGGCGATGTTGGTGAGGGACTCCTGAACGATCCGGTAGGCGGTCCGGTCCACTGCCGCCGGCACGTCGTGTCGTTGTCCCTCGATCGTCAACGTCGCGTCCAGGCCGGTCATACGGGCCCGTTCCACCAGTTCCGGGAGATGGCGGAGCCCGGGCGGCGGGGACTTGCCGTCGTCGCGCAGCGCCTCCAGGGTCGCTCTCAGCTCTCGGGTCGCCTCACGGCCGGCCTCCCGGATCGCCAGCAGGGCCTCCGGTACCTGTTCACCACGCTTGTGGGCCAGGTGGACGGCTACTTCGGCCTGCACCTTGATGATCGAGATCTGGTGGGTGAGCGAATCGTGCAGCTCCCGCGCGATGTGCAGCCGCTCCTCGTCGGCCCGGCGCCGCGCGGTCTCCTCCCGGGTGCGCTCGGCCTCGTCCGCCCGTCGCTCAGCCTGCCGCAGCGCTTCACCCGCGGCACCGGCGGCGACCAGCCACGCCAGCTCGAGGACGCCCCGGGCCCGTGCGAGCGCCTCGCCCACGGGCATGTCTTGTGGCAGGGCGAGGGCCGCGAGCGGGAGAGCAGCCAGCATCATCACAGCCACCACGACCGTGATGTTGCGGTGACCCGCCCGCACGGCGGCGTACACCGCGAACAGGAACGCGACGGCAGGCACGTCAAAACCGACCGCCTGGTAACCCACCACGCACAGCCCGGTGACGGCCAGGACGGGAACCGGAGCCCGGCGGCGCGCAGCCAGTGCCAGGCCGCCTGCCGCCAACAGCACGTAGCCGAGTAGGTCAAGATCCGTGGCGGAGTGGTTCCGGGACACTCCGGTGACCAGCAGCGTCGCCGCTACGCAGACGGCGATGGCCCAGTCTCTGAAACCGGCCTGAACACTCGCCCGTCCCGTGTTCATGCCCGCACCTTAGCCGGAATGTTGCTGCGGGCGACTCCTGCTTGTGGATGACCGGCTGCCTACTTCGCGCGCAGTACTTTCGCGGCGCCTACGGCGTCTGCGGCAGGCGGGTGCGCCATCGGTGGCAGCGCGAATGGCGTCCGTCTGCTGGATGACCGGCGGTGCGCCCGGCGACATGATCAGGCGACATCCAACCTCAGAAACGAGACGCACGAAAGAGGAGAGGGACATGAGCTCGTCAGGAACCCTGAGATCAGTTCGACTTGTGCTTGCCGTGGCCGGAGCCACCCTGATCGAGGGGCTCGGTCTTGCCGGACCGGCGGCCGCGCACGTCTCGGCCCAGCCGGCCGCCGCCAGTGTTTACACCATGAGCGCCGGGCGACTCGGGGCAGCCGTGGCCGCCGTGCTGGGGCTGACCGGCGTGGTCATCGGCGGGCTGGCTCTGGCCCGCCCCACCAGTCGTGTCGGCACCGGCAACGGGCGCCTCGGGGCCACCATGGCCCTGGCGGCCGGGCTGATCGGCATGGCCCTCGGCGGGGTGGTCGTGGCCACGTCCGACAGCGGCATCGGCACCGGCAACGGGCGAGGCGGGGCCTACGTGGCCCTGGTGGTCGGGCTGATCGCCATGGTCCTCGGCGCGCTGGCTCTGGCCCGCTCCCGCCGTACCGGCTGACCGGCTGAGCTGCGGTCGGTGCGCGCCCCCTGCTCGGCTGTCCACGACCACGCCTCTCGACGTCGCCAGCACCTCACATCGGCCGCTCAAGGCTGTACCGGGCCGGTGGAGAAGGGCCTGGAGGACGGGTCCACCCGGTCGATCCGCTGGGACCTGATCACCCAACAGTACGACTCACCTCGGCTCCCGGCGTACCCCACCCGGGCGTAGCCGCCCCGAGGGACCTACGGGTGGTTCCGATGCGGCCCCGGTGGGTCCAGGGTCGGGAATGCGACCGAATCAGGCATTGTGACATTCGCGAACTTCGATCACTCTGGGTTCGGCGAGCCCGAGTTTGCGAACGTCGGGAGGGGGATCCAGATGCCTGGGATCAGAGTCCGGGACGTGGTGCGCGACGTCGTGGCCGAGGTCGCAGAGCAGGAGTTGCCCCTCGTGATAGGGCTGTCGCGGTTCAGTGAGGCCGTCGTCGTGCGCAGGCTGGCCCGGACCAAGGGCAGGCGCGAGACACTCGGGTTCGGCGTCGGCGAGGTCGTGCCGCTGGTGACCGCCGCCGTGTGGCTGGTGCTGGACCAGACCGCGCAGCAGGCGGCGGGCTTGGTCGTCACCGGCTCCCTCGGCAGGCTCCGCACATGGTGGCGACGGTTGCGGCGGCGGCCGTCCGTCGCGGTGGTCCCGCCGCTCACCCAGGAGCAGCTCCGCGAGGTACACCAGCGCGTCATCGACGTCGGGGGCCGACGGGGGTTGTCCCGCAGGCAGAGCGAGGTCGTCGCCGACGCGGTGGTGGCCCGGCTCGCGCTCGGCGCGCCCACGGGCGGCGAGGTCCGCGCGCTGGGCCCCGACGACGGTGCGGCGGGCGGCCGGGCGTGACCGCGATCGCGATCCGCCCGAGGATCGACGAGCGGACGGTCACCGCCGGCACGACGCCGAGATTCGCGCTCCTCATCGTCCTGATCGTCGTCAGCAGCGTCGACCTGATGCGTACGCTGAATTCCACCGCCGACCAGTCGTTGGCGTGGTGGGGCTGCAGGCTGGCGGCCGGGGTCGATCCCGCGCAGAAGGACCGGACCGTCATGCTCGGCGAGGTCAGTCAGGCCGACGCGTACCACGACTGCATGATCCGGTACGCCCTGCCGCCGTGGTGGCAGCCTCTCGGCTGGCCGGTGCTGCTGGCGGTCGTTGCGCTGCTGGTGTTCTGGGTACTGCCGCGCTGGAAGACCCGGCGGACTGTGCCCCTGGCGGCGGTGGACCACGACGGGGAGATCTCGTGGGCGGTGGCGGAACTCGCGGCGACGATCGGGCTGCGCCGGTTCCCGCGCGTCGTCGTCGACCCGGCCGCCGCCTCCACCGGTGCGGTGGTGTTCGGCCGCGACGGCCGTTCGGTGCTGTGTCTGCACGGCGGGCTCGTGGCCTCCCGGGTGCACGATCCCGGCCGGTTCCGCGCGGTGGTGCTGCACGAGCTCGCGCACATCGACAACCGGGACATCACCATCAGCTACGCGACGATCGCGCTGTGGCGGGCGTTCCTGTTCGCCATGGTCCTGCCGTCCACCGGCATGCTGCTTGTCACCCTGCCGAACAGCCTGCGGTCGCCGTACTGGAGCACCTACGCCCCAGCCGCGACCCGCAATCTGCTCTTCGTCGTCGTGCTGTGCGCGCTGGTCTACCTGGCCCGGTCGGAGGTGCTGCGCACCCGGGAGATCTACGCCGACCTGTCCGCGGCCCGGTGGGGCGCGGATCCGGACGGCTGGCAAGCCCCCGCCGCCCCGGTCCGGGGCCGGGCACGACGCGCGCTGGACCGGTTCCGTGACCTCTGGCGGACCCACCCCTGCTGGGAGGTGCGCCGCTGGGCCCTCGCCGACCCGGAGATCCTGTTCCGGGTCGCCGCGATGCCGATGTTCCTGACCGGGGTGGCCGCGGCACTCATCAACAACCGGATCTGGATGTACGCCAAGCAGTACCGGCTGGCCGGCGGCTGGAACGACCAACTGGTCGCGTTGACGGCGGCCAGCCTGGTCGCGGGGGTGGCCGGCGTGGCGCTGTGGCGGGCGGTCGCGCACGCGCTGCTCACCGGTCGCCCGGCACCTTCCGGGGTGCGCGGCGGCGCGTGGCTGGGCGTCGGCATGGCGTTCGGGCACCTTCTCGCCGGCCAGGAGGTGATCAGCGACTGGCTACCCGAATCGCCGTACTACCTGGTGCTTGTCGTGCTGGCCGGCATGGCGTTCGCCTGGTGGACCAGCCAGTGCGCCCAGGTGTGGATCACCGCTCGGCACGGGCGGCCGGTAAGCCGCCTGCTGCTGGTCGGGCTGCCGAGTGCGGCGCTGGTGATGTCGGGGTGGTTCACCTGGTGGCACGGCGGTGGTGCGCTGCTAGCCGCCGGTTGGCCGTTCGAGCCGGACCAGATCCGGGCACTGCTGGAGCGGACCGTGACCGGGCCGGCACCGGGCCACCGGAACGTCCTGACCGGCGTCGCGGCGATGATCCCCGTCGTCGCTTCCATGACCAAGGTCCCGCTCATCCTGGTCCAGGTGGCGGTGCTGTGGCTCGTGCCGCTGGCGGCCTGGGCGGCCAGGTCCTCCTCCGGCGGCGTCGCCCCGTCCGCGCCCGGCCTGCCGCCGCTACGCCTGGCGGTGCTGCCTGGCGTGCTGGGCGGGATCCTGTGCTGGGACGCGGTCGTGTGGACCCAGGCGTATTTGCATCCCCTCCGGCCCGACACCGAGCAGGGTTGGGCGCTGTACCAGATCCTGTACACCGCCTGGCTGTTCGTCGCCCTGGTCGGGCCGGCCGCGCCGGCCGTGCTGCTCGCCAGCGCGCTGAACCCGAGGCACAGACTAGTCTCCACGCTGATCGCGGCCGAGGTGGCGGTGCTGGCGGGCTTCGCCGGCATGGTCGTCCTCGTGTCGACCGACGGGTGCGTGCGGCCGCTGGCGGTGCTCGGCTCGTCCTGCGGCTCGCGGCTCCCCGCGGCCTGGTCGACGGTCGAGCTGTTGCTGACGCCGGCGCTCGTCATCGCGGCGGTGTGCGGCGGCGTCGCGGCGGTGCTCGTCGGGCTGCTGTCGCGGGTGCCGCGCCCTCGCCGGGGTCGTGCGGCGGCACCCGCGTGGTCCGCCGGCGGCACGGCGCTCCGCCGGATCGTCGTCGGCGCGCTGGTCTCCGTCGCGATGCTGGTGACGATCTCCGAAGTCGCCCTGCGCCTCCACGAGCGGGCCGCGCCGGAGAGCCAGGCCGTCTCGCGGATGCTCCCGCCCGCGCCGGCCGTCGCCGTGTCGGCGGAGACAAAGCGGGTGCAGATCGCCTCTTGGGAGCGGTACGGCGGTCGCGGGCTTCTCGGCCGGTTCTCCACCGAGATGGACAAGCTCATCGCCGCCATGCAGGTGTCCATCGACACCGCGTCGAACGGCCGGGTCGACATCTCGCCGGCCCGCGCGGCGTGCGTCGCGATCGGCGGATTCGGCCGGGACGCCGAGCGGTACTTCCGGGTCCCCGACGCGGAGGGCGACGAGTCCTGGCAGAGGTACATCGCCCTGATCCGGCAGGGCAGCAGGAACTGCGTCGAGGCCGTCGACCGCGACGACCACACCCTGTTCTACGCCTCCGTCGACCAGCTCGAGGACGCGCTGCGGACCGGCATCGTCCTCATCAGGCGGTTGAACACGCTGCACCCGGGCGGGCTGTAGTCACTCGTTCGGGTAGATCTCGGCCGCGCAGACCCGCATGTAGGTCTGCAAGTTGGTCCCGTACTTCTTGGTCTCCTCCAGCTGGGCGAGAGCGTTGTCGACCCTGGGCTCGCTGGCCGTGCTGAACGCGGCGATCCGGCGGTTGTTGTCCGCGATAGCTTGGATGGCGGCGGCCACCTCCCTGTCCGTCGCCTTCTTCGCCGCTGCCTCGAGGTCGGTCGCCAGCCGGCTCCACTTCGCGGGGTCGGCAGGGTCGGCGGCGTTGCTCCGGGCGAGGGCCTGCTCGGCCTCCGCGCAGCCCACCGGTGGACCGGAATCGCCGACGGAGGCCCGGAAGATGAGGAGACCGCCGACCAGAACGGCGACGGCGACCATCGCCGCCAGCGCGATGCCGAGGACCCGTCGGGCCGGCGCGTTCGGCGACTCTGCTCGTACCGGCTCCATACGACATCCTTCCATCAAAGGACGTGGATTGATAGATGCCGGGCCAGCCTACGTCCGGGGGTGCACGAGACGGCGCATGACGGTCGCGATGCCGACAACTCGGACGAGTTCGGACCGACGACGCTGACCATCTTGCCGGCCACCTCGGCCAGCGCAGCCGCCCGCACCTCCGCAGATGGCCGACGAGCGATTCCGGCGGCTCGAACAGCACGTGACGGACATGACCGGCAAGCTCGATCTGATCCTGGCTGCGGTGGGCGATCGGCGGTGGCCGCGGTCGAGCCGGGGCCGCATTCTCACTGATCAGCAGGCCGGGGCCTGGCCGGTGGGTGATGTCGGGGTAGTGCCATCGGCAGGCCCACCGCTTGTGTAGTTGCCCCCAGCGGTACACCTACTTATGGGTAGGTCCGAGGTGGAAGGGTTCTTCTACCCGCAGTTCCATCGGGTGAGTCCGAGTAGATTCCTGGCTACGATCCTGACGTTCTCGCCCACCTGGCCAGATTCGACCACACGTTCGATCATGGGCTCGAACTGTTGCCACCGGCAGTAGAAGGCGGCGCAGACACCGGCCAACCTGGTGGAGCCACTACGGCGTAGACGACCTCATCACCCAATGAGCGAACCCAGCTGACACTCCCCACGAAGCCACCGGCCAACCCGACACCGGTCCCGCAGCCATACCGACATCGCCCGGAGGACCGCCGCCATGAACGATGTGATCCCCACCGGCAACCCCGACACGATCCTGATCTGCATCCGGGGGAACTCTGGTGCAGGCAAGAGCAGCATCGCCCGACAGTTGCGCCTTCGGCACGGCCGCGGCTGCGCCCTCGTCGAGCAGGACTACCTACGACGTGTCCTCCTGCGGGAACGGGACAAGCCCGGAGGGCTGGCACCGGCCCTCATCGAACAGACGGTTCGCATGGCCCTCGACCACGGCTACCACGTGATCCTCGAAGGGATCATGCACACCGCACGGTACCGGCGGATGCTCACGTCACTGCGCGACGCCCACCCCGGCCGGACGCTGTTCGTCTATCTCGACGTGTCCCTGCCCGAGACCCTGCGGCGGCACGAGATGCGCCCGCAGGCCACGGAGTTCACGGCGGACAACATGCGCGACTGGTACGCCCCTCATGACGTCCTCGGTTACGACGACGAGGTCGTCCTGCCTGAGACCACCTCGATGGAGGAAGCCATCCTCCGCATCGCCACCACCGCCGGCCTGCCCCTGACCGGTCGCGATGACGACCTCCTTCCGGCCGTGCCCTGGCCTTCCGAAGCCCTCGCCGTCGCGGCCCGGATCACGCACCGGACCGCACGGTGACCCGAAGACGACGATGCGATGCAGTGCAGGCGGGTGGGCCTAGGGTGGGACCGTGCGGGAGGACGAGCTACGGGAACTGGTTCAGCGCAGCCCGTGGCTGATCCGGGCGCTGGGCGTTGTCCGGGACTCCGGCCTGCCGGACGCCTGGATCGGCGCCGGCGCCGTCCGCGACCTCGCCTGGGGCGTGCGGTACGGCGACGGCTTCGACCCGTCGTCGGTGCGTGACGTCGACGTCGTCTTTCTCGACCCGACGGACCTGAGCCGGGACTACGACGACCGGGCCACCCGGCGGCTAATGGTGGCCTGGCCGGATCCGCCGTGGGAGGCGAAGAACCAGGCCGCGGTGCACACCTGGTATCCGGCGAAGTTCGGCGGCGGCCCGGTGGCCCCGTTGCGCACCATCGCAGACGCGGTCGCCACCTGGCCCGAGTACGCCACCGCCGTGGCCGTACGCCTCGACGCGCACGACCAGATCGCCGTCTGCGCGCCGCACGGCCTCGACGACCTGCTCGACGGGGTGTGGCGGTGCAACCCGACCAGGGTCAGCCCGGAGATCTCCCGGCAGCGACTCGTCCGCCACCGCCCCGCCGAACGCTGGCCCGGCGTCCGCGTCGTGACCTGAGCCGGCGCTCGAAGCCCGCGGAGGGTTGCCGGCGAGGTCCGCGACCTTGGGTCTGGAGCCGTTCCTATCGCACGGCACCATTGAACTTCAGCCGCGGAAATCCTCAACGTGACTCAATTCGGCATGATCGGACGGCACCGCAGCACGCGGCAGATAGCGCCGGGCACTCGTGGCAGGCGACTCGTGCGCCTTACATCCGGGATTTCAACACATCGACTTCGCAACCTGGCGCGGCCGGGTCGAAGCCGTGTTCTACCAGCCAGCGGATCGCCAGCAGGCTTCGCAATGACCACCACGCGCGGATGACGTCGAGGTCGACGTCGGTGCCGTAGCCGGCGAGGACGTCGCCGAGGTGCTCCTCGTGCCCGAGCGTCAAGATGGCGAGGTCGTACAGGGCGTCGCCCTGGCCCGCCTCGGACCAGTCGAGAACGCCGGTGATCTCGTCGTGGTCGACGAACACATGGGCGATCTGCAGGTCGCCGTGCATGAACACCGGAGTCCACGGCCGAAGCGCGGCTTCGGCAACCCGGCGGTTACGCGTGACCAGGTCGGCCGGAAGGACCCCGTTCGTGACGAGCCACTCGCATTCACCGTCGAGGCGCGACGCCAAATCGCCGAGGCGGCGACCGGGCCACGGCGGCAACGGCGCATCGTGCAGCCTCCGTGCGGCGGCGCCGGCCGCAGCCCACGCCGCCGAAGACACGGTCGACGGCTCGCCGAGGCGGCCGAGTGCCCTCCCGGGGAGGGCGGTGAGCGCGAGCACGGGCGGCTTGCGCCACAGGATCTCCGGCGTGGGTATCGGGGCCATCGTCATCGCCTCGACCTCGACGTCGGTGCGGGTCTGATCGGCGTCGATTTTCAGGAACACGTCGCCGACGCGCAGGGTCGCGCGCTCGTGATGGGCGACGACGACCTTGACCTCTTCCACGTCGGCCAGTGTCGCGGAGATGACCACCGACGTCACCGGCTTATCGCGTGTGACTGCGCGGTCGACCGCAGCCCGCTGCGCGGTCGCGTGGCCGACTCGCTCACATCGGCGATGAACGGACGCTTGGTGGGGACGTCACAGTCGGACTCACGGTGGGTCCAAGTGACCCCCGGGTGAGCGCTCCGAGGTTCGCCGGTGGCGGCGCGTACGGTAGGTAGTCGGGCGGACGTCGGTGATCTTCGATGATGTGCGCGGTGTGTGCTCTCCAGCGGATGCCAACCCGGGTCAACCAATGCCAACGCGGGCCACTGCGGCCGACCGGCGGTCGCAAACCGGGGTTCGTGTGCTCGGGGTGTGGCCCTGGGCTGGGAGAACGGCGGTCCGGGTGACGTGGGTGAACGTGGACCACTCCCTGCCACCCCAGGTGAACCCCAGGTCGCTAAAGAACGTCTCGTAACTCGGTGGCTGGTCCATGGTGGATCATGTCGGGGTGCAGGTGATCTCGGCGGCCCGCCAGGAGTGGATCTTCCCGTTCACCAGGCTGTAGCCCGCCCAGTTCCGCAGGCTGGTCCGGCTGGTCGCCGAGCGTGGTGGAGACACGATCGCTGACGGGCGGCCGGGCCGGCAGTGGTCTCTCGACCTCGCCGACCGGGTACTGCTGGTCGCCGCGTACTGACGCACGAACCTGACGATGCGGCAGATCGGCCCGCTGTTCGGGGTGTCGCACTCCGCCGCCCACCGCCGCCAACTACGCCTGATCGACCTCGACGAGTATCGTCCCGGGCCGTTCACCCTCGACACCGACCGCCTCCCCGGATCCCGCCGTTACATGGCCCCCGAAGAATTCGTCCGCGGCGCCGTCATCGACCAGCGCACCACCGTCTACGCCCTGGGCCGCACCATCCACCACCTCCTCGACTCCCCACACGGCTGGCGCGACTCCCGCAATCAACAACAGGTAGCCGTACACGCCACCACCACGACACCCGCCGACCGATACCCCGACGTCGCAGCACTCGCCGCAGCCTGGCGCACCACCCTGCCGAACCCGTAACGCGCCAGAACCCGTCGCACACCCCGTGAGCTGACAGGGCCCCGACCCAGGGTGGCATCGCACGGGAGGACGAGCTGCGGGAGTGGGTCCAGCGCAGCCCGTGGCTGATCCGGGCGCTGAGCGTCGTGCGGGACTCATGCCGAACGCTGGCCCTGCATCCGCGTCTTGACCTGAGCCAGCCCTCGAAGCCCGGGAGGGATGCCCTCGAGCGCGCTCCTGCCGGCCGGTGGCTCCCGGGCCGGGGGAGCGGGCGGCACACAATGATCTTGCGTGATGTGCGCGGTGTTTGCGCCCCAGCGGATGCCGACCCGGGTCAACCCGTGCCAACGCGGGCCACCGCAGCCGACCGCTGGCCGCAATCCGGGGTTCGTGTGCTCCAGGTGTGGTCCCGGGCTGGGAGAACAGGGGTCCGGGTGGGGTGGGCGGACGTAGGCCACTCCCTGCCACCCCAGGTGAACGCCCAGGTCGCGAGACTAGGCCCGCGCGCAGGCCAACGACCTGCCGCTGGTGGCGTTTCACGTCTCCTGTCCTGGTTGCATCGGCATGTTGCTGTGATCGTCTGCTGAGAATCAGCAGCCCAGGTAGCTCGTAGTTCCATGAGCCGTCACCTGCGAACAGGGATCAGTCCGCTGTCGGCGGGGGAACCTGCCACAGGGCGCTGACTGGCATGGCGCGGAGCCTGTCGCCGTACGGCAGCGTGGAGGTTCCGGTGTAGAGGACGATGCCGGCGATGAAGTCGTCGCCGAGGCGGTCGGCGAGTCGGCGTAGCCCGCGAAAGTCGTCGGGTCCGACGGTGGTGGCTGCTTTGACCTCGAACCCGACGACCTGGCCGGATCTGTTCTCGAGCACCGCGTCGACTTCGTACCTGCCCTGGTCGCGGTAGTGGGACAGGTCGACGAACTGCTCGGACCAGGTGAGCTGGCGGGACAACTCGGACAAGACGAATGATTCGAGCAACGGGCCGAACGGGGCGCCCGGCCGGAGCAGGGCCCGTGGGTCGGTCGCGATCTCGTTGGCGGCGATTCCGGAGTCGATGAAGATCAGTTTTGGCGCGGCGGTGGCGCGTGTGCCCAGGTTGCGCGACCAGCCGGGGATCCGCTTGACCAGGAAGCTCTCTTCCAGGGCCTGGAGGTAGCGGGCGATCGTCGGCCGGCTCAGGCCGAGTGCGGATTCGAGGGAGTTGGCGGCGATGATGGTCGCGGATCTGGCTGCGAGGAGGCGTACCAGCTTGCGTAGCTCGCCCTTGTGCTGGATGTCTGACAGCTGCCGGACGTCGCGATCGATGAGCGCCTGGACGTACGCGTCAAGGAAACCGTTGGCGGCGGGGGTCGGTGCGGGTCGTGGCCTCGGGCAGGCCGCCGCGCACGATTCTGGCGGCGTAGTCGGCGCGGGTCACCTTCGACTCGTGTCGAAGGTCCGGACCGAGGGCGAAGACGGCGTCGACGAATCCGTCCGGCGCTCCGTCGAGTTCGCCTTGGGATAACGGCCAGAGCTCGACGGTTTCCATCCGCCCGGGCAGCGCGTCCGGGGCAGCCACCAGGCCGAACAGCCGCGATGATCCGGTGAGCAGATACCGGCCGGGACGGGGATCCTCGTCGACGGCGGCCTTGATGGCCAGCAGCAGCTCGGGAACGCGCTGAATCTTGTTGATCACCAGGAGCTCGGAGGAGTCCACGAAACCGACCGGATCGGCGATCGCCGCCGCCCGATCCTGTGCCCGGTCGAGATCACGGCGCTCGGCGAGACGATCACCGGCGACGATGCGAACCAGGGTGCTCCTGCCCGCTTGGCGTGCTCCGCTGATCAGAACGACACGGGTGTCAGCCAGGGCGGCGTCGACCTGCGCGGCGGCGCGGCGTGGAATCAGGTGCGGAGTGGGCACACGTCAGATAGCCAGTGCAGGTTTCGATCTGCGAGAGGTCGCGCATTCGATCTGCGGCAGACCTGTGTTCGGTATGCGGGGTGCCGGTGTTCGGCTTGCGGCCGTCGACCGTGGAGATCGAACTCGCCTCTCACGCGACTTGGAACCGACGCCGTAACGTAGTCGTCATCCGGATCATCACCTGGCTGCGGCCGTACGGAGGTCGGCGATGAGCCGGTCGAGCAGGCGTTCCTCCATCACCGCCCGACCCACCCGCCGCATCGACTCGCCCAGCGACTCGTCCCACCGGGTCCGGGTAGGCGTACCGAGCAGGGCCGTGCCGGTGCCGGCCGCCGGCAGGTAGTCAGATGCGGTCATCCGCCACGGGACCGCGCCTGGATACCGCTGAAGAGCCGCCGCCGTCAGCCGTACACCGGTCCAGTCGAAGTCGTTGCGCCACCGGATCACCGCCCTCTGGGCGGCGCGCAGCAGCGTGTGGACGGCGACCGACGGCACCCCCTCGGTGCAGATCAGCGGCGGGGCCTGCGCCCCGAGCGCGGTGGTGGCCGCGCGGAGCACGGCGGGGTTCTCGCAGACGTGGATCTCGTCGCAGGCCACGGTCAACGGTGCCAGGCGCAGTTGGTGCAGGGTGACCCGGATCGGCACGCCCGCCTGGCTGGCCTCGGTCAGCCACCGCCCGACCAGACCGCCGGTGGCCGGCACGTTGAGCACCAGCACCTGGCTGGCGAGGTCGTCCGGGACCAGCCCGACCGACTCCCACAACGCCCGCTCCCGCTCGCCGTCGACCGGTAGCGTCGTCTGCTGCCAGGCGGCGACGGCACGGAGAACGAGCCCACGAAGCGGTCCTTCGGCGAGGGCCTTCGTGTCGTCCAGCACCCGGTCGGCGAAGACCGGCATCGGTTCGTCGGCTGTGGGCAGCGCGTCCAGGATTCGGACCACGTCCCCGAACGGCAGTCCGGTTCGGACGACGCGGGTGAGGGTGCCGTCGCGGCGCAGGCCGTCGAGCCATTCGGCGTACCAGGCGGTGCCGGCGTGCCGGCCGTCGTGGGCCACGGCCAGGACGGTGTCGCGGGCCACCGCCTCGCCTTTCAGCTCGGCCGGCCGGTCACGCAACGGGGCCATGGCGGTGAGCACGTCGGCCAGGCCGACTCCGTGTGCCGCCCGTAGGTGCTCGTCCACGTCGGTGAGCCGGACGCTGAGGCGGGCCGCCGCAGTGGAGCGGTGGGTGCCGGTGATGCCGATGATCACGAGACGTTCGTCGTCGGTGGGGGCGGCCAGCGTCACGGCGCCGTCGAGCCGGCCGCCGGTGCGTTCCAGGCTGCGCCGTGCGGCCCTCAGCAACCGCCGCCAGCCGGGATGCTCGACCAGGTTCGTCGACCTGCCGGTATCGCCAGGTCGGTCCGGCTGCGCGGACAACGTCTCTCGATCGGGCCGGTCCGGCTGCTGCCCGCCGGTCATTCGTCCACGAGGTCGAGTAGGACGCCGGCCCGGTCGGGTTCACCGCGACCGCCCGGGGCGCGGCGGGTCTCCGGGGAGCCGAGCGCGCGGGCCAGCGTTCCGTCGAAGTCGGCGACGTTGGTCGAGCCGTCCCAGACCAGCAGCACGGTGGACACCGTGTGGTCCACGGCGGAGTGGGACAGGTCGTAGTGGGCGGCGCCGCTGACCGCCGGGTGGGTGGCCCAGAGGTCGTAGCCGGTCATGAAGAGGTCCAGGTCGAACTGCTTCGCCAGCGCCATCAACTCACCTCGGCCGGTGTCGTCCACGCCGGCGAACGCCTCGTCGAGGCCGAGCAGCCGGGGCGCGTCCGGCCGTGCCGAGCCGAACAGCGCGTTGGCGGCGGCGAAGAGCGGCAGGTGCAGGGAGACCGACTGCTCACCGCCGGAGAGCTGGCTGTGCCGGGCCCGGGTCAGCGCCTCGGTGCCGCCACCGGGTCGGTGTAGGGTGAACGCGAACGTTCGCCACTGCCGGTAGTCGAGCACGTCGCCGAGCAGTTCCCGGTACGGCCGCTCGAGCGCTGCCGCCCGCGCCGTCTTGATCCGGGCGGCGAAGTGTCGTCGCATGGCGGTGAGCTGGGCCGGACCGAGCCGGGCAGGATCGCGTTCAAGTAGCTTGCAGACGTCGCGTTGGTCGGCGTCGAGGTCGTCGGCGAGCCGCCAGCCGACGCCGACGGTGAGCCCGGAGGACATTCGTCGGGCCCGCATCTGGCTGTCCATCGCCGCCACCAGGTCGCGGGCCTCGATGGTGCGGTGGTGGATCTGCCGGGCGAGTTGCCCGAGCAGAGCGTCTTCCAGCACCCGCTGTTCGGAGTCGGTGAGCAGTTGCTCCTGGTCGCGGCGCTCGCGGGCGATCCGGTCCGCGAAGTGCGCGACCGGGGTCAGGCCCTGTTCGTCGGCGACCCGGACCACGATCACCCCGTCGTCGGTGTCCCACTCGGGTCGGTGGTCGAGGCCGGCTGCCGGCAGTTGCGCCTGCAACTCGGTCAGCGCGGTGGTTAGCCGGGTGGCGCTCTGTTTGAGTGACGTCTCGGTGGGGCTCAACTCGCGGGTGGCGGCGAGGATCGCCTCGTGCAGGGCTGCCACCTGCGGATCCAGCTCGTCGTCCGGGGCCTGCGCCGGCCAGCGCAGGTCGGTGGGGCAGCGCAGCAGGCCCAGCAGGTCCGGCTGGGCGTACGGGCGTAGACGCTGGGCGTCGTGCTGCGCGACGGCGACGGCGGCGGTGACGGCCTGCTCGCCCAGCTCCACCCGGGTCAGCGCGGCGACCCGCCGCTCCCGGGCGGCACCGAGCTGGGCACGGGCCTGCTCGACGGCCTGCTCCGCCTCGGTGATCCCGTCGGCGGTCCGGGCCACGTCGGCCAACACCCGCTCCGCGTCGGCGCCGACGCTGTCGCGCAGCGTCCGGTACGCCTCCGCCTTCTCCCGGTGCCGGGAACGGCCGGCGCGGGCGGCGCCCTGTGCGGCGGTGAACCGGTCGACCGCCTCGTCGTGTCGCTGCCCCGCCTGGTCCTCCTGCTCCGCAGCGCGCGCGGCGGTCGGACGCGCGCTCTCCAGGCGTACGCCGCGCTTCTCGAAGCGGTCCACCGCCTCGGCGGTGTCGTCGACGCGGTCGACCGGCAGCGACCGTTCCGCCGCCGTCCGGCGCAGGGCGGTCGCCGCGGCGGCCCGCTCGGCGAGGGTCTGGTCGAGCCGGGCGGCGGCGGACGCGCTGGCCTCCTGCCGAGCGCGCAGCGTCGCGGCCGCCTGGTCCAGCGCGCGCAGCGCCGCGTGGACCGGCGCGGGCGCCGGCAGTTGCCTGGCGGCCGTGTCCACCGCCGCCAGCAGCGCCTCGACCGACTCACGTTCGCGGTCCAGTGTGCCGAGGTCGGCGTCGATGCTCGCCAGCTGCCGGTCGCACTCGGCGACCCGGGTGGCGCGTCGGGCCGCCCGCGCGGTAGCGCCGATGTACTCGCAGGAGGCCTTGGCGAACCGGCCGACGCCGACGCCCTGGGCGTACCGGCCGTTGACCCCGACGGTCACCAGCTCGGCGTTCAACTCGGCGGCCACATCCGCCACCGCCACCGAGGCGAGCACCTCGATGATCCGCCCGGCGGGCACTTCGTCCTGTTCCTCGGCGATCAGCACGTCGGCGAGGGTGGCACCGGTCGGCCGTCGACGCGGCGGGAGCGGCAGCAGGTAGCCGTCCAGGTCGTCGCCGGCCAGCGCGGTCGCCGCGGTCTCGGGGTCCGGGTGCAGCCAGGCGTCCAGCAGCCCGGCGGCGTGCAGAGCCGCCTCGATCGCCGCCGCGTCCGCGCCGGTCACCCCGTCGGTGAAGCGGACCAGCCGCCACAGCGGCGCGCCGGGTCGGCCGGTGCGCGCCGCCGGTCGGGTCACTGGCGCGGACGGGGCGTCGTCGTGTTCGGCGGCGATCCGGTCCCGCTCGGCGGCCACCTCGGCCCGTCGGCCGGCCAGCGTGGTGCGGTGCGCCGCGAGCACCGCGAGCCGGTCCCGTCGCTGGGTCACGGCGGCGGCGGTGGCCTCCGCGTACACCTCCCGGGGAGTCTGCGCGCCCGGCTCGCCGATCGAGTCGACCGCGGCGGCCAGCGGGGTCGCCAGGTCGGAACGCCCGATGTCGGCCAGCAGACCGGCGTTGGCCTGCGCCCACTGCCCGATCTGCTCCCGCAGCCGCGTGCGGGCCTGCGCCACGGCGTCCTCGGCATGCCGCTCGGCCTGCTCGGCGTCCGCGGCGGCGGCGGTGGCGCCGGCCGCGTCGGCGGCAGCCCGGGAGTGGTCCCGTTCGGCCTGGTCGTGCCGCGCCACCTGCACGCGGATGGCGCGCACGTCGTCGCGGCGCGCGGCGGCGCGGGCGGCGATCCGGGCCGCCAGGTCGCCCGGCGCGGCGTCGTCGGCGCTCCAGGTGATCCCCGCCGCCTCGGCGTCGAGCGCAAGCTCGGCGGCGAGCCGGTCGGCCGCCGCCCGCGCGTCCCGGGCCGCGACCGTCGCCCGCTCCCATTCGGTACGCCGGCGGGCCACCGTGGCCTCCTCGGCGACGACCGCGGTGTCGGCCCGCTCGGCCGCCTCGGCCAGGTCGTGCACGTGCCGTTCCAGGTCGGCGAGCTGCTCGTGGGACTGGTACGCCGCCGAGGCCTTCAGGCTGTCCAGGTGGGCGCGGAGCCGCCCGGGCTCGCCCCCGACGGCCCACAGCCGGGTGTCTGCCTCGGCCTCCGCCTCGGCCGCCGCGTCGGCCGCACGACGCGCGTCGCCCAGTGCCGCCGACTGGCCGGCGACCGCGTCGCGGCGAGCGGTCAGGGCGTCGGCCGCCGCCCGGGCGTGGGTGCGTAGATAGGTCGAGTAGACCGCCAGGAACGCGGCCGTCGCGGCGTCGGCCGCCACCAACCCCTCGAGGGTACGGGCGACCGCCTCCATGTCGTCGAACGAGCGGGCGGCCTCCACCAGCAGGTGGTCCTCGACCGGGCGCAGCCCGCGCTGCAGGGTGCGGGACAGCTCGACGGGGTTGAGATCCTTGGCCAACTGCGGCTTGCGCAGAGTCAGCACCAGATCCAGCAGTTGCTCGTAGCGGGCCGGACCGAGGCCGAACAGCCGGGCGTCGACGAGCTCCCGGTAGTCCTCCGCCGAGTCCCGCACCGCGTCGGCGCCCAACCGGTCGATCAGGTCGCGGCGGTTCAGCGGCCGGTCGTCGGCGTCCAGCAGGGAGAAGTCCACCCCCACCCGGCCGTCGACCACGAAGTGCCAGCGGGTCACCCGGTCGACGTGGCGGTGGGCCCGCAACCCGATGCCGACCGTCACGTACTGCTCACCGTCGCCGAACTCCATCCACACGTACGCGTACGTGACCTCCTGCCCCCGGTAGAGCAGGTTCGACTTCATCGTCCGGTCCTCGCTGGCGAACGGGTTCAGCCGGCGAGGCTCGATCCGTCCGTCGAGCACGAACGGGAACAGCACCTCCAGCGCCTTGGTCTTGCCGGAGCCGTTCGGCCCGCGCAGCACCAACCATCCGTCGACGAATAGGAACTCCTCGTCCCGGTAGTCCCACAGGTTGATGATCCCGGCCCGGGTAGGGGTGAACCGGCGGACGGCACGTTGCTCGATCACGATCAACTTCCTCAGAACAGGGTCTCGGTCATCACGCGGGGCTTGACCGCGGCGACGGTGTGGCGGTAACGGCCCACCAGCGGCCGGACCAGCACCCCGCCCGGCACGGCGGTGACCGCGCCGAACCGTTCCAGCAGCGCCATCGCCTCGGCGCGCAGCCGGTCCGGGTCGGCGTGCCACTGGGCCCCGAACGCGGTCCCGTACCGCGCAAGGATCTCGCCGACGGCGGTGCGCAGAAAGCTGTCGGTGACGAACGGCAACCGGCCGGCGCCGTCGCTCTCGTCGGGGCCGCCCTCGTCCCCGGTGGTCCACGGCTCGGCCGGGCCGGTGTCGTCGAGGCGCACCAGGGTGGCCGTGGGCAGGCCGGCGTCGACCTCACCCACCAGCGACTGCTGCCGGCTGTCCCTGTCCGGCGGGGCGAGCCGCTTGACCCGGCGGCCGTCCGGGTCCACGACCCGGTCGGCCATCTCCACCGCCAGCAACACCGCGGCCTGCGCCACCGAGCCGGTGCCCGGGAACCGCTCCCCGGTGAACCCGGCGGTGTCCACCAGCAGCACCCCCTCGGCCTGGCGCTCCACCCGTGAACCGGTCAACCGGGCCACGTCAGCGGCGAGCGCCGACCCGCGCAGATGGTTGGCGACCACCGGATCGACGTCGGCGTGGTAGACGACCGGCGACTCCACCACCGCCCGCCGGGCCGCCTGGGCCGCCAGCCGGCGCTCGGCGTTGCCGCTGCTGGTCATCACCCGGCCGAGCAGCGCCGACACCGACTCGACGTGCTGCACCACCCGGGTCGGCCGGAACAGCGCGAACACCACGTCCCGTGCGACGTCGTACAACGCCTCACCGGCCCCGGGGTCACTGGCCCAGGCGGCGCTGGAGCCGTCGGCCAGCCGGAGCACGCCCCGCTCCTCCAGCCAGCCGACCGCGTCCACGAACGCCCGCCGATCCGGGCCGTGGTCCGGGTCCAGCCCCAGGCCGGTGATCCGGTTCGCGTCGCCGGCCACCGAGTCGGCCAGCTCGCTGAGGGTGATCTGGATCCCGGCGCGGCCCAGCACCGCCAGGCACAACGCCAGGTACGCGTAGCGCTGCCGGTCGAACGGCCGCCCGGTCCGGGACACCGCCGGCTGGGTGCCGTCGAGCTGGTCCTTCACCCGCACCAGCCGGGCCGTCGCACCGTGCAGCTCCAGCCGGTACCCGAACGCCTCGGCGAGATCCCGGCGCAGGGTGGCCGCGAACCGTCGCACCCGGGGCAACGCCCGCTCGTCGGGCCAGGTCGCCGTGATCAGCGGGTGACGCAGCACCAGCCGGACCGCCCGCTGGTAGTCCGCCAACTCCAACTCCGGAACGTCGACGGCGAACCGGTGCGCCGCCGGGCGCAGTGCGCCCGATTCCGCGGTCACGCCGGCACCGGCTCGGGACGGCGGACCGCGGTGTGCTGCGCGGCGGTGACGGTCAGCGCGTACCCGTCCAGATGCAGCCGGCCGTCGACGGTGCGCACCGTGGTGAACCGTCCCGGCGTCGGGGTGAGGGTCAGCCGGACGCCGTGCGCGGCGGCCGCCAGCGGCATCGCGGTCGCGCCACCGACCCGGGCGGCCAGCGCGATGTCTAGCAGGCGCAGCAGGACCTGGGTCTGCGACCCGTCCAGTCGGCCGTTGGTGACCCCCTCGGCGGCCAGCGTCGTCGCCGCTTCGGCCAACCGGCGCTCCCGGGCGAGCTGGTCGCCGCGCAGCCGGTGCCGGCGGTCGTCGACCCGGTCCAGCCGGGCCGGCCGCCCCCGACCCTGCCCTGGTGCCCGCCCGGTGGCCACCAGGGTGCGGGACAGCTCCACCGCTGGCGCCTCCCACCACGACAGCCGGCTCGCGATCACCTCCGGATCCGGGCGCGCCACCCCGACGTGGCGGGGAGCGCCGAGACCGAACACGGCGTCGAACAGGGCGTGCGCGGCCTCCTGGGTGCCGGTGTGGATGAACCACGCGGCCAGGTGCCGCAGTTGCGACTCCCGGCTCACCCCGCCACGGCGGGCCTCGGTTACCCGGCGTAGCAGGGCGAGGACGTCACCGATCGCGGCGATGGTGGCGTCCGACAACCGGTCCGCCTCGCTGAGCTGCTCCGGGCCCGGCGGCGCCAGCCAAGACCGCAGGCCCGCCCAGCGCCGCCGCCAGTCGTCCAGCCGCTGCACCGGGGTGTGAAACAGGCGCTCGTCGGCCTCGGCGGCCGCCTCGATCAGCCGATCCAGCCCGGTCGCCTCCACCTCGTGCACCGCCGCGCGCAGCCGCGGCGTGTAGCGCTGCAACTCGTCGTGGAAGTCCCGCAGGTGAGCCAGCAGCGCGTCCTTGTGGGCGAGGAACGCCTCCGGCCGCACGTCGTTGGTCCGGCCCAGGTCACCTAGCATGTGGTAAAAGCGCGCGGCCCGCTCGGCGATGTCCGCCAACGCCCGGTCCAGCCGGTTGAACTTGCGGTACACCTCCTCCGCGTCCCCGGCATCGTTGGCCGATGCGAGCGCGTTCAGGTCCGCCAGGAGGTCGGCGAAGACCAGCCGGGACAGCGTCGAGTCGTCCATGCTCGCGGACAACACCGTCTCCACCGCCCGGTGAGCCCGGTAGCCCGCCTCGGTGAACTGGTACACCGAGTGCCGGTTGCGGTACTCCGCCAACGTCGTGGCCCGGGAACCGTCCTGGCCCCGGTCGAGCACCCCCCAGTCCACCAGGGCGTCGAGTAGCCGCGGCAGCTCCAACCGGGCCGGATCCGGGCAGTCGGCGTTCGCCTCGTGCAGCGCCGCCAGCGCCGCGGCCACGTCGGAGGTGTGCAGCACGACGTGGTAGCTGGACCGCGCCGAGTCGAAGGCCCGCAGCAACCACAGGTAGGCGAACCGGTTCTCCGCCGTGACATAACCGAACAGCCGCATCCGGTCGTCCAGCCCGAAATCGTCCAGCCCGAAGGTGGGCCGGGATGGCTGCGCGGTCATCGTCTTTCCTCCCGCCGGACTCGAACAGCCACCCACCCTACCCAGCAGGCCCCCAGAACGGGCCGGAGAGTCTTACGCTTCGCAGGTGTTCCTTGGCGGCTTCCGGTTCGCGTCTGAGGTAGCCGCGGTCGAGGCGTCCGTCGTACCAGTGGGCGGCCAGCCGCCACAGGGTGGGCAGGTCCATGACGTAACCGCGGGTGGACCTGGTCTGTCGACACCACACGTCGACGCACTCGTCGGAACAGAACAGACGCTGGCGGCCGCAGGTGTGGACGACGTCGTCCCACACCCGCGCGACGGGCACGAGAAAGTGGGCGACCTGGTCACCGTCCGGCGGCCCGTCGGCGCCGACGTTCCAGGCGTGCGGGCGGGAGCAGGCGGGGCAGCGGGTGGAGACGAGGACCTCGCCCTCCTCGCGGAGCAACTGCGGCAGCGCGAACGAGTCCCAGGCGCAGCCGCCCCACCACAGCGTCCGTCGGCCCATCACCGCGAAGCCCAGCGGTACGGCCGAGAAGGGATGCGCCATGACGATCCGACCGGCCTGGTCGAGGGCGACGTGGCGGGTGCGGGCGAGCTCGGCCAGCCCGGCCCGTACGGTCCCGATGTCCGTCCCGACCGTCGCCGCCAGGTCCTCGACACGCGTCGCGCGCCCGGTGCGGGCGAACGGACGGTAGACCGCGAGCCGCAGATCTTCGAACTCCGTCATTCCGAACCCTTCGATCGTCGAGTGGGTTGGCGATCTGGTTGGCCAGCGGGTACATGTGGTCGGCGGCGAACAGCACGTTGGCGCTGCCCGGGGCCGGGCGCATGCTCAGCACGTTGTCCAGGGTGTTCACCCCGCAGGCGGTGAGGGCCGGCAGGCCGAGCAGCAGGATCAGCCGCCGTGCCGGCAGCGGGGTTCTGGCGACCCGGTGAGCCATCCAGGTCATTCCTTGCCACACCACGATCAGCCCGATGGCGAATCCGGTGATCGCGCCGGCGAGGACGCCGCTGGGCTCGATCGGGTAGGCGCCGACCGTGACGCCGGTCTGGTTGTCGTATCCGGACACGCGCAACAGCACCCCGTCTCGGGAGGCCCAGAAGACCCCGTGCGCGCTGTTCACGTCGGCCTGGCTGTTGGCGCCGCCTGGCTGAGGGCGCCGGTGCGCCAGCCCGCGTTCGTCAGGTGCTGGTGGGCATCGGCCAGGACGGTCGGTGTGTCGGTGACCTGCTCGTAGAACCGGCTCTGGCCCATCGGTGCTGGCCGCCCGCCGTCTCAGCCCTCTGCCCGGCTCGGCCGCGTCGAGCAGGGTGGTGAGGATTTCCGGTCCGCGTTCACGGCGGTAGAAGCCGGGGTACGCCCAGAGCATACGACGGTAGGAGCGCTCCAGGTCAGGCATGCCGAACACCCCCGATGAAGCCGAACGCCTCGCGCAGCCGGGAGGTGGCCACCTGTGCGTTCGACTGGAGCCGCTCGACCGCGGCTTCGAGCGCCGCCCGGCCGTCGTCGGACAGCACGTAGTAGCGGCGCAGCCGGCCACCCACGGCCTCCTTCCGGCCGACGACGATCAGGCCCTCCGTGCTGAGTCGGTCCAGCGCCGCGTATAGCGTCCCGGCCTTGGTCTTGACCCGCCCGCCCGACAACTACTCGACGGCCTGGATGATCCCGTAGCCGTGCAGCGGGGTGGCGCGCACCAGCGCGGTCAGGATGAAGAACGTCGGTTCCTGCATCGCCATGGTCAGCTGCATATAGACCGTCTCTATATGCAGCTGACTTATATATGACCGGGTGTCGGCGTGTCTGCCCCTTGCGTGCATCACGCGCGGCTTCGGCAGGTGGCTGGTGCGACACGGCAGAGATGGTGGCGCAACCGGGATGGGCGTTGGTTCTCACTCGCGGGTCAGCCCTGGTGGCAGCGCGTCTTCGTCGGGTCGGACCTGGCGGGCGTTGGCCAGGGGGTCGCGTTGGAGGGTGTGGATCAGTTGTTCCGGGCCGCCGAGGCAGGTCCAGGTGTCGTCCCAGAGGGCGGAGACCAGCCATGATCGGTCGGCGGGGAAGAACAGGTCGGGTAGTGATCCGCGAGGGTGGCGTATGTGACCACCGGTCCGCCAGGTGAGGGCTTCCCCGGGGCCGGCCTCGACCAGCACGTACGGCCAGTTCCAGTAGAGCGACACCCTGGGGGCGTGGGGAAAGACGACGTCGTGGGCGCCGGTGTCGAGGTAGGCCAGCCACCACGGCTGGTCGGGGGTGTGTGTGCTGAGGTCTTCGACCAGGGAGCCCTCGTAGGCGGCGGCGGTGACGTCGTCGGCCTGGTACGTGGTGGCGTAGGCCTCGAAGACCTCTGGGATGGCGGTGGTGATCGAGACGCCAGCGGTGGTGTGACCGGCGATCCATTCCACGTCGCCGGCGGTGCCGATGCGCCAGTCCCGGCCGTCCTTGCTGACCTGCACACCGCTATTCAAGCCGCTGCGGTGATGATTGGCGTGAAAATCGCGCCGGTCGCGGGGCGGTCGGCGGCCTCTGTCATGGTCAGTCAAACCGAGCTCTTCCCCGCTCGATGTAGGTGCTGATGCTCCCGGACCTCGCACAGCGCGTCCGAGATTGCCGGCGGCGGGTGCGGCAGGCTGGGGTCGCCGTGCCCGCTGGGCCGGGGGGCCTCTGTGTGTTCCGCCGTTTCTGTGGCTGACCTTCGAGGTGCCACCCGTTCTCGCCTCGCGGGTGGGTTGGTTGAACGGGCGCGGCCCTGGTGGCCGTAGTCCCTGATGCCCAGGAGGCGGTGGGTATGGCTGCGTGTGTTTCGCCGAGATCGCTTGGCTGACGGTAGGAGATGCCACCCGCCGCTTCGTCGTCTGCGAGATTCGGTAGACCGCTGATGGAGACCCGCGACCTGCGTTCGCATCGTTAGCTAGGTATGGCCCGAAGGCAATGCTGTGCTGGCCGCGGACCAGGCGCGTGAGGGCCGCGGGCGCGGCGAAGAGGTATGGCAGGACTGCGCCGAGGAGCACCGCGTCCCAGTCGAGCGTCCCAAGGGCGGCGCCTAGGAAGGCGGCGAGCCTTACATCGCCGAGTCCCATGCCGGTGCCGACGATGAGGGCGAGCAGCAGGTATCCACCGCCGAGTGCCGTGCCGGCCGCCGCAGAGGTGACGAGGCGCCGCGCGTCAGCGGCCAGCGCCGCCTCGGCGGCGAGGATGGCGAAGACTGTCGCTGCCGACGCGGCGATGACGGGAGTGGGCAGGCGATGCACGGCGATGTCGACGGCTGCGAGCAGCGCCCCGCTATAGAGAACGACCAGCCACACCGCCAGGATCGCGAGTGCGGGTGGCCCTACGGTGTGCACGCGCAGCCCTATGCCGATCGAGGCGATCGCGAGGCTGACGCTGCCGAGCAGCCACCCCGGCACACGGATGCACCGACAGTTGGCACGCCGTTCCCGGTGTCCCGAAAGCGCGTCCTCTCCCGAGCCCGCGGCGCTGCCAGCCGGGCTGGCCGGCACCGCCAGTAGCCGCGCGGCCCATGGCAGCGCCGCGCCCGCCAGCGAACCGGTGAGGCCGACGCTGGAGAGCAAGACGGCCACGTCGAGGCGACTTACCACGATGGAGCCCTTGCGTCCTCGACGCCCGCTCAGGCGCGGTTGCGGTTATAGGCCGAGGACTGGTTGGTCTCGTCGCCGTAGGTATCGAGCCATTGCCCCAGATCGGCCATGAATGACATGAGCACCGGCAGTAGTTCCTCACCGGCTTCGGTCAGGGCGTAGCGGCTGCCCTCAGTGCTCGCGACGTGCCCGACGAGGCCGTGCTCCTGCAGCCGCCGCAGAGCCTCGTTCAGCGATTTCGAGCTGGGCGCAGGGCTGATGGTGTGCAGCAGATCGGTGAAGCGGAACCTGTCAAGTCAAGTGAGACGTTTTCGTGGTCAGGTGTTCTGTAGTTCGATGGGTTGAGCTGCTGGTTTGTTGATCCACACGGTGGTCGGTAGGGCTGGTGGTCGTGCTCGGCGGGTGAAGCGGTCGGGGTGGGCCCGCCAGGCGGCGTCGAGGGTGGCCTGCCGCTGGTCGTGCACGTCGCTGGCGGTGTCGTAGTGCACGGAGGCGGGGGTGTGCAGGCCGATGCCGGAGTGACGGTGTTCGTGGTTGTAGTAGGTGAAGAACTCGGCGGCAAACTCGCGGGCGTGGTGCAGGGAGTCGAACCGGTCGGGGAACGCGGGGCAGTACTTCAAGGTCTTGAACTGTGCTTCGGAGTACGGGTTGTCGTTCGACACTCGGGGGCGGGAGTAGGAGCGGGTGACGTCGAGGTCGGCGAGGAGTTCGGCGACGGGTTTCGAGGTCATCGACGAGCCGCGGTCGGCGTGCAGGACCTCCGGGCGGACACCGTTGCGGGCGATGGCGTCGTCGATGAGTTCCCGGGCCAGCAGTGAGTCCTCGCCGCCTGCGACGTGCCAGCCGACGACGTAGCGGGAGTACACGTCGATGATTACGTACAGGTGGTAGAACACCCCTCGCTGCACGGTCTTGAGGCGGGTGATGTCCCACGACCACACCTGCGACGGGCCTCTCGCTACCAACTGCGGGATGGTGCGGGCGGGGTGGGTGGCCTGCCGGCGGCGTTCCCGACTCTCACCTGCGTCACGCAGGATCCGGTACATCGTGGACTGCGAGCACCAGTAGCGGCCCTGGTCGAGTTCACGGGCCCACACCTGCGCCACGGACATCTCCGCGTACTCGTCCCGGTGCAGCAGCTCCAGCACCGCGCGGCGCTCAGCGGTGGACAGGGTCGACGGTGGGGGTGTCTTCGGCCGCAGCGGATGCGACACCATGGGTGGTAGTTGGCGCCGGTAGTGCGTGGCGCGGGACCGACCCGTCAACCGGCACGCCCCGGCCACCCCGACCAGCGGCGCCAACTCGTCGAACGCGACGGTCAGCGCCTGCGCGGCCGCGGCGTGTCGTCCGCGCTCTCGGACAACGTCTCCAAGAGCGCGTGCGCTTTTCCCATGATCTCCAGGGCGGTCTTCGTCCGCGCCAGATCCGCCTCGAGGCGCTCGTTGCGTCGCCGCAGCCGCTCCACCTCGGCGGCCTCCGCGCTGCGACGCCGGCTCTCGGACACCGGACTCTTACGAGAGCCGAGCGCGGTCAACCCACCGGCATCGCGGGCGGCTCGCCACTCCAGGATGTGCGAGTGATACAGGCCTTCCCGACGCAGGATCGCCGCGCCCTCACCAGAGGCTTTCGCCGCGTCGTACTCCGCCACGATGCGTAGTTTGTACTCCGCCGTGAACGTTCGCCGCTTCGGCCGTCCGCCCTGCTCACCAGGGGTGCTGGGTAGTGTCACGATGATCCTCTTCCTGTCTCCCGGCAAGCCTAGCTTCACCGCAGAGGCTGCCTCATCTCAGCCTGACAGACAGGGAAGCGCATGGGCTGCCCCTGCTGCAGCGCGGTCAGGATCTCCAGGAACCACCGGTGTCCGCACAGCCGGACAGCGTCGTAGACGCGTTGAAAGGAATGCACCGCCTTCCCTCCCCGTCAAGGTCGGCTACCCCGAAGAGTGTAAGGGCAGCACTGCGCAGCGTGAGTAGTAAAATTCACGACCTCCGAAGGATGAGGTGCTGGCTAATCGACAGGTGTGCGTCCTGAAGAGTGGCGTTCGCCCAGCTTGTCGCACGCCTGCGCCAACGCCGCGAGGGAATCGGCAAGGGCCCGACCGGGCCATGAGAGCAGGTAGACCGACGCGGCATCTGTTACGTCCCAGCTTCCGGCTCCCGAGGCGCGTCGCACCAGTCCGGCAGCCGCCAACCAGCGCAGGTCGCACGCGAGTCCAACATCGTCTCGGCAATTGCCAAGCCGCGCGAGCTTGTCGAGGTTGGAGTCACCGTGGTCGCGAAGAGTGACGAGAGCGGCGACCACGTTCGCTCGCCGGCTCAGTTCGCGGGCTAGGTCGCGGGGGCAGCGAGCCTCGGCACTGCGACTCATATCGGAACTCCCTCGAACTGTTCAGAGGGATTCTAGAGGCATCGATGCCTGCGGGCATAGTGTCGCTAACCCGACACCCGGGGCTTGACCCCTGATCCTGGACACGGGGTTTATGCGGCCGGGGCCAGCGTAGCTGGCGTTGGCCGGGTGGTCTTCTCGTAGGTGATCGGTGGCTGTTGTCCGAGCCGTGAGTGGCGGCGGACGGTGTTGTAGCGGTGTAGCCAGCGGAACGCGGTCAGTCGTGCTTCGCGTTCGTCGATGAAGGCGCGGCGGCCCTGCAGGGTTTCGCGTTTGAAGGTGGCGTTGAACGACTCGGCAGCGGCGTTGTCGGCGGAGCTGCCGACCGCGCTCATCGACTGCCGGACCCCGGCCGCGGCGCATGCCTCGGCGAAGGCCCGGGAGGTGTATTGAGCTCCGTGATTGGTGTGCATGATCGCCCCGTCAAGGCTGCCCCGGGTGCGTCGCGCGGTGTGGAGGGCGTCGATGACCAGGTCGGTGCGCATGTGATCCGCGATGGCCCAGCCGGCCAGGCGCCGGGAGTGCAGGTCCAGGACGGTGGCCAGGTAGAGGAAGCCGCGGTCACCCACCGGCAGGTAGGTGATGTCACCGACGTAGCGCTGGTTGACCGCGCCGGCGGTGAAGTCCCGGCCGATCAGGTCCGCAGCCTTCGCCGCGGCCGGATCCGGCACCGTCGTACGAGTGCGTCTGCGCAGGCGCAACCCTTGCACGCCGAAGCGGCGCATCACCCGCGCGACCCGCTCACGGTTGATTGGCAGACCGACATCGCGGAGTTCGGCGGTGATCCGCGGGGCCCCGTACGTGCCGTCGTGCGCGGTGTGCACCGCCCGGATCCAGCCCACGAGAGCGACGTCCGCGGCCTCCCGGGCGGCCCTCGCTTCGGCGGCCGAGCGCCAGTAGTAGAAGCTCGAGCGGGACCCCCGATGATCTGACACCACCGCTTCACGCCGTAGCGCTGCTGGTGGTCGGCGACGAACTGGAAGCGGTTCACCAGCGCGTCTCCCCGGCGAAATACCGGGCCGCCTTCCGCAGAATGTCCCGCTCTTCCTCCAGCTCCCGGACCCTGCGTCGCAACGCCGCGTTCTCGTCCTCCACCGATCCGGCCGCCGGCGGCGCCGCCGGCCCGGCCGTCACGCCCCGACGCTGATCATCGGCGCGGACCCAACTACGCAACGTCTCCCGATTGACCCCGAGATCATCAGCGACCTGCGCGATCGTCGCCCCAGGCCGAGACCGGTACAACGCGACCGCATCGGCCTTGAACTCGGCAGGGTAGTGCTTCATCACCATCTGTCAGAGACTCCTGATCTCCCCGGACCATCACGATCCAAGGCTCAAGTGTCCAGGACCAGGGGGCAACTCCCGCTATCGGCCGGTGGTAGACATGGCCAACCTCGTCATCGTCCGCTGACGGGAATGGCGCGCACGGAGGATGTCATGGTCGACCACTGCCTGCCCCGCACCGTTGGCGAGAGGCAATATTCATCACCAATGGACTCATGGCCTGCGCGCTTTATGCATCCATAGGAGTTCAATAGCCTGTCCATGAGTTCCATCCTGTTGCCGACTACTGGGAGCCGTGCGGCTAGGGTGCAGTTTTCGCAGGGCTGCCCTTGTTTTGCTAATGCGATACGGGAGAGCGTATGGTGGCGAAGGTCGTGGTAGACAAGGTTCTCTGCTACGTAGTGCGAGAGGAGCGGTTGCTCGTCTTCCGTCACACCGACTACAGCTATGAGCAGGTGGGCGTCGAGGTGCCGGGCGGCACCGTTCGTGTAGGTGAGGCGCCGGAGGCCGCAGCGCTGCGCGAGGCCCGCGAGGAGACCGGGCTGACAGGCTTTCGCGTTGTTCGCAAGCTGGGGGAGGTTGAGTACGACATCACACCACTCCGGTTCGAGATTCAGTACCGTCACGTCTTTCAGTTGGAGCTCGTAGGGCCAGCGCCCGAGCGGTGGCCTAGCCAGGAAGACCACGACGGTACCCAGGAACCCACCCGCCTCGAGTGTTTCTGGATACCGTTGAAGGATGCGCATATCCTGCAGGCTGGCCAGGGTGCTCTCGTGGCCAAACTTTGTTTGTGATCGGGTGTACATCGCGAGGTTGGCAATGCGCGGCTATGGGGCCGGAGTGCGCCAACGGCATTGCCTGATCATTGGCAATGCCGTAATACCAATATCCCGCCATGCGTTGTGAGACGACCGCGAGATCCCGGATGCGGATGCAGGCCGGTCGGATTGTTCTACATCCCTGCGGCAGGATGCGGCGGTGGCTCGACTGGCGACTCCGGTAGCTGGCGTTCGCCTCGGAGCAGCGCCCCAAGCCGCGGGTACTGGACCAGCATCGCACCCAAATCCCGCTCTTCCGCGACGGCCGCGATGAGGCGGAGAGCGTCGGTGGCCAGACCGAGTGCGCCGAGTTCCACGACCGTGCTGGCCTCCCCTTCCAGCACCGGGTCCATCCGCCGGGTCCAATCTGGCAGCAGGACCCACGACGCGTACAGGCGATCGTCGAGCCAGGCGACGGGCTGAGCCGCGAGGAAATCTCTCCGGTCGGTGGGGACCTCGACGAACACTGGGGTCGAGTAGACCGGATCAACCTGGGCGGCGGCCAGCAGAAGCGGGTCCTGAACCAGGGTGGCGTCCACGAGCTGCGCGAACGACGGCGTCCACACGATCATGTGGCCATTCGTGGTGCCATCGGGGTGGACGACCGGCGGTTGTTTCCACACGCCGACCTCGGACACCTCGGTGAACGTGTCGGTCACCCGGTGCAGCGTGGCGCACGCGGCGACCGCCTCGGCCTCGAAGCCAAGGTGCCGCAGCGCCCCACTGACCTGATGACTCGTCGGGACACAGGTACCCACCGGCATGCCGCTCTGCGCTTGGTGTAGAACGGCTAGGACGGCGAGCAGCGGCACCATCTCCACCGGCGCGTCGACGAGCCGTCCGAACATCGGGCTGTACTCAAACAGCGGCATCAGCGCCGTCTCGTCCGGGCGGTGAGGGCGCCGGCTGCCGGGCACGCGGGTGGGCGGGATCATCCGGCGGATCGGCTCCCGACGCGAACACCCGCACCGCCGTCCCGTCGATGCTGACATGTCGACAGCCGGACACGACAGCCACAGACCCCACCCCAAGAGTTGGAATCTGGACCGGAAGCTGCTCATGCGGCTGCTTGCATCGCGGTGGCTGTCGGCGGTGCCGACCGCCTCGCCGGTGTCTGGTGGCCTCGCGAGTAGCCCGGTAGGTTCAGGCATCAAGCACTTTCATTAACGTCGATTGGGGCGCCGGCCACGTGTCGCAGGTCGAGAAGATCACCGGTGAACTCCGCGCGTTGATGACCGGGGTCGAACGCGCGCAGGGGTTGGCAGCCGCCGCTGACAGTCAGGCGCAGGAGGTGGCGTTGCGGGCCGCGGGCGCGGGCTTCGTCGCCGTGGCGGCGGGTGTGGCGCGGGTCCGTAACGCGATCACAGGCATCCAGGGCGGCCTGGGAAGTCTCGCCGGTTCGATCGGTGAAGCGACGAAGGCCACCGCGGCGGTGCCGAACGAGGCCACCCCGCACGAGACGATCGCCGGGCTGGCGCCCGTGCTGAGCGCCGTGGACGCCGCTCGTGACGCGGCGACCGGGGCCATCACCGGAGTCGGTGAGGCGCAGCAACTCGTCGCCATGGTCCTGCAGGGCGGGCAGCCCGGGCCGCTGCTGCAGGCCCTGGACGGCATCAAGCAGGTCCTGGTGCTGGTCGTTGCGCGCACCGGCGGGGCCCGGCAGGCGATCGAAGCGGCGATCGCGCAGGCCCGACAGTTGGGGTCGTCGGGAAACTGACAGGGGCTGGCGGTCACCCACCGGCCAGCCCCACCCCTTCCCAGCACGGTGACCCGCCGCCGACACCTCATGCCGCCGGCGGCACCCCATCAGCTGACCATGACCACGGCACGCCCTGGACCAGACAGCCAACCGGCGTCCCGGGCGGGACGCCGACCGGTCCGAGAACCAGAATTCCGCCCCGGTTGGACGACGAAGGGCGGCGTCCGTTGGAGCTCGAGAACGAATGCGCCGATATAGTCGCCAGCAAGAGCTACTGGGTCCACCAGAACCCCACCAGGCAGGAGATCGCCGACGCCCGGCTCCGCACCGGCGACTCCGGCAACCCGAACAAAGACCCGGACTACCTGATCGAGGGTCACGTGTTCGACTGCTATTCGCCCACTCTCGGCAAGCCGGTACGGGGCGTCTGGAGCGAGGTCCGCGCCAAGGTCGACAAGGAGCAGACCCAACGCGTGGTGCTGAACCTGCACGACTGGCACGGAGACCTCGCGGCCCTGCGGACACAGTTCGACACCTGGCCCGTCGAGAGGCTGAAAGAACTCGTCGCGGTAACGCCGAGCGGCGCGATCGTGCAGATCGTCCGTCGAGACTGAGGAGAGGCGCGGAGATGGCTGTCGAGTTCAGGTTGACCCTGGCCGGTGACCTGCCCCTGGACCACGTGGCTGATCTCGTGGCAGCCGAACCCGCCGAGAAGCCCAGGCCGAGCGGCACCAACCCGCGGCTGCTCAGTGCCCGCCTCTACGACACCCGCGGGTACGCGCTGACCGTCTCCTCAGGCAGCCAGGGTTATTTCGATGCCGAGGGCGACGACGGTGCCCGCTGGGAGTGGGAGCCGGAGACGTACGTCGACATCGACTTCTCCATGCGGGCAGACGACGTGGTCGACAAGGGGATCCCGAACATGATGAAGGCCGTGGCCCGGGTGTTGGCCGCCCGGCAGGAGGACGCGGCGCTGGTCCAGAACGGCAACTGGCTCCTGCTGACCCGCGTCGGGGGCAAACTCCGCAGACACCGGCCTACCTGGTGGAGCCACTACGGCATAGACGACCTCATCATCACCCAATGAACCAGCCGAGCGCGGGTGACCCGCTGACGAACGACGCGGCTTCGACCCGCCGTCCGTGCGCGACGTCGACGTCGCCTCTCTCGACCCGACGGACCTGACCCGCGACAACGACGACCAGCACCGCGCGGCTGATCGCGACCTGGCCGGAATCCCCCGTGGGAGGCGGCGCCCAGCCGGGGGAGCGGGCAGCCCACATGATCTTCGATGATGTGCGCGGTGTGTGCTCTCCAGCGGATGCCAACCCGGGTGAACCGGTGCCAACGCGGGTTACCCCAGCCGACCGCCGGTCGCAAACCAGGGTTCGTGTGCTCGGCGTGTGGTCCTGGGCTGGGCGAACGGCGGTACGGGTGACGTGGGTGAACGTGGGCCACTCCCTGCCACCCCAGGTGAACCCCCAGGTCGCTAGACTAGGCGCTCGCGCCCTCGTAGCTCAGGGGATAGAGCATCGGTTTCCTAAACCGTGTGTCGCAGGTTCGAATCCTGCCGGGGGCACCTCGAAGATCAGCAAAAACGCCATCTGAGCAGCGGATACGCCCCTGTGTCGATCGGCCGATCTGTGCAGCCAAGTGCCACCCAAAGCCGCCGTTTGCAGCCCTCCGTGCAAAATACGTGCAATGATCTTGGACGGTTGAGCAACTCTGTTTCCCCAGCTCAGAGCCACTACAACGCGGAGGGGCCGCAGCGTCGCCACGGCCCCTCGCATCCCACCAGTGATCATCATCGGCTCAGCGCCGCCTCGATCCGCTCGTTCATCCTGCTGCGGTCCCCGTCGAGGCACTTCGCGTAGACCTTGAGCAGCACGTCAACGGAGTGCCCGGCCCGCTGCGCGACCTCGGGTGCCGGTAGGCCGGCGTTGAGCCAGAGCGACACCCCAGCGTGCCGCAGGTCGTAGGGTCGCCCGGCCAGGGGAGAGGCCACCCGGTCGGGGGTCAGGCTCAGCGTCCGCGCCTCTTCCCAGACGCGGGAGTACGTCGACGACGAGACCACGTTGCCCCGGTCGCTGCGGAACATCCGCCCGTCGGCGCCAACGCCGAATCGGTCGACGTGCGCCCGAAGGATCGCCACCAGCTCCGGCGGGATCGGCACCTCCCGCGCTTCCGTGTCGCCCCGGTGCTTCAGCCCTCGATCGTCGTGCACCTCGCCGCTGTCGGTGTAGCGCTTCCCGGCCGCCGGCCGTGACTTCTCCACCGTCAGCAGACCCCAGCCAGTTGCCGGAAGATGGCAGTCCCGCTCCCGCAGGCCCAGCGCCTCACTCGGCCGCAGCGCAGCGAAGTAGAGGCAGGCGTAGAAGGCGACCAGACGCTCACCACGCCGGCCGTTCTTCCCGCGCTGGCCGACGTACGTCACGCCGGTCAGCAGTTCGCGCGCCTGGCGGATGTTGACCACGACGCGGCGGTCCACTTCCCCGGCCACCTTCCGCCGCGACGACCGGACCCGCAGCTTGTCGACCGGGTTGAAGTCCAACAGCTCCAACTCCACGGCGTACTGAAGGACGTTGTAGAAGACCGAGCGCCGCCGCCTGGTCGTCGACGCCGCCGCCGGCCGCCCGTCCAACGTCAGCCCCAGGGTGTCCAGTGCCGGACGCACCACCGCGGCTTCCGCCAGCGCCGACAACGGCAGGGACGCCTTGCCGAGCCACCGCAGTGCCGCAGCGATCTCAGCCGGCCGGTCGAGTTGCCGAGACGCGGGCGGAAACTCCCACTCCCGCAACGCCCGCCGCAGCAACGCCGGATCCGGCCGCCCGGCCAGGTCCCGCACCAGCACCGCCGTCACGGTCGCCAGCGCGTCCGTCGTGCTCTCCCGCGACTTGGCCGCCGCGCCCGGCCACTTCATGTCGACGTACCGACGGACGAAGCCCAGCCAGCTCACCGACTCCACCGGCGCCATCAACGACTCAGGCAGCCCGGAGTCGCCGTCGAACGCCTCACCCCGGTTCGCCGCCTGCATCAGGTCCGACCGGAAGTTATCGGCCAGCGCCCGGGTACCAAACGTCCGAGACTTCGGCCCCGTGCCCACCACCCAGCGGACGGTGTACGACTTCTTGCGACCCGCCAGGCCGTTGACCTGAATGCCCCGGATCCGTACCTCGCGGGATTTCACGCTGCCTCCCGGTGCTGCTCCAGCCACGACCGCAGGTCGCGCCGCTCGATGCGCAGCTCACCGTTAGGCAGTTTGATGCAGTCCGGGGCGATGCCCAGCTCACGCCAGCGGTAGAAGGTTCGCCGCGACACGCCGTTGAGCACGGCGAGGACTTCCGGAACGGTCAACAGCTCACTTTCCATGAGGGGTTCTTTCCTTCGGATCAAGCAGCAGGGGTGAGGACAGCAGCGGTTGCCGAAACGGCGGCGGCTGTTCGTATCCGGGCGGCGTCGAGGTCTGCGCGCCAGCGGATGCGGGCGGAGATCGCGCGCAGGAGTCGGTGTTCCAGGGGTGGCACGTCGGGGTCTTCGGGTCGGGCGAGTTCGAAGCGGTACCGCTTCGGTCCGTCTGCCTCGTCGGCGGCCTGGTCGTGCTCGTCGGTGTCGGCCATGCCGCCGGCGAGGATGGCCCGTACCCAGGACCGGTTGTCGGCGCGGTGGTCGGCGAGGGTCTTGCCGGACCATTGCCGGGAGACGAGCACGCGCCGGCCGGTGAAGCCGAGCGTGGAGCGCTGGTGGACCTTCCCGGCGCACCGTCCGGGGGTCAAGCCGGCCTTGACCCCGTCCGGTTGGACGCCGTACAGCAGCCAGTTCGCGCACGTCGGCGAGCACGGCAGCACCGACAGTTCCGCGTGCAGCCGGTCGAAGTGCGCCTTCTGCGCATCCGAGCGCGGCTTGGCCTGGTCGGTCAGATCCTTGGTGACGTACTTGGTCACGTACCGGATCGAGCGTTCGGCGTCCTTGGTGCCCTGCTCGATGCCCCGGGCATCGATCCGGCCGAGGCGGGCGACGTAGGCGGGGCGGCTGTCGGGTTCCTCCAGGGCGTCGAGGGCTTCACCCCAGGTGGGCAGCGGCTCGCGCGTCTTGGGGTCGACGTACGCCTGTCGGTCGACGTCCCAGACCGGGGGCTTGTCGACCGGGTAGGCCAGCTCGTCGAAGCGTGGCCACCACACCTGGTGGTACGTGGCTGCCGCGATCTGCTTGAGCAGCCGGCGGGGCAGGGTGCCGCGGATGGCGAAGTGCGCGTGCGGGGCGAGCCGCCGTTGCAGTTCCACCGCTCCCGCGTACTGGACGTTCCACCCAGCGGCGCGGCGGACGTTCTGCCACCACCGGTCGAGAACCCTCGCGAAGTGGATCGAGTCCAGGGCCGCCCGCCGGTAGTCGTAATTGGTCGGGTCGACGGGCGTGCCGAGGACGTCGTCATACGGGCCGTGGCGCTGGCCGCACTCGCAGGGGGCGACGTAGGCGCCGCGTCGCAGGTGAGAGTGCACCGGGCCGTGCGAGCCCAAGGTGAGCGTGACGAGCATCGACGGCCGGTGTGTCTTGCCCGCCTTGCCGGAGTAGGCGCGGCCGACTGTGCGCGGGTCGACGGGCAGGCGCGGCAGGTCTGGGGAGTCCTGCCGCCGCCGGGTCGACCGCTTCCGCCGGGGCCGCTCGTCGCGCTCCTTCGGGGTGAGGTGTCCTCGCAGGCTGGTTTCGGCGAGGGCTTCGTCCAGTTCGGCTATCGCGGCGTCGATCTCGGCGAGTTGTGCGGTCCGCTCGTCGGGGGTCATCGGCTGGTACTGCGCGGCTTCGCGTTCGAATTCCAGGTGTGCCCGGACCCGGACGAGGGCGAGGACGTCTTCCCCGGGTCGGTCGGGGCGGACGGCGGGTTCGTCGGCGAGGTGCCAGCCCTCGCGGATCTGCTGGATGCGTAGCCGCCGGCCCCGCTCCGCGCACGGCTTGCACTTCGCGGCGAGGGTCGCCCCGCAGGGCACCTCCACCACCTCGGTCAGGCCGGTGGCGGTGTCGGTACGGCGCAGCGCCAGGGGCCGGACGCAGACGCCGTTCTGTTCGGCGAGTTGCTTGAGCGCGTCCTTGGCCAAGGGCTTGCGCATCCTGTCCGCCCGCGACCCGGGTCGGGGCTGCTCGACGGGAGTCGTGGGGATGAGGTCGAGTTGGCTCACCGGTCACGCTCCCCGCCGAAGACGCTGCCGTTGCGGGGCGCGAACGCCGCCGCTGGTACGGGCACCAGTCCCGGCCGCCGCTCCACCGGCATCGCAGGGACCGGGCGGAGGGCCGCCGGGCGAGGCTGCTCGTCGGCGGCTTCCACGGCGACGGTCACCGTCTGGTCCTCGTTGACGACGTCAACGGACGGCCGGTCCTCAGCCGGGTTGTAGCCGGGCGGGACGTCGCCCCAGTCGTCGGCGTCTGCCGGTTTGCCGACGGGCACCGCCGCCGGGGCGGGGGCGGTGGAGAAGACGAGCTTGGACAGGCCGAGGAACGCCAGCGCCGGCACGGCCGACAGCAGCCACCCGGACACGCCCGGCTTGGCGACGGCGAGTTGTGCGGACAGTGACAGGGCGACGGCGCAGACGAGCAGGAACATCGGGTACCCGATCGGGCCGCCGGTGCGGCGGCGCCGCCGGATCGTGAGCAGCGCCGCCAGGGGCAGCAGTTCGGAGATGGCGGCGTTGGCCCACCCGAACCAGTCCCCCGTACCGGCGGGGGAGTTGGCCATCGTCCAGTCGTGCACGTGGGTGAACGACGCCGCGCCGGCCAGCCCGCCGACGACCAGGACGATGAGCACCAGGACCACGCCCTCCACCCGGTCTGCGCTCGCGTTGGCCTTCACTTGGTCACCTCCTGCTCGTCGGTGTCGTCCAGTCGCCGGTAGGTGCGGCCGAGTTGGCGGATGTCGTCGTCGGTGAGGTAGGCGAACCGGACCCGGACGGGTTCGCGGACGCCGTCGAGGGCAACGAACCCGATCCCAGGGGCCGATTCGGGGATGCGGTCGCACAGTGCTCCCCGGTCGCGGGCGCCGTCGCCTAGGACCATGTCCACCTGCTCCGGCTCGGTCAGCCGCAGGCCGATGCGGGTCGGGAACAGGTCCCGGAACGGCAGCACGTCCTTACGCGGGTCTTGAAGTGCGGCGACCACGTGCACCCCGACGGCTCGCCCTTGGCTGAGGAGGAGGCCGAGGGCTTCCTTGATCCGGTCGCGGACCTTCCGATCGGTGATGTACGCCGTCAACGCCGCCAGCTCGTCGACCACCAGGACGATCAGCGGTTCATCCGGCGTCGGCGTGTGCTGGCGGGCGACCCCGCGCAGTCGGGCCGCCCGCAGCCGCATCCGTTTCACGGCCTCTTCGAGGACGCCGGCCATGCCGTCGGGGTCGTCGTAGGAGAACCGGGCGAACAGCGGCACCCCGGCCGCCAACTCCATCCCGCCCTTCGGGTCGAACGCCCACAGCTCCACCAACCCCGACCGCACACCGCCAGCCAGGGAACGAATCAGCGACCACAACACCGACCCCTTGCCCGACCCCGTCGCCCCCGCGATCAGCACGTGCGAGCCGGTCAGGCGCAGCCGGTAGGGCTGCCCGTCCTCACGGACACCGAGCGTCAACCCGTCCAGCTCGGGCACCTCGGTCGTTGGCAGGGGCGCCACGGTGCCGGCCAGGGGGTCACGGCGCAGGAACCGGACTATCACCCGATCCGGGCGGGCCGTCGAGCGAGCTTGGCCGGTGTGCAGGCGGAAGGCGTAGGCGAGGCGTTCCGCGGCCTGCCCCCAGTCGTCCGGGATCTGCCCCGGCAGCATCCGCACGGTCAGCTCATCGCCGTACCGGTCGCAGCGCACCTTGAGAAGCTGCGGCACGTACCGGTCACCAGCGAACGTTGTCGCCAGCCCACACGTGGCCATGACCGACGCCCACCGCCGCCGGTAGACCACCAGGGCTCGAATGCGGCTGACGAGCGGGTACCAGCCGAAGCGCAGCCACGACGACGGGTGCCACCGCCACCAGGCCCCGCAACCGGCGGCGACGGCCAGGACGACGACGGCCAGGACCAGGCCCCCGTACTCCGCCCGCACCCACAAGGCGGCCACGGTCGGGGCGGTGAGCCACCAGTACCGCACCGCCAGCACCGTGAGGCGGAACAGGCCCCGGGCCAGCCACCAGAACACCAGCAGCCAACCCGGAACCCGCCACGCCGGGAGGCGCATGTTCATCGGCGCGACGGGGATCTTCTCCCCGGGGATGATGTTGATCAGAGGCACAGGTCACCACCCCTGCCAGGACGGGCCAGGGTCGAAATGCAGGAGCGGCAGGACATGCGACGCAGGTTGAAGCGGCGCGGCTTCACCCACTCCTCGCAGCGGGGGCAGCGGATCGCGCACACCCGCGCCGCAGCCGGCGGCATCCGCAGCGTCGACCGGACAGCCGCTTCCGCCTCCCGGTAGGCGTGGCGCAGGCCGACCAGGCGGGTACGGGACATCAGGACCACCACCCCGACGAGCAGCGGCCCTCAGAGCGGTTCAGGGCAGGGGGAACTACGGTGGGCATCACGCCCTCCTTCACACGTGAGGGATGGAAGAGCGCGGGACGGGCCGGGACTCTTGGCGGGGAAACGACCCGCCCCGCGCGCCAAACAGCGACCAGTCAGGCCGCCACCGAACCCGGCATGCTCGACGCCGGCCGGATCGCGGTAGCCCGCAGGGAGTACGCCATGCGGGAGCGGCAGTCGCCCGAGGACCGGCCGGGCTTGCACCGTTGCGAATCCACGTACGGGGTGAGGGTCAGGCCCTCGAACTCCACTGCCGGCGGGTAACCCGGCACCGTCGACGGCGGCGGCACCGGCTGCTGCGCCGCCACGACCTTCACCTTCACCTCGGTTGAGCGGCCGAACTTCCCGGCCTCGGGGTCCAGGTCCATCACCCGCACCACCCAGACCCGCTCCCCGGTGTCCTTGTCCCGCGCCTGGTTGTCCGCCTCACCACGCCGCTCAAAGTCGATCTGCGGCGACACACCCAGGCAGAGCGCCCCGGCGGGGAACACGTACGCGGACGGAACCGGCACCTTCAACGTCATCGGAACCACTTCGGCAGCCTCCTAGCCTCACCAGTCGTCTTCCTGACAACCGGTTGAGCTTACAAGCTACGTCAGCTTGTAAGCACAAGCAAGGTCGAAGGTGAACCGATTGCACAATGTGGAGAGCTGGCCCCGGGTCGCCAGGACCAGCACGAAGGAGGACGTGATGCCGCAGCGGACTGCCGGCGAGATGTGCCGCTGAGCCGCCAGCGAGGTTGACGCAGGCGGCTCAGGACAGGGCGTAGGTGTCCTCGATCTCGTGGCGGCTGCCAGGCATCACCAGCACCGACGTCATGATCGGGTCGCCGGATGCCTGGTGGACGGTGATGACGACGCTCATCACCGACTCGTCGGCCGGCACCTCCAGGGCCTCAGCCTCGACATCGCTCACCCGGCGGGCGGTCATCCGCTCGGTGGCGTAGTCGGGTCGTAGACCCTTGTGGCGGGCGATGAGATCGAGCAGGCCGCCAGCGATCGGGTCCGGCCTGGTGATGTCGGTACCGACCGCGATGTCCACCGGCACGAACGTGGCGACCAGGTCCACCGGCCCCGCCTCCGAGACGGTCCGGCGGCGCCGCTCGTAGACCGGCGTGCCCTCCGGGATCTTCAACTCCGCCGCGATCCGAGGTGAGGCGAGCACCGGGCCGACATGCAGGATCTCCGTCTCCCCGGTCTCGTCCAGCTCGACCGCGTCGCGTGCGTAGTCGGGCGAGGTACGGCCGGAGGCGGGTCGGCCGCGTACGAAGCTGCCCTTGCCCTGCTGCGACTCGATCCAGCCATCCTGCTTGAGGATGCCCAGCGCCTTGAGCACCGTCGGGCGGGACACCCCGAACTCCGTACAGAGCTGGTTCTCCGACGGCAGTGCCGCACCGGGGGCGTAGTCGCCGTCCTCGATGCGCTTCCGCAGCGTGTTCAACACGCGCAGGTACTTCGGCGTCGGAATCTCGTACGCCATCGCGGGCCACCCCACCTATGAACGCTGCATGAATATCAGCAGCTTATGAGTTGTTTGCATGACAGGACAAGCAAGGTCAGCCATTCGGCGTCACACGCTCCACCGCTGCGGCCAACCATCCCGACCACGACGACGGCGCTCCCACCGACTCCGGACGAGTCGCACCCGGCCACCGACGCGGCAGGCACCCGTACCGGCCGAACACCCGCAACGCTGCCTGACGCTGCGGGCACGGCCCCTCCTCGCCACATGTGGCGCAGCGCCCGTCCCCGCTCGACGGGGTGTGCTGGTCAAGCTGCGCCTGCGCCGCCCGGAGCTGGTCGCGCACCGCACTGGACAGGTAGGTACTCACCGGGCCGCCCCATCCGGCGGGAGCTTGCTCGCGCGCACCAGAATCTGCGCCTGCCGACCATGACGACCGGACGGACCGAGCCTGAATCCCTCGACCCAGATCCACTCATCCTGCGGCGGACGGTTGGCCACCAGCCGAACCCCGGTCACCCACAACGTCACCGGCCCGTCCGACGGCAAAAGACGATCTGCTGCATCAATCGTCAGCACCGCGCCGAGTCGTACCCGAACGTCAAACACCGCGTCTCCTCATCACCGGCGCCACGTTGCGAGGCGGCGCGTTGTCGGTAGTGCGTCGCTGGATCTGAAGGCCGGCGATCTGCGCGAAGACCTCCCGCCGCGCCAGCGCCTTACCGCTCACCGGATTGATGGAGTAGCCGGTAAGCCACACCCAGCCGTGGTACGTCGGCTTGTCGCAGACCGAGGTAACCCGCAGCCACAGCGCACGGTCGCTGCCAAACTGCACCGAGGCCCGGCCGTCGATCAGCACCAGGTCACCCGGCGCCGGCACGCCCGGCCGGGGAGGCGTCGGCTTGCGGGGCGCCGGGGCGGGCGGGCCATTTACGGGCCGTCGTTCGGGTCGCGGCCCCACACCAGTACCCACCCCGGGCCAACCTCAGCAGGTCGCCGAGCGACCGGAACCCGCGCAGTCCAGGCAGGACCGCCGGGCAAGCGAACGAGTCCGCTCCGACCCCCGCCCCATGCCCCGAATGGCAGTACGGGCAAGGGTGTACTTCCAGCCCGCGCCCGAGCAGGATTGGCAGTTGCTCGATACGTTCAGCCCCGTCATGCAGACAGGTTGTGACACAAACCGCCCAGCGACCCGGAAAATCCTTCCGGGGTTGCAGCCGACCGAGGGGAGACAGTGAAACGGTGCGCGGGACGACCAACACCCTGACCATCGGCGAACGCGTCGCCTGGTACCGCAGACGACGCGGCCTGTCCCAGGAAGTCTTGGCCGGACTCATCGGCCGCACCGCTGACTGGCTGGGCAAGATCGAGAACAACCGGATCGAGCTGGACCGACTCTCCGTCATCAAGTCCCTCGCCGAAACCCTGGACATATCCCTCGGAGACCTGCTCGGCGAACCCTCGCTGCTCGACTGGACCGCCGACAGCGGCACCGAAACCGTGCCTGCCCTGCGCGCCGCCCTGATGAACTACCGCGCCATCGCCCCGTTTGGCGCCGGCACGGACATGGAGCCGTCGAGCATCGCCGCCCTTAAGAAGGAGGTAGGCGCCCTTTGGGACGCCTACCAGGACTCACGATTCGGATACGTCACCGGCCGCCTACCCGACCTGCTCCACCGAGCCCAGGCCGCCGCCGACCACCACGACGGCGAGGACCAGGACCAGGCCCGCCGCCTGCTCGGTCTGGCGTACCAGCTCGCCGCCACCCAGCTCACCAAGCTTGGCGAAAGCGATCTCGCCTGGATCGCCGCCGACCGCGGCTTGGCCGCCGTCCGCCCCACCGGCGACCCGCTCATCACCGGCTCCCTGTTCCGCTCCGTCGGCCACGCCCTGCACGCCACCGGCCGCTACACCGAAGCCGTACGCCTCACCGAAGACGCCGCTGGCTACCTTGAGCCGTACCTGAAGCACGCCACGCCCGCGCTGCTCTCCGTCTACGGAACCCTGTTCCTGTCCGGCTCGATGGCCGCCGCACGATCCAACGACGCCAGCACCACCCGCGCCTTCCTCGCCGCCGCCGACCAGGCCGCCGGCCAGCTCGGAGCCGACGCCAACCACCTCTGGACCGCGTTCGGCCCGACCAACGTCGCCATCCACCGCGTCGCCACCGCCGCCGAGCTGGGCGACCTCCAAGTCGCCATCGACCTCGGCCCGCGCGTCGATACCACCGGCCTACCGATGGAACGTCGGGTACGGCACGCCCTCGAAGTCGCCCGCGCCTACAGCTCTTGGAACCGCGTCGACGACGCCCAGGCCGTCCTCCTCGACGCCGAACAGATGGCGCCCGAGCAGGTCCGCCACCACTTCCTCAGCCGACAACTTGCCCTGACCTGGGTACGCCGACAGCGAGGCAAGCCATCGGCTGAACTGGTCGCACTGGCCCAGCGGCTTAAGGTGCTCGACTGAGCCACTCCCATCTAGGCTGCCCTGGTGACGGCCAACGAGATGCCACCCATGGCAACCCCACGCGTCGCCGCAGGCGCGCTCTTCTTCGACGACGAAGGCCGGGTGCTGCTCGTACGGCCCAGCTACAAGAAGCACTGGGACATCCCCGGCGGCTACGTTGAACCCGGCGAGTCGCCCCGAGCCGCATGCGTACGTGAGGTTCAAGAGGAACTTGGCCTCACGCCAGCGCTCGGACCGATGCTGGTTGTTGACTGGGCACCCGCCGAACACGAGGGCGACAAGCTCCTCTTCATCTTCGACGGCGGATCACTCGGAGCCGAGCAGGAGCGCGACATCCGCTTCACAGACGGCGAACTCACCGAGTGGCGTTACGTGAGCGCCGAGTCCTTGGAGCAGCACGGCCCGCCCCGGCTCGCCCGTAGGATCCGCACTGCGATTGCAGCGCGCAGTACCGGCGTTTCAGCGTACGCCGAACACGGCACCGCAATTTAGAACAGAGTTTCGGTACACGATCCAGGCAGTGGACGTGCATCGTTTGTTAGGGGCGGCTGTTCTGCGATTGGGTCGATTCCTCAGCCGCCACTTCGCTGGCGCTGGACCGAGTTTCGCTCGGCACGGCCACTGCCGCCGCCCGGCGCTCTGATTGGGCTGTCCGTCTTGCCTCAAACTCCTTGAATTTCTGCGCGAAGACATACACGTAGTCGAGGATTGCTTCCGCCAGGTCGAGCGCATCGCGGGCATCCGCTTTCGCGACTGACCCGACGGCGTGGACAGCATTATTTCCCAGGGATCGCAGGCTCTGCATCCACTCAACCATGCGGGCATCCACGACGCCCCTGTCTGATAGTTTTTGCAGCCTGTCAACCAGTCGGCCGTCAGGCACGCCTTGGTCCGCGCACATCATCTCGATAGTCTTGCGAACCATCGCCGCCGTGGCTGAATACGCAGTAGCGTGGAAGCACTTACGTGCTTCCAGGTGTGTGTCGCGTAGATCCCTTGGTATGGCTGAACTTAGTGGCCGGTCAACCTCTGGCCAGAGAACGAGGGGTGCGCCGAGACTCGCAACGGGAGTGTCATCACTCTTGTCGAAGTAGAAGTCAAGGTCCTGCCAAGCCACGATGCCGCTCTCGCATTGACTGCACCACAAGAAGGAAACGACGCCGTCAGCGTTATCCGGCTTCCGCCGGCCCACGACCGTCGCCGCGCTCGGCTTCTCGCAATTGGGGCAAATTATTGCGATCGTCTCGTTGCCTGCCATGAGTAAAACAATAGTTCTTCCACATGCGCCTTGCAACGTTCTTGGCCGCCTGCCCGGCCGCGGCTCCCTATTGAGCCAGGCACCTAGGAGTTGGCCGGCGGATCTTTCGGGAACAAGTAGCCTTCAAAGAACCCGTGCTCGGGGCATCGTGCGTAGCCCTTCGAGTCTAGCCGGACAGGTTCAGCGCTGCCGAAGGCCCCGACCACCGAGTCAGGGGCGGGACCGAACGAAGCGACAGTCTCCGGTGAAGACGATCAGTACAAGCGTTATCGACTAATGTGCGATCGGATAGCGGGCAGGGGTTAAGGTTGCCGCCAAATATTTGAACACGGCGGGCCCAGCAATAGCGACCCGAGCCCCTACTCATGCAATGTGTCGGAGCACTCCTAAAACAGCGTCGCTGCCGACATCGCCTTTGTCACCTCTGCCACAGAAATTCCTGCGGGGGATGCAACTTTCGGGATCAGTAAATTTGGGGAAAAGTACATCACCTCAGTGCCTTTCGACGCTCTCGACGCACTGTAGCTTAAAGTGTAACGCAAAGGCTCGTGTTGCGAATATAGCTGAAGGATCTCGGGAGCTGCATCATAGGAAACAACCCAAGGGCCGGGCGTCGCACTTACAGCGTCCCGGACTTTCCGATGATCCTCAAACCCATAGAAATTATCGTAAAGTCCTTCCCCCTTCACAAAGTAAGGGGGATCTAGGTAAAGCAGCCGATGCGAGCGGCCTCGAACCAATTCGCTTTCAATCATCTCCGCGGCATCTACCTTGCTTACGGTTATACGGGAGGAGTAGCCAGCAATCTTCCTCACGCGGGAACAAAGAGCCTCGCGATTGAATCTTGCGTCGATTTTCCATATGCCCGCTTGCCCAGTCCCGCCAATCACGCCGCCGGACACAATACCCGACCTGTTGGTTCTATTCAGATAGAAGGTCGAGAAACCAATATCTTCAGGCGACGAATCCATCGAGGAGTGAATCAATTTCTGCCGCCTCCACTCATCAATGGTGAGCGGAACAGTCATGATGCGTCGACATAGGCTATCGGGGTCCTCAAGAGCAAACCGCCAAAAGCAGTAAACGCCGTCGTTGATGTCATTGATATACGCGTGGTTGATATAGTCCTCGAATAGCAGTGACAGCGCCACGCTTGCCCCACCTGCATACGGCTCGATATAGTCACTTCCGATCAATGAATTTTCGAGCACCAGAAGCTTAACAAAATTAGCCACCTTGCCTTTGCCGCCAGGGTACCGCAACGGTGACGAATAGCGGGTCTCTTGGGCCTTACCCACGCTACTCCTACCTTCCCCACAGAGCTTGCATGAACGGCTGCAACTCATCCCACGCAATTCGCAGCTCACTTGGCAGCGGGTAGGCAAATTGGTTGTGGACGTATTGATTGAAAGTGACGGTCGAGGCGCTAAACAAACCTCCGCCATCAGCGATTTTAATGACAGCCTTCTCCAACTGGGGATCAATACTGCCATCACTCTTCAATCTAGATGCCAAGTCCTTTAGCTTCTTGGATAACTTGGCCGATTTACGCTCCTCGGCCGAGAGAACGCTCAAGCGCGCAATGTGATGATCAACGCTCAGCTCCACGAAGACGCGGAGCAGGACGGAACAGGCATTGGGATACTCATCAACATTGAGCTTAGCAAGCTCGTAGTAGATCTCATTAATTCTGGCAGGACGAGGTATCCAAAGAATGCAACTTCTCGGAATCGTTGTAGGCCTTGGCTTCGGCTCCTTCGCACGACTCTTTCGGAGCGTCCGCTCGGTTCCCTGCTCAGGAGCGCCAGTTACCCCAGGATTAGTAGGTAAAGCCGGAGCCGCGCCTTGGGCCTGGGCTTGAGCCGGAGCCGCGCCTTGGGCCTGGGCTTGAGCCGGAGCCGCGCCTTGGGCCTGGGCTTGAGCCGGAGCCGCGCCTTGGGCCTGGGCTTGAGCCGGAGCCGCGCCTTGGACTTGGGCTTGAGCCGGAGCCGCGCCCGTGGAGTTCCGAGCAGCTCCGACGCTGGCATCTCCGGCCTCGTTTTGCCCGCCAGTGGTCTCGTCAAGCGGCAAACTATCTTGGCTGTAAGGCGCAGGCAGCACTGGGCTAAATGAGGGATCAAGTAAGGCTATTAGTTCGACTCTCGCCGCCAGACGCGTGGCCGGATCAGGACGACTTTCGAGCGGGAGCTTTCTGATGTAGTCAATCCGCTCGTTCTCATAATAGACGTGCGTGACCTTGGTTCTTCCACTCCTGAGGTCATTAACGATAGCCGTGAGACCTTTCGCAACTTCGTCGAGAGGGTAATATGAATACACGACATCCCTCTCGACATCTATGCCGAGGGTCTCCCTAACTTTCGGCGTTTTGATCAAACGCTGCAAGGTACTGTAACTCCGCTTGTTCCCGGCCCCGTCACTGGTGTCCACCTGATCTACGAAATCTAGAATCTGGCCGGCGGCACTTCGCGCTTTTAGCCCGCCTTGCCGAGCCCTATATCTATCCTTTTCGTTGGCATCCCACTCAACAAGTCCGACACCGCCGTTCGCGCCCGTATGGCGGAGTTCAATCCAGTGGCGAGCCTCCCTCTCCTCGTCGAAAACTACGCACATGATCTTCGTTATAGGAGCCACGCTGAAGGATTCAGCGTACTTTAGGAGCCGCTTACGCTTCCCAGAAGTGAGGGCCGCATCCACGATCCCAGGCGTGGTCAGTACGCGCAAGGCTAGAAGACGCCTATTCCCCTCTATTACCCGGTATGTACCTTTCGGGGCCTTTTCTCGGGTAACCGCCGTCAAGGAGGTTGGGTCCGTGCCCTTGTCGAGGATGTCGCCCGCGATCGCCAAGAGTTCATCGTCGAGGAGGGCGGCAAGGGCTAGCTGGGCAGCTTCTTGACTGGGCTGCTCCTCTCCAAGTCGCGCGTTGGACTGGTCAAGCAGGAGCTTGGAGAGCGGCAACTCGGCGTACCGGAAGGGCATAGTCCACAGGTCTCTTTCGTAGCTGCCAGTAAGACCTGAATAATCTAGCGGTAATGTCGGCTCGTGCGCCACAGTGGACAGTTCGACCATCGGGACTGACATGCTGTGCCTCCGCTCGTGTGATCCGCTGGCTTGATCCGCCGGGGCCTGCCGAATTGCTCTGTATTGGATCAAGGCGCCGCGCGAGCGCGGCGCGGGCCACCGCGCTCGGCCTGCTGGCGGCCTCCGGCCGGCATCGGCCGACGCGGTGGGCCCATGCCCTACCTCAGGGATAGATCTGAACGGCGCCGTCCGAGGGATCCAGGGTCGACAGGTCAGGGAGTCGGGCACCAGCTTGTGCCGCGACAGCGGCCACAGTCTCGAAGAAGCCCTCAAACAGTTCGCTGGCCGTGACGAACTCTCCGGAGACGTGGCTGATGTCCAGTTCCACGAACCGCTGATTCTCTGGTGGCAGCAGCCAGGCTTGGACGGAGACGTTGGCTATCTCCGGCCATCGGTATAGCGCCGTGCCGGCGACGTACACCAGGTTGATGCCGATGTCATCGACGAACACCCGACTGACCACGGAGTGCACGGTACGTGCCGAGCTATTGGCGTGAAGCGTCACCCGCCGGACGCCGCGACGCCGTACCGATCGCGTGGGTGGCCGGCTGGCACCGAGGTCGGGGCGATCGACTGCCGCGCCGCTCCGCGGCTTGCCACCGGGCACCGGGGTCCAGGTGCACGGAGAGCCAGCGACACGGCAAGCCGCCCCCGGCCCGAACCGCCGAGGCGGTAACCCGTACGCACGCCGGACAGCCGCGCGCCCACCAGCACAGCCGTGCCAGCAACGTGCCAGTAGCGGTGTTCCAGACGGTCAGCAGTGGTCATGATCGGGCACCACGGCACTGCCGCTGACCAGTTATTTCGGACAGATTGGATCAGCCGGAAACGATGCTCCTCCCTGACGGCGTGGCCGGGTGGTTCTCCACGAAGTCACGACCTCAGCAAGCGGCGGATATTCTCGGCCTCTGCTCGCGCGGCTTCCGCCTCCCTGGCGGCCTGGTTGCGGTCCGACTCGAAGAGGAGTTGCCGAGACAGGAGGCTGAGGCACTCCGACATCCGCTCCCGCCAGAGCGCAAGCTCTTCGGATGGCTCGTCGCTGGCGGGTTGTTCAGCCCGAGTAGCACGAAGGCGCCGCAACGCGTCTTTGAGGCCGGGAGGAAGGGGCACAGCGCCATCATGCCCGTCTTGCTACGTGCAGAGTACGTGCAATGATCTTGATGCGTCGGGCAGGTGATCGACCCGACGGACCAGGTCAAGGCCGTAGGAGCCGTCCCACCTCAGTCGCCTTCCTAAACCGTGTGTCGCAGGTTCGAATCCTGCCGGGGGCACCTCGAAGATCAACCAGAACGCCTCCTGAACTGCGTGTACTCACTTGCATCGATGTATTGCCCTGTGCAGTGGTATGCCGCCCGGAGCCGCCGCCTGTCGCTGTCCACGGGCTGTTCATGTCGGCCTCCGGCCGGCATCAGCCCGGAACGGCGGGCAACTTGCGGCTCGGATCGTCACGTCCGAGATTCGGTGATCGCTGCTTCGATGCGTAGCCCGATCCCTGTGGCGACGAGGAAGCCCGCGAGGATGTGCGGCTCTGTGGCCCCTGTGTCGGTCGACAGGGTGATGGCCGAGACCAGGGGGCCGGCGACAAGGACCACGTTTCCGAGCATGCGATTCTTGGATGCGCGCCTCGAAGCAGGGTTCACCTGGCGGACGGTACCGAAGATGCGCTGTCGGCGCTGTCGGGACTTGTACCTGATCAGCGGGGTGGGACGACCGCGAGGGTGGTCGGCACATGGAGGCTGGGGGGATCGGCTGCCGCGCCGCTTCGCGGCTTGCCAGCGGGTACGAGGACCAGGCCGCGGAATGCCGGCGCCGCGCAAAGCCGCCCCGGCCGGAGGGGCCGGGGGCGGAAAGCCGTACGACGCCGGACAGTCGCGCCGAGAGCGGTGCCGAAAGCTAGGGGACGTCGAAGGGCGGCCCGTTCGACGGCGAGCCGGTTGGCCCGGGCCTCCTCCACGGCGGCAGGCGGAGGCCGTCGTACTCGGCGTACTCCCTGCCGTTGAACGTCGCCAGCGGCAGCCGGTCGACCAGGCAGCACGCCGCGATCCAGGAGTCATTCGTCGGCCGGGGCACCTCGCAACTCAGCAGAAGCGGCCAGTGGGCAGCGGATACACCTTCACGTCGGTGGATGGCCATCTGTAGGGATGTGTCGCCACCCGAGGTCCCAGTCCATCGAGCCTCGTCCGATGCCGGTACTAGCATGACTTGGCCCCTGCCCAACCGTCGAATCAGGCAGCCCAATGACCGGTACGGTTTTCGAGAACGCCCAGATCCACACGCTCGACCCCGCCCGTCCGCGCGCGGAGGCGATGCTCGTGCGCGGCGAGCGGATCGTCGCTGTCGGGACCCTCGACGAGTGCCGGGACCGCGCTGGCGGCGGGGCGCGCCGGGTCGACCTCGGCGGGATGACCGTGCTGCCCGGGCTGATCGACAGCCACATCCACTCGGCGCTGTACGTGCGCAGCCTGGAGCAGGTGGACCTGCGCGGTACGGCCAGCCTCGACGAGGCGTTGAGCCGGATCGGGCGGCACGCCGCCACGCTGTCGGCCGACGCCTGGCTCTTCGGTGGCCGTTGGGACAGCAACAAGTGGGCCCGGCCGGTGCAGCCGACGCGGGCCGACCTCGACCGGGTCTGCCCGGATCGTCCCGCCGTGCTGCCCAGCATCGACGGGCACACCACCTGGGTCAACACCGCGGCCCTGCGGCGGCTCGGCATCGACGCCCGCACCCCCGACCCAACCGGTGGGCAGATCGTCCGCGACGAGAGCGGCGAGCCGACCGGCATCCTGCGGGAGGCGGCCGGGGACGCGGCCTACGACATTCTGCGCTCCTCCGTCGCCGGGGACATGGTCGAGCAGTTGCGTACCCACCTGCCCCGGCTGCTCGCCGCCGGCCTCACCAGCGTCCACGATCTCGACGGGCAGGACTGCCGGGCCGCCTACGAGACCCTGTACGCCCGGGGCGAGCTGCCGCTGCGGGTGCACAAGTCGATCCCGTCGACGGCGTTGGACGAGGCGATCGACCTGGGCTGGGCGACCGGCGACGGGGACCGTTGGCTGCGTACCGGGCCGGTGAAGATCTTCACCGACGGGGCGCTCGGCTCGCACACCTGCCTGATGAGCGAACCGTACGACGGCGAGCCGGACAACCACGGTATCGCGGTCACCCCGGCGGAGGAGTTCGAACGACTGGTGGCGAAGGCGGCCGGGGCCGGCATCGCCGTCGCCGCGCACGCCATCGGCGACGCGGCGAACCGGATGGTGCTGCGGGCGTACGCCCGCTGGCAGGAGTCGGCGCGTACCGACCCGACCCTCACCGGGGCGGTACGGCGGCTGCGGCACCGGATCGAACACACCCAGCACCTGCGGCCGGAGGACGTGCCGCTGCTCGCCCGGCTGGGCGTGACCGCCTCGATGCAGCCGACCCACTGCACCAGCGACATCCCCCTGACCAGCAGGATGCTCGCCGGCCGGGACCTCGCCTCGTACGCCTGGCGCAGCCTGCTGGACGCCGGCGCGACGGTGGCGTTCGGCTCGGACGCCCCGGTCGAGGACCCGGACCCGTTCTACGGCATCCATGCCGCGGTGACCCGGCAGCAGCCCGACGGGACTCCGCCCGGGGGAGTGGACCCGCACGAGCGGCTCAGCCTCGACGCGGCGCTGCGCGGTTTCACCGTCGCCGGTGCGTACGCCTCCTACGAGGAGCACCTGAAGGGGCGGCTGCGGCCCGGAATGCTCGCCGACTTCATCGCGTTGCCCGCCGACCCGTACCAGGTCGAGCCGGCGGAACTGCGCGACCTCGCGGTGGCGCTCACCGTGGTCGGCGGGGTCGTGCGCTGGCAGCGCTGACCCGGCGGGCGTCGGGTCGGCCGACCGGCCGGCGCCACCGGCCAGCGCCACGCGGCCGGCGTGCCTCCGGTGCGAGCTGGACCCTCCGCCCGGACCCGGCCCGGGTCGGGACGACCCCGGTGGCACCCCGACCGGTTCGGGCACAGGATGTCGGGTCCCGCGGGGGCCGTCGTTCCTACCGTGATGAGCGGCAGGGAAGGGAGGTCCGGGTGCTGGACCGGCTGAACGAGGCGTTGGCGTACGTCGAGCGGCATCTCGACCAACGGATCGAGGTGGGCGAGCTGGCGCGGATCGCGGTCACGTCGGAGTACCACTTCCGGCGGATGTTCTCCGCGCTGGCCGGCATCCCGCTGTCCGAGTACGTCCGGCGCCGGCGGCTCACCGTCGCCGCCGCCGAGGTGCTCGCCGGGGAGCGGACGCTGCTGGACATCGCCGTCCGGTACGGGTACGGCTCCGCGGAGGCGTTCGCCCGGGCGTTCCAGGCGGTGCACGGGGTGAGTCCCGGCGCGGCCCGGCGTACCGGCGCGGCGTTGCGGTCACAGCCCCGGATGTCCTTCCGCCTCATCGTCGAGGGGAGCAGCAGCATGCGTTACCGCGTCACCGAGAAGGAAGCGTTCCACCTGGTCGGGCGTAAGGCCCGGGTCCCGCTCGTGCACGAGGGGATGAATCCGGCCATCGTGGCGTTCGTCAGGAGCATCGACAAGGAGACGATCGCCCGGATCGAGGCCCTGTCCGACCAGGAGCCAAAGGGGATCGTCAACGTCAGCGACAACATTCCGAGCGGTCGGGAGGAGGGCGTCGAGCTGGACTACTGGCACGGCGTGGTCACCGCCGCCGCCCCGCCAGAGGGCCTGGACGCCATGCCGGTGGCGGCCGGCACCTGGGCGGTCTTCGAGAGCTCGGGCGGGTTCCCGCAGGCGATCCAGTACCTGTGGCGGGACGTCTTCACCGAGTGGTTCCCGGCCAACCCGTACCGCAGCCGGCCCGGGCCGGAGCTGCTCCGGGCCCGGGTGTCGGCGGACGGCAGCCGGGCCGACGCCGAGCTGTGGATCCCGGTCGAGCGGGTTCCGGCCTGAGCCGTCGTCGCCCCGCGCGGGCCAACAGGGCGCGGGCGGGGCGACGACGCGGGCTCAGAGCGCGGCGCGCAGCGCCTCTTCGAGGCTGGTCGGCCGCCGGCCGATCAGCTTGGCCAGGTCGTCGCCCCCGACGTGCAGCTCGCCCCGGGACAGGCCCCGGTCGCTGTCGGCGAGGACGGCGGCGAACCCCTCGGGCACGCCCGCCCCGGCCAGCACCTCGGCGAACTTCTCCTGGGGCAGGTCGGTGTAACCGACGGCGCGGCCGGTCTGTCGGGACAGCTCCTCGGCCAGCTCGGTGAGGGTGAACGCCTCCCCGCCCAGCTCGTACACCCGGTTGGTCTCTCCGCCGCCGGTGAGCACCGCGGCGGCGGCCTCGGCGAGGTCCGCGCGGGTGGCGGCGCTGACCCGCCCGTCACCGGCCGCGCCGGTCACCCCGTGTTCGAGGTACGTCGGGAGCTGGCCGGTGTAGTTCTCCAGGTACCAGCCGTTGCGCAGGATCACGTACGGCAGGCCGGCGGCGGTGATCTCCCGTTCGGTCGTCAGGTGCTCGCCGGCGAGGATCATGCCGGACCGGTCGGCGTTGGCGATGCTGGTGTACACGACCAGCCCGACGCCGGCCTCGCGGGCGGCGGCGACGACGTTGCGGTGCTGGGCCTCCCGCCGCCCGACCTCGCTGCCGGAGACGAACATCAGCTTCTCGGCCCCGGCGAACGCGGCGCGCAGCGACTCGGGGTCGGCGTAGTCCGCCCGCCGGGTGGCCACCCCGCGTGCGGCAAGAGCGGCAAGCCGGCCGGTGTCCCGGCCGAGCGCCACGATCTCCCCGGCCGGTACGCCCCGACGCAGCAGCGACTCGACGATCAGGCGGCCGAGGTGGCCGGTGGCCCCGGTGACGACGATGGACATGGTGAACTCCTCGCAGGTGTCGGACGATCCGTCGTCCGGTACCAACGGGAAGCTTTTGCCATCACTTCCCGTTGGAGAGTAGGCACCTTGGAGTAAGCCACTATCTGATGGAGAGTGTAGAGGTGGAATCGGACCTCTTCGCCCGTAACTGCGGCAGCCGGCAGGTCATCGACCGGATCGGTGACCGGTGGAGCGTGCTCGTCGTCCTCACCCTCGCCGACGGCGGGAAGCGCTTCACCGAGCTGGCCCGGCGCATCGAGGGGGTGAGCCAGAAGATGCTCACCCAGACCCTGCGCGGGCTGGAGCGGGACGGCCTGGTCACCCGCACCGCGCACGCCACCGTCCCGCCCCGGGTCGACTACGCGCTCACCGAACTGGGGCGCAGCCTGCTCGACCTGGTCTCCGGGCTGGAGGCGTGGGCGACGACCCACCTCGGTGAGGTCGAGGCCGCCCGCGCCCGCTACGACGCCCGCTGACCGGCGCCGTCCCGGTGGTCGGGCGGCCGGCGAGCCGGAGCGGCGGGCCTCGGCGGCGACCGGAACTCTGGCGCGGCCCGCCGCGAGCGGGTAGAAACATGGCATCCCCCGTTCCCCGGCGGGACGTCGGGCGGCGGTGTCAGAGAGCGCTCTCACGTCGCCGTCGGGCGGCTCGCCGGCCACCACCGACAGGCAGGCCGATGACAACTCGCACCCGCCGCCACCTCCTGGCCCTCGCCACCACCGCCGTCTCCCTCGCCGCCGGCCTCGTCCCGGCGCCTGCCCTGGCCCACCCCGGCCACCCCGACGACCGGGACCCGGACCTCGGCCCGTACGTGCACGTCTACGACCCGTCCTCCCCGACAGCCGAGATCCAGGCCACCCTCGATGCGATCTTCGCCAGGCAGGAACGCAACGAGATGGGCGCCGACCGGCACGCGGTGCTGTTCAAGCCCGGCCGGTACGACGTCGACGCGAAGCTCGGCTACTACACCACCGTCGCCGGCCTCGGCCGCTCCCCGGACGACGTTGACATCCACGGCGCGGTCCGGGTCGTCGGCCAGCCCGACCCGAACTCCCCGGCCGGGATCTCCGCGCTGACCAACTTCTGGCGCTCGGCGGAGAACCTGTCGGTCACCCCCACCGACTGGTCGAACCAGTGGGCCGTCTCCCAGGCATCCCCGATGCGCCGCGTGCACGTCCGCGGCACCCTCTGGCTCGAACCGGGCAACGGCGGCTACTCCAGCGGCGGCTACATCGCCGACTCGAAGGTCGACGGCACCACCATCAACGGCTCCCAGCAGCAGTGGCTGACCCGGGACAGCGAGCTCGGCGGCGACTGGACCAACGGGGTCTGGAACCAGGTCTTCTCCGGCGTGACCGGGGCGCCCGCCCAGGGCTTCCCCGACCCGCCGTACACCACCCTGCCGACCAGCCCGGTCACCCGGGAGAAGCCGTACCTGTTCGTCGACGGCGACGACCGGTGGCGGGTGGCCGTGCCGGGCCTGCGGCAGGACACCGCCGGCACCACCTGGGCGGCCGGCGGTCAACCGACCCCCTCGCTGTCACTGCGCGACTTCTTCGTCGCCCGGCCCACCGACAGCGCCCAGCGGATCAACCGGGAGTTGGCGCGGGGGCGGCACCTGCTGCTCACCCCGGGCGTCTACCGGCTGGACCGGGCGCTGCGGGTCACCCGCCCGGGCACCGTCGTGCTCGGGCTCGGCATGCCCAGCCTCGCCCCGACCACCGGCGACGCCGCGCTGCGCGTCGCCGACGTCGACGGGGTGCGCGTCGCCGGGCTGCTGGTCGACGCCGGCCAGCGCGAGTCCGACGTGCTCGTCGAGATCGGCCGGCGCAACGGCCACCGGGACCACGCCGCAAACCCGACCTCGGTGCAGGACGTCTTCTTCCGCATCGGCGGCCCCTGGGTCGGCCGGGCCCGGACCAGCCTCGCCGTGCACAGCGACGACACCCTGCTCGACAACATCTGGGCCTGGCGCGGCGACCACGGCAACGGCATCGGCTGGACGGCGAACACCGCCGACACCGGCGTGCTGGTCACCGGCGACGACGTGACCGCGTACGGCCTGTTCGTCGAGCACTACCAGCGATACCAGACGGTGTGGAGCGGCGAGCGCGGCCGGACCGTCTTCTACCAGAGCGAGCTGCCCTACGACCCGCCGAGCCAGGCCGCCTGGACCAGCCCGACCGGTCGCGGCTGGGCGTCGTACAAGATCGCCGACTCCGTACGCCGGCACGAGGCGTGGGGGCTCGGCGTGTACTCGTACTTCAACCAGGGGGTCGACATCCGGGCGGACCGGGCGATCGAGGCGCCCCGCCGGCCGGGCGTGCGGTTCCACGACATGATCACCGTCTTCCTCGACGGCAGCGGCGGCATCGAGCGCACGGTCAACGACGTCGGCGCCCCGGTCGTCGGCTCGTTCGGCACCAGCCCGGTGATCAGCTACCCCTGACCCGGACAGCACAACCGGACGGGCGGACCGGGTGACCCGGTCCGCCCGGGCCGGACCCACCGACGCCGACCGCCCGGCGGCGGGCCGCCCCCGTACCGGCCCGCCGCCGGCCCGTCACGCCGACAACTGGTCGACCCGGGTGAGCACCCGGTCGATCAGTCCGTACTCGCGGGCCTGCTCCGCGGTGAACCACCGGTCCCGGTCCCAGTCCCGCTGGATCTCGTCCAGCTCCCGCCCGCTGTGCTGGGCGATCAGCTTCTGCATGGTGCGCTTGACGTGCAGCATGTTCTCCGCCTGGATGGTGATGTCGGCGACGGTGCCGCCGAACCCGCCCGAGGGCTGGTGCATCATGATCCGCGAGTGCGGCAGCGCATACCGCTTCCCGGCCGTGCCCGCGCAGAGCAGGAACTGCCCCATCGAGCCGGCGAAGCCGAGCGCCAGGGTGGCCACGTCGTTGCGGATGTATCGCATGGTGTCGTACACGGCCATCCCGGCGCTGACCGAGCCACCCGGCGAGTTGATGTAGAGGTGGATGTCCCGCTCGCTGTCCTCGGCGGCCAACAGCAGGAGCTGCGCGCAGATCTGGTTGGCCGACTCGTCCGTGACCTCGGTGCCGACGTAGACGATCCGCTCGCGCAGCAACCGTTGGAAGACCTGATCGCCGAAGGTCGGCAGCCCGCCGTCCAGCATCCGCACGTCGTACCTGATCATGTCGACCTCCACCGCGCCGGTGGGCGACTTCGACCGCCCCGGGGACCAGCCCGTCCAGCGTGCGCCCGCCGGCGGCGGCGATCCCAGCGCTTCTGCCGCCGGCAGATCCGCCGACGGCAGAACCGGGCCGGGGCGTCGCAGCCGGGCGGTGAGGCTAGACGGCGACCGGCCGCCGCGCGCCCGTCGCGGCCCGCCCGCAGTGCGCCAGTCCGGGGGTACGCGGTCCCACGGCGAGCGGCGCCCCGGGAAGCGCCAGGTGCGTGTCGACCCCCCGCCGGTCGCCGGGCCGCTCCAGCCGGGACAGCCGGTCGCCGTACCGCGGCAGTGGCAGCGCGGCGACGGCCGCCCGGGGACCCACCGGGGTGCGCGGCTCGACCTGGCGCAGGTCGTCCCGGGCCTCCTCCAACAGGTCGGACAGGCGGATGCCGAGGGCCCGGCAGATCGCCGCGAGCACCTCCGACGACGCCTCCTTGCGGCCCCGCTCGACCTCGGACAGATAGGGCAGCGACACGCCGGCCGCCTCGGCGACCTCACGCAGGGTGCGGCCCTGTCGCGTTCTGATCCGGCGGAGCACCCCGCCGATGACCCGTCGCAGCAACGACATGCGGCCTCACTCCCGGTCGTCTCTCCGCCGACAGTCCCATCATGCCCGGTGTGGGGCATCCGGGCAGTCCCGGTCCGGCGAGCCGGCGTGGCCGGACCCGTCCCGGGGCGTGGGCGGCCTCGTCCCGGTGGCACCCCGGGGTGCGGATGCCCGCGTACCGGCTATGTTGTGCACGTGCAGGTGACGGCGGCGGAGCAGGTCCGACGGTGATCCATTTTCCCGCGCAGCGGCGGGGCCCGCTGAGCGCGCTGAGCCTGCGCCTGGCCGCCGCCCTGGGCCTGGTCCTCGCCGTGGTCGCCGCGGTCTACCTCGACCGGGACGGCTACCGCGACGTCAACGAGGACGGCCTCACCCTTCTCGACTGCTTCTACTACGCGGTGGTCTCCCTCTCCACCACCGGCTACGGCGACATCACCCCGGCCGCTCCGTCCGCGCGGCTGGTCAACGTCCTGTTCGTCACCCCGGCCCGGGTGCTGTTCCTGATCATCCTGGTCGGTACCACCCTGGAAGTCCTGACCGAGCAGTACCGGACCGGCCGGCGCCTGTCGCGGTGGAGGAGAAGCGTGAAGGACCACGTCATCATCTGCGGCTACGGCACCAAGGGCCGCAGCGCCGTCTCGGCCCTGCTGGAGAACGGCCTGGACCGGTCCCGGATCGTGGTGGTCGAGCGCAGCCCGGCCGCGCTGCGGCAGGCCACCTCGGCCGGACTCGTCGCGATCGAGGGTTCGGCGACGCGTTCGTCGGTGCTGAACGAGGCGCACGTGAAAAACGCCAAGGCGGTGATCATCGCGACCGACAGCGACGACGCGTCGGTCCTGGTGGCGCTCACCGTCCGGCAGCTCACCGCCGGCCAGGTGCGGATCATCGCCGCGGCCCGGGAGGCCGAGAACGCGCCGTTGCTCAAGCAGAGCGGCGCCCACCACGTGATCGTCTCGTCGGCCACGGCGGGCCGGCTGCTCGGACTGTCCACCTCCGCGCCGCCGCTGATCGACGTGGTGGAGGATCTGCTCACCCCGGGCCAGGGCATGGCGCTGGCCATGCGCTCGGCCGAGCGCAGCGAGGTGGGACGCTCGCCGCGCGAGTTGGACTCCCTGGTCATCGCGCTGGTCCGCCGGGGCAAGGTGGTCACGCTCAGCGACCGGGCCGGCGCGGTGATCGAGACCGGTGACATGCTCGTGCACGTCCGCGACGACCGCCCCCAGCCGGCGAGCACGCCGGGCTGACGCCGGGGCTTGAGCCGAGGACTGCCGCCGGCGCCGGAGGGCCGGCGTGCGGGCCGGGTCTGTGCCCCCGGCCCACGTCCGCCAGCCGATCGACCTGCGGCTACTGCGGTTTCGGTTGGCGAAGATTCATCCTGTCGGATCTTTTGTGACGGCGCGATGCTTGCTACCGTTTGGCCGCTTGGAATTGCCAATGGGCGTGGCATCCGATTGTCGCCGGCGCCCCTCGATTGGCTCAGGCACGGGGGATCCAACAGAGCGCGCGGGGTGCACACATCATGCCCCGGCCTCGTCGTCTCTCCGTCCGGTCGACGCACCGCACGTCGGCAGTTTCGAGTGCCTCGTTAATCGAACGACGGGAAGAAATTAGTGGCTGAAGTGGCAAACACCGCAGGGGTCCGGCGGCGGGCGGCGGGCATCATCGCCGGCCTCGCCCTCGGCAGCGCGGCGGTCGTCGCGCCGGGAACGGTCGTCCAGGCGGCCCCCTCGAATGACCACGTGCTCAAGCCGGCGAGCGACATCCAGGGTGAGAGCCGGACGACCTCGTCGAAGAACTTCAAGGCGGGCAAGTTCACCCCGCCCGCGCCGGGTGCCAAGGGCCCTCGGTTCCAGGCACCACTCGCCTCGCCCCGGATCATCGGCGGGGACCTGGCCAACGTGTCGAACTACAAGTACGTCGTCGGTGTCCTGACCTACGACAACTCGGGGATCAGCTGGTGCACCGGCACGGTCATCGCACCCAACAAGGTGCTGACCGCAGCGCACTGCACGGTCGACTTCGTCGGCACCGCCCGGGTGGTCGCGGGGCGCAACCAGCTCCTCGACTCGACCTGGAGCATCCCCGCCACCGGCGGCGGATACGTGGCGGAGATCGCCTCGACCTGGACCCACCAGGGCTACAACCTGGCCGACCAGATCGCCGGCACCGCCGACAAGATCCTCGACGACGTCGCGGTGCTCACGCTCAAGCAGAACCTGCCGGCCGAGTACACCCCGGTCGCCCTGAGCGCCCAGGGCGACGAGACGCCGTACGCGGCGGGGACCGTCGCCGAGATCGTCGGCTACGGCAACAACGACGAGACGACGGAACCCACCCCGGCCGACGACACCGTGCTTCGCCGGGGCACCGTCACGATGAAGACCGACCAGATCTGCGGGGCGTACGGGCACTATGACGCCAACCGGATGATCTGCGCCGGTGGCGACATGCGGCCGGACGAATCCGTCACCGTCGACACGTGCGGTGGCGACTCGGGCGGCCCGCTGCTGGTCGCCGGGAAGCAGGTCGGCATCACCGACTGGGGCTACAACCCCTGTGGAAGCTACCCCGGCTACTACGAGCGGATCAGCTACTACGCCAACTCGATCAACGCGGACCGGACCCGCCCGTCGCTGGTGAACGGCGACTGGACCGGCGACGGCCACACCGACCTGATGGCGCGGGACACCGCCGGCAACCTGCGGCTGTACGTGGGGCGTGGGTTCTCCAACGACGGCAATGGCGGCTTCTACGCCCAGGGCAACATCAGCTCGGGCTGGGGCAGCGCCAAGCGGGTCTTCCGGGTCTACAACTGGAACGGCGACCGGACCCCGTCCCTCATGGAGGTGACCCCGACCGGCGAGCTGTGGATCTACAACACCGACGGGAAGGGCAACGCCGCCGGCGCGGCCAAGCGGATCGGCACCGGCTGGGGCAACTTCACCGCCCTCATGGTGACGAACAACTGGCTGGGCAACAACCTCCCGAGCCTCATGGTGCGCAAGTCCAACGGCGAGCTGTGGCGCTACACCAGCAACGGCGCGGGCGGCTGGACCAACCCGGCGGGCACCCGGATCGGCACCGGCTGGAACGGGTTCAACCTGTTCCTCACCCCGGGCGCCTGGAAGGGTGACGGCAAGGAGGTCCTGATCGGCCGCACCTCGACCGGCATCCTGAAGATGTACCAGACCGACCAGGCGGGCGGCTGGACCAACCCGGCCGGCACGCAGATCGGCAGCGGCTGGGGCAACTTCAAGAACATCATCACGCCGGGCGACTGGAACGGCGACAACATGATGGACATGATGGGCGTCAACAGCAGCAACCAGATGCGCCTCTACACCACCGACGGCCGCGGCAACTGGATCGACGCCAGCGGCAAGGTCATCTCCACCGGCTGGGGCAGCTTGAACCTGGTCTTCTGACCGACCGGAGTTCCCCCGCACCGACGAAAGGGCCCGCAACCTGTGAAGGTTGCGGGCCCTTTCCGTGTCACGGTGGCGGCGCGTCGCCGGGCCGCCGTCGGCGACGGATCAGCGGATCGTCCAGGTGTCGCCGCTGGCGAGCAGGCCGGCAAGCTGCTGCTCGGGGGTCTCGGTCACCGCGGCCTTCGCCGCCGCGACCTGATCCTGCACCACGCTGTCGTAGGACGGGCGGTCGACCGAGCGGAACACGCCGATGGGGGTGTTGCGCAGGTCGAGCCCGGGCAGCCGGGACAGCGCGAACGCGTACGCCGGGTCGGTGACCGTCGCGTTGTGCACGACGATCTCCTCCGGGCGTACCGAGGCGGTCTCCCGCACCTCCAGGCCGAAGCCGCCCGGCGGGTGCACCACGCAGAACTGCCCGTCCTTGCCGAAGGTGATCGGCTGCCCGTGCTCCAGCCGGATCAGGAAGTCGTCCCGGGTGGCCGGCTCCTTGAGCTGGTCGAACGCGCCGTCGTTGAAGATGTTGCAGTTCTGGTAGATCTCCACGAACGCCGAGCCCTGGTGCTCCGCCGCGGCCCGCAGCACCGACTGGAGGTGCTTGCGGTCCGAGTCGATGGTGCGGCCGACGAAGCTGGCCTCCGCGCCCAGGGCGAGCGAGAGCGGGTTGAACGGCGCGTCCGCCGAGCCGGCCGGGGTCGACTTGGTGATCTTGCCGACCTCGGAGGTGGGCGAGTACTGCCCCTTCGTCAGGCCGTAGATCCGGTTGTTGAACAGCAGGATCTTCAGGTTGACGTTGCGGCGCAGCGCGTGGATCAGGTGGTTGCCGCCGATCGACAGCGCGTCGCCGTCGCCGGTGACCACCCAGACGGACAGGTCCGGGCGGGACACCGACAGGCCGGTGGCGATCGCCGGGGCGCGGCCGTGGATCGAGTGCATCCCGTAGGTGTTCATGTAGTACGGGAAGCGCGAGGAGCAGCCGATGCCGGAGACGAAGACCGTCCGCTCCCGGGGGATGTTCAGCTCCGGCATGAACTGCTGCACGGCGGCGAGGATCGCGTAGTCACCGCAGCCGGGGCACCAGCGCACCTCCTGGTCGGACTTGAAGTCCTTCGCGGTGAGCTTGAGGGCGACGGGCTCAGACATTCTTCAGGACCTCTTCCAGCATCGTCTCCAGCTCGGCGGCGGTGAACGGCAGGCCGCGGACCTGGTTGTAGCCGATGGCGTCGACCAGGTACCTGGCCCGGATCACGTGGGCGAGCTGGCCGAGGTTCATCTCGGGGATGACCACCCGGTCGTAGGAGCGCAGCACCTCGTCGAGGTTCGCCGGCATCGGGGCCAGGTGCCGCAGGTGCGCCTGGGCGACGGACAGGCCGCGCTGGCGCAGCCCCCGGCAGGCGGCGCCGATCGGCCCGTACGTCGAGCCCCAGCCGAGCACCAGCACCCGGGCGTCGCCGTCCGGGTCCTCCACCTCGACGTCCGGCACCGGGATCGTCTCGATCCGGGCCGCCCGGGTGCGCACCATGAAGTCGTGGTTCGCCGGGTCGTACGAGATGTCGCCGGTCTTGTCGGCCTTCTCCAGGCCGCCGATCCGGTGCTCCAGCCCCGGCGTGCCGGGGATGGCCCACGGCCGGGCCAGGGTCTGCGGGTCCCGCAGGTACGGCAGGAAGGTGCCGTCCTCGCCGTTGGGCTCGGTGGCGAACTCGACCCGCAGGTCGGGCAGGGACTCCACGTCGGGCAGCAGCCACGGCTCGGAGCCGTTGGCGACGTAGTTGTCGGACAGCAGGATCACCGGAGTGCGGTAGGTCAGCGCGATCCGGGCCGCCTCGATGGCCGCGTGGAAGCAGTCCGAGGGCGACTTCGGGGCGATCACCGCGACGGGGGCCTCGCCGTGCCGGCCGTACAGGGCCATGTTGAGGTCGGCCTGCTCGGTCTTGGTCGGCATGCCCGTCGACGGCCCGGCCCGCTGCACGTCCACGATGACCAGCGGCAGCTCCAGCGCCACCGCGAGTGAGATCGTCTCGCTCTTGAGCGCCACGCCGGGGCCGCTCGTGGTGGTCACGCCGAGCGACCCGCCGTACGACGCGCCGAGCGCCGCGCCGACCGCGGCGATCTCGTCCTCGGCCTGCATGGTGACCACGCCGAACCGCTTGTGCTTGCTCAGCTCGTGCAGGATGTCCGACGCCGGGGTGATCGGGTACGCCCCGAGGAACACCGGCAGGCCGGAGCGCACGCCCGCGGCCACCAGGCCCAGCGACAGCGCGGCGTTGCCGGTGATGTTCCGGTACGTGCCCGGCAGCATCTTCGCCGGCTTCACCTCGTACCGTACCGAGAACGAGTCGGTCGTCTCGCCGAAGTTCCAGCCGGCCTTGAAGGCCGCGATGTTCGCCGCGACCAGCTCGGGACGCTTGGCGAACTTGCGCTCCAGGAAGCGCAGGGTCGACTCGTACGGCCGGGAGTACATCCAGGACAACAGGCCGAGGGCGAACATGTTCTTGGCCCGCTCGGCGTCCTTCTTGGACACCGCCTGCTCGGCGAGCGCCCCGACCGTCATCGAGGTGAGCGCGACCGGGTGCACCACGTAGCCGGCGAGGGAGTCGTCGTCCAGTGGGCTGGACTGGTATCCCACCTTGGCCAGGTTGCGCTTGGTGAACTCGTCGGTGTTGACGATGATGTCGGCGCCGCGCGGCAGGTCGGCCAGGTTGGCCTTGAGCGCGGCCGGGTTCATCGCCACCAGCACGTTCGGCGCGTCACCGGGGGTGAGGATGTCGTAGTCGGCGAAGTGCACCTGGAAACTCGACACGCCCGGCAGGGTGCCTGCGGGGGCCCGGATCTCGGCCGGGAAGTTGGGCAACGTGGAGATGTCGTTGCCCAACTGCGCCGTCTCCGAGGTGAACCGGTCGCCGGTCAGTTGCATGCCGTCGCCGGAGTCCCCGGCGAACCGGATGACCACCCGGTCGAGTTGACGGATCTGCTTGGTCACGCCTGCACCTCGCTTCGTTCGGCGCGGTGGCGCGGGCGACTGAACATGATGGTGACCTCGCCTTGCCCGGCCACGTGACCTCCTTGACGCACCGCTGCCCCGCACCGCCGGTGGCTGGTCCGGTCGGCTGTAGTTTCCCACCCGAGAGCCTACGTCGAGTGGGGGGTCGAACTCTCCCCGTGGTCCGCCGACTGGGACCAAATTCGGGGCAATTATGCCCCGTTTGATGCTGCTTTGGCATGCCCGCCGTAATCAGGATCACCGGGCTGCCCTCTCCGCCGCCGCCGTCCGGCTGGAGACCACGGACGGGCCAGGCCCGACCGGCGGCGGCCGGGCCTGGCGGTCGGGCGGCCGGCTCAGTCCGAGGGAGCCGGCGCGCGGGCGGTGCGGGCCTGGCCGGCCAGCCGGCGGCGCAGCGCGGTGGTGGCCAGCGCCAGCGCCAGCACGACCAGCAGCACGGAGACCACGATCAGGATGACTGCGGTGCGCTGCACCGAGGTGAGGCCGCCGGCCGGGTCCGGGCCCGCGCCGGCCGCGGCCAGCACGCCCTGGGAGCCGGCCGGGGCGGGGGTGGCGATCGGGGTGGACATCGCTGCCGCCGCCGTGATCCGGAAGCTCATCTGGAGCTGCCGGGCCTGCCCGCTGCGCGGGTCGACCCGGCCGATCACGGCGCCGGCCAGCGGCGCGTCCCGCTGGGCCTCGGCGGTCGCGCTCACCGGGAGCCGGAGGGCGACGGTGCCGCCGGCGGGCACCGTGCCGACGTCGCAGCGGGTGCGGGCCTGGTCCAGCGCGGCGCAGCCGGCGGGCGGGGTCGGCACGGTCACCCCGGCGGGCAGGACCACCTCGATCCGGCCGGCGGCGTCGGCCTTGCCCGTGTTGCCCAGCCGGACGCCCAACTCGCTGGCGGCCCCGCTGATGTCGAAGGCCACCCCGCCGGCGTCCAGGGAGATGCCCGGCACCGGCGGCCCCGGCGGGAAGAGCACCGCGAAGCCCTCGTTGTCGTCGGCCGAACCGGCCACGCCGGGGGCGCTCGCGCTCACCCGGACCGCGCCGCTGAGCGGCATCCGCCGCCAGGCGGCGCCGTCGACCCGCACCCTGACCAGGGTGCTGAACCGGTCGCCGGCGGCGGTCGGCCACCCGCCGCAGTGGTACTCGCCGCCACCGGCCGCGGCGCAGCCGGGGGTGCCGGCGTCGGTCAGGCCCGCCGGGAGGGTGTACGAGAGCCGGATCAGCTCGGCCACCTCGCCGGTGTTGGTCACGGTGACCCGCAGGGTGGTCGTCGTGTCCTCCGCGTTCCAGTACGCCTCGGTCAGCGTGACGTCCTCCGTGCTGACCCGCACGCCCAACCGGCTCGGTGCCGACCCGCCCGGGCCGGGGGCCGACGGGCGGGGCGGCGGGGCGGAGGTCGCCGGCGGCAAAGTGGTGGTGGCCGGCGCGGTGCTGGTCGGAGGCGGGTCGACGGGCCCGGCCGGCGTGGTGGCCGCCGGCCCGGTGGGCGTGGGCGCCGGGGTGGCGGTCTCCGGTGGCGGCCCGGTCGGCGGTGCCTCGGTCGGCGCCGGATCGGTCGCGGTGGGCTCGACCGGAGGCGTCTCGTCGCCGGGCTCGCCGGCCGGGTCTCCGGGCGGGTCGGCCGGCGCGGCCGACGCGTGGGCCACGGTGGGGGCGGCGGCGGCCCAGCCGGGCAGTGTCGCGACCCCGAACGCGAGGGACACCGCGAGCAGCGCGGCGACACGTCGATCGGCTGCCCGCCGGGCGGGGCGTACGTCCACGCGGGCCAGCTCTCTTCCGTGACCTTCAGGGCGGATTCATTATTCGGCAATACTTGCCACAGGACACCAGTCCCGCTGGGAAACAGTTCCGTAACGTGTCCGGCACGGGTTCGGGCGGGGCCCGGTAGGCTGACCCACCGTGACCGGTTACCTGGGCTCGTACGCGACGCTCGGGCTGTTGCTGCTCGCCAGCGTCGTCTTCTTCGTCGCGGCGTTCTCCGCCAACCGGGTGTTGCGTCCCGCCAGCCCGGCGGAACCCCTCGGTAAGCGGGCGAGCTACGAGTGCGGCCTCGACCCGGTGGGCGGCGACTGGGCGCAGATGCAGATCCGGTACTACGTCTACGCGTACCTGTACGTGCTGTTCGCGGTCGAGGCGGTCTTCCTCTTCCCCTGGGCGGTGGTCTTCGACCGGCCCGGCTTCGGCCTGGTCACCGTCGCCGAGATGGGCATCTTCGTGGCCGTGCTGGCGCTCGGCATCCTCTACGCCTGGCGCCGGAACATCCTGCGCTGGACCTGATCCGCCGGCCCGGCGCCGGCCCGCCCGCCCGGCGTCGGCGGGCGCTCAGGCCAGACCGCGTCGGGTGGCCGTCGGCGGCCGGTCGCCCCGGATCGACGCCACCATGTCCAGCACCCGGCGGGTGGGCAGCACCTGGTGGGCGCGGAACACCCGGGCGCCCAGCCAGGCCGACACCGCGGTCGCCGCGAGGGTGCCCTCCAGCCGCTCGGCGACCGGCAGGTCCAGCGTCTCGCCGATGAAGTCCTTGTTGGACAGGGCCACCAGCAGCGGCCAGCCCGTGCCGGACAGCTCGGCGAGCCGACGGGTGATCTCCAACGAGTGCCGGGTGTTCTTGCCGAAGTCGTGCGCCGGGTCGATGAGGACGCCGTCGGGGCGTACCCCCAGGGCGACCGCGCGCTCGGCGAGGCCGGTCACCGTCGCGACCACGTCGGCCACCACGTCGTCGAAGGCGGCCCGGTGCGGGCGGGTGCGCGGCGCGAGCCCGCCGGCGTGCGAGCAGACCAGCCCGGCCCCGGTCTCGGCGGCGACCCGGGCGAGCGCCGGGTCCGCGCCGGACCAGGTGTCGTTGAGCAGGTCGGCGCCGGCCGCGACCGCCTCCACCGCCACCTCGGCCCGCCAGGTGTCGATGGAGATCACCACGTCCGGGAAGGCGGCCCGGACCGCGGCGATGGTGTCCACCGTGCGGCGGATCTCCTCGGGCACGTCCACCTCGTCGCCGGGGCCGGCCTTCACCCCGCCGATGTCGATGATCTCCGCGCCCTCGGTGACCGCCCGCTCCACGGCACGCAGCGCGCTGTCCTGGGCGAAGGTGGCGCCCCGGTCGAAGAACGAGTCCGGGGTGCGGTTGACGATGGCCATCACCGCCAGCTCGCCCCGCGCGAACGTGCGACTTCCGAGCCGAAACGCCCCGGTCATGCTCGCCTCCCGATCTCGCCACGGCCGTGCGGCCCGGCCCGCCCTGCGACGCTAGCCGGTCGGCCGGCGTCCGGCCCGCCCGGCAGACCGCACAGATCCGCACCGATCTGTGGGAGGACCGCCCGGCGGGGTCGCTCCCGGCCCGTCCGCATGCCACGATCTCCTACATGGGTCAGGTACTGCTCCTGTTGGTCGTCGCGCTCACGGTCGCGGCGGTGGTCTTCGGGGTGACGGTGCTGGTCACCGGTCGCGATCCCGGCCTGGCACCGGTCGAGCCGGACGGGCGGGCCGTCCCGCTGCCCGCCAGCCGGCCGCTGCGCGAGTCCGACGTGGGCGACGTCCGTTTCGACACGGCGCTGCGCGGGTACCGGATGGCCCAGGTCGACCAGGCGCTGCGCCGGGCGGCCTACGACATCGGGTACAAGTCCGAGCTGATCGGCGTGCTGGAGGCGGAGGTCACCGCGTTGCGCGAGGGACGGACCGCGGACGCCGACGCGCTGCGCCACACCCGGGAGCAGGCGGCGGTCGTCGCCGAGGCAGCCGACGCCGGTCCCGTCGACGACCCGGGTACGGACTCCGGGAAGGCCGCGTCCGCCGACGAGCCGGCCACGGGGTACGCCGACGTCGAGCCGGCCACGGTGTCCACCGACGTTGCCGAGCCGGCTACGGTGTCCACCGACGTTGCCGAGCCGGCCACGGTGCCCGCGCGGGCCGCTGACGCCGCCGCCGCGCCGGAGGCCGCCCCGCCCGGGACCGGCGAGCCGGCGGACCCGGCGGGCGGGCGGGGACCGGCGGTCCGGTCGGAGCCGGCGTGACCGGCGGGACGGACGGCGACGGCCTGCGCCAGGCTGCCCATCCCGGCGCGGGTGAGGTCACCGCGACGGTCATCGTCAACGCCCCGGCCGAGCGGGTGTTCGCCGCCCTCGTCGCCTGGGAGCGGCAGTCCGACTGGATCCCGTTCACCACGGTCAAGGTGGTCGAGGGCGACGGCGGCGAGGGCAGCCTCGTCGAGGCGGTCACCGCGCTGGGCCCGGCGGTGCTGCGGGACAAGATGCGGGTGGTGCGGGTCGACGCGCCCTACGAGGTCGGCGTGGTGCACTGCGGCCGGCTGCTGCGCGGCCCCGGGGTGCTGCGCTGCACCCAGATCGAGGGCGGCCGGACCCAGGTGGTCTGGCACGAGTGGTTCCACCTCCCCGGCGGCACCGCCGGCCGGGTGGCCTGGCCGGTGCTCTGGCCCGGTTCCAAGGTCAGCCTCACCCAGGCGCTGAAGAAGTTCGGCCGGCTGGTCGAGCAGGGCCGCCTGCCCTGACGGCCGGCCGCCGGCGTGTCAGCCAGGTCGGTGACAACGCGGGTTCCCGGCACCCGGACACCCCCGGTACGGCGGCACGGCGGCGGGCTGTCGGCGAGCCGGTCTAGCGTGTACGCCGTGACTGACCTGGTGATCGGCGCGGACGGGCTGTCCCGTTGCGCGTGGGGGGCGAGCACCCCGGACTACGCCGCGTACCACGACCGGGAGTGGGGCCGGCCGCTGCGCGGCGACGACGAGCTCTACGAGCGGATGACCCTGGAGGCGTTCCAGTCGGGGCTGTCCTGGCTCACCATCCTGCGCAAGCGCCCCGCCTTCCGGCTGGCCTTCGACGAGTTCCGCATCGAGGCGGTGGCGGGCTACGGTGCGGCCGAGGTGACCCGGCTGCTGGCCGACGCCGGCATCGTCCGGAACCGGGCCAAGATCGAGGCGGCGATCGCCAACGCCCGGGCCGCCCTGGACCTGCCCGACGGGCTCTCCGCCCTGCTCTGGTCGTTCGCGCCGCCGCCCCGGGCCGCCCGGCCGGAGGCGTTCGCCCAGGTGCCGGCGCTGACCCCGGAGTCCACCGCGATGGCCAAGGCGCTCAAGAAGCGCGGGTTCCGGTTCGTCGGCCCGACCACGTCCTACGCGCTGATGCAGGCCACCGGGATGGTGGACGACCACCTGGCCGGTTGCCATGTCAGCGGGTCGGGGCAGGCGTGATGGGATTGCCCGTATGACCGACACCGACCGCCGAGTGAGCGGCACGATCCACGTCCGGGGCGAGGGCGGGCCGGGTGACGGCGCCTGGGCCGTGCTTCTCCCGCCCGGCCGGTACGACGCCGAGCGGCTCGTCCACCACGACACGCTGGAGCTGACCGGGCTCGACGCCGCCGGTGCGGCCCGGCCGACGGGTGCCACGCCCGCCGGCCCGACCGCCACGACCGGCCCGACCGGCCCGACCGCGCCCGTCGGGCCCCGGTTCGGCGATCCGGTGGCGGTGCTGGCCGAGGAGCCGCTGCGGCTGGTGGCACTGGGCCGGGTCGCCCGGCCCACCGTCGAGCGCCGGGAGGACCCGGACGACCCCCAGTCCGACCCCGCCTCCGGCGCGTTCGTGGTCGCGTACACCCGAAGGTCCTTCGACGACCCGGTGCCGGCCGAGGGGCTGGCCCTCGACGGGCCGGTCACCGCGCTGCCCGCCGGCACCTACCGGGAACTGGCCGAGCGGCTCGGGCCGCCGCCGGCGCGCCGCCCGTGGCTGGTCAGCCTCGACCTCCCGATCGAGGCGGCGACCCCGGCCGAGGCGGTTCGGCTGTTCTGGTCGTACGTGCGCGACCTGGGCCCCCAGGAACTGCCCGCGTTCGTCTCGCCGTCCGGGGACGAGCTGGCCATGCAGGCGTTCGTGCTCGGCGCCGAGGCCAACCAGGACCCGGAGGAGGACGACTAGTGCCCCGTCATGCAGCCTTGAAGGGGTAGTCCGGGTGCCGGATCTTGGATTCGGTGGCGAATCCGGTGGTCAGTTCGGCCTGGTCGGCGGTGCGCCAGGCTGGTTGGCGGTGCGTTAGGCGGCTGGCCTTCCACGTCTTGGTGGCCTGCCACGACATCCCACGTTCGTGCGGGACACGTCGGATCGTCTCGATGCTGATCGCCGTGACGTGGCCGACCTCGACGAGGTGGTCGCGCAGCTTGGCAGGCGACCAGCAGGAGAACGGCCGGCCGGGTTCTCGGTCACCTTCGACAGCGCCACGATCGCCCGCCACAGCGCTCTACCGGATCCTTCTACCCAACCGGCCACCACCCCCACAGCCTTATGCATGGAGAGACAGCCTGCCCGACACGTCCTCGACACCCACGGCGGTGGCGTGATTCGGGCGGGAGCGCTTCGGTCAGGGAGTCTGGGGTTCCTGGTGTGGGCGCTGCTGCACAGCAGGTGTGCCTTCCGGGTGCCTATGGAGCTGAGTCGAATACGACATCAGCCA
>NZ_QKKX01000029.1 GCF_003434305.1 Micromonospora sp. MW-13
CCCGACGGTGATGACGTGAACGACTCAGCTCCATAGGCACCGCCGCCCACGTCATCGACCGCCGCCGCCCACGGTTCCGCCCGGGCCACCGTTCCCCGCCGGCCGGGGACCGCACCCACGACCAGGCAACGGCCCTGCCCCGCGCCACCCTCCAACCAGGCCACGGCACCGCGTACGCCCAGGTCAGACACACCTCAATCGACTACGCAAAGACCCTGCCTCAGAACCGACGGATTACCCGATCAACGTTCAAAGACACGGCACTAGCCCCGGACCCGCCGCGGATAACGAGACCTCGGACGGGCCGGCACCGCCACCAGCCGCGAGCAGGGGCGATGCACGGCGACGAGATCGCGTTCAGCGTCCCTCGAAGACCGGTTTCTGCTTGTTGACGAAGGCCATGGTGGCGGCCCGGTGGTCGACGGTGGCGCCGCAGATCGACTGGGCCTGCGCCTCGGCGGCCAGGGCGTCGGCGAGGGTGCCGGCGTCGGCGACGGAGAGCTGGCGCTTGATCGCCCCGTACGCGACGGTCGGGCCGGCGGCGAGCCGGGCGGCCAGTTCCTGCGCGGTGGGCAGCACCTGCTCGTCGTCGTCGACCAGCCGGGTCAGCAGGCCCAGCCGGTGGGCCTCCTCGGCGGGCACCGGCTCGGCGAGCATCAGCAGCTCGACGGCCTTGGCGTGGCCGACGAGCCGGGGCAGCGTCCAAGAGGCGCCGGTGTCGGCGGCGAGCCCCACGCCGGCGAAGGCCATCAGGAAGCGGGTCCTCGGCCCGCCCACGCGGAAGTCGGCCAGGAAGGCCAGCGACGCGCCGGCCCCGGCGGCCATTCCCCGGACCGCGGCGACCACCGGCTTGGGCAGGCTGGCCAGCCGGGCCGCGATCGGGTTGTAGTGGGCCCGGACGGTGGCCAGCGGGTCCGCCCCGGCCGAATCGAGCGTCTGCACGTGCTCGCGCAGGTCCTGACCCGCGCTGAACGACCCGCCCGCCCCGGCCAGCACCACCGCCCGGCAGCTACGGTCGGACTCCAGCCCGGCCAGGGCGTCCCGCAGCGCCTCCTTGAGCGCCACGTCGAGCGCGTTCATCGCCGCCGGGCGGTTCAGCGTCAGGGTGACGACGGCGTCGGTGCGGTCGACGAGCAGCGGCTCGGTCACGTTCTAACGACCCTTCTGTCGGGCGGTGCGGTTCGTGGCGTCGAGGCACTGCTCGACGTACCGGTCGGCGGCCGGCCGCAGCCGGGCGGCGTGCCGGTCGAAGAAGCTGGCCGCTGCGGTGCCGGGCCAGCGCTCGGGCAGCAGCGCCGGGGGAAGTTGCGGGTCCCGGAAGAGGAAGGTACGCCACGCGTGCACGAGCCGGAACCGCGCCGCGTACGCCTCCTCGTCGTCGCTGCGCGTGGTCACCTTGGCCAGCAACGGGCGCTGCTCGGCGACGAACTGCTCGTAGGCCCGCCCGATCTCACTGAGGTCCCACGCCCGGCGGACCACCTCCACCGCCCCCCGGGTGCCGGCGGCGTGGGACGCGGTGAACCGCTCGTACCGCACGCCCGCCTCGTCGAGCAGCAGGTCGACGTCCTCCCCCGGCCGGGTGGCCACCCACGTCTGCTCGTCGAGGGTGCCGTAGCCGAGGAAGCTCAGGTTCGCGGCGAGCCGCTGCCGTTCCCGGCGGGAGGTGGCCGTCGACAGGACGAGCAGGTCGAACCGTCCGTCCCAGCCGACCCGGCCGGTCCGGTAGATCCGGGCTGCCGCCTCGTCGAGTCGGCGGGCGGCTTTTGGTGTGATCGAATATCCCGGCCCGGAGGCCAGGCGGAGCGGGTCGAGCCAGCCCTGGCGGACCATCCGGCTCACCGCCGTCCGCACCGCCGGCGGTGCGATCCCGAGCGGCGCGAGCAGCTTGACCAGGGCGGCGACCGGTGCACGGCCACCCCGGGGTCGGAGGTGGTCGCCGTACAGGTCGAAGAGTGCCGACCGTGCCTGCATGACCGCACATTGTGACAGGCCTTCTCAGGATATGCTAGATGCTGTTACATCAATGCTGCTTCGGTTTGGGTCCGGCGGTGTTCATCAGGGAAAATCGTTGGTCGGCACCGCCGCGCAGGCCGCGGTGGGTGATGGGCAAGAGGCTGTGGGGCAACCCACCGACCCTGGTGTAGGTCTGAGGGGAGACAACATGGCGGCGATGAAGCCGCGGACGGGCGACGGTCCGCTGGAAGTCACCAAGGAGGGCCGGGGCATCGTCATGCGGGTCCCGCTGGAGGGTGGTGGCCGGCTCGTCGTCGAGATGACTCCCGACGAGGCCAACGCGCTCGGCGACGCGCTGAAGTCAGCCGCCGGCTGACCGAGGAGCGGTCCGGCCGGCAGTCGTCGAGCGGACGGTCCATACAACCCTGAGCCACCGGCCCCGCCGGTGGCTCAGGGCCTTCATCTCTGGAACGGGCGACGGGCCCGTCCTTTCGATCGTTTCTGGAGGTCGTTGCAGCGTGCTGGCCATCCGTCTGGTGAGCGGACCCGAGCGGCCCGACTCCCTGGCCCTGCCCATCCGACCCGCCGGGACGGCCGAGGGCAGGGACGCCTTGGTCACGCTGCAGGCCGGCCTGCCCGCGCCCGACGACGTGCTGGCCGAGGCGGCCGCCCTCGCATCCGCGGCCCGGGCCACCGGGCGGGCCGGCGAGGTGCACGTGCACCTGCGTCCCGGGCGCGCCCCGGGCCGGCTGCTGCTGGCCGGGGTCGGCGCCGGCGACGAGGCCGGATGGCGCGCGGCGGGCGCCGCGCTGGCCCGGGCCGCGAGAGATGAGACACATCTCACGGTCGGGCTGCCGGGCGACGCCCCGGCCGAGGCGGTGCGTGGCCTCGTCGAGGGGCTGCTGCTGGCGTCCTACCGGTTCCGGCTGACCGAGGCCGGCGAACGGCCCGCCCTGGCCGGCGTCGACGTGCTGGTGACCGACCCGTCCCGGTACGCCGACGTGCTGACCGCGGCCGAGGTCACCGCGCGGATGACCCACCTGGCCCGGGACCTGACCAACACCCCGTCCTCGGTCAAGAACCCGCAGTGGTTCGCCGAGCAGGTCGAGTCGGCGGCGGCCGACCAGCCCGACCTGCATCTGCGCGTGCGGCAGCCGGACGAGCTGGCCGCGGAGGGCTTCGGCGGCATCCTCGCCGTCGGGGGCGGCTCGGCCAGTGGACCCCGCCTCGTCGAGCTGGACTGGCGTCCGGCCGGCGCGCGTACCCACGTGGTGCTGGTCGGCAAGGGGATCACCTTCGACACCGGCGGTATCTCGATCAAGCCGGTGCCGGCGATGAAGCTGATGCGCAAGGACATGGCCGGGGCCGCCGCGGTGGTCGCCGCCACCCTGGGCGCGGCGGCGCTGCGGCTGCCGGTCCGGGTCACCACCCTGGCGCCGCTGGCCGAGAACGCGGTAAGCGGGTCGGCGTTCCGCCCCGGCGACGTCGTCTCGCACTACGGCGGGGTCACCAGCGAGACCACCAACTCCGACGCCGAGGGGCGGCTGGTGCTCGCCGACGCGCTGGCGTACGCCGCCGCCGAGCTCAGGCCCGACCTGCTGCTCGACCTGGCGACCCTGACCGGCGCGAACGCGGTGGCGCTCGGCAAGCACACGGGCGCCCTCTACTCCGACAACGACGAGTTGGCCGCCGACCTGCTGGCGGCGATCGACGCGGCCGGCGAGGCGGCCTGGCGGATGCCGCTGCCGGCCGACTACGTCGAGCACCTCGGCAGCGAGGTGGCCGACCTGTACAGCGCCCCCAACCAGGGGGCCGGCTCGGTGCTGGCCGCGCTCTACCTGCGCGAGTTCACCGGCGACCTGCGGGGACGCTGGCTGCACATCGACATGTCCGCGCCGTCCTGGGCCGACGGCGACGCCGCCGAGCTGTCCCGGGGCGCCACCGGCTGGGGCGTCCGGGGCCTGCTGCGCTGGCTCGGCACCCTCGCCTGACCGCCGCGCGCCCCGCGACCGGTCGACCCGGGGCGGGGCGGTTCAGCACTTGACGGCGGCGAGCAGGCCGTGCCCGACGGGTAGCAACGCCGGCGTCCAGTGCTCGGACTCCCGGATCGCCTTGATCGTCTCCCGGGTGGTCACCGTCTCCACGTCCCGGGCGGCCGGGTCGCCGATCCGGCCGTCGGCCAGGGTGCCGTGCAGCGCGAGCACCCCGCCGGGGCGCAGCAGCCGCAGCGCCGCGTCCACGCAGGAGCTGAAGCTGGTGGCGTCGGTGTCGACGAAGACCAGGTCGTACGCGCCGTCGGCGAGCCGGGGGAGGACGTCCAGGGCCCGGCCGGTGATGATCCGGGTGCGCCCGGCGGGGAAGCCCGCCTCGGCGAAGATCCGGCGGGCGATCCGCTGGTGCTCCACCTCCACGTCGATCGTGGTGAGGACGCCGTCCGTGCGCATGCCGCGCAGCAGCCACAGCCCGCTGACCCCGGTACCGGTGCCGATCTCCACCACCGCCCGGGCGCTGCCGGCGGCGGCGAGCAGCCGCAGCGCCGCCCCCGCGCCCGGGGTGACCGCGTCGAGGCCCACCTCGCGGGCGAGGCTGCGGGCGGTCCGCAGCACGAGGTCCTCGGTGACGTACGACTCGGCGAACTGGAGCGCCTGGGTCGTCGAACTGCCGGAACTGGCGGCCGTGGCGATGGGACACCTCCGTCAGGGGCGGGTTGGCGCTATGAGCCTAGAGGCGGGGCCGAACGGGCGCAGCCGCGAGTCCGGTCCCGGACGATCACCGTGGAACGTGCCCGGACGGGAGGTTGCTGGCGAACGATCACGGACGGCAACCGCTGACTGCACTCGCGGCATTCGTGTAATCCTGGATGCGGTATCCCCCCGTCGTCGGGACCGGCCTCCCGTGCCGGTCCGCCGAAGCGGGGAGCCGGGGACGACTGGGAGGCCTACGTGACCGACGGCTGGGACTGGCGCCAGCCCGGGGGAACTCCGACGCCGGGGGGCCCGCCGGGGAGCGGGGCGACGCCGGCCGGGTCCCCTGGGGCGTCCGACGGCCCCCCGGGTGGCCCGACGAGCTCGCCCTGGTGGTCCGACGCGCTCGCCGACCCGTGGCGGGACCCGTACGCCCCCGCGGCGGTGGTCGTGCCCGGCCCGGTCGGGCCCGCCGACGCAGAGCCGGAGCCGGTCACCGACCCGGACGCGCCCGGCCGGCCGACCCTGCGCCAGTTGCTGCTGATCCCGCTGATCACCGCGCTGCTCGCCGGCACCCTCGGCGGCGCCCTCGGGTACGCCTTCGCGGTGCGCGGCGGCGTGACCGGCGGGACCGTGCTCGGCGCCGGTGCCGCCGACCCGCCCGCGCTCGCCCAGCGCCGGCCGGAGTCGCTGGCCGGGGTCGCCGAGAAGGTCCTGCCCAGCGTGGTGACGGTCCGGGTGGCCAGCCTGGGCGGCACCAGCGAGGGGTCGGGCTTCATCGTCAGCACCGACGGGCACGTGGTCACCAACGACCACGTCGTCGCCGGTGGCACCGGCAAGGCGACGGTGGTCTTCAACGACGGCAGCACCGCCGCCGCCACCGTGGTCGGCCGGGACCCGGAGTCCGATCTCGCGGTGATCAAGGTGTCCCGCGCCGGCCTGCGGCCGGTGGAGTTCGGCGACTCCGACGCGCTCGCGGTCGGCGACCCCGTGCTGGCCGTCGGCTCGCCGCTGTCGCTGGCGAACACGGTGACCGCCGGCATCGTGAGCGCCGTGGACCGGACGATGCAGGCCGGCGAGCCCGGCGGCCCCACCCGCTACTACGCGGCCATCCAGACCGACGCCGCCGTCAACCACGGCAACTCCGGCGGCCCGCTGGTGGACGGGGCGGGGCGGGTGGTCGGGGTGAACTCGACGATCAAGTCACTGGTGGCCGACGGCCAGGAGGCCGGCAACATCGGGCTCGCCTTCGCCATCCCGATCAATCAGGCGAAACGGGTCACCCAGGACATCATCGGCACCGGCAAGGCCCGGCGTACGGTGATCGGCGCCCAGGTCGGCGGGACCGGCGGGGCCAGCGGCGGCGCGGGCGGCGTACGGCTGGCGGCGGTGGAACCGGCCGGTCCGGCGGCCGGGGCCGGGCTGCGGGCGGGGGACGTCATCCTGCGGCTCAACGGCCGCCCGATGACCGACCCCACCGATCTGATCGCCCTGGTGCGGAAGTTCGCCCCGGGGTCGGTGGTGACGGTGGAGTACCGGCGTGGGTCGAACCGGCAGAACGCCTCGGTGACCCTGGCCGCGGACGCCAAGTGAGACCCGTTCACCCCCTCCCGATCGGGCGTCCGACGTGCGTAGTCTTGGCCTGACGCCGACGAGGAGGCCCAGCAGTGTTCGAGAACCTGAACTGGTGGGAGATCGGTGCGCTGTTGCTCCTGGCGCTGCTGATCTTCGGTGACCGGCTGCCCGTCGTGATCAACGACGGGCTGCGGATGGTCCGTAACCTGCGCGCCATGGCCCGTAACGCGACCGGCGACCTGAGCCGGGAGCTGGGCACCGACATCCAGCTGGAGGACCTGCACCCGAAGGCCTTCATCCGCAAGCACCTGCTCAGCGAGGAGGACGAGCAGGCGATCCGGAAGCCGTTGCAGGGCGTGTACGACAACCTGCGGGCCGACGTCACCGGCGTGCACGACGACCTGAAGAACGTGGCCGCCGCGGCGGACCTGCGGACGAAGACCCCCGGCGGTTCGGCCGCGGCCCCCACGGGCGATGCCGCGAAGACCCCCGCCCCCCGCACGGCCAGCTACGACGACGCCACCTGACCGGCCCGCCCCGGGCTGGAAGCCGAACGGGGGCGGCGCTCCGTCCGGAGCGCCGCCCCCGTTTCCGTACGACGGGTGGCCGGGTCAGCGACCGGCGGGCTTGAGGCCGAGCGGCCTGCCGAGCAGCGACTCCCGCCGCACCGCCAGCCGGTCGGCGACCCCGTCCAGGGCCTTCGCCGCCGGCGACTCCGGCTCGGCCAGCACGATCGGGTTGCCGGCGTCACCGGCCTCCCGGACCCGGGTGTCCAGCGGCACCTGACCCAGCAGCGGCACCTGGGCGCCGATCGTCCGGGTCAGCGAGTCGGCGACCGCCGCGCCTCCGCCGGAGCCGAAGACCTCCATCCGGGTGCCGTCGGGCAGCTCCAGCCACGACATGTTCTCGATCACGCCGACCACCCGCTGGTGGGTCTGCAACGCGATCGCGCCGGCCCGCTCGGCCACCTCGGCGGCGGCGGCCTGCGGGGTGGTCACCACCAGGATCTCCGCGTTCGGCAGGAGTTGGGCCAGCGAGATGGCCACGTCGCCGGTGCCCGGGGGCAGGTCCAGCAGGAGCACGTCCAGGTCGCCCCAGTAGACGTCGGCGAGGAACTGCTGCAACGCCCGGTGCAGCATCGGGCCGCGCCACACCACGGCGGCGTTGCCGGCGGTGAACATGCCGATCGAGATGACCTTCACGCCGTGCGACTGCGGCGGCATGATCATGTCCTCGACGCGGGTGGGGCGGCCGTCGGCGCCGAGCATCCGGGGCACCGAGTGCCCGTAGATGTCCGCGTCCACCACGCCCACCGAGAGGCCCCGGGCGGCCAGCGCGGCGGCCAGGTTGACGGTGACGCTGGACTTGCCCACGCCGCCCTTGCCGCTGGCTACCGCGTACACGCGGGTGCGGGAACCGGGCTGGGCGAAAGGGATCACCGGCTCTGCGGCGCCGCCGCCGCGCAGCTTCGCCTGGAGGCCCTGGCGCTGCTCGGGGCTCATCACCCCGAACTCGATCTCCACCCCGGTCACGCCGGGCACCGCGCCCACGGCGGCGGTGATGTCGGTGCGCAGCTTGTCCTTCAGCGGGCAGCCAGCCACGGTGAGCAGCAGCTCGACCCGGACCACGCCGTCGTCGCCGACCTGGGCGGAGCGGACCATGCCGAGGTCGGTGATGGGCCGGCGGATCTCCGGGTCGTCGACGGTGGCCAGGGCGGCCTGGACGGCGTCCTCGACGGTGCTGACGGGTGCTGACATGCCCGCAATGCTACGTCGGGGGCGATCCGTGCCGGCCGCTGGCGGGCCTGGTGTGAGCGAATCGATGGCCCCGACGGTCACCGCGCCGGCCCGCCGGCCCGCGGGTGGCCGCGCCCGACCTTCGCAGGCCGGAGGGGGTCCCGGGCCGGAGGGTCACGAGCCCGGTGGTCAGCGTTCCCGGGCCGGGCCCTCCGGGCGGCCGTCCCGGGCGAAGTCGCCGTCCAGTTCGTCGACCGGCTCGTCGAGTGGCCTCCCGGCCCCGCGAGGCTCGCCAACCGGGCCCGGCTCGCCGGTACCGCGCCGCTCGCCGGTAGCGCGGGGAGCCGGCCGGTCCTGCTGTCGGCGCTCCAGCCGCTGCCGGCGCTGCGCGGCCTCGTCCAGCTCCTCGGCCAGCCGGGCCAGCTCCGAACGCAGGAAGTCCCGGGTGGCCACCTCGCCCATCGCGATCCGTAGCGCGGCGATCTCCCGGGCCAGGTACTCCGTGTCCGCCTTCTGCATGGTCGCCCGGCGGCGGTCCTCCTCCAGCGCCACCCGGTCCCGGTCCGCCTGCCGGTTCTGCGCGAGCAGGATCAGCGGCGCCGCGTACGAGGCCTGGAGGGAGAGCACCAGGGTCAGGAACGTGAAGGTGTACGGGTCGAACTGCAGGTCGTCCGGGGCCAGGGTGTTCCAGGCGAACCACGCGGCGATCACCAGGGTCATGTAGACGATGAACAGCGCCGTGCCCATGCTCCGGGCGATCCCCTCGGACCACCGGCCGAACGCCTCCTGGTCGAACCGGGGCAGCTTCACGCCCCGGGGCTCGCGCGGCTGGTCCAGCCGCTCGGCCCGCCGCTGCTCACTCATCGGCGCCGTCCAGCGCCCCGGTCCCGACGGCCGGGAGGGTCTCGGCGTCCCGGTCCCGCCAGTCGCGCGGCAGCGAGTGGTCCAGCACGTCGTCGACCGTGACCGCGCCGACCAGCCGGTTGCTCCGGTCCACCACCGGCATGGCGACCAGGTCGTACGTCGCCATCCGGCGGGTGATCTCCGGCAGTGGGGTGGCGGGGCGCAGCGGGTCGATGTCGTTGACCACCACCCCGCCGAGCAGGTCTGCCGGCGGCTCGCGGAGCAGCCGCTGGAAGTGCACCATGCCCAGGTAACGACCGGTCGGGGTGGTCATCGGCGCGCGGGTCACGAAGACCTGCGCGGCCACCGCCGGGGAGAGCTGCTCCTCCCGGATCCGGGCGAGGGCCTCGGCGACCGTGGCGTCCGGGGGGAGGATCACCGGCTCCGAGGTCATCACGCTGCCGGCCGTGCCGGAGGTGTACTTCAGGAGCTGGCGTACCGGGTCGGCCTCGTTCGGCTCCATCAGGTCCAGCAGCACGTCCTGCTCGGGCGGGGGCAGCTCGTTGAGCAGGTCGGCGGCGTCGTCCGGGTCCATCTCCTCCAGCACGTCCGCGGCCCGTTCCCGGTCCAGCGCGGCGAGGATCTCCACCTGGTCGTGCTCGGGCAGCTCGCTGAGCACGTCGGCCAGCCGCTCGTCGTCCAGCGCCGCCGCCACCTCGTTCCGCCGGGTGTCGGGCAGGTCCTGGAGGGCGTTGGCCAGGTCGGCCGGGCGCATGTCCTCCAGCACGGCGAGCAGGTTCGCCGTGCCCCGGTTCTCGACGATGCCGCTCAGGCCACGCACCCGGTCCCACTCGACCTGCTGGAGGTGGCCCCGGCGGGTGAGCCGGCCGGTGTGCTCGCGGACGGCCACCCGGGTCAGCGACCACTCGCCGCCCCGGCTGCACTCCATCGCCACGTCGACCACCCCGCCCGGCTGGCCGCCCGGGTCGATCTGCACCCGCCGGTCCAGCAGCTCCTGGAGCACCAGCAGCTCGTTGGGGCGCTTCTCGAACCGGCGCAGGTTGAGGGTGCCGCTGCCGAGCACCACCGCGTCGGCGTCGATGGAGGTGATCCGGTTGATGGACAGGAAGATCCGCCGACGCATCGGCATCTCCGCCACCAGACCCACCACCTCGGGCGGGCGCTGGGTCGGCCGGAGCCGGGCGACCGCGTCCCGCACCCGTCCCACCTGGTCGCCGTTCGGGTCGAAGACGGCGACTCCGGCGAGACGGGCGATGTAGACCCGGTTCGGCGTGCTCACAGGCACCAGCCTAAGCGCCTACTGTTTATCAACATGTCGACCTTGGCCTACGAGATCGTGGACGTCTTCACCGACCGCCCCTTCGCCGGCAATCCGCTGGCCGTGGTGTTCGGCGCCGAAGGACTGGCCACCGAGCAGATGCAGGCGCTCGCGCTGGAGTTCAACCTGTCCGAGACAGTGTTCGTGCTGCCGCCCACGCAGGTCGGGGCCACCTACCGGGCGCGGATCTTCACCCCCACCGACGAGCTGCCGTTCGCCGGGCACCCGAGCGTCGGCGCGGCGGTGACCGCGAGCCGGCGCGGGATGTTCGGCGTGGGGCAGGTCACCCAGGAGTGCGGGGCGGGGGTGCTGCCGATCGAGGTGACCGCGACCGGCGCGACGCTGACCGGCGGCACTCCCACCCTCGGCCCCGAGCTGGACCTGGAGCCGCTGCTGGAGATGACCGGTCTCACCGCCGACGACCACGCCGGCCCGGCCCCCCGGGTGGCGGGCTGCGGGCTGGAGTTCCCGTTCCTGCCGGTGCGTCCGGACGCGGTGGCCCGCGCCCGGGTCAACGCGGCGACGGCGGAGCGGTACGGGATCGAGCACGTCAGCGTCTTCTCCTGGGAAGCCGACTCGCAAACCGCACACGCCCGGGTATTCGTGCCCGGGCACGGCGTCCCGGAGGACCCGGCGACCGGATCGGCCGCCCTCGGGCTCGGCGTCTGGCTGGTCGCCAGCGGCCTGCTCCCCGGCGACGGCCGATCCTCCTACGCCGTCCGGCAGGGCATCGAGATCAACCGAGCGTCCTACCTGGGCTGCACGGTCACGGCCGCCCACGGAGCCGCGGTCGGCGCCACGGTGACCGGAGACGTGATGGCGGTGGCCCGGGGCGAGATCGCCGTCCCGCCCTTCGTCGGTTGAGCGGTGCGCAGGGGGCCGCGTCGACGCCTGCGGCAGCGCGCGGGCCGGCGTGGCGGCGACCCGTGGTGGCGGTGCGGTCGCGCGGCCCCACGGACATGCGGGAGGATGCCGGGGTGACGGACGAGGTGGACGAGCGGGTCACGACGCCCCTGGTCGACGAGGCGGTGAAGAAGGCCGCCGTCGCCTGGGTGGGCGTCCCGGGCGAGCCGGCGCGGGCGCTGTGGTGCGTACCGTTCGAGGGGTCGCTCCTGGTGGTGAGCGGCCCCGGTGAGCAGTCGGCGCCCGGCCTGGCGGAGGCCGCCGAGGCGCAGGTCACCCTGCGCGGCGACCACGGCGGGCGGATCGTCGCCTGGCCGGCCCGGGTGACCCGGGTGGCGCCCGGCACCGAGGCGTGGACGGCCCTGGCCCCGACGGTGGCCGCCAAGCGGTTGAACGCCCCCGGCCCCACGGCCGAGCTGGTGCGGCGGTGGGCCGCCGAGGACTGCGCCCTGGTCCGGCTGGCCCCGGCCGGCGAGCCCGCGACCGGCGACCGGCTCCCGGACTCCTCGCTCGCCGAGCCGCCCCGGCCGGCCCCCGTGGTCCGGGCCACCCGCAGGCCGTTCCGCCTGCACCGGGTCCGCCGCCGCTGAGCTTCCGGCCCATCTCGGAGCTGCCGGAGCCCGGCCGGCCCGGAGCCCGGCCGGCCCGGAGCCCGGTCAGGCCGGCACGGCGGCCGGGTCCACCAGGTCGAGGACCTCGGTCAGCGAGCGCAGCACCGGCCCGGTCCAGTCCGGCTCGGCGTCGAACACCATGTGCTCGGCCAGGTCCGGGGCGGCCAGCCGCACCGCCGTCAGGCCCACCCGCGTCGCGCCGGTGAGCTCCCGGCTGCCCCCGTCGCCGACGTACAGGCAGTTGGCCGGGGCCAACCCCAGCCGTTGGCACGCGGCCAGGTAGAGCGCCGGGTCGGGCTTGCAGCGCCCGACCTCCACGGAGAAGACCCGCACGTCGAGCAGCGGGTCGACGGCCAACTGGGGCAGGAACGCCGGCAGCTCGTGGGTGCAGTCGCTGACCAGCCCGGTGCCCAGGCCGCGGCGGCGCAGCGCCGTCAGTACGGGCACCGCCTCGTCGCGCAGCCGGGTGTCGGCCCGTACCGCCCGGTGCCGGGACAGGACCGCCGCGCGCAGCGCGCTCTCCGGCGGGCTCACCCCGGCCTGGTCGCACACCCAGCGCAGAGTCGACTCGGCGTCGCCGAACAGCCCGCTGGCGCGCTGGTAGTAGCTGCGGTCGAGCACGGCGGCGAGCGCCTCGACGGGGCAACCGAGCAGCTCGGCGGTGGACCGGTGGGCCGCACCGCGCTGCACGGAACGGGTGAGCGTGCCGAAGAAGTCGAACAGCACCGCATGGAACTCGGGCATGGGGAGGTGCCTCCGGGCGTCGAGGGGGAGGGTCGCCAACGGATTTCCATGATCGTAACGGAGTGCTGACGTTCTGTGGTGGCCGGTGCCGTGTGAGGATTGCTTCCCGTGTCCGTACCCCCGCAGCGCCGACCGACGGTCGACGCGCCGACCGTCGGTGTCGTCGTCTTGGCCGTCGTCGCGGTCTCCTCCTCCGCGCCGCTGGTCGCCTTCGCCGCCGCACCGGCCCTGGCGATCGCCTTCTGGCGGAACCTGCTCGCGGTCGGCGTGCTCGGCCCGTTCGTGCTGGCCCGGCGGCGGACCGAGTTCCGGGCGCTCACCGTCCGCGGGGGCCGGCGTGCGGGCTGGTACTGCGTGCTCTCCGGGATCGCGCTGGCCGCCCACTTCGCCACCTGGATGCCGAGCGTCCAGCTCACCTCGGTCGCTGCCGCCACCGCACTGGTCGCCACGCAGCCGGTCTGGCAGGGGCTGATCGCCCGGGGGCAGGGGCGGCGGCTGCCGCCGGCGGTCTGGGCCGGCATCGGGGTGGCGGTCGGCGGAGCGGTGCTCGCCTCGGGGGCCGACCTCGGCGTCTCCGGCCCGGCGTTCGCCGGTGACCTGCTCGCGCTGGCCGGGGGCATGTGCGGCGCGGTCTACACCGCCCTCGGGGAGGGGGCCCGCCGCACCGTCAGCACCACCACGTACACCACCATCTGTTACGGGGTGTGCGCGCTGGTCCTGCTGGCGGTCTGCCTGGTCGGCGGGGTGCGGCTGGGTGGCTGGGACGCCGACACCTGGCTGGCGATCCTCGCCCTGGTCGGCGGCGCCCAGCTCCTCGGCCACTCGATGTTCAACTACGCGCTGCGCCGGATCTCGGCGACCACGGTCAGCGTGCTGATCCTGCTGGAGGCGCCCGGGGCCGCCCTGATCGCCTGGGTCTGGCTCGGCCAACTCCCCCGGGCCGCCGCGCTGCCCGGGCTCGCGCTGCTGCTGGTCGGCGTGGTCGTGGTGGTGCTCGGTGGGGCGCGCGCCGGCCGCCGGGCCGTCCCCACTGCGCTGCCCGCCGACGCCAGCCCGCTCGCCGAGCGCCCGCCGGCCTGACTGCGGGTACTTTCCGCGGCGAGTGTCGCGGTTCCGCCCGCCCCGGCGCACCTCTTCGGCGACAGTGCGAGGGGAGAGGGGCGGTGGGATGGGCGAGGGCGGTGGGGAGGGGACGGTTGTCACCCCGGAGGCGGAGTTCCCGGCCCTGGGGCCGGAGGAGCTGGGGTCGCTGCGGCGGATCGGGGACCGCTGGCGGGTGGCCCGGCGGGAGCAGCCGGAGCCGGCGGGCGAACTGCCGGTGGACCCGACCCTCGGGCGGTACCGCCGGCGGCCCGCCCCGAGCCGGTTCGGCCGGCTGGCGCCGATCGAGCTGTTCCGGGTCGAGGAGCCGGACGAACTGGTCGCCACCGAGCAGGCGAACCTGCCCGGCTCCCGCCTGGGCCGCGGCCTCGTCCGGCTCCGTCGGGGGGCGCTCGGCCCGCCCCTGAACAGCGCGGCCGTGCTGTACGAGCGGATGCGCAAGCTGGTCGCCCTGCCGGTGCTCTCCTCCGACCTGCTCAGCTCGGTGGCGTACGGGCCGGAGGCGATGCTGGCCGTGCTGGTGCTGGCCGGCGGTGCCGCCCTGGGGTTGTCGTTGCCGCTGGGCGCGTTGCTGGTGCTGCTGATGGTCGCGGTCGGGGTCTCCTACCGGCAGACCATTCCGGCCTACCCGCACGGCGCCGGCTCGTACCTCGTGGCCGGCGACAACCTGGGCGCCGGGGCCGGGCTCACCGCGGCGGCCGGCCTGATGATCGACTACGTGCTGACGGTGTCGGTGTCGGTGGCCGCCGGCATCCACGCCATCACCTCGGCCCTGCCGGGGCTCACCGGTCTGACCGTCCCGCTCGGCGTGCTGGTGATCGCGGTGCTGCTCGCCGGCAACCTCCGCGGCGTCCGTACCGCCGGGAACATCTTCGTGCTCCCCACGTACGCCTTCATCGCCGCGCTGCTGGCGGTGCTCGGCGCCGGCTTCCTCCAGGCGGCCGGCCGGGGGTTCACGGCGCTGCCGGCGCCGGACGTGCCGGCGGCCGAGGGGCTGGGCCTGCTGCTGGTGCTGCGGGCGTTCTCCTCCGGGGCGGTGTCGATGACCGGCATCGAGGCGGTGTCCAACGCGATCCCGGCGTTCCGTCCGCCGGAGTGGCGCAACGCGCGCACCACCCTGAGCTGGATGGTCGCCATGCTGGTGGTCCTGTTCGCCAGCATCGTCGTGCTGATCCACCTGGACGGCCTGGTGCCCCGGTCGGGGGAGACGCTGCTGTCCCAGCTTGCCCGGACCAGCTTCCCCACCGGCCCCTGGTACGCCCTGGTGCAGGCGGCCACCGCGCTGATCCTGCTGCTGGCCGCGAACACCGCCTTCAACGACTTCCCCCGGCTGCTGTTCTTCATGGCCCGGGCCGGGCACGCCCCGCGCCGGTTCCTGCACATGGGGGACCGGCTGGCGTTCAGCAACGGCCTCGTCGCCCTCTCCGGCACGGCGGCGCTCGTCTTCGTCACCTTCGGGGGGCACACCGAGGCGCTGATCCCGCTCTACGCGGTCGGGGTGTTCCTGGCGTTCACCCTCTCCCAGGCCGGGATGGTGGTGCACTGGCGCCGCCGGCGCGGGGCGCGCTGGCGGCGTCGGCTGGCGGTCAACGCGGTCGGCACGACGCTGTCCGGGTTGGTCCTGCTGACCGCCGCGGTCGCCAAGTTCGCCGAGGGCGCCTGGGTGGTGGTCGTCGCCGTGCCGCTGCTGGTGCTGCTCTTCCACCGGGTGCAGCGGCACTACCGGCAACAGCACCGGGCGCTGGCGCTGCGCCCGCCCGGGACTGCCCAGACGTCCCCCGGGGCGCCCCGGGGAACCGCGGCGGGCGACGCGGACGGTGCGCCCCTGCCGGCCGAGGGGCAGGAGGTGCCACAGCAGATCCGGCATCTGGTGGTGGTGCCGGTGGCCCGGCTCAACCGGGCCTCGCTGCGCGCCCTCGCGTACGCGGCGTCGCTCGGGCAGCCGACCCTGGCCGTGCACCTCGCCCCGAACGAGGTGGAGGCCGACCGGTTCCGTGGGCAGTGGGAGGCGTGGGGGGACCACCTGCGGCTGGAGACGATCGTGTCGCCGTACCGGGCGGTGATCGGGCCGCTGGCCCACTACCTGGAGGCGCTGCACGCCTCCAGGGCCGACCTGGTGCTCACCGTGATCGTGCCCGAGGTGGTGCTGCGCCACCGCTGGCACCGGCCGCTGCACAGCCAGGTGGAGCGGCGGCTGCGCCGGGCGTTGCGGGAGCTGCCCGGGGTGGTGGTGACCAGCGTCCCGGTGCACCTGCCCGGGTGAGGGCGACCGGCCCGGCGGGACCGCGCACCGGTCAGCCGGCAGCCAGTCCTCGCCGGCCGGAGGACGGGGGGCTACCCGGCGGCGACGCCGACCGCCTTCGCGCTGGCCGTCCAGAGCCGGGCGGCGAGCTGCGGGTCGGCGGCCCTGCGCAGCGGGCGGCGGGGCCGCCGGTCGGCGTAGTAGCCGCCGGTCGTCAGCCTGGCCGGCTCCTGGTCGGCGAGCCAGACCAGCGTCTCGGCGCCCTTCTCGGGGCTGCGGAACGGCAGGATCCGCATGCCCAGGGCCACCAGCCGGCTGTCCGCGCCGAACCGGGTCCGCACCACGCCGGGGTGGAAGCAGTACGCGGGGATCTCCGGCCAGCGCCGGGCCGCCTCCGCGGTGAACAGGATGTTCGCCTGCTTGCTGGTGCCGTACGCGCGCATCGGCCGGTAGCCGCGCAGCGTGGCGTTGAGGTCGTCCGGGTCCAGCACGCCGCTGCGGTGCGCGGCGGAGGCGGTGACCACGAGCCGGCCGACCCGGTCCCGCAGCAGGGTGCTGAGCAGGAACGGGGCCAGGTGGTTGGCCTGCATGGACAGCTCGAACCCGTCGACCGTGGTGGCCGGGCGCAGCACGATCGCCCCGGCGTTGTTGGCCAGCACGTCGATCCGGTCGTACGCGGCGCGCAGCCGCTCCGCCAGCCCCCGCACGTCGTCGAGGACCGCGAAGTCGGCCCGGAACAACTCGGGCCGCTCACCGCTGGCGTCCCGCACCCGGTCGCCGGCCGCCTGGAGGCGGGCCGGGTCCCGGCCGACCAGTACCACCTGGTCACCGCGGCGCGCCAGGTCCACGGCGGCGGCCAGTCCGATGCCGGAGCTGGCCCCGGTCACCACCACGATCCGACGCCCAGTGAGATCTTCCACAGGTCCATTCACCCCGGTCACGGCACGAGGTTACCGTGGCGTCACAAACACCTTTGCGATCGTTAAGTCCGCCGGTGCGGCGGGCACCCGTCAGCCCGTCGGCCGGTCCGCCGACGCGGGAAGGAGCGCATCCATGGCCGCTGTCGGTCGCCCCCGCCGGTCCTGCCTCGCCGTGCCCGGTTCCAGCGTCAAGATGCTCGGCAAGGCCCAGGGCCTCCCCGCCGACCAGGTCTTCCTGGACCTGGAGGACGCGGTGGCCCCACTGGCCAAGCCGGACGCGCGCAAGAACATCGTGGCGGCGCTCAACGAGGGCGACTGGGCCGGCAAGACCCGGGTGGTCCGGGTCAACGACCTCACCACCCCGTGGACGTACCGGGACGTGATCGAGGTCGTCGAGGGGGCCGGCGCCAACCTGGACTGCGTCATGCTGCCGAAGGTGCAGGACGCCGCCCAGGTGCAGTGGCTGGACCTGACGCTCACCCAGCTCGAGAAGACCCTCGGCCTCCCGGTCGGCCGGATCGGCATCGAGGCGCAGATCGAGAACGCCGCCGGCCTGGTGAACGTCGACGCCATCGCCGCCGCGTCGCCCCGGGTGGAGACCATCATCTTCGGGCCGGCCGACTTCATGGCCTCGATCAACATGAAGTCGCTGGTGGTCGGCGCGCTCATCCCCGACTACCCGGGCGACCCGTACCACTACATCCTGATGCGGATCCTGATGGCCGCCCGGATGCACGACAAGCAGGCCATCGACGGCCCGTTCCTGCAGATCCGGGACGTCGACGCGTTCCGGGAGGTGGCCGGGCGGTCGGCCGCGCTGGGCTTCGACGGGAAGTGGGTGCTGCATCCCGGGCAGATCGACGCCGCGAACGAGGTCTACTCGCCGGCCCAGGCCGACTACGACCACGCCGAGCTGATCCTCGACGCGTACGAGCACTACACCTCGGAGGCGGGCGGCCGGCTCGGCGCGGTGATGCTCGGCGACGAGATGATCGACGAGGCGTCCCGCAAGATGGCCCTGGTGATCGCGGCCAAGGGCCGCGCGGCCGGGATGACCCGGACCTCCGGTTTCACGCCTGCCGCGGAGTGAGCCGGTGCCGCCCCGGGCCCCGGGGCGGCACTCTCCCGTCGTTCCGGCCCGCGAGTCAGTAGCTGCTGCTCGTGCTGCTCGCGCTGATCGCGATGACGATCATCACGATGTAGAAGATGATCGCCAGCACTATCAGGCCGGTGAGGATCCAGCCGACGATGATGGCGGCCGTCGCCATCCCCTCGCCGCCCTCGCCGGTCTGCCGGATCTGCTTCTGGGCGACGTGGCCGAGGATCGCGCCGATCGGCGCGGTGACGCAGGACGCGAAGCCGACCAGGGCGAGCACCAGCGCCGCGATGGCCAATCCGTTGGTCTTCTGCGCCGGCGGGTACCCGTACCCGGGGTAGCCGGCCTGCGGGTAGCCGGCGGGTGCGTAGCCGGGCACGGCGTACGGGTCGGCGGTGGCCGGCGCGGGCTGCTCCGACTTCATCCCCGCGTACGGGTCGACCGGCGCGTACGGGTCGACCGGCACGTACGGGTCCGTGCCCGTCGGCTGGCCGGGGATCGGCTGCCCGCTCACCGGAAGGGTGGGGTCGACCGGCGGGGTGGGCGGTTGGGACCAGGGGTCGTTGCCGGGCGGCGGCGGATATGTCATCGGTTCTCTCCGTCTGTCGAGGGTGCGCGGTCAGGGTAGCCAGGCCCGCCCAGAATGGGCGCCCCCGTTACCGGGTGCCGCGTTGCCCGGCGGGGGCGCAGCGGGCAGGATCTCGGCATGGCAGCAGACGCGCGGTCCGCGGACCGTTCCGGGAGCCGACCGAGGCGGGACGTGAGCCGACCGGGCCTGGCCCGGCGCGGCCGGGTCACCGCCGCGACGGCCCCGGCCGACCAGGACGCCCCGGCGCCGCTGGCCGACCCGGTCACCATGCGGCTCGACGGCAGGGTCGCCCTGGTCACCGGGGCCGGCAGCCCCGACGGCATCGGGTACGCCACGGCCCGCCGGCTGGCCGACCTGGGGGCGCGGGTGGCCATCGTCTCCACCACCCGGCGCATCCACGAACGGGCCGGCGAGCTGGGGGTGACGGGGTTCGTCGCCGACCTCACCGACGAGTCGGAGGTCGGGGCGCTCGCCGACGCGGTCGCCGAGCAGCTCGGCGACGTGGAGGTGCTGGTCAACAACGCCGGTCTGGCCAGCCGGGCCAGTCCCGAGGTGCTGCGCCCGGTGGCCCAGCTCAGCTACGAGGAGTGGCACGGCGAGATCGACCGGAACCTGACCACCGCGTTCCTGTGCAGCCGCGCGTTCATCGGCGGGATGGCCGAGCGTGGCTGGGGGCGGATCGTCAACCTGGCGGCCACCGCCGGCCCGGTCAACGCCCTGCCCACCGAGGCGGCGTACGCCGCCGCGAAGGCGGGCGTGGTCGGCCTGACCCGGGCGCTGGCGATGGAGATGATCGCCGACGGCGTGACGGTGAACTCGGTGGCCCCGGGGACCATCCACACGGCGGCCTCCACGGTGGCGGAGATCCGGCAGGGGCTCGGCACCCCGGTGGGCCGTCCCGGCACCCCGGACGAGGTGGCCGCCGCGATCGTGTTCCTCTGCTCGCCCGCCGCGTCGTACATCACCGGGCAGATGCTGGTGGTGGACGGCGGCAACAGCGTGCGGGAGGCGCAGTTCCGCTGACCTGGCCCCGGGCGGCTCCGGGGGTCAGTTGTAGGAGCTGCCGCCGCCGGAGCTGCCCCAGATCGCCAGCGCGATCCAGCCGCAGCAGGCCAGCAGGCCGATCGCGGTGAAGAGGTAGCCGAGGATCAGGCCCCAGGTGGCGAGCTGGTCGCCCTCCTCGCCGGTGCGCCGGAGCTGCTGCTTGGCCACGTGCCCGAACACGATGCCGGCGGGCGGGAAGACGAACGCGAAGACCAGCGACAGCACGGCGAGGATGTTCGTCCCCCGGCCGGGCGGCGGCTGGCCGGGGTACTGCCCTGGCTGGCCGTACGGTCCGGGCTGGCCGTACTGCCCGTAACCCGGGGGCGGGCCGTACTGGCCCGGTTGCCCGTGCTGTTCGTATCCCGGCTGCGGTCCGGGCTCGCCGGGCGGCGGCTCGTACGGCGACGGCGGTTGGTCCGGCTCCTGCGGTGGATAACTCATCCGGTACCTCCCGCGCACCCCTGGTGACCTGGCCCTATTGCGGGACGCTACCCGCAGCGGTGAACCTTTTCACAGCGGTTGTGTCGACTGGTCACCTTGGCCTCGCCGGCCGGGAGGCCGATACTGACCGAGCGTTCAGTTACCTATGAGTAATGCGCCGATCCCCGGAGGCTGAGATGGCCCGACTCGCCCAGACGCCCGGCCTGACCGACGTGCAGCGGTCGATCCTGGAAACCGTCCGGGAGTTCGCCGACAAGGAGATCATCCCGCACGCGCAGCGGCTGGAACGCGCCGACGAGTACCCCGCCGACATCCTCGACGGGATGCGCGAGATGGGGCTGTTCGGCCTCACCATCGCCGAGGAGCACGGCGGGCTCGGCGAGTCCCTGCTGACCTACGCCCTGGTGGTCGAGGAGCTGTCCCGGGGCTGGATGTCGATCTCCGGCATCGTCAACACGCACTTCATCGTGGCGTACCTGATCTCGCAGCACGGTTCGGCGGAGCAACGGGCCCGGCTGCTGCCGAGGATGGCGACCGGCGAGGTGCGCGGCGCGTTCTCCATGTCCGAGCCGGAGTGCGGCTCCGACGTCTCGGCGATCAGGTCCAGGGCGGTCCGCGACGGCGACAACTACGTCCTGAACGGCCAGAAGATGTGGCTGACCAACGGGGCGTACTCCTCGGTGGTCGCCACCCTGGTCAGGACCGACACCGGCGCCGACTCCGTGTACGGCAACATGAGCACCTTCCTGCTGGAGAAGGAGCCCGGCTTCGGCGAGACCGCGCCCGGCCTGACCATCCCCGGCAAGATCGACAAGATGGGCTACAAGGGCGTCGAGACCACCGAGATGGTCCTCGACGGCGTCACCGTCCCCGCCTCCGCTGTGCTGGGCGGACAGGACAAGGTCGGCCGCGGCTTCTACCAGATGATGGACGGCATCGAGGTCGGCCGGGTCAACGTCGCCGCCCGGGCCTGCGGCATCTCCATCCGCGCCTTCGAACTGGCCGTCGCGTACGCCCAGCAGCGGAAGACCTTCGGCCAGCCCCTCGCGAAGCACCAGGCGATCGCCTTCAAGCTCGCCGAGATGGGCACGAAGATCGAGGCCGCGCACGCCCTGATGGTCAACGCGGCCCGGCTCAAGGACGCCGGCCAGCGCAACGACGTCGAGGCCGGGATGGCCAAGCTGCTCGCCTCCGAGTACTGCGCCGAGGTGGTCCAGGAGGCGTTCCGCATCCACGGCGGCTACGGCTACTCCAAGGAGTACGAGATCGAGCGGCTGATGCGGGAGGCCCCGTTCCTGCTCATCGGCGAGGGCACCTCGGAGATCCAGAAGACGATCATCTCCCGCGGCCTGCTCAAGGAGTACAAGCTCTGACCGGGCCCGGTCGGGGCGACGCCCGTCAGGCCAGTCGGGTCAGGCCAGTCGGGTCAGGCCGGCGGCGGCGCGCTCGACGATGAGGCAGCGGTCCTCGACGTAGTCGATCCCCGCCTCCTCGGCGATCCGCCGCGCCTGCGGCGAGACGATCCCGAGCTGCAACCAGACCGCGGGCGCGCCGATCGCCACCGCCTCGCGGACCACCCCGACCGCGTCCCGGGCCGGGCGGAACACGTCCACCAGGTTGACCGGGTGCGGGATGTCGGCCAGCGACGCGTACGCCCGCTCGCCGAACAGCTCGTCGACCGTCGGGTTGACCGGGACGATCCGCCAGCCGTACCGCTGCATCTGCGCCGGCACCCGGTGCGCGGCCTTGCCGGGGTCGCGGGACGCGCCCACGACGGCGATCACGGCGGAGTCGGCGAGGAGCTGCTGGGCGGTGCGCACCCCGCGACTGTAACCGGCCGGCCGGGACGGCACAGGGCGAGCTGGTCGGCGCGGCGGAGCGGGCGGCTCGGGCAGCCGCCGGTCGTCGCCCGGCTCGGGGCGGACCTGTCGCGCCGGGCAGCGCCAGCGGCAGGGGTGGAGCCGCTGGCGCTGCCCGCTCGGGACCACCCTCGTCCGGGGGAGCGGAGAGGGTGCCCCAGCGCATGACCATCATTCGAACACGTGTGCGAACGAAGCGCAAGTGACCTGCCGGACACCCGGGCCCGGCGGCCACCCGGCCGGGGGAGGATGGAGCCATGGAGACGTCGACCTTCGTCTACGACGGCGACTGCGCGTTCTGCACCACGTGCGCCCAGTTCATCGAGCGCCGCATCCCCACCGGGGCGCGGGTGCTGCCCTGGCAGTTCGCCGATCTCGACGCGCTGGGCCTGACGCAGGCCGAGTGCGAGGAGGCCGTGCAGTGGGTCGGCGCGGACGGCCGCCGGGCCGCCGGCCCGGACGCGATCGCCAGGCTGCTCGGCGACAGCGGTCCGCGCTGGCGGGTGGCCGGCGCGGGCCTGCGGTTCCCGCCGGTCCGCGCGGTGGCCTGGCCGGCGTACCGCTGGGTGGCCCGCAACCGGCACCGGCTGCCCGGCGGCACCGCCGCGTGCTCGCTGCCGCAGGAGGCGCGGGAGCGGCTCTACGGTCCGGCCGGCCGGCCCACCACGGACGCCTGATCGGGCGCGGCTGCGGCCAGGGCGGGCGGGGTCGCCGGCGCCGGCTCCGCGCCGCCGGTCCCGTTCGCGCCGGATCGGCGGCGGCCGGCGAGCCGGCGGGCCCAGAGCACCGGGCGCACCCGCTCCAGCGGCAGGAAGCTGGCCATCGCCACCAGGTGCGGCGCGAACGAGATGGTGATCGTCGCCATGGTGACCAGGTGGAACGCGTAGAAGAAGCCGACCATGGCCAGCCGCCAGCGCTCGGGCAGCACGAAGACCACCGGGCTGAGCAACTCGAAGGCGAGGATGCCGAACTGCGCCACGAGCAGCAGGTACGGCACCCCGGCGATCAGGTCGGCCAGGTCGGTGCCGCGCCGGATGATCGCCTTGGCGAGCACGGACCCGGTGGCCCAGTCGAGCCCGCCGAACCGGAACTTGGCGAACGCGGCCAGGAAGTACGTGCAGATCACCGCGATCTGGGTGACCCGCAGCGCCCAGCCGCCCGCCTCGCTGCGGGTCGGGTCGCCGTGCCGGGCCCGCCCGGCGGTGGGGAGCACGGCGAGCGCGACGAGCAGCCCGAACCGGTCGTGGTCGACCTTGCCGTAGCTCATCGCGATGATCATCCATTGCAGGTACAGCGCGAAGACCGACCAGCCGAGCAGCCGGTGGGCGCGGCCGGTCGCGGCGAGCGCCGCGAGAACCAACAGGGCCCAGAAGATCGCGGCGACCAGGGCCGGGGTGGGGGTGGGCAGCGGGAGCGTCCGGCCGACGAGCAGCGGTTGGTACAGCTCGCCGGGCACGCTGGCCCGGGTGCGCACCCAGGGGGTGAAGAACACCAGGTCGGCGGCCACGAAGAGGTAGACCAGGGTGCGGAAGGCGGCCACCCGGCCGCGCGGCACCGCCTCGGTCAGCCAGCCGGTCACCGGTCCGCCCGCCAGCTGACCACCGTCTCGTCGGCCCAGCGGCCGGTCGGCCGGCCGCCCTCGATGCCGTACCAGCGGATCACGATGCGTACCTCGACCAGCCCGGCGGCGTCGGGGTGGCGTTCGGCGTACGCGTCGGCGACCCGGCGCAGCCGGTCCGGCTCGGCGACGTACCGGCTCTGCTGGCCCTCGATCTCGGCGCGGCGGATGCCGGTGGCGTCCTGGCCCAGGTCGACCACCGCGCCGGTGCGGTCCACGCCCTCGACGCGGGTGTCCGGGGCGGGGGCGTCGGGCGGATCGGAGGTGGAGTACATCCGGAACGGGCCGAACGGGAAGTCGTCGTCGCTGCCCCAGGCCGTGCCGGCGAGCAGCACGGCGAGGCCGAGCGCGGTCGCGCCCAGCCGGATCACCCGGCCACGGCGGGTCAACGTCTCCATCGGGTCAGGACGATACGGGATGGAAGCGCTGGCAGGGGGTCCCTCCGTCGGCCGGTGGGAGCCGGCCGTACCGGTGACGTCGGGCCACGGCGGCGTCCGGCCACGGCGGCGTCCGGGCCCGGGACACGACGACAGGCCGGGCCCCAGGTCGGGGCCCGGCCGTCGGACGGCTCGGCTCAGTGGTTGTGCTCGGCCAGCTTCTTGCGGACGTCGTCCATGTCGAGGCCCTGAACCTGCTCGATCAGGTTCTCCAGGGCTGACTCGGGCAGGGCGCCGGGCTGGGCGAAGACGATCACGCCGTCCCGGATCGCCATGATCGTCGGGATGGAGCGGATGTCGAACTTGGCGCCCAGTTCCTGCTGCGCCTCGGTGTCGACCTTGCCGAAGACGATGTCGGGGTGCTTGTCCGAGGAGCGCTCGTAGACCGGGGCGAACCGCTTGCACGGGCCGCACCACTCAGCCCAGAAGTCGACCAGGACGATGCCGTCGCTGCCCGCGACCTCGTCGAAGTTCCCCGTGGTCAGCTCAACGGTTGCCATTTGCACTCTCCGATCACCGGAATCACCTACGCCTCCTGAAACCAGGGTGGGTCCCGCCGAATTCCCGGGCGGCCGGTGCCGAAACCCCCTCGGCCGGCGGGGCGGGAGCCCAGAGTATCGATCCGCATCTGTCGTTCCCCGTGTGCGGCGCGCACATGCATGAAGCATTTGCGTGACCAGCCGTGATGGGAGCGCTTCCAAGCCTGTCGGGACATGCGGCGACCTCGCATCGACGATCTGATGTCTGACTAGCGCCGATCCGACCTGCGGAGATCGCTCCGGACCTGGTCGGCAGTCACGCAGAGTGTTGTTACGAAAAGATAAATGTGACGCCGGTCTCTGTTCGTCGGGCACCGGCGTACGGCAGAATCTCTCGCATCAGAGCGTGGGCGGCGGGTGCCGGGGAGGGCCCCGCCGCTCATTGCGTCTCCCCTCGGGTTGCTGCCGGTGTGACATTTCCGCGGCCGGCCCGCCCCGGCCCTCGCCTTAACACTCGATAAGGCATGCTGGCCCGAACTCCGTCGCCGCCGTGAAGGGGACATCGATGCAGTTCGGCCGCTACTACGAGGAGTTCGAGGTCGGCGCGGTCTACCGGCACTGGCCGGGCAAGACCGTCACCGAGTACGACGACCACCTCTTCTGCCTGCTCACCATGAACCACCACCCCCTGCACCTGGACGCCCACTACGCCGAGTCGGCGAGCCAGTTCCAGCGCAACGTGGTGGTCGGCAACTACATCTACTCCCTGCTGCTCGGCATGTCCGTCCCCGACGTCAGCGGCAAGGCCATCGCGAACCTCGAGGTCGAGTCGCTGCGGCACGTGGCCCCGACCTTCCACGGCGACACCATCTACGGCGAGACCACCGTGCTGGACATGCGCGAGTCCGGCTCGAAGCCGGACCGGGGGGTCGTCTCCGTGGAGACCCGGGGTTACAAGCAGGACGGCACCATGGTCTGCGTCTTCCGCCGCCGGGTGATGGTCCCCAAGCGGGAGTACGCGGCCGCCACCGTCGGAGCGGGCGTCGACCCGGAGCGGCCGAGCTTCCCCGAGCCGCGCTGACCCTCCCGTCCGGCACCGGCCCCTCCCCGCCGGCTTCCGTGGGGTTGGGGCCCTTTTCCTGGTCGGAGGCTTATGCTGGCGCCGGAGGTCCCCATGAGCCACTCCGTCGCCGGAGAGCCGCCCTCTGCCGGCCGCCGCGCCGCACCGCTGACCACCGCCGTCTACTCCGCCGCCGAGTGGGACCTGCTGACCGGGCTGCCCGGTCGCGTGCTCGTGGCCGCCGCCACGCCCGCCCCCGGACGCCCGCCGCGCGGCGTCGCCGCCGGGCTCGCTGGCCTGGACGCCGTGGCGGCGGGCCGCGCCTTCGACAGCGACCTGGTACGCGCCGTGGTGGCCGCCATCTACGCCCGGCACGACGGGGTGCCCGCCCCGGCCGACCAGCTCGCCGACCTGGTCAGTCTGCTGGCCGCCTGCCGGGCCGCGGCGCGGGTGCTGCGTCGCCGGGCCGACCCCGCCGACTCGGCCGCGTACCGGCAGTGGGTGCAGTCGGTGGCGGCCCGGGTCTGCCGGGCCGCCACCGACGGTGACCGGGCCCCGGCGGACCTCCCCACCGCGCCGGCCGACCGGCGCTTCCTGGACCGGCTCGGCGGGGCACTCGACCTGGGCTGAGCAGGCCCTCCGCCCGCCGGCCCGGGACCGACCCCGGGGCACCCCACGCCCGGCGGGGCGGCGGGCGGACCGTACCCTCTTCAGACCGTGACCGGTGACCAGCTCGACGTCGGCGTGGGGCCGTGGCCCGGCGACCTCCCGGACGACCCGTGGTACGACCCGGAGCTGCTCGCCGGGGGCGACCGGCGCAACGTGGTGGACCGGTACCGGTACTGGCGGCGGGAGGCCGTGGTGGCCGACCTGGACCGGCGCCGGCACGACTTCCACGTGGCCGTCGAGAACTGGCAGCACGACTTCAACATCGGCACGGTGGTCCGCAACGCCAACGCGTTCCTCGCCGCCGAGGTGCACATCGTCGGGCGGCGGCGGTGGAACCGGCGGGGTGCCATGGTGACCGACCGCTACCAGCACGTCCGGCACCACGAGACGATCCACGAGTTCGTCGCCTGGGCGGCGGGACGGGACCTGCCGGTGGTCGGCATCGACAACCTGCCCGGCTCCCGACCGCTGGAGACGACCACCCTGCCGCGCCGCTGCGTGCTGCTCTTCGGCCAGGAGGGCCCGGGGCTGTCCGACCCGGCCCGGACGGCCTGCGACCAGCTCTTCTCGATCGCCCAGTACGGCTCGACCCGGTCGGTCAACGCGGGGGTGGCCAGCGGCATCGCGATGCACGCGTGGATCCGGGCGCACGCCGGCCCACCACCCGGCTGAGCCGACGTCCCCACCGGTGCGCGTCCGGGTTCCGGCGCGGCCGTCGGTCCGGTGGCCGTCCGGTGACCCCGTGCCAGCGGCCGGGCACGGCCGGTGGAATCCCGCCGCGACGCGCCGGGGGAAACGGCCGCTCGACTTGACGGCCCCGCGATCCGGGGTGACGGTGGAAACGTGAGCGTCGCGGTGAGTTGTCCGAGGTGTGGTGGATCCGTGCGCGAGCCGGACCTGATGCACACCGAGTGGCGGTGCCCGCGCTGCGGGCCGGTGCCGCCGCTGCACGTGCCCGAGCACATCGGAGCGGAGATCGTGGCCAGCGTGGTGGACCGGGTCGCCACCGCCGCGCCCGGGGCGGAGCCGGCCACGCCGGTCTGGTGTCCCTGGCCGTTGCCGCCCGGCTGGACCCTCACCGGCGTGGCGTACGCCGGCGACGAGCGGACCGGGGTGCGGGCCACCGTGATCGCCTGCGCCGGGCCCGAGCCGCTCGGCGGCGGCCCCGCCGACCTGGTCTTCGTGGCCGAGGAGCCGGGCGTGGGCCTGGGCACCCGGTTCGCCGGGATGGCCGGGCCCGATCCGGGGCCGGAACTCGCCGAGGCGTTGAACGAACCCGGCCCCGGGCATCCGGAGCACATCGGACAGGCCAGGATCCGGGTGGCCGGCCACCCGACTCCACTGTGGCTCGTAAATTCTCCAACCGATCGAAGCGCGTACGCCGGCGAGGCTCGGGGATTGTGGCTCCATGCGATAGCCTGGCCGGCGAGTGCGGGGCATCTGCTCGCCGAGGACGTGGAGTTGCACGACCTCACGGAGTGGACGCCGTCCGAACTCGTGTATGGCGCACCGTCTCCGTACCTGCACGGGAAAGCCTGAGAAGGATCCCGTTCTGTCGGAGAACGGACGCAGAGATTCACTATACGACACCTAACTGATACTCTGGGTGCCGCTGCGGTAAATGGACCCGGCGCCGCGCGAGAGGATGGCCCGCCATGGTCAAGAAGGTCCTCACCTGGGCCGGTATCGCATTCTTGATCTTCTTTGTCGCCTACCGGCCGAACTCCGCCGCAGACGTCTTCAAGTCGATCGGTGGCGGCATCATGGACATCGCCCAGGGGTTCGGCGACTTCTTCACCAGCCTCATCGCCTAGCCGCCGATGGGAAGCCCCTCCGGTCCCCCCTTCGATCCCGACGACCCCGACCGGGGACGCCGGGAGCGAGACACGGAGCCGATTCCCCGGGTCCGGCCCGACGACGTGTCGGGTCCCCGCCCGGGTCCCTCCGACGGCCCCCCGTTCTCCGACGACGTCGGCTACGGCGACGGTCCGTTCGCGGGCGAGGGGCGCTCCGGGCGCGCCTGGGTCCGCGACCCCGAGGCCGGCTACCAGGCTCCGCAGATCTCCGAGGAGGAACTGGCCGGGCTGCGGGTCGACGCCTCCGGCATGCCGCTGGGGCCCCGGCGGGTCCTCCCGCTGGAGGACGAGCCCAGCTCACTCGTCGCCCGCTACCTCTTCCCCACCGAGCGGTACCGGGGCGAGTGGAAGCGGCACTGGATCCACCTCACCACGCCGATCCTGGTGGGCATCGCCGCGACCTTCGTCCTCGGCTACCTCTCCGGCTTCCTCGCCGGGCGGGACGTGGGCGCGCTGACCACCGTCGCGGTGCTGCTCTGGTTCGCCGTGATGGGCTGGGTCGCCTGGCGGGTCGCCGACTGGTGGTACGACCGCTTCATCCTGACCAACAAGCGGGTGATGGTCGTCAACGGCATCATCACCCGCAAGGTCGCGATGATGCCGCTGGCCCGGGTCACCGACATGAAGTACGAGCAGAGCCCGACCGGCCGCGCGCTCAACTACGGCACCTTCGTGCTGGAGTCCGCCGGCCAGGACCAGGCGCTCCGCGAGATCAAGAACCTGCCCAACCCCAACGAGCTCTACCTGCGCGTCGTCGAGGAGATGTACGAGCCGCAGGCCGTCGAGGCTCGGTTGGGCAAGGAGGCGGACGAGGCCAAGGCCGACGACGGCGCCTGAGATTTCCGTCCGAACATCGGAGGAACACGGCACCAACCGCCGTCGACCGGGGCGCCCCGGCGTGACAGCCTGCCAGCAGGGCACGGGGGTGCGGGAGGTGAGCGTGGCCGGCAGGGACCCGCTGGAGGAGGAGTTCCGTGAGTTCGTCGCGGCCCGCTCCGGGGCGCTGCTGCGCACCGCGTACCTGCTCGCCGGGGACTGGGCCACGGCCGAGGACCTGCTCCAGACGGCCCTGACCAAGACGTACCTGGCCTGCCGGCGGCTCGGCGGGATCGATGCGATCGAGCCGTACGCCCGCCGGGTCATGGTCAACACCTCGACGAGCTGGTGGCGGCGGCGCTGGCACGGGGAACGGCCGACCGAGGTGCTGCCCGAGCGGGCCGGGATCGACGAGATCGAGCAGCAGCTCGACCGGGACGTGCTCTGGCGGCACCTCAGGGCGCTGCCCAGCCGGCAACGGGCGGTGCTGGTGCTGCGCTTCTACGAGGACATGTCGGAGGCGCAGACCGCCGCGCTGCTGGAGATCTCCCCGGGAACGGTGAAGAGCCAGACGTCCCGGGCGTTGGCCACCCTGCGCCGCCGGCTGGGCGAGCAGGCGGCCATCGACCTGCCCGACCTGCCCGGGTCGACGCGGTCCGTCGGCCGCGAGGCGACGACGCGTCGTCCGTCGCGGGCGGCGGCGTCCGACGCCCCCGTCCCGGGCCGCGCCGCGCCGCGCCCCGGCGCGTCCCGGACGCCGCCACGCCGGCCCGCGCCGGACGCCGAGCCGGCCCGCGTTCCGGCGCCCGCCTCGCCCCGCGTTCCGGCCGAGGCCCAACGCGCTGCCGGCGCCCCGCGCCGCGGCGGCCACCCGAGGGACGCGGGACGGCTGCCCGCCCCGACCCCGCCGGCCGCCGACGCCGTCGCGGCCGACGCCCGCCCCGCCGACGCCGTCGGTGCGTCGGCCCGGGCCGTCGGCGCCGAACGGCGGTGAGCGACGTGCCGATCCCCGCTGACAACCGGACGAGGGCCCCCGGGCGTCCAATGGATGTGCCGAGAGACGAGCTGGAGCGAGCGGTCCGGGCGACCCTGTCCCGGCAGGCCGCCACGCTCCGACCTCTCGCCGTGGACCCGGCCGGCCTGGCCATCCGGCGCGCCAACCGCACCCGCCGCCGCCGCACCCTGGCCGGCGTCGCCCTCGCCGGGGCGGCCACCGTGCTGGTCAGCGCCGGCATGGCGCAGTTCGGCACGCAGGCGGGCCACCCGACCACCCCGACCGTGGTGCTCGGCGACCCGCGCGGGGCCACCGCCGCACCGGCACCCGACCCGATGGTGAGCCCGTCGGCCGGGACCGCTCGCCCGCTCCCCGGCCCGGGCGGCCCCGCCGTGGACCTGATCGTCGGCACGACCCTGCGCACCACCCAGGACGAGAGCATCCCTCTCGGGCTGGGCGCGGTCGACCGGGCCCAACGCGTCCCCGACCAGGGCGGCTGGCTGGTGGTGGGCGGGCCGACCGCGGCGGGCCGAACCCTGGTCTCAATGCGGCCGGACGGCAGCCGCCAGGCGCTCCTCGCGGGCGCGGAGGCCATCGCCGTCGCCGCCACCGGCCGGCAGGTCGCCTGGCGCGACGGGGACCGGCTCACCGTCGCCGGGATCGTCGGCGACCGTCTGGTCGCGGTCACCAGCACGGCGGCCCCCGGGTCGGCAGTCCCGGTCGGCTTCGTCGGCGACGCCGTCGTGGTGCGACTCGACCCCACCCGGCCCGGGTACGCGGTGTGGCGGCCGGCCGCGGGCGGGCTCTCCGCCGGGACCGGGGGCGACGTCCTCGCCGTGTACGGGACGCGGCCGGACGGCCGGGCGGTCGGCGTGGTCGCCACCGGTTCACCCCGCCGGCCCTGCCTGGCGCTGCTCGACCCCGCCCGGAACCTCGCCGCGACCCGTACCGCCTGCGGGCCAGTCCTCGGCGTCGACGGGTTCGGCGGGGTCTCCGCCGACGGCCGCTGGCTGCTGGTCAACGGCCGCACCGGTGCGTCGAAGGCCACCGAGGCGCTCCTGGTCGACCTGGCCACCCTCGACGGGACGCCGGTGGCCCGGCGCGCCGGGCCGGCGCTGACCGGCGCGGTGGCCTGGACCCCGGCCGGGACCGCCTGGTACGTCGACGGGCGCGGCTGGCTCGTGCAGGTGCGCAGCGACCGGGTGACCGCCGGCAAGCCGGCCGACGTCGCCCCCGTGTCCGGCGTCGATCCGGGCGGCCGGCCGGTGGTCGTCACCGACGTGGCCTCCTGACCTCCCGCCGGGGCCGTGCCGGCGGCGGGTAGCGTCGGGCGATGACCCCGCACCCCGGACCGGCCGTCCGCATCGACCTGCACACCCACTCGACGGCCAGCGACGGCACCCTCACCCCGGCCGAGCTGGTCCGGGCCGCGGCCGACGCCGGACTGGACGTGCTGGCGATCACCGACCACGACACCACCTCCGGCTGGGCGCCCGCCGTGGCGGCGCTGCCCCCGGCGCTGACCCTGATCCGGGGCGCGGAGATCTCCTGCCGCTGGCACGGGGCCGAGCCGGCGGTGGCGCTGCACCTGCTGGCGTACCTCTTCGACCCGGACCACCCGGAGCTGGTCGCGGAGCTGGCCCGGGTGCGGGCCGCCCGCGAGGTACGCGGGCAGCGGATCGTCGAGCTGCTGCGCGCCGACGGCGTCGAGGTGAGCTGGCCGGAGATCCTGGCCGGGGCGGCCGGCGGGACGGTGGGCCGGCCACACATCGCCCAGGCGCTGATCCGGGCCGGGCTGGTGGCCACCACCACCGAGGCGTTCGGGCCCGGCTGGCTGGGCGAGCGCTACCGGCTACCCAAGGCGGACATCGACGTGTTCCGGGCGGTCCGGCTGGTCCGGGCGGCCGGCGGCGTGCCGGTCTTCGCCCACCCGAAGGCCAGCCGGCGGGGCCGGGTCGTGCCCGACGAACTGGTCGCCGAGCTGGCGGCGGCCGGTCTCGCCGGGTTGGAGGCCGACCACGAGGACCACTCACCCGCCGAGCGGGCGCACGTGCGGTCGCTCGCCGCCGAGCTGGGTCTGTTCGTCACCGGCTCGTCCGACTTCCACGGCACCCACAAGACCGTCCGGCTCGGCGCGTTCACCACGGCCGTCGAGGCGTACGAACGGCTCCTGGCCGAGGCCGGCGGGGTGACGCCCGTCGCTTCGACCTGATCCGCCTGCACCCGCGCGGCTACCGTGTCCGGGTGGATCTGAAGCTCTTCGGCGAGGTCTTCGTGACCCTGCTGGTCATCGTCGACCCGCCGGGCATGATGCCGATCTTCCTCGCGCTCACCGGGCCGCTGGCCGCCCGGGACCGGAACCGGGCGGCCTGGCAGGCCGTCGCGCTGGCGCTCGGGGTGATCGTGGTGTTCGCCGTGGCCGGGCAGACCCTGCTCGCCTACCTGCACGTGGACCTGCCGGCGCTCCAGGCGGCCGGCGGGCTGCTGCTGGTGCTGGTCGCCCTGGAGCTGCTCACCGGCAAGGCGGACGATCCCACCCAGCAATCCACTTCGAACATCGCCCTGGTGCCGCTGGGTACCCCGCTGCTGGCCGGGCCGGGCGCGATCGTGGCGACGATGTTGTTCGTCCAGCAGGCCGACCGGGCCACCGACTACGGCGCCATCGCGGCGGCCATCGTCGCGGTGATGCTCACCGTCTGGGTCGTGCTGCGCTTCTCCGGCGGGATCGTCAAGATCCTGCGCCCCGGCGGGATCGAGGTGCTCACCCGGATCGCCGGCCTGCTGCTCGCCGCCATCGCGGTGCAGCTCATCGCGGACGCCGTCGCCGCCTTCGTCACGCAGTACGTGAACATGGCCTGACCCGGCCCGTCGCCCGACGGCCCCGCCCTGCCTCGACCCGCCGACCGGGTCGGCGCGACCGTCGTACCGGGGTGGCAGGATCGGCGGGGTGCGACGAGCCTCCTCATCCGGACGATCCACCACCGGTTCGGCCCCACGGGCCCGGTCCGGCCAGCCCGAGCAGCTCGGCTTCGACGGCATGCCGGAGCGGCTGTTCGTCTGCACGCCCAGCAAGCTCGGCGCGTACGCGGACTGCCCGCGCCGCTACCGCCACTCGTACGTCGACCGGCCGGCGCCGCCGAAGGGCCCGCCCTGGGCGCACAACTCGCTCGGCGCGAGCGTGCACACCGCCCTGAAGAACTGGTACGCGCTGCCCGCCGACCGCCGCCGCCCGGAGGCGCTGGCCGCGCTGCTCAGGGGCACCTGGGTCCGCGAGGGCTACCGCGACGACGAGCAGGAGCGGGAGGCGTACCGGCGGGCGTTGGGCTGGCTGGAGTCCTACGTGGACACCCTGGATCCGGGGGCCGACCCGGTCGGCGTCGAGCGGGTGGTGGCGGTCAAGACGGCGGTGCTGGCGTTCAACGGCCGCACCGACCGGATCGACTCCCGGCCCGGCCCGGACGGCCCGGAGCTGGTGATCGTCGACTACAAGACCGGCCGCGCCGGGACGGACGCGGACGACGCCCGTGGCTCCCAGGCGCTGGCCCTCTACGCGTACGCCGCCGAGCGGGTGTTCCGCCGGCCGTGCCGCCGGGTGGAGCTGCACCACCTGCCCACGGGCACCGTCGCGGCGCACGAGCACACCGCCGAGTCACTGGCCCGCCAGCTCACCCGCGCCGAGGAGACCGCGCGGGACATCATGGCCGCCGAGCGGGCGGTCGCCGACGGGGCCGACCCCGACGAGGCGTTCCCCACCACACCCGGGCCGCGCTGCGGCTGGTGCGACTACCGCCGCACCTGCCCCACCGGCTCGCAGACGCCGGGCAAGGAGCCCTGGGCGGCGATGGAGCGCACCGGCTGACCGGAACCGGGTTCGGGGCCGTGCCGACGTGGCCGGGGCGGGCCAGGGTCGGCGCCGGTCAGGCGGCCACGCCGGCCGCGGCGATCCGGGCCGCCCGCGCCTTCGCGGCCTGCTGCAACGGGCCCTCCCGCCAGCGGCGCGGCACCGCCGCCAGGGCGAGCCGCAGGGCGCGCACGCTCAGGTCGGCAGACAGCTCGGTGGTCGGCAGCCCCAACCCGCCGTACATCCGGCGGGCCCAGGGCGGCAGCAGCGCGAACGCGGTGCCGGCGACGCCGAGGTACGCGAACCGGGCCGGCCCGAGGTTCAGCCCGATCCGGGCCGGGAGGTTGAGCTTCCACGGGATCGGCGGCGCGGTGAGGAAGACGGCCGTCTCCGCCGCCTCCCGGGTGATCCGCAGGTCCGGCCGGATCCGCCGGTAGTACTCCGCCACCTCCGCCGCGGTGCCGGGCACGTCCGCCGGGTCCAGCCCGACCAGGGCCGCCACCCGGCGCTGCTCGGCGTAGTAGCCGTCCACCTCGGCGTCGGTCAGCCGCAGCCCGGCGCGGCGGGCGGTGCTGAGGAACGTCTCCACCTCGGCCACGTGCACCCAGCGCAGCAGCTCCGGGTCGTCGACGCGGAACTCCTCCCCGGTGGCCGGGTCGGTGGCGCGCAGCCGGGCGTGCAGCCGGCGTACCCGCGCCCCGGCGGCCTCGGCCTCGGCGGTGGTGCCGTAGATGGTGGTCGCCACGTACGTGGCGGTGCGGACGAGCCGCCCCCACGAGTCGGCGCGGTAGTCGCTGTTCTGCGCCACCCCGGCCATGGCCCGGGGATGCAGCGCCTGGAGGTAGAGCGAACGCAGGCCGGCGACGATCAGGATCGGCTCCTCGTGCACCTTCCACGTGACCGATCCCGGACCGAACAGGCCGAGGTCATCGGGGTCCACCCGACCAAGGGTGCCACGCCCCGGGCCCGACCGGCGGGCGGTGTCAGTCGTCGGCGCTGCGGCGGGCCTGGCAGGCCGGGCAGAGCCCCCAGAACGTCACTTCCGCCTCCTCCACGTCGAAGCCGTGCGCGGCGTTCGGGTCCAGGCAGGGCGCCGCGCCGACCGCGCAGTCGATGTCGGCGATCTCGCCGCACCCCCGGCAGACCACGTGATGGTGGTTGTCGCCGGCCCGAGCCTCGTAGCGGGCGGGGCTGCCGGCGGGCTCGATGCGGCGGGACAGCCCGGCCCGGGACAGCGCGCCGAGGACGTCGTAGACGGCCTGGGTGGAGACGGAGTCGAGGCGTTCCCGCACCCGGCGGGTGATCTCGTCGACCTCCAGGTGGCCGCCGGCGGCGAGGACGTCCAGCACGGCGAGCCGCGGCCGGGTGACCCGCAGGCCCCTCGACCGAAGCAGCTCCTCACCACCGGACATGAGGTCAATGACAGCACGGCCCTCACCAGGCGACAAGCGACCTCCTCGACCGGGTGGCCCGGGCCACAGCCGGCCCGTGGCCCAGGCCGCAGGTCGCCGGAGCCCGGGCCACGGGCTGAACCGGGCAATCGACGCGTACGTGTACCCGATCGTCAGCACTGCCGCGGCGTCGGATCGTCGTACGCTGGCTGCCGCGGACCACGTCCACTGCCGGAGGTGTCGGGTGTTCAGGGAGATCAACGGGCTGCCAGGCCACGTTCTGGTGATCCATGCCGCCGTGGCGTTCGTTCCGCTGCTGGCCGTGCTGGCTGCCGGGTACGGGCTGCTGCCGAGGTGGCGCCCCCGGTTCGGCTGGGCGGTGGCCGTCCTCGCGGTGGTCACCCCGATCGTCACCTGGGTGGCCACGGAGTCGGGTGAGGCGCTGGAGGAGGCGCTGCGGGAGAAGGGCTACCCGCCGCAGATCCTCGACCAGGTCCGCGAGCACGCGCAGTACGGCGAGACGCTGCTCTGGTTCACCGTCGGCCTCGCCGTGGCGGCCCTCCTCCTGCTGCTGGTGACCCGCAACGACGACCGGGTCTCCCGGCTGCCCGCCTGGGCGCCGCTGCTGCTGACCGTGGTGGTGGTCGTGCTCGGGGTGGCCTCGCTGGTCTACGTCTACCTGACCGGCGACACCGGCGCCCAGGCGGTCTGGGGCACCACCCTCTGACCTCCGGGGCGGCGAACCGGCCCGGTCAGAAGATCGCCCGGGAGCAGAGCAGGCAGACCAGGGCGACCAGCACCACCGCGGCGACCCCGCCGACGCTCCAGGTGACCCGCTGGGCGCGCTGCTCCTCCGCGTCCAACCCGGTCGTGTCCTGCGGCGGCAGGTGCCGGGGCGGGGCCACCCGCAGGCGCACCGGGGGCCGCCAACCGGGCGGCGGGGCAGTGCTGGGCGGCGGTCCACCGTACCCGGCCGCCGGGCCGGCACCGCCGGCGCCGGCCGGTCGCACCGGGCCGGGGGCCGCGCCGCCGGGGGCGGCCGGCGGACGGCGCCAGTAGTCGTCCTCGGGGCGGTCACCGCTGGGCGTCGTCACGCCGTCCGACGCTACCAACCCCGCTGCCGCGTGGCCGACCGGACGCGGGCCGGAACCGGTAGTCTTGCCGCTCGTGAGCATCGACCCGGGGGCGCAGGCACGTGGCGACGACGACCGCGCCGTCGACCTGAGCGACGACTTCGTGGTGCTGCCCGAGCAGACGGCCGACGACACCGATCGGGGTTGGGGCGAGCGGTCCGGGGGCAACGACGACTGGCTGCTCGCCGAGCGCCCGCCGCACTGGGACTGAGCCCCGCCCGCCTGCCCGTTCGCCGCCTGGCCGTCGGCCGTCGGCCGCCGCGAAGCTCGCCCGGGCGCACCGTCTCGCCGCCGGCTGTCTCGGCGCCGGCTGTTTCGTCGTACCGTCGAGCCCGGCGTCAGCCGCGGACCACGATGGCGAACCGGCTGCCCTCCGGCAGGCCCACGGCCCGCTGTGCCTGCTCGGGGCGCAGCGCCAGGTAGAGCGCCGACGAGCCGTCCGCCGCGCCGGCCCCGACCACGTCGAGCACCAGCGCGCGGGACGCCAGCAGGTCGGCCTCGCCGGCCCGGCCGTCGGCCGGCACGGCGAGCAGGTCGACCCGGGCACCGGGGCGGACCACGGCGAGCGCGGCGGGTTCGGCCAGCCGGACCGGGACGCCGACCGCCCCGTCGGGCAGCGGCAGCGCCGACGGCGGAGCCCCGGGGCCGGGCGGTGGGCCGCCGGTGGACGGCGACGAGGCCGGGCCGGGGGAGCCGGAGCCGCCCGGCGGGGAAGGGCAGCCGCTCGGGGTCTGGAGGACCGCCACGGCGAGGCCGAGGAGGGCGGCGACGAGGGCGGCGCGCAGCAGCGTCGACCGCCCCGGAAACCGGGGCCGGCGCACCGGCCGCAGTGATCCCGTGCCCGCCCCGGTGGTAGCCATCCGGTCCCTCCCGCCGTCCCCGGGCGCCGTGGTGGCACCGGGGCACCCCGCCTCGCCCGGTGCCGTGGTGGTGCCGGGAGCAGCAGGTTAGGCCGGAAAGGGCAGGCCCCGCCCGGGCCGGGGCGGGGCCTGTGGACAACCGGGCCGCCTGTGGACAACCCCCACGCGGCGCGGCGGTCTGCTAGGAAGCCAGGTCAGGAGGAGCTGGAACCGCTGGCCGCCGGGGCCTTCGACGGGCCGCCCGAGGACGACGACCCGGACGAGCCCGACGAGCCGGACGACCCGTTGGACGAACTGGTCGAACTGGCCGAGCCGCCGGACGTGCTCGACGACGAGCCGGAGTCGCCGCCGGAGGACGACTCGGACTTGGCCGGCTTGCCGGCGTCACCCTTGGCCGGGTCGGACCCGGAGCGGGAGTCGGTGCGGTAGAAACCCGAGCCCTTGAAGACGACGCCGACCGAATTGAAGACCTTGCGCAGTCGCCCCGCACACGCCGGGCACTCGGTCAACGGCTCGTCAGAGAACGACTGCACCGCCTCGAGCTGCTGGCCGCACGCGGTGCAGGCGTACTGGTACGTGGGCACTTTCTCCTCCGGATCTGGCACGGCCGATTGGCACTCGACTCATTCGAGTGCCAATGGTGCGTCATCGGACCCGGGTTCGTCCAGCGGAAGTGCCGGGACCGACACGGGGCCGCCCGTCAGCGTACGCAGCCCTGCCGCAGGGGCGACCACCGCGCCGACCGGACGGTCGTGCGGCTCGACCGGTAGGTGTTCGCGCAGCTCACCGTCGTGCAGCAGGGCCACCGTCAGGGCCCGGTCGCCGACCCGGGCCAGCGCCCGGTCGTACGAGCCGCCCCCGCGGCCCAGCCGCCGCCCGCGCCGGTCCACGGCCAGGGCCGGCACCACCACGAGCTGGGCGTCGGCGACCGCCGACCGGCCGAGCCGGGGGCCGGCCGGCTCCCGCAGCCCCCGCCCGGCCGCGACCAGGCAGCTGGGGCCGGTGTACGCCGCCCAGTCCAGGTCGAGGTCGTCGCACAGCACCGGCAGCAGCAGGTCGGCCCCCGGCGGCAGCGCCGCGCGCAGCGCCTCCGGCAGCTCCGCGCCGCCCGGCTCGGACCCGACCGGGACGTACGCGGTCATCCGGGTCGGGCGCAGCCGGCGGACCAGCTCGACCAGCGTGGCCCGGACCCGCGACGCCGCCTCGGCCCGGGCCGACGCGGGCAGCGCGCGGCGGCGGGCGAGCAGCTCCACCCGGGCGCTCCGCTTCGCCGCATGGGTCACTTCCGCGTCATCAGAAAAATCAGGCACGCAACACTCCTGACGCAACGTTTGTCACTCGGTCGCACTGTGTCAGCATCGCTAGCATCGGGCGCGGAACTTCCGGGGGGAGCGTTGACGCTACGCGGGCGGTTGACGGCAGCCTTCCTCGCGGTGGCGCTCGGCCCGGTCCTGCTCGGCGCGCTCTTCGTCGGCTCGACCATGGCCGCCGTCGACCGCACCCGCTCGACGGAACGGCTCGGGCTGGCCGCGGCGAGCGTGCGTACCTCGGTCGACGCCCTCTGCCAGCAGTTGCGCGCGGCGGCCGACTCGGTCGCCCTCGTCGCCGACCCGGCCGGCCGGGTCGGCGCGGCCGGGCAGGTGGTGAGCCGGGGCCTGGCCGCCGCCGTGCTGGTCACCGACGTGGCCGGCGGCGTCCTCTACACCACCCCCGGCGCTCCGGTCGGGCCGTGGCGGGACTGCTCCGCCGCCGACCCCGCCGGTGGTCCGGTCCACGCGCTGACCGCGCGGGTCGGGCTGCGCGACCGCGCCGGCGCCGACCTGGGGGCGGTCGCCGCGGCCCAGCCGGTCGACCCGGGCTTCGTGGCCCGGCTGGCGGCGGTCACCGGCGTCGCGGTCACCCTCCTCGACGACGCCGCCGGCGGCGTCGCGCACACCACCGAGGCCCCAGGGGTACGCGACGCGGTGCTCGCCGCCGCGCGCAAGGCCACCGGGGACCGGGTCGCCGGGACCCTGGACGGCCGGTACGTCCGCCGGGTGGGCCCGTCGCCGGGGCAGCCGCTGCCGTTGGTGCTCTCCGTGCCCAGCGAGCAGCCCCCCGGCCGGTACGCGGCACTGGTCGGCGCGGTGGTGCTGGCCGGGCTGCTGGCGGTGGCGGTGGCCTGGCGGCTGGCCCGGGTCACCACCCGGCCGCTGGTCGAGTTGGCCGGCGCGGTGGACCGGGTGGCCCACGGCGACCTGGGCGCCCGGGTGCCGGTGCGCAGCCGCGACGAGATCGGCCGGCTGGCCGCCGCGTTCAACCGGATGACCCGGGAGACCGGCTCCTACGTGCAGGCGCTCACCAGCAGCCGGGACCAACTGCGCGGGCACCTCGCGGTGCTCGGCGACACCCTGGCCAGCACCCACGACCTGCAACGCATCCTGCGGGTGATCCTGCACAGCGCGATCGCCGCGACCGGGGCCCGGGCCGGGGCGGTGCTGCTGGTCGACGGCGGGGTGCTGGTGGGGCGGTGCGCCGAGGGTCTGGACGGGCGCTGGCCCGCCGACGGGGCGCCGCCGGACGCCGCCGACCCGGCGTGCGCCGGCACCGACGCGGCGGCGCTGCGGGTGCCGGTGGGGCGCGGAGTGGTCGGCGCGGTCGCGGCCACCGGTGAGCCGTGCCGGGGCCGCGCCGACCCGGCGGCCGAACCGACCGGGGAGCCGCGCTGCGAGACGTACGTCGCGGTGCCCTTCGCCACCCCCGGCGGCCTCGCCGACCGGGCCGGCGCGGAGCCGGGCCGCCCCGGCGGGCCGGAGCCGGCCGTGGCGCTCGGCGTGCTGGTCCTCTACGACCGGCTCGGCGGGGACGAGTTCGACGACGACGACCTGGCCACCCTGCGCACCTTCGCCAGACACGCGGCCGTGGCGGTGGACAACGTCCGGGTGCACGAGGAGGCCCAGCGGCTGTCGCTGACCGACCCGCTGACCGGGCTGTGGAACTACCGCTACCTGCGCGAGTCGATCCGCCGGGAGGTGGAGCGGGCCAGCCGGTTCGGCCGGATGCTCAGCGTCCTCGCGCTGGACCTGGACCGCTTCAAGACGGTCAACGACACCTGGGGGCACGCCGCCGGGGACGCCGTGCTCGCGGAGTTCGCCCGCCGGCTACGGAACGAGATCCGCGAGGTGGACCTGGCCTTCCGCCAGGGCGGGGAGGAGTTCGTGGTGCTGCTGCCGGAGACCGACGCGCGGGGCGCGACCATCGTGGCCGAGCGGCTCGGCGCGGCCGTCCGGGACGCCCCCGTCGCGCTGGACGGGCCCGGCGGGGTGACGATCGGGATGACGGTCTCCGTCGGCATCGCCGTGTACCCGGACCACGCCACCACGGGCCAGCAGGTCCTCGACGCCGCCGACGACGCCCTGTACGCGGCGAAGGCGGCCGGCCGGGACACCTGGCGGCTGGCCGAGGCACGGCCCTGGCCCCCGGTGGAGGAGATCGCCGTGCCGGCCGCCGCGGTCAGCCCCCCCGACGGCCTGCCCCGGGCGGGTGCGGCGATCGATGGGCGGGACTCCCCGCTCCGCGTCACGGCGGTGCTCGGCCCGGTCGACGTCGAGGCCGGGTGGCCCGACGCCCCGGTGGCGCGGTCCGGGCCGGGCGGCGCGTCTTCCGGTCCTCACCCGTCGCGGCACGCCCCTGGCCGATAGTCTCGCGACATGTCGGAGCACTCAGCGAGCCCCTCACCGGCCGCCGCAACCGGTCGTTCCCGCGCCGTCAAGGCCGTCATTCCCGCTGCGGGCCTGGCCACCCGGTTCCTGCCGGCCACCAAGGCGGTGCCCAAGGAGCTGCTGCCGGTCGTCGACCGGCCGGTGCTCCAGTACATCGTCGAGGAGGCCACCCAGGCCGGCATCGGCGACGTGCTGCTGATCACCGGGCGGGGCAAGACATCGATGGTGGACCACTTCGACCGTCGGCCGGACCTGGAGGCCCGGCTGGAGGCCAAGGGCGACGCCGAGCGGCTGGCCGCCGTGCGCGGCCCCAGCGAGCTGGCCGAGATCTACACCTGCCGCCAGCCCGAGCAGCTCGGTCTCGGTCACGCCGTCGGGTACGCCGAGTCGCACGTCGGGGACCAGCCCTTCGCGGTGCTGCTGGGCGACGAGTTCGTCAAGCCGTCCGAGCCGCTGCTGCCGGCGATGCTGGAGCTGCAGGCCCGCACCGGCGGCGTGGTGCTGGCCTTCTTCGAGGTCGACCCGGCCGAGACGAAGCGGTACGGCATCGCCTCGGTCGAGCCGGCCGAGCCGGAGCTGACCGACGTCGGCGAGGTCGTGAAGGTCACCGGCATGGTCGAGAAGCCGAAGCCGGAGGACGCCCCGAGCAACCTCGCCGTCCTCGGCCGGTACGTGCTGCCGGGGCGGATCTTCGACGCGATCCGGCGGACGAAGCCGGGCAGCGGTGGGGAGATCCAGCTCACCGACGCGATGGAGCTGCTGCGCACCGAGGGCGTACCGGTGCACGCGATCGTCTACCGGGGCACCCGATACGACACCGGCATGCCGCTGGGGTACCTCCAGACCGTGGTGCAGATCGCCGCAGAGCGCGAGGACCTCGGCGCCGAGTTCCGCACGTGGCTCGCCGAGTTCGTCAACAACGGCGACGAGACCGTCACCGCGGCGATCCTGAACGGCATGCGCGACGCGTCGGGCGGTCCTAATACATGACCGCGACGGCCGACGCCGAGGCGGCCGCGAACGAGTTGACGCCGCTCGCCGACTACCTGGGCAGCGTGCTGCGCAGGTTACGCGCGCTGCCTCCGCTCGACCTCGACCTCACCCAGGCGTACGGCAACGTCCTCGCCGAGGACGTCGTCGCGCCGCACTCCTTCCCGGCCTTCGACCAGGCAGCCGTGGACGGGTACGCGGCCCGCTGGGAGGACCTTTCCGGTGCGGGCCGGGTCGGCGGGTACCAGGCCGGCCGCTCGGGTCCGCCCGGGTCCCGCACCGTGCGGCTCAACGTGGTCGGCGACCTCGGCGCGGCGAGCTGGCGGCCGGTGCGGCTCACCCCGGGGTCGTGCTTCTCGGTCGCGGCCGGGGCGCCGCTGCCGATCGCCGCCGACGTGGTGGTGCCGGTGGAGTGGACCGACCAGGGCATGGCCGCCGTGGAGATCTTCCGCACCCCCAAGCGCGGGTACGGGGTGCGCCGCGCCGGTGAGGAGCTGCCGGCCGGGACGCTGCTCGCCCGCGCCGGCACGTACGTCTCCCCGGCCCTGGTCGCGGTGTTCGCCGCCACCGGCATCGGGCACGTGGTGGTCCGGCCCAGCCCCCGGGTGGTCGTCGTGGCCACCGGCGACGAGCTGGTCGACGTGGGTCGGGGCAGCCAGCCCGGCCAGGTGGTGGACGCCAACTCGCACGCGCTGACCGCCGCCGCGGCCGAGGTCGGCGCGCTGGCGTACCGGGTGGGGATCTGCGACGACGACCCGGAGGGGCTGCGCGGGTTGCTGGAGGACCAGACCCTGCGCGCCGACCTGATCATCACCACCGGCGGCACCGGCACCGGACCGGGCGACATGGTGCGCCGGATCCTGTCCCGCCGGGAGGGCGGCCGGGCCGGGCCGGTCGCCTTCACAGAGGTGGCCCTCTATCCCGGCACCGCCCTCGGGTTCGGTACGGTCGGCGCCGAGGAGGTGCCGGTGGTCTGTCTTCCCGGTGAGCCCGGCGCGGCGCTGATCGGCTTCGAGGTGCTGGCCCGCCCCGCCATCAACCTGCTGGCCGGGGCCGAGCCGGTGTTCCGGCCCAGTGTCCGCGCGCACCTGCTGGAGACCATCACCTCGCCCGGCGGGCTGCGCGAGTTCCGGCCCGCGCACGTCGCCGAGCGGCGTGGCGGTGGCTACACCGTCCAGCCGCTGTCGGGCGGGCCGTTCACCCTGTCCGGGCTGGCCGAGGCGAACGGGCTGATGGTGCTCGGCGAGCGGGTGACCGCCGCCGCCGCCGGCTCCACCGTGGACGTCCTCCTGCTGGACCGGCGCCGGTGAGCGCGAGGAGTGAGCTTGCGAGCCCGGCAGTCGTGAACGAGAGGCAGGTTCGGTGAGCCTGTTGCGGGCCGGGCGGTCGCCGGGCTGGCCGGTGGTGCTCGCGGACGGTCCGGTGCTGCTGCGGCCGTACCGGCGCTCGGACGCGGCGGCCTGGTCGGAGGTGCGCCGCGCCAACCGGGCCTGGCTGGCCCCCTGGGAGTCAGCGCTGCCCGGGGGCTGGGACGAGCTGAACTCGCCGGCCGCGTTCCGCTGGGTGCACCGGGACCAGCGCCGTTCGGCGCGCACCGGCGAGGGGATGCCGTTCGCGGTCTGCCTGCGCGAGCAGGAGCGGGAGCGGCTGGTCGGGCACCTCAACATCGGCAGCATCGTCCGGCGGGCGTTCTGTTCCGCGTACGCCGGGTACTGGGTGGACTCGCGGGTCGCCGGGCAGGGGGTCATCCCCACCGCGCTGGCGCTCGCGGTGGACCACGCCTTCGGCCCGGGTGGGCTGCACCGGATCGAGGTGAACATCCGGCCGGAGAACAAGCCGTCCCGCCGGGTGGTGGAGAAGCTGGGCTTCCGCGAGGAGTCGTACCACGTGCGTTACATGCACATCGACGGCGCCTGGCGTGACCACATCGGGTACGCCATGACCAGCGAGGAAGTGGTCGCCGAGGGTGGCCTGCTGGCTCGCTGGCATCGGCTGCGCGCGACCGCCGGGTGAAGCGTCCCACCTGTGCCTGATCGGCGCGGCGCACAATCAAGACGGTCGGCGGCCCGTAACCTCAAGTAACTGCAAGCTGCGGCAAGCGCTGCCCGCCCGCAGGATCGACCGCCCGGGAGGCGATTTGTCGAAGATCCTGCGGCCGTACGGTGGTTGTCCCGAACTCGGTGACGGGAGGGGTGAGGGTGCCGACCTCGGTGCTCCTCGCCGTCCTCGCCGCCGCCGGTCTGCTCGCCCTCGCGCCGGCGCTGGTTCGCCGGTACGACGCCACCGAGCGGCTGGTGGCGGAGCGGGCGCAGTCGACGGCGCGGGTGCTCCAGCGCCGCCGGCGGGGCCGCACTGTCCCCGGCCGCCGGCCGGTCAACCCCTCCAGGGCACTCGTTGTCACCCTGAGCGAGGACACGAACACGGGCCGCTTGTCCGCCCCGGTCTCCGCCCCGCCCGTCGCAGGCCGGCGGCGGCGTCGGCTGCGTGCCGTCCCGCCGGCGGCGAAGTCCCGTCGACGGGCCACTCCCCGGCGTCGCCAGCACACCCCGGCGATCTACCGCCGCCGCCGGGTGCTGGCCGCCCTGCTGCTGCTCAACCTCGTCGAGCTGATCGGCGTGGCCGTGGTCGGCCCCGGGTTCTGGATCAGCTTCTCGGTCACCGCGACGCTGCTGGTGACGTACGTCGTACACCTGCGCAAGCTGGCGCTGGCCGAGCGCCGGCGGCGGCGGGCCCGGGCCCGGGAGACGGCGTGGCTGGCCGCCCGGCAGGCCGAGGTGCGCCGCGAGCAGGCCCGCCGGGCGGCGGCACGCCGGGAGGCGCAGCGCCGGCTGGCGGCCCAGCGCGAGGCGGTGCGCCGCACGGCGATGGGCCTGGACCGCCCGGCCGACCTGCCGCCCGCGGCCAGCGGCGGCTCGGTGTCGTACCGGCGTACGGGCGGCCTGCGGGGCCGCCCGTACCAGTCGGGCCGCACCTCCCACTCGGCCTGACCCCGCCTCGCGGTACGCACGGTTCGCTCGACGGCTTGATCGACTTCATGTCACCGACATCGCGCCCTCCCGCCCCCCGGAACCCGCGCCGTCAATGACACGTCAACCGGTCGAGGGTGCTCAGGGGTGATCTTGGATGATTTCGGCCCCTCCGGGGGCCGCTTCCTACCAAGATCAGGTCGGCCGGCGGGGTGGATTCGCTTGGCGCGCGGGTGTGCTGTTAGTCTTGTTGCCGGCCCGCCCGGTGAAAGCCGGGTGGGACCAATGCCGGTTTGCCGGCGGAGGGGCTGTGGCGCAGACCGGTAGCGCACCTCGTTCGCATCGAGGGGGTCAGGGGTTCAAATCCCCTCAGCTCCACCCAGTTCAAAGGCCGTTTCCGGTAGTCGGAGACGGCCTTTTTCGATCTTGTACAGCAGTGAAGTACAGCAGCGGTTCAGGTGTCGAACTGCTCGCCGAGGCGCTTGAGTGCCTTCTCTGTCGCCGCCGAGGTGGCCTCGCTGTAGATGTTCATGGTCACGGCGATCTGGCTGTGCCGGAGGATCTGCATGGTGACCCGGGGGTGGACGTCGAGGGCCACGAGCAGGGAGGCGCAGGTGCGCCGGGTGGTGTGTACGGAGATCTCCCGGACGCCGGCCTTGCGGCAGCGGGTCTTGAACTCCCGGTGGAAGTTCCTCGGCTCGACCGGCGTGCCGAGCCGGGTGGTGAAGACCAGGCCGGTGTCCTGCCAGGCCCGCTTGGCGTGATCCCGGTGCCGCTGCTGGTCTTCCCGGCGGGAGCGGAGCGCGGTCGAGCAGATGGCGGGCAGGGGCAGGGTCGCGTCCGACGACTCGGTCTTGGTCTCCCGGTGCAGGAGCTGCCGGCGGATCCGCTGAAGCTGGTAGGCAACCGCCAGTTCCCCGGTGGCCAGGTCGACGTCCTCCCAGCGCAGGCCCAGCACCTCACCCCGGCGCAGCCCGAGAACCAGGATCAGCACGTACGCGGCGTAGAGCGGGTCACCCTCGGCGCGGGCCGACTCCAGGAACTGGCGTACCTCGTCGACGGACCACGGTCGGGTCTTGCGCGGGCGGGGCTTGGCGACCCGGAGCAGGGCGGCCGGGTTGCGGGTCAGCAGCTCGTCGCGGACGGCGTTGTTGAGTGCGGCCCGCAGGGTCGTCCAGGCGTCGCGGGCGGTGCGCTCGGAGACGGCGCGTTGGCAGCAGCGGCCGACGGCGCAGCACTTCCGTTTGCCCTCGGGGCGGGCGGCGTCCTTGCCCTGTAGGCAGCACTGGCAGGCGGCTCGGAGCCTGTTCAGCCAGGTCTGCACCTCCCGCACCGTGAGCTTGTCGAGGCGGCGGGCGCCCAGTTCAGGGGCGATGTAGAGCCGGACGAACATGTCGTAGTTGGCTGCCGTGGCGGGAGCCAGGTTCGGTTCGACGACGTCGCGGAGCCAGGAGTCGAGGTAGCCGCCGAGGGTGGGTACCCGGGTGACGACCGGCCCGGCCTTGGCCTGCTGGTGCAGTTTGATCCACTTGTCGTGGACCGCGTCGCGGGTGGGGCCGTAGACGTACTTGCGGGTGCGCTTGCCGTCCGGTTTGGTGACCCAGACGTACGCGGCGAAGCCGTTGCGGTAGGCGTAGATCGAGCCTTCGCCGTTGGCTCGTGCGCGGGCGGGCATCAGGCGGCCTCCTGCCGTTCGACTTGGTCGTGGATGTAGTCGTCGACCCATTCGGGGAGGATGCGGCGGTACTTGCCGTCCTTGATGGAGCGCAGCTCGCCGGTGGCGATCTTCATCTTGACCTTGGACAGGCCGAAGCCGAGCAGGACGGCGACCTCGGCGGGCGAGTACCAGTGCGGGGTGAGATCTCTGCTCATGCGGCGGCCCCGGTCAGCCAGGCTTCGTGGGCGAGTTCTTCTCGGCCGATGCGTTGGCGTTCCCGGTGTTGGGCGGCGGCGGTGTTGGCGAGCAGGGCGTCTCCGTCGGTGAGCCAGCCGGAGCCGGTGAAGGCCAGGGTGCCGACGGTGATCGTGTCGGCGTTGGTGTCGTGCTCGGTGTGGCGGTAGGTGGCGCGGGTGTCGCGGAGCAGGCCGAAGGTGACCGAGTAGCGGCGGGCCTTGGTGAGGAAGTGGCCGCCGAAGCCGAGCATGTGCGCCCAGCGGCGCAGCCCGGCGTAGACGTTGGGTTTGGTGTCAAGGTCGCCTTGACGCTCGCCGGCCGGGGCGGCGGTGCGGCTGGTCTGGTGGTGGGTGGGGCGGCCGAGTCGCCAGCAGGCGTCGATGAGCCGGGCGAGGTGGTCGCCTTCCGGGTCGGCGTAGGAGTCAATCGTGTCGGGGGTGAGTCGGGTGGAGCAGTGGCCGGTGACCTCGGTGGCCTTGGTGGCGTACTTGGCCAGGTAGGCGGCCACCTTCCCGTCGGTCATGTCGCCGTCGCTGGTGCCGATGCGGCGGACGTCGATCTGTTCACCCCAGGCGATCGGCCAGCCCTGCGGCCGGTCGGAATGCGGCGGTGTGGTGACGGTGATCTGCCGGGCGGCGGCGAGAACGGCGGCGTCCAGGTCGTCGACGGTGATCCCGGCCGGCGGCGGCACCAGGGCGTTCCGGTCGCCGGGGTTGACGCCGTCGAGGCGCAGCAGCACGTGGAAATGCACCGCTCCCCGGCGCTGCATCTCGGCAACCTTCCCGTGTGACACCCGCACCGACGGCACCCGCCGCACCCGGCCAGAGTCGGTGACCACCTGGACGTGGCCGATGCCGCGTCGACGGCACAGGGCGGTGAGATGGCGTTCGATGGCCTGCTTGGTGCGTCGCCACAACTCGCCGGAGAAGGCGTTCCAGACGACCTGGTGATCGTGGTCGTAACAGTCCAGGCACAGCGGCCGACCGAGCTGCGGATCATCGTTGTCGTGGCGGGTGAAGCACGCCGCGGGCCGCCCGTGCTGACAGGTGCCGGCGGTGCTCCGGGCTCGGCAGGGGGCCGGGCGGCAGTCGCAGCGCCGCCGGTCGGCGCAGGTGTGCCGGGGAATATGCCGGTGGTGAACCGGGCCGAACGACGGGGCGGTGAAGGTGGCGAACACGACCGGATGCGCGGCCACCGTGGCGGGGACGCTCTTGCCGCCGGTCAGACCGCACCGGACGACCTGGAAGGCGTCACCGGCGTAGACCCAGGAGCAGTCGCGGCACTGCGCGGCACGCCGGTTGCCGCACGCCTTGTAGAGCACCCGATCGGGCAGTTCGTCGGTGTGCCGCTGCTCCAGGACGCGGCCGGTGTCGGTCTCGACGGCGGTGAAGGTGCCGGTCAGGCGGATCGGGCGGGTACAGCCTCCGGCGGCGCGGGTGTGCTCCAGCCAGCCGAAGAAGTCCGGCGTGGTGGCCCGGTGCAGGGCTTGGGCGTCACGGCCTGCGGCGACGCCGGGGCGGTTCAGGGTGAGCAGGGTGGACACGGGTCTCTCCTCAAGGGGTGGCAGGGACGGGGACGAACTGCCACCGGTCGCGGAGCTGCGTCCGTCGGTGGTGTTCGTGGTGTCTCCTGGCACCGCCGAGAGGGCGGCTGACGCCGGAGGGCGGAAGCGTGGCCATTGCCACTGACCGCCGCTTAGATACGTCCGTCCGGTTGCTGGACCTTGTGATGCCGGTACGGGTGGGATGCCTGGTCGTCGGCTCCGGCGAGTTGCCGCAGGCAATCCCCACCCGTCGAGGCACGCGAATCCGGGCCATCGTGGACGGCGCCAAAGGCCGTGCTGGGCCGCTCAGCGGATTCCGGGGGAACCGGCACGGCGGCCGGTGCGATCGAGAGCCGGCGGGACATGGCCCGCATCAGCGGCAGGAAGGCCGCTCAACATCTCAGTGGTCGAGTCCACCGATCCGGCAGGAAGACCGCGCTGGCGTGCTCGACGAGCGCCAGAGTAGCACCGGGTACCGACACGTCAACCCGCCGTAATCCGGGTGCCGAACCGATCCGGCCGGCTGCCGTCCAGCGTGGGAGGACTTTCTGTACGTCTATCAAGGCGGCCCTGAACGGGCCGCACGCGCCGCCGCCTAGGCGCGCGTCCGTCGCTTCGCTGGCGCTTCGACTCCGGCCACGCAACACGCCCGGCGGCTGGCGCGGAGAGCGGGAAGCCCGGAGGGGCCGCCGCAGACGGGATGGCGGAGAGAGTGGTGGAGTCGTCGCCGGCAGCCGGCCGCGCCCGAGCAGCGCGGCGCAGGGAGGGGTGCGTGCCGGGTCCGCGCGGCAAGCCCTAAGCATGGGGGCGTTGTCCGCGCGGCGGCATGCCGGTGGTCCAGGAGCCGGCTCGCAGCCGGCCGGGGTCAGATCAACAGCTCGCCTGGGAGGGGGAGGGGTGGCCGCCGGTGGCCAGCTCCGACCCCGGGAGCCGGTTCCGTGGCCGGCGAGGTTAGGTCAAATGCGCCACTGTGGCGGTGTCCGTCGGGGGCGCGGCCCGTGACACGAGAGCCGACACCGACTCAGGCTGTTCCGGCAGCGTCCGTACGTGCGTCAAGGCCGTCTTGACGTGGCGGGCCGGGCGGCGGCCCGCTTCCCGGAGGGCGGGTCGACGGCATCGGGATGGTGAGCAGGCGCAGGTGGGAGGCGCGTTCAGGCCAGATCCTCGGGCTTCACCCTGCCCTTTCCGAGAAGATTTCCAGCGAGGAGCAGGCGGCCGAGGGCGATCGCGTAGACGTTGCCGATCAACACCATGATTGCTGCGCCGAACTCGCGTTGACCGGCCAACATCAGGGCAGGAAGACCGGCGAACAGCAGCACGGGCAACATGTAGACCCACAGAGGGAACCTCAGGTAGTAGAGAAGCGAGGGGATAGGGGGCTTCGGCACGAGGCCATTAGAACCCATACAGACAAGGACGCCGGAAGCACGCCCGTGGACTTGAGTGACTAGCTGGGGACGACCGGGTCGGCCGACGCCGGACGTCCACGGACGATGACGGACTGTCTCAGCAGCTTAGCCAAGACACTCGCCCAGCCCATCGACGCCTGATCATTCCTTCACACCGAAAGAGTCCGCGCCGGCCGGTCGGTGGGTTCACTTCGCCGGGCGGAACGGGCAAGATCAGCCGTCGGGCCGAATCGTCGAGACGCGGAGGCATCACTATGACCCCAGACGAGGCTGAGCAGCAGGCGAGGATCAGGTTCCTTCACGCCGGGACGGGATTCTTCCGCGCTGGGCAAGTGGCCGCCTGGGCGGGGGTGGTCTACGCCCTCGTAGCGGTGATGCAGCGAGTCAGCGGCTAACGGTCCGGGGCCGCCGACAGGTGCTACAGCACTCGTGTCGTGCCCGCAACGTGCCCGCAACGGGGGTCAACAAAGGGGAGCAAGGGGCTTCACCAGGGGCTAGTCAGCCGGCGGAAGCCAAGAGTCGTGCTGCTAACCAGGCGGCCCGGGGCGGATGCTCGGCTGATCAATGCACCTTCCCAAGCTGACAGTGCGGCGAGATCTCACGACGCGGGTGGCCCTGTTGCTGTCGACAGCAACGGTGACAGCAACAGGGCCGGACGCGGAGGGCCAGGCAGGGAGGGCTGCGGATCAGCGCCCGACGTCAGAGACATGCGCGGACGCGCCCGGACGACGCGCCCAGAACTTACAAGCGAGAGGTCGGCGCACCGGAGGGCTGGCGGTTGGTGGTGACCTGGCAGCGCGCGTGCGGTGTTGGGCTGGCCGCGAAGCGTGACCCCACGTACCGTCCGTTGTGCAGGTTCTACGCCGGAAGTCGTCGACCTCGTGCAGGAGGAGTCATGGCTGACTACATTGGGCTGCGCGTCGCCAGTTGGCGGGACACCGCCGGGATGACGCAACAGCAACTGGCCGACCGGGTAGGTGTGACCGCCTCTTACATTTCGATGATT
>NZ_QKKX01000030.1 GCF_003434305.1 Micromonospora sp. MW-13
GGGATAATCAATGTCGGAGCACGTTACCCCTGCCGATTGGATCTCGCTACCAGGAATCCGCCTAAGCGGCGTGACCGACGTCAAGCCGACAAAGTGCGCCCTGGGACTTCCACGGAAAGTGAAACGGCCTCGCCATCATCCGATCGACAAAGGGCGCTTCCAGCGAGCGGAAGAATGCACGCGGAACTATGAGTCCGATGCCACCCTCCCGGGGGTCGGCCGTCGGGGCCGGCGCGCTCGGCGGTCGACCGGGGTCGATTCCACTGCGGTGGGGGCCAGCACTTGAAGCCCGGCCTTCTGGACGAAGATCGACCGTCGCGCCGCCGCGTCACCCTTGGCGTTGAACTGGTACCCGTCGAGCCAGATCCAGCCGTCGTAGGTGATCCAGTCCGCGTGCACGCGGATCAGCCGGAAGAAGATCGGCCGTGCGAACTGAGGGCTCGCCGCCCGGGTCACGTGCAGGAGCGCCCCCGCCCAGAAGTCGATCATCTCAGCCAGCCGAGGAAGCGGCGGTGGAGCGTCCCCGCCGGGGCCCAGCTCATGTCCTGGCTGGCGGACACGTAGTACGAGCCCATGTAGAGCGCCAGGGCGATCGGCGAGGCCGCGTACTCCTGGAGCAGTTCGTGCCGGCGGGTGGCGCAGGGCCAGGGGCGGCGCAGCCGGCGCAGAGCCAGACGGGCAGGACGGGACCGTGCGCGGTCACTGGCCTCACCCGGCCAGTGCCCGCGCTTGATCGGGATCTTGTGTTTGTGCCGGCAGGGCAGCTCGTTGCCGCACTTGCAGACGTACCGCCACCTGATCCACGACCACACCGGCTTGTGCCGGCGGGCCAGGGTCATCGCCGTGGCGAGCAGATACTCCTTGTAGGACACTCTTCGCGGCATTCAGCCACGATCCCGGTAGGACAACGAGTCAATTGGCAATAGCCAATCGGATAGTAGTCATCTAACTACGTTCGGCTTTCATGGACCGTGGCCCGGGGTTCCTGATGGGGCCCTACGAGATCGCAGAGCGTCTGGGCGTCTCGCGGCAGCGGTTCCAGCAGCTCTCCCGGTACCCCACCTTCCCGAAGCCCTACCAGGAGCTACGCGGCATGAAGGTGTGGCTGGCCGGGGACGTCGAAGAGTGGATCAAGAAGCACCGCCAACCGCGCCCGACCGAGGACGACACCCCGGGCTGACCGGCCAGCCGGGCACGGCCGACGCGCTGCCAGGACGTGGCGGTAGACGTGTGACTCAGGCCGGAAAGCGGATAACGGGCAGGTCGGCACCATCCCCGTACACCTTTGCTTCGCCGGTCAGCACGCAGGCATCGTGCTCCAGTACCGCCATCACCACAGCCGCAAGGTCGACTCGGCCCGTGAAGTTCCGCCAGTACGCCAACTCCTGCCAGTCCTCCCCCCAGGTCGACAGCACCGCGCAGGCCGAACGCTCCAGCAGCCGGTGCAGCATGGCCCGGTCAGCCGGGTCGTCAGCGACGGCCAGCACCTCGGCGACAACAATGGCCGGCACCCCGAAGCGAACGCCATCCTGAGCCACCTCGTGGATGGGCTCGGCGACATCCATGGAGCCGGCCAGGTAGGCCAACAGCGCAGACCGGTCCAGCACGAGCCGCACCGGTGGCAGGTCGGGCTCAGTCATGCCGCAGGGGCCTGCTTCCCGGTCTCGCCGAGCATCTCCTGCGCCGCTCAGCGAGACCGCTCACGCAAGGCAGCCCGGCGACCTGGAGTCCATTCCTGCTCCACCCGGGCGCGCAGCGCCCTGGCGCGAGCGCGCCCCTCGGCGGTGACGGTCATGCCACGCCGGACGAGTTCGGCGTCCAGATCCTCGGCGCGCATCCGGTCGCGGATGGCACTGACGACGTACGCGCTGGCACGAACTCCTCCCGCTTGCCGGCAGAGACCTTCGAGAATCCGCGATTCTCGACGTCCACAGTCGACGGTGAACACGACAGGATATGAAGAGCCGCCAATGTTCGCCGACCACAGGCGTATCGGATATCCGACAGATATTCGCGAGAACTATCGACGATCTTCATCCGTTGATGGGTCAAGATTCTTCGCGATCAGAGTCGACCGACACGACCGGGAGAGCCATGCGGGACAGCGTCCTCAGTACCGCCGACGAGGTGTTGGAACGGCTCGAAGAGGAGATCGCGTTCCTGGCGGAGGGCCTGGCCGGCGTGTCCGGCCAACTGCACGACCTGACCTTCGCGCTCGACGGCCTCCTCGCCGGCCACGACCACGAACAGGTGAGGAACGCGACCGACCAGGTCGTCGCGATCCTGGGCGAGCAGGTGCGCAGGGACCTCACCGCGCTGGCCGGCCTCGGCGCGATCCGCCACGGCCATCCCCCGGCCCACGACGACGACGTCACCGCGTCCGTCCCGGCCCTGGCCGTCGAGGCGTTGGCCGCCGCCCCCGAGGAGGACGAGGCCGACGAGCCCGAGGCGGCCCGGATCGCCAACCTCAGGGATCGGCTCGCCACCACGGCGGAGCACCTGCGGCGGCTGCTGGCCTTCGCCGCCGGCCGGTTCGACCTCGCCCGGACGGCGGCGGAACGCGGCGACGCCGACCGGGCCCTGGACGGCCTCCGGCTGGCCCGGGAGGCCACCGGGTGCGCGCCGGACGGTTACCACCTCTGGGCGCGGTGCCTGGTCGAGCTGGCCGAGGCGAGCCCCGAGAGCCTGGGCGACCTCGGTCAGCGGCTGCGGGACGTCGCGGAGTTCCGGGACACCGCCCGCAGCCCCGATGCTGGGCGCTGACCCTCCGCCCAACCCGACCTCGGCCGATCCGCCGGCCACGCGCCGCCGCCGGAGGAGGCGTCGTCGCAGGTCGGGCAGGTGCCTGGCCGGACCGGGCGGCCCCCGCCCCGGCACGGCCAAGGCGCGGCGTCCGGCTCGACTCGACCGGCTCACCCGGCACCGGCCCAGGGCGACCCTGGCCAGGGCGACACCGCAGGCTCAGCCCGGGTGGATCCGCGCGAGCACGGCGCGCAGCTCCGCCTCCGGCACCCGCTCCGGGTCGGCCAGCACGTCGACCGCGACCCCGGGCTCGACCAGCCGGAACGCCTCGCCGTCGCCGACCAGGCCGGTGACGTCGCCGTCCACGAACTCGGTCGGCCGCCACTGCGCCGCGTCCCGCTCGTGGTAGCCGGCGAGGAAGTCGCGCAGCTCGTCGAGGGTGCCCAGCCCGCCGCCGCGCAGGACGTGCACCCGCAGGTCGACCCGGTAGCCCTCCTCGACCTGCCGCTCCCACACCCGGGTACGGAAGCGCACGTCCTCCCACTCGCTGGCGAAATCGGACACCTCCGCGCCGATTCCCGCCGGCACGTACCCGATGACGAACCCGTCCAGCTCCCCGCTCACCGGCACCTCCCCGTCGCCCGACCCAGCCCGCCGCCGAGTCCTGGATACCTATCGTCCACAGCAGACGAGTATCGGCCAAGGTCCACGAGTGCCGAAACGAGATGCGGTATGTCGTGGCTTCGGCGCGGCTCGAAGGCGCGACATGCCGCACCCCGAGTCGATCTACGCCCGAGTCGATCATGGAGGTCCGGTCGTCGAGCGCGTCCGGACCCTCGATCCCGGCCCCGGGTCAGTCGTCGTCGAGGAGGGCGAGGAGGCGGTGGACGGCCGGGTTCGTGGTGTCGCGGGGCCAGGCCAGCCGCACGTCCACGGTCGGGGTCGGCGCGGTGAACCGGCGCAGCCGTACCCCCGGCACCTTCAGCGCGCGGGCGCGGCCGGCCGGCACCGCCGCGACCACGTCTCCCCCGGCCACGGCGCGCAGCAGTTGCTCGTCGTCCGGCTCGTGCCGGACGAGGCGGAAGCCGCCGTACGGCCAGACCTGGGCGATGGTCCGGTCGAACATGCCGGGGCCGTTCTCGCGTGGCCACATCACCGCGGGCAGGTCGACCACCTCGGCCCGGCTGATCCGGCGGCGGCCGGCGGCCAGCGGATGCCCGGCCGGCAGGGCGAGCAGCAACTCCTCGGTGTCGACGAGCCGGCACCGCAGGCCCGGCTCCTCGACCGGTGTGCGGACGAACGCCGCGTCGAGCCGGCCGGTGAGCAGGCCGGCGACGTTCGGCGCGGTCCAGGCGGTCTCGGCGACCACCTCCACGTCGGGGTGGGCGGCGCGGAACCGGGCCACCAGCGCGTCCACCCGGCCGCCGCGGGCCGAGCGGGTGTACGCCAGCCGGAGCCGGCCGTCCCGGCCCCGCACCAGGTCACGGATGCGGGCGGTGCCGGCGTCGACGTCGGCGAGCAGCCGGCCGGCCTCGGCGGCGACCCGCTGCCCCACCTCGGTCAGGACACAGCCCCGGCTGGTGCGGTGCACGAGCGGGACGCCGAGCTGGCGTTCCAGGGCCCGGATCTGCTGGCTGAGCGCCGGCTGGGCGACGTGCAGGCGGGCGGCGGCCCGGGTGAAGTGCAGTTCCTCGGCGAGCACCGCGAAGTACCGCAGCCGGCGCAGGTCCCACCAGGGGTCCCGGGTCGCGGAGTCGGGCATGTCCGCCATCATAAGCGCCGCTTATCGCCCGCTGCCGTTTCCGTCTTGGACGGCGCACCGTTCACCCGGGCACGATCCGAAGCCACGGCATGACGCTGCGGCACGACAGCCACGGCACGACGGCCGTGGACGACCGGCAGCGAACGACAGCCACGGCACCACGGCCGTGGACGACCGGAGGGAGCGGCGATGACGGAGACGACGGACGTGGTGGTGGTCGGCGGCGGGGTGATCGGGCTGACGGCCGCCGTCGCGCTCCAGGAGCGGGGCGCGCGGGTGACGGTGTGGACCGCGGACGACCCGGCCGACACCGTGTCGGCGGTGGCCGCCGCGGTCTGGTTCCCCAGCCACACGGAGGAGGATCCCCGGGTGCTGCGCTGGGCCCGGGAGACCCACGCGGAACTGGGCCGCCAGGCGGTCGGCGGGGTGCCGGGGGTGGTGGCCCGGCCGACCCGGATGCTGCTGCGGCACCGCTACGCCGGCCCACCCTGGTGGGCGGACGCGACCGGGGACCTGGTGGCCGAGCCGGCCGCCGAGCCGTACACGACGCTGCTGCGGTTCACCGCGCCGATGGTGGAGATGACGCCGTACCTGGCGTGGCTGACCGAGCGGGTCGAGGCGGGCGGGGGGCGGGTGCGGCGCCGCCGGGTGCAGCGGCTGGACGAGGCCTTCGAGGCAGCGCCCATCGTGGTGAACGCGACCGGGCTGGCGGCCGGCTGGCTCGCCGCCGACCCGGCCGTGCATCCGGTGCGCGGGCACCTGGTGTTGGTGGCGAACCCGGGCCTGACCACCTCGGTACGCGACGAAGACGCCCCGGCCGGGATCACCTACGTGCACCCGCGCCGGCACGACGTGGTGCTCGGCGGCACGTTCCAGCCGGGGGTGTGGGACACCCGGCCCGACCCGGAGACGGCGGCGGCGATCCGGCGCCGCTGCGTGGCGCTGGTGCCGGAACTGGCCGACGCGCCGGTGCTCGGCGAGCGGATCGGGCTGCGGCCGGCCCGGCACGGCGGTCCCCGGGTGGAGATGCAGCCGGCCGGGCCGGTCGGCGGCCGGCTGGTGCACGCATACGGGCACGGCGGCGCCGGCGTCACCCTCTCCTGGGGCTGCGCCGCCGAGGTCGCCCGCCTGGCCCTGGACGGCTGATCCGGCCGGTGGGCCGACGGGCCGGCGGTCAGCGCACCAGGCGGAACAGCAGCAGGTAGCCGCAGTAGGCGAGGGGCACGAGCAGCACGCAGGTGACGAAGCCGAGCGGGACGAACCGGGGCGGCTGGTCCGAGCCCAGCGCCGGCCGCCCCCACCGGCCCAGCACCAGGTACCCGGCGACGAAGGAGAGCACCGGCAGCCCGGCGCAGGTGGCGGCGTAGAGGGCGCCGAGGCCCACCACCGCCAGGTCGGCGGCCACCACCATGATCAGCATCAGCACCACCCCGGCCGCCGCGCAACCGGTGTACACGGCCAGCGCCCGGGCCAGCGGCGACCAGGTCGGCAGCAGCGGCGGTTGCCGGGCGACGGCCTCGGTGACCTGGACCAGCCGGTCGGTCTCGTCGGCGAGCCGCCGGGCCTCGGCCAGCTCCGCGGCCGGGTCGGCGACCGCGGCGCGGGGTGTGGGCACCCCGGCCGCCGCCGGCAGCGCCACCACCGCCCCGCCCGGGGCACCCGATGGGTACGCCCCGACGCCCGGCCGCCCCGGCGCGGCGGCTGCGCCGCCGTCGGGCACCGCCCCCGCCCCGGAGGTCCCGCCGGACGACGTCGCCCCGGGGGTGCTGCTTCCGGGGGTGGTCGTCCCGGAGCGGTCTCCCCCGGCGGCGGGTGGCGGGTCGGCGGGCAGGCCGATGGCGTGGCCGAGCTGGCCGAGGCGGTGGGACTGGACGGCGAGGCGCCGGGTGAGCTGGTCGAGCGTGGCGTGCATGGCGCGACGGCGGCCGGCCTCGGCGGCGGCGTCCTGGTCGGTCTCGCGGCGCTGGTCGGCGAGCTGTCGGGCCAGGGCGGCGTACTCGGAGAAGGTGGACACCGCTCAGTGCTCCTCGTCCCGCTCGTGCCCGGCCCGCGCGAACGGCACGATCAGCCGGGTGCGCTGGTCGTGCCGGTCCACCAGCAGCGCCCGGTCGGCGCGCGGGGTGTGGGCGAGGTCGTGCTCGCCCAGGTGCAGCCCCAGCTCCGCGCCGGGGACGTTCAGCGCGACGAGGCAGGCGGCGTCGTCGCGGTGGTGCGACCCGCCGAGGTCGTCGGCGAGCCGGCGCAGCCCACGCCACCAGCCGAGCAGGTGCACGCCGCGGGCGGGGCCCTCGCGCAGCAGGGCGCGCAGGTCGTCGTGGCCGGAGCGGAAGGTGACCGGGTCGGTGCCGGCGAGGGTTGCCGACGCCGCGTCCGCGCCGAACAGCACCAGGTAGGTCCGGCCGGCGGGCGGGACGGCGGTCGCGGGCGGGGTGGCGGCCGGCGGAACGGTCGCGGGCGGGGTGGCGGCGAGGGCGGCGAGCCGGTCCCGCAGGGCGGCCTGGTCGAGCCGCTCGACCGGGTGACCGGTGGCGGCGAGCGCGGCGGCGGTCTCGTCGGCCGCCGGGCCGGCTGCGGCGACCAGCGGGGCGAGCAGGAACCGGGCGTCGCCGGGGGCGTGCTGCCGGGCGAGGCTGAGGGCGGCGGCCCGTAGCACGTCCGCGCCGGCGGTCGCGGTGCCGACCACCGCCAGGTGCCGGCCCGGGGTGGCGTCCAGGGTGAACGACGCCGTGCTGCCGGCCACGTCGACCGTGCGGCCGACCAGGGCGACCGGGGGCCCGGCACCGGGGCGCAGCCCGGCGAAGGTGGGGTCGTCCTCCAGCCGCGCGGCCTCGTAACCCCGGAAGACGGCCGGGGGGCCGTCGCCGGCCGGCCGGTCCCGCCACAGCTCGTGGCGCAGCCGGGCCAGGTCGGCGCGGGCGGCGTACGCGTCGGGGAACCGGACCACGGTGTCGGCGCCAGCCGCGCCCGCGGCGGTGTTGAGCACGGCCGCGCCGATCGGCAGCGCGTTGGCGGCGCCGTTGAGCGGGTCGAGCGCCCCCGCGCCGCCAGGCAGCGCCACCCGCAGCGGGAACTGCCCGAAGATCGCCTCGGCGCGCCCGTACAGCGACTCGATGCCGGTGGTGGCCTGGCTGGCCAGCACCAGGTGCACCCCGTACGAGCGGCCCTTGCGGGCCAGCTCCTCCAGCAGGTCGACGGCCTCCCGGGCCACGGCGTCGGTGCCGGCCAGCAGCACCTGGAACTCGTCGACGACCGCCACGATCCGGGGCACCGCCGCGTCGCCGGGCAGGTCGGCGAGCTTGGTGACGCCGTGCCGCTTGAGCACGGTGGCCCGCCGGTTCAGTTCCCGGCGCAGCTCGCGCAGCACGGCGAGGCCGTACTCCCGGTCGGACTCGATGCCGACGGCGCGGGCGTGCGGCAGCCAGGACGGGTCCCGCTCGGTGGGGACGAACTCGGTGAAGCTGACCCCCTCCTTGAAGTCGAGCAGCCAGAGCTGGAGCTGCGCCGGTGAGTAGCGGGCGGCCAGCCCGTAGAGGACGTCGAGCAGGAAGACGGTCTTGCCGGCGCCGGTGCGCCCGGCGACCAGCCAGTGCGGGGTGGCGTCGTCGAAGGCGACGGTGACCGGCTGCCGCCCGGCCAGGCCGACCACGGTGGACAGCCCGGCGGCGCTCGACTCGGTCCAGCGGCGGGCGGGCAGCAGGTCGGCGAAGGTGGGCGGGGTGTCGCGGCGTACGGCCGGGCCGAGGTGCCCGGCGAGGGCGGCCACGGTGGCCGGCGGCAGGTCCCCGTCGAGCACGACGGGGGCGGCCAGCCCGGAGCCGTCGGCGCTGAACGGGTGCTCGGGCGGGTCGCCGACGTGGGCGTACCGCTGCATCAGCCGCAGCGCGGTGGCCGCGCCCAGCGGCGGCGGTTCGGCCGCGCCGGCCTGCGGGTGGCCGGCGAGCAGCACGCAGACCGCGGCGGACGGGCCGGCGTGGGTGAGCGCGGCGAGCCGGGCCAGCTCCGGGGGCGGGGGCGCGGCGGCGGCGACCAGCACCAGCAACTCCCGGGCGGACGGGGCGGCGTGCTGCGCCGCCCGGGCGTGCCGCTCGGCCTCGTCGAGCAGCGCGGCGACCTCGGCGGCGGTGGTGGCGGCCGGGGCGAGCACCCCGGCGTCGAGCAGCGGGCGCAGCGGCAGGAAGGTGGCCCCGAAGGCCACCGTGTCGATCCCGGCGACCCGGACCGTGCCGGCCGGGGCGGTGGCCAGCAGCCGCAGCACCAGCGCGCGCAGCAGCTCGCCGACGCGGGGGTCGCGGGCGTCGGCGTCGACGGTGAGGTGGCAGCCGCCGCCGAGTGGGACGAGCACCGGGAAGCCACCGTCCAGGGTGGTCGCCTCGCCGACCCGGACGCCGACGGGCGTCTCGGTCAGCGGGGTCGCGCCGGGGCTGGGGGCGGCGAGCCGCCTGCCGAGGCCGGCCAGCCGGGCGACGACCTCGGCGGCGCCGGTGACGGCCGCCGGCGGCGCGCCGAGGGCCAGCCGGGCCCGGTCCAGCCGGTCGCGGGCCTGCCGGTGCGCGGTGACCGCCCGGCCGTACGCCGCCGCGAGCCTGCCCACCCTCTGCCTCCCACGCAACGGCCGTCCGGTCCAGCGAACCCTAACGGACGCGCGGCGGCATCGGACAGTCCCGCAGGCCGGGCGTCGGCGCCGAGCCGTCGGCGTGGGTGATGGTCCCGTTGGCGTGACCGGCGTCGCCGGCGTGGCCGGCGGTCCAGGGGTGGACCGCCGGCCACCGGCGCTTCGTGGGGTGCGGCGTTCCGGGCGGCCCGGGTCAGCCGGTGACGGCGGTCAGCGCGGGCAGGTAGCCGTAGCGGTAGCCGTCGGCGTTCGGGTGGTACGCCTCGATGACGCCGCTGACGTCACGGATCCACGGCGCGGCGGCGCAGACGCCGTGCCCGGCGAAGTACGGGCGGGTGTCGGCGAAGGTGGCCCCGGCCGCGGCGGCCCGGCCGGCGGTCACCGAGGCCAGCAGGTCGGCGGCCTCGTTGAGGATGGTGCGCTTGTAGGTGCTCATCGCCAGCAGCCCGCACGATCCCGTCTCGAACAGGCGCGGGTAGCCGAGCACGATCAGCCGGGCGTTCGGGGCCCGGTCGCGGATCGCGGCGTAGGTGCGGTCGAGCCGGCCGGGCAGCTCGCCGGTGGCGAAGACCTTCGCCTCGTTCACCGCGTCCGTGCAGCTACTGGTGCTGCCGAACCGGCAGCTCGTGATGACGTCGGCGAAGCCGGCGTCGTTGCCGCCGATGGTGATGGTGACCAGGGTGGTGCCGGTGCTCAACGCGTTCACCTGGCTGCCGATGACGTCGGCGGTGACCGCGCCGCCGCAGGCCGGGAACGTGAAGCTGGCCACCTGGTTGGCGGCGGCCCAGAGCGGGGCGTACGACTTCTCGCTGCGCAGGCAGGTGGACTGGTCGTACGGGCCCGCGCCGACGCCGGAGGAGTACGAGTCGCCCAGGGCCACGTAGTTGACGCCCGCGGCGGCGTGGGCGGTGGCGTGGGCGGCGCCGGGGACGGCCGCCGCCCCGACGGCGGCGGTGAGGACGGCGACCAGCGCGGTCAGGGCGCGGGCCAGCGGGCGTTGGGGCATGGGGAACCTCCACGGGGCAGGGGTGGTGGATCCTCGGAACCGCGCGCGTGGCCAAGGGTGGTGGTTGTTACTGGGCGGTAATGATATCGAAATATTCACATTAATGGAATAGGCCGCGGAATCCGCGCGCGGAACACACATGTTCACAACCGTCGATTAGGTTGATCGGGCGTACACCTCGACGGAGGGAGTCCACCTCGTGCGACGCGTTCTCGCGGCGGCCATCGCCGCCCTGACCGTCACCACCGCCGGCACGGCCGCGACCGCCGACCCCGGCCAGGCCGCCGCCCGATCGGGCTGGGGCCGCCCGGCCCTCGCCCCCGCCGCGCCGACCCCCGGCGACCCCGGCCTGGGCGACAGCTACTTCCCCGACTACGGCAACGGTGGCTACGACGTCGACCACTACGACATCCGGCTGCGCTACGAGCCGGCCACCGACCAGCTCAGCGGCACCACCACCATCCTGGCCCGGGCCACCCAGGACCTGTCCCGGTTCAACCTGGACTTCCTGCTCGACGTCGAGTCGGTGCGGGTCAACGGCTTCTCGGCCACCTTCGCCCGGGAGGGCGTCCACGAGTTGGCGATCACCGCACCCCGTCCGATCGTCAGGGGCCAGTCCCTGACCATCGTGGTCAAGTACGCCGGCGTGCCGTCGGAGACCCTGGTCAACGGCTACAGCGGCTGGACCCGCACGGCCGACGGCGGGCTCGCCGTGAACGAGCCCGAGTCGGCCTGGTGGTGGTACCCGAGCAACGACCACCCCCTCGACAAGGCGAACTGGGACGTGTCGGTGTCGGTGCCGGCCGGCGTCGAGGTGCTCAGCAACGGCGTGCAGCCGCGCCCGCCGCTGGCCGAGGCGGGCAACCGGATGCGGTGGAGCTGGCGCAGCACCAGTCCCGGCGCGACGTACGAGTCGTTCCTGGCCGTCGGCCAGTACGACATCGTCACCGACACCGCCCCCAACGGGCAGCCGGTGGTCAACGCGTACAGCACCAGCCTGGGTGCCCTCGGTCCGGCGGCGCGGGCCAGCATCGAGCGGACCGCCGAGATCGTCGACTGGGAGAGCACGATCTTCGGGCCGTACCCGTTCGAGGCGCAGGGCGGGGTGGCCGGGCCGGTCGACGGCATCGGCTTCGCCCTGGAGACGCAGACCCGCCCGGTGTACGGACCGGGCTTCTGGCGGCGCGGGTCGAACACCTACGTGGTCGTCCACGAGAACGCCCACCAGTGGTTCGGCGCCTCGGTCTCGGTGGCGGACTGGCGGCACATCTGGCTGAACGAGGGCTTCGCCTCGTACGCCGAGTGGCTCTGGTCGGAGGAGCAGGGCGAGGGCACCGCGCAGGAGCTGTTCGACTTCACCTACGCCACCTACCCGGCCGACGACGAGTTCTGGCAGGTCACGCCCGGCGACCCGGGCGCCGACAACGTCTTCGACGGGGCGGTCTACGACCGGGGCGCGATGGCCCTGCACCAGCTCCGGCTGGCCGTCGGCGACGATGCCTTCTTCCGGATCCTGCCGCAGTGGACCGCCGCCCACCGGCACGGCAACGGCACGGTCGAGCAGTTCCAGGCCCTCGCCGAGCAGGTCTCCGGCCAGGACCTGAACGCGGTGTTCACCACCTGGCTGTTCACGAAGGGCCGCCCGGAGCTGTCCGACTCGGCCGCCGCCCGCACCGCCACCGCGCCGGCCGAACCGAAGTCGTGGGCCAGGCTCCGCGAGTCCCACCGGCTCCTCGCCCACTGACCCATCCACCGACCTTCCTGTCCGCCGACCTTCCTGTCCGCCAACCTCTCCCATCCGCCCAGTGACACATGGGCACGGGGCGTCCGCCGACGGTCGGCGGACGCCCCGTGCCGCCTTTGGAGCTGATGTCGCGGACGACTCAGCCGTGCTCGGGCCGCATCGCGACGCCCGCCGGGCCAGCCCTTCCGGGGCCAGCCCTTCCGGGACCGGGCCTTCCGGAGCCGGGCCTTCCGGAGCCGGGCCGCGCCGCCAAGGCGGTGGCGACGCCGCCAAGACAGTGGGCACGCCGCAGTGGCCACAACGCCGCACGATGGCCACACCGCCAGCCAGTGGCCACACCGCCAGCACAGTGGCCACACCGCCAAGCAATGGCCACGCCATGAAGAGGCTGGCCACACCGACGGGGCGGTTTGGCAGGCGTCGGGGCGGGGGCCGGGGTGGTGAGTGGGGCGGTGCCGAGCCGCCCGAGTCGCTGACGACATCAGCTCCAAAGCGCTGAGGAGGGGTCAGTCCCGCGCCGGCCACCGGCCCGGCCCGCACGGCGGCCGGCGGGCCGGGGACACGAGGGTCCAGGCCCGCCGGCCGTCACGGCGCTCGCGAGATCGGCGGCTCGACGCGGTCCAACACCTCCACGCAGTCCAACACCGCGACGCAGTCCAACACCGCGACGCAGTCCAACACCTCGACGCGGTCCAATGCCTCGGCGCGGTCCAACGCCTCGGCGCGGTCAGCGGGCGGCGAGGGGCTGCCGCGCCGGGTCGACCGGGGCGGGCAGTTCGCCCACCCCGCCGAGGTACGCGTGGATCGCGGCGGCTGCCGCGCGCCCCTCGGCGATCGCCCAGACGATCAGCGACGCGCCCCGGTGCATGTCCCCGGCGACGAAGACGCCGTCGGCGTCGGTCTGCCAGTCCGGCCGGGCGTCGATCGCGCCCCGGGCGTTGCGGGCGACCCCGAACTGCTCCAGCAGCGGCTGCCGCTCGGTGCCCTCGAAGCCGATCGCCAGCAGCACCAGGTCCGCCGGGAGTTCCCGCTCGGAGCCGGGCAGCGGGGTGACGATCCGGCGGCCGTCGCGCTTCTCGACGGTCACCTCGGCGATCCGGACGGACTTCACCTGGCCGGTGCCGTCGTCGACGAACTCCTGCACGGCGGCGGCGAACACCCGGTCGCCGCCCTCCTCGTGCGCCGGGTAGTTGCGCAGGATCCACGGCCAGGTCGGCCACGGGTCCCGGCCGGCGTCGCGGGAGTGCGGCGGCTCCGGGTACAGGTCGAGCTGGTGCACCCCGGCCGCGCCCTGGCGGTGGGCCACGCCGAGGCAGTCCGCGGCGGTGTCGCCGCCGCCGATGATCACGACGTGCTTGCCGGCCGCGTCGATCGGGGTGCCGTCGGGCAGCACCGCGAGGGCCGGTCGGCCGCCGCCGGCCGCCGCGACCACCCGGTTCGCCGCGACCAGGTGCGTCATCGCCTGGTGTACGCCGCGCAGTTCCCGCCCCGGGGTCTCGGGGGTGTCCCGGCCCTGGAGCGCGCCGCAGGCGAGCAGCACCGCGTCGTGCGCCTCGCGCAGCTGCTCGGCGGTCACGTCGACGCCGACGTTCACCCCGGTGCGGAACCGGACGCCCTCGGCCGCCAACTGGGCGATCCGCCGGTCGATGTGCTGCTTCTCCAGCTTGAAGTCGGGGATGCCGTACCGGAGCAGGCCGCCGATCGCGTCGTCGCGCTCGTACACCGTGACGGCGTGGCCGGCGCGGGCCAGTTGCTGGGCGGCGGCCAGGCCGGCGGGACCAGAGCCGACCACGGCGACCGAGCGACCGGTCGGGGCCCCCGCCGGGCGGGGATCCAGCCCGCCCCGGGCCACCGCGGCGTCGGCGATCTCCACCTCGACCTGCTTGATGGTGACCGGGGCGCCGCCGCCGATGCCGAGGACGCAGGCGGCCTCGCACGGCGCCGGGCAGAGCCGGCCGGTGAACTCGGGGAAGTTGTTGGTGGCGTGCAGCGAGTCCACCGCGGCGTCCCAGCTACCGGTCCGGACCAGGTCGTTCCAGTCCGGGATGCGGTTGCCCAGCGGGCAGCCATCGTGGCAGAACGGGATGCCGCAGTCCATGCACCGGGTGGCCTGCTCGCGGACGAGTTCCTCGCCGGCCGGCGGATACACCTCCCGCCAGTCGCTGATCCGCACCGGCACCGGCCGGCGCGCGGGCAGCCGCCGGTTGTAGCGCAGGAAACCGTTCGGGTCAGGCACGAGCCACCTCCTGGGCGACCGCCCGCGGGGCGGGCGGCATGGACGCATCGGAAGGCGCCGACGGCGTCGCCGGGGCGGCTGACGCCGCCAATGCGCTCATCACCGCGTCGTCGACGTCACGGCCGGCGGCTTCGGCGGCCCGCATGATCTCCAGCACCCGGCGGTAGTCCCGGGGCACCACGGCGGTGAACTCCTCCACCGCCTCCGGCCAGCGCTTCAGCAGCGCCTCGGCGACCGCCGAGCCGGTCTCGGCGAAGTGCCGGTGCACCAGCTCGTGCAGCCGGTCCCGCTCCTCGTCGCGCAGCGGCGACAGGTCGACCAGCTCCGCGTTGACCCGACGCCGGTCGAGGTTCCAGACGAAGGCGGTGCCGCCGGACATGCCGGCGGCGAAGTTGCGCCCGGTCTCGCCGAGCACCACCACCGTGCCGCCGGTCATGTACTCGCAGCCGTGGTCGCCGACGCCCTCGACGACCGCCACCGCGCCGGAGTTGCGCACCGCGAACCGCTCGCCGACCCGGCCGCGCAGGAAGACCTCGCCCGCGGTGGCCCCGTACAGGATGGTGTTACCGGCGATGATCTGGTCCTCGGCGCGCTCACCCGGCCTGGCCTCGCCCTCGACGAACGGCGCGGCGGCGTCCGGTCGGACGACGATCCGACCGCCGGACAGGCCCTTGGCGACGTAGTCGTTGGCGTCGCCGTGCAAACGCAGGGTGACCCCGCTGGGCAGGAACGCGCCGAACGACTGCCCGGCGGTGCCGCGCAGCAGGAACTCGATGGTGTCGGCGGGCAGGCCGGCCCCGCCGAAGCGGCGGGTGACCTCGCCGCCGAGCATCGCGCCGACGCTGCGGTGCTCGTTGCGCACCGCCACCTCGACCCGCACCGGCGTGCCGTCGGTGAGCGCCGGCCCGGCGAGGGCGACCAGCTCGTTGTCCAGCGCCAGCTCCAGGCCGTGGTCCTGGGCCCGGACGCCGCGCCGGGCGGCGTCGGCCGGCAGCTCCGGCAGGTGCAGGACGCGACCGAGGTCGAGGCCGTGGGCCTTCCAGTGGTCGACGGCCGGTACGACGTCGAGCACCTCGGTGCGCCCGATCGCCTCGGAGATCGACCGGAAGCCCAGCTCGGCGAGGTACCCGCGGACCTCCTCGGCGAGGAAGAGGAAGAAGTTCTCCACGAACTCCGGCCGGCCGGTGAACCGCTCACGCAGCACCGGGTTCTGGGTGGCGATGCCGACCGGGCAGGTGTCCAGGTGGCAGACCCGCATCATCACGCAGCCCTCGACGATCAGCGGGGCGGTGGCGAAGCCGAACTCCTCGGCGCCGAGCAGCGCCGCGACCAGCACGTCCCGGCCAGTCTTGAGCTGGCCGTCGACCTGCACGGTGACCCGGTCGCGGAGCTTGTTGAGCAGCAGGGTCTGCTGCGCCTCGGCCAGCCCCAGCTCCCAGGGGGTGCCGGCGTGCTTGAGCGAGTTCAGCGGGGACGCGCCGGTGCCGCCGTCGTGGCCGGAGATCAGGATGACGTCGGCCTTGAGCTTGGCCACCCCGGCCGCGACGGTGCCGACGCCGACCTCGCTGACCAGCTTGACGTGCACCCGGGCGGCCGGGTTGACGCACTTGAGGTCGTGGACGAGCTGGGCCAGGTCCTCGATCGAGTAGATGTCGTGGTGCGGCGGCGGGGAGATCAGGCCGACGCCCGGGGTGGCGTGCCGGGTCCGGGCGATCCACGGCCAGACCTTGTTGCCGGGGAGCTGGCCGCCCTCGCCGGGCTTGGCGCCCTGGGCCATCTTGATCTGGAGGTCGTCGGCGTTGACCAGGTATTCGCTGGTCACGCCGAACCGGCCACTGGCGATCTGCTTCACCGCGGAGCGGCGCTGCGGGTCGTGCAGGCGCTCGACGTCCTCGCCGCCCTCGCCGGTGTTGGACTTGCCGCCGAGGCGGTTCATCGCGATGGCGAGGGTCTCGTGCGCCTCGGCCGAGATCGACCCGTACGACATGGCGCCGGTGGCGAACCGCCTGACGATCTCGGTGGCCGGCTCGACCTCCTCCAGCGGCACCGGCGGGCGGACGCCGGTGCGCAGGGTGAACAGGCCGCGCAGCGAGCCGGCCTTGGCGGCCAGCTCGTCGACCTTGGCCGTGTACTGGCGGAAGACGTCGTACTGGCGGCTGCGGGTGGCGTGCTGGAGCAGGAAGACCGTCTCCGGGTTGAACAGGTGCAGCTCGCCCTCGCGGCGCCACTGGTACTCGCCGCCGACCTCCAGCCGGTCGGTGGCCACCGCGCCGGGCGCCGGCCAGGCCAGCGCGTGCCGGGCGGCCACCTCGGCGTGGATGCCGTGCAGGTCGACGCCGCCGATCGTGCTCGGGGTGCCCCGGAAGTACCGCTCGACGAGGCGGGTGTCCAGACCGACGGCCTCGAACACCTGCGCCCCGCAGTACGACGAGACGGTCGAGATGCCCATCTTCGACATGATCTTCAGGACGCCCTTGCCGAGCCCCTTGACGTAGTTGCGCACCGCCTTCGCCGCCAGCTTCGATGGCGACTCGTCCGGCTCGGCCGGCTCGACTCGGGTCATCACCCCGGTGGCGATCATGTCCTCGACCGACTCGAAGGCCAGGTACGGGTTCACGGCGGCGGCACCGTACCCGATCAGCACGGCCGCGTGGTGCACCTCGCGGCAGTCGCCGGACTCGACGATCAGCGCCACCTGGGTGCGGGTCTGCTCGCGGACCAGGTGCTGGTGCACGGCGGCGGTGAGCAGCAGCGACGGGATCGGGGCCAGGTCGGCGTTGGAGTCCCGGTCGGAGAGCACCAGGATGCGCACGCCGTCCTCGATCGCCTCGGAGACGTGCCGGCAGATCTCGGTGAGCCGGGCCTTGATGCCGGCCCCGCCGTCGCGGATCCGGTACAGCCCAGAGACCCGCACGGCCTTGAAGCCGGGCAGGTCGCCGTCCTCGTCGATGGAGAGGATCTTGGCCAGCTCGTCGTTGTCGATCACCGGGTAGGGCAGCACGATCTGCCGGCAGCTCGCCGGGCCCGGGTCGAGCAGGTTGGCCTCCGCGCCGATGGTGTGCTGGAGGCTGGTCACCAGCTCCTCGCGGATGGCGTCCAGCGGCGGGTTGGTGACCTGGGCGAAAAGCTGGTGGAAGTAGTCGTAGAGCAGCCGGGGCCGGGTGGACAGCGGGGCGATCGGGGTGTCGGTGCCCATCGAGCCGAGCGGCTCGGCGCCGGTACGGGCCATCGGCGCGAGGAGGATCTTCAGCTCCTCCTCGGTGTACCCGAAGGTCTGCTGGCGGCGGCGCACCGAGTCGTGGGTGTAGACGATGTGCTCGCGCGGCGGCAGGTCGGTCAGGTCGATCAGCCCGGCGTGCAGCCACTCGTCGTACGGCTGCGCGGCGGCCAGCTCCGTCTTGATCTCGTCGTCGGAGACGATCCGGCCGGCGACGGTGTCGACCAGGAACATCCTGCCCGGCTGGAGCCGCCCCTTGGCGACCACGGTGGCCGGGTCGAGGTCGAGCACGCCGGCCTCGCTGCCGAGCACCACCAGCCCGTCGGAGGTGCGCCACCAGCGGCCCGGGCGCAGGCCGTTGCGGTCCAGCACCGCCCCGACGATCTCGCCGTCGGTGAACGCGACCGACGCCGGCCCGTCCCACGGCTCCATCAGGCTGGCGTGGAACCGGTAGAAGGCGCGCTTGTCGGCGCGCATGTCCGGGTCGTTCTCCCACGCCTCCGGGATCATCATCAGCACCGCGTGCGGCAGGCTGCGCCCGGCCAGGTGCAGCAGCTCCAGTACCTCGTCGAAGTTCGCCGAGTCGGAGGCGGCGGGGGTGCAGACCGGGAAGACCCGGCGGATGTTGCCCGGGATGTTCGGGCTGCGCAGCAGCGCCTCGCGGGCCTGCATCCAGTTGCGGTTGCCGCGGATCGTGTTGATCTCGCCGTTGTGGGCGATGATCCGGTAGGGGTGGGCCAGCGGCCACGACGGGAACGTGTTGGTGGAGAACCGGGAGTGCACCAGCGCGATGGCGCTGTCGACCCGCTCGTCGGTCAGGTCGGGGAAGAACTCGGGGAGCTGGTCGGGGGTGAGCATCCCCTTGAACACCATGGTCCGGCCGGACAGCGACGGGAAGTACGCCGGCACGCCCCGCTCGGCGCTCTCCCGCTCGGCCTGCTTGCGCACGCAGAACGCCACCCGGTCCAGGTCGAGGCCGGACAGCGGGGAGCCGGCCGGGCCGGCCGGGGTGTCGGTGAGCCGGCGCGCGGCGAGGAAGACCTGCCGGACCCGGGGCATCGCCGCGAGCGCGGTCTCGCCGAGGCCGCTCGGGTCGGTCGGCACGTCCCGCCAGCCCAGGATCTCCGCGCCCTCGACCAGGGCGTACTTCTCCAGCACCCGGCGGGCGCGGGCCTCGCCGGCGTCGTCGGTCGGCAGGAAGACCAGGCCGGTGGCGTACTCGCCGGCGGGCGGCAGCGGGAAGTCGACCACCGCGCGCAGGTACGCGTCCGGCACCTGGATCATGATGCCGGCGCCGTCGCCGGTGTTGTGCTCCGCGCCTCGGGCGCCCCGGTGGTCCAGCCGGAGCAGGGCGCCGAGACCGTTGGCCACGACCGCGTGGGAGCGCCGGCCGTAGAGGTCCGCAACGAAGGCCACCCCGCACGCGTCGTGCTCGTGCGCGGGGTCGTAGAGCCCGGTCGCGCGTGGGGCCGACTGCTGGCGGGGAGGGTACGGAAAGGCCACCGGGGCTCCTGTCGTCACTCAGGTTGGATCATGGTCGGGACGACGTCGGCCCTTATGGGTCTATTGAGTCTACGTTAGGGGTTGCGGCGCAAGGCCAGTTCAGATTGATCACACTTCCAGATGCTGGGAAGGATAGTCTCGCGCGGTGGATCACGTACGCGCTGAGACGACTGGGACGTTCGACCGGCTGGAGCACTTCTACGACGCGGTGCCCCGGGACTCCGCCCGGCCGGAGGAGTACGGCCCGCTGGTGCTGTTCGTCCGGGAAGGGGCGGGTTGGCCGTTCTACGCACGGCCCCGGCTGGACGCCACCGAGCCGCCCTCGCTGGCCGACGTGAGCGCCGTGCGGGAGCGGCAGCGGGAGCTGGGCCTGCCGGAGGCGTTCGAGTGGGTGCACGAGCGCAACCCGGACCTGCTGGCGGTGGCCCGCTCGGCGGGGCTGGCCGTGCTGGAGGCCCCGCTGATGGTGCTCGACCCGGCCGCGCTGGCCGCCCCCGGGGAGTTCACCGACGTACCGGTGCGGCTGCTGGACCCGGCCGCGCCCGGCTTCGCCGCCGACGTGGCCGCCCGGCGGGCGGTCGCCGCGGTCGGGTTCTCCGCCGCCGGCACCGCCCGGGGTACGGCCGGCCCGGCGCAGCGGGACGCCGCGGTCACCGAGCTGGACGTGGCGACGCTGGACGAGGAGCGGGCCCGCGTCGCCGACGGCGGCCGGCTGTCCGCGCTCGCCGGGACGCCCGCCGACGGGCCGCTGGCCAGCGGGATGGCGATGCGGGTCGGCGAGGTGGCCGAGATCGCCGGGGTCGCCACCCTGCCGGCGGCCCGCCGCCGGGGCCTCGGCGCGGCGGTCACCGCCGCCCTCGCCCGGGCGCTGCTGGACGCCGGCACCGACCTGGTGTTCCTCTCCGCCGGCAGCGAGGAGATCGCCCGGGTCTACGTCCGGGTCGGCTTCCGCCGGGTCGGCACCGCCTGCGTCGCGGAGCCCGCCGCGCTCATCTGAGCCCGCCCCACCGCCCGGTTCCCGGCACGCCGACCGGGACGGGCCCCGGCCGGCCGGGCGGGTCCGCCGGTCAGGCCGGGGGGCGCCACTGGGCGGCGACGGAGGCCGCGGTGGACAGCAGGCGGGGGCTGATGGTGCCCAGGGCGGCGTCCCGGGCCCGCAGGGCGAGCCGGCCCCGGGCCTGGAGCACCGCCGACATCCGCCGGGTCTGCCGGACCACGGTCGCCGCCCGGGGCCGACGCAGCCGGTCGTACGTGGCGACGGCGTCCGGAAGCCGGGCCTCGCGCAGCAGCGAGGCGAGGGTGGCGGCGTCCTCGAAGGCGAGGCAGGCGCCCTGGCCCAGGTGCGGGGGCATGGCGTGGGCGGCGTCACCCAGCAGCACCACCCCGCCCGGCCCGGCCGGGAAGCCGTACGCGCGGGGCAGCGGGCGCAGCTCGCGGATCTCCTGCTGGACCACGTCGGCCGGGTCGGTGGCGTCGAGCAGCTCGCCGATCGGGGCGGGCCAGCCGGCGTACCAGCGGCGGAGCAGCGCGAGCTGGGTCTGCGGGGGCTCCGGCCGGGGCGCGCCGGCCGCGGTGGCCACCCAGTAGATGCCGCCCCGGCTCGACCCGCCGGACGAACCGCGCTCGCCCAGCGAGGCGGCCACGAACCGGTATCCGGCGCCCAGCGTCTCCCCGCCGACCGGCTGGTCGGCGGGCAGCCGGGGCGCCCGGTACCAGGGGATGACCGCCCGCCACGCGGCGCAGCCGGAGCTGACCACCCCCGACTCCGGGGCCAACTGCCGGCGGATCTCGCTGTCGGTGCCGTCCGCCCCGACCACCAGGTCGGCCTCGAAGCGCTGCCGGCCGTCGCCGACCGAGGGCCGCTCACCGGACTCGGCCCGGACCGTGCGCACCGCCACGCCGGTACGCAGCTCCACCCGCTCGCCGAGGCCCGCGATCAGCGCGTCGTGCAGGTCCTCCCGGTGCACCACCACCGGCATCCGGTCGGCCGGGGTGGGGCGGGGCTGCACCAGCCAGTGCCCGTCGGGCCGGCGGATACCACCGTCGGGCAGCGGGGTGGCGATCGCGTCCAGGCCCGCGCCGAGGCCGAGGGCGCGCAGCGCGCGTACCCCGTTGGGCCAGAGCACGAGGGCCGTCGGGTCCGGGCGGACCCGGTCGGCGCGCTCCAGGAGGGTGACCTGCCACCCGGACCGGGCGAGCGCGCCGGCGACCGCGAGGCCACCGATCCCGGCCCCGACCACCACCGCGGTACGCATGCCGCCCCTCCCCCGCTCAGCTCTCCCGGTCGGTGGCGCGGGGGCCGGTCGTGCCGGCCCGCTCGTCGCCCGGCGACACGTCGGCTGGCGCGTCGCGGTCGGCTGGCGCGTCGTTCCCGGCCGCCCCGGGATCCGGCGCGGCGGCGTCCGCGGTCGGGTCGGGACCGTCGGGGACGACCCCGGTGTCCCGGTACTCGCGGAACTGTTCCTCGCCCACCACCCGGTACCCCTCCGGGGCGGTGGCCTGCGCGCCGGCCTCGCGCTCGGACAGGTCGACCTGGGAGACGTCGCCGCCGCCGGCCGGGGCGGGGGCGGGCCCGCCGATCGGAACCAGGTACTCCCGGGGGCCACGGACCCGCAGGAAGTAGATCAGCGCGCCGACGAAGACCAGGGCGGCCGTGAAGACGTTGAGCCGGACACCGAGGATGTGGGTGGCCTCGTCGGTGCGCATCAGCTCGATCCAGAACCGGCCGGCGGTGTAGCCCATCACGTAGAGCGCGAACGCCCGCCCCTTGCCCAGGCGCAGCTTCCGGTCCAGGACGAGGACCAGGGCGGCGACGCCGATGTTCCACAGCGCCTCGTAGAGGAAGGTCGGGTGGTACAGCCCGGGCAGCAGCACCGGCTCGCCGTCCACGACCTTCGCGTGACCGGGGTTGCTCGGGTCCATGTCGTGCACCCGCAGCCCCCAGGGCAGGGTCGTCCGGCCGCCGTACAGCTCGTTGTTGAACCAGTTGCCGAACCGGCCGATGGCCTGGGCCAGCGGCAGCCCCGGGGCGAGCGCGTCGGCCACCACGGCGAACGGGATACCGAGCTGGCGGGCGGCGATCCAGGCGCCGAGCGCCCCGCCGGCCACCGCGCCCCAGATGCCCAGGCCGCCCTCCCAGATGGCGAACGCCTTGAGCGGCTCACCGCCGGCGCCGAAGTACTTCTCCGGTGAGGTGATCACGTGGTAGATCCGGGCGCCGATGATGCCGGTCGGCACCGCCCAGACGGCGATGTCGAGCACCGCACCGGGGGCGACGCCGCGCTGGCGCAGCCGGCGCTCGGTGACCACGCAGGCCACCACGATGCCGGCGATGATGCAGAGCGCGTACGCCCGCAGCGGCAGCGGGCCGAGCTGCCAGACGGCCGTGCTGGGGCTCGGCAGGGCCGCCTGGGGGATCGTCGAGGCGAGGGTCACGGGTGCACACGCTACCGCTGCGCACCGCCGCAGCGGCACCCCGGTCGGGTGAACCGGCGCGGCTCGTCGGCCCGACGACCCGCGACGTACGGCGGTCGCCCGTTTCCACCGCCCCGCGCCAGCGGTGCGGCAGGCCGCGGCGGCGCCCGGCAGCCGGGCGGTCAGCGACGCGGGTCGCGCACCCCGTCGGCGAGTTCGGCGCTCAGGGTGCGCAGGGCGGCCAGGCCGGCGGCCGGGTCGGGCGCGTCGAGCAGGCAGCGGACCAGCGCGCTGCCGACGATCACCCCGTCGGCGTACCCGGCGACCGTGCCGGCCTGCGCGCCGGTGCCGACGCCGAGCCCCACGCCGACCGGCAGGTCGGTGACCTCGCGCACCCGGGAGACCAGGACGGGGGCCGCGTCGGAGGTCTGCGAACGGGCGCCGGTGACCCCCATGATCGCGGTGGCGTAGACGAAGCCCCGGCAGTGCTCCACGGTCATCCTCAGCCGCGCGTCGGTGGACGACGGGGAGACCAGGAAGGTGCGGTCCAGCCCGTGCGCGTCCGAGGCGGCCAGCCACTCGTCGGCCTCGTCCGGGATCAGGTCGGGGGTGATCAGGCCGGTGCCGCCGGCCGCGGCCAGGTCCCGGGCGAACGCGTCGACGCCGTACTGCTCGATCGGGTTCCAGTAGGTCATGGTGACCACCGGGGCGCCGGTGGCCGCGACCGCCTCGACGATGCGCAGCGTGTCGGCGGTGCGGACGCCGCCGGTCAGGGCGATGTCGCTGGCCTTCTGGATCACCGGGCCGTCCATCACCGGGTCGGAGTACGGGATCTCCACCTCGATGACGTCCACCCCTGCGGCGACCATGGCGGTCATCGCGGCGATGCTGCCCTCGACGGTGGGGAACCCGGCCGGCATGCAGCCGACCAGCACCGCCCGCCCGTCGGCCCGGGCCTTGTCGAACGCCACCCCGATCCGGCTCACGTTCTCACTGCTCCTTGTCGAGGATGCCGAAGTACTCGCCGGCGGTGTGCACGTCCTTGTCGCCCCGGCCGGAGAGGTTGACCACGACGACCGGCTCCCGGCCCAGCTCGGCGGCGAGCCCCGGGGCGATCTTCAGCGCGCCGGCGAGCGCGTGCGCGCTCTCGATCGCCGGGATGATCCCCTCGGTGCGGCAGAGCAGCTCGAACGCGGCCATCGCCTCGCGGTCGGTCACCGGCGTGTACGTCGCCCGGCCGCTGTCGTGCAGCCACGCGTGCTCCGGGCCGACGCCCGGGTAGTCCAGGCCGGCCGAGATCGAGTGCGACTCGATGGTCTGCCCGTCGGCGTTCTGGAGCACGTACGTGCGGGCGCCGTGCAGCACACCGGAGGAGCCGCCGGTGATGCTGGCCGCGTGCCGCCCGCTCTCCATGCCCTCGCCGCCGGCCTCGAAGCCGTACAGCCGCACGCCGGGGTCGCCGACGAAGGCGTGGAAGATGCCCAGCGCGTTGGAGCCCCCGCCGACGCAGGCCGCGACCGCGTCCGGCAGCGCGCCGGTCAGGTCGAGGCACTGCTGGCGGGCCTCCTCGCCGATGCCCCGGACGAAGTCCCGGACCATCTCGGGGAACGGGTGCGGGCCGGCGGCGGTGCCGATCAGGTAGTGGGTGTCGTCGACGTTGGCGACCCAGTCCCGCATCGCCTCGTTCATCGCGTCCTTGAGGGTGCGCGAACCGGTGGTGACCGGGACGACGGTGGCGCCGAGCATCCGCATCCGGGCCACGTTGAGCGCCTGCCGCCGCGTGTCCACCTCGCCCATGTAGACCACGCAGTCGAGGTCGAACAGGGCGGCGGCGGTCGCGGTGGCCACGCCGTGCTGGCCGGCGCCGGTCTCGGCGATCACCCGCCGCTTGCCCATCCGCTTGGTCAGCAGCGCCTGGCCGAGGACGTTGCGCACCTTGTGCGCCCCGGTGTGGTTGAGGTCCTCCCGCTTGAGCAGCACCCGGGCGCCGATCTTCGCGGAGAACCGCTTCGCCGGGTAGAGCAGCGAGGGGGTGCCGGCGTAGCCGCGCAGCAGCGCGTCGAACTCGGCACGGAACGACTCGTCGCCCATCGCCTTGCGGTACGCCGCGTCGAGCTCGTCGAGCGCCGCGACGAGCGCCTCCGGGACGAACCGGCCGCCGAACCGGCCGAAGTGACCGGCGGCGTCGGGGACCTGGCCGGCCGGGGCCGGGGCGTTGGCGCTCATCGCGGTGTCCTCTCGCTGCTGCTTCTCGCCCCCGGCGCGGGTCAGCGCACCGGGCGGGGCGTGGCCGGGTGGTTGCCGGCGTTGACCAGTCCGGCCACCGCCTCGCGGGGGCTGTTCTGGGTGACCAGGCCCTCGCCGACCAGCACGGCGTCGGCGCCGGCCGAGGCGTACCGGATCAGGTCGTGCGGCCCGCGCACGCCGGACTCGGCGATCTTGACGACGCTGCTGGGCAGGCCGGGGGCGATCCGTTCGAACACCGAGCGGTCGACCTCCAGCGTACGCAGGTCACGGGCGTTGACCCCGATCACCTGGGCGCCGGCCTCCAGGGCCCGGTCGGCCTCCTCCTCGGTGTGCACCTCGACCAGCGCGGTCATCCCGAGGGACTCGATCCGCTCCAGCAGCCCGACCAGGGCGTTCTGCTCCAGCGCGGCGACGATCAGCAGGACCAGGTCGGCGCCGTGCGCGCGGGCCTCGTGCACCTGGTAGCTGGAGACCACGAAGTCCTTGCGCAGCACGGGGACCTTCACCGCGGCCCGGACGGCGGCCAGGTCGTCCAGCGACCCGCCGAACCAGCGCCCCTCGGTGAGCACGCTGATCGCCCGGGCGCCACCGGCCGCGTACTCGGCGGCCAGCTCGGCCGGGTCGGCGATCTCGGCCAACTGTCCCCTGGACGGCGACGAGCGCTTCACCTCGGCGATCACGGCCACGCCGGGCCGGCGCAGGGCCGCGTACGCGTCCAGCGGCGGGGGCGCGGCGGCGGCCAGCTCGCGGATCCGCTCCAGCGGAACCTGCTCCTGCCGCCGGGCGACGTCCTCGCGGACACCGGCCAGGATCTCGTCGAGCACGCTTCCGGACGCCGCCGGACCGGCCCCGTCCCCCTCCGCGTGCGCATGGTCAGCAGTCACCAACGGACTCCCCTCTCCGGGTGTCATGGGCCGATGCTAGGGGGCGCCACCTGGGACCGGGTGCCGGGGGTATGGCGCTCCTCACGAGATGGGCTGCGGCATAATGCCCGACTTCCGGTGAACGCCACATCACGCAGCGCGACCGTCCCCATCGATCGCGGTGACCCCGCGGCCGGCACGTTCGCCGGTCGGCCCATCGACGGGTACCCATTCTCATTCGACCATTGTCGGGCCGCGCCCACGCGCCGCGCATCTCGGTCAGTGCTGTGACGAAGGTCAAGGCGGAACGGCCCTTTCCAGGTCGCCGGCCCCGCAGGACAGTTGACGTGCCGGTGACCGGGGCGAAACGTGGGCCGGGCATCGTCTTTCTCGGGCAGACTCGATGACGCGCCTGCCCGGGCCGCCGGACGGCGCGGCGACGCGCGGCCCGAAACCGTCGGAACGATCCTCGTGCGGGGTGACCATGAGCAACACCGAGCCCAACCCGGCCCTCGGACTGACCACCATCTCCCGTACCGTCGCGTCGCTCGCTGTCGGGGTGGTGCACACCCTGGAGCGCGCCGTGGTGGGGGACGGCCGGGTCCGCACCGCGCGCGGCAACGCCTGGGAGGCGGTCTGCGCCGACCGGGCCCGCGCCGACCAGCGCGCCGAGCTGGACCGCCTGGTGGCCGAGCTGGCCGCCGCCCGGGCCACCGTCCGCGACCGCCAGCCGGTCGGCTGACCGCCCGTCAGCCGGCCGTCGGGTCCTCGCCGCGATCCAGCGCGTCCCACGCCTCGGTGGTGCGCCGCCCGGTGACCGGGCCGGCCGCCGCGCGCCCCGGCTCGGCGCCGACCCGCCGGGCCGGCCGCTCGTAGCGGGCCCCCATCGCCGGCCAGCCCGCGCCGCGCAGCGCGGTGAGCGCCCCACCGGCGCCGGCGAGCAGCCCGCCGACCAGGCAGAGCGCCGGCCACTGCCGGCTGACCTCGCCGTCGAACGCGGCGACCAGCCCGTATCCGCCGCCGGCCGCCACGGCCGCGCCGAGCGCCAGCAGCAGCGCGCCGACGAGCCGGCGCAACGCACCCCGGGTGGCCAGCACCGCGCCGCCGCCAGCCAGCCCGACCACGGCCAGCGCCGACAGCCAGGGCAGCAGCCCCGCCCCGGTGCGTGCCTCGCGCACCGGGGGCAGCGGCGTGGGCCGGACGGTCAGCTCGACCGACCAGGTGCGGGTCGACGCCCACAGCGCCAGGCCCGCCCCGGCCAGGCAGAGCAGCACCGCGTACGTCATCTCGCGCCGGCGCCGCGCGGCCGGCGCGCCGGGGGTGTCCCCGCCGGGCCCCGCGGTGGTCGGGTCGATCGCCGGGCCGGTCACCGGGCCGGCCGGAGGGTCTCGGCAGCGGCGATGGCGGCCAGCACGGCGGCGGCCTTGTTCCGGGTCTCCTGGTCCTCGGCGGCCGGGTCGGAGTCGGCCACCACTCCGGCGCCGGCCTGCACGTACGCCCGGCCGTCGCGGATCAGCGCGGTGCGGATGGCGATCGCCATGTCCAGGTCGCCGCCGAAGCCGAAGTACCCGACGGTGCCGCCGTACGGGCCGCGCCGGACCGGCTCCAGCTCCTCGATGATCTCCATGGCCCGGACCTTCGGCGCCCCGGACAGGGTGCCGGCCGGGAAGGTCGCCGCGAGCGCGTCGAAGGCCGACCGGTCCTCCCGCAGGGTGCCGACCACGGTCGAGACGATGTGCATGACGTGGCTGTACCGCTCGATGGTGGCGAACTCGGGCACCTCGACGGTGCCCGGCCGGCAGACCCGGCCCAGGTCGTTGCGGCCCAGGTCGACCAGCATCACGTGCTCGGAGCGCTCCTTCGGGTCGGCGAGCAGCTCGGCGGCGAGCCGGGCGTCCGCCTCCGGGGTGCCGCCGCGCGGACGGGTGCCGGCGATCGGGTGCAGCAGGGCCCGGCGCTGCCCGTCCGGGCCGGTGCTCACCTTCAGGTGCGCCTCCGGCGACGAGCCGACGATGTCGAAGCCGTCGAAGCGCAGCAGGTACATGTAGGGGCTGGGGTTGGTGGTGCGCAGCACCCGGTAGATGTCCAGCGGGTCGGCGTGGGTCGGCCGCTCGAAGCGCTGGGCGAGCACGATCTGGAAGCACTCGCCGGCCCGGATCGCCTCCTTGGCCGCCTCGACGGCCTTCGGGTAACCACCCTCCTCGGTGCGGCTGGTCACGTCGCCGACCGCCGGCCGGTCGACCGTGGAGATCATCGGCGGGATGGGCCGGGACAGCGCGGTGGTCATCGCGTCCAGCCGCCCCACCGCGTGGTGGTACGCGGCGGCGACCAGGGCGTCGCGGTCCGGCTCGTCCGGCGGCGGGAGCACCGCGTTGGCGATCAGGATCGCCGAGCCGTCGTAGTGGTCGAGGACCACCAGGTCGGTGGCCAGCATCATGCCCAGCTCGGGCACGCCGAGGTCGTCCTCGGTCAGCTCGGGCAGCCGCTCGATGCGGCGGATCAGGTCGTATCCCAGGTAGCCGACCATGCCGCCGGTGAGCGGCGGCATGCCGCTGGCCGGGTCCCAGGCCGGGCCGGCGAGGGCGTCGACCGTCTCGCGCAGCACCCGGACCGGGTCGCCCCCGGTGGGCAGTCCGGTGGGCGGCTGGCCGGTCCAGTGGGCGGCCCCGTCCCGCTCGGTGAGCGTCGCGCCGCTGCGCACCCCGATGAACGAGTACCGCGACCAGGCCGAACCGGCGGGGCCGGCGCCCTGCTCGGCGGACTCCAGCAGGAACGTGCCCGGCCCGCCGGCCAGCTTCCGGTACACCCCGACCGGGGTCTCCGCGTCGGCGAGCAGCCGGCGGACGACCGGGACGACCCGCCAGCGGGCCGCCAGGTCGGTGAAGGATGCCTGGTCCGGGCTGACGGAGCCGTCGGTCATGAGGGGTCTCCAGGTGCGGAGGTGACCGGCAGCTCGGTGAAGAAGCAGGTCCGCTCGCCGGTGTGGCAGGCCGGACCCACCTGCTCGACGCTGACCAGCAGCGCGTCGCCGTCACAGTCGAGGGCGACGGAGCGGACGTGCTGGTGGTGGCCGGAGGTGGCGCCCTTGACCCAGTACTCCTGGCGGCTGCGCGACCAGTAGGTGGCCCGGCCGGTGGTGAGGGTGCGGTGCAGCGCCTCGTCGTCCATCCAGGCGACCATCAGCACCTCGCCCGTGTCGTGCTGGCGGACCACGGCGGCGACCAGGCCGTCGGGGTTGCGGCGCAGCCGGGCGGCGACGGCCGGGTCGAGCCGGGACGGGCGGGCCGGCCCACCGGCCGCCGACGGGTTCGCAGGGGCGTTGGCGCCGGTCGTCGGCGCGTCAGGTACGGGCACAGTGACCCATTGTCCCGCACGCGGAGCGGGCACCGGCGACGGCTCCCGCCGCGGCCGTGGTGCGGCCGTCGCGACGCCGGTGAGCTGGACGAGGTAGCGGTCCAGCCGCCCGTCGAAGAGGGCGTCGGCCAGGTCCGCGCCGGCCACCGCGGCGATCTCGTCGGCGTACGGGCGGACCAGCGGGACGGTGCCGGTGACCAGCCGCCCGGCGGCGGCCCAGAGGGCTCCGGTGGAGCCGGGGCGCACGCCGAGGCAGAGCAGCATGTCGTCGCGGTACCCGGGCGGGGCGACCGGCAGGTCGAGGGCGGCGGTGAACGCGGCCCGCCGGGACACCACCCGCACCGACGGGTTGGCCAGCCGGAGCACGGACGGGCAGAGCCGGGCCAGGTCGGCGGCGGCGAGCCGGACGCCGAGGTGGTCCTCCCGGGCCCGGGCCCCGGCGACCTTACCGAGAGTGGCGATCAGCTCCTCCAACCGCGGCTCGTCGGCGGGCTGGCAGAGCACCGTCAGGTCGATCCGGTCGCGCCAGTGCTCGTCGGCCCACACCAGCCGGGCGGGCGCGGTGACCGGCAGCCCGAACGCCCAGTCGGCCGGCTGGGCCAGCCGGGCCAGCCAGGAGCGGACGTCCCGGACCGCCACCGAGACGTGGGTCAGCCGACCGCCGGATTCGGCCAGGTAGGCCCGGCGGGCCGCGTACGGGGCGTTGATCGGCGGGGCGGCCGTCCGGGGCGGCGCACCGTCGGTGACGAGCACGTCGAGGTCGACGTCGCTGTGTGCCGTGGCGGCCCGCCGGGCGTGGCTGCCGCGCAGCAGGATGCCGACGACGGGTCGCTCGGCCGCCTGCCGCAGCCGGGCGGCCCAGTCGTCGAGGAACCCGCCTTCAGGTGACGCAGCGTGACCCACCGCGCCATCGTGCCGTACGCCCGATCAGGGCGCAATGCCCGATGCCGGACCGGCTGTCCGGTCCGAAGGCTAGTGCCCGGTCCGAAGGCTAGTGCCCGACGGTTCTCATTCCTGCCTCAGGGTACCTTTCGCCGGCGGCGGCGCCCGGCGGGACCGCCTCACTCAGCCGGGCCAGTTGCTCGGCGCCGAGCCGCAGGTCGGCCGCGGCGGCGTTCTCCTCCAGGTAGCGGACCCGCTTGGTGCCGGGAATGGGCAGGATGTCCTCGCCCTGGGCCAGCAGCCAGGCCAGCGCGGCCTGGGCCGGGGTGCAGCCGGCCTCGGCGGCGACCGCCCGGACCTCGTCGACCAGCCTCAGGTTGGCGTCGAGGTTGCCCTCGGCGAACCGGGGCGCCCCGGCCCGCCAGTCACCGTCGGCGAGCTGGTCGCGGCGGGTGATCGCCCCGGTGAGCAGGCCCCGGCCCACCGGCGAGTACGCCACCAGCGCCACCCCCAGTTCCCGGCAGGTGGCCAGCATCTCGCCCTCGACGTCCCGGGTGAACAGCGAGTACTCCATCTGCACGGCGGCCACCGGGTGCACGGCGTGCGCCGCCCGCAGGGTCGCCGGGTTCACCTCGGACAGCCCGATCAGCCGGACCTTGCCGGCCGCCACCAGGTCGGCCAGCGCCCCGACGGTCTCCTCGATCGGGGTGTCCGGGTTGCGCCGGTGCAGGTAGTACAGGTCGATGGCGGCCACCCCGAGCCGGCTCAGCGACGCGTCGCAGGCCTGGCGGGCCCAGGCGGCGCTGCTGTCGACGTACGCCCCGGGGGTCCCGGTGCCGCCGACGGAGCCGCCGCTGGTGCGGTTGCCGAACTTGGTGGCCAGGAAGACCTCGTCGCGGCGCTGCCGGAGCACCGGGGCGAGCAGCCGCTCGTTGGCGCCCTGGCCGTAGATGTCGGCGGTGTCGAGGTGGTTCACCCCGAGGTCCAGGGCCCGGTGCAGGGTCCGGGTCGACTCGGCGTCGTCCGCGCCGCCGTACGCGAAGCTCATCCCCATGCAGCCGAGACCGATCGCCGAGACCTCCGGCCCGTGCGCCCCCACCCGTCGACGCCTCATCCGCAGCCCTCCGTCCGCTGGTACATGTCGATCTTGTAGTTGAGCACCTCGAGGTCCTCCTCCAGTTCGCCGATCTGCCTCAGTACCCGGGCCCGGTGCGCCTCGAACAACGCCCGGCGGGCACCCCGCGTCCGGTCGCCCTGCCGGGCCAGTTCCGCGTAGCGAGCGCGCTCGAAGTCAACCCCGTTGTGACCCGGGAAGAATTCATCTAGCGTTGATTTCATAGGGCGATGAGATCCGGAGGTGACGATGGACCACGCGATCGCGGTCCACGACCTGGTCGTGGAGCGCGGCCGGCGGCGGGTGCTGCACGGCGTGAGCTGCGCCGTGCCGCGGGGCTCGGTGACCGGGCTGCTCGGGCCCAGCGGCAGTGGCAAGACCACCCTGATGCGGGCCGTCGTCGGCGTGCAGACCGTCCGCTCCGGCTCGGTGACCGTGCTCGGCCGCCCGGCCGGCGCGGCGTCGCTGCGCAGCCGGGTCGGCTACCTGACCCAGGCGCCCAGCGTGTACGCCGACCTCACCGTCCGGGAGAACGCCCGGTACTTCGCCGTCCTACAGGGCCGGGGCCGGGCCGAGGCGGACCGGGCGGTGGCCGACGTCGGGTTGGCGGAGGCGGCCGGACAGCTCGTCGGCACCCTCTCCGGCGGCCAGCGCAGCCGGGCGTCGCTGGCCTGCGCGCTGGTCGGCGAGCCGGAGCTGATCGTCCTCGACGAGCCGACCGTCGGGCAGGACCCGGTGCTGCGCGCCGACCTGTGGGCCCGGTTCCACGCCCTCGCCGCGACCGGGACGACCCTGCTGGTGTCCAGCCACGTGATGGACGAGGCGGCCCGCTGCGACCGGCTGCTGCTGATCCGCGAGGGCCGGCTGATCGCCGACGACACCCCCGACGCGGTCCGCGCCGCCGCCGGGGTCGACGACCTCGACGAGGCGTTCCTGCGCCTGATCCGGGCCGGCGGCACCGTCGGCGGCACGGGAGGCTCGGCCGACCCGCCCCGGGGCGCCACGCGGCCGGGCGACGCGGCCGGGGGCCGGTCGTGAGCCCGCGCATCCTGGCCGCCACCACGGGGCGCATCCTGCGCCAGCTCCGGCACGACCGGCGCACCGTGGCCCTGCTCGTGGTGGTGCCGGCGCTGCTGCTCACCCTCGTCAACTTCATGTACGCCGACCAGCCCACCCCGCCCGGCCGGCCGAGCATGTTCGACCGGGTGGCGCTGGTGCTGCTCGGCGTCTTCCCATTCGTGATCATGTTCCTGGTGACCAGCATCGCGATGCTGCGCGAGCGCACCTCCGGCACCCTGGAGCGGCTGCTCACCACCCCGCTCGGCCGGCTCGACCTGCTGTTCGGCTACGGGATCGCGTTCGGCGTCGCCGCCGCCGGGCAGGCCGCGATCGCCGCGGCCGTGGCGTACTGGGTCTTCGGGCTGAGCACCGCCGGCAGCAGCGCCCTGGTGATCGGAATCGCGGTGGTCAACGCGGTGCTCGGGGTGGCCCTCGGGCTGTTCTGCAGCGCGTTCGCCCGCACCGAGTTCCAGGCCGTACAGTTCATGCCGGTCGTGGTGATCCCCCAGCTACTGCTCTGCGGGCTCTTCGTCGCCCGCGACGAGATGGCCGGCTGGCTCCAGGCGGTCAGCTACGCCCTCCCGCTGTCGTACGCGGTCGAGGCGTTGCAAGAGGTCGGCGCGCACGCCGACCCCACCGGCACCATGTGGCGGGACCTCGGGGTGGTGGCCGGCGCGGTGGTGCTGGCGCTGGTGCTCGCCGCGGCCACCCTGCGCCGGCGCAGCGGCTGAGCCGCCGGGCGCGGACGGCACGACGGCGGACGAGCGAGGGGCGGCGATGGTGCGACGGACCGGCCGGCGACCCGGGAACCCGGACACCCGGGAGGCGATCCTCGACGCGGCCCGGGCCGGGTTCGCGGAGCGGGGCTTCGACGCGACCTCGATCCGGTCGATCGCCGGGGCGGCGGGGGTGGACCCGGCGCTGGTGCACCACTACTTCGGCAGCAAGGACCGGCTCTTCCTGGCCGCGATGAACGCCCCGCTCGACCCCGGCGAACTGCTCCCCGGGATGCTCGGCGGGGACGCCGACGGCATCGGCGAACGGCTGGTCCGCACGTTCCTGGGGATCTGGGACTCCCCGGCGGGCGCCGCCGCCGTGGCCCTGCTGCGGTCCGGGGTGAGCAACGAGTGGACCGCCCGGCTGTTGCGCGAGTTCCTGGTCACCCAGGTGCTGCGCCGCGTCCTGGACCACCTCGACGTCGACCCGGCCGAACGGCCGCTGCGCGGGTCGCTGGTGGCCACCCAGATGATCGGGCTGGCGATGATGCGGCACGTGATCCGGCTGGAGCCGGTCGCCTCCGCACCGGCGGAGATCCTGGTCGCCGCGATCGCTCCCACGGTCCAGCGGTACCTGCGCGGCCACCTCTCGTAGGGCCGCGCGGAACCGGCCTCCCTGCCCATCCCCTGCGCGGGGACGCCGACGGGCCCGGCGGACGCGCCCGCAGGTGCGACGGTTGCGGGGGCGCGTGCGGGGTCGGGTCAGGCCGGGCCGGTCAGCCGGGTCGACTCGGGTTGCCGGCAGAACACCGGGTGCAGCAACCGGGCCAGCTCGCCGTGGTCGGCCACCGGGCGCGGGAAGGCCAGCCGGGCCCGCCGCCGGGCGCCGGCGGAACCGAAGGAGACCACCAGGCCGTACCGGTCGACCCGCACCACCCGGGGCGGGTCGACCCGGGCCGCGTCGGCCAGGCCGAGCTGCCGCCGGACGTAGGCCGTCATCGCCCGGCCGTGGTGCACGGTGAGCTCGGCCAGCAGGTCCGCCTCCACCGGGTGCAGCGGGTCCGGCTCGGCCTCCGCGTACGCCAGCGGATCGATCCGGAGCAGCCCGTCGGGGCGCTCCAGGCGGGCCTCGGCCACCTCGAAGCGGTGCAACCGGAACCGGGTGCCCACGTCGAGCAGGTCGCCCGTCGGGTCCGCCTCGGCGAAGTCCAGCGCGGCGCGGCGGCCCTCGTCGCCGTGCAGCGCGACCGCCCAGCCGGAGACCCAGGCCCGGCCCAACGACGGGGCGCCGGCCGCTGGCGGCAGGTCCAGCACGTCGAGCGCCAGGGCGACGTCGCCGCCGGGCGGCAGGGCCGCCGCGAGGTCGCTGTGCACCGGTACGAGCAGCAGCACCCGGCCCTCGGCATCGGTGACGTGCCGGACGTGGAACGGGCCGGGCCGCTGGGCGAGGTAGGCCAGGCCGGGCAGCCGGCCGGCGACCAGGGTCCGGACGATCTCGGCGGGACTGGGCCGCAGGGCGGGGCTGGGGCGCATGACCCACCTCCGAAGGTTAGGCTTACCTAAGCAGCACGGTAGACCACCCGCGCCCCCACGTCCACCGGCCAGCCGATTCCGGCCGGCCCACCCGGCCCGCCCACCCGGCCCGCCCACCCGGCCTGCTCAGCCGGCCTGCTCAGCCGGTCTGCTCCAGCCACGAGGCGTAGAGCAGCCCGTAGACCGAGTCCGGCTCGCGGACCAGCTCGTCGTGCGGGCCACGCTGCACGATCCGGCCCCGGTCCACCACGATCACCTCGTCCGCGGCCTGGGCGGTGGAGAGCCGGTGCGCGATCGCGAGGGTCGTCCGGCCCCGGGTCACCGCGTCCAGGGTGCGCTGGAGGCGGACCTCGGTGGCCGGGTCGACCGCGCTGGTCGCCTCGTCCAGCACCAGCAGGTCCGGGTCGGCGACGTACGCCCGCGCCAGCGCGACCAGCTGCCGCTCCCCCACGCTCAACGCCTCGCCGCGCTCGCCGACCGGGGTGTCCAGCCCGGCCGGCAGCCCGTCCAGCCAGTCCGCCAGCCCCAGCTCGGTGAAGGCGGTCGTCAACTCGGCGTCGGTCAGCTCCGGCCGGGCGAACCGGACGTTCTCCCCGACGGTGGCGTCGAAGAGGAAGCCGTCCTGCGGGACCATCACCACCCGCGCGCGCAACGAGGCGAACCGGACCCGCGGCAGCGGCACCCCGGACAGCAACACCTCGCCGCCGCTCGGGTCCATCAGCCGGGTGAGCAGCTTGGCGAAGGTGGTCTTGCCGCTGCCCGTCTCCCCCACCACGGCCACCCGGCTCTTCGCCGGGATCTCCAGGCTGACGTCGTGCAGCACCGGCGGCCCGCCCGGATAGGCGAAGTTCACCCCGGCGAAGCGGATGTCCAGCGGACCCGACGGCAGCTCCCGCCCCTGCTCGCCCGGGTCGGCCACGTCCGGGACGGCGTCCAGCACGTCGAGCACCCGCCGCCAGCCGGCGATCGCGTTCTGCGCCTCGTTGAGCACCTCGGTGGCGATCTGCACCGGCTGGATGAACAGCGTCACCAGGAACAGGAACGCCGTGAGCTGGCCGACCGACAGGGTGCCGTCCACCCCGAGGGCGACCCCGAGGACGACGACACCGGCCAGCGCCAGCCCGGCCGCCAACTCCCCCACCGAGCTGCCCAGGATGCTGATCCGGATCGCCCGCTGCTGGGCCTGCCGCTGCCCCTCGATCGCCGTGTCCAGCCGGCGGGCGGTCCGTCCCGCGATCCCGTACGCCCGGATCACCGGCGCCCCGACCACGCTCTCGGCGATCGTGCCGAGCAGGGCCCCCGTCCGCTGCCGGACCACCCCGTACGCCCCGGCGAGGCGGCGCTGCAACAGCCGGATCACCAGCACCGCCGGCGCGAACGCGGCGAGCACCACCAGGGTGAGCTGCCACGAGTACGCCAGCATCACCGCCGTGGTCACCACGAGCTGACCGAGGTTGACGATCAGGATCACTCCGCCCCACTGGAGGAACTGGGTGATCTGGTCGACGTCGCTGGTCACCCGGGAGACCAGGGAGCCGCGCCGCTCGGACTGCTGGTGCAGCATCGACAGGTCGTGCACGTGCCGGAACGCCCGGGTACGCACGTTGGCCAGGGCGGTCTCGCTGACCGTGAACAGCCGCCGCATCATCAGGTACCCGCAGGTGGTGGTCACCACCAGCACGGCGACGGTGGCGGCCACCACCGTCCACACCACGTCCAGGTCGAGCCCGCCGACGATGCCCTTGTCGATGCCCTGCTGCACGGCCACCGGCACGGCCACCCGGCCGACCATGTAGACCAACGCCAGGGCGACCGTGCCGGCCAGGCCGGTGCGCAGCTCCGGGGAGAGGGCCAGCCCCCGCCGCAGGGTCCGCCAGGTGCTCTCGGCCGGTTCCTCCGCCGGCCGCTCGGCCTCCGCCACGCTCACCGGTCCCCCTCGTTCGCGACTGCGGGGCTCGCAAGCTCACTCCTCGCGCTCACCGGTCCCGCCCCTCGTTCGCGACTGCGGGGCTCGCAAGCTCACTCCTCGCGCTCACCGTGCCGCCCCCGTTCGCGACTGCGGGGCTCGCAAGCTCACTCCTCGCGCTCACCGTGCCGCCCCCGTTCCCGACTGCGGGGCTCGCAAGCTCACTCCTCGCGCTCACCGGTCCACCTCGATCTCCAGGCCCGTGGCCAACGGCGTGACCTCGTCGGGCGTGCGCTGCTGTTGGGGGTCGGTCTCGGCCTGCTCGTAGGCGGTGACCAGGTCGGCGTAGCCGGCAACGGAGGCGAGCAGCTCGGTGTGGGTGCCCCGGGCCAGCACCCGGCCGTGCTCCAGGTAGATCACCTCGTCGGCCAGCGCGATGGTGGCCCGCCGGTACGCCACCACCAGGATCGAGGCGGCCGGCCCCCCGGCCGTCGGGGCGCGCAGCCCGGCCAGGATCGCCGCCTCCACCCTGGGGTCCACCGCGCTGGTGGCGTCGTCGAGGACCAGCAGCCGGGGCCGCCCGGCCAGCGCCCGGGCCAGGGTGAGCCGCTGCCGCTGTCCGCCGGAGAGCGAGGTGCCCCGCTCGCCGACCATCGTGTCCAGCCCGTCGGGCAGCGCGGCGACGAAGCCGTCCGCCTCGGCCAGCCGCAGCGCCGCCCAGGCCTGCTCGTCGGTGATGCCGGGCCGGTCCAGGGTGATGTTGGCCCGGACCGTGTCGTCGAAGACGAACGGCACCTGCGCCACCAGCGCGACGGCGCCGGCCAGCGATCCGGCGGTGAGCTGGCGGACGTCCACCCCGTCGAGGCGGACCGTGCCGGCGTCCGGGTCGACCAGCCGCACCGCCAGCGCGGCGACGGTCGACTTCCCGGCCCCGGTCGGCCCGACCAGGGCCACCGTTGCGCCGGCCGGGACGGTGAAGGAGACCTCGCCGAGCACCTCGGCGCCGGGCAGGTGTGCCTCGGCCGGCTCGTACGCGAAGCCGACATCGGCGAAGTCCAGGGTGGCCGGGGTGGGGTCGGCCGGGTCGAGCGCGACGTCCCCGTACGGCATCTCGCCGGTGGCGTCGAGCACCCGGCGCACCCGGTCCCAGCCGGCGACGCTGCGCGGCAGCTCCGCCAGGACCCAGCCGATGGCCCGCACCGGGAACGCCAGGACGGTGAACAGGAAGGCCACGCTGACCAGCTCGGTGACCGTGATGGCGCCCTGCCGGAGCCGGAACGCGCCGACCACCAGCACGGCGAGGGTGCCGAGACTGGGCAGGGTCTCCAGCATCGGGTCGAACACGCCGCGCAGCCGGCCGACGGCGACCAGCGCGTCGCGCAGCTCGCCGGCCCGGGCGGAGAACCGGGCGGTCTCCTGGGCCTCGCGGCCCATCGTCTTGACCACCAGGGCGCCGTCGAAGCTCTCGTGGGCGATCCCGCTGACCTCCGCGCGCAGCCGCTGGGCGCGGGCCTGGCGAGGGGCCATCCGGCGGGAGTAGACCACGTTGAGGGCGAACAGCGCCGGGAACACGGCCAGCCCGACCAGGGCCAGCGCCCAGTCGGTGACGAACAGCGAGACCACCGCGCCGACCAGCATCACCAGCGTGCCGACCGCGAACGGCAGCGGGGCGATCGGGTACCAGGCCGCCTCGACGTCGGAGTTGGCGTTGGACAGCAGGGTGCCGGTGGCGTTGCGCTGGTGCCAGGACAGCGGCAGGTCCAGGTAGCGGCGGGTGACCCGGCGACGGTACGCGGCCTGGAGCCGGAACTGCATGTAGCCGGCGCCGATCCGGCGGCCGAAGATGCCGACCACCCGCAGCACGCTGATGCCGAACAGGGCCCCGGCGGCGAGGGCGACGGCCGCCACGCCCACCGACCCGCGCTCGACCGCCGGCACCACCACGTCGCCGACCACCGCGCCGACGACGTACGCGCTGGCGATGACCAGCCCGCCGAACAGCACGCTGCCGGCCACCGCGACCGCGAAGATCCGGGGCTGTTCCCGGATCGCCCGGCCGAGCACGGACAACCCCCGGCCGAGCACGTCCCGACTTGTCCTGCTGGTCACGCTCTCCCCCGCCGTAAGCCGCAATTCTCCCCCCTCATCCTTACCGGTCCGGTCCACCCGCGCCGTCCCGGAACGGGTATGTCGGTGGTCACGTCGCGCCCCCTGACGGCGCCGCCGCGCCGACCACACCGGACCGGCCTACGATCGGGCGATGACGCGGTACGCCCGGTCGGAGCGCGACGCGCTCGCCGACCTCATGCTGAGCCTGGGTCCGGACGCGCCGACGATCAACGAGGGCTGGTCGGTCCGGGACCTCGCCGCCCACCTGATCGCCCGGGAGCGCCGGCCGGACGCCGCCGGCGGGATCGTGCTGCCGCCCCTGCGCGGGTACGCCGAGGGGGTGCGGGCCCGGATCGCGGCCCGGCCGTTCCCCGAGCTGGTCGGCCAGGTCCGCCGCCCGCCGGTGTGGAGCCCGGTGAGCAACCCGCTCACCGACGAACTGGTCAACACCATGGAGTTCTACATCCACCACGAGGACGTCCGGCGGGCCCGGCCCGGGTGGCAGCCGAGGAACCTGCCGGCCGGGCTGCACGCCGTGCTGTGGCGCCGGGCCGCGGTGCTGGGCCGGCTGGCGCTGCGCCGCTTCCCGGCCGACCTGCTGGTGCAGGCGCCCGGGCACGGCGAGCTGTCGGCGGGGCGAGGCGGGCCGCGGGCCCGGCTGGTCGGCGCGCCGGGCGAACTGGTGCTGTTCCTGACCGGCCGGCAGCGGGTGGCCCGGGTTCAGGTGGACGGGCCGGCGGAGCTGTCCGCGCGACTGAGGTCCGCCAACCTGGGCATCTGACGGATCGTGATCCCCCGGTCACACACGGGCGTGAACCGGTCGTGGCCAAATTATGAATGTCGATCGGCCCTGACGTACCCTCGTCCGGCCGTCGCCCCGCCCGGGGCGGCCACATCCGGAGGGGGCGACATGCGGAGCTTCGCGGTCTCGGCCCTGGACGAACCGCCGTTCCCCCCACGCCGGCACGCCGAGACCGACCTGGCCGCCGAGGCGAGCCTCGCCTGGGCGCAGGAACTCGGCCTGATCACCAACGGAGACCGGCTGATCCGGCTACGGGGGGCAGCCGCCGCCGAGCTGGCCGGGCGCACCTGCCCGGACGCCGCCGACGAACGGCTGCGCCTGCTCACCGACCTGGTCACCTGGCTGTTCGTGGTCGACGACGCGTGCGACGAGGACGGCCTCGGCGCCGCCCCGACCCGGCTGGCCCCGGCCGTCGCCGACCTGCTCGAGGTGCTGGACCGGCACGGCGCGCCGGGGAAACCGGGCCGCGGGCCGCTCGGCGACGCCCTGGACGACCTGTGCCGGCGGACCCGCGCCCAGGGCTCCCCGGCCCTGCTGCTGCGCTTCGTCGGCCAGGTGCGCGACTACCTGCTGGCCCTGCTCTGGGAGGCGGCGAACCGGGAACACCGGCGCGTCCCCGGGGTGGCGGAGTACGTCCAGCTCCGCCGGCACACCGGCGCCGTACACCCCGCGTTCACCCTGACCGACCTGGCGTACGACGCCCCGCCCGCGGCGGCGCGCCGGGTCGAGCCGGCGCTGGTCGACGTCGAGACCCTCGCCGCGGACCTGGTCTGCTGGTGCAACGACCTCTTCTCGTACGACAAGGAGAACCAGTCGGGTCCGGACGCGCACAACCTGGTCAGCGCCATCGCGGCCGAGACCGGCCAGGACGAGCCGGCGGCGCTGCGGGCCGCCGCCGACCGGTTCAACCGCACCCTCGCGGTGTACGCCGAGCGGGAGGCGGCGCTGCTCGCCGACGACCCGACGGTGGGTCCGTTCCTGGCCGCCCGGAGCAACTGGGTGCGGGCCACCTACGACTGGTCCACCCGGGCCGCCCGGTACGCCTGAGCCCCGCGCCGGCGGGGCCGCCGGGGCTAGCCGACGCGCGGGTACAGGCAATACCCTTCGGTAACCGCAGAATGACGTGACCCCCGTCACGCCTCCACCCCCGAAGGCGGCTACAGCGATGGCTCTCGATGTACCGTACCGTTCCATCCCCGACATGTTCCTCAAGCGCGTCGCGGCGTCCCCCGACCGCCATGCCTTCGCCCACCCCGCCCCCGACGACTCCGGGCCGGTCTGGCTGACCTGGGAGCAGGTCGGACACCGGGCCAGGGCCGTCGCGGCCGGGCTGCACGGGCTCGGTGTCGGCCAGGAGGACCCGGTGGCGATCCTGTCGAGCACCCGGCTCGACTGGGTCATCGCCGACTTCGGCATCATGTGCGCCGGCGGCGCCACCACCACCGTGTACCCGACCACCGAGCCCGAGGACGCGACGTACATCGTCGCCGACTCCGGCTCCCGGGTGCTGTTCGCCGAGAACCCGGCCCAGGCCGCGAAGGTCGCCGGCGCGGAGCTGCCGGCGCTGACCCACGTGGTGCTCTTCGACGGCGCGGCCGATCCGGCCGCGGCCGTGCCCCAGCTCACCCTGGCCGAGCTGGAGGAGCAGGGCGCCCGCGCGCTCGCCGCCGAGCCGGGGCTGATCGAGCGGCTGGTGGCCGGGATCGGGCCGGACCACCTGGCCACCCTGATCTACACCTCAGGCACCACCGGCCGCCCCAAGGGCGTCGAACTGCTGCACGGCGGCTGGTGCTGGGAGGGGGTCGCGCAGGCCGAGGTCGGGCTGCTGCGCGACGACGACCTGCAGTACCTGTGGCTCCCGCTGTCCCACTCGTTCGGCAAGACCCTGCTCTGCGGGGCCACCCACGTCGGCCTGCCGACCTACGTCGACGGCCGGGTGGAGAAGCTGGTCGAGCTGCTCGGAATCATCCGGCCGACGCTGATGTGCGGGGCGCCCCGGGTCTTCGAGAAGGTCTACAACAAGGCGGTCACCACCGCCCGGGACGCCGGCGGCGTCAAGGCGAAGATCTTCGCCTGGGGGGTCGGGGTCGGCCAGCAGAAGGTGGCCCTCGAACAGGCCGGCCGGCCGGTCCCGGGCGGGCTGAGGCTGAAGTACGCGCTGGCCGAGAAGCTGGTGTTCAGCAAGCTCCAGGCCCGCCTCGGCGGACGGATCCGGGTGCTGGTCTCCGGCGCCGCGCCGCTGAGCAAGGAGATCGCCGGCTTCTTCGCCGCCGCCAACCTGCCCATCTCGGAGGGGTACGGCCTCACCGAGACCAGCGCCGGCAACTTCGTCAACCCCCCGGACGGGCTGCGCATCGGCACCGTGGGCCGGGCGATGGGCGACCTGGAGTGCCGGATCGACACCGACGGGGAGATCCTGGTCCGGGGCCGTCCGGTGATGCGCGGCTACCACAACCTGCCCGGGGACACCGCCGCCGCGTTCACCGACGACGGGTTCTTCCGCACCGGCGACATCGGCAGCCTCGACGACGACGGCTACCTGCGCATCACCGACCGGAAGAAGGACCTGGTCAAGACCTCCGGCGGGAAGTACATCGCGCCGTCGCACATCGAGGGCGTGTTCAAGGCGCTCTGCCCGTACACCTCGCAGGCGATCGTGATCGGCCAGGCCCGCAACTACTGCACCATGCTGGTCAGCCTCGACCCGGACGCGATCGCCGGCTGGGCGGCCGGCGGCCCGCTGGAGGGCCGCGGGTACGCCGAGATCGTCGCCTCCGACGAGGCCCGGCTCATGGTCGAGGAGTACGTCGCGCAGCTCAACGCCAAGCTCAACCGCTGGGAGACGATCAAGAAGGTCACGGTCCTCCCCCGGGACCTGACCATCGAGCACGGCGAGATGACCCCGTCGCTGAAGATCAAGCGCCGGGGTGTGGAGAGCAACTTCGCGGCCGAGATCGAGAAGATGTACGCCGGCACGCTCGCCGAGCTCTGACCGCGGTCCCGCCGGCGGCCGTGTCCCCCCGTCCCGGGACACGGCCGCCGGCGTCTCACCGGTGCTCGCCCCGCCACCGGCTCTCCTCGATCCCGGCCGCCCGCTGTTCCTCCATCGCCAGCCGGCGGATCCGGCGGCGCCGGGCTCGCTGTCGGCCACCGGCCCGGTCCCGCCCCTGATCGCCCGACGTCGGCTCCGGGGCAGCGGCTCGTCCCGCGCGGGCAGGACCCGGCGGCGGCCGGGGCGGCCCGACCGGCCACCGAACGCCCGCGGGCCGGGGCTGTCGTCCTGTCCGCCGAGGAGCCACGGCAGGGCGGGGCGGGGCTCAGGCGATGACCGCCGGCTCCCGCCACTGCGACCGGCCGGCGCGGTCCAGGTCGTACCGGACCGCGGCGAGCCGTCCCACGGCCTCGACAAGGTCCGCGGCGGGCAGGGTGAACGGCAGCCGCAGGAACCGCTCCAGCGTCCCGTCCAGGCCGAACCGGGGGCCGGGAGCCAGCCGTACGCCGACCTCCTCGGCGGCCCGGGCGAGCGCGCTGGAGATCGGCCCGTCCAGCTCGGCCCAGAGCGTCACCCCGCCGCGCGGGACGGTGACCCGCCAGTCGGGCAGCCGCTGGGCGAGCGCACCGGTCAGCGCGTCGCGCTGGGCGGCGAGCTGCGCCCGGCGGGTGGCCACGATGGCCGGCGCGTCGGCCAGCAGGTGGACCGCGACCAGCTGGTCCAGCACCGGGCTGGCCATGTCCATCCCGACCCGGACGGCGGCCAGCCGCTGCACCTGGGGGGCGGAGGCGCGGACCCAGCCGATGCGCAGGCCGCCCCAGTACGGCTTGCTCATCCCGCCGATGGAGATCACCCGGGAGTGCCGGTCGAAGGTGGCGACCGGCGGCGGCAGCGGGGTGCCGTCCAGCGGCAGGTCCACGAACGACTCGTCGATGACCAGGTCGGTGCCGGCGGCGTGGGCCGCGCCGACCACCCGCTCGCGCAGCTCGGCGGGCATCAGGTGCCCGGTCGGGTTCTGGAACTCCGGGATCAGGTACGCCAGCTTCGGCCGCCCCTGGCGCAGGCTGCCCAGCAGTAGTTCGGCGTCCCACCCGGCGCCGTCAATGGCCAGCCCGTGGGTGGTGATCCGGGCCCGCCGGGCGGCCAGCGCGGCGAGCGCGTTCGGGTAGGTCGGCGACTCGACCAGCACGCTGCCGCCGGGGGCCAGGGTCAGCCGGAGCACCAGGTCCAGCGCGTGCTGGGTGCCGCTGGTGACCATGATCTGGTCGGCCGAGGTGGGCAGGCCCCGGTCGGTGTACCCGGCGGCGACGGCCTCGCGCAGCTCGATGATTCCGGTCGGGTGGTAGCCGGCCCCGCCCAGGTAACGGGGCAGGTCCTCGGCGGCGGCGCGGGCGGCGGGCACCAGTTCCGCCGGGGCGGCCAGCGCGGCCACCCCGAGGTCGATCATGTCCCGGTCGTCCTGCGGGGTCCACAGCCCGGTGCTGGCGACCCGGTGGGTGCCCGGGAGCATGGTCCAGCTCCCCGCGCCCCGCCGGCTGGCCAGGTGGCCGGTCTCCCGCAGCAGCCGGTACGCGGCGGTGACCGTGGTCCGGCTGATCCGCAGCGCCTCGGCCAGTTCCCGCTCGGCGGGCAGGCGCACCCCCAGGGGCAGGCGGCCGTCGGCGAGCAGCCCCCGGACGGCGGCGGCGAGCGCCGCGTAGTCCGGGCTGCGGCGGCGACCCGGCAGGGCGTGCCACTGCCCGAGCAGCCGGGCCAATTGGGCACCCCGCACCTGACTCGTCATGGCCACCCTCCCGATATTGGCTCCTCATGTGGCGCCAATTGGACCCTAGGGTGGCATGCATGGCACCGATTGGCAATCTCCGGCAGCGGCCGGTCCGACGACTGACCCAGCTCTACGCGGGCCTGGTCCTCTACGGCGTCAGCATGGCGTTGATGATCCGCTCCGGGCTCGGCCTCGACCCGTGGGACGTGTTCCACCAGGGGCTCGCCCGGCGCACCGGGCTGTCGTTCGGCACCGTCACCATCGCGGTCGGCGCGCTGGTGCTGCTGCTGTGGATCCCGCTGCGGCAGCGTCCAGGTCTGGGCACGGTGAGCAACGTGGTGGTGATCGGGCTGGTGGTGGACGCCACCCTGGCCGTGCTGCCCGACGGCGGCCCGCTCGCGGCGCGGGCGGCCCTGCTGGTCGCCGGCATCGTCAGCAACGGCGCCGCCACCGCCCTCTACCTCGGCGCGCGGCTCGGCCCGGGCCCCCGCGACGGCCTGATGACCGGGTACGTGGCCCGCCGGCCCGGACGGTCCGTCCGGCTGGTGCGCACCGTCATCGAGGTCACCGTGCTGGCCCTGGGCTGGCTGCTCGGCGGCACCGTCGGCGTCGGCACGGTCGCCTACGCGCTCACCATCGGGCCGCTGGTCCAGTTCTTCCTGCCCCTCTTCACGGTGGACCTGCCACCCGGGAAGCCCGCCGCGCCGGATCCGGCCGCCCCGGAGGCGGGCGATCGGATCGCGGCCGGCCCGGAGGCGGGCGGCCATAATGCGGTCGAAGCACCGGCGGCGGACTGCACTCAGCCGCGCTGAGCTGCGGTGATGCCACGCCGGGAAAAGTGGGTGTTTCCTTGTTCGGCGCCGCACGGCATCATTCCTGCATGGGGGAGAACGGATGGCGCTGGGCCGACGCCTGGATCTTCGTCTCACTGGTGATCGCGAACGGCGCGGGACGGCACCGCCGGGCGGCGTCCACCCGGCGGCCGGAGGGCGTCCGGCTCACTGACGTGCTCTCCACAGCCGACCACCTGAACCACGCCATCCCCGAACGGCACGAGGTGGAGACGGCGGTCCGGCGGCTCCTCGGCGCCGGCCTGGTCAGCGTCTCGGACGGCTGGTTCCGGCTCACCGCCGACGGGGAGCGGCTGTGGCGCACCCGGCCGAGCGCCGGCCTGGCCACCGCCGTGGACACCGTGCAGGGCGTGCTGAGCCGGCGGCACACCCCCGGCAGCGCCGACTGGACGCTGGAGGAGGAGGAGCACGCCGCCGCCGTGCAGGAGTACGCGGTCCGCTCGATCCCGGCCCCGCGCCGCTCACCGGAGGGCCACTCCGGTCGGGGCTGACCTCGGGACCGGGCCCGGCGCAGGCCCGGGGGCGTCAGCGGACGGGGTGACCCGAGCCGCGCAGCACGTCCTTGACCTCGCCGACGCTCAGCTCGCCGAAGTGGAAGACGCTGGCCGCGAGCACCGCGTCCGCCCCGGCGGCGATCGCCGGCGGGAAGTGGCCGACCTCGCCCGCTCCGCCGCTGGCCACCACGGGCACGTCGACGACCCGGCGGACCTCGCCGATCAGCTCCAGGTCGAAGCCGGCCTTCGTGCCGTCGGCGTCCATCGAGTTGAGCAGGATCTCCCCCGCGCCCAGCTCGGCGCTGCGGCGCGCCCACTGGACGGCGTCGATCCCGGTGCCCCGGCGACCGCCGTGGGTGGTCACCTCGAAGCCGCTCGGGGTGGCGCCGGCCGGCGCCCGCCGCACGTCGAGGGAGAGCACCAGCACCTGCCGGCCGAACCGGTCGGCGATCTCCGCGATCAGCTCCGGGCGGGCGATCGCGGCGGTGTTCACCCCGACCTTGTCGGCGCCGGCGCGCAGCAGGGTGTCGACGTCGGCGACCTGCCGGACGCCGCCGCCCACGGTGAGCGGGATGAAGACCGACTCGGCGGTGCGCCGCACCACGTCGAGCATGGTGCCCCGCTCGCCGGAGGAGGCGGTCACGTCCAGGAAGGTCAGCTCGTCCGCGCCCGCCCGGTCGTACGCCGCCGCCAGCGCCACCGGGTCGCCGGCGTCACGCAGGTCGAGGAAGTTGACCCCCTTGACCACCCGCCCGGCATCCACGTCCAGACACGGGATGACCCGTACCGCCACCGTCATGCCGGAAAGCCTATCCCCTCCCACCCGAACCCCCCGTGACCGCCCGCGCACCGCCTCCGGTGCGCGAGGCTAGGCGGTGGGGGCGGCGGTCTACAGTCGGACGAGCATCTTGCCGAGGTTCTCGCCGCGCAGCAGGCCGAGGAACGCCTCCGGGGCGCGGGCGATGCCGTCGACGACCGTCTCGTCGTACGAGAGCCTCCCCTCGCGCAGCCAGCCGGCGACCTCCTGGACGAACTGGCCGCGCAGGTGGCCGTGGTCGCCGACCAGGAAGCCGCGCAGGGTGAGCCGCTTGCCGATGACCAGCGCCAGGTTGCGCGGGGCGGCCGGCGGCTCGGTGTCGTTGTACTGGGCGATCATCCCGCAGATCGCGGCCCGGCCGTGCGGCCGCATCGCGCCGATGGCCGCCTCCAGGTGGTCACCGCCGACGTTGTCGAAGTAGACGTCGATCCCGTCCGGCGCGGCGGCCCTGAGCGAGTCGCGCACCGGGCCGTCGTGGTAGTCGAACGCCGCGTCGAAGCCCAGCCCCGCCAGCCGCTCGACCTTGGCCGCCGAACCGGCGCTGCCGACCACCCGGCCGGCGCCCCTGAGCTTGGCGATCTGGCCGACCATGCTGCCCACCGCGCCGGCCGCGCCGGAGACGAAGACGGTCTCGCCCGGCCTCATCGCGGCCACGTCGAGCAGCCCCGCGTACGCGGTCAGCCCGGTCATGCCGAGCACGCCCAGGTACGCGCTCACCGGGGCCAGGTCGGGGTCGATCCTGCGGGCGCTCCGGGCGTCGACCAGGGCGTACTCCCGCCAGCCGAGGCCGTGCAGGACCGTGTCGCCCGGGGCGATCCCGTCGGCCTCGCCGGCCACCACCTCGCCGAGCGCCCCACCGTCGAGCGGGGCGTCGAGGGCGAACGGCGGCACGTACGACCTGACGTCGTCCATCCGCCCCCGCATGTACGGGTCGACGGACATGAACTGGTTGCGCACCACGAGCTGGCCGGGGCCCGGAGTGGGCACCTCGGTCTCCACGAGGCGGAAGTTGTCGGCGGTCGGCCAGCCCTGCGGGCGGGAGGCCAGGTGGATCTCACGGTTGACCGTCACGGGTGTCGTCCTCTCGGTCGCTGGTCGGGGCCGCGCCGAGGTACGCCTCCAGCTCCACCTCGACCAGGTGGTCCGGGTCCAGCAGGGCGGCCACCACGACCAGGGTCGCCACCGGACGGACCGCGCCGAACACGGCGTTGTGGGCTCGGCCCACCTCGTCGGCGTACGCGCGGTCGGTCACGTACATCCGGGTGCGCACCACGTCCCCGGGCTCCGCGCCCACCTCGGCCAGCGCGGCCAGGCCGATCCGCAGCGCCTGGGCGGTCTGCGCGGCGGCGTCGCCGCAGTGCACGACCCGCCCGTCGACCGTGGCGGTGCAGCCGGCCGTGACGGCCCGGTCGCCGGCCCGGACCACCCGGGAGTAGCCGTAGAGCTGCTCCCAGGGGCCGCCCGAGCCGAGCCGGGTGACGGTCACGCGGCGGCCAGCACGTCGAGGGCCTGCCGCACGGTGAACGCGCCCGCGTACAGCGCCTTGCCGGCGATCACGCCCTCCACGCCCACCGGCTCCAGGGTGGCCAGGGCCCGCAGGTCGTCCAGCGTCGAGACGCCGCCGGAGGCGATCACCGGGGCGGCGGTGCGGGAACACACCTCGCGCAGCAGGTCCAGGTTCGGCCCGCGCATGGTGCCGTCCTTGGTGATGTCGGTCACCACGTACCGGGCGGCGCCTGCCTTGTCCAGCCGCTCCAGCACCTCGTACAGGTCCCCGCCGTCGCGGGTCCAGCCGCGCGCCGACAGGGTACGGCCCCGCACGTCCAGCCCGATGGCGACCCGGTCGCCGTACTCGCCGCAGACCCGGTCGCACCACTGCGGGTCCTCCAGCGCGGCCGTGCCGATGTTGACCCGGGCCGCGCCGGTGCCCAGGGCGGCCCGCAGCGACTCGTCGTCCCGGATGCCGCCCGACAGCTCCACCTTGACGTCGAGCCGGCGGACCACCTCGGCCAGCAGGGCGGCGTTGGAGCCCCGGCCGAACGCGGCGTCCAGGTCCACCAGGTGGATCCACTCCGCGCCGTCGCGCTGCCAGGCCAGCGCCGCCTCCAACGGGTCGCCGTAGGTGGTCTCGCTACCGGCGGCGCCCTGCACGAGCCGGACGGCCTGGCCGTCGGCGACGTCCACGGCGGGCAACAGGGTGAGGCTCAACGCTCTTCTCCTCGATTCGGGAACACGGTGGATCAGGACCGGCGGTCCAGGGCGATCACCACGACCGCCGGAAGGACCAGCAGCAACAACACGACCAGCACCACCCGCAGCGCCAGGTCGTCGACGAAACTCCAGATGCCGAGCACCGCCACCCCGGTCAGCCCCACGATCGCGGCCCGCTCGCCCCGGGTGTGCCGGGCCAGCCGGCCCGAACGGCGGCGCGGCCAGCGCGGCATCAGCCCGCGTACCACCGCGCGGCGGCGCTCCCGGCGGGCCACCCGGCGGCGGCGGACGGCCCGCTCCCGCTCAAGCTGGGCCTCGCGGGCCTCCCGCCGACGGGCCCGCTCCTTGCTCATCGGGCGCCCCGGCCCGGCGCCGCCGGGCCGGCGGGCGGGCGGCCGGCCGCGGTGTGGCCCGGCCGGGTGCCCCGCTCAGCCACCGACGGTCACGGTGGCCAGCCAGTTGCGCAGCAGCGCCGCGCCGGTGTCGGCCGACTTCTCCGGATGGAACTGGGCGGCCGACAGCACGCCGCGCTCCACCGCGGCCACGAAGTCCGTCTCGTGGTGCGCGGTGGTCACCGTCGCCCCGGCCGCGGCCAGCGCCGCCGGGTCGGTCACCCCGTAGGAGTGGACGAAGTAGAAGCGGCTGTCCGACGGCAGGCCGGCGAACAGCGTCGACGACGCCGGGGCGTGCACCGTGTTCCAGCCCATGTGCGGCAGCCGGGCGGCGGTCAGCCTGGTCACCCCGCCGGGCAGCAGCCCGAGCCCCTTGGTGACCACCCCGTGCTCGTCCCCGTGCTCGAAGAGCACCTGCATGCCGACGCAGATGCCCAGCACCTGGCGGCCGGCGGCGACCCGTTCGGCGATCACCGGGCCGGCGCCGATCGCCTCGATCCCGGCCATGCAGGCGGCGAACGCGCCGACGCCCGGGACGACCAGGCCCTCGGCCTCGGCGACGGCGGTCAGGTCGTCGGTCACCGTGACGTCCGCGCCGGCCCGTTCCAGGGCCCGCTCCGCCGAGCGCAGGTTGCCCGAGCCGTAGTCGAGCACCACGATCCGCTTCGTCATCAGCCCTCCCCGGGCAGCAGCCAGAGCACCCCGCCGATGGTGGCCAGCACCGCGAGCAGCGCGGTGATCACCACCGCGCCGCGGGGCGCGCCCTGGCGGTACAGCGACCAGACCCCGCCGACCAGTACCCCGGCGAGGATCAGCAGCAGCGTCGGCAGCACCGACCCCATCAGGATCGTCCCTTCCGCGCGCCCGGCCTCACAGCGCGCCCTTCGTGCTGGGAATCGCGCCGGCCGCGCGCGGATCGATGGCGGTGGCCTCGCGCAGCGCGCGGGAGACCGCCTTGAACTGGGCCTCCACCACGTGGTGGGCGTCCGGGTGGCCGCCGGGGCGGGCCGCCCGCAGCACGTCCACGTGCAGGGTGATCCGGGCCGCCTGGCCGAAGGACTCCCAGATGTGCCGGGTCATGCTGGTCGGGTAGACCGGGCCGATGTACGGCGCGAGCGGCGGCTCGTCGTGCACCACGTACGGGCGGCCGGACAGGTCGACGGCGGCCCGGACCAGGACCTCGTCCATCGGGACGGTGGCCGAGCCGTACCGTCGGATGCCGGCCTTGTCCCCCAGCGCCTCGTCGAACGCGGCGCCCAGGGCCAGCGCGGTGTCCTCCATCGTGTGGTGGGCGTCGATCTCCAGGTCGCCGACGGTGCGCACGGTCAGGTCGAAGCCGCCGTGCCGGGCGATCTGGTGCAGCATGTGGTCGTAGAAGCCGATCCCGGTGCCGATCTCGGCCGCTCCGGTGCCGTCGAGGTCGATCTCGACGAGCACCTTGGTCTCCTTGGTGATCCGCTCCACCCGGGCGGTCCGGCTCATTGCTCGCCTTTCGGTCGCGACTGCGGGGCTCGCACACTCACAGCACTCTCTCCGCTGCGGTGAGGAAGGCATCGGTCTCGGCGGGGGTGCCGGCGGTGACCCGCAGCCAGCCGGGCAGCCCGACGTCGCGGACCAGCACACCGGCGTCGAGCAGGGCACGCCAGGCCGCCGCCTGGTCGCCGCCGACCTCGAACAGCACGAAGTTGGCGTCGCTGTCGGCCACCCGGTGGCCCCGGGCGCGCAGCTCGGCGACGATCCGGTCCCGCTGTTCCTTGATCGCGGCCACCGTGCCGAGCAGGGCGTCGCGGTGCGCCAGCGCCGCGCGGGCGGCGGCCTGGGTGAGCGCGGAGAGGTGGTACGGCAGCCGCACGAGCTGCACCGCCGCCACCACGGCCGGGTCGGCGGCCAGGTAGCCGAGCCGGCCGCCGGCGAAGCCGAACGCCTTGCTCATCGTCCGGCTCACCACCAGCCTCGGGTGGCCGGGCAGCACCGCGAGGGCGCTGACCGCGCCGGGGCGGGCGAACTCGGCGTACGCCTCGTCGACCACCACCATGCCGGGGGCCTCCGCCAGCACCGCGGCGACCACCGCCGGGTCCAGCGCGGTTCCGGTGGGGTTGTTCGGCGAGCAGAGGAAGACCACGTCGGGCCGGTGCTCGCGGACCTGGGCAACCGCCTCGTCGGCGGTCAGCCCGAAGTCCGCCCCGCGTCGGCCCGGCACCCAGCGGGTGCCGGTGCCCAGGGCCAGCAGCGGGTGCATCGAGTACGCCGGGGTGAAGCCGAGCGCGCTGCGCCCCGGGCCGGCGAACGCCTGGAGCAGCTGCTGCTGGATCTCGTTGGAGCCGTTGGCCGCCCACACCTGCTCGACGGTGAGCCCGTGGCCCAGGTAGGCCGCCAGGTCGGCGCGCAGCGCCACGGCGTCCCGGTCCGGGTACCGGTTGAGGTCGCGCAGCTCCGCCGCGAGGGCCTTGCCGATCGCGTCGACCACCGGCTCGGGCACCGGGTAGGAGTTCTCGTTGGTGTTCAGCCGCACCGGCACGTCGAGCTGCGGCGCCCCGTACGGCGACAGCCCGCGCAGGTCGTCGCGGATCGGCAGGTCGTCGAGCCTGGTCATGCCGCCACCCCGCTCCGTTCGGTGCCGGCCTGCGGCCGGTGCGGGCTGAGCCTGATGGTTCGCTCGCTCACGGGGCGTCCTCCGGGAAGCGCGCGCTGACCGCCTGGCCGTGGGCCGGCAGGTCCTCCACCCCGGCGAGGGTGACCACGTGCGGGGCCACCTCGCGCAGCGCCTCGCGCGTGTACTCCACCAGGTGGACGCCGCGCAGGAAGGACTGCACCGACAGGCCCGAGGAGTGCCGGGCGCAGCCGCCGGTGGGCAGCACGTGGTTGGAGCCCGCGCAGTAGTCGCCCAGCGACACCGGCGACCACGCGCCGACGAAGATCGCCCCGGCGTTGCGCACCCGCAGCGCCCACTCGCGGGCGTTCTCGGTCTGGATCTCCAGGTGCTCGGCGGCGTACGCGTCGACCACCCGCAGGCCGGCCTCCAGGTCGTCGACGAGGACCACGCCGCTCTGCTCGCCGGTGAGCGCGGTGCTGACCCGCTCGGCGTGCTTGGTCGCGGGCACCTGGCGGGCCAGTTCCCGCTCGACCGCCTCGGCCAGCGCGGGCGAGGGGGTGACCAGCACGCTGGCCGCGAGGGGGTCGTGCTCGGCCTGGCTGACCAGGTCGGCGGCGATGTGCGCCGGGTCGGCCGTGTCGTCGGCGAGGATGGCGATCTCGGTGGGGCCGGCCTCGGCGTCGATGCCGACCACCCCGCGCAGCAGCCGCTTCGCGGCGGTCACCCAGATGTTGCCCGGGCCGGTGATCATGTCGACCGGGTCGCAGCGCTCCGCGCCGGTGGGGTCGACCGGCGAGCCGTACGCGAGCATGGCCACCGCCTGGGCGCCGCCGACGGCGTACACCTCGTCGACGCCGAGCAGCGCGCAGGCCGCGAGGACCCGGGCGTCGGGCAGGCCGCCGTTGGCCTGCTGGGGCGGGCTGGCCACCACCAGGGAGCGGACCCCGGCCGCCTGGGCGGGGACCACGTTCATCACCACGGTCGACGGGTACATCGCCAGGCCGCCGGGGACGTACAGGCCGACCCGGTCCACCGGCACCCACCGCTCGGTGACCGTGCCGCCCGGCACCACCTGCGTGGTGTGGTCGGTGCGCCGCTGGTCGGCGTGCACCTTCCGGGCCCGGCTGATCGACTCAAGCAGCGCGGCGCGGACCGGCGGGTCGAGCGTCCCCTCGGCCTCGGCGATCGCCTGGGCGGGAACCCGCAGCCGCTCCGGCGAGACGCCGTCGAACCGCTCACTCGCCTCCCGGATCGCCGGGTACCCATGCTCCCGGACCGCCTCCACGAGCGGGCGGATCCGCTCGACGGCCACGGAGACGTCGAGTTGGGCACGGGGCAGCAGGCGGCGGGGGTCCCGGCCGCCGCCGCGCAGGTCGATCCGATTCAACACGCTTGCGAGTCTAGGCGGACGGCCCGGCCCGGACCCGCGCCGTCCGCACGGCGGGACGGTGAGCCGAGCCACGCCGACGCGGCGCGGGCGGGCTAGGCTCGACCACGTGACTGCACGGTTGCCGATCTTCCCCCTCGGGACGGTGCTCTTCCCCGGCCTGGTGCTGCCGCTGCACATCTTCGAGGAGCGCTACCGAGCCCTGGTGCGCCATCTGGTGAGCCTGCCCGAGGGCGCGCCCCGCGAGTTCGGGGTGGTGGCGATCCGGGCCGGCTGGGAGGTGGCCCCCGGGGCCACGGAGCGGCCCGTCCCCGGCGTCGGGGACGTCACGCTGCACGAGGTGGGCTGCACCGCCGAGCTGCGTCAGGTGACCGAGCTGACCGACGGCGGGTTCGACATCGTCACGGTGGGGCGGCGGCGGTTCCGCGTCACCGACGTCGACGAGCGGGCCGAGCCGTACCTGACCGCCGAGGTGGAGTGGCTGCCGGAGCCGGGCGGCCCGGACGAGGGCGCCGACCTGCTGGCGGCCCGGGTCATCTCGGTGTTCCGGCAGTACCTCGGCCTGATCCGCCCCGACCCGGAGGAGATCTCCGAGCAGCTCCCGGAGGACCCCACCGTCCTGTCCCACCTGGTCGCCGCGACGGCCCTGCTGACCGTGGACGACCGGCAGCGGCTGCTCGCCATCGACGACACCGCCGCCCGGCTCCGCGCCGAGCTGCGGCTGCTCAACCGCGAGGCGGCTCTCCTGCGCCAGGTGCGGGCGGTTCCGGTGCCGCTGTCGGAGCTGGCGAGCCCGCCGGCCCCGAACTGACCCCCGGGGGGCCGGGGGTCGCGGAGGGCGGGCCGGCCGGGGGGCCGCCGGGCGGGGCGGCCAGCACCCAGGCCAGCTCGGGCGGCGGCTCCGGTCGCAGCGACGGCCAGCGGGACCAGCCGGCCAGCAGGGTGTACGCCACGGCCGCGGCGAACGCCGGCAGCAGCAGGTTGCCGTACGGCACCGGGAGCACGTCGAGGAACCAGTGCACGCCCCCGGCGCGCAGGTCGGCGGGCTTGGTGAACGCCTGCCCCGGCGGGGCGTCGGCCAGCAGCCGGTCGTACGTCGACAGGCCGATCCGGCGACCGACCTGCCAGGCCACCGGGGCCGCCGCGAGCCCGCCGAGCACGCCGGCGAGCAGCCCGGCGGGCCCCCGGCGGCGACGCAGCAGCATCCACAGGGCCAGCGCGGCGAGCACGCCGAAGCCGAGCCCGAGCATGCTGAACCAGCCGTCCGCGGCGATCGGCTGCTCCGGCTGCGGCTGGGCGTAGACGGCACCCTCGGCGGTCTTGACCACCGGGGTGTCGGGCGCGACAGCCGCCCACAGCAGCCCCAGCGGCACACCCAGCGCGCCCAGCGCCGCCGCCGCGCCGAGCGCCACCGCGAGCGACCGGCCCGGCCGGTGCGCGGGCCGGTCGGCGGCGGGGGGCGGGACGTTCCCGGTGTCGGGCGTCGCCGGCCCGGGGGCCGGCCAGGCGAGCGGGTCCGCGCCGGGCGCGGCGGCCGGGGTGCCCGCCGGAACCGGCAGGCCGGCCGACCGTCCGGGGGCCTGCGGGCCCGCCGCCGGCCGGGGTTGCGCCCCTGACTCGGGCCCGCCGGGCGCGGCGGGTGGGGGCACGGGGCGGTCGGAATCGGAGGTGTCCGGGCTCACCGGTTGATCCTTCCAGACCTGGCCCGCGCCCGGGGCGGCGGTGCCGCCGGACGACCTCAGCGGGCGAAGGGTTCGAGCATGATCGACGCGGCGCGCAGCCAGGCCTGGCGGGTCTCCGGCTGGAGCTGCTGGTACTCGATCGAGGACCCGGTCTCCAGCGCCGGGTCGTACGGCACCACGGCCACGGCCCGGGTGCGGGTGGCGAAGTGCCGTTCCAGGTCGTCCTGGAGCGGGGAGCGGCCGGGCGTCGGGCAGGAGATCAGGGTGACCGCGTTGTCGGCCAGCTCGCCCATGCCGACCTCGTGCAGCAGGTCGAGCATCCAGTCCGCGCTGAACGCGGCGTCCTCCCGCGGCACGGTGGTCACCACGAGCTGGTCGGCCGCCTGCATCACCGACCGCCAGTTCGGGCTCTCCACGTTGTTGCCGGTGTCCACGCAGACCACGTCGTGGGTACGGCGCAGCAGCTCCAGCACCCGCTTGACGGTGAACTGGTCCAGCCGCTGGGCGAACCGGGGGCTCTCCTCCCCGGCCAGCACGTCGTACGAGCCGTCGGAGGCGTGCCGCAGGTAGTCGTCGAGCTGCCCCAGCAGGGCCCCGCCCTCCAGGATCTCGATCTGGGCGAGGTCGTGGATCAGGTGCCGGATGGTCCGGGCGTGCCGGGCACTGCCGGCGCGCAGCCCGAGGGTGCCGCGCAGCTCGTTGTCGTCCCAGGCGAGCACGCCCCGGCCCCGCACGCTGCCGACGGTGGCGGCGGCCAGCACCGTGGCCGTGGTCTTGTGCACCCCGCCCTTGGGGTTGGCGAAGGCGAGCACCCGGGGGGTGCCCAACTCGCGGCGGAGGACCCCGGCGGCCCGCTCCAGCTCGCTCTCCGGGCTCGGCGGTCGCCACTCGATCCGGGCCGGGTAGCCCCGGTCCACCACCGCCGGCGGCCCGGCCTGGTACGCCGGCTCGACCGGCGGCTGGTAGACCGGCTCGACCGGGTACGCCGGCTCGACCGCCGGCCGGTACGCCGGCTCGACCGGGTAGCCCGGCTCGACCGCCGGCCGGTACGCCGGCTCGACCGGCTCCGCCGTTGGCTGGTAGGTCGGCTCGGGCCGGTAGCCGCCGCTGTCCAGCAACGCGTACCGGGACTCGGCCGGCGGCGGCTCGGGCCGGTAGCCGTTGTCCAGCAACGCGTAGCGGGACTGGGCGGGCGGGGCGGGGTCGGCCCGGCGTACCGGCTCCGGCTCGGGGCGGCCCGGCTCGGCCCGCCACGCCGGTCCGGGCTGGTAGGACGGCTCGACCTGGTACGCCGGCTCGACCGGATAGGCCGCCTCGGCCCGGTACGTCGGTTCGGCCTGGTACGTCGGTTCGGCCCGGTAGGACGGTTCGGGCTGGTAGGACGGGTCAGGCTGGTAGGACGGGTCGATCCGGTAGGCCGGGTCCACCCGGTAGCTCGCCCCGGCCCGGTAGCCCCCGGGGGGCGGCTCGGCCCGGTGGCCGGGCTCCGCGCCGTACGACGGCTCGGCGGACGGGCCGATCGCCGCCGCCCGCCCGGCGTAGCCGTTGCCCGACACGCGCCGGGGCAACGGCTCGGGGGCCGCCCGGGACGCCTCCTCGGCACGATGGTCGGCCTCGGCCTGCTCCGCGGTGCGACCGCCGTGGCGGGCCCGGTCGAGCAGCGCCCGCCACCGCGGTGCCGGCTCGGCCGGTCGACCCCAGCCGGTCTCCGTGCCGTCCAAGGCTCGCCCTCCCAGCGCCATCGATCTCCGCCTGACAGGCTACGAACGAAACCCTATTCGGACCACACCGGTCCGTGCACATCCTGATCCGTCTTTGTCACCGGGGCACCGCCGCCGGGCCGCCGCCGGCCGTATCCGGCGAGGTCGCGGCGCTCGGCGCGACCTGTCCGGCCGACGCCGGGCCGACGGGCGGTGACGACGCCGCGACCTTCGGTGCCGCTTCCGACGTTTCGCCCACCCCCGGCACCGGCCCGGTGTCGGCCGGCGGGCGGGCCACGTCGCGCTGTTCGGGCAGCGGCGGGGTGACCACCGCACGGTCCAGCCGGCGCAGCTCGGGGGCCGGGTCGACGGCCCGGATCCGGGGCCGGCCGGCCAGGTCCCGCAGCGCCTCCGGCGTGCCCCGCACCACCGCCGCGTACGCGCAGGCACACCCCGCCCGGTACGCCGCCGCCTCGCCCGCCGCGACCCGCGCCCCGGTCTCGTACCCCCGGCGCAGCTCGGGGTCGGCGGCGCCGGCGGCCCGGGCCCGCTGGTCGATGGCCTCGCGGTCCTTGCGGTCGGCCACCCCGGCCATCCCGGCGGTCACGTCCTGCGGCAGCCACTGGACCGCCAGTCGGACGATCTCGGTCTGCCGGCCGGGCAGCGGCGCCCGGGCCACCACCTCCGCGACGGACACGCCGTCAAGCAGCGCTGGCAGCCCGCCCGGGGCGACGTACGCCGAGAACGCCACCAGCGCGTACGTGCCGGCCGGCGACCCGGCGGCCGACAGGGCGGCCAGCTCGGCCTCGGCGGCGCGCAGGTAGCCGGGGATCGGGTCGCCCGAGGCGATCCCGACCCGGGTCACCTCGCCCACCGTGCGGTCCCCCGCCGGCCGGTCCTGGCGGCTCGCCCATCCGGCGGTGAGCAGCACCGCCGCCACCGCCGCCACCGCGGCCGAGGTGAGCCAGCGGGGCAGCCGGCGGGCCGCTGCCGGCACGGCCGGACCGGCGGCGGGGCCGGACGCGACGGCCGGCCCGGGGTCCGGGACCGGCAGCGGCTGGTCGTCGCGCGGCTGCTGGTCGGACTGCGGCGGTTCGGCAGCGCGCACCGGGGCGGTCCCCCTCGTCGGATGAGTCTCGGCGGACGTCGGGTCAGTCGCGGAGGATCAGCAACGCCCGTTCCAGGTCGGCAGGGTAGTCGCTGACGAAGGTCACCTCGTCACCCGTCCGCGGGTGCAGGAAGCTCAGCGACCTCGCGTGCAGCCACTGCCGGTCCAGGCCCAGCCGGGCGGACAGCGTCGGGTCCGCGCCGTAGGTGAGATCGCCCACGCAGGGGTGCCGCAGGGCGGAGAAGTGCACCCGGATCTGGTGGGTCCGCCCGGTCTCCAGCCGGACGTCCAGCAGGCTCGCCGCCGGGAACGCCTCCAGCGTGTCGTAGTGGGTGACGCTGGGCTTGCCGCCGGAGACCACAGCCCACCGGTAGTCGTGGTTCGGGTGCCGGTCGATCGGGGCATCGATGGTCCCGCGCAGCGGGTCCGGGTGGCCCTGCACCACGGCGTGGTAGCGCTTCTCCACCTCGCGGTACTTGAAGGCGCGCTTCAGCGCGGTGTACGCCTGCTCGCTCTTGGCCACCACCATGATCCCGGTGGTCCCGACGTCGAGGCGGTGCACCACGCCCTGGCGCTCGGCGGCGCCGCTGGTGGAGATCCGGTGCCCGACGCCGGCCAGCCCGCCGATCACGGTCGGTCCGGTCCAGCCGGGGCTGGGGTGGGCCGCCACGCCCACCGGCTTGTCCACCACCACGATGTCGTCGTCGGCGTACACCACGCGCAGGCCGGAAACCGCCTGCGGCACCACGGTCGGCGGGGCGACCGGGGCGGGCAGCGTCACCTCCAGCCACGAGCCGGCCTTGACCTTGTGCGAGTTGGGCCGCGCCGCGCCGTCGACCAGCGCGTCGCCGGCGTCGATCAGGGCCGCGGCGGCGGTGCGGGAGAGCCCGAAGAGCCGGGACACGGCCTGGTCGAGCCGCATCCCGTCCAGGCCGTCCGGCACCGGCAGGGACCGCTGGTCGCCGCCCGCGGCGAACGCCGCGGTCATGCCCGCTCCCGCTGCGCGGCCGGGGCCTCGTCGGCGGCCTTGTCCTTGCCGAGCCGGGAGCCGTCGCGCTGGCGCCCGGTGAGCTCCAGCGCCACGGCCAGCACCACGCCGCAGACCAGCGAGCTGTCGGCCAGGTTGAACACCGGCCACACCTGGCCGTACGGGTCGAAGAGGCTGATCATGTCGACCACGTGGCCGACGAAGTGGCCGGGAGCGCGGAAGATCCGGTCGGCCAGGTTGCCCAGCGCCCCGCCGAGCACCAGGCCGAGCGAGACCGCCCAGGGCAGCGAGCGCAGCCGCAGCGCCATCCAGCCGATCCAGCCGATCACCGCGGTGGTGATCAGCGGAAAGACCCAGGTGTGGTCGGCGCCGATGCTCCACGCCGCCCCGCTGTTGCGGGTGAGGCTGAGGTAGACCGCTCCCCCGAGCAGCCTCACCGGCTCCCGGTCGCTGAGCGCGAGCAGGGCGAAGTGCTTGGTGAGCAGGTCGGCCAGGAACGCCACCAGGGCGACCGAGACGAGGATCACGATCGCCCGGCGCCGGGCGAGAGGCCCACTCCCGCCCGGCTCGGCGGTGCGGGTCTCGGACCCGGCGGGCGGTGTAGCCGTCATCTGCTCCCCATCGACGCTCTCGGCGGTGATCACTCACCGTCCTGATCGGCCGGGGAGCGAGGTCAGCGCCGCTCCTCCAGCTGCTTGCACTTCACGCAGAGGGTCGCCGACGGAAAGGCGGCGAGCCGCTCCACCGGGATCGGGTCGCCGCACCGCTCGCACCAGCCGTAGCCGCCCTCGTCGAGCCGCTCCAGCGCCCGCTCGACCTGCGCGATCCGTTCCCGGATGCTGTTGGCGAGTGAGATCTCCTGCTCCCGCTCGAACGTCTTGGTACCGGTGTCGGCCTGGTCGTCCCCGGCCGAGTCCGTCAGCCGGTCGCGCTGCAGCTCGGTGATCTCGCTCAGCGTCTGATCGTACTCGGCGCGCAACTCGTCCCGCCGGGCCGCCAGGGCCGCCCGGATCTTGTCGGTCTCCGCGGCGCTGCGGGTGGCCTTGGCCACCGGCTTGCGGCCGGCGGTCCTGGTGTCGGCTGGCTTCGCCATCGTCGCTCCCTCGCGCCGCGGCGCCGCGGCGCTGCCGCGGCCCCTGGACAGGGGCCGCCGGCCTGGCGCCCCCAGGTAACAAAACGGGCGCACGGCAGCGATCGCCGTGCACTCCGGAGGTTGGCAAGAATACGGAACGTACAGGCGTCCGACAACGTGCCGCACCGCCGCCCCGCCATTCCGCCCCGAAAAGCCCTTAATTGGGCAAAAGGAACGCTAGCAGATCAACCGTCGCGATCCTCGCCGTACTCGCCAAACCACCGAGCCAGGCGCCCCCGACGGCTGACCGCGCGCAGCCGTCGCTCGGTGGCGTCCCGCACCCCCGCCGTCGCGACGATCAGCAGGCTGTCGCCGGCCTTCAGCCGGGTGTCCGGGCCGGGCACGAAGCCCGCCCCGTCGCGCAGCACCAGGGTCACCGAGGCACCCGCCGGCAGCCGCAGCTCGTCCACGTGCACCCCGGCCAGCCGCGACTGCGCAGGCACCTCGAGTTGCAGCAGGTCCGCCCGCATCCGCTCCAGCGGCGCGATCTCCACCCTGATCTCCGCCGGCTCGGCGGGCGCGGTCACCCTCAACCAGCGGGCGGCCGGGGCGAGCGTGCCGGCCTGGAGCAGGGTGAAGATGACCACCAGCACGAAGACCGCGTCGAAGAGCCGCTCCGCCCCCGGCACCCGCTCCGACAGCGGGATGGTCGCCAGCACGATCGGCACCGCCCCGCGCAGCCCGGCCCAGGACAGGAACGCCTGGTCACGCAGGCCGAACCGGAACGGCCAGGCGGACACCGCCACCGACAGCGGCCGGGCGGCCAGCACCAGCGCCAGCCCGGCGACGACCGCCGGCAGCAGCGCCGCGTCCAGCCGACCCGGCGAGGCCAGCAGCCCCAGCAGGACGAACAGGCCGATCTGGGCCAGCCAGGCCAGCCCGTCGGCGAAGCCGAGGATGGCCTGCCGATGCGGCAGCCGGGCGTTGCCCAGCAGCACCCCCGCGACGTACACGGCCAGGAAGCCGGAGGCGTGCAGCACCGCGCCCGCCGCGTACGCGAGCACGGTGAAGCCGACCGCCGCGATCGGGTACAACCCTGCCGAGGGCAGCGCCGCCCGGCGCAACGCCGCCCGGCCGGCGAACCCGACGCCCAGCCCGACCGCGGCGCCCACCCCCAGCTCGTAGCCGAGCAGCAGGCCCTCGTACCACCACGGGTGGGCGGCATCGGTGGCCGAGCGGGACAGCAACACCACCAGCAGCACCACCGGGGCGTCGTTCATCCCCGACTCGGCCTCCAGGGTGGCGACCAGCCGGGGCGGCAGGCGCAGCCGGCGCAGGGTGGCGAAGACGGCGGCGGCGTCGGTGGACGAGAGCACCGCGCCGTAGAGCATCGCCAGCCGCCAGTCCAACCCGAGCAGCAGGTGCACCGACAGGCCGACCACCAGGATGCTCACCACCACCCCGACGGTGGACAGCGCCGCGGCCAGCCCGAGCACCGGGCGCAGGGTGCTCCACCGGGCGGTCAGCCCGCCCTCGGCGATGATCACGATCAGGGCGCAGAAACCGAGGGTGCGGGTCAGCTCGACGTCGTCGAACCGGATGCCCAACCCGGACTCGCCGATCGCCACGCCGAGCGCGAGGTAGACCAGGAGGCTCGGCACGCCCAGCCGGGTGGAGAACCGGACCGCGCCGACGGCCACCAGCAGCACCGCGGCGCCGAGCAGCAGTGCCAGGTCGAACCCGGGGGTCATGCCGACCCGGGACGGGCAGCCGTCACCGGTCGGCCCCGTCGCGCAGCCGGCGCAGCGCCTGCGCCAGCTCCGGCGGCGGGCGCTCGACGAGAAAGAGCTTGTCCCGGCTGGCCGCGCCGGCCCGCAGCGACACGGCCGCCGGCCGGACGCCGAGCGCGTCGGCCAGCGCCCGCCGGGCCGCCTCGGTGGCCCGGCCGTCGACCGGCGGGGCGTTCACGGCGATCACCAGGGCCGGCCCGTGCGGGCCGTCGTGCCGGCCGCCGACCCGGGCCCGGGCGGCCCCCGGCTTCACCCGTACGGCGACGGTGAGCGTGTCGTCCATCGGGGGTCAGAGCGGCCGGGCGTCGGCGAGCAGGAAGGTGTCCGGCGCGCAGCGGGCGCACGGGGTGAAGCCCAGCCGGACGGCCTCGGCCACCGGCAGCGGCTCGGCGTCACGGCCGAACAGGTGCGGGCAGTCGGCCAGGTGGTAGCGGGGGCGCCCGTCGACGACCTGGACCTCGGCGTCGAGCCGGGCGACCAGCGCGGCGTCCGGCGGGGACACCCGCAGCGCGGGCGGCTCGTCCGGCGGCACGGCGACCTGGTCCGGGTCGGCCGGGCCGGCGTACGGATCGTCCTGGTCGGCGTACGGCTGCCCGTCGAAGGACAGGTCGTGCGGGCCCTCGGCCGGGTACGGCTGCCCGTCGGCGGGCGGGACGTGCGGGTCCTCCCCGACGGCCGACGAACCGGGTGATTGCCGCCACCCGGTGTCGTCGGCACCGCTCGTCGTAGGAACGTGCTGGACCGGGATGTCCGGTCCGGCCGGGGTGGGTTCCCCGGCCTCCGGGTCGTCGCCGGCCGGTCGCCGGCGGGCCCGGTGGGCGTCCGGGTCGGACCGCCCGGCTGCCGCCCGGGTGGCGGCTGCCTGGCGGGCACCGACCACCAACGCGACGGCGGCCAGCAGGCTGGCCGCGATGGAGGCGGCCAGCAGCAGGCTGGAGCCCCCGGTGAGGCCGACCACCAGAAGCACGACGGCGACGAGGATGAGCAGCAGGCTTGCGACTATCACGGCTCACCCCCGCCGCGTCGGATTCAGGTGGGCGCGGTCGGCGGTCGTCCCCACGACGACCGCCGCACCGGAATCAGCGGCCCGACTCCAGAGCGCCGGAACGACCGCCGCCGTACGAGCCGGCGAGGCCGGCAGCCGCGAGGCCGTTGCTGCCCCCCACGGCCCGGTTGCCCTCGCGGGTCATCTCGGCCTCCAGGCCCTGGCCCCGGCCGTCGAGGTCGCGCAGCTGGCTCTCCAGGTACGCCTTGAGCCGGGTGCGGTACTCCCGCTCGAACTGCTTGAGCTCCTCGATGTGCTTCTGCAGCGCGGTGCGCTTGGCGTCCAGGCCGCCCATGGCCTCCTGGTGCCGCTGGCGGGCGTCGCGCTCCAGCGCGTCGGCCTTGGCGCGCGCCTCGCGGGTGACCTCCTCGGCCTTGGAACGGGCCTCGGAGAGCAGCTGGTCGGCCTCGCGACGGGCGTCGGAGACGTGGTCGTCGGCGGTGCGCTGGGCCATCATCAGCACCCGCAGCGCCTGCTGCTCGCCGTCGCCGGTCGCGGTCGCGCCGCCCTGGGCGCGGACCTGCTCCAGCTCCGCCTGCATCGCGCGGGCGGCCTGCTCGGCCGCCGCCTTGTCGCGCTGCACCCGGTCGAGCTGGGCCTTGACGTCGTTGAGCTCGGCGGCGAGCCGGGCGTCGCCGCCGGGGCCGGCGGGGGCACCGCCACGACCACCGCGCTCCACCTGGGCGCGCAGCTCGTTGTTCTCCTCGATCAGACGGGCAAGCTCACGCTCGACCTCGTCCAGGAAGGCGTCGACCTCCTCCTCGTCGTACCCCCGCTTGCCGATCGGCGGCTTTTTGAAGGCGACGTTGTGGACGTCGGCCGGGGTCAGCGGCATCGAAACTCCTCGGGTCAGTTGCGGCCGCGTAGCGGGCTGGACCTGCGGGTGTTCACCCTAGGATCAGCCGCTTCAACACGAACTCCATCAGCACGAACAGGATAACCAGGAGCACAAGGGAGGCCAGGTCGATGCTCACGGTACCAATTCGCAGCGGAGGGATCACACGCCTCAACGCCTTGAGAGGCGGATCAGTGACGCTCCACACGGATTCCAGTCCCGCCGTCGCTCCCCGCCCCGGCTGCCAGCGGCGGCCATAGGCAAGGACCGCGCTGAGGACAAACCGGGCCAGAAGAATGATCAGGAAGACATACAGAATCAGGTACAGGACTTGCAGCAGGATCGACAACACAGCAGGCGACGTCCCTCGGTCGGGCGGGGCTAACTCAGGCTGAAGAACCCGCCCTCGGCAATCTTGGCCTTGTCCTCCGCGGTGACCTGGACGTTGGCCGGTGAGAGCAGGAACACCCGGTTGGTCACGCGCTCGATCGTACCGCGCAGGCCGAACGCCAACCCGGCGGCGAAGTCGACCAGTCGGCGGGCATCCGCCTCGTCCATCTCGGTGAGATTGATGATCACTGGGACGCCGTCGCGGAAGTGCTCCCCGATCGTGCGGGCCTCCCGGTACGTGGTCGGGTGCAGCGTGGTGATCTGGTACCGCTGCTCCTCCTCGGCCGGCGCCACCCGCTCCCGGCTCTGCGACTGCGGGGCCAGGGCCAGGTTGTCCCGGGTGTGGTAGGTCAGCGCGCCCGAGCCGTCGCCGGTGGAGTTGCGGGTGATCGACCGGACGCTGGACCGGTCGGGGCGCTCGCGCTCGACCCGCTCCGGCCGGTCGGACTCGGCCCGGTCGCCGTCCAGCGGGCGGCTCGCGGAACGCTCGGTCAGCCGACCCCGCTCCCCGGCCCGGGGCCGGGGAGCCGGCGGCTCGTCGGCCTCGTCGTCATCGTCGTCGGCGAACTCCTCGGCGTACCGGCCCTGCCGGTAACGCGACTCGCGGTAGCCACCCTTGTCGTAGCCACCGTCGTCGTAGGCCCGCTCGTCGTCCTCCTCGACCAGACCGAGCCAGACCCCCGCCTTGCGCAGTGCACCCATCCCGCGCCCTTCCGTCCGCCGTGCGGCACGCGCCCCCGTGCCGTGTCGCTTCTCGCGAGTGGACTACCAACTGCCCACCGGACCGGAGCGGCAATCCCCGGCCCGCGATTCGCGGTCTCGGGCCCTGCCCCCTGACAACGGGACGCCGCTCCTGAAACAACACTGATGTAATTTGCTTCTCTCGCGGTCAGGCTACCGCAGCGTGGAACGCATTCCGAGCAACGCGCTGCCGACGCGGACATGTGTCGCGCCGTACCCGATCGCGGTTTCCAGGTCGCCGCTCATTCCGGCGGAGAGGGCGACCGCCTCCGGATGGGCGGCCCGGAACTCCCGCGCCACCTCGGCCAGCCGGGCGAACGCCCGCTCCGGCTCCCAGCCCAGCGGGGCCACCGCCATCAGCCCGGCCAGCCGCAGCCCGGCCGCGCCGGCGACCGCCTCGGCCACCGGCCCCAGCCCGGCGTCCGGATCGGCGGAGCCCGGCAGCGCGCCGCCGCGGGCCGGGTCGCCGTCGATGCTGAGCTGGACCAGCACGTCGAGGGGTCGGTCCCGGCCGGCCGCCGCCGCGGCGCCCAGCGCCCGGGCCAGCCGGGCGCTGTCGACCGACTGGACGACGTCGGCGTACCGGACCACCGAGCGGCACTTGTTGCGCTGCAACTGCCCGATGAAGTGCCACCGCGGGGCCACCCCGGCGGCGGCCACCTCGGCGGCCTTGCCGGCCGCCTCCTGGTCCCGGTTCTCCCCCACCTCGGTCACCCCGAGCCCGGCCAGGAGCAGCACGTCGGAGGCCGGGTAGGTCTTGGTGACCGCGACCATGGTGACCTCGGACCGGTCCCGCCCGGCGGTCGCGCAGGCATCGGCGATCCGGGCCCGGACCTGGGCCAGCCCGGCCGCCAGCTCGGCCCGGCGGTCCGGGCGCACGGTCGGCTTCGCGTCGGTCATCGCCGCTGGTCAGGATCCGTTCTTGAGGAAGTCCGGCACGTCCACGTCGTCGAAGAGCACGCGGCGCGGCGACTGGGTCGGCGCCGGCATGGTGGTCTGCGGCGGCACCGGCGCGGCGGGCTGGGCCGGCTGGTTCTGGTTGGTCTTGCGGCCCGGCTCGGCCGCCTTGTACGCCGGGGTGCCGCCGTCGAAGCCGGCGGCGATCACGGTGACCCGCACCTCGTCGCCGAGCGCGTCGTCGATGACCGCGCCGAAGATGATGTTGGCGTCCGGGTGGGCCGCGTCGGTGACCAGTTGGGCCGCGTCGTTGATCTCGAACAGGCCCAGGTCGGAGCCGCCGGCGATGGAGAGCAGCACGCCGCGCGCGCCGTCCATGCTCTGCTCCAGCAGCGGGCTGGAGATGGCCGCCTCGGCCGCCTCCACCGCGCGGTTCTCCCCGCGGGCGCTGCCGATGCCCATCAGGGCGCTGCCCGCGCCGCTCATCACGCTCTTGACGTCGGCGAAGTCCAGGTTGATCAGACCCGGGGTGGTGATCAGGTCGGTGATGCCCTGGACACCGGAGAGGAGCACCTGGTCGGCGGTGCGGAACGCGTCCATCATGCTGATGTTGCGGTCGCCGAGCGCCAGCAGCCGGTCGTTGGGGATGACGATCAGCGTGTCGCACTGGTTGCGCAGCTCGTCTATCCCCGCCTCGGCCTGCACCTGGCGGCGCTTGCCCTCGAAGGAGAAGGGCCGGGTGACCACGCCGATGGTCAGCGCGCCGAGCTTGCGGGCGATGTTCGCCACCACCGGCGCGCCGCCGGTGCCGGTGCCGCCGCCCTCGCCGCAGGTCACGAAGACCATGTCGGCGCCCTTGAGCACCTCCTCGATCTCGTCGCGGTGGTCCTCGGCGGCGTTCTTGCCCACGTCCGGGTTGGCGCCCGCGCCGAGTCCGCGGGTCAGCTCGCGGCCGACGTCCAGCTTGACGTCGGCGTCGCTCATCAGCAGCGCCTGCGCGTCGGTGTTGATCGCGATGAACTCGACGCCCTTGAGCCCAACCTCGATCATCCGGTTGACGGCGTTGACGCCGCCGCCCCCGATGCCGACGACCTTGATGACCGCCAGGTAGTTGTGCGGAGGTGTCATCTCCGGTCCTTTCCCTTCGAGATTGGCATGGGCCGACCCCACACGGCTTGGCCAGACCAGCGTCGACAGTCAGCCTGTCCCTACGAGGCCGAGAGCTGAACCCTCACCCTCTACTAGAGGCTTACAGTTATGTCAACCACTGATCCTCTTCGGGGCAACGTAAGCGGCCCCACGCCCGGAGCCAAGGACCCGCCCGGCGTGTCGCCGCCAGGAGAGGGCCACGCCTCACCGCCGCGCGCCACCGGCCACCCCGGACGGGCCGCTGACCGGCCAGTCACTTGAAGGTGACCACGTCCGGGGCGCTGACGTCGATCGTGTCGGCCTCACGACCGAGCAGGGCGGTGGCCACCCGGGCCTTGTCCGCGCCCCGGGTGGCATCCCCCCAGACCACGGTCCGGTCGCCGGCCAACCGCAGGCTGATCCGGGCCAACCCCGCCACGGTCACCTCCACCAGTTGCCCACGTAGCTGCGGGGTGAGCGCGGCCAGCACCTCCAGCCCGGCCCGGGTGCCCGGGTCCTCCGGGCCCGGCCGGCCGACCCGCACCACCGGCAGGCCGTCCGGCGGCCGAGGCAGGGACCGGAAGACCACCCCGGACCGGTCGACCACCGCGAACGCGCCGCCCTGCGGCACCGCCGCCACGGGCGTCCGCTCCACCACCCGCACCACCAGCGTGCCCGGCCAGTCCCGGGTGACCGTCGCCTGCTGCACCGGGGCCAGCGCGCCGATCCGCCGGGCGGTGCCGGCCAGGTCCACCCGGGCCAGCGGGAAGTCGTCCGGTACTCCGGCGGCCTCGCGGACCTCCACGGGGCTGACCAGCTTGGCGCCCTCCACCCGGACCTCGCGCACCCCGAGCAGGCCGGTGCCGAACACCGTCCAGGCCACCAGCGCGACCACGACGAGCACCCCGGCGGCCACCGCCCAGGGCAACGCCGCGCGCATCCGGCGCTGCCGGGCCCGGGCCATGAACCGCCGCGCGGACGGCGGCACCGCGTCGGTTCCGGCCCGGACCAGCTGCCAGCGGCGCACCGGCCCGCGCCGGCCGCCGCCCGGGTCCGCGCCGGTGGTACGCCCGCGCGCCGGACCGGGGCTCATCCGGTGGTGGCCGCCGAGCCGTCCGGGTCGACGGCGGGGCCGACGCCGGCGGCGGCACGGGCGCGGGCCGACAGGGCGTCCAGGAGCTGGTCGCCCATCAGCGAGATGGGCGGCGCGCCCATGGTCACCACCACGTCGCCGGAGCGGGCCCGGCGGGCCACCTCCGCCGGCGCGTCGTCCCAGGAGTCCGCGAAGACCTTCCGGTCGGCGGGCAGCGGCACGGCCTCGATCAGCGCAGCCGAGCCCTCGCCGGGCTGGCGCAGTTCGCCGGGGCCGAAGACCTCCAGCAGCACCAGCTCGTCGGCGATGCCCAGCGCCGCGGCGATCTCCGCCTGGAGGTCCCGGGTGCGGTAGAGCCGGTACGGCTGGAACACCACGATCAGCCGACCCGCGCCGGCCACCTCGCGCAGCGTCTGCAACGCCAGGGTCATCGAGGTCGGATGGTAGGCGTACTCGTCGTAGACCAGCACCCCGTCGGCGACGCCCTTGCGCTCGAAGCGCCGCCGCACGCCCGGGAACGACCCGAGCGCCGCCTCCGCCGCCTCGACCGGCAACCCCAGCAGGTACGCGGTCAGCACCGCCGAGGCGCTGTTGAGTCCCATGTGCCGCCCCGGCACCGGCAGCCGGATCTCGCCCAGCGAGCGGCCGTCCACCTCGGCCAGGTAGCGCACCCCCTGAGCGGACGAGACGATCTCGCTCAGCCGCAGGTCGGCGTCCGGCGCCTCGCCGTACGTGTGCACCCGGCGGCCCTCGGCCCGCAGCGTCTCGGCCAGCCGCCGCCCGCCCGGGTCGTCGGCGCAGGTGACGATGAACCCGTCGGGGTCGGTGAGTCGGGCGAACTCGGCGAACGCCGCCTCCAGGGTGGCCAGGTCGCCGTAGGTGTTGAGGTGGTCCGCCTCGATGTTCGTGATGACCGAGACGTACGGGCGGTAGATGAGGAACGAGCGGTCGCTCTCGTCCGCCTCGACCACGAAGTGCTCGCCGGTGCCGTGGTGCGCCCCGGAGCCGACCTCGGAGATCTCCCCGCCGATCACGAAGGACGGATCGACCCCGGCCTGCTGGAGCACCATCGTCACCATCGAGGTGGTGGTGGTCTTGCCGTGGGTGCCGGCCACCGCCACCGTCCGCCGGCCGGTCATCGCCGCGGCCAGGGCCTCGGAGCGGTGCAGCACCCGCAGCCCGCGCCGGCGCGCCTCCACCATCTCCAGGTGGTCCTGGGGAATGGCCGAGGAGTAGACGACGGTGTCGACGCCGTCGAGGTTGGCCGGCTCGTGGGTGGAGTGGATGGTCCCGCCCAGCGCGCGCAGCCCGGCCAACGACGGCCACTCCCGCAGCTCGCTGCCGGAGACCGGCAGGCCCCGGGTCAGGAACAGCCGGGCCAGCCCGCTCATCCCGACCCCGCCGACCCCGATCAGGTGGATCCGGCCCAGGTCCTCGGCGGTCAGCGTGCCGGCCGGGGTGAACTGCGCGGTGTTCATGACGGGTACCTTCCGGTCTCGACGGTCGGCCCGCTCAACGGGCCACCGCCTCGTAGACGAAGTTCAGCAGCGCCTCGTCGCCGTCGCGCCGCCCGTAGGCCGCCGCGGCGGCGCCCATCGCGGCGAGCCGGTGCGGGTCGCGGATCAGCGGAATGATCGTGCCCTCCACCCAGGCCGGGGTCAGCTCGGCGTCGTCGACGAGCAGCCCGCCGCCGGCCTCCACCACGGGCAGCGCGTTGCGCTTCTGCTCCTGGTTGCTGTGCGGGTACGGCACGTAGACGGTGGGCAGGCCGATCGCCGCGACCTCGGCGCAGGTCATCGCCCCGCCCCGGCCGAGCATCAGGTCGGCGGCGGCGTAGCCGATCTCCATCTGGGACAGGTACGGCAGGGTCACGTACGGCACCGGCAGGTCGGTGGGGACCGGCACCGGCTCGTTGCGGGCGCCCATCACGTGCAGCACCTGCACCCCGTGCCGGGCCAGCTCCTTGGCCGCCCCGGCCACCGCGAGGTTGATCGAGCGGGCACCCTGCGAGCCGCCGGCGACGAAGAGCACCGGCAGGTCGGGGCGGAGTCCGAAGTGGGCGCGGGCGGCGGCGGCGTTGGCGGCCCGGTCCAGCCCGGCGATGCCCCGGCGCAGCGGCACGCCGACCACCCGGGCGTCGCGCAGTACCTCGGACTGGGCCGGCTGGTGCGGGAAGCCCACCGCGACGTTCTTCGTGAACTTCATCCCGAGCCGGTTGGCCACCCCCGGCGGCACGTTCACCTCGTGGATGACGATCGGCAGCTCACGCCGCCACGCGGCGAGGTAGCCGGGCACCGAGACGTACCCGCCGAAGCCGACGACCACGTCGGCCCGGACCTCGTCGATCACCCTGCCCGCCGCGCGGGCCGCCTTCCACATCCGGTCCGGGGTGCGGACCAGGCTCATGTTCACCGACCGGGGAAGCTGGTACGCCGGGATCTGCCGCAGGTCGTAGCCGGCCGGCGGGATCAGCTCGTTCTCCAGGCCCTTCGGTGTGCCGAGGCAGGTGATCCGGACGCCCGGGTCGTGTCGGCGCAGGCAGTCGGCGAAGGCGAGCAGCGGGTAGATGTGGCCACCCGTGCCCCCTCCGCAGAGCACCACCGAACGCAGCGGACCCATCAGCGTCTCCTCTCGCTCGCCGACCCGCCCCGGGCCCGGTCGGGCCGGGCGGCGCGGGATGCGGCCTGGTCGTCCTCGCGCCGCGCCCGGGACCGGGGTACGGACCCACGGTCCGCCGGCGGCGGCGCCGGACGGCGGCGCCGGCCGGGAAGCGGCGGCAACGGGGCCCAGAGTAGTCGGACCCATCGGGCGGGTGGACGCGCATGCAGGGCTCGGGCCGCGTCGGGTTCCGCGCGGGCGAACGACGCCAGCATCCCGATCGCCGCCAGGGTCACCACCAGGGCGCTTCCGCCGTCGGAGATGAACGGCAGCGGCACACCGGTCATCGGCATCAGGCCGATGACGCCGCCGATGTTGATGATCGCCTGGCCGACCAGCCAGGTGGTCGCCCCGGCCGCGGCGAGCCGGCGGAACGGGTCCTCCACCCGGCGGGCGATCCGCAGCCCGGTGTAGCCGAGCACCGCGAACAGGGTGATCAGCACCATGCAGCCGACCACGCCCAGTTCCTCGGCGAGGATCGCGAAGATGAAGTCGTTGTGCGCCTCGGGCAGCCAGCCGAACTTGAGGCTGCTCTTGCCCAGCCCCACGCCGAACCAGCCGCCGTGCTCGATGGCGTTGCGGGCCTGGGCCGTCTGGTAGCACCAGGTCTCGAAGCACTCCACCGGGTCGGGCGGGTTGAAGAACAGGGTGAGCCTGGCCAGCCGGTAGTTCTCCTCCCCGCGCGCCCCGGACCCGGCGCCCAGCGAGGCGGCGGCGACCAGCAGGCCGATGCCGACCAGTCCGATCACCGACAGCACCGCGAACACCTTGGCCCGCACCCCGGCCGCCCAGAGCAGGCCGACGACCAGGGCGAGCAGGCAGAGCATGGTGCCGACGTCGTTGTAGCCGACGAGCACGAACAGCAGTGCGACCACCGGGAACAGCGGGGTGGCCAACTCCTTCCACCAGCCCAGCCGGGCGCCCTTGCGGGCCAGCACGTCGGCGCCCCACAGCACCAGCGCGAACTTCGCCAGCTCGGAGGGCTGGAGCTGGATGCCGCCGACGAACAGCCAGAGCAGGTCGGCGCGCAGCGGCCCGACCTGCTCCACCTCGAAGAACGAGTTCAGGGCGAGCAGCAGGTTCAGCACCAGCAGCAGCGCCACCGCGACCCCGAGCGCGATCCGGGCGACCGAGCGGTAGGTGCTCGCCGGCAGCCGCTGGCAGAGCCAGAACGCCACCACGCCGATCACCGCGAAGATGGCCTGCTGGGTGAGGTCGGCGAAGGCGTTGCCCACCTCGGCGTAGTTCTTCACGCTGGTCGCCGAGAAGACCATGGTCAGGCCGATCACCAGCAGCAGGCCGGCGCTGGAGATCAGCAGGTAGTACGAGGCCAGCGGCCGGGCCAGCAGGCCGCGCAGCGCGGCCAGCCCGCCGGCGGCGTCCAGGCCGAACGCCGGGCCCACCGCTGGCGGGTCGGCGGTGCGCTCCGCCCCTGCGGCCCGCCGCGGCTGGGTGTCTGTCGTCGTGCCGGTACCTCGGTCCTCCCCCACCCGCCCATCATCGCGAATGCGGCCGGCCCGTTCCCGCCGAACGCCGTGGTCGGCGTGTCGTACCGCCGAAAGGAGATCCCCTGTCATCGCGGTCCGCGCGACAAAGGATCTCCTTTCCGGCTCTCCGGCCGGGCCGCCGCGCCCGACGGGCGGTCGGCGACCCGGGCGGCTCAGCCCATCGCGGCCAGGAAGTCGCTGTAGAACAGGCCCAGCGCGATGGCCACCCCGATCCCGGCGATGATCCAGAACCGGACCACGATGTTGACCTCGCTCCAGCCGGCGAGCTCGAAGTGGTGCTGCAACGGCGACATCCGGAACACCCGCTTGCCGGTGGTGCGGAACGAGATGATCTGGATGACCACCGACATGGTGATGATCACGAACAGCCCGCCGATGATCGGCAGCAGCAGGATGGTCCGGGTCGACATCGCCATGCCGGCGATCAGGCCGCCCAGGCCCAGCGCCCCGGTGTCGCCCATGAAGATCCGGGCCGGCGAGGTGTTCCACCACAGGAAGCCGACGCAGGCCCCGGCCGCCGCCCCGGCGATCAGCGCGATCTCCAGCGGATCCCGGACGGTGTAGCAGTAGTTGTTCGGGTTCGCCGTGTACGCCGGGTCGGCGCACCAGTGCCGGTACTGCCAGAACGCGATCAGCGCGTACGCCGCGAGGACCATCACCGAGGCGCCGGTGGCCAGGCCGTCGAGGCCGTCGGTGAGGTTCACGCCGTTGGTCGCCGCCATCACCACGAAGATGAAGATGACCACCGCGCCGATCTTGCTGATGTCCAGGGCGGGGATGTCCCGGATGAAGCTCAGCGTGCTGGCACCCACCGTCTCGGTGTTGGTGGCCGCGCCGCTGGCGTCGGTCATGCTGCTCGGGAAGTACAGCGCGACGATGCCGAAGATCGCACCGACCAGGATCTGCCCGGCCAGCTTGCCCCGCTTGTTGAGCCCGCCGCTGTGTCGCTTGCGGACCTTGAGGAAGTCGTCGATGAAGCCGACCGCGCCGGAGAACACCATCAGGCCCAGCAGGACCAGCGCCGTGATCGTCGGCTCGACCTGGGCGATCTGCGCGTCCGGCAGGGTGGTCAGGGCCAGGTGCCCCGCGACGTACGCGATGACGGTGGCCAGGATGAAGACCACGCCGCCCATCGTCGGCGTGCCCTTCTTGCCCTCGTTGCTGGCGAGCCCGAGGTTCGATCGGATCGGCTGGCCGGCCTTCAGCCGGGCGAACACCTTGATCGCGATCGGGGTGCAGAACAGCGAGACGAGGAACGCCACCCCGATGGCGATGATCACCGCCCTCATGCGGCGGCCCCCTCGCCCGTGGCGTCGACGCGCAGCGCGTCGGCCACCTCCCAGGTGCGGTACCGGGAGCCCTTCACCAGGACGACGTCGCCCGGTCGTAGTTCGCCCCGCAGCACCTCGACGGCCGCCGCCTGATCGGTGAGCAGCACCGACTCTCCTCCCCAGTCCTCTACCGCTGTCGCGCCCTCATGGATCGGCGCCGCCGGCTCGCCCACCACGAGCAGCCGGTCCACCCCCAGGCCGGCCGCGAGCCGGCCGACCTCCAGATGCCCGTCCCGTTCGTACGGCCCCAGCTCGGCCATGTAGCCGAGCACCGCGACCGCCCGCCCCCCGCCACGCATGCCGGCCAGCGCCCGCAGCGCCACCGCCATCGACGCCGGGTTCGCGTTGTACGAGTCGTCGATCACCGTCACGCCGTCGGGGCGCTCGAAGACGTCCATCCGACGGGTGGAGACCAGCCCCAGCTCGCCCAGCGCGGTGGCCAGCTCGGCCAACGGCATGCCCAGCTCCCGGGCCACGGCGGCGGCGGCCAGCGAGTTGGAAACCTGGTGCCGGCCGGTCAGCCCGAGCCGCACCGGCGCGCTCCCCTCCGGGACCACCAGGGTGTACAACGCCCGGCCCCGCCCGTCCAGGGTCACGTCTTCCGCCCGGACGTCGGCGTGCGCCGCCTCGCCGTAGCGGACCACCCGGGCCCGGGTGCGCCCGGCCATCGCGTCGACGAGCGGGTCGTCGGCGTTGAGCACCGCCAGCCCGTCGGCCGGCAGCGACTCGACCAGCTCCCCCTTGGCCAGCGCGATGTTCTCCACCGAGCCGAACTCGCCGAGGTGCGCCACGCCGACGTTGAGCACCACGGAGATCCGGGGCGGCACCACCTCGCACAGGTAGCGCACGTGCCCCACCCCCCGGGCGCCCTTCTCCAGCACCAGGAACCGGGTGTCCGGGCCGGCCTGCAACGCCGTCCACGGGTGTCCCAGTTCGTTGTTGAACGACCCGGGCGGCGCCACCGTGGGGCCGAGCCGGACGGTGAGCTGGGCGATCAGGTCCTTGGTGGTGGTCTTGCCGGACGAACCGGTCAGCCCGATGACGGTCAGGTCGGGCAGCCGGTCCACCACGGCCCGGGCGAGCCGGCCCATCGCGTCGAGGGCGTCGGCGACCAGCACCATCGGCACCCCGGGCACCTCCCGGGTGCCGAGCACGGCGACCGCGCCGGCCGCGACGGCCGCGACGGCGTAGTCGTGCCCGTCCACCTGCTCCCCGGGGAACGCCACGAACAGCGCGCCCGGCCCGGCCTTGCGCGAGTCGAACTCGACCGGCCCGGTGACCCGGGCGGCCGGGTCGGCGGCGAGCAGCCGGCCGCCGACCGCCCCGGCCACCTCGGCCAGCGTCAGCGGGATCACCGCTGCCCCGCCAGGTCCCCGAAGCGGGCGCGCAGCGCGTCCGCCAGCTCGGTCCGGTCGTCGAACGGCAGCACCTCGCCGGCCACCTCCTGCCCGCGCTCGTGCCCCTTGCCGAGCACGGCCACCACGTCGCCCGGGGCGGCCAGTCGGACCGCCTCGTCGATCGCCGCCCGCCGGCCGGCCACCTCGACGATGCGCGCCGGCGCGCCGGCCCCGTACGCCCCGGCCAGCACCTGCGCCCGGATCGCGCCCGGGTCCTCGGTGCGCGGGTTGTCGTCGGTCACCACCACCACGTCGGCCCCCTGCGCGGCGGCGGCGCCCATCACCGGCCGCTTGCCCCGGTCCCGGTCGCCGCCGGCGCCGATGACGCAGATGAGCCGCCCGGCGCTCAGCTCGCGCAGCGCGGCCAGGGCCGCCACGATCGCGTCCGGCTTGTGCCCGTAGTCGACCACCCCGCGCACCGGGCCGACCGTGGAGACCAGCTCCAGCCGGCCGGGGACCCCGCCGCAGGCGGCCACCCCGGCGGCGGCGGTCGCCGCGTCCACCCCGGCGGCGACCAGCACGGCGATGGCCAGCAGGGCGTTGGCCACGTTGTGCCGACCGGGCAGCGCCACCCCGGCCGGCACGGTCAGCCCGCCGGGGCCGTGGGCGACGAACCGCTGGGCGTAGCCCTCGCCGTCGACGTCGCTGGCGTACCAGCTGGCGGTCGGGTCGCCGGCGGCCGAGTAGCTGACCGTGGCGGGCCTGAACAGCGGGCGCAGCGCCGGGTCGTCGTGGTTGAGCACCTCGACCGCGCAGCGCCCGTCGAAGAGCTGCGCCTTGGCCGCGAAGTAGTCCGCCGAGTCGGCGTGGAAGTCCAGGTGGTCGGAGCCGAAGTTGGTGTACCCGCCGACGGTGAACCGCACCCCGCCGACCCGGCCCATCGCCAGGGCGTGGCTGGAGACCTCCATCACCAGCGCGGTCACGCCGCGCTCCCGGGCGGCGGCCAGCATGGCGTGCAGGTCGGTGGCCTCCGGGGTGGTCCGAACGCTGTCGACCACCAGGTCGCCCAGCCGGGTCTCCACCGTGCCGATCAGCCCGGTCACGTGGCCGGCGGCGCGCAGCCCCGACTCGACGAGGTAGGCGGTGGAGGTCTTGCCGGCCGTGCCGGTGATCCCGATGACGGTCAGCCCGGCGGTCGGGTCGCCGTAGACGGCGGAGGCCAGGCCACCGAGCACCGCGCGGGGGTCGGGCACCACCAGCGCGGGCAGGCCCGCAGCGGCCACCGCCGGGGCGCCGGCCGGATCGGTCAGGGCGGCCACCGCGCCGGCGGCCACCGCGCCGGCGGCGAACTCCGCGCCGTGCCGGCGGGCGCCGGGCAGCGCGGCGTACAGGTCGCCGGGGCGGACCTCCTGGCTGGCGTGGGTCACCCCGGTCACCGTGACGTCGGCGGCGCCTGGCGGCGGCTCGACGGCGAGCCGGTCGGCGAGATCGCCGAGCCGGAGTCCGGTCACGGTACGGGGGCGTGGATTGCCGGGCACGGCGTCAGACCCTACCCGGTCGTCCGGTCCCGACCGCACAGCCGCCCCGGTGGTTCGTCCCCACTCACCGATGATGTCCCCCCGCGCCTGGTCAGCGCGGAAAGACCTCGAACTTGGGCGGCTTGGCCGCCGACGGGGGAACCCGGTACCGGCTGAGCGTGAAGCCCATGATCTCGCGGAAGGCCGGCGCGGCGACCGCCCCGCCGCCGCCCCCGGGGCTCCACACGAAGACCGCCACCACGAACCGCGGGTTGTCCGCCGGGGCCATCCCGATGAACGAGCCGACCTCCCCGGGCTGCTGCTTGCCGTCGACGTAGCGGATGCCCGTGCCGGTCTTGCCGGCCACCTGGTAGCCGGGCACCGCCGCGGCGAGCCCGGTGGCCCCGTCGACCGTGGTGACCGCCTGGAGCATGGTCCGCAGCGCCGCCGCGTTCTGCGGGCTGAGCACCGAGCGGGTGACCGGCGCCTTGCCCGGGGTACGGCTGCCGTCCTTCCCGCTGATCACCTCTTTGATCAGGTGCGGCTGCACGTAGGTGCCGTTGTTGGCGATCGCGCCGTACGCCGCGGCCATCTGCAGCGGGGTGGCGTCGACGCTGTGCCCGATCGGCACCGACCCGTACGACGACTCGCTCCACTGCTCGGCGGGGAGCAGCCGGCCGCTGGCCTCGCCCGGCATGCCCTCGCCGGTGGGCTGGCCGAGCCCGAAGCGCTTCTGGTAGTCGATCAGCCGGTCCGGGCCGAGCTTGCCGGCGATCTCGATGGTGCCGACGTTCGACGAGTACGCCAGCATCCCGGCGAGGCTCATCTTCTGCCCGTTCGCCGGGTGGGTGTCGCGGAAGGTGGTGTCGCCCCTGCGGATGGTGTTGGCGATCGGCAGCGCGGTGTCCGGTGTGACGACGCCCTCCTGGAGCGCCGCGCCGAAGGTGATCGCCTTGTGGATCGAGCCGGGGTCGACCACGAAGCTGGTGGCGGCGTCCTCCCGGTCGGTGGGCTCGCTCTCGTCGGGCTTCGCGGCGTTGTAGGTGGGGTGGCTGGCCTGGGCCAGCACCTCCCCGGTGTGCGGATCGAGCACGATTGCGACGCCGACGCTGCCCTGGGCCTTGACCATCTGGCCCCGGAGCACCTGCTGCGACTTGAACTGGAGGTCCCGGATGATGGTCAGCTCCAGGGAGTTGCCCGGCTTCGGCGGGGTGGTTCTGCTGTAACCGCCCGGAATGGGGGCGCCCAGGTCGCCCTGCCCGACCTCGTACACCCGGCGGCCGATCTCGCCGCGCAGCAGGTCGTCGTAGCGGGCCTCCAACCCCTCCAGGCCGACCATGTCCTGGCTGGTGAAGCCGAGCAGGTTGGCGGCCAGGTCGGCGCCGGGCACCTCGCGCCGCTCGTCACGGTGCACGCCGATGCCGGCCAGGTCCAGCGCCATGATCTTCTTGGCGGTGGGGATGGACACCCCGCGCGCCAGGTACTCGAACTGGGAGGCGCGGCCGTTCTCCCGGGTACGCGGCTTCATCCGCGCGGCCAGCTCGGAGGCGGGCAGGCCGAGCAGGGGCGACAGCGCCCGGGCGGTCGCCGTGCGGTTCTTGACCCGGGTGGGGTCGGCGAAGACGTACCGGGCCTCGACGCTCTGCGCCAGCGGGGCCCCGGTGCTGTCGTAGATCGCGCCCCGGGGGGCGGGCAGGTCGACCCCGGTCAGCCGGCCTGCCACCCCGCCGCCGGCGTACGCCGGGGTGTCGACGGTCTGGAGGACGACCAGCCGGATGCCGATGGCGGCGAACAGCGCGAGGACGAGCAGGGTGCCCAGGCGCAGCCGGCGCCGGGGGTCGGCCAGCCGGGGCGGCTTGCGCGGCTTGCGCGGCGCGCGCCGGGCGGCGGGCCGGTCCGGGCGGCGCGGGCCGGGCCGGCGGCGCGGCGCGGGTGGGGCGTCGAAGTCGTCGTCGGGCAGCGCCCGGGACGGTCGGGCCTGGACGGTCCGGACCACCCCGGAGCGCCCGGTCGGGGCGCTCTCCCGCCGGCCCGCGCGGGTCGCGCCGGCCCGGCCGCCGTCGAGCACCTGCAACGCCGGCCGGAACGGGTCGCCGCCGGCCCGGGTGCCCCGGGGGGTACGCCGCTGCTCGGCGCCCCCGGCGCTCGGCCGGCCGAGCGCGCCGCGCTCCTCGCGGATGGTCCGCCCCCGGGGGGTGTACGCCCGCGCGTCGGAGATGCCCCCCACGCCGGGCTCGCCGGAGCGCGGCTCGCCCCGCCCGCCCGTCGAGCGCGACGAACCGCGCCGGGAGCCCGTGGGGTCCCGGCGCGGTTCGTCCGATCTCGGCGGCACCGGCTATCCTCCCGCGCCCTGCTGGCTGGTCACCGAGGGCTGGCCGTTGGCGGGCTGCGGCACGCCGATGATCCGGCCGTCCGGCAGCCGGATGTACGCCGGCTCCTCGGCCTCGACCATGCCCAGCCGCTTGGCGGCGGCGGTGAGGTTGCCGGGGGCCTTCGCGTCGGCGATCTCCTTCTTCAACTGCTGCTCGTCCACGTCGAGCTTCGCCTGCTGCTGCTGGAGCCGCTCGATCCGGAACGAGTTCTCGTTGATTTTGGTGTTGACCAGCAGGATGCCGAGCACCCCGCCGACGACCAGCACCAGGATCAGTGCGACGAACGGCGCCCGCGGCACCGACACCGGCGGCGGCGGGGCGACCCGCAGCCGCGGCGACGGGGTCGCTGCCGGGCTGGTCCGCTCGGCCGGGCGCAGCGCGGCGCTGCCGCTGGTGGGGAACTCGCGCGCCCCCCGGGCGCGAGTCTCCCGCTGCCGGTCGAGCCGGCCGGCTCCCGCCGCCGGAACCCCGGTCCGCGTGGTCCGCTGCGCCGCGGTCCGGCCCCCCGACCGCGGTGCGCGCTGCCCGACGCCGGTGTCCCGGCCGTCGCGCTTGTCAACGTTCATCATCCCTCCCCCTCTTCGTCCGTCCCTGCGTCGTCGTCTCGCACCGGCCGGGGATCCGCCGATCCCGCCGACCCCGGTTGGTGCATCGCCCGGACCCGCCGGCGGGACCGTTCGCGGTCGGCCCGCCCCTGCTGCTCCGCCTCCGGGTCGATCCGTTCCGCGGCCCGCAGGCGCACCGAGGCGGCGCGCGGGTTCGCGGTGACCTCCGCCTCCCCGGGCAGCTCCGCGCCCCGGCTGAGCAGCCGGAACGTCGGACCGAACCCGGGAAGTTCGACCGGGAGGTCGACCGGGCCCTTGCTGCGGACCCGGTCGGTGAGGGCCGCCTTGGTGAGCCTGTCCTCCAGCGAGTGGTAGGACAGGACCACCATGCGACCACCCACGGCGAGCTTGTCGAGAGCGGCCGGCAGCGCCGTCTCCAGCGCTGCCAGCTCCCTGTTTACCTCGATCCGTAAAGCCTGAAACGTTCTCTTGGCCGGGTGTCCCCCGGTTCGTCGGGCGGGTGCCGGGATGCTCTCCCTGACCAGCTCGGCCAACCGCGCCGACGAGGTGATCCGGGCCCGCTCGCGCTCCCGGATGATCGCCGAGGCGATCCGCCCGGCGAACTTCTCCTCGCCGTACACCCGCAGCACCCGGGCCAGGTCCGGGTGCGGGTAGCTGTTGACCACCTCCTCGGCGGTCACCCCACGGGTCTGGTCCATCCGCATGTCCAGCGGGGCGTCCTGCGCGTAGGCGAACCCGCGGTCGGGCGCGTCCAGCTGGAGCGAGGAGACGCCCAGGTCGAACAGGACGCCGTCGATCGCCGGGTAGCCCAGCCGGCCCAGCACCTCGGGCAGCTCGTCGTAGACGGCGTGTTCGAGGTGGACCCGGTCGGCGAACCGGGCCAGCCGGACCCGCGCGTGCGCGAGGGCCTCGGTGTCCCGGTCCAGCCCGATCAGCACCGTGCGCGGATGCCGTTGCAGCACCGCCTCGGCGTGACCGGCCAGGCCCAGCGTGGCGTCGACGTGGATCGTGCGGTCGCCCCTGTCCAGCGCGGGGGCCAGCAACTCGAGACACCGCTCGAGCAGCACGGGCACGTGCGTGCCGCGAAGCTCCCCCATGTCGACCCCCACTGGTTGAATCGTCCGTTTCTCTCCGCGCCTGCCGTCGTCACGACGCCTCCGTCGTACCGCCAGATCCCCATCCGCTCCCGCCCGCCGGAGGCCGCGGCCCTCCGATGAGATCGTGCGCCTGGCACCGGGGAAGGGGCGCCAGGAACTCGAAAGCGGCTGGAGATCTCGCAGTACGTCGGGCGTCGTCACGCCCTACAGACCGCCGGGCAGCACCCCCTCCTCGATGTCGGCGAAGTCGTCTTCGCTCTCGGCGAGGTAGGTCTCCCAGGCTGCCCTGTCCCAGACCTCCACCCGCGTGCTCGCCCCGATCACCACCAGGTCCCGGTCGAGCGCCGCGTAGGCCCGCAGATGGGCCGGGATGGTGACCCGGCCCTGCTTGTCCGGGACCTCGTCGTGCGCGCTGGCGAAGAAGACCCGGCTGTACGCCCGGGCCGCCTTGTGCGTCATGGGTTGCGCGCGCAACTGGTCGGCGATGCGCTGGAACTCGGGCATCGGGAAGACGTAGAGACAGCGGTCCTGCCCTTTGGTGATCACGACACCCCCCGCCAGCTCATCCCGGAACTTCGCCGGAAGGATCAACCGGCCCTTGTCGTCCAGGCGTGGGGTGTGAGTGCCGAGAAACATCGGCCCAACCCCCTCGCCCTTCAGCGGCGTTCGCGGCGCCGCCTCCCCCCGGGCCGGTGGGGCCCTCCCGGCCTCACCATTGGGCCCCACTCTACTCCACTTCCCTCCACCTGCAACCAGAATCGCCCGCGCGGCGCGGCGTTTCCGAACGCAAAACAGCACGTCAGAGGGGGTGGAGCGGAGTGGAGGGCCGGAGCGCCCCCGACGGGGCGTCCACTACCCGACATAGATCGACTCCGTCCGGTCGAACACGCGCTGGCCGTCCGCCGGGCGTCCCCGGCCGAACGGTTCGCCGTCGGCGGCGATCTGGCGGGGGCGGCGGTCCGGTAACCTCGCTCGCGTGACGGACGCGAAGATGCCCCTGCGGGCGAAGGTGGCCAGCTCGGTGTCGCGGACCGCCGCGGCGCTGTCGAGAGCCGCGGGTCGTGGTGACGGTTCGGTGATCGGCGGGTGGATCGGCCTGAAGATCGATCCGGACCTGCTCGCCCACCTGTCTGCCGGACGCGCCATCGCGCTCGTCTCCGGCACCAACGGCAAGACGACCACCACCCGGCTGGCCGCCGCGGCGGTCGGCGTCCTGGGCCGGGTGGCCACCAACTCCTTCGGCGCCAACATGCCCACCGGCCACACCTCGGCGCTGGCCAAGGCCGGCAGCACCCCGTACGCGGTCCTGGAGGTCGACGAGCACTACCTGGCCCAGGTCCTGGAGGCGACCGAGCCGCACGTGGTGGCGCTGCTCAACCTCTCCCGGGACCAGCTCGACCGGGCCAAGGAGGTCGCCATGATGGCGCAGCTCTGGCGGGCCGCGCTGGTCAACCACCCGGACGTGCGGGTGGTGGCGAACGCCGACGACCCGATGGTGGTGTGGGCCGCCACCCCGCCCGGCGACCCGGCCCGCGGCGTCCGGCCGCCCCACGTCACCTGGTTCAGCGCCGGCCAGCGCTGGCACGACGACTCGTGGGTCTGCCCCGAGTGCGGCCACACCATCCAGCGCTCCGGCGAGCAGTGGTGGTGCAGCGGCTGCCCGCTGCGCCGCCCCGGCCCGCAGTGGACGGTGGAGGACGACGGCGTGCTCGACCCCACCGGGGCCTGGCACAAGGTGACCCTCCAGCTCCCCGGCAAAGTCAACCTGGGCAACGCGGCGACCGCCCTGGCCGTCGCCGCCGAGTTCGGCGTACGCCCGGTCGACGCGGTCTCCCGGCTGGGCTCCGTCACCTCGGTCGCCGGCCGCTACGCCCAGGTCGACCGGGACGGGCGCAACATCCGGCTGCTGCTGGCGAAGAACCCGGCGAGCTGGCTGGAGGCGTTCGAGATGGCCGACGTGGCCCCGACACTGCTGTCCATCAACGCCCGGGACCCCGACGGGCTGGACACCTCCTGGCTGTTCGACGTCGACTTCGCCCCGCTGCGCGGCCGGCAGGTGCTGATCACCGGCGACCGGGCGTACGACCTGGCGGTCCGCCTCGACGTCAACGGGGTGCCGTTCCAGCACGTGCGGGCGTTCGCCGAGGCGGTCCGGGCCGTACCGCCCGGCCGTCTGGAGGTCATCGCCAACTACACCGCCTTCCAGGACATCCGAGCGGAGCTGGACCGTGTCAACTGAGAGCCTGCGTATCGTCTGGATCTACCCCGACCTGCTGTCCACCTACGGCGACCGGGGCAACATGCTGATCCTGGCCCGCCGGGCGCAGCAGCGCGGAATGCCGGTGGAGGTGCTGGAGGTCCGCTCCGACCAGCGGCTGCCCGCCACCGCCGACATCTACCTCATCGGCGGCGGCGAGGACGGCCCCCAGGCGCTCGGCGCGCAGCGGCTGCGGGCCGACGGCGGCCTGCACCGGGCCGTCGCCCAGGGGTCGGTGGTGTTCGGCGTCTGCGCCGGCTACCAGCTCCTCGGCACCTCCTTCTTCGCCAAGGGCGCCCAGTGCACCGGGCTGGAGCTGCTCGACCTCTCCTCCGACCGGGGCCCGTCCCGGGCCGTCGGCGAGCTGGCCGGCGACATCGACCCCCGGCTCGGCGTGCCGGCGCTCACCGGCTTCGAGAACCACGGCGGCCGGACCCACCTCGGCCCGGGGGTGTCCCCGCTGGCCCGGGTCACCGCCGGGGTCGGCAACGACGGGGCCACCGAGGGCGCGTGGCGGGGCAAGCTGCTCGGCACGTACTCGCACGGCCCGGCCCTGGCCCGCAACCCGGCGCTGGCCGACCTGCTGCTGCGCTGGGCGACCGGCGCGCACCAGCTCCCGCCGCTGGACGACACCTGGGCCGACCGGCTCCGCGCCGAGCGCCGCGCCGCGGTGGCCGCCGCCCGGGCATGATCCCGGCGGTCCGGCGGCTGCTCCGGCAGCCGGCGGCGCGCCGGTTCGCCCTCCTGCTGCTCCTGCTCGCCGGGTTCGCGGCGCTGCTGCCGGCGGTGCCCCGGCCCGACGCGGCGGAGCTGCCCCGGCTCGCCGACTCCCTCGGCGGGTACGCCCCGGTCGCGGCGGTCGTCGGCGGGGCGCTGCTGCTGGTCGCCCTGGTCCCCCGCACCTTCGTCACCCTCGCCACGGGGGCGATCTTCGGCCCTCTCCCGGGGGCCGGTTACGCCCTCGGCGCGGCGCTGCTGGCCGCGGCGATCGGCTTCACCGTCGGCCGGGTGCTGGGCCGGGAGTTCGTCGCCGAACGGGTGCGCGGCCGGCTGGCCCGCCTCGACGGCTGGTTCGCCCGGCAGAGCGTGCTCGGGGTGATGACGGTCCGGCTGCTGCCGATCTCCGGGTACGGGCTGGTCAGCTACGGCTACGGCACCACCGGCGCCCGGGTGCTGCCGTTCCTGGCCGGCAGCGTCCTCGCCTCCGCCCCGACGGCGTTCGGCTACGCGGCACTCGGCGCGGCGGCCACCTCGCCGGGCGACGTCAACTGGTACGCCGTCGCCCCGGCCGGCCTCGGCCTGATCGCCAGCGCGGCGCTGGTCCACCAGTGGTGGCGCGCCGAACGCCGCACACCCCCCTGACGCACTGACCCACTGACCCCCCGACAAGATCCGCGCAAATTCACGGAAAGAGTGGCCATCCCGCGTCGGGAGGCCACTCTTTCCGTGAATTTGCGCCCGCTACGGCGAGGGGGGCGAGGGGCGCGGGTCAGGCCACGATGGAGACCATCCGGCCCTTGATCACGATGACCTTGCGGGGGTCCTTGCCGGCCAGCGAGGACGCCACCGCCGCCAGGGCCGCCGCGCGGACGTCGTCCTCGGACGCGTCGGCGGGGACCTCGACCCGGCCGCGGACCTTGCCGTTGATCTGCACCGGGTACGTCACCGTCTCGGCGACCAGCAGCGCCGGGTCGGCGACCGGGAAGTCCGCGTACGCCAGCGAGGCGTCGTGGCCCAGCCGGCGCCACAGCTCCTCGGCGACGTGCGGGGCGAACGGGGCGACCATCAGCACCAGCGGCTCGGCCACCTCGCGGGGGGTGGCCGGCAGCCGGGTCAGCCCGTTGGTCAGCTCGATCAGCTTGGCGATCGCGGTGTTGAACCGGATCCCCTCCATGTCGCCCCGGACCCCGTCGACCACCTTGTGCAGCAGCCGCCGGGTGGCCTCGTCGGCCGGGTCGTCGGTGACCCGCAGCTCGCCGGTCTGCTCGTCGACGACGGCCCGCCAGACCCGCTGCAGGAACCGGTACGACCCGACGACCGCCCGGGTCTCCCACGGGCGGGACACCTCCAGCGGGCCCATCGACATCTCGTACACCCGGAAGGTGTCCGCGCCGTACGCGGCGCACATGTCGTCGGGGGTGACCACGTTCTTCAGCGACTTGCCCATCTTGCCGTACTCGCGGCGCACCTCCTGCTCGTCCAGGAACCAGCCGCCGTCGCGCTCGACGACCTCCTCGGCCTGCACGTAGGAGCCCCGGGCGTCGGTGTACGCGTACGCCTGGATCATGCCCTGGTTGAACAGCCTGCGGTACGGCTCGAACGACGAGACGTGGCCCAGGTCGTACAGCACCTTGTGCCAGAAGCGGGCGTACAGCAGGTGCAGCACGGCGTGCTCGGCGCCGCCGACGTACAGGTCGGTGCCCCCGCAGTCGCCCTCGGCGCGCGGGCCCATCCAGTACCGCTCGCTCTCGGCGTCGACGAACCGGTCGGCGTTGGTCGGGTCCAGGTAGCGCAGCTCGTACCAGCAGGAGCCGGCCCACTGCGGCATCACGTTGGTCTCCCGGGTGTACCGCTTCGGCCCGTCACCCAGGTCCAGCTCCACCTCGACCCAGTCGCGCCGGCGCGACAGCGGGGTCTCCGGGTTGCTGGCGGCGTCGTCGGGGTCGAACGTCTTCGGGGAGAAGTCGTCCACCTCGGGCAGCTCGACCGGCAGCATCTCCTCCGGCAGCGCGATGGTGGCCCCGGTCTCGTCGTACACGATCGGGAACGGCTCGCCCCAGTAGCGCTGCCGGGAGAACAGCCAGTCGCGCAGCCGGTAGGTGACCGCGCCGGTGCCGTGGCCGTTGGCCTCCAGCCAGGCGATGATCGCCGCCTTGGCGTCGGCGACCCCCAGGCCGTTCAGGTCCAGGCCGCGCTCGGGCGCGGCGCTGTTGATCGCCGGGCCGTCCCCGGTGTACGCCTTGCCGGCGAAGCCCTCGGACGGCTGCACCGTCCGCACGATCGGCAGGTCGAACACCTCGGCGAACGCCCAGTCCCGCTCGTCCTGGGCGGGCACCGCCATGATCGCGCCGGTGCCGTAGCCGGCCAGCACGTAGTCGGCGATGAAGATCGGGATCTGCCCGCCGGTGACCGGGTTGGTGGCGTACGCGCCGACGAAGACGCCGGTCTTCTCCTTCGTGTCGGACTGCCGCTCCACGTCGGTCTTGGCCGCCGCCGCCTTGCGGTACGCCTCGACGGCCGCCCCGGGGCTGGCGTGCCCGCCGGTCCAGGCGTCCCTCGTGCCCTCCGGCCAGGCCGCCGGCACCAGCGCGTCGACCAGCTCGTGCTCGGGGGCCAGCACCATGTAGGTGGCCCCGAAGACGGTGTCCGGCCGGGTCGTGAACACCCGGACCGGCGCGACGGCGGTCGGGAAGTCGATGTGCGCGCCGGTGGACCGGCCGATCCAGTTGCGCTGCATCAGCTTGATCGGCTCGGGCCAGTCCAGGGTGTCCAGGTCCTCCAGCAGCCGGTCACCGTACGCGGTGATCCGCATCATCCACTGCCGCAGGTTCCGCTTGAACACCGGGAAGTTGCCCCGGTCCGAGCGGCCGTCGGCGGTGACCTCCTCGTTGGCCAGCACGGTGCCCAGCCCCGGGCACCAGTTCACCGGCGCCTCCGAGACGTACGCCAGCCGGTGGTCGTCGACGACCGCCCGTCGCTCGGCCACGGTCAGCTCCGCCCAGGGGCGGCCGTCCGGGGTGGGCCGGGTGCCGCCGGCGAACTCGGCGATCAGCTCGGCGACCGGGCGGGCGCGCCTCGCCTCCCGGTCGTACCAGGAGTTGAAGATCTGCAGGAAGTTCCACTGGGTCCAGCGGTAGAAGTCGGTGTCCATGGTGGCCACCGAGCGGCGGTCGTCGTGGGCCAGCCCCAGCCGGCGTAGCTGTGCCTTGTACCGGCCGATGTTCGCCTCGGTGGTGGTGCGCGGGTGGGTGCCGGTCTGCACCGCGTACTGCTCGGCGGGCAGCCCGAACGCGTCGAAGCCCATCGCGTGCAGCACGTTGCGCCCGGCCATCCGCTGGTACCGCGCGAAGCAGTCGGTGCCGATGTAGCCCAGCGGGTGCCCGACGTGCAGACCGGCCCCCGACGGGTACGGGAACATGTCCAGCACGTACAGCTTCTCCGCGCCGGCCCGCGGGTGGTCGGGGTCGGCCAGCGGTCCGGTCGGGTTCGGGGTGTGGAAGGTGCCCTCCCGCTCCCAGGTGTCCTGCCAGCGCCGCTCGATCTCGTCGGCCAGGGCCGCGGTGTACCGGTACGGGGGGATGTCGCCCGTTGATGCTGCCTCACTCATGGCGTCTCCTCGCTTCGCTCGTCGCCGCCGGCCACGCCACGGCCGGGCTGGTTGCTGACCTCGCTCGGCGCGGTCATGTCGGTATGGGGAGCCGGCCCGCCCCGCCGCCGGCCGCCCGACGGAGGGGTCATGCCGCCCGGCGACCGGGCCACGGCCGGCGAAGGGCACAAAAAAGCCCCTCGCGCAGGAGGGGCCGCCGTGCTGTCGCGCGTCAGCGCATCAGCACGGCCCGGTAAGAAGCTGGAAGACTCCGGCCATGTCGGGGAGTGTACCCCGCCGGCCGGGCGGCCACGTCGCCCGCCACCGGGAGGCGGGACACCGACCCGGCCCGTTCACCGACGGTGGGGGTCCGTTTCCCCCGTCCGGCGAATATTTGGGGCGTAACCGGCCGACTTCCTGCGGGGGTCGGCGATCACGACAAACATGGTTAGCCTGAGAGGCCATTGAGATTTCTGCGGCAGACGAAACTCTTCCCGCTGCGAACCCAACGGCGGGTCCAGGTGCTCTGTAACAGAGCTGCCGTTCCGGCGACGAGGAGGAGGCCCGTGACACAACAGACCTGGGACGAGGTTGGCGGTCTGCTGCCGCACGACGAGTTCCGCGCCGCCAGTGAGGCCATCGTGGCCAACATCGAGCAGGTCATCGAGGGCAAGACCGCCACGGTCCGGCTCGCCCTCGCCGTCCTGCTCGCCGAGGGCCACCTCCTCATCGAGGACGTCCCAGGCGTCGGAAAGACCAAGCTGGCGAAGGCCCTCGCCCGGTCGATCGACTGCTCGGTGCGCCGCATCCAGTTCACCCCGGACCTGCTGCCCAGCGACGTCACCGGGGTGAGCGTCTACAACCAGGAGACCCACGACTTCGAGTTCCGTCCCGGGGCGGTCTTCGCCAACCTGGTCGTCGGCGACGAGATCAACCGGGCCTCGCCGAAGACCCAGTCCGCGCTGCTGGAGTGCATGGAGGAACGGCAGGTCACCGTCGACGGGGTCACCTACCAGTTGCAGACCCCGTTCATGGTGATCGCCACCCAGAACCCGATCGAGATGGAGGGGACGTACCCGCTGCCCGAGGCGCAGCGGGACCGGTTCACCGCCCGGATCGCGATGGGCTACCCGGACCCGGCGGCCGAGCTGGCCATGCTGGACGGGCACGGCGCGGCCGACCCGCTCCAGGATCTGGGGGCCGTCTCCGACGCCGACACGGTCCGCCGGCTGATCGCCACGGTCCGCGAGGTGCACGTCGCCGACGCGGTGAAGCAGTACGCGGTCGACCTGGTCACCGCCACCCGGGAGGCCCCCGACCTGCGGCTGGGCGCTTCCCCCCGGGCCACCCTCCAGCTCCTGCGCACCGCCCGGGCCGTCGCCGCCCTGGAGGGGCGCGACTACGTCCTGCCCGACGACCTCCAGGCGCTCGCGGTGCCGGTGCTCGCCCACCGGATCATCCCGACCGCCGACGCCCAGCTCGCCCGGCGCACCACCGACGCGATCGTGTCCGAGCTGGTGCACCGGCTCGCGCTGCCGCACGACCGCCAGCGCTCCCCGTACGACACCCGGCCCACCGGCGAGGGCAACGGCCGAGCCCCGTACGAGCCCCGGCGGCGGTGACCGTGCGCGACGGGCTCCGAGGGCTGACCACCCGCGGCCGTTCCTTCCTGGCCGCGGCGCTGGCCGCGGGCGTCTCCGCCGTCATCCTCGGCGAGAAGGACCTGCTTCGGGTGGCCGTGCTGCTGGCCATCCTGCCGCTGCTGGCCGCCGCGTACGTCGGGCGGAGCCGGTACAAGCTGGCCTGCAACCGGTCCCTGGAGCCGCACCGGGTGCCGGTCGGGGCCAGTTCCCGGGTGGTGCTGCGGTTGCAGAACATGTCCCGGCTGCCCACCGGCACCCTGCTGTTGGAGGACCGGCTGCCGTACGCGCTGGGCAGCCGGCCCCGGGTGGTGCTGGAGCGGCTCGGCGCGCACCAGGCCAGCTCGGTGGCGTACACCGTCCGCGCGGACGTGCGCGGCCGGTACGAGGTGGGCCCGCTGGTGGTCCGGTTGACCGACCCGTTCGGGCTGTGCGAGCTGAGCCGGGGCTTCCCCAGCACCGACCACCTCACGGTGATCCCGCAGGTCACCGCCCTGCCCTCGGTCCGGCTCCCCGGCGAGTACGCGGGCAGCGGCGACAGCCGGGCCCGCTCGGTGGCGGTGCACGGCGAGGACGACGCGGCGACCCGGGAGTACCGGATGGGCGACGACCTGCGCCGGGTGCACTGGAAGTCGACCGCCCGCACCGGGGAGCTGATGGTCCGCCGCGAGGAGCAGCCCTGGGAGAGCCGGGCCACCGTCGTCCTGGACACCCGGGGGTACGGCCACCGCGGCGACGGGCCGACGGCGAGCTTCGAGTGGACCGTCTCCGCTGCGGCCAGCATCGCCGTGCACCTGCGCCATGCCGGATACAAGCTGCGCCTGGTCACCGGCGACGGCGCGGACGTCGACGCGACCGAGGGCACCGGGGACGGCGTGCTCCTCGACCACCTCGCCGAGGTCCGGCTCGATCCGCGCGGCGAGATCACCACGCTGGTGCAGCGGGTCCGGCAGCGCGCCGACGGCGGCCTGATCATCGCGCTGTTCGGCTCGCTGAGCACCGCCGAGGCCGAGCTGCTCGCCGGGCTGCGCGGCAACGGCGCCACCTGCGTCGGCTTCCTGCTGAACAGCTCCACCTGGCTGAACCTGCCGGCCCGGGCCCGGGCCGAGGCCGACCACGCGCACGGCGCCGCCGCGCTCGCCCTGGTGCGCAACGGGTGGCGGGTGATCGGGATCGACCACGGGGCCCGGCTGCCCGCGCTCTGGCCGCAGGCCGGCCGGGGCTCGCAGGGGTTCGCCCTGCGGGCGGCGCTGGCCGAGACCGTCGCGGGCGGCGTGAAGTGACGCTCCGGCCGGGGTGGCGAACCGACGCCCCGGCCGGAGCGTGCGGTGGCGCCTCCCGAGCGGGGGCGTGCGGTGACGCCTCCCGAGCGGGGGCGGGTGAGGGGCCCGGCGCGCCGGGCGTGACAGAGACCGGAAGGGTGGTCCCGTGACCGCGACCCGCAACCTCGGCTTCGTGGCCGCCGGCGCGACCCTGCTCTCGGCGGCCCCGCTGTCGGCCATCTTCGAACGCTGGACCTGGCTCATCCAGGCCACCATCGCGGTCGCGGTGGTGGCCGGGGTGGCGGCGTTGACCCGGCTGGTCCGGGCACCGCTGTGGGGGCAGGCGCTGGGCATGCTCGCCGGGCTGGTGCTCGCGCTGACCTGGATCTTCCCCAGCGGCGGGGAGCTGGTGGCGTTAGTGCCCACCCCGGCCACCTTCGCCCACTTCGGCGAGCTGGTCGGGGCGTCCGCGCAGGACATGCGCTCGTACCGGGTGAAGGTGCCCGACACCCCCCCGCTGCTGTTCATCAGCGTGCTCGGCATCGGCGGGGTGGCGCTGGTGGTGGACGTGCTCTCCGTCGGGCTGCGCCGTCCGGCGCTGGCCGGCCTGCCAATGCTCGCCATCTACTCGGTGCCGGTCGCGGTGTACGTCGACAGCGTCCCCGCGGTGCCGTTCGTGGTCGGCGCCGCCGGCTACCTCTGGCTGCTGGTCGCCGACAACGTCGACCGGGTGCGCCGGTTCGGCCGCCGGTTCACCGGTGACGGCCGGGACGTCGACGTGTGGGAGTCGTCCCCGCTGGCCGCCGCCGGGCGCCGGCTGGCCGTGGTGGGGGTCGCGCTGGCGGTGGTGCTGCCGCTGGCCGTGCCGGGGATGACCGGCGGGCTGCTCGACACCCTCGGCTCCGGGACGGGCAACGGCACCGGCCGCGCCGGCCAGGGCGGCAACCCGGGCCGGGTCGACCTGTTCGCCGCGCTGAGCGGCGAGCTCAACCAGTCCGAGGTCGCCGACATGGTGAAGGTGACCACCACCGAGTCGGGCCCGTTCTACCTGCGCTTCGGCGTCGCCGACCAGCTTGAGGCGGACGGCTTCCGGGTGGGCAGCCCGACCGGCCAGGCGGTGACCCGGGGGCTGCCCGACCCGCCTCAGGAGGCCCGGGAGGGCGTCGAGCAGCGGCGGTATCGGGCCACCGTGGAGACGACGAAGAACTTCGCCATGCCCCTGCTGCCGGTCTACGGCGAGCCCGTGCGGATCGAGGAGCTGGGCGGCAACTGGCGGTACGACCCGGCCCTCCAACTGGTCTTCTCCAACCGGGACGACTCCCGCGAGAAGCGCTACTCGTTCGACTACGTCCGGTCGACGTACAGCCCGGCGGCGCTGCGCCGCGCCACCTCCCTGCCGGCCGACCACCCGCTCCGGCTCCGGCAGACCGCGACCCCGCCGGTGTCGCAGGTGGACACCCTCGTCGCCGGCCTCGTGCGGGGCGAGCGCACCGACTACGACAAGGTGCGGGCGATCTACGACTACTTCTCCTCGGACAACGGCTTCTCCTACAGCCTGACCACCAAGGGCGGCACCAGCGGGCAGGACATCGTCGACTTCCTCAACAACAAGGCCGGCTTCTGCCAGCAGTACGCGGCGGCGATGGCGTGGCTGGTCCGGGCGGCCGGCATCCCGGCCCGGGTGGCGTTCGGCTTCACCAACGGCACGGGCCGCACCGACGAGGGGTACGTGCTGACCAACCGGAACCTGCACGCCTGGACGGAGGTCTACTTCGACGGGATGGGCTGGGTGCCCTTCGACGCCACCCCGGCGTACGGGGTGCAGGGCTCGACCCGTTCGGCGTGGGCCCCGGACACCGACGCCCCGGAGTCCGTCACCCCCGAGCCCGGCGCGCCGGTCACCCCGGGCGAGAACGACCCCTCGGCGGAGGCCGCCGGCCCGGACCGGCCCGACCGGGAGACCGACGCCGGCCTGGCCGTCGGGGCCGGCGATCCCACCCGGCAGGCCCCGGTCTGGCCCTGGTGGACGGCGGGGGTGCTGGTCCTGCTCGGCCTGCTCGCGGTGCCGGCACTGCGCCGGGCGGCGCTGCGCCGACGCCGGGGCACCCGGGTGGCGGCGGTCCCGACGGCGACCATGGTGGACGCCGGCACCGGTCGGGACGGCGTCGAGCGGACGATCGTGGTCGGGGTGGACCCCGACCGGGCCCGGGCGGACGCGCACGCCGCCTGGGACGAGTTGCTCGACACCCTGGTCGACTACCGGGTCCGGGTGGACCGGACGGAGACCCCCCGGGCGACGGCCGAGCGCCTGGCCGCCGACGCGCTGACCGAGGACGCCGCCGCCGCGGCGGCGGCACGGCTGCTCGGGCGCGCCGAGGAGCGGGCCCGCTACGCCCGCGACCCGCTCGCCGGTGAGGAACTGGCCCCGGCCCTGCGCAGCGTCCGCGGCGTGCTCGCCGCCCGGGCCGACCGGCGGACCAGGGTGCTGGCCACGGTGCTGCCCCCGTCGGTGCTGCTGCGCTGGCGGACGGCGGTGAGTGACACGTCCTCGCGGGTGGTGGCCACCACCGGCGACGCCCGGTACCGGCTACTCCGCTGGGACCCGCGCCGGCTGCTGGCCAACCGCGCGGCCAGATGATCCGTCGATCAGACCACCACTCCGATCTCGTCGGCCAGGCGCAGGACGTCGAGGCTCGCCGCCGGCGACCGGCGCAGCAGGGTCGCCAGCAGTTCGTGGCCCAGCGGCCGGTTGCGGACCTCCGCCGGCGCCACCCGGTCGGCGCTCACCAGTGCCTGGCCGGCGGTGGTCAGGTCGCCCGTCTGCATGAACCCGTTCGCGGCGTCGAGCAGGTAGGCCGCCCGGCGCTCCGGCGGTAGCCGCCGGAAGGCGGTGCCTTCGATGAGCCGCTGATGCGCGGCAGGGTCAACGGCGCCCGTACCGAGTTCGACCGCCGTCGCCATGCGGGCCAGTTCGACGGTGACCGGACCGAAGGCGGTCCGGTAGTGGTCCTGCCCGTCGCCGACGATCTCCGCCGCCTCGCCGGCCTGGCCTACCAGTTCGGCAACGCTGTCGGCGTGGCCGAGGGCGGCAGCGCCCAGCGCGGCCACGATGAGCAGCGTGCCGTAGACCGACAGTTGGTCGGGCGGGGCATCGAGCGGACTCGGCGGGGCGATCTGGTGGGCCACCGCGATGCCGATCTCCACCGCGTGCCGGGCCTGCCCCTGGGCGAGCAGCGTGTACCCGAACTGGGCGGCGCAGGCACCTGTCAGGAACGGATCGTCGGCGTCCTGGCTGGCGGTCAGCGCCCGGTCCGCCGCCATCCAGGCCAGGTCGTTGATCCCGGCCTTGCGCATCACGGCCGACGCGATCCGGTACGCCTCGGCCAGGCGCTGCGCGGCCTCCGGCGCGCCGGGGTTGGCCGCCCGGACCTGCTGGGCGTCGAGCAGCAGCTTCGGCAGCGACCGGACCAGGTCGGCGTACCTGGCGTGCTGGCAGGCCAGCCCGGCATGGTCGACGGCCTTCCCGAGGTCGCTGAGGGTGGGCGTCGACTGACCGCGCCCGAGCTGGACCGGCCCCCACCGGGCCAGGACACCCCGGAGCGCGTCGATGCTGGCCCTGTCCGGCAGCCCGTCCGAGCCCGCCTCCCGCTCGGCGTCCTTGCCGAGCAGCAGCCGCAGGTCGACCCGGAGCCCATCGGCGATGGCCTGCAAGCTGGACAGCTTGTCCAGCGCGCGGACCCCCCGCTCCACCTTGTCGACCCAGCTCTTCGACTTCCCGATAGCGTCGGCGAACTGCTGCTGCGACATGCCCCGCCGGCCCCGCCAGTACGCGACCCGGCGGCCTATCGGCAGCTCGTCCGTGGCTGATCCGTGCACGGTCACGCCTCCTCACCCGGCCAGTGCCCCCGGTTGATCGGGATGCGGTGCCGCACCTGGCAGGGCAGGTCCCGGCCACATCGGCAGGTCACCCGCTTGAGGATGTGGTTCCACGCCGGACTGTGCCGCCGCGCCAGGGTCAGGGCCACGGCGGCGATGAACTCGCTGTACGAGACGTGTCTGCCCATCCCGCCCCTCCTCGTCGGGGGCGTGGCGGCCGGGCCACTCTCGGTCATCCGACCACCACACCCAGCGCCATGCTTCACCGACGGAGGCCAGTAGTGCAATATTACATCCTGGATGAAATGAAGTGTGAAGATCTGTCATGTTAAATTCCATTGCTAAGCGTGGTCGGTAGGTGTTACATATCGAGCGCAGCTTTCGCCCGGTATGTAGTCACGGAGATAGGAGTGGTCAGTGACGACAAGCACGGGCTCGACAGTCCCGAGGCGCCAGCTCGGGCGCTATCTGCGCCAGCTCCGCGAGGAAGCGCGCATGACGATCAAGGCAGCAGCCGACGCACTGGAGTGGTCGACTCCGAAGATATGGCGGATCGAGACCGGCGCGACGTCGATGCGGTCGCTGGACGTGGAGGCCATGTGCAGGATCTACCGAGCGTCACCAGAAATCACCGAGGCGCTGATGGGCCTCGCCAAGGAGACGAAGGGTCGCGGCTGGTGGCACTCGTACGGCGATGCCATCCCCGAGTGGTTCGAGCTTTACGTGGGCCTGGAAGCCAGCGCGACCCGTCTCCGCAAGTACGAGCCGCTGCTGATCCCTGGCCTGCTTCAGACGAAGTCCTACGCGACCCAGGTCTATAGAGTTGGACGCCCGGACATGACCACCGAGGAGATCGATCGAGGTGTGGCGGTGCGACTCGGCCGGCAGGCCCTGCTGACCCGGACCATGCCGCCGGCCCCCCAGGTCGACATCATGCTCGACGAAGCGGTTGTGCGACGCGGCGTGGACACCGAACAACTCGGCCACATCATCGGCGTCAGTCGTCAGCCCAACGTGTCCGTGCGGGTGCTGCCCTTCGGCGTCGGTCTGCACCGTGCCGGCTTGGCCAACGGTGCGTTCACGATCCTCGACTTCGACGGCAGCAGCGAGCCGTCGATCATCTACTCCGACGGCCTCACCGGCGCTCTCTACCTCGAAAAACCCGCCGAGGTCGCCGCATACGGAGACCTGTGGTCCGCCATCGAGAAGAAGGCCCTGAGCGAGGCGCAGTCTCGCAAACTAATCGCATCCATCGCAGAGGAGCTGACATGACCACGCTGACGTGGAAGAAGTCCACCCGCAGCAACGCGGGCGGAGACTGCGTGGAGGTTGCCACGCCGCCCCAGGCCGTCATGGTGCGCGACAGCAAGGACCGGCAGGGGCCGGTGCTGTCGTTCAGCCCGACCGCCTGGACCTCGTTCGTCGACGGGCTCAGGCGCTGACGCTCCGTCGACTGACGAACACCCCCCGGGCATTCAACGTCCGGGGGGTGTTGCTCTGACCGCCCGGGTTCAGCCGCTTGAGCGGGCGCCGGTCGGGCACGGCGCGGGCACGAAACGCCGGCCCGTCGTCGGACGGGCCGGAATCGGCGCGGCCCCGCCGGGACGGCGGGACCGGGGATCAGTGGAGGGGCCGGGTCAGCGGTGCCCCTCCGGGCGCTGCCGCCACCGGTCCTCCATCCGGTCCAGGAACGACGACCGCCGGCCCGACCGCCCACGCGGACGACGCCGACTGGTCGTCCCGCCGACCACGTGCAGGTCGGGGGACTGCGCCCGACGGTGCGACTGCACCGCGTACGCCGCCGAACCCAGCATGACGACGAAACCCGCCACCGCGAGCGGTGGAGTCTTGATCACCGCACCGTAGACCAGCAAAGCCAGGCCAACGATGATCGCGCCGGCAGCGACGAGCAGACGACGCCGCGCATGGAAGCGCGGATCGCTGGCACGCACGGCCGAGGCGAATTTGGGGTCCTCGGCAAGCGACCGCTCGATCTGCTCGAACAGCCGCTGCTCGTGCTCCGAGAGCGGCACGGCACTCCTCCCCGGTCACGTGGGTCGGCCCGGGCGGGCCGACAGACCGTGACAGCCAACCGGCTGCTTACCGCCAAGTCTACGAGGGGGGTCGCGCGTCGGAAAGCGGGACGACCTATGGGCGGGGTGGATTTTCATTTCGCCCCCGATCGCGACGCCCGAGCAGACTCGCCGGACCTATGACGGACCGCCCGAAACGGGCAGCGGCGGCGTCGGCCGCCGCCTCCGCCTCCCGCCAGCCACGCTCGGGAGCGCCGAGGGTGAGCTGCTGCGGGGTCTCCCCCGCCGGGGCGAGCCCCTCCACCCGCACCCCGACGAGGCGGATCCGATCGCCAGGGTCGAGAACGGTGTAGAGCGCCCACGCCGTGTCGAAGATCTCCCGGGCGGTGTCGGTGGGGACGCCGAGGGTGCGCGAGCGGTTGACCGTGCGGAAGTCGGCCATCCGCACCTTGATCGACACCGTCCGCCCGACCTGACCGGCCCGGCGCAGCCGGATGCCGACCTTCTCGGCGAGGGCGAGCAGCGACCGGCGGATCTCCAGCGGGTCGCCGACGTCGGCGTCGAAGGTCACCTCGGCGCCGATCGACTTCTCCGCGTGCTCCGGGGTGACCCGGCGCGGGTCGCGCCCGCAGGCCAGCTCGTGCAGGTGGGCAGCGGCGGCCTCCCCGACCGCCTTGCGGAGCATGCCGAACGGCGCCTCGGCCAGGTCGCCGACGGTGGTCAGCCCCAGCCGCCGCAGCGTCTCGGCGGACCGCTCCCCCACCCCCCAGAGCGCGGAGACCGGCAGCGGATGCAGGAAGTCGAGCACCCGGCCGGCCGGCACCACCAGCAGCCCGTCGGGCTTGGCCCGGGTGGAGCCGAGCTTCGCCACGAACTTGGTCGGTGCGACCCCCACCGAGCAGGTCAGCTCCTGCTCCCGCTCGACCCGGGCACGGATGCGCCGGGCGATCTCGGCCGGTGAGCCGAAGAGCCGGCGGGCGCCGGCCACGTCGAGGAACGCCTCGTCGAGCGAGAGCGGCTCGACCAGCGGGGTGACGTCCCGGAAGACCTGCATGACGGCCCGGGAGGCCGCCGTGTACTGCGCGAAGTCGGGCGGCAGGTAGACCGCGTGCGGGCAGAGCGCCCGGGCCCGCATGGTGGGCATGGCGCTGCGGACGCCGTACCGTCGGGCCTCGTAGCTGGCGGAGCTGACCACGCCGCGCGGCCCGACCCCGCCGACCACGACGGGCCGGCCGCGCAGCTCGGGGCGGCGACGCACCTCGACCGAGGCGAAGAAGGCGTCCATGTCGACGTGCAGGATCGGGCAGCCGGAGTCGTCGCCGTCGGGCCCGAAGCGCGGATCGCCCCCACGCGGCAACGACTGACTGCGGCCCATCCCCGCAGGCTAGCCCCCGGGTACGACACCCCGGAGGCCGCACGACGCCTCAGCCGCGGACCACCAGCAGCGGGATGGTCATCTCGGCGGCCGTGTCCGCCCCGTGGTACGCCACCAGGCGCGACTCGATCGGCTTCTCCGAGCGGGTGGCCACCACCGCTGACGTGCCCCGGCAGACCACCACCACGTCGCCGACCCGGCGCAGGTGCTCCTCCGGCACCGGGCCGAACCAGCCGGTGGCCACCGCCTCGTCCCGGTGCAGCACCCGGGCCGCGTCGCCGAGCACCGCCGACCAGGCCGCCACCACGTCGTCGGCCGCGCCGGGCTCGACGTGCAGGTAGCGGACCCGGGGCTCGCCGGCCAGCACCCGCACCCCGGCCCGCAGCCCGAGGTCGGCGTCGAAGTCGACCCGGTCCGCCGCCGGCACGTCGAGCTGGCCGTGGTCGGCGGTGACCAGCAGCGCGGCGTCCGGCGGCAGGCCGTCGACCAGCCGGGCGAGCAACGCGTCCACGACGGCGGCGGCGACCCGCCACGGCGCGGAGTCGACCCCGCTGAGATGGCCGTGCCGGTCCAGGTCGGGGTGGTAGCCGGAGACCAGGGTCGGCCCGGTCCCGGCGGCCAGCGCGGTGAGCATCGCGGCGGCGAGCGCGTCGGCGTCCGCGGCGCCCCGGTAGTCGCCGCCCCGGTTGGCGGCCAGGGTGAGGCCGCTGCCGGCGTACTCGGGGCGGCTCACCACGGTCACCGCCACCCCGGCGGCGCGGGCCCGCTCAAGCTGGGTGGCGACGGGCTGCCAGCGCAGCGGCTCGGGGTCGCCGGTCCACTCGATGTGGCTGAGCACCCGGTCGGTGCCGGGCACCCGGACCTTGAAGCCGAGCACCCCGTGCGCGCCGGGCGCCACGCCGGTGCCCAGGGTCACCAGGCTGGTCGGGGTGGTCGACGGGAAGCCGGAGGTGAGCGGGCGGCCGACGGTCGCGGCCAGCCCGGCCAGGGTCGGGGCGTACGGGGCGGCGGTGGGGATCTGGTACCAGCCGAGCCCGTCGACCAGCAGCACGGCGACCCGCCGCACCCCGGCCAGCCGGGGGGCCAGCCCGAGCAGGTCCGCGGCCCCCGGCACGCCGAGCACCGCCAGCGCGCTGGGCAGCACGTCGGCCAGGCTCCCGCCGCCGTACCGGGGCGCGACCGGCTCCAGCGGCGCGACCGGGAACGCCGGCCCCGGTGCCGGGCGGGCCGGCGCGACCGGGGACACCGGCCCCGGTGCCGGGCGGAGCGGCGCGGTCGGGGACACCGGCCCGCCGGGCGGAGCCGAGCGGAGCGGATCGCCGGGCGGGGGCGGGACGGGCCCGGTCATGCCGGCCGGCGGGCGAACAGGTGCAGTTGGGCGGCGAGGTCCCGGTACGGCGGTTGGGCGGCCAGGGCCCGCTCCAACTCGACCAGGGCGGCCGGCTGGCCGTCCGCGACGGCGGCGGGGAGCAGGTCGGCCAGGACGCGTACCCCGTGGATCTCCTCGACCGTCAGGCCGCCGGCGGTGAGCAGCGCCACGGCGCGGTCGGCGTCGTAGCGCCGGCGCAGGGTGTCCCGGGGACCGGCGGCGCCGGCCGGGTCGGCGGCCACGGTGGCGGCCAGGTCGAGGTGGCCGTTCATCGCCCGGCCCAGCACGGCGGCGGCCTGGCCGGCGACCAGGACGCTGGCCGCGCCGCCCGGGCGCAGCGCGGCGACCAGCGCGGCCACCACCGGCGCGGGGTCGTCGACCACCTCCAGCACGGCGTGGCAGAGCACCAGGTCGACGCTGGCCGGCTCGACCAGCCCGGCGAGCGCGTCGCCGTCGCCCTGGAGCGCGCGGACCCGGTCGGCGACGCCGGCCTCGGCGGCCCGGCGGGTCAGCGCGGCGAGGGCGTCGGGACTGGCGTCGACCACGGTGACCCGGTGCCCGGCCTGGGCCAGCGGCACGGCGAACCCGCCGGTGCCGCCGCCGACGTCGAGGACGGTGAGCCGGTCACCGGCGCGGCGGTCCAGCTCGGCCCGGAGCACGGACCAGATGACGGCGGTACGGGGGGTCAACGGCGGGCCGGTGAGCCGGCCACGGGTCTGCTCCACGCGGTCGAGCCTAGTCACCTGGTCCAGTCGCCCGGCGTGTCCGGTGGCCGGAGAACGGCGACCGGTGGGGCCGGGCGGGCTCCGGGCCGGGGTGGGGTCAGGACTCGCCGCCGCCGGCCGGGTCCTCCTCGGCACGGGACCGGCGGGCGTTGGCCACCGGGCCGTCGGTCACCGAGTATTCGCGAGCCTCGGTGGTGTCCGCCGCGACCCAACCGGCACCGAGCCGGGTGCGTCGGGCGTTCGCCACCGCACCGGTGTACGTGTCGTTACCCGCCACTTGTCTTACCCCTTCGTGGAACCCGGGCCACTCTGCCCGCGCGCGGTCACAAGTCTCCCGCGCGATCGCCCGCCACACTGTAACGTCGGTCACCGGAAGTCGCGGGAGGCCGGGGCGACCGGCGGTTCGATCGGGTCGAGCCGGTCGGCGGTGAGGTTGATCACCCCCTCGTGCCGCTGCAACCGGCCGCGCACCACCAGGGCGGCGCTGGTCCGCGCCACCCGCCGGTAGCGCTGCCACAGCCCCGGCGAGCAGGTGACGTTGAGCATCCCGGTCTCGTCCTCCAGGTTGAGGAAGGTGACCCCGCCGGCGGTGGCCGGCCGCTGCCGGTGGGTGACGATCCCGCCGACCCGGATCCGCCGACCCGGCTCCACCCGGGCGAGCCGGGCGATCGGCACCGCGCCGAGGGCGTCGAGCCGGTCGCGGACGAACCGGGCCGGATGGCTCTCCGGCGACAGCCCGGTCGCCCAGACGTCGGCGACGAGGCGGTCCACCGCCTCCATCCCCGGCAGGGTCGGGGCGGTCGTGCCGGTCACCGTGCCCGGCAGCCGGCCCGGCCGGTCCTGGGCCGCCGCCCCGGCGGCCCAGAGCGCCTGCCGCCGGGTCAGCCCGAAGCAGGCGAAGGCGTCCGCGGTGGCCAGCGCCTCCAGCTGTGCGGCGGTGAGACCCACCCGCCGGGCCAGGTCCGGCATGTCCCGGTACGGCCCGTGCGCCGTCCGCTCGGCCTCGATCCGCTCGGCCACCCCGTCGCCGAGGGTACGCACGCCGCCCAGCCCCAGCCGGACGGCCGGCCCGCCGAGGCCCCACTCGTGCGGGGGCTCCCCGGCGGCGCTGCCCCACCGGGTGGCCGGGGTGGACTCCAGCACCGCCTTCGCGCCGCTGGCGTTGACGTCCGGCCGGCGTACCTCCACCCCGTGCCGGCGGGCGTCGTCGACCAGGGTCTGCGGCGAGTAGAAGCCCATCGGCTGGGCGTTGAGCAGGGCGGCCAGGAACGGGCCCGGGTGGTAGCGCTTGAGCCAGGAGCTGGCGTACACCAGGTAGGCGAAGCTCATCGCGTGGCTCTCCGGGAAGCCGTAGCTGGCGAACGCGGTGAGCTTGCGGTAGACGTCGTCGGCCAGTTCCCCGACGATGCCCCGCCCGGCCATCCCGGCGTAGAGCCGGTCGGCGATCTGCGCCATCCGCTCCACCGAGCGCTTGGCCCCCATCGCCCGGCGGAGCTGGTCGGCCCCGGCCGCGTCGAAGCCGGCCAGGTCGATGGCGAGCTGCATGAGCTGCTCCTGGAACAGCGGCACGCCGAGGGTCTTCTCCAGCGCGTTGCGCATCAGCGGATGGGCGAACGTCACCGGCTCCTGGCCGTTCTTGCGCCGGATGTACGGGTGCACCGAGCCGCCCTGGATCGGGCCGGGACGGATCAGCGCCACCTCCACCACCAGGTCGTAGAACTCGCGGGGCTTGAGCCGGGGCAGGGTGGCCATCTGGGCGCGGCTCTCCACCTGGAACACCCCGACCGAGTCGGCCCGGCAGAGCATGGCGTACACCTCGGGGTCGTCCAGCGTCATGTCGCCCAGGTCGAGGCTGGCCCCGATCATGTCGTAGCCGTAGTGCAGGGCGGAGAGCATGCCGAGGCCGAGCAGGTCGAACTTGACCAGGCCGACGGCGGCGCAGTCGTCCTTGTCCCACTGGAGCACGCTGCGGCCGGGCATCCGGCCCCACTCCACCGGGCAGACCTCGATCACCGGCCGGTCGCAGATGACCATCCCGCCGGAGTGGATGCCCAGGTGCCGGGGGAACGTCTGCAACTCGTCGGCGTACGCGACGACCTGCTCGGGGATGCCCTCGACGTCGACCGAGGCGACCGAGCCCCAGCGGTCGATCTGCTTGCTCCAGGCGTCCTGCTGGCCGGGCGAGAAGCCGAACGCCTTCGCCACGTCCCGCACCGCCGACCGGGGCCGGTACGAGATGACGTTGGCGACCTGGGCGGTGTGCTCCCGGCCGTACCGGGCGTAGACGTGCTGGATCACCTCCTCCCGGCGGTCGGACTCGATGTCCACGTCGATGTCGGGCGGGCCGTCGCGCTCCGGGGCGAGGAAGCGCTCGAAGAGCAGCCGGTGCCGGACGGCGTCCACGTTGGTGATCCGCAGCGCGTAGCAGACCGCCGAGTTCGCCGCCGACCCCCGGCCCTGGCAGTAGATGTCCTGCGCGCGGCAGAACGCGACGATGTCGTACACCACCAGGAAGTAGCCGGGGAAGCCCAGTTCCTCGATCATCCGCAGCTCGTGGTCGAGCTGCCGGTACGCCTCCGGGTGCGCTGCGCAGGGCCCGTACCGCTCCCGGGCGCCGTCCATGGTGAGCTGACGCAGCCAGGTCATCTCGGTGTGCCCCGGCGGCACCGGGTACGCCGGCAGTCGCGGCGCGACGAGCTGGAGGTCGAACGCCAGCTCCGCGCCGAACTCGGCGGCCCGGGCCACCGCGCCCGGGTACGCGGCGAACCGGGCCGTCATCTCCGCCCCGCTGCGCAGGTGCGCGGTGGACGCGGCGGGCAGCCAGCCGTCGATCTCGTCCAGGCTGCGCCGGGCCCGCACCGCGGCCAGGGTGGTGGCCAGCCGGCGCCGCCCCGGCGTGGCGTAGTGCACGTTGTTCGTGGCCACCGTGGGCAGCCCCGTCGCGGCGGCCAGCTCGGCGAGGGCGTCGTTGCGGTCGGCGTCGACCGGGTGGCCGTGGTCGGTCAGCTCCACCGCCACCGTGTCCGCGCCGAACAGCGCGGTCAGCCGGTCCAGCTCCCGGGCCGCCGCGTCGACGCCCTCGGTGAGCAGCGCCGCCGGCACGTGCCCCTTGCGGCAGCCGGTGAGCACCAGCACGTGGTCGCGCAGCTCGGCGGCGACCTCCTCCAGCTCGCCGTAGTCCGGGCGGCCCTTCTCCCCGCCGCGTAGCTGGGCGCGGGCGATGGTGCGGGCCAGCCGCGCGTACCCCTCGGGGCCGTGGGCCAGGGCGAGCAGGTGGGCGCCACGCGGGTCGGGCTCGCCGTTCTGCGGGCCCGACAGGCCCAGCGACAGCTCCGCGCCGATCACCGTGGGCAGCCCCAGCGTACGGGCCGACTCGGCGAAGCGGACCACGCCGTAGAAGCCGTCGTGGTCGGTGACGGCGAGCGCGGTGAGCCCGAGCCGGGCCGCCTCCGCCGCCAGTTCCTCGGGGTGGCTCGCCCCGTCCAGGAAGCTGAAGTTGCTGTGCGCGTGCAACTCGGCGTAGGGCACCGCGCCGCCGGGGCGGGACAGCTCCGGCGGACGGTACGGCTCCCGCCGGCGGCTCCAGGCCGGCGCGTCGCCCCCGTCGGCGTCGACGGCGAGCGGATCCACCACGTGCAGGTGCCGCCCGTCAGCTCCTCGCCCGCCGGCCCCAGCCCTGGCCCCACCGCCCCGGGGCGCGCCGCTCCCGACCCCGCTGCTCCGGAAGGCACCGTCGCCCGACCCACCGTCGCCCGACCCACCGTCGCCCGACCCACCGTCGCCCGACCCACCGTCGCCCGACCCACCGTCGCCCGACCCACCGTCGCCCGACGCACCGTCGCCCGACGCGGCGTCGCCGGCTCGCCCGGAGAGCACCCGCTCCAACTCCGCCCACGGCATCCGCGGATTGTGGAAACTCACCGCGCCCCCGGTTCGGCAGAGATCCGGAGAGGTTCCGGGCCCCGGAGGGGCCGAGTTCTTCCCAGCTCCGTGGGGTAGACGGCCCGTCGGTCAGTCATAGATGGCCTCCACCAGCCACTGGCCGGCCTCGACCGCGAGGAGAAGGGCGGCGCCGTCGGCCAGGCAGACCTGGAACCGGGCGCGGCGGCGGGCCTCGGCCGGCGCCCACCAGCGCTCGTCCACCGGCCACGGGCCGGCCCAGCCGACGATGTCCACCGGGCGGGCCGTGCCGACGACCAGCCGGGCGGGGGCGGCGCTCACCTGGAGCCGGGCGCTGACCCCGACCGGCTCACCGGCGGCGTCGTACACCGTCGCGGCCAGCGGCGCGGGGAGCACCACGGCCGGCGCGGGCGGCGGAAGGCGGCCCGGCCACGGGGGGACCGTCCCGGACCCCGCCGGGTTCACCGGCGCCGGAAGGGCGTCCTGGGCCGGCCGGGTGGGCCCGCCCGGGCGGGCGGGCAGCCGCTCGTCGCCCCAGGGCACCAGCCGCACCTGGTCGGCCGGGGACCGCCCGCCGCCGAGCACCGCGGTGACCACCGCCTCGGGGCCGAGGATGCCCTGCACCCGGCTCAGCGCCCGGTGCGCCCGTTCCCGCTCCTCGCCCGTCTCCCCCCACAGCCCGGGCTGCAGGCCGACCTGGGCGAGCACCCCGTCGGGCACCAGCCGCAACCGGATGATCCCGGCCGTCGGCCGGGCCGGGCGGGCGCCGGACCGGCCGGTGCTGCCGGAGAGCCAACCGTCCAACTGCCAGCGCACCCGGTCGGCGATGGCCGCGGCGGTGAGCAGGCCGTCGTGCCGCCAGACCCGGTGCAGCTCCTGGCCGTCCGCGGTGACCGCCTCGATGCCGAGCCGGGTGCAGGCCAGGCCGTGCGCGGCCAGCCGGTCGTGCAACCGCTCGGCCAACGCGCGGGCGGCGAAGGCCGCCGCGTCCACCCGGTCGATCGGCTCGTCGTGGTCGGCGGTGACCGCCAGGTCGGCCGGGGGCTGACGGACGGCCAACGGCCGGTGGTCCCGGCCGGCGGCGAGCCGGTGGGCCAGCGCGCCGTCGAACCCGAACCGGGCCAGCACGTCCCCCGCCGGCAGCGCGGCGAAGTCCCCGAGGGTACGGACGCCGAGCCGGCGCAGCAGGTCGGCCAGCGCCGGCCGGCCGAGCGCCTCCACCGGCAGGCCCGCCAGGAACCCGGGCGTGCCGCCGGCGGGCACCACCTGCCCGGCGCGGGCGGCGAGGCCGGCGGCGAACACCCCGTCAGCGATCCCCACCTGGCTCTCCACCGCGCAGGTCTGGGCGACCTGCTCGATGATCCGCTCGGCGGCTGCCTGCTCGCCACCGAGATAGCGGCTCGGACCCCGCGCGGCCAGCGCGCAGGCGCCCGGACGGACCACCTCGACCCCGGCGGCGACCTCCTCGACCGCGGCGACCACCGGCTCGAACGCCCGGGCGTCCCGGCCCGGGTCGTGGTCGACGACGGTCAGCTGCGGGCAGCGTCCCTGCGCCTCCCGCTTGCGCAGCCCCCGACGGACGCCCTCGGCGCGGGCCCGCTCGGAGCAGGCGACCACCCGGTTGGCGTGCAGCACGGCGACCGGCCCGACGGCCGGTACCCCCTCGACGATCTCGGCGGCGAGCACCGGCCAGTCCGGGCACCAGAGCAGCAGCGTGCGCGTCGGCACCCCGGTCACCCGGGACCGACCGCGGCAAGCCCGCCACGGTCGGGCGGGACGTCCGGAACGGGCCCGCCATGGCCGGGCGGGATGTCCGGAACGGGCCCGCCACGGCCGGGCCGGACGTCGGAGGCGGGCAGGAACGCCGGGGGCACCGGGCGGAGCCGGCCGGCGGTCGACCGGCCGGTGACGGAGGCCGCCGGGACGGCGGCCGGGCGGGGGATGACCCGGGTGAGCCCGTCGCCGGGGAGCCAGACCTTGATCTCCTTGGGCCGGGCGGCAGCGCCCCGCCCCCGGGCGGAGACGGTCACCTCGCGCCGGCGCAGCCGGCCCCGGCCCTGTCCCAGCCCCTCCCAGACGCCCCGGACCACCTGCAACGTGACGTCCGCGCCGTCCCAGCGGCCGTATGGGACGAGCACGCTGCCCCGCTGCCGGGCCCGGGCGGCCAGCCGGTTGGCGACCGAGGCGGAGAGGGCGGCCGGCACGGCGGCCACCACCACGTCCACCCCGTCGATCAGCGCGGCGACGACGGTGGGCCACTCCGGCCCCGGCTGCGGCACCAGGGCGAGCCGGTCCAGGGCGAGCCCGGCCTCGGCCGCCGCGCCCGCGCCGAAGGTGGGCACCCCCACCACGGCGCACCACGAGCCGGCCCGGGACGCCTCGGCGAGCAGCGCCAGCACCAGCGACGTGCCGCCGCTGCGCCGGGGCTGGCCGGTGGCTACCGCGATCGTGCTGCCCCGGCGCAGCCCCCGGTTGGGCAGCAGGCCGGTCAGCTCGGGGGGCACCGGGAGCACTCGCTGCCCCCCGGCCGGGTCCGGCGCGCTCGCCGGACGCACCAGGCCCGCGAGTGCGGCGGAACCGACCACCATGCGGCCCGCCATCGGACCTACCCCCCGTCGTGCTCGTCGTGCCGGAATCGTGCGTGCCGGATCGTGCTGAAGTCGTGGTGCGCCGGGCCACGCCGGGCCCGGCACCGGACCGGGTGCCGCCGGACCGGGTGCCGCCGGACCCGCCCGACCTGGGTGAGCCCGAGCGGGCGGGAGTGCCGCCGCAGGAACGGGGCGTCGTCACACACCGGCGGGGCGGCGCCGACGCGGGGGCGGGGCGGGCTGGGCGGGGGCAGCCCCCCCGCCGGGAACCAGCGCCCGCCAGGGCGGCTCGCTCAGGCGGCCAGGCCGTCGAGCGCAGGCTGGTGGGCCAGCCCGAGAGTGGCCTCCACCACCGCCACGAACTGCTCGGCCGCCCGGAGCAGGTCGTCGGCCTGCCGGGCGCTGACCACCCGGGGAATGCCGGCCTCGGCGGCGGCGCGCTTGCTGGCGCCGGCGGCGAAGAACGCCGCCCACTCGTCCAGCTCGGGGGCGACGGTGGAGAGCAGGACCCAGACGCTGGTGATCCGGTTGCGCCGGGCCGGCGCGGGACGGGCCCGGGCGGCGAGCAGGGCCGCGGCGGCGCGGAGCGCGGCCAGGTGGGCGGCCGCGTAGCGCAGCCCGTCGGGGTCGGTCCGGGCGGCCTCGGCCAGCCCGTGGCGGGCCACCGCGAGAAGCTGGGCCGGGGTGCGGTGCGGCAGCACGTGTGCCGGCACCGTCGGTGGCTGGGCCGGGTTGGTCGGCATGGGCTGTCTCCTCCACGTGGCCGGGCCGGGCGCGGCGACCGGGGCCGCCGGCGCGCAGGCCGTCGAGTGGTGCGGAGGAAGACGCACCGGTGGGGCCGGCCGGGTGTGGACGCTTCCCCACACCACACCCGGCCGGCGTACCGGCGGGTTCGTCGCCCGCCGCCCGGGGGTCGTGGGCGGCGGGCGACGCTCCTGCCTGACGGGCCCGGACTCGCGACTGCCCGGGACCCAGGTGCGGCCCGCGGAGCCGCACCGCCCGGGGACCGGCGCCGCGAAACACCGCCCGGGCTGTTGGAACGAACGTTCGAGGCAATCGAACACTCGTTCTAACTGCTGCTGACAGTACACCTCGCCCCCGACGAAAATGCAACGTGTGGCGGACGGCGCGGCGGACCGACGACCCCGCACGCCGGACCGGCGCGGCGCACCGGACGAGACCCGACCGGCCGCCGCCCGCGCGGGGCCCGGACGGGTAACGAGTGCCTGCCCCCTACGTCCCTGACGACCGCAGCGCTAGCCTCTGCTCGTGACGACTCCCCGCCCCGCCCTCGGTGTCGCCATGGTGCTCGGCTCGGGAGCCCTGTTCGCCGTCAACGGCACGGTCTCCAAGCTGGTGCTCCGGGCCGGCCTGAACGCCCAGCAGCTCACCCTGCTGCGCGCGCTCGGCGCCGTCGCCGGTCTGCTCCTGCTGAGCCTGCTGCTGCGCCCGGGCGCGCGCCGGCTCCGGGCCGCCCCCCGGCAGATCCCGCTGCTGGTCGCGTACGGCCTGACCGGCTTCTTCCTGGTGCCGATGCTCTACTTCGTCGCCATCTCCCGGCTGCCGGTCGGCCTCGGCCTGCTGTTCGAGTACTCCGCCCCGCTGCTGGTCGCCCTCTGGGCCCGGTTCGGCCAGCGGCACCGGGTCCGCCCCCGGCTCTGGGCCGGACTGGCGTTGAGCCTCGCCGGGCTGGGCTGCGTGGCCGAGGTGTGGGGCGAGCTGAAGCTGGACGGGCTCGGCATGCTCGCCGGCCTCGGCGCGGCGGTCTTCCTGGCCGGCTACTACGTGCTCGGCGCGCGCGGCGTGCAGGGGCGGGACACCCTGTCGCTGTGCACCTGGGCGTTCGGCGCGTCCACCGTGGCCGGGCTGCTCACCCGGGCGGCCACCGCCGGCACCGGCGGCTGGGAGCCGCTGACCGGCAGCGCCGCGGGCGTCCCGGTCGCCCTGCTCTGCGGGTACGTGGTGGTGCTCGGCTCGATCGTGCCGTACCTGCTGGTGGCGGGCGCGATGCGGCACCTGCCGGCGACCAGCGTCGGGATCGTCGGCATGGTGGAGCCGGTGCTCGCCGCGGCGGTCGCCTGGGTGGTCATCGGCGACGGCGAGACGCTCAACGCCGCCCAGCTCGGCGGCGGGGCGCTGGTGCTGCTCGGGGTGGCGCTGGCCGAGACGGCCCGGGTGGCCACGCCCCGGGCGACCGTGCCGCCCGCGCCCGCCGCCCCGCCCCGCAGGTTCCGTCTCGCCGACCCCGGCCGTCGGGACGGCGCCCGGCCGTCCAGGGGGTCCGACCAGATCGAGGGTGGACCTGTCACCGCGAGGCGCACCTGAAAAGACAAGACGCCGTACTCGTACTTCTGGGTGGCGGACTGGTGGCAACGAGCGGGCCGGACGAGACCCGGACTGCCCCTGGGAACCGGGCGGGAACGGGCCGGGGAGAATGACCCCATGCAGTCACACCCGAACGTACGGGCCGTGCAGGAGGCCCTCGACGCCGCGGACACGCGGGACGGCGCGGGTCGGCCCAGCGAGGTCCGCCTGCTGCCCGAGGCCGTGCACACCGCCGCCGCGGCGGCCGAGGCGCTCGGCGTGGGCGTCGGCGCGATCGCCAACTCGCTGGTCTTCGCCGCCGACGACGCGCCGCTGCTGGTGCTCACCTCCGGCGCGCACCGGGTGGACACGGCCGGTCTGGCCGCGTCCCTCGGGATCACCCACCTGCGCCGGGCCACCCCCGAGTTCGTCCGGCAGCACACCGGCCAGGTGATCGGCGGGGTCGCCCCGCTCGGCCACCCCGCGCCGCTGCGCACCCTGGTCGACACCGCCCTGGAGCGGTACGACGAGGTCTGGGCGGCCGGCGGGGTGCCCCAGGCCGTCTTCCCCACCACGTACGCGGAGCTGGTCCGGATCACCGCCGGCACCCCGACCGAGGTGGCGTGACCGGCGTACCCGAGCTGGTCACCCTGCACGTCTGGCGGATCGGTCGGGCGGCGCTGCCCGGCGCGCTGGCCCGGATGGCGACGCACCCGACGCGGCTGCGCCGCACCGGCGGGGTGCGGTTCGGCAAGCTGCTCGGCACCGGGACGGGCACCGGCTTCGGCCCCGGCGACGCCGACCTGACCCGCTGGGCGGCGCTGGCCGTCTGGGACTCCCCGGCCGCCGCGGCCGGCTTCGACGATTCGCCGGTGGGCCGCTCCTGGTCCCGCGTCGCCCGCTCCTCGGCGCGGGTGGACCTGCGCCCGTTGACCAGCCGGGGCGAGTGGTCCGGCCGGCGCCCGTTCGGCGAGCCGTCCGGCAGCCGGATCGCCGGCCCGGTGCTGGCGCTGACCCGGGCCCGGCTGAGGCCCCGCCGGGCGGTCACCTTCTGGCGGGCGGTTCCGCCGGTGGCCGCCGCCCTGCACGCCGCGCCCGGCCTGCTGGCCCGGTTCGGCGTCGGCGAGGCCCCGCTGGGTTGGCAGGGCACGGTCAGCGTGTGGCGCGACGCGGCGGACCTCGGCGCGTTCGCGTACCGTCACCCCGAGCACCGCGCCGCGATCACGCGCACCCCCACCGAGGGGTGGTACGCGGAGGAGCTCTTCGCGCGGTTCGAGGTGCGCGACGTGGTCGGCGACCGGTCGGTGCTGGGTTGGGTCGCCGACGGCGACCCGGAGACGGCGAAGGATGGGCGGGCATGAGGTTGGTGCGCTGGACGCCGGACGACCTGGTCCGGCGGCTGGACGACGTGGTGGCCGTCTACGGCGAGGCGATGAACTACCGGGCCGACCTGTTGGAGGCCCGGCGCGGCTACATCGCCACCCACGTACGCCGCCCCGGCTTCCGCGCCGTCGCCAGCCTCACCTCCGAGGGCCACCTGGCCGGCTTCGGGTACGGCTACCTCGGCGCCCCCGGCCAGTGGTGGCACGACCAGGTGCACCGGGCGCTGGACGGCGCCGCCCGGCGACGCTGGCTCGCCGACTGCTTCGAGGTGGTCGAGCTGCACGTCCGGCCGCCCGCGCAGGGGCACGGCCTGGGCGCCCGGCAGCTCACCGCCCTGCTCACCATGGCCTCGGGCAGCACCACCCTGCTGTCCACGCCGGAGGCCGACGAGCGGCGCTCCCGGGCCTGGCGGCTGTACCGCCGGTTCGGTTTCGTCGACGTGCTGCGCCACTTCCAGTTCCCCGGCGACGAACGCCCGTTCGGCATCCTCGGCCGGGACCTCCCGCTCACCCCGCAGTCCCCGGCGGACCGGGCGGCCTCCGCCCCGGGCCCGGACACACCGTGACCCGACCCCGGCTGCCCCGGGCCGGGCTGGGCGGCCGGCTGCCCCCGGCCGGGCTGGGCGTGCTGGTCCTGGCCCAGATCTGCTACCCGCTCACCACCGGCCCCGCCCGGGCCGGGCTGACCGTGGCCACCGTCGTGCTCGGGTACCTGCTCTCGGTCGGCCACGCGCTGCTGAGCCGGGGACCCCGGGCGGCGGCGGCGCTGGTCGCCGTGGCCACCGGTGGCGGCTTCGCGATCGAGGCACTGGGGGTGGCCACCGGCTTCCCGTTCGGCAGCTACGACTACTCCGGCGAGCTGGGCCCGAAGCTGGCCGGGGTGCCGCTGATCATCCCGCTCGCCTGGACGTGGATGGCCTGGCCGGCCTGGCTGACCGCGGCCCGGCTCTGCCCACCCGGGGTCGGCCGGGTGGCCCTCGCAGCCGTCGGGCTGGCCGCCTGGGACCTCTTCCTCGACCCGCAGATGGTCGCCGAGGGCTACTGGGTGTGGCGGGACGTCACCCCGGCGCTGCCCGGCCTGCCCGGCGTGCCGGTCAGCAACTACCTCGGCTGGCTGCTCTTCGCGGTGCTGCTGATGGCGGTGCTGCGCCCGTTGGCCGGGCCGGTGATCGACCACGCGGACTCCCGGGACGACCCGATGTTCGCGCTCTACCTGTGGACGTACCTGTCCAGCATCCTGGCCCACGCGGTCTTCCTCGGCCTGCCCGCCTCGGCGGTGTGGGGCGCGGCCGGGATGGCGGTGGCCGCGGGGCCCCTGGCCCTGGCGCTGGTCCGGGAACGCCGGGAGCGGCGCCCGCGCCGGCCGGCCGACGCCACCGCATGACCGGCGTCCTGCTGCTGGTCGTGGGCGTGGCCGCGCTCACCGCGCACACCTGGGTCAACGCCACCCGGTGGCTGCGCCGCCCGGCCGACGGGCCGGTGCGGGTCGCCGAGGTCGTCGCGGTGCTGCTGCCGCTGCGCGACGAGGCCGCCCGGGTCACCCCGTGCCTGCGGGCGCTGCTCGCCCAGCGGGGCGTGCCCGACCTGCGGATCGTGGTGCTCGACGACGGCTCGACCGACGGCACCGCCGACGTGGTCCGCGCGGTGGCCGGCGCCGATCCCCGGGTCGCCCTGCTCACCGGGGTCGCCCCGCCGCCGGGCTGGCTGGGCAAGCCGCACGCCTGCCACCAGCTCGCCACCCGGGCCGACCCGGCCGCCACCGTGCTGGCCTTCGTCGACGCCGACGTGGTGCTCACCCCGTACGCGGTGGCGGCGGCGGTGGCCGAGCTGCGCGCCGCGCGGGTGGCGCTGCTGTCGCCGTACCCCCGGATCGTGGTGGCGACGGTGGCCGACCGGCTGGTGCAGCCGCTGTTGCAGTGGCTGTGGCTGACCTTCCTGCCGCTGCGGGCGATGGAACGCTCGCCGCGGCCGTCGCTGGCCGCGGCCGGCGGGCAGTTCCTGGTGGCGGACCGGGCCGGGTACGACGCGGCTGGCGGGCACGCCGCGGTGCGCGCGCGGATCCTGGAGGACATCGAGCTGGCCCGGGCGGTCAAGCGGTCCGGCGGCCGGATCGCCCTGGCCGACGGCTCCCGACTGGCCGCCTGCCGGATGTACGACGACTGGCCGCAGCTACGCGACGGCTACACCAAGTCGCTGTGGGCCACGTTCGGCCACCCGGGCGCGGCGGCGGCCGTGCTGGCCCTGCTGCTCCTGCTGTACACCGCTCCCCCGCTGATCGCGCTGGCCGCCCTCGCGGCGGGCGCTCCGGCGGTCGCGGCCCTCGCGGCGCTCGGCTACCTGCTCGGGGCGGCCGGGCGGGCGGTCAGCGCCCGGGCGACCGGCGGCCGATGGTGGCCCGACGCGCTCGGCCACCCCGTGTCGGTCGTGGTCCTCGGTTGGCTGACCCTGCGGTCGTACCATCTGCGGAAGCGGCGGCGCCTGTCCTGGCGTGGTCGTCCGGTCAGCTAGGAGGGCACGTCATGGCGCGGATCGTGGTCGTCGGCGCCGGGGTGGGCGGGCTGGCCGCCGCCGCCCGGCTGGCCGCCACCGGGCACGAGGTGACCGTCTTCGAGCGGGCCGACACCGTCGGCGGCAAGCTGGGCCGGTACGTCCACGACAGCTCCGCCGGGGCGTTCCACTTCGACACCGGACCGAGCCTGCTCACCCTGCCGGAGGTCTTCCACGACCTGTTCGAGGCGACCGGGGCGAAGCTCGACGAGTACCTCGACCTGACGCCGCTGGACCCGATCGTCCGGCACGTCTTCCCCGACGGGGCCACGCTCGACTCGTGCGCCGACCCGGCCGGGTTCGCCGCCCGGGTCGGCGCGGCGTTCGGCGACCGGGCCGCCGCCGACTGGCAGCGGCTGTGGCACCGCGCCGCCCGGGTCTGGGACGCCTCGCACCGGGACGTCCTGCGCCGGGCCGTGGACTCCCCGCTGGACCTCGCCGCGCTGGCCTGGCGGCTGGGCGACCTCGCCGCGATCGGTCCCGGCCGCACCCTGCGCGGGCTGGGCCGCCGGCACCTGTCCGACCCCCGGCTGCGGATGCTGCTGGACCGGTACGCCACCTACACCGGGGCGGACCCGCGCCGGGCCCCGGCAGCGCTGGTGGCCGTCCCGTACGCCGAGTTGACGTTCGGCGGCTGGTACCTGCACGGTGGCCTGGGCACCCTCGCCGACGCGCTGCTGACCCGGTGCCTGGACCTGGGCGTGGTCGTGCGGACCGGCACCGCGGTCACCCGGATCGACGCCGCGGGCGGCCGGGTGCACGGGGTACGCCTGGCCGGCGTCGCCGCGCCGGTCCCCGCCGACGTGGTGGTGGCCAACGTGGACGCGCTGACCGTCTACCGGGACCTGCTGCCCAGCCCGCGCCGGCTGGCCGGGCTCACCGACCGCAGCCTCGCCGGCTTCGTGCTGCTGCTCGGGGTGGCTGGCGACACCGGGCTGGCCCACCACAACGTGTTCTTCCCCCGCGACCACGACGCCGAGTTCGACGCCGTCTTCGGCCACCCGGGACGCGGGATCCGGGCCCGCCCCGCGCCCGACCCGACGGTCTTCGTCACCGTCGCCGACGACCCGGCAGTCCGCCCGGCCGGGCACGAGGCGTGGTTCGTGCTGGTCAACGCCGCCCGGCACGGCACCGCCACCGGGGCGGTGGACTGGCGGCGGCCGGGGCTCGCCGACGCGTACGCCGACCGGGTCCTCGACGTGCTCGCCGAGCGGGGCGTGGACGTGCGGGACCGGCTGGCGTTCCGGGAGGTCCGCACCCCGGCCGACCTGGGCGCCGCCACCGGCGCGCCCGGCGGGTCGATCTACGGCACGGCCGGCGGCCTGCTCCGCCCGGCCAACCGGGGCCCGGCGGCCGGCCTCTGGCTGGTCGGCGGCTCCACCCACCCGGGCGGCGGCCTGCCGATGGTCACCCTCTCCGCCCAGATCGTCGCCGACGAGATCGGCCCCGCCTGGGCTTAGCCCCCACCCCAAGTTCCTCGCAATTTCACGGAATGAGTGGCCTCGACGAGCCTGGAGGCCACTCATTCCGTGAAATTGCACGCCACGGCGCGGCGGGGGCACGGCGGGGGTTGGGGTGGGGTCAGTCGGCGTTGACGAGGGCGCGGCGGACGGTGGAGAGGAGCTGGCCCAGGCCGAAGCCGGCGAGCAGCACCCAGACGGCGGTGGCCATGGTGATGGTGCCGGCGGTCAGGTCCGGGTCGACCAGCCCGGCCAGCCCGGCCAGCAGCAGCCCGACCAGGGCCACGCAGACCCGGGCGGGCCGCTCCCCCACGGTGACCGCGCCGATCTCCCGCATCCCGGCCGAGACCGCCCGGGCCCGGACGTACTCGTGCAGCCAGGACAGCCCGCCCGCGGCGGCGACCAGCGCGCCCGGCGCGCCCAACAGCCAGAACGCGGCCAGCCAGGCGACCTCGCCGAGCCGGTCGGCCACGGAGTCGTAGACGTACCCGAGCCGGGTGGTGCGGTTGGTGACGACCGCCACCGCACCGTCGACGCTGTCGGCCACCGAGGCGGCCAGCACGAACAGCGCACCGATGACCGGCCCGTTCACCGGCCGGACGGCGAACAGCGGCACGCAGAGGCAGAGCAGCACGCCCGCCACGGTGACCGCGGTCGGGGTGACCCGCAGCCGGCCCAGCACGTACCCGACGTGGTAGGCGAACCGCAGCCAGGCGCGTACCACCGGGGCCGCCGCCCGGGGGTCGAAGCCCCCGTGCAACCGTGCCCACGCCGTCGCGTACTCGTCCCAGTTCAGCTGAGTGCCCACCACGGATCAACCGTCCCATCGGCGCCCAGGTGTCGCGCCACGGGGGTCACACCCGCGTGCCGACCTGCAACTGCTGCCAGACCTCCCGGGTCGCGGTGGACCGGTTGAGGGTGATGAAGTGGATCCCGGGGACGCCCTCGTCCAGCAGCCGCCGGCACATCTCGGCCGCCTGCTCGATGCCGAGCCGGCGGACCGCCTCCGGGTCGTCGGCGACCTCGGCGAACCGCGCGGCCAGGGCCGGCGGGAACGGCGCCCCGGAAAGCTGTGTCGAACGCTCGATGGTGCTGAGCTGAGTGACCGGCATCACTCCGGCCAGGATGGGGGTGTCGCAGCCGGCCGCCGCCACCCGGTCGCGCAGCCGCAGGTAGTCGTCGGCGTCGAAGAACATCTGGGTGATCGCGAACTCCGCGCCGGCCCGGCACTTGCGGACGAAGTGCGCGGTGTCGCTGGCCACGTCGGCCGAGCGCGGGTGCTTGTACGGGAAGGCGGCCACCCCGACGCTGAAGTCGCCGGCGTCGCGGACCAGCCGGACCAGGTCCTCGGCGTAGAGCACGCCCTCGGGGTGGCGGACCCACTCCCCGCCCGGGTCGCCCGGCGGGTCGCCCCGCACGGCCAGCACGTTGCGCACCCCGACGCCGGCCAGCCGGCCGATGACGTTGCGCAGCTCGGCGACGGAGTGGTTGACCGCGGTCAGGTGCGCCATCGGCAGCAGGGTGGTCTCGGTGGCGATCCGCTCGGTAACCGCGACCGTGGTGTCCCGGGTCGACCCGCCGGCCCCGTAGGTGATCGAGACGAACGACGGGCGCAGCGACTCCAGTTCGCGGATCGCCTGCCAGAGCAGCTGCTCGCCGCGCGGGGTCTTGGGCGGAAAGAACTCGAACGAGAAGGTCGGCTGACGGTCGCGGATCAGCTCCCCGATCGCCGGCTGCGGATTGGGGAGGACCGAGGGAAGACCGAGCGCCACGCCTGAACTCTAGCGGCCGGCGGTTGCCGGACCCAGAACCTTCCCACCTGGCGCGACCCACAGCAGCCGGGACCGACCCGCACCCGTACGAGGTGGGGCTCACGCCCACGACCACCGGCCGGGCAGACCGTCGTACCCCCGGGGTAGACAGGTGGGCAGCGCGGACGGGGCCGGCCGGGGCCGGCTCCCGGGGGCCCGCGCGGGGGGTCAGCACCGACCGGCGGCAACACCGGTCCCGCCCGTCCGGGCAGGTCGACGCCGCCACCGCGCCGACCCCTCCCGGAGGACCGATGACGCCGTCCACGCCACCCCGGCCCGAGCTGCTCGGGCCGCTGCTCGCCCGGCTCCGGCTGGCCCGGGGCCGGAGTCAGCAGTTCCTCGCCGCCGAGCTGTGCGCCGCCTCGGGCGTGCCCACGCTGAGCCGGCACGAGGTGTCCCGCTGGGAGCGGCAGCTCCGCGTGCCGGGGGACTTCTGGCTGGGATGGCTGGCCGTGGTCCTCGCCGTGCCGGTCGAGCTGCTGGCCGAGGCCGCCGGGCAGAGCCGGCCAGCTCGCCGGGGCACGCCACCGGCTGACCCGGCCCACCCCCGAGCCGGCGGTACGGCGGCACGGCGCCCGCCCCGGCGCGGCGGGCCGCCACCTGCCCCGCCCGGCCCCGCCACCCGGCCGGCTCCGTCACCCGGCCGGCCCGCTCGCCGGGCGGGCCGGCGGTCACCGCCCGCGACCAGGCAATGAACCCGGCGCGACGACGCCCGGTGGTCGGGGCGGCCCACGGCGCGCCACGGGCCGCGGATGCGGCACGGCCCCGGGCGACCCGCTAGCGTCGGGGCGTGACCCACGCTGCTCCCGTGTCCCCCGTCGACCGCGCCGGCCTGCGTCAGCGGGTCGACAAGGCCCTGACCGAGTTCCTGGCCGGCCAACGAATCTGGATGGCGGGCGTCGACGACGCCCTGGTGCCGGTGGCCGAGGCGATCGAGGCGTTCGTGCTGGGCGGCGGCAAGCGGCTGCGTCCGGCCTTCGCGTACTGGGGGTTCCGGGGTGCCGGCGGGGGCGACTCGGACCAGATCGTGACCGCGCTGTCGGCGCTGGAGTTCGTGCAGGCCAGCGCGCTGATCCACGACGACCTGATGGACCGCTCGGACACCCGGCGCGGCGAGCCGGCGGTGCACCGGCGGTTCGCCGCCCGGCACCGGGGCGCCGGCTGGGGTGGCGACGCCGACGGGTTCGGTGACGCGGCGGCGATCCTGCTCGGCGACCTGTGCCTGGTCTGGTCCGACGAGCTGCTGCACTCCGCCGGGCTGGACCCGCGGATCGTGGCCCGGGCCCGCCCGGTCTTCGACGAGATGCGCACCGAGGTCACCGTCGGGCAGTACCTCGACGTGCTCACCCAGGCCACCGGGGACACCTCGGTGGAACGCGCGGGCAAGGTCGCCCGGTACAAGTCGGCGAAGTACACGGTCGAGCGCCCGCTGCTGCTGGGCGCCGCGCTGGCCGGCGCGGGGGCGGACGTCCGGGCGGCCTACTCGGCGTACGGGCTGCCGCTGGGCGAGGCGTTCCAGTTGCGCGACGACGTGCTGGGAGTGTTCGGCGACCCGTCGCAGACCGGCAAGCCGGCCGGCGACGACCTGCGCGAGGGCAAGCGGACGTACCTGGTGGCGGCGGCCGTGGAGGCCACCGACGCGGCCGGCCGGGAGCTGCTGCTCGGCCGGCTCGGCGACCCGGGCCTGGACGAGGACGGGGTGGCCCGGCTGCGCGAGCTGATCACCTCGACCGGGGCGCTGGCCCGCGCCGAGGAGCGGATCGTCGCGCTGACCGACACGGCGCTGGCCGCGCTGGCCACCGTCGACCTGGAGACGGAGGCCCGCCAGGCCCTGGTCGACCTCGCCATCGCCGCCACCCGCCGCGCCGACTGACCCCGTCCCGGCCACCCGGGCCCGCCCACCGTTCCGGACCCGCCCGAAAACGGCGGGAAAGGCCCGGAACGGCGGGACAGGTCCGGTACGGCCGACCCGCCCGGTGCCGTGGGAACAGGGGGCGGGCGGGGTGGGTCAGGGGTCAGAAGCCGAGGGCCTGGGCGCGGCGCTTGACCTCGCGGGCGTGGTCGCCGCCGAGCGTGGCGGCCGGGGTACCGCCGGACAGGGTGTCGTCGGGCTCGTAGAGCCAGCGCAGCGCGGCCTCGTCGTCGTAGCCGGCGTCGGTCAGCAGGGTGAGCACCCCGGGCAGGTGCTTGAGCACGGTGCGGTTGGCCACCAGGTCGGTGGGGATCCGGCGGACGCCGTCGCGGCGCACCGCGAGCAGCTCCCGGTCCCGGATCATCTGGTGCACCTTGCTGATCGACAGGTCGAGGCGCTCGGCGACGTCCGGCAGGGTCAGCCAGCCGGCCGGATCGGTCGGGCCGGCGGGGCCGGCACCGGAGGCAGCCTGGTCGGAGGGTACGGAGTCGGTCACCCGATCACCCTGTCACGCCGTCGGCGGCGACGGCGAGGGGCACCCCCTCGACCAGTCCCGGACGGGCTGCCGGGAGGGTTCGGGGACGGCCCGAGCGCGGCGGGACGGGCCGGCCGGCCAGCCGGCTGTAGCATCCTGTTCAACCTCTACCCTCTGGACACATAGACTGCCTGCCGATGGACACACAGGTCGCCGACACGTTGCTGGGCTCGCTGATCGACGGGCGCTACCGCATTCGCGGTCGCGTGGCCCGTGGCGGCATGGCGACCGTGTACACCGCCACCGACGAGCGCCTGGAGCGCACCGTCGCGGTCAAGATCATTCACCCGACCCAGGCCGCCGAGACGCGGGCGCGGATGGCCGGGTTCCTGGAGCGGTTCACCGACGAGGCGAAGACCATCGCCCGGCTGACCCACCCGAACGTGGTGGCGGTCTACGACCAGGGCACCCACGCCGGCCTGCCGTACCTGGTGATGGAGTACGTGCGCGGCCGGACGCTGCGCGACGTGCTCGCCGAGCGGCGCCGGCTGCACCCGGACGAGGCGCTGGCGATCATGGAGCAGATGCTCGCCGCGATCGCCGCCGCACACCGGGCCGGCCTGGTGCACCGCGACGTCAAGCCGGAGAACGTGCTGGTCGCCGAGGCGCCCACCGGCGGCGTCGCCAACCTGGTCGACAGCGTGGTCAAGGTCGCCGACTTCGGGCTGGCGCGCGCCGTGGAGGCCAGCGCCGAGGACGAGCCGGGCAACCAACTCATGGCCACGGTGGCGTACGTCGCGCCGGAGTTGGTCACCGACGGTCACTCCGACACCCGCACCGACGTCTACTCGGCCGGCATCGTGCTGTTCGAGATGCTCACCGGCCGGGTCCCGTACGACGGCGACCGGCCGGTGGACGTCGCCTGGCAGCACGTCGACCGCGACGTGCCGGCCCCCTCGACGCTGGTGCCCGGACTGCCGAGGGCGCTCGACGACCTCGTCGCCCGGGCCACCCGACGCGACCCGGAGGCGCGGCCGACCGACGCCGGCGCCCTCCTGGCCGAGGTCCAGGTCGCCCGCGACGACCTGGGCGACCAGAACGCGCACACCGCCGTGCTGCGCGCGGTGACCGACGACGCGGCCCCGCTGGCGCAGCCCACCATGGTGGTCGCGGCGGTCCGGCCCGCCGAGCGCCCCGCCTGGGCCCGGCTGCCCGAGCACAAGGAGCCGCGCCCGCACCGGCGCCGGGCCGCGCCGGAGAACACCGGCCCGGGCGGCCGGATCGGCGCGCTGCGGGCCCGGGTGCTGGGCGACCAGCGGGGGCGCGTGGGCCTGCTGGCGGCAGCCGTGGTGCTCGTCCTGATCGCCGCGCTCACCGGCTGGTGGTTCGGGGTGGGCCGGTACACGGTGGCCCCGGAGCTGGTCAGCCTCAGCAAGGCCGAGGCGCAGGCGCAGGCGACCAGGGGCGGCTTCACCCTTGAGTACGCCGAGCCCCGCTACGACGAGAAGATCCCGCGCGACGGCGTGGTGGCGCAGAGCCCGGCCTCGGCCGCCCGGATCGTCAAGGGCGGCACCATCACCCTCACCCTCTCGCTGGGGCCGGACCGGTTCCCCGTGCCCGACGTGGTCGGCAAGGAGTTCGAACTGGCCGAGGCCGACCTGGTCAACGCCAAACTGGTGGTCGCCAAGGGCACCCCCCGGTACGACGACAACCTGCCCGAGGGCGTGGTGGTGGACACCAACCCGAAGGTCGGCGCCGAGGTCAAGCCGGGCGCGAAGGTCACCGTCATCCTGAGCAAGGGCAAGGCCCCGATCTCGGTGCCGAACCTCGTCGGCAAGAACGTCAACGAGGCCCGCACCGCCCTGACCCAGCTCGGCCTGGTGCCGGTGGAGACGTACAAGGACTCGCCCAAGCCGAAGGACGAGGTCCTCGGGCAGAGCCCGGCGGACGGCGCGGGCGTGGAGAAGGGGGCCCAGGTCAAGCTGGACGTCAGCAAGGGCCCCGCCCCGGTGGTCGTGCCCCGGGTGGTCGACCTGCCCTGCCCGCAGGCCAAGCAGCAGTTGGAGAGCCAGGGCTTCCCGGTGAACGTGCAGTTCAACCCGAACGGCATCGTCCGGTTCCAGAACCCGGGCGAGAACGCCCAGGTGGCGCCGGGTACCCCGATCACGATCGGGTGTCTGTAGCGATGTCCGCGTCCGCTGTCCACCGGCCGGTCGGCTCGCACACCCCCACCTCGGGCGGGCTGGCCAAGGCTGCCCTGCCGTACGTCGACGCGACGGGCGCCGAGGCCGTCCAGGTCTACGTCTCCAACTCCCGGGGCTGGGCGCTCCCGGCGGGCGACCCGGCCCAGGACGCGCTGTTCCGCGACGGCTGCGCCGAGCGGGGCGTACCGGTGTTCGTCCACGCGTCGCTGCTGGTGAACCTCGGCTCCCCCACCCCGGCCACGGTCGAGCGGTCGGCGCAGACCCTGGCCCACGCGCTGCGCCGGGGGCGGGCGATCGGTGCCCTCGGGGTGGTGTTCCACGCCGGCAGCGCGGTCGACACGGGCCACGCCGACGCGGCCATGCGGCAGGTACGCGAGGCGCTGCTGCCGCTGCTCGACGAGACGCTGGCGGCGGGCGGCCCGCTGCTGCTGGTCGAGCCGAGCGCGGGTGGCGGCCGGTCGCTGGCCTCCCGGGTGGAGCAGCTCGGCCCGTACCTGGACGCGGTGGACCGGCACCCCGGCCTGGGCGTCTGCTTCGACACCTGCCACGCCTGGGCGGCCGGGCACGACCTGGCCGCCGAGGGCGGCATGACGGCCTGCCTGGACGCGCTGGTCGCCACGGTCGGGCCGGACCGGCTGCGGCTGGTGCACGCCAACGACTCGAAGGACCTGTGCGGCTCGACCCGGGACCGGCACGAGAACATCGGCAAGGGCACCATCGGCGAGCCGGCGTTCGCCGAGCTGATGGCCCACCCCGCCACGGCGGGCATCCCGGTGGTGGTGGAGACCCCCTCAGAAAAACACGAGGGCCACGCCACCGACATAGCCACCCTCACCCGCCTCCACCCCTAACCCACCCCCCACCCCCACCACCCCACCGATCCACCCGGACACCGCCTGGACGCGCCCGATCACCCGGACGGGCCACGTTGATCAAGAGCTTTACGTAATCCGAGCGCCGGATCCCGACGCAAACCTCTTGATCACCGGGGCGATCGGGGGTAGGGGTGATCCGGGTGGGGTTGCGGTACGTCACCGTCATACCCGATCACGTACCGGCCGTGCCATCGCTCAAGACCGTTCTCGATCGCCTCGGCGACCGCGGTGGCGGTCGGTCGGCGTGTGCCTTCCGTCCTATACCAGACCACCTGCGTCTGTTCCGGCGTTCCCATCCAGGAGCGGGCGGTCGCGAGTCCCGCATGCTCTCACCTGGCGTTTGACAACTCTGTGATCATCTGCTGTTATCCTGTTCTATGGAGATAGAAAAAGGGAACAGCCAAATGGGCGGTGAAGATTCGGAGGCTGGCCCGCGGCTGTCCGGGTCGCCGATCGAGTTCCGGCTCGACCCGTCTTCTGGCGTGCCGACCTACCTGCAACTGGTGCAGCAGGTAGAGCACGCGCTGCGGCTTGGCTACCTCGCCACGGGCGACCAACTGCCCAAGATCAGAGACGTGGTCGCGTCGCTGGCCATCAACCCGAACACGGTGTTCAAGGCGTACCGGGAGTTGGAGACGAAGGGTCTGGCGGCCGGCCGGCCCGGCCAAGGCACCTTCATCGAGGCCACGCTCAGCCAGGTCACGTTGCCGGAGTTGGCCGGGCTTCGCGGCTCCCTGCTTGCCTGGCTGGCCACGGCCGACACGGCCGGGCTGGACGAGGACGGCATGGTGGCGCTGTTCACCAACGTGTTGCGGGATTTCCGTGCGCGCCGCCCCAGCACCTCCCGCCAGAGGGGCGGACGACGCGGGGCAGCAGATGACAAGAGGAAGGGCGTCGCGTGAATGTCATTGAAACAAGGGCTTGGGCAAGTGTTACGGCCGCACCTGGGCGCTGCGCGAGTGCACCCTGGCGATTCCCGCCGGGCACGTCGTTGCGCTGGTCGGCCCGAACGGGGCGGGCAAGAGCACCCTGCTCAATCTCGCGGTCGGCCTGGCCGACCCGACCGCGGGTACCGTCGCGGTGCTCGGTGGCCGACCGGCCGGGTCCCCGGCCGCGCTGGACGGTATCGCGTTCGTCGCCCAGGACACGCCGGCCCGATAGCTGACCTCGCGAGTGGCGCACACCCGGGGCAGCAACGTAGCACCAGCGATCTTGGTATCCGGATCTGCCGCCGACCGGGCGTGTCACCCTCAGCCAGAGCCGTCACGTTCCGTGGCCGTCCGCTAACGTCGCTCGGCATCCGGAACTGCCGAGTTGAGGGTGTCGACCGTGCTCACTGACCAAGCCTTTAGCGCCCGGAGGCGCTCCAGTTGGCGTCGGGCTGTTGGATCGGGCCCGCTACCGGCTCGTGCCTGTCTTTCATGGGCACCCGAGCCGATAGCGGGCCGCACGCTTACGCAGGGATGGAAGTGCCGAACTCCGCTTCGATGACCTTGAAGAGGAGGTCCCAGGTCTTCCATTCGGTGTTGGTGTGGAAGGCGATGGTGTGCTTGCCGTCGGGGGTGCCTACCGTGCAGATGAAGGATCCCCAGAGGCTGCCACCCACGCCGCGCAGCGTCCGGCCGCCCGTGGCCTCCTTGTCGAACTCGAACAGGCCGAGGCCGTATCGGGCGTGCGGCATCCAGTAACTCCCCTCGGTGGAGACCGTGGTCCACATCTCGCGGTGCTGGGCCGGCGGCAGCAGGCTGCCGCTCGCCATCGCGTTGATGAACCGGATCATGTCGCCGATGGTGGAGACGACGTTACCGGCTGACCAGGCCGATGAGGTGTTGAACTCGGTGACGTCGAGGGGCTCGAGACCGGGTTCCTCGATCATCGATTCCCAGTTCTCCGGGGTGACCATCGCCGGGTCGGTGCCGTCTTTGTAGAACAGGTTGGAGTACGCGCGCGGGTGCGGATCGGGGTATCCGGTGTCCTGGGTGGGGCGCACGTAGGTGTTGGTCAGGCCGAGTGGCTGGATGACCCTGCGGTCGACCTCCTCGGCATAGCTGTTGCCGGTGACCTTCTCGATGATCGCCCCGGCGAGGTAGAAGCCGCCGTTGGCGTACTCGAAGCGATCGCCGGGCTCGCCGACCGGCGGCTGGGAGACCGCCAGCCTGAGCAGGTCTTCGGTGGTGAATTCGTCGAAGCGATGCTTGACGAACCCGGAGCGGGTGGCGTAGCGGTGGCCCAGCTCCGGTGCCAGGCCGGTGGAGAACAGGCCACTGGTGTTGCTGAGCAGGTGCCTGATGGTGATCTTGTTGCCGTCGTAGCCGTTGACGTTCAGCACGCCCGGTAGCCACTTCTCCACCGTGTCGTCGAGGCTGAGCCTGCCCTCGGCCTCGAGGGTCAGCATCACGGCGGCGGTGAAGGCCTTGCCGCTGCTGCCGGTGTGCACGTGCTCCCCCGGCTGACGCCGGGTACCGGTCTGGATGTTGGCTACTCCGGCGGTTGCGAACCAGCTTCCGTTCGCATCCCGAACCTCGGCCACGATGCCGGGTACGCCCGCCTCGGCCACGGCCCAGTCGAGCACCCGCTGCAGCTTCTCGCGCCCCGCGTTGTCTGCATTGCCTGTCATATCCATGCCTTTCGGAGGGAACCGTCGCGTGTCCGTTGATGGAAGGTCACGCGTTTCCGTACGCCCACAACGATGTCCACGGGCGCTGACAGGCCTCTTATAACGCTCTTACAGACGGCACGGAGCCACTATCAGGGACTGTCACGTGCTGGCCGCGCAGTGGCCCGTGTCCCATCGGCGCCCGGCCCTCATAGCCTTGTGGGCATGCGGATTGAAATGCTGGGGCCGGTCCGGGTCTACGCCGACGACGGCGCGCCGATCGACGTCGGCGGCGCCAGGGTTCGCGCGCTGCTGGCCCGGCTGGCACTGGCCACGGGGGAGGTGGTATCGCTCGAATCGCTCGTTGACGGTCTGTGGGGGGAGCACCCGCCCGGGGGCACCATCAACGCGTTGCATGCGCTGGTGCATCGACTGCGCAGGGCTCTGGGCGGGGCCGGGGTCGTGGAGACGGCGGCCGGCGGGTACCGCCTGCACGTACACGCCGAGGACGTCGACGCCCACCGGTTCGAGGAGCTGGCGAAGCGGGGCGACCACGAACTCGCCGCAGGCGCCACGCAGCGGGCGGCCTCGCTGCTGGGCGAGGCACTGGCGCTGTGGCGGGGAGAAGCGCTGGCCGACGTGCTCCATGCCCCCTTCGCCAGTACGGCTGGCGCGCGCCTGGAGGAGCTGCGCGTCGCGGCCACCGAAGACCGGTTCGAGGCGGAGCTGCAACTGGGCCGCCACGACGAGATCCTGGCCGATATGGCGGCGCTGGCCGCTGGCCACCCGTTGCGCGAACGGCTGGCCGGATTGCGGATGCGAGCCCTGTCCGCGGCCGGCCGCCAGTCCGACGCGCTGGTCCTGTTCGAGGAGGTCCGCGGCACGCTCGCCGAGGAGCTGGGCATCGATCCCTCAGCGGAACTGCGAAAGACGCACCTCGCTGTGTTGCGGGGGAAGCTCGACATCCCCGAGCCCCGGCAGGCATCGCCGGAAGCGGCGCCCGGACGTCTGCCGGCCCAGCTGACCAACTTCGTCGGTCGGGCGGACGAGCTGAGGTTGCTGGCTGGGTTGCTGGAGAGCTCTCGGCTGGTCACCGTCGTGGGGCCCGGGAGTGTGGGGAAGACCCGGCTGGCCGTGAAGGCGGTGAGCCTGCACCGCGCCCATCGCCGCGGCCGGGTCTGGCTCGTTCCCCTGGCCGGGGTGAGCACACCGGACGGGCTGCCCGAGGCGGTTCTGGGCACGCTCAACACCGCCGACGGCCGGCCTTCCAGTACACCCCTGGATCGAGTGGTCAATCTGCTCGCCGGCGGCGAAGGCGTACTGGTGCTGGACAACTGCGAACAGATCTCCGGACCGGCGGCGGAGTTCGCCCTGCACCTGCTCGAGCGCCGGCCGGACCTGACCATCCTGGCCACGAGCCGGGAGCCGCTTGAGGTCATGGGTGAGGCGCTGTGCCGGCTGGGTCCGCTCGATCTCCCCCCGGCACACGCGGATCCCGTCCGCGCCTCCGGATCGGCCGCGGTACGGCTGTTCCTCGATCGGGCGGCAGCCGTACGGCCCGGCTTCGTACTGGACGCGACGACGACAGCCCCAGTCGTGGATATCGTGCGTCGGCTCGACGGACTGCCGCTCGCCCTGGAGCTGGCCGCGGCGCGGCTGCGGACCATGAGCGCTGACCAGGTCGCCCGGCGATTAGATGACCGTTTCCGGCTGCTCAGCACCGGCAACCGGGCCGCCCAGCCCCGGCAGCAGACGCTGCATGCGGTCATCGAGTGGAGCTGGGATCTCCTCACCGATCAAGAACGGACGCTGGCCCGCCGGATGTCGATATTTCCCGCGAGAACGGGTATCGCCGCGGTCGAGGCCGTCTGTTCGGATGAGACGCTCCCTACAGGCGAGGTCCTTTACGTGCTCGAGTCCCTGGTCGACAAGTCCATGATGGAGCCGGTCGGCGACGGGTACCGAATGCTGGAAACAATCCGAACCCACACGGCGGACAAACTCCGACTCGCGGGGGAAGACAAAAAGGTTCTGCACAGGCTCATCCGGCACTTCGCCGACCTGGCCGAGGAACACGAGCCGCTGCTGCGCTCGGACAAGCAGGTGGAGTCGCTGCGGCTGTTCGAGGCCGAGTACGACAACCTGATGTTCGCTCTGCAAACGGCCATCGACGGCGGTGACGCCGAGGCGGCGGCCCGGACCCTCGGCCCGCTGTACTGGTACTGGGTCATGCTTCGCTACGACAGTCGGGCCGACGCCTACGTGGCCAGAGTTCTCGAGTTCGGCGATGCGCTACCCGCGGACGCCCGGGCCGCGTTCACCGCGATCCACCTGGTGGCCAGCGAGAGAGGGCCGATCACAGACCCCGAGCGGCTGCGCGCGCTCATCGACGACTGCGCGCGCACGGGCGCGCGGCGACGTTATCCGATGCTGCTGACGATGTCACTGTTGATGGCGGCGATACTCGGGCTCGATGAGCTGGTCGATCGAGAGATCGCCCAGGTGCGGAGCAGCTCGGACCACTGGGCGATCGCCTGCACCTTCGTGGTCGAAGCCATGCGATATCGCGAACGGGTCGACCGGGAGGGCTACGCGACCGCGATGGCAGCGGCGTTGCACACGTTCGAGGAGGTGGGCGACCGATGGTGGACAGCGAAGATGCTGATCGGCATGGCGCAGATCCACGCCACCGGCGGTGACCATGACGAGGCGATCGCCGCCTACGAGCGCAGCATCGCGATCGCCACCGACCTCGGCTCGCAGGACGAGGTCTCCACCCGGCTCGGCCTCGCCACCGAACGCATGCGCGGCGGCGACCTGACCGGCGCCCGGCACGACATCGACACCGCCGAACGAGCGGCCTGGGACCGCGGTCACCCCATGCTAGAGATCGAGGTCCTCGGCAACCTGGCCGAGCTGTACCGCCGCTCCGGCGACGTCGAACGGGCCGATCATGAACTCGACCGGATGGAGACGCTCGCCTGCGAGCTACTCGTTCCGGCCGAGACGGTGCAGAACGTGCTGGTCCCCGCCAGGATGGCGAACCTCCTCACCGCCGGGAACGCCGCACGCGCACGCGAGCTGCTGCTCCGCACCGTCCAAGCGGCGCAGGCGCGCATGGACACCTCATCAGCCGCCCAACTCCTGGCCTGGCTGCTCCTTCTGGAAGGCGATCCGGCCGGCGCGGCCGGCGCGCTCGGCCTGAGCCAGGCCATCCGGGGCACCTTCGACCACGGCGACGTCGAACTACGCTCGCTCGTGGAGGCTCTCGTGGACCGGCTCGGCCGTACCGAATACGACAGGGCCTACCGCCGAGGCGCCGACATGACACGGCAAGAGGCCATCGACCGGCTGACGAATTCGCGTTCATGAGGCCGCAATTAAGATCACTAACAGTGGCGGCCGCACATTTGTCGTGACGGTGCAGAAGACCGGCATCCCCAGAACGATCGCCGAGGTCTACGAGGTCAGGCGGTAAAAGGTTGGCAAGGCCGAGGTTCCCGACCTCATGTTGTCCGGGGACATCTGCAGGGTGGCCGGCCTGCACGCCGAGCGTGCGCGGCACGCGGCGGACGGCCCATGACGGCATCACCCCTACACCCAGCAAGCCGCCGGCACACCCTCGTCGAACTGGCTGGGGCGATCGATGTCGCGTTTGGGCGGTGGGATCTGGCACATTCGCGGATGTTCATGCTGCCCGGCGGCGTCGAGGTCAGTTGGGTGGCGTCGCCGGCCGGCGCGGCGTTGCCCGGCACGAGCGACGGACCGACCGCCCAGTTGGACACCATGGCGCTCGACACGTCGTTCGCGTACGTGCTCGGCCTCGGCGAGGACTGGACCCACACGTGCACGGGGAGCCTCGCCCCGCCGGGGACCACCCGTCTGGGGCCGTCGCAGCCGCCTCGACCGTATCGAGGTTGGGGGAGCCCGCCTGACCAATACGGCCGGCACCACCTCGACGACGACGTCGACATCCCGGTGCCGCGTAACTCGTCCGCCCTGCTAACGGATCTAGCCGCGATCCGCGCGCATCCCTCCGTCATGCGGTCACCGAACGTAGTTAGATCAGGCCGCCGTCCTGGTGGACGACGGCAATCCTCGATGCGGCCGACGTCGAGCCGTTAGCCTGTGGATCGCTGCCGGGAGTTTGGCGGGCAGGTGCGCGTGGTGGGCGCGGCCGTGTCCGACGATCGTCAGGGGAAACCGGGGTTGGCCTCGGAGCCAGCGAGGTAGCTGAATCATGGGCTACTGCTCGGCCAGGTCTGGGCGCCATTGGAGGATGTCGCCGTCGAGGTCCCCGCCCCGGATGTCGTTGAGCGCGGCCATGTAGCCGATCTCGGTTGCGTTGACGAGCATTCGCAGTACCTCGATGGGGGCGTCCTGGTAGCCATATGCCGACCACACGTTAGCCATCGCCTCGTACGCCCGGCGGACGTCGCCTGGGCCGTGGGCGGTGCCGGCATGCAAGTTTGCGATGGCCGGTGGGGGTGGGGTGGGGGTTAGGGGCGGAGGATCTTTGTCAGGGTTTGGGTGGCTTGGGTGATGGCGGTGTCGTCGACGTCCAGGTGGGTGACCAGGCGGGCGGAACGCGGGCCGAGGACCGAGATCAGTACGCCCTCGGCGCGGGCGGCGGCGGCCAGGCCCCGTGCGTCGAGCGGGGACTTCGTCAGGTCCAGCGGGACGATGTTCGTCCGCACCGCCGAGGCGAGCACCCCGAACGGGGCGACCGCCTCGGCCAGCCGGGCAGCCTTCGCGTGGTCGTCGGCGAGCCGCTCGACGTGGTGCGCCAGGGCGTACCTGCCGGCAGCGGCGAGCACGCCGGCCTGGCGCATCCCGCCGCCCATCCGCTTGCGGACGAACCGGGCCCGCTCGATCTTCTCCGCGCTGCCGACGACGAGCGAGCCGACCGGCGCGCCGAGGCCCTTGGACAGGCAGACCGACATGGTGTCGAACAGGGCGCCGTAGGCGGCCAGCGGCACGCCGTCGGCGACGTGGGCGTGCCAGATCCGGGCGCCGTCGCAGTGCAGGGCCAGCCCGTTGGCGTCGGCGACCCGGCGCAGCTCGCGCAGGGTGGCCAGCGGGATCACCCCGCCGCCGCCCCGGTTGTGGGTCTGCTCCACGGCGATCGCCCGGGTCGGCACCGCGAAGTAGCCGTCCGGCCGGACCATGCCGGCGACCAGGTCGGGGTCGACGTCCGCGCCGACCGCCGGCCACGTCCGCGACGAGATCCCGCCGTACGCCGCCGCCGCGCCGATCTCGTACGTGACGATGTGCGCGTCGGCGTCGCAGAGCAGCTCGTCGCCGGGCGGCACCACCAGTTGCAGGGCGATCTGGTTGGCCATCGACCCGGTCGGGGCGAACAGCGCCGCCTCGTGCCCGAACAGGGCGGCGACCTCGGCCTCCAGGGCGTTGACCGTCGGGTCCTCGCCGTAGACGTCGTCGCCGACCTCGGCGGTGGCCATCGCCTCCCGCATCCCGGCGGTAGGCCGGGTCACGGTGTCCGACCGCAGGTCGATGAGTGGGTCAGCCACGGTTGTCCCTTCGGCCGCCGACTGCGGGGCTCGCAAGCTCACTCCTCGCGTCAGCCACAGTCGTCCCTTCGGCCGCCGACTGCGGGGCTCGCAAGCTCACTCCTCGCGTCAGCCACGGAGCATCTCCGCCACCAGGAAAGCCAGCTCCAGCGACTGCTGGGTGTTCAGCCGCGGGTCGCAGGCTGTCTCGTACCGGTCGGGCAGGTCGAGGTCCTCGATGCCCTGGGCACCGCCGAGGCACTCGGTGACGTCCTCGCCGGTCAGCTCGACGTGCAGGCCGCCCGGGTGGGTCTCCAGGCCCCGGTGCACCTCGAAGTAGCCGAGCACCTCGTCGACGATCCGGTCGAAGTGCCGGGTCTTGTAGCCGTTGGACGACTCGTGGGTGTTGCCGTGCATCGGGTCGCACTGCCAGACGACCTTCGCGCCGGCGGCGGTGACCTTCGCCACGATCGGCGGCAGGGTGTCGCGGACCCGGTGGTTGCCCATCCGGCTGATCAGGGTCAGCCGGCCGGGGATGTTCTCCGGGTTGAGCTTCTCGCAGAGCTCGATCGCCTCGTCCGGGGTGGTGGTCGGGCCGAGCTTCACGCCGATCGGGTTGGCGATGCGGGAGATGTAGTCGATGTGCGCGCCGTCGATCTGCCGGGTGCGCTCGCCGATCCAGAGGAAGTGCCCGGACAGGCCGTACGCGCGGCTGCCGGAGACCCGGGTGAGCGCCCGGTCGTACTCCAGCGCGAGGGCCTCATGGGAGCAGTAGAGGGTGACGGTGCGCAGCGCGTCGTCCTCGGTCATCCCGCAGGCGTTGATGAAGGCCAGCGCCCGGTCGATCTCCCGGGCGATCGCCTCGTAGCGCTCGCCGGCCGGGGAGCTCTTGACGAAGCCCTTGTTCCAGTCGTGCACCGCGTGCAGGTCGGCCAGCCCACCGGCCAGGTACGCCCGGAGCATGTTCATCGCGGCGGCCGAGTTCGCGTACGCCCGGATCATGCGCTGCGGGTCGGCGACCCGCGCCTCCGGCGTGGCCTCCAGCGAGTTGATCAGGTCGCCGCGGTAGGCCGGCAGGCCCCGCGCGTCGGTCGGCAGCGACCGGGGCTTGGTGTACTGCCCGGCGACCCGGGCGACCTTGATCACCGGCAGGGAAGCGCCGTAGGTGAGCACGATCGCCATCTGGAGCAGGGTGCGGGCGTTGGCCAGCAGGTGACTCTCGGTGTTGTCGACGAAGGTCTCCGCGCAGTCGCCGCCCTGGAGCAGGAACGCCTTGCCCTCGCAGACCAGCGCGAGGCGCTGCCGGAGCTGGTCGACCTCGTAGGGCGCGACGACCGACGGCACGGTGTCGAGCACCTTGCAGACCTCGGCGACCGCCGCCGGGTCCGGCCACGGCGGGATCTGCGCCCGGGGCAGGTCCCGCCAGCGGTCCAGGCCGAGGGCGGCGTCCTCGGCGGAGTCGACGGTCGGACGGCTGGTCTGTAGGCCGGGGCTGCCCACCTCGGGATGGCTCAGCTGATGCCACTCATGGCGCATGACAGAAAGCGTACGGCGACCGCCGGAGGGCCCCGGCGGCGAGGGTGACGGTTCCGGCAGTTGGGAGGTCCCGGCCCGTGGGGGTCGGCGTCAGGGGGTGACCGACGGCCCGGGGGTGTGGCCGCCCGGCGCCTCCCCCGCGACGCACCAGTCGGCGCCGCTGCGGGTGACGGTGAACAGCAGCGGCCGGGTGGCCTCGCGGGTGCCGACGGTGACGGTGACCGACGTGCTGACCTCCTGCCCGGCCGCGCCCGGGCGGACGTCGGTGATGGCCGCCTCCGTCACGGTGAAGTGGTCGGCGAAGTCGCCGTTCGGGCCGGTGGCGGCGGAGTCGAAGCTCCCCTGGGCGGGGGCGCAGAGCTGACTGCGTCCGGCTGCGACGTCCTTGGCGATCATCGCGTCGAGGTACGCCTGCACCCGCTCGCGGGCCTTGGTGGCCGCCTCCTCGGCGGGCGCCCGGCCGGGCTGCTCCGCCGCCTTCTCGTCGGCACCGCCGAGCCCGCAGCCGAGCAGGGTGAACGGCAGGAGCGCGAGCGCCGCGACGAGCGCCGCCCTGGAATGAGCCACAGCCATCCGTCCCTCCCCTCGACCCGGCACGGGCAGGTGCCGATGCGCGAGTCTGACACACCGCCCCGGACCCGCCGCGCACCCGGTGCGCCACGGGGGCCGGCGGGCCGGGTGGGGGCGGGGGGCGGATGGGGCACCGGGCCGGGTGGGGGCGAAGGCGGGCTGGGGCGCCGGCGCGGGCCTGCCGCGCGGGAGGCGGCGACGAGGGCCAGGCGCCACGAGCGGGCGGGGAGGGACCGGTGCGCGGTCCCTCCCCGCCGGGTGGGTGTTGCGTCGGCCTTCGGCTCAGCCGAGACCGCCCTTGATGGCGCCGATCAGCTCACCGTTGGTCGTGTCGCCGGAGAGCTCCCAGAAGAACGCGCCACCGAGGCCCTGGTTCTTCGCGTACGTCATCTTGCCGCCGATGGTGGACGGGGTGTCGTAGCTCCACCAGTTGCTGCCGCACTTGGCGTACGCGGTGCCGGCGACGGTGCCGGTGGCCGGGCAGGTGTTCTTGAGGACCTTGTAGTCCTCGATGCCGGCCTCGTAGGTGCCCGGGGCCGCGCCGGTGGCGGTGCCGCCCGGGGCGGCCTGGGTGACCCCGGTCCAGCCCCGGCCGTAGAAGCCGATGCCGAGCAGCAGCTTGTCGGACGGGATGCCCTTGCTCTTGAGCTTCTGGATCGCCGCGTCGCTCCAGAAGCCCTGCTGCGGGATGCCGGCGTACGAGGTGAGCGGGGAGTGCGGGGCGGTGGGGCCCTGCGCCGCCCAGGCGCCGAAGAAGTCGTACGTCATCGGCATCAGCCAGTTGAGGTTCGGCGCGGCACCGGCGTAGTCGGTGGCGTCGATCTTGCCACCGGTGCTGCCGTCGGCGGTGATGGCCGCGGTGACCAGCGCCGAGGAGCCGAACTTGGTCCGCAGCGCGCTGACCACGTTCTTGAAGGCGTTCGGGCCGCTGGTGTCACAGGTGAGGCCGCAGGCGTTCGGGTACTCCCAGTCGACGTCGATGCCGTCGAAGACGTCCGCCCAGCGCGGGTCCTCGACCATGTTGTAGCAGCTCTCGGCGAACGCGGTCGGGTTCTGCGCGGCCTGGGTGAAGCCGCCCGACCAGGTCCAGCCGCCGACGGAGTAGATGACCTTGAGGTGCGGGTACATCTTCTTCAGCTTGCGGAGCTGGTTGAAGCTGCCGCGCAGCGGCTGGTCCCAGGTGTCGGCGACGCCGTCGACGCTGTCCGCGGCGGTGTACGCCTTCTCGTAGTCGGCGTAGCTGTCGCCGATGCTGCAACGACCGCCGGTGGTGTTGCCGAAGGCGTACAGGATGTGGGTCAGCTTCGCGGCGGACCCGCTGGTGTGGATGTTCTTGACGTGGTAGTTACGGCCGTAGACGCCCCACTCGGCGAAGTAGCCGACGACCTTCTTGCCCCCGCCGGGCGGCGGGGTGGTCGGCGGCGGGGTCGTGGGGGGCGCGGTGGTCGGCGGGGTGGTGGTCGGCGGGGTCGTGGTCGGCGGCGGGGCGCTGGTGGTCGGGGTGGTGCCGCCGCCGCACGGCGCGCCGTTGACGGTGCAGTTCAGCGGCGCCTTGTACGCCCCGGTGCCGTTGTAGCCCCAGCTGAAGCTCGCCCCGGCGGGGAGCGGGCCGGCCCAGCTCTTCTTCACCGCGACGTAGTGGTTGCCGCTGCTGGTGACGTCGGCGTCCCAGGAGCTGCTGATGGTGGTGCCGGCCGGCAGGTCGAACTCGATGCGCCAGGTGTCCACGCTGGCGGCGGAGCCGTTGGCAACGGTCACCCGGGCCTCGTGACCGGTCCCCCAGTCCTGCGCCTTGGCGAACGTGGCGGTCACACTTCCGGCGCCGAACGCCGAGGTCATCGGGACCGCCGCGACGGTCATCGCGACCACGGCGCCGGCCCAGAGGGCCCGGCGGAGCGATCTCTTCATGTGGCGTCTCCCCAAACAGTTAGGAAACTTTCCAAAAGGATGGTGAGACGCTACTCACGGCGTCATCACTTCGTCAAGATGCACATGCGTCGATCCTCGGGAAACGGGGATCCGCCCGGCCGTCGCCGCCGGTCGGTAGCCTCGGCGGATGACCGTCTTCGACACCCAGATCGACGCGCTGGCCGGTGGCCCGGCCGACCTCGCCCGCCACCGGGGCCGGGCGCTGCTGGTGGTGAACGTGGCGTCCCGCTGTGGCCTCACCCCGCAGTACGCCGGCCTCCAGGCCCTGCACGAGACCTACGCCGACCGGGGCCTGGTGGTGCTCGGCGTGCCGTGCAACCAGTTCGCCGGCCAGGAGCCGGGCACCGCCGCCGAGATCGACGAGTTCTGCCAGGTCAACTACGGGGTGACCTTCCCCCTGACGGAGAAGGTGGACGTCAACGGCCCGGGCCGGCACCCGCTCTACGCGCAGCTCGTGTCCACGCCGGACCCGGACGGGCACACCGGCGACGTACGGTGGAATTTCGAGAAGTTCCTGGTGGCGCCGGACGGCACGGTGGCGGGCCGGTTCGCCCCGACCGTCGCGCCGGACTCCCCGAACCTGCGCGCGGCGGTCGAGAAGGTGCTGCCGGCGTGACGACCGGGTAGGCGCCCGGAACACACGCGAGGCCGCGCTCCCACCCGAGGTGGGCGCGCGGCCTCGAAGGTCACCGGCGCGGGGCCGGCCCGGTCAGCCCGCCGCGGCGCGGAACACCGGGTAGTAGCCGCCGGCCTGACCGGCCGCCGTCGGGTGGTACGAGATGCCGAGGTTGAGGAAGTTCAGGGCGTGCATCCACTTCTCGCCGTAGCTGCACAGCTGGTGGCCGACGAAGGCCGACCGCACGTCGGCGAACTTGAAGCCGGCCGAGGTGGCGGCGGTGCGGATGATGTCGTCCACGAGGTTGATGCCCTCGTTGATCTTCGTCCGGGAGGTCGCGGTGAGGCCGACGCAGGTCGTGCCGAGCTGGTAGAAGACCGGGTATCCGACGACCACGACCCGGGCCGACGGCGCCTTGGCCTTGATGCCGTTGTAGACGTTGGCCAGCTTGCCGGGCAGCTCGGTGCGCGCCTTGGTCTCGGCGGCCTGCACGGCGGCCACGCACTGGCTCTCGCCCTGGAGCACGCAGGTGGACATGATCGTGGTGAAGCCGACGTCGTTGCCGCCGATGGTGATGCTGACCAGCGTGGTGGTCGACGACAGCGCGGAGAGCTGGTTGTTGATCACGTCCGTGGTGATCGCTCCGGAACAGGCGACCGACTTGTACGACGCGGGCTTGATGTTGGTGTTGTAGAGCGCCGAGTACGCGTTTGTGCTGCGCTTGCACGCGCCACTCTCGGCGGTGTAGCTGTCGGCGCCGACGCCGGAGGCGTACGAGTCGCCGAGGGCGACGTAGCGGTCGCTGGCCGAGGCCTGGGCGGGGACGGCCAGCGTGAGCGTGGCGCCGAGGGTCGCCGCGACACTCACGGCGAAGGTAACGAGACGGGATCTCCGCACGTCGCACTCCTGGGGGTGGGAAGTGGTAGTGAAAGATAGATATCACTGAATCCAGTCCTAATGGAAGATCACCGATCCCCTACAGGGGTGGATAGGGGTGGTTCGGTCCACAAGCGCCCGAAGTCACCGGACGCCCGAGCCGGAGTCGCAGGACGCCAAATAACCCAGTGGATCGGTCGGGAATTTCCCTCGGGCCGCCCGGGTTCGGCCGGCGACCTGGTCGTGGTCACCATCCCGCTGCGGCTCCCCGAGTTGGACGACGAGTCCACCACCAGTGATCTGCTCCAGCGGCACCTGCCGGAGTCCACCGTGGTCAAGGGCCTCAACAACATCTACTTCAAGCCCCTGCTCGCCCTGGCCCGCCCGACCGGCGCCGCCGACCGCAGCGCCCTGCCGATCGCCGGCGACGACGCCGCGGCGAAGGCCGCCGTCACCGCGTTCCTCGACACCCTCGGGTACGACGCGGCAGACGTCGGGCCGCTCGCCGAGGGCTGGCGCTTCCAGCGGGACACCACCGCGTACGCGGCGTTCTACGCGGCCGACCCGGCGGGCGACTTCGACGTCCCCGCCCGGGTGGACGCGGAGAGACTGCGCGCCGCCCTCGCCGCCCGCCGCTACGCCGACGCCTGAGCCTGACCGGGGCCCCTGCTCACCGCCCCGGCGGCAGGCGTCCCTGGTCAGCAGCGGCCCGGTCACCGGTCACCCTGGCGACCGCACGTCCGAGGGGAGGTGGACGCGCTCGGCGGGGATCCCCGCCGCCAGCAGCCGCAGCCGCGCGCCGGCGAGCATGGCCGGCGGCCCACACACGTACACCTCCTGCCCGGGCTCATGGTGGTCCAGGGCCAGGGTGAGCGCGTCGCCCCGCTCCGCCGGCCCGGCGAGGACGTCGTGCGAGAACGCCGGGACGAGGGTCAGCCAGTCGTACGCGCGCTGGAGCCGGTCCAGGCTGATCGCGTCGTACAGGTCGGCGAAGGTGCGCGCCCCGACGACGAGGGTGACCCGGCGGCCGTCCGGAGCGGCGGCGACCTGCTCGACGAGGGCGCGCAGCGGCGCGAGGCCGGTGCCCCCGGCGACCAGGAGCAGGTCCCGGCGGGGTCGCGGGTGGAGGGTCAGCCCGGTCTCGGCCGGCGGGCCCAACCAGAGCGGCTCGCCGGGGCGTACCTCGAAGAGGTGACCGGTCGCCCCCGTGCCGCAAGCCCTCGCCTCGACATCTTCGACGAACTGCACAGCAGGGCCGATGACGAATGATCAGCGAGGCAGCAGGTGAACGACGTTCAGCGGGTGAGCCCCAATGACCCCATACCGGAACACCATGCGGTGCGTCACGTCGCCTTTCTGGTACTCAGCAACACCGCTCAGCTAAACCATGCCAAGCAGCCAACATCCGGGCTTCCTTCTCCGGGCTCAACCCGATCTGCGAAGCGCAGTGTGGGTGAGCGGGTCTCGTGACCGGTCGTCCGGTCCTGTACCTGGTGGTGTGCGCCGCTCCCCCGGCGCAGCGGATCGGCGGGTTGGTCGAGCTGCTGATGCGGGACGGTTGGACGGTGTGCGTGATCGCCACGCCGACGGCCGCCACCTGGGTCGACCGGGAGGCCCTGGCCGAGCGGACCGGTCACCCCGTTCGCTGGACGCCCCGGTCGCCCGGAGATCCCGCCGTGCACCCCGAGGCCGACGCCGTCCTGGTGGCCCCCGCGACCTTCAACACCGTCAACAAGTGGGCGCTCGGCATCAACGACAGCGTCGCCCTCGGCATCCTCAACGAGCTACTCATGTCGGGTCTGCCGATCCTCGTCTCCCCGTACGCCAAGGGGAGCCTGACGGCGCACCCGTCGTACGCCGGACACGTCCGGCTGCTCGCCGGGGCCGGCGTGGAGTTCACGGAAACCTCGGCCCTCCGGCCGGGGACGGAGGCCGGGGAGCACCCGTGGCACCTGGTGAGCGAACCGCTGAGGCGTCACCTTCGGACCGGCCGCTGAGCCCGTCAGTCGGCCGGCGGCAGGCTCAGGCGCAGCGTCCGGCCGGAGGTGGGAACGAACCCCAGCGACCGGTAGAGCGGCTCACCGTCCGCCGTCGCCCGCAGGTCGATCTTGCCCACGCCGCGCTTCCGGTACCAGTCGAGCAGCGCCTCCAGGCAGGCCCGCGAGTACCCGCGCCGCCGGTAGCCGTGGTCGGTGACGACGTTGAAGACGTACCCGGTCAGGCCGCCAGGGTTGTCCGGGCCGCCGAGCCGGCGCTCGATCGTGCCCACCGCGACGGCGGCCAGCTCCCCTGGCCCATCCGGCTTGTCGACGACGAAGACGCCCATCGCGCCCTGCGGCTCGGCCAGCCGGTCGCGCAGCGTCTCCCGGGCCGCCTCCTGCCAGGGGCCGGGCGCGGGCGGTGCCCCGGCCATCGCCGCCAGCATGACGCCACGCAGCCGGACGATCTCGGAGGCGTCCCCGACGGCCGCTCGACGCACGATGATCATGTTGGGACCGTACCCCCGGTGCCCCTCGGCGCGTCGGCAGTTCCCAGGGCTCAGTCTCCCGCGCCCTCGCCGCCACGACCGGCGCCGCACCTGGCCGCCGGCCCGGCCCGGCCTCCCGCCACGGTCGGGGTCAGGCGTCGGGAGGGCGCCGTTTCACACCGGGCGGCGGCCGGCGAATCCGCACTCGACGCGGTGGTACCAGCGCACGTCGGAGTCGCCCTCCAGCCAGCACCACAGCACCGGGCGGCCGGCCTGCTCGCCGGGGAAGTCCAGCAGCACCGGGGCGATGCCCTTGACCTGGATGTCGTGCTCGTGCAGCTCGTCCACGACGCCGTGCAGCCGGGCCTCCAGGGCCTTGACCTCGGCCAGGCCGCCGAGCGGGCTCAGGCCCCCGTCGGCGAGATCGGCGCGTAGCTCGGCCAGGTCGGCCCGGATCCGGATCAGCTCGTCGATGCGGGGACGCAGGGTGGCCACCAGGAACCGCGCCTGGGCGAGTGTGAACACCGCGCCAGTATGGGGCACGGCGGTGGGTGACGCGTCCCGCCGGTCCGCCGGCGGGACCGTGGCGGGGACGGGTGCGCTACTCGGACTGGGCGGCCAGTTCCCGGGCCCGGTCGCGGGCGGCCTCCAGCGCGGCGAGCATGGCCGCCCGGACGCCGTGGTTCTCCAGCTCCCGGATGGCGGCGATGGTGGTGCCGGCGGGCGAGGTGACCGCCTCGCGCAGCTTGACCGGGTGCTCGCCGGAGTCGCGCAGCATGACCGCCGAGCCGATCGCGGTCTGCACGATCAGCTCGTGGGCGACCTGCCGGGGCAGGCCGAGCAGGATGCCGGCGTCGACCATCGCCTCGACCAGCAGGTAGAAGTACGCCGGCCCGGAGCCGGAAAGGGCGGTCACGGCGTCCTGCTGGGACTCGGGGACCCGGACGGTCGCGCCGAGCGGGGAGAACATCTCCTCGGCCAGGGCCAGGTGCTCGCCGGTGGCGTGCGCGCCGGCCGAGATCGCACTCATCGCCTCGTCCACCAGGGCCGGGGTGTTGGTCATCACCCGCACCACCGGGGTGCCCTCGGGCAGCCGCCGGGTGAAGAAGGTGGTGGGCAGGCCGGCGCAGAGCGAGATCACCAGCTTGCCGGCCGGCACCTTCGGCCCGATCTCGTCGAGCAGGGCGGCGGCGTCCTGCGGCTTCACGGAGACGGCCAGCACCGCCGCCTCGTCGACCGCGGTCAGGTTGTCGACCACCCGGACGCCGTAGCGGGCGGTCAGCTCCTCGGCCCGGCTCGGCCGGCGCGCCGTGGCGAGCAGCCGCTCCACCGGCCACCCGGACCGCAGCAGCCCGGAGAGCATCAGCTCGCCGATCTTGCCGGCCCCGATCACCGCAACGATGTGTCTCCCCGCCGCCATGGCCGTACCCCCTTACCCGCCTCGCGTCGTCCCAGGGTGTGTCGCCCCCCGGGCGTAGCCGCCCGCCGCGGACGCCCTGGACCGGCGCGGCGGGGCACCCGGCGGCGCGTGCGGCGACCCGCAGGGGGTGCCGCACGCGCCGCGTGGGCGTCAGCTACCGAAGAAGACCTCGGCCTCGTTGTACCGCTCCAGCGGCACGGTCTTCAGCTCGCGGGTGGCCTCGGCCAGCGGCACCCGGACGATGTCCGTGCTCTGCATGGCGACCATCTTGCCCCAGTCGCCCTCGTGCACCGCGTCGATCGCCTGGAGGCCGAGCCGGGTGGCGAGCACCCGGTCGAAGGCGGTCGGGGTGCCACCGCGCTGGATGTGGCCCAGCACGACGGTGCGGGCCTCCTTGCCGGTCTTGGCCTCCAGCTGCTCGGCGAGCCACTGGCCGATGCCGCCGAGGCGGACGTGGCCGAACGAGTCGAGCTCCTGGTTGTGCAGCACCATCTGGCCGTCGAGCGGCTGGGCGCCCTCGGCGACCACGACGATCGGGGCGTACTGGTGCTGGAAGCGCTTCTCGACGTACCCGGCGACCTGCTCGACGTCGAACTGCCGCTCGGGCAGCAGGATGACGTTGGCGCCGCCGGCCAGGCCGGCGTGCAGGGCGATCCAGCCGGCGTGCCGGCCCATCACCTCGACGACCAGGGTGCGGTGGTGGCTCTCCGCCGTGGTGTGCAGCCGGTCGATCGCCTCCATGGCGATGTTGACGGCGGTGTCGAAGCCGAAGGTGTAGTCGGTCGCGCCGAGGTCGTTGTCGATCGTCTTCGGCACGCCGACGACGTTGACGCCCAGCTCGTGCAGCTTGGTGGCGACGCCGAGGGTGTCCTCGCCGCCGATCGCGATCAGCGCGTCCACGCCCTGCGCGGCGAGGTTCTCCTTGATCCGCTCGACGCCGTTCTCGATCTTGAACGGGTTGGTGCGGGACGAGCCGAGGATGGTGCCGCCGCGCGGCAGGATGCCCCGCACCTCGGCGATGCCCAGGGGCTTGGACAGGCCCTCCAGCGGACCCTTCCAGCCGTCCTTGAAGCCCACGAACTCGTGACCGTAGCTGGCGACGCCCTTGCGGACCACCGCCCGGATTACCGCGTTGAGACCCGGGCAGTCGCCGCCGCCGGTGAGCACGCCGATACGCATGATCTGCTCATCCTCCTGGAGCATCAGGTGAAGCCCGATTTGCCCCAGGATATGTGTCAGATCAGACCATCGGCGCCATTGCCGGCCCGGGGCGGGCCGTCAGTGCGAACTGTAGCCGTCGTACCTGCGCGCCGGCCGCGCGCCCCGGGCAGCCGCCCACAGCTCAGCAGGTCGTCTCCTGGCCACCCCCCGCCCTCGGCGGCTTGCCGGTGCCCGCCGCCCTGGCGAAGCCGAGCAGGTTGACCACGGTGCTGCTCGCCGAGTCCCAGTACTCCGTGGAACTGACGTGCACCCTGATCAGCGTCAGCCCGGGGGTGTCCAGCCCGTCCGGGAACCAGGTTTTCAGCAACGGGTTCCACACCTGCTCGGCGCGGGCCCGGTCGTACTCCTCCTGCGCGGTGCCGGACAGCGAGACCCAGGCGTCGTTGCGCCGGTCGGAGAACCCGACGTTGACCTCCGGGTTGACCCGGAGCTGGCGGACCTTCGCCGAGTCGGCGTGGGCGAAGAACCACAGGTCGCCGTCGAACTCTGCCGCCTGTAGCCCCATCGGCCGGCTGACCAGCCGCCCGTCCAGGCCGATGGTGGTCAGCATGCAGATCCGCGCCTCACGGATCAGCTCGGTGACCCGGTGCCGGGCGTCGGTGGCGCTGGTCGGCTCACTGCTCATGGCGGTACCTCCCTCGATCGACCGGACGTCGACCCGGTGCCCGGGACGGACCCGACCAAACCCGAGGGAGCCGACGAACGTCAGCGGGCGGTCATCGCGCGCCAGCGGGCGAGGTTGTGCCGGGCGTCGACCAGCGCGTCGTGCCGGGCGGCGTCGGCGTTCGGCAACGGCGGTCGCCCCCGGTCGTCCCAGAGCTGCCGCAGATCCTTGGTGAACCGGGGGATCTCCCGGGGCAGCGCCGGCATCGCCCCCCAGAGCTGGGCCAGCACCACGTGGTCGTACGCGGCGTACCAGGCCCACAGCTCCAACTGCTCGCCCGGCCGGTCCCGGACCGGCTCGACGAGGAACTCGTAGAGCTCGTCGCGGATCCGCTCCCGCGACCGCCAGGCCCGGTCGGCCGGCGAGGGGAGCTTGTCCAGCACGTTGCGGCGCACCCAGGGCACGGCCCGGGAGTCGTCGAACTCGGTGGAGACGGCGTAGAACTCGCGCCCGTTCTCGTCGACGACGCCGATCGACACCAGGTCGACGGTGCGCCCGTCCTCGATGAACTCGCAGTCGTAGAAATAGCGGTAGACCATCGTCCCCATCCTGGCCCACCCGCGCCACCCGCCGTCGGCCGGGGCCCGCCCCGCCGCCCTTCGCCGCAGCTCGGGAGTGTCACGGAAGTGTTTCCAGGGGTGTACAGCAAGCGACTGGACCGTCATGATCTGATGTGTACCGCTACCGGACGTCGAACCGGTTCAGAACCTCGTACCGGGGACTGTCAGGTTCACCCGGCTGCGAGTTGTGGTCCTTGACCGGGGAGGGGTTGGGCCGTGGAGATGCGCCTGCCGGAGCCGGGTGACGCCCTCACGGGGGTCGACATGTTCGCCGGCCTCGAACCGGAGGTGCGCCAGCGGGTGATCGCGGCGGCGGTGCCGCGGACGTACCGCAAGGGCCAACTGCTCTTCGTCGAGAACGACCCGGGCGAGTCGCTGATCGTGCTGCGCCGGGGCGCGGTGGCCGTGTTCCGCACCGCGCCGACCGGCGAACGGGCCGTGCTGTCGGTGATCCGCCCCCCGGAGGTGCTCGGCGAGGTCTCCCTGCTCGACGCCTCCACCCGCTCGGCGTCGGCGGAGGCCATCGAGGACTGCTCGGCGCTCGCGCTGTCCCGCTCCGCCTTCATGGAGCTGGTGCACTCCAACCCGCGCATCCTCGACGTGGTGATGCGCTCGCTCGGCGGGCTCATCCGCCGGCTGACCGAGCAGAACGCCGACCACGTCTTCCTGGACCTGCCCGGTCGGGTCGCCAAGACGCTGGTCCGGCTGGCCGGCGAGAGCCAGGCCCCGATGATCACGATCGAGCTGAACCAGAGCCAGCTCGCGGAGATGGCCGGTGGCTCCCGGCAGAGCGTCAACCAGGCGATCGGTTCCTTCGCCAGCCGCGGTTGGCTGCGTACCGAGGGTCGCCGGATCGTGGTCACCGACGTGGCGGCGCTGCGCCGCCGGGCCGGCATGAGCGACCGCTGAGCCACCCCGCCCCCGGACGGTGAGAGGGCCGGCGGGCGAGGCCCGCCGGCCCTCTCACCGGTTATCGACTTGTCCCGTTGTTCACTTGCCCGGCTCGTCCGCGGGCGGTGCGCCCGGGCCGGGACCGATCTTTGTCGGATCGGTCGGCTTGGGCGTCGGCGTCGGCGTCGACGTGGTGTTCGTGGTGCTCTCGGGACCAGCGCCCTGGCCGTCCGGCGTTTCTACCATGCCCTGCTCCTCCAGTGAGGCGAGAGTGACGGCGTCGACCTCGACCGTGTCGCCCGGGGCCCACATGGTCCCGCGCGCATCCATCCACGGGGCGGACAGTCGTACGTGCACGGCACTCTCCTGACGGTGTATCTCCTGAGTGGAAGGTTAGTCTGACCCGATCAGCCGCATCGTCCGCCCGCATATCGGGTAGCCGACTCAGCGGCGGGGGCGTGATACTGGGGCCACCTCGCGCTACGGAGCCGACCATCGACCTGAAGTGTGGACACTGCTCACGGGAAGCCGGTCCCGACGACCGCTTCTGCGGCGGGTGCGGGCAGGCGCTGAGCCGTAGCTGCGCCCGCTGCGGGCACCCCAACGGTGCCGAGGCCAACTTCTGCACGAGCTGCGGCCAGCCGCTGCACGACCGGCCGGTGGCGGTGCAGGAGGACCGCCGCCAGGTCAGCGTCCTGTTCATCGACATCGTCGACTTCACGACGTACGCCGAGCGGGCCGACCCGGAGCAGGCCCGCGGCCTCCAGCAGGGCTACTTCGCCACCGTGCGCCGGCTGGTGCACCAGTACGGCGGGGTGGTCGAGAAGTACATCGGCGACGCGGTGATGGCGCTGTTCGGGGCGCCGGTGGCCACCGACAACGACGCGTTGCGCTGCGTCCGCGCGGGGCTGGAGCTGCAACGGAACCTGGCCCGCCAGCCCACCGGCCCGCATCCGCCGCTCGGGTTCCGGGTCGGCATCGCCACCGGCGAGGCGCTGGTCGACCTCTCCGCCGCCCGCGACGGCGGGCAGGGCTTCGTCACGGGGGACGTGGTGAACACGGCCTCCCGGTTGCAGTCCCTCGCCCCCTCCGGCGGCGTGGTGGTGGACGAGAGCACCTGGGCGGCCACCCGGCACGACATGGAGTACGCCGTCCAGCCCCCGGTGACGCTGCGGGGCCGCTCCGCGGTCAGCCGGATCTGGCTGGCCGTCCGCGCGCTGCCCCAGCGGGACCTGAGCAGCGCCGAGCAGACGCCGATGGTCAACCGGGAACACGAGCGCGGCCTGCTGGTCAACGCCCTGCACCGGACGATCACCGAGCGCACCTCGCAGCTGGTCACCGTCTTCGGTCCGGCCGGGGTGGGCAAGAGCCGGCTGCTGCGCGAGTTGGCCCGGACCGCCGCCAGCCTGCCCGGACCGCCGGTCACCTGGTTGGTCGGGCAGTGCCCGCCGTTCGGCGAGAACGTCACGTACGCCGCCCTCGCCGACATCGTCAAGGGGTGGGTCGGCGTGTCGGACGTCGACGACCCGGCGGCCCTCGGCGACCTGCTACAGCACCGCCTGGGCGGGCTGGCCGACCGGCACGGCGTCCGGCTGGCCGGCCAGCTCGGCCCGCTGATCGGCCTGCCCGGCGAGCGGCTCACCCCGGGCGAGACCGAGGCGTCCTGGCGGCGGTTCCTGCTCACCCTGGCCGCCGCCGGCCCGACGGTGCTGGTCTTCGAGGACATGCACTGGGCCGACCAGGCCATGCTCGCCTTCGTCGAGCAGCTCGGCGCGGCGGCGCGCGGCGTGCCGTTGCTGGTGGTGGCCACCGCCCGGCCGGAGCTGCGGGAGCGCCACCCGGCCTGGACCGGGACGATCAGCGGGGCGATGTCGATCTCGGTGCCGCCGATGCACGACGCGGACATCGACACCCTCTACTCGCTGCTGCTCGGGCAGGCCGCGCTGTCGCCGGAGTCCCGGGGACCGCTGATCGAGTTCGCCGACGGCAACCCGCTCTACGCCCAGGAGTACGCCCGGATGCTGCTCGACGGCGGGCTGCTCGACGCGGCCCGGCCGGACGTCCGGCTCGACCCGGCCGGCTCCCCGGGGATGCCACGCACCGTGCAGGCGGTCATCGCCAACCGGCTCGACCTGCTCGACCCGTCCGACCGGGCCGTGCTCCAGGCCGCCGCGGTGGTCGGCGTGCAGTTCTGGCCGGGGCCGGTGGCCACCGCGCTGGGCCGGCCGGTGGAGTGGGTCGAGCGGGCGCTGGACCGGCTGCAACGCCGCGACCTGGTGTACGAGCAGCCCACCTCGACGATGCCCGGCCAGCCCGAGTACCGGTTCCGGCACATCCTGGTCCGGGACGTCTGCTACCAGCGGCTCCCCCGGGCCGAGCGGGTGCTGCGCCACCAGCGCACCGCCGACTGGTTGGAGCAGATCACCGACGGCCGGCAGCACGACCTCGTCGAGGTGCTGGCCAACCACCGCTGGGCGGCGCACGAGATCGCCCGCACCGTCGGCCTGGACACCGCCCCGTACGCCCCGGCGGCGCGGGCCGCCCTGCACCGCGCGGCCCGGCGGGCGAACGAGCTGCACGCGCTGGACACCGCCGCGACCCTGGTGGGGCGGGCGCTGGCCCTGGCCGGCGGGCCCGACCCGACGCTGGAGCTGTTCGACGCCGAGCTGGCGTTCTACCGCGACGGCGACGCGTTCCTGGTGGCCGGGGGCACGGACAAACTGACCGGGCTGGCCGACCGGCTGGCCGAGGCCGGTGAGTGGACCGGGGCGGCCCGGGCCTGGACGCTGCTCGCCACCGCGGCGTGGAGCCGCGCCGACCGGTCGGAGACGCTGCGCTGCCTGGACCGGGCGCTGGGCATCTACGCCGACCTGCCGGACACCGAGGAGAAGGCGGGCGCCCTGCTGGAGCTGGCCCGGGTGCACATGCTCAACGCGGAGACCGACCCGGCCTGCGCGGCGGCCCGGACCGCCGCCGGGCTGGCCGAGCGCCTGCGACTGCGCGAGGTGAGCGCGAACGCCCGGATCACCCTCGCCGTGGCCCGGTACCAGTCCGGCGTCGGCGAGGCGTACGCCGAGCTGGCCGAGATCACCGAGCACTGCCGGGTGGAGCGGCTGACCAGCCGCCGCCGGGCGGTGCACAACCTGGCCTGGGTGTTGCAGGAGGAGGGCGACCTGGCCGGGTCGGCCCGGCTGGTGGACGAGCAACGCTCGCTGGACCTCGGCGGCGAGCACAGTCTGGCGACGAGCTTCGAGGACCAGTGGGCCCGGTCGTACTACGCCGGGGACTGGGGTTCGGCGGCGGCGCTGGTGGCCGAGTCGACCCGGCGGCCCACCGCCGAGTGGGACCTGCACATCGTCGCGGTCTCCGGCTGGCTGCGGGCGCTACGCGCCCACCCGCAGGGGGCCGACACCGACCCGGCCGGCACCGACCCGGCCGACGCCAGGCCGGGCGACGCCAGCGGGACGGGCGGGGGCACGGCCGGCGGGCGCAGGGCCGAGGAGGGCGGCGAGGGCGACCAGGTGGAACGGGCGGTGCTGGCCGCCCGGCGCTCGGGCTTCCACCGGGTGCTCCGCTCGACGCTGGCCCACGCCGCACTCTGTCGGGCGGTGCAGGGACGCGACGCCGAGGCGCTGCGGCTGCTCGCCGAGCTGGACGAGGACTGGCGGCGGACCCGGATGATCCCGTTCGCCGAGTGGGTCCCCGCGATCGGGCACGTCGCGGTGGTGCTCGGCGGGGATGCCGCCCGACAGGTCCGGGACCTGCTGGCCTGCTCGCCGCGAACGACCCCGTGGGCCCGGGCCGCCGGCCAGGCTACGGAGGCCGCGCTCGCCCGGGCGGCCGGGGACACCCACTCCGCCGCCGGGCTGTTCCGGTCGGCGGCCGAACAGTACCGGCGGATGGGCGACGCCACCGACCACGCGCTCGCCCTCGCCCTCGCGGTGCCCACCCTGCGCGAGGAAGACCCGGCGGACGCGGCCGAGGTGCTGGCCCAGGTGCGGGAGTTCGCCGCCCGCAACCACGCCCCGGGCCTGCTCCGCTTCGCCGGTGTCGGTGCCGGTGCCGGCCCGCAGGCGTAGCCCCGCCGGCCCCGGCCACCCGGACGCGGCCGGCGGTCGACCCGTCGCCAGGTCAGTTACCTCGCGCCTATCCACCACCCGCATACCGCGACGTCAGTGACATCGCGGCGCCCCGGCCGCGCCCGAGCGGTCCACCGGGATGGTGCCGGGCCGACGAGGAGCATCGTCGTCGGCCAGCCCTTGGTCCCCTTACCGGTGAAGTACTCCGCTTTGGCGATGATTGTGACTTTTTGCTTGCCGACCGGCGGTGTGAAGGTCGAATCGGAGAAGGGCAGGCGGCTGCTGGCGAGGATGACCGCACCGGCGTCGGGCACGTGGTGCAGACCCTCGACCCGAGGGTGGAAGATCAGCCTCGGCAGGGACCGGGGATGGCGTACTTCATCAGCCAGTACAGGGCCGGTGGCCGTCCCGAGAGGGCAGCCACGCCGCCACCGCCCGCCCGGGCTGGCGGGGCCCTCGGCCCGCCCCGGGGCGGGCCCGCGGGGACGCCGTCGGCGAGCGGGACTGTCGGGCATGAGCCTACGAACCGGGAGCGGCACGCCACAACGCACTCCCGGAACGGGGCCCCGACGTGTCACGATTCAGGGCACGGCGTACGGGGCGCCGGGACAACCGCACCGCGAGGTGCTCCGAGGGAGGATGTCCGGTGTCAGCGGGTGGGGCCCGCCGGGGGCGGCGGGACAACGGGCTCGACGCGAGCGAGTACGCCGTCGCCGGCGACGTGGATCCGCGCGTCGGCGAGCACCTGCTCGACGTGCTGGCCGCCGGCGGCATCGCGGCGTACCTCCAGCCGTCGGCCGACCTGAACCCCGTCACCCGCACCACCACCGTGCCGGCCCGGCCGGTCGACCGGCTCTACGTCGACCGGTCCCACCTGACCACGGCGCGCGACTACCTCACCCAGCTCACCGACGAGACCCCCGCCGAGCCGACCCGGGACGAGCCGGACGTCGACGCCGAGTGGGCCCGCATCGTGGCCGGCTTCCACACCACCCCGGCCGCCGGGGCACATCCCTGGCCAGCGGCGGAGGACGTCGACGACGAACCGGGCGAGCCGGCGGCGGGCGGGACCGGCCGGGCCGGGATGGACGAGGGTGGCACCGCCACCGACGTGCGCCGGCTGCCCTGGGCCGCCGACATCTCCGGCGTCTCCGTCGGCCGGGGCCGGCAGGACGAGCCGTCGCTGCTGGACGGGTTGGACACCTTCGGCGCCGACCTGCCCGACGACGCGGAGGAGCGCTACCACCCGCCGCCACCCCCGCCGCTGCCCCGGATCTCCAAGTACGCGGTGGCCGGCGTGCTCGCCATCATCGTCGGCTTCGTGCTCTTCCTGGAGCCGTCGCTGCTGCCGGTGGACAAGTCGGTGGTCACCCTGTTCGGGTTCACCGGGATACTGGCCGGCTTCGTGACGCTGATCTGGCGGCTGCGCCCCGACGACTCCGACGACGACCCGGACGACGGCGCCCGGGTCTGACCCACCCGGCGCGGAGGCGGGCCCCAGGCCGAGGGGCAGCAGGTCCACCCTCCGTCGCGTACCGTTCCCGGGCACGGACGCCGGGTGCCCGAATTGCGGGACGCCCACCGCCCTCCGCGAAAGGCGTAACAGTGGTGTAACTTACTGTCAGTAGGAATACCGCTGTACGTCACTTCCCCCACTGACTGCCCGGTTGTTCCTCGCTCGTGGTGGTCGGTCTCTGCTGATCGGAATGCCCGAGATGCGACAGAGTTCACTCGTGGTGGTGGCCAACCGCCTCCCCATCGACGACAGTGTGGCGCCCGATGGCGCCTGCGAGTGGCGACGCAGCCCCGGTGGGCTGGTGAGCGCCCTGCATCCCCTGCTCCGGCACACCCCGGCCACCTGGGTCGGCTGGGCGGGCGGCACCGGTCCGGCGCCGGCCCTGCCCGACGTCGACCGCGTCCGGATGCACACCGTGCCGCTGAGCTCCGAGGATCTCCGCGACCACTACGAGGGCTTCGCCAACTCGACCCTGTGGCCGCTGTACCACGACGCGGTCGAGCAGCCCGAGTACCACCGCCGCTGGTGGGAGGCGTACCAGCGGGTCAACCAGCGGTTCGCCGAGGCGACGGCCGAGGTGGCCGAGCGGGGCGCGGTGGTCTGGGTGCAGGACTACCACCTGCAACTGGTCCCCGGCCTGCTCCGCGAGCTGCGTCCCGACCTGCGGATCGGCTTCTTCCTGCACGTGCCGTTCCCGCCGCCGGAGCTGTTCATGCAGCTTCCCCGCCGGGCCGAGCTGCTGCGCGGCATGCTCGGCGCCGACCTGATCGGCTTCCAGCGCGCCCAGGCCGCGCACAACTTCGCCCAGCTGGTGGCCAAGGTGCTGGAGCTGCCGGCGACCGACCGGCGGATCGCCGTCGGCGACCGGGTGGTCCGGATCGGGGCGTTCCCGGTCTCGATCGACACCGCCGAGATGGCCGCGCTGGCGAGCCGCCCCGACGTGGCCGCCCGGGCCCGGCGGCTGCGCCACGACCTCGGCGACCCGGACCACGTCATCCTCAGCGTCGACCGGATGGACTACACCAAGGGCATCGAGCAGCGGCTCAAGGCGTACAGCGAGCTGCTGGCCAGCGGGCACGTCAAGGTGCGCGACACGGTGCTGGTGCAGGTGGCGGTGCCCAGCCGGGAGCGGGTGACGCAGTACCAGATCCTCCGCGACCGGGTCGAGCGCGAGGTGGGGCGGATCAACGGCGAGTTCGGCCGGGTCGGCGAGCCCGCCATCCACTACCTCACCCAGCCGTTCGACCGGGCCGAACTGGCCGCGCTCTACCGGATCGCCGACGTGATGGCGGTGACCCCGCTGCGGGACGGGATGAACCTGGTCGCGAAGGAGTACGTGGCGGCGCGGGTGGACGACACCGGCGCGCTGCTGCTCAGCGAGTTCGCCGGCACGGCGGCGGAGCTGTCGCAGGCGTACCTGGTCAACCCGCACGACCTGGAAGGGCTCAAGCAGGAGCTGCTGACCGCGCTCCAGGCCGACCCGGCCGACGTCACCGCCCGGATGCGGGCGATGCGCGAGCACCTGCACCGCAACGACATCCTCGCCTGGGCGCGTTCCTACCTCAGCGCGCTCGACGACGGGGGCTCACTGCTGAACCACATCAGCACGACCGGCTGACCGGCCCGGCCCTCGGGGGTCAGGCCGGGCCGGGCTCCTTCTCCAGCCAGTCCAGGATGGCGTCGATCGGCTCCCGCCAGCGGGCGTCCAGCATCAGGTCGTGCCCCATCCCGGGGAAGAGCAGCGGCGCGCCGCCGTGCCGCCGGGCGGCCCGGGTCAGCGCGGCCGGCGGGACCACCCGGTCGTCGGGGCTGCCCAGCACCAGCACCGGGGGGTGGCCCACGGCCGGCTCCGGGGAGCGGTGGGTCAGCAACTGCCACTGCGCGCGCCTTCCGGCCCGGCCGAGCCGGGAGGCGTACCGGCGGGCCTCGGCGTCGGGCAGCTCGCGGCTGAACAGCTGCCGGCGGCTCAGCCGCAGCCCGCCGCCGACCAGGGCGGGCAGGGTGCCGCCGGGATTGCGGCGCAGCGCGGCGCCCAGCGTCCCCCAGTCGCCGAGCACCGGCGCGACCAGCACCGCCGCCCGGGCCGGGTAGCGGGCCAGGGCATGCCGGACCACCAGGGCCCCGGCGCCGTGCCCCACCAGCACCGCCTGGCGCGGCAGGCCCGCCGCCACCTGCGTCACGTCGTGGGTGTACGCCCGCAGCGTCGCCTCCGGCGCCGGCTCGCTGCCGCCGTGCCCGCGCAGGCTCAGCGCGTACGCCGGGAAGCCGCGCCCGGCGGCGTGCTCCAGCCAGTGCTCGGCGAACGCCCACGCCCCGTGCCCGAAGCCGGGCACGAACAGCAGCGGGGGGCGGCCCTGCTCCAGCTCGGGGAGCGCGCTGAGCACCTCGCGGCGGGCCGGGCGGACCGGGCGGGCCCACTCCCGGCCGCGCATGATCCGCACCCGTTCCCCGCCGCCGCTCACTTCTCCTCCAGGTCGTACATCGCGCGCTGCACGGCGCGCAGGTAGTCGGCGTGGCCGACCTCGAACCAGTGCCGGCTGCTGTCCTTGACCCTGCCGGAGTAGCGTTCGCCGACCCCGGCCGTGACCCGCTTCGCGAACGCGGCGGCCCGGTCCGGCCGGGTGAGGCGCAGCGTGAGCAGCCGGGCGAAGAGCACGCTCTGCCAGTGCGACAGGGGGAAGAGACCCGAGTCGGGCTGGAGCAGGCCGGCGACGGCGAGGGTCGGGTGGCCGGGGGCGAAGGCGTTGAGCCACAGCCGGGGCCGGCCCGACCCGTCGGCGTCGCCGAGGATCCTCGGGTCGAGGAACTCGAAGCGGGGAAGGTACCCGGTGGCGAAGACGACCAGCTCCGGCTCGATCTGGCGGCCGTCGGTCAGCTCCACCGCCTTGGTGTGGAACCGGGCCACGTCCGGCACCGGAGCGATCTCGCCGTGCCCGACGTAGTAGACGAGCTGGCTGTTGGCGATCGGGTGGGTCTCGTAGACCCGGTGGTCGGGCTTGGGCAGGCCGAACCGGGTCAGGTCGCCGACGGTGAGCCGCAGCGTCCAGTGGTAGAGCCACTGCCGCACCCGCAGCGGCAGCCGCAACGCCAGCAGGGTGTCGTTGACCTGGTCGGCGGGGCGGCCGAGGACGTACTTCGGGGCGTACCAGTAGCCGCGGCGGGTCGAGTGCCAGCAGTGCGACGCCTGCTGGGCCGCCTCGACCGCGATGTCGCAGCCGGTGTTGCCGGCCCCGACGACCAGCACCCGCTTGCCGCGCAGCTGGGCCGGGTCCTTGTAGGACGAGGCGTGCATGATCTCGCCCCGGAACTCCTCCAGCCCCTCGTAGCGGGGTAGCTTCGGCGACCAGTTGTGGCCGTTGGCGACCACCACTGCGGCGTACCGGGAGGTGCGCTCCGGGCCGTACCCGCCGGTGCTGCGGGTGGTGACGTCCCAGCGCTCGCCGGCGACCGGCTCGACCCGGACCACCTCCGTGCCGAACCAGACGTGCTGGCGCAGGTCGAAGTGGTCGGCGTAGCGCTCGAAGTAGGACAGCAACTGGCTGTGGTGCGGGTAGTCCGGCCAGTCGTCCGGCATCGGGAAGTCGGGGAACTGGGTGAACGGCCGCGACGAGATCAGGTGGGTGCTGGCGTACACGGGGCTGCGGTCGTGCCGCCAGTTCCACCCGCCGCCGATGCCGGTCTCCCGTTCGTAGCAGTCGACGCCGAAACCGTGTTCGCGCAGGTTCTTCATTGCGGTCAGGCCGCTTGCCCCGGCCCCGATGACGCAGACCGTGTCGCCCCGGTCGGATACGGTGCGGCCGTCCCGGGTCGGGGTGAGCGCCGTCGCTTCCGGCTCGGGGCGGCCAGGGTCGGTGGAGGGGGACACCGGATTCTCCTTATGTGCGGCACGAGTGCCGGTCGCTGCGAGATCCTTCCGGTAACCCGACCGGTTTGTCCAGCCCCTGTGGAGGGCCGGGCACCCCGGGACGGTCAGTCGGCCGCCGGCAGCAGCAGGTCGACCAGGACCGGGAAGTGGTCGCTGGCGCGGCGGGTCTGCGGGGTGTCCACCACGTCGTAGTCGACCACGGTGATCCGGGGGTCGACGAAGACCGAGTCGATCCGTCGGCGTGGGTCGGCGCACGAGTAGGTGTGCCGGTCGGCCCGGTCGGCCGCGACCGCCGCGTCGGTCAGCCCCTGCCCCACGGTCGCCCAGGCCGGGCCGTCGGGGCCCTCGTTGAGGTCGGCGCCGGCCACCACGGGCAGGTCGGCGGCGGCCAACTCCCGCTTGAACGCCGCCGCCTGGGCGGGCCGCTCGGCCGGGTCGGTGGACAGGTGCGAGCCGGCCAGCAGGAACCGGGCCGCGCCCACCCGGCACTCGGCGTACGCCGCGCCGCGCAGGTGCCGGCCCGGGGTCAGCGGGTAGCGCTGGCAGCGGGTGTCGAGCACCCGCACCCGCAGGCTGGTCAGCAGCAGGTTGCCCAGCGACGGCAGCCCGCCGGCGGCGACCACCAGCCCGAACGACTCGGCCAGCGTGGCCGACTTCTGCCGCCACCGGAACCGCCGGGGGGCCTCCTGCACGATCACCACGTCCGGCGCGGCCTCGCGGACCACCGCGGCCAGCGCGGCGGTGTCGTCGCGCTGGCTGTGGATGTTGTACGACACGACGCGCAGCGGCACGCCCGCGTTCTCGCTCACCCGGGCCCGCCTCAGAGCCGGCGGGCCAGGTCGGCGGCGCCGATCACGCCGGCGGTGTTGCCCAGCTCGGCGGGGAGCACCTCGGCGACCGGGAGCCGGCTGCGCTGGGCCAGCGCGCCTGCGAAGGACCGCCGGGTCGGGCCGAGCAGCAGGTCGCCGGCCTCGACGACGCCGCCGCCGACGACCAGCACCTGCGGGTCGAGAATCTGCGCCATGTCGGCGAGGCTGGTGCCGAGCCAGCGCCCGACCTGGGCGAACGCCTCGGCGGACACGGGGTCGCCGCCCTGGGCGGCGGCGGTCACCATCGGGCCGGTGACTGCCTCGGCGTCGCCGCCGGCCAGCTCCAGCAGGGCGGTGGCCCGGTGCGGCTCCTGGCGGGCGGCGGCCCGGGCGAACCGGACCAGGGCGCTGCCGCTGGCGTACTGCTCGATGCAGCCGAGCCGGCCGCAGCCGCACTGGTGGCCGTCGGGGACGGTGAGCATGTGGCCCAGCTCGGCGGCGATGCCGTTGGCGCCGCGCACCAGTTCGCCGCCGAGCACGATGCCGCCGCCGACGCCGGTGCCGATGGTGAACATGACCATCGAGTCGTCGGCGTGCCGGGCCGCGCCGTAGCGGAACTCGGCCCAGGCCGCCACGTTGCCGTCGTTCTCCACGATCACCGGCAGGCCGGTCGCGGTGCTGACGTACTCGCGCAGCGGCTCGTCGCGCCAGGCCAGGTTCGGGGCGAAGAGGACGGTGGAGCGGCTGGCGTCGATCCAGCCGGCCGCGCCGATGCCGACGGCGCCGACCTGCCGGCCGGCGGCGAGTTCGGTGACCACCTCGATGATGACGTCCCGGGTCTTGGCCACGTTGTCGGCGGGGGTGTCCCGTCGGGCCTGCACGAGAACCCTGCCGGTGTCGTCCACGACACCGCCGGCCACCTTCGTGCCACCGACGTCGACTCCGATGGTCAGCGTCACCGCTGCCACTCCCCTCTGCTGTGCTGCCCGGCACCGGCACGGCGAACCGCCGTGGGTGGGCCGGGATGTCCGGTGGTCAGGCCCCGTCGCCTGGTGCGTCCTCGCCCGCGCTGCCGGGTGTCCGCGAGGCGGGCACCACGGGTCGGCCGGCCGGTGGCCGGGGAGCCCCCGGCGCGTCCGGCCCGGCGTCGTCGACGGGCGGCACGACGGCGGCCGGAACGCCCGGACCCTCTCCCCGGGTCGCGGCGGACCACACGTCGTCCTGCTCCGGCGCCGGCTGAGAATCATGCCCGGTACGGGTGGCCTCGCGCCACACATGATCGCCCGACCCCTGGTCCGCTCCGGTGCGGGGCGGGGCGGGAGAGGACTCCTCCGGCTCCGGCGGGCGGTGGGCGGGGTCCCCGGCCGAGGCGAACGCGCGCAGCAGGCTGGCCACGCCGGCCGCCAGATCGCCCGCTCCGGTGGCGAGCCGCTCGGCGAATTCCGGACTCGGGTCACGCAACGCCGCGATACCGCGACAGACCGGGCAGATACAGCATTCTGCCGCGCCGGTGGCGAAACCGCCCCGGCCGGCCCCGGCGGGCCCACCGGCCGCCCGCCCGCCGCCACTGTGACCGAGGACACTCGACAGGATCCCACCGACCGGACCCCACGGACCCGCCCCGGAACCGGAACCAGCGCCGGCCAACCTGGCCGCCGCGAGCACCGTGGCGACCAGCCGCTCCGCCTCTTCCCGGGCCGAACCCGGCTCAGTACCCCCCATGGTCGGCTCCTCTACCGTGCCGGGCGCGCCGCAGCCGGTCGCGTCACCGCGCCGCACCGGATTCCTCTACCCGGCGCTTGAGCTGCTTCAACGCCGTATCCATGATCATTTTTTCGGCCTTGCGCCGAAACATGCCGAGCATGCCCACGGAGAGCTCCACCTCCAGGGTGTAGGTCACCGTGGTCGTCCCGTCCGGGTTGCCCACCAGGTCGTACGACCCGTGCTGGGAACGCTGCATCTTCGAGGGCGTCACCAGGCGCCACTCGATGCGGGTCAGGTCCTCGGAGTACTCGTAGGCGAGCAGGTACTCGTCGGCCAGCACCCCGGCGTCGATGGTGAACCGGACCTGGCTGGCGTAGCCGTCCTCGTACTCCTCGACGACCTCGGCCCGGCGCATCGCCTCGGTCCACTCGGGGTAGCGCGCGAAGTCGCAGATCACCGCCGCCACCCGCTGCGGTGACGCGCCGATGACGATCGACTGGGTGGAGGAGTCCGCCATGGGGGGAGGCTACCCGGCGGCGGGCCGGCGCGCCCCGCCCCCGGACCGGGTCGGGGGAAACGCCCCGGCAACCTCCCTACCGTAACCACCTGGACGGGCGGGTAGGTTTCGACGTAGCCGACCCGTCCGGGCCCCGGCCCGCCCGGCCAGTGCGAGCACGAGGGAGTGCAGGTGCGCGAGTTCTCCGTTCCGCCGATCGTCACCGTCGGCGACTCGGCCAACCTGACCCAACCGGTCTGGGACAACGCCGAGGCCGCCCCGGAGGCGGTGCAGTTCGTCCGCCCCGTCCCGTCGGCCGGCGAGGCGGGCCGGGGCCGGGCCGAGGTGACCTGCCGGCAGTTCCGCGACGAGGTGGTCGCGGTGGCCCGAGGGCTGGTCGCGGCCGGCGTGTCCCCCGGCGACCGGGTCGCCCTGATGAGCCGCACCCGGTACGAGTGGACCCTGTTCGACTACGCGATCTGGGCGGCCGGCGCGGTCACCGTGCCGATCTACGAGACCTCCAGCGCCGAACAGGCCGCCTGGATCCTGGCCGACTCCGGCGCGGTCGCGGTCGTGGTCGAGAGCACCGCGCACGCCACCCTGGTCGCCGGCGTCCGGGACCGGCTGCCCGAGCTGGCGCACGTCTGGCAGATCGAGCTGGACGCGGTCGACGAGCTGGTCGCCGCCGGCGCCGAGGTCGACCCGATGGAGATCGACCGGCGCCGCACGGCGATCCGGGCCGACGACGTGGCGACCATCATCTACACCAGCGGCACCACCGGCCGCCCCAAGGGCTGCGTGCTGACCCACCGCAACATGTACGCCGACATCGCCAACGCGGTGCCCGTCCTGCCGAACCTGTTCCTGCGGCCGGGCGCGTCGACCCTGCTGTTCCTCCCGCTCGCGCACGCCTTCGCCCGACTCATCCAGATCGGCATGGTGCAGGCCCGGGCCACCATGGCGCACTGCGCCGACACGAGGGACCTCATCGGGGAGCTCCAGAAGTTCAGGCCGACCTTCGTGCTCTCGGTCCCCCGGGTCTTCGAGAAGGTCTACAACGGGGCCCGGCAGAAGGCCGAGGCCGACGGCAAGGGGAAGATCTTCGACCGGGCCGAGCAGGTCGCGGTCGCGTACAGCGAGGCCCTGGAGAAGCCGGGCGGGCCGGGCCTGGGGCTGCGCGCGCAGCACGCGGTCTTCGACAGGCTGGTCTACCGCAAGCTGCGGGCCGCCCTGGGCGGCCGGTGCCGCGACGCGATCTCCGGCGGCGCGCCGCTCGGCGCCCGGCTCGGCCACTTCTTCCGCGGCATCGGGGTGACCATCTGCGAGGGGTACGGGTTGACCGAGACCTCCCCGGCCGCCGCCGCGAACCTGGCCGACGCCACGAAGATCGGCACCGTCGGCCGCCCGCTGCCCGGCGTGACCATCCGGATCGCCGACGACGGCGAGATCCTGATCTCCGGCGACCTGATCTTCCAGGGGTACTGGCGCAACGAGGCGGCCACCGCCGAGGTGCTCAGCGCGGACGGCTGGTTCCGCACCGGCGACCTGGGGCAGCTCGACACCGACGGCTTCCTCAGCATCACCGGCCGGAAGAAGGAGATCATCGTGACCGCCGCCGGCAAGAACGTCGCCCCGGCGGTGCTGGAGGACCAGGTCCGGGCGCACCCGCTGATCAGCCAGTGCGTCGTCGTCGGCGACCGGCAGCCGTTCATCGCCGCGCTGGTCACCCTCGACGAGGAGGCGCTGCCGAAGTGGCTGGCCGCCCACGGCCGACCGGAGACCACCACGGCCGAGGAACTGCGCGACGACGACGCGCTGCGTGCCGAGGTGCAGGGCGCGATCGACCAGGCCAACCAGTCGGTGTCGAAGGCCGAGGGGATCAAGGTCTTCCGCATCCTGCCGCACGACTTCACCGAGGCCACCGGCGAACTCACCCCGTCCCTGAAGGTCAAGCGGCAGGTCGTGCACAAGACCTATGCGGCGGAGATCGCCGACATCTACCGGCGCTGACTACGATCCGTCACGTGCCCGCCTCCCCGACACCCGCCCGGCCGCCCACGCAGCCGCTCGCCACCGCGGCGCGCGTGGTCATGCTCGCGCTGGTCGCCGTCCTCACCCTCTTCGCCACCCGCGACGTCGGGCAGCTCTGGTGGATCGCCCTGCTGGGCGTCGCCGGGCTGCCCGCCGTCCTGGCCTCCCAGCACCGGCTGCTCGGCCCGCTCAGCCGCTTCGCCGAGGTGGTGGTGCTGGGGCTGGCCGCCAGCCAGGTCGCCGCCGTCACCACCCTCGACGGCACCGCCGGCGGGCTGGGCGCCTCGGCCGTGCTGCCGTACCTCGCCGTCCCGGTGACCGTGACCGCGCTGCGCCGCCGGTTCCGCGAGGGCGCGGCGCTGCTCGCCGTCTGCGCCGCCACCCTGCTGGTCAGCGCCGCGCTCACCGGCGTCGACGGCGGTCGCCAGCTCGGCCAGCCGGGGTACCTCGCGGTCTGCGCCCAGTGGCTGATCCTGGCCGGGCTCGGCCTCTACACGGCCGGCACCCTGCACCGGGTGATGCGGGTCCGCAGCGAGGGCAAGCCCCAGCCGTACGCCGAGGCCACCCGGCTGCTGACCCAGCTCCGCACGGTCGCCCGGCAGCTACCCGGGGCCACCCTCGACCCGGGCGGCATCTCCGAGCACCTGCTGGAGGAGCTGCGCACCGTGGCCCGGGCCGAGCGGGCGGCGGTGCTCTCGGCCAGCGGCGGCGGGCGGCTGGTGGTGCTCGCCCAGGTGGGCGTGGACCGGGTCGACTGGGAGACCACGCTCGACGCGGACTCGGCGATCGCCGACGCCTGGGCCAGCCAGCAGCCGCAGACCGCGAGCCGCTCGCAGGCCCGCTCGCACACGGGCGGCGACGTCTCCGCGCTGATCGTGCCGCTGGTCGCCGGCGTCCGCACGGTCGGCATGCTGGTGATGGAGGCGGACGCCGCGCAGGCGTACCCGCCGCCGGTGGTGTCCCGGGTGACCGCGCTGACCCGTCCGGCCGCGCTGCGGCTGGAGGCCGCCCTGCTCTTCGACGAGGTGCGCTCGCTGGCCACCAACGAGGAGCGGCAGCGGCTGGCCCGGGAGATCCACGACGGGGTGGCCCAGGAACTGGTCATGGTCGGGTACGGCATCGACAACGCCCTGGCCACCGTCTACGAGGACGCCGACGAGACCGCAGAGTCGCTGCGCCTGCTGCGCCAGGAGGTGACCCGGGTGATCACCGAGCTGCGGCTGAGCCTGTTCGAGCTGCGCAGCGAGGTGGACCGGCACGGCGGACTGGCCGCCGCGATCGCCGAGTACGCCCGCACCGTCGGCGCGTCCGGCGGGCTGCGGGTGCACCTGTCGCTGGACGAGTCGACCGCCCGGCTGCCCGCCGCGACCGAGGCGGAACTCCTGCGCATCGCGCAGGAGGCGGTCACCAACGCCCGCAAGCACGCCGGGGCGTCGAACCTGTGGGTCACCTGCGAGGTGGACCCGCCGTACGCGCAGATCGAAGTGTCGGATGACGGTCACGGCATCGGTGAGCAGCGCACGGACGGGCACTATGGCCTTGCGATCATGGCCGAGAGGGCGGAACGTATCCGGGGCCGGTTGGAGATCAGGCCGCGTCGACCCAGCGGCACGACGGTGGCGGTGGTTCTCGGCACCTCGCCCCGGCGCGATAGGGTGCGCGGCAACGCCGCAGCAGCAGAAGTGGAGTAACCCGAGGATGACCACAAGCCCGACACCGGCCACCCGGACCAAGGTCCTCCTTGTCGACGATCACGACCTGATCCGCAAGGGACTGCGGCACGCCTTCGAGCGGGATCGGCAGTTCGAGGTCGTTGGTGAGGCCGCCACGGCGGCAGAGGGGGTGCGGCAGGCCGGCGCCCTTCAGCCCGATGTGGTGATCATGGATCTGCGGCTGCCCGACGGCAGTGGCCTGGAGGCCACCCGCGCGCTGCGCAAGTCCAGCGCGTCGATGGGCATCGTCGTGCTCACCATGTACGCCGGCGACGACCAGCTCTTCGGCGCCCTGGAGGCCGGGGCGAGCGCGTTCGTGCCCAAGACGGCCCCGGCCGACGAGGTGGTGGCCGCCGCCCGGCACGCCGCCTCCTCGCCGAGCGCGTTCACCGCGGCAGACCTGGCCGAGGCGATGAAGCGGCGGCTCGCGCCGTCCGGCCCGCAGCTCTCCCCCCGGGAGGGTCAGGTGCTGCGGCTGCTCGCCGACGGCATGAGCGTGGCCGGCATCGCCAAGCAGCTCTTCGTCAGCGAGTCGACGGCCAAGACCCACATCTCGAAGCTCTACGAGAAGCTGGGCGCGGCCAACCGGGCCCAGGCACTGATGACCGCGCTGCGGCTCGGCCTGCTCGAAGCCCCGGACGCGCCGAAGTTCTGACCGCTCCCCCGCCCGGCCGGCAGTAGTCGGTCGGGGTTTCCGCGACGGCCGGCGGGTCCGGTCAACGGGACCCACTGACCGACCGGTCGGGCGGGAGGCGGCCCACTCTGGTCACCCGCGTGGCGGGCGGGGCAGAATACCCGAGTGACCCGCGCGGGGCGGCGTGTTCCGCGTCGTTGACAAAAGGGGTAGGGCATGCAGCGGCCGGACTGGGCACCCGACACCATCGACATCGAGCGCCCCAGCGTGGCCCGCATGTACGACTACTACCTCGGCGGCTCGCACAACTTCGCCGCCGACCGCACCGCCGCCCGGGCGATGGTGGACGCGGTGCCCGAGGCGCCGCTGATGGCCCAGGCGAACCGGGCGTTCCTGCGCCGGGCGGTGCACTTCCTCGCCGAGGCCGGGATCCGCCAGTTCCTCGACATCGGCTCCGGGATCCCGACGGTCGGCAACGTGCACGAGATCGCCCAGCGGATCGATCCCGACGCCCGGGTGGTCTACGTCGACGTCGACCCGGTGGCGGTGGCGCACAGCCGGGAGATCCTCAGCGGCAACGACCGGGCCGTCGTGCTCCAGGAGGACCTGCGCCGCCCCGAGCGGATCCTGGCCCACCCAGAGGTCACCGGGCTGCTGGACCTGTCGCAGCCGGTCGCGGTGATGATCGTGGCGGTGCTGCACTTCGTCCCGGACACCGACCGGCCGGCGCAGATCCTGCGGGAGCTGCGGCAGGCGCTGGCGCCCGGCAGCTACCTGGTGCTCTCCCAGGCCAGCGACGACGCCCGGCACGACACCGGGGAACGCGCCGAGGCCGAGGCGGTCTACCGGCGAACCGACAACCCGCTGGTCATCCGCAGCCGCGCCGAGCTGACCGCCCTCTTCGACGGCTTCGAGCTGGTCGACCCGGGCGTGGTCTGGGTGCCACAGTGGCGCCCCGAGACTCCGGAGAGCGCCGAGGGCGCCGAGCAGGCGGTCTTCATGGGCGGCGTCGGGCGGCTCGATGGGTGAGCGGTCCGACGGTCCGACGGGCCCGCCGGACCCCGGGTCACCCGCCTCGCCCACGGGGGCACCCGCCTGCCCGGGACACCTCGCCCCGCGCCCCGGGGCCTTCGCCCGGGCCTGGGCGAAGGCGGTCTCCGGCACCAGCTACCTGCCGATGACCCAGGCCCAACTGGAGGCGCTGCTGCAACGGCTCACCGACCGGCTGGCCGAGGCGCTGGTGGCCGAGCCGTTCGACCTGCGGGTCGGCCACCAGGTCGGGGCGGAGCTGGTCGAGGCGCACATCGCCTCCGCCGAAGGACTGGGCCGCACGATCGAGGTCGTGCAGCTCCGGCTGCTGCGCGACCTGGGGCTGGTCGGCGAGGACATCGAGGACCGCCTGGCCCGGCTGCTGGCCACCGTGGCCACCGGCTACGCCCGGGCGCTGCGGGACCGCACGCTGGACGAGCAGGAATCCATCCGCCGGGCCGCGATGGTGGCCCGGGCGCAGGCCGAACAGGCACTGCGCGACAGCGAGGCCCGGTTCCGGCATCAGGCCACCCACGATCCGCTGACCGACCTGCCCAACCGCACCCTGTTCACCGAGCGGCTCGCCGCCGCGATCGACTCCCCGGGCCGGGGCGCCGACCGGGTCGGGGTGTGCTTCCTCGACCTGGACCGCTTCAAGGTGGTCAACGACTCCCTCGGCCACCAGGTCGGCGACCGGCTGCTGGTCTCGGTCGCCGACCGGCTGCGCCGGGCGCTCGGCGAACACCTGGTCGCCCGCCTCGGCGGCGACGAGTTCGTCATCCTGGTCGAGCGGACCGCCGGCACCGACGACGTGGTGAAGGTGGCCGAGGCGGCGCTCGCCGCGGTGGGCGAGCCGGCCCTGGTCGACGGGCACGAGCTGACCGTGTCGGCGAGCATCGGCATTGTCGAACGCCCGGTGGCCGGGACCACCCCGGTCGACCTGATGCGGGCCGCCGACTCCACGCTGCACTGGGCCAAGGCCGCCGGGGGCGCCCGCTGGTCGCTGTTCGACGCCGACCGCAACCGCCGGGAGCTGGCCCGGTACGCGCTGTCCGCGGCGATCCCGGGGGCGCTGGAGCGGGGGGAGTTCTACCTGGACTACCAGCCGCTGACCTCGCTGCGCGACGGCACCGTGCTCGGCGTCGAGGCACTGGTCCGCTGGCGGCACCCCGTGCTCGGCGAACTGCGTCCGGGCAGCTTCATCGGGCTGGCCGAGGAGACCGGGCTGATCGTCCCGCTCGGGGGCTGGGTGCTCGCCGAGGCGTGCCGGGAGGCGGCCGGCTGGACCGGGCCGGGGGGCGCCGCGCCGTTCGTCAGCGTCAACCTGGCGGTGCGGCAGGTGCACCGGCCCGGCCTGGTGCAGGAGGTGCGCGCCGTGCTCGACCGCACCGGCCTGCCGCCCGAGCGGCTCCAGCTGGAGGTCACCGAGAGCACCATGATGAGCGCCGTCGAGGAGCCGGTCCGCGCCCTGCGGGTGCTGGCCGACCTCGGCGTGCGGATCGCCATCGACGACTTCGGCACCGGCTACTGCAACCTGGCGTACCTGCGGGACCTGCCGGTGACCGAGCTGAAGGTGGCCGGGGAGTTCGTGGCCGGGCTGCGGGCCCCGACGGAGGACCCGGCCAGCCGCACCGACGAGCGGATCCTCGCCTCGCTGGTCTCGCTGGCGCACGCGCTGGGCCTGACCGTCACCGCCGAGGGGGTGGAGACCGCCAGCCAGGCCGACCGGCTGCGTGCCATCGGCTGCGACGCCGCCCAGGGCTGGCACTTCGGCCGCCCCGCGCCCCCACCACCCACCACCTGGACCGCCTAACCTGACTCCCCACCCCGGGGCGCCCCGCCCGGGGCCAAGGTCGTGCAGATTCCCGGAATCAGTGGCCTCCCCACACCCCGAAGGCCACGCTTTCTCTGAACTTGCACGACGACCCCCTGCGGGGCGGCGCGGGGCGGGGTGGGTGGGGGTCAGCCCGTGAGGAGGGTTGCCATCCGGGCAGCCTGGGTCTCCCAGCGCCACTCCCGCTCCACCCAGGCCCGGCCGGCCGCGCCGAACTGCCGGGCCAGGTCCCGGTCGGCGAGCAGGGTGGCCACCCGGTCGGCGAGCTGGGCGACATCCTGGCCGGAGACGACGTACCCGGTCTCGCCCTCGCGGACGGCGTCCGGCGCACCCCCCGAGTCGCCCGCCACCACCGGCAGGCCGGTCGCGGACGCCTCCAGGTAGACGATGCCGAGCCCCTCGACGTCCAGGCCGCGGTTGCGGGTGCGGCAGGGCATGGCGTAGACGTCGCCGGCCGCGTAGTGGGCGGGCAGGTCCGCCGAGGGCACCGAGCCGGTGAAGACCACGTCCCGCTCGACGCCCGTCTGCCGGGCCAGCTTCTCCAGGGTGCCCCGGTACGGCCCACCGCCGACGACCAGCAGCGCCGCGTCGGGCACCCGGCGGCGGATCGCCGGCAGGGCACGGATCAGCATGTCCTGGCCCTTGCGCGGCACCAGCCGGGAGACGCAGACGACCACCGGCCGGTCGGCCAGCCCGAGCCGGGCCCGGACCGGCTCGCCGTCGACCGACGGATGGTACGTCTCGACGTCCACGCCGGGAGCCAGCCGGTGCAGCTCGGTCACCCCGTGCAGCGCCCGCTCCAGCCGGACCCGGGTGTACTCGCCGAGGTACGTCACCACGTCCGCGCCCCGGCCGATCCGGCGCAACGCGGCCCGGGCCGCGGGCAGCGCCGCCCAGCCCACCTCGTGCCCGTGGGTCAGGGCCACCACGCGGCGGACGCCGGCGCGGCGGCGCAGCCCGGCGGCGAGCAGCCCGAGCGGGGCGGCGGCGCCGAACCAGACGGTGTCGCAGCCGCGCTCGCGGGCCAGCCGGGCGACCCGCCGGGCGACCAGCGGGGTGGGCAGCAGCACCCGGGTGCGTTCCCGGACCACCTCGAACGGCTGGTCGGCGTCGAACTTCTCCGCCCCGCGCCAGCTCGACGCGTAGACCACCACGGAGCCGGTGGGCTGGCGGACGGCGAGGTTGTGCACGAAGGACTGGATGCCGCCCGGACGGGGCGGGAAGTCGTTGGTGATCAGCAGCGTGCGGCTCATCGGCCGGCCTCCCTGGCGTGGGCGCGGGCGGCGGCCATCCGCTCGACCGTGGACGGGTGCGACGCCGAGTAGAGGTACTCCCAGCGGGGCGGATCGGGGTCGGCCAGGTTCACCCCGGCCAGGCGGCGCTGCATCGCCTCGAAGGTCGCCGGGTCCCCGGTGAGGGCGAGGGCGTGCGCGTCGGCCCGGGCCTCGATCCGGCGGGACACCAGCGCCTGGACCGGGGCGGTCACCAGCCCGGCCACCGTGACCAGCGCGATCAGCAGCGGGAACGCGCGCGGCTCGGCGATCGAGTCGACGCCGGCCAGGCGCAGCAGCGGGCCGGCCGAGCCGAGCAGGTAGAGCACGACCACGGCCAGCGCGGCACCCAGCGCCCCGGTCAGCGTCCCGGTCCACACGTCCCGGTCCTTGGCGTGCCCCAACTCGTGCGCGACGACGCTGGTCACCTCGGCCGGGGTGGCCTCGCGCAGCAGGGTGTCGTAGACGACCACCCGGCGGGTCGGCCCGAGCCCGGAGACGTACGCGTTGACCGCGCGGGTACGCCGGGACGCGTCGGCGACCAGCACGTCGCGCACCGGCACGCCGTCGCGGGCCGCCAGGCTCATCAGCTCGGTGCGTAGCGGGCCCTGTTCCATCGGGGTGAACCGGTTGAACACCGGCTCCACCAGCACCGGCAGCACGAACGACAGCAGCACCACCAGCCCGGCCGCGCCGGCCGCGCCGAACGCCCACCACCAGCGCGGGGCGAGCCGGGTCACGGTGTAGAAGCCGAGCAGCGCGACCGCGCCGATCACCGCGCTGACCGCGTACGACTTGAGCAGGTCGGCCGTCCAGCCGGCCCAGCCCTGGGTGCTCAGCCCGTACCGGGTGAGGACCGTCTGCCGCCAGGCGGCCAGGGGCAGGGTGAGCAGGTCGGCGACGAGCACCACGGCCAGCCCGCCGAGTACCGCCTGGGCGATCCAGTGGCCGCCGAACGGGCGCCCTGCCAGCTCCACGAGGCGGCTGCCCAGCGGGGTGAGCCCGAGCGCCACGGCCACCAGCAGCCCGAGGGCGAGACCGGCCCAGCCGGCGGGGCGCAGCGCGGCCCGGAACTCCCGGCTGCGGGCGACCTGGTCGACCGGCAGGTCCCGCAGCGCGGCGAGCTGGTCGACGCGCGGGGCCGGCGGCCGGTGCCACGGCACCAGCAGGGCGCTGGCGACGAGCAGCGCCACGGCCAGCCCGGCGAGGGTGAGCACCGCCCAGCCGCGCGGCGTCATCCCGCCACCCCGGCCGGCACCCGCCGGGCCAGCGGGGCACGGGCCGGCATGCGGCCGGCCGCGGCGGGCACCGCTGGTGGGCGGGTCGGCACCGCGTCGCGCGCGCCGCCGTCGCGTCGTACCCGCGTCATGCCACTCCTCCCGCCGTGAGCGCCCATCCTATGGCCCGACGGCGGTACGGCCGCCGGGGCGGGCGACCGCGCCCACGGCCGGCGGTGGCGGCCTCGCCCGGCCACGGGCGTCCGACGGCTCCGTGACAGCGGCGTGCCCGACCGGGCCGCGCCCACCGCGGCGGTCGGCGGTCGCGCCACCCGAGTCGCGGTCGGCGGTTACGCCACCCTGCGGCGGGCCGGGCGGGCCGGGCGGCGGGGCGCGGCGGGCGGAAGCACCTCGACGTCGAAGCCGGCCCGGGCGAACACCTCGATCGCCCGCTGCTCGGCGGCGCCCAGCTCGCCGGCGGGGGCGTCGGCGTCGAGCAACGCGGTCACCAGGCAGCCGGCGCAGCCCGCGCCCCGGATCGCGCACCTGTCGCAGTCGATCAGCATCGTTCCTCCTGAAGCGATGCGTTGGCGGCGGGCGGGACCCGACCTGGTCGACCACGTCGTCGCCAGCTCGCCCGTCGTCGCCGCCCGGCCACCGTCGGTCATCCCGACGCTACGCCAGGGGTACGACAGAATCGGACAACCGGCTCGCTACGGCCCAGATGCGTTCAAGCGCCCCGGATCAGGAACGCGCCAGCCGGCGCAGCAGCGAGTCGGCGCCCAGCGGGTACGCGCCGTGCCGGCGCACCCCGTCGGCGACCTCCCGGTCGGAGGAGACCACCACCACCGGCCGGCCGGCCGGCTCGGCCCGGACCAGCCGCCGGATCAGCTCGTCGGCGGTCTCGCCCTTGCGGGAGAAGAGCACCCGCACGCCGCGCGGGGTGGGCGGCAGGCCGTGCATCCGCTCCGCGCCGTCGAAGACGACGGTGACCTCGTCCCCGGTCTGGGCCGCGATCCCGCCCAGCCCGGTGATCAGCCGCTTGCGCTGCTGCTCCAGCGACATCTCGCCGAAGCCGCGTTTGGTCACGTTGTAGCCGTCGACCACCAGGTGCGCCCTGGGCAGCGCGAGGAGCTGGTCGAGGCGGGCCGGGTCGTCGGTGTCGCGGGCCCGGGTGGCGGCACCGGCCGGGGTGGCCGCCGACTGGTCGGCGAAGGCGTCGGCGACGAAGTCGGCGGGGAGCCGGTCGACCGGGTCCAGCGCCAGCTCGCGGCGCAGCCCGACGGCGGCCTGCCCGATGGTCTCCAGCAGCAGCCACAGCCTCGCGTCGTCGACCGAGCGGGCCTCCTTGGCGCTGGCCCGGGCCACGCCGGCCGCCGCCTCGGCCTCGGCCAGCCGGGCCCGGGCACGGCGCAGTTCGGCGTCCGCGTCGGCCCCCGCCCGGGCGGCCCGGCCCCGCTCGGTGGCCAGCAGCTCGCCGGCCCTGCGCTCCCGGGCCTGGGTCTCCCGCAGCGTACGGGCGAGCTGGCGGCTCTCCTCGCGAAGCTGGCCGAGTTCCTCGCGGACCCGGGCCAACTCGTCGCGGAGCTTGTCGGCCTCCACCCGGGCCACCGCCCGGTCGTGCTCGGCCCGGGTGGCCCGCTGCTCGGCCTCGCGGACCAGCTCGTCGACGACGGCCCGGTCCGCCTCGGCCCGCACCGCCGCGCCGCTGGCCTCGATCAGCTCGCGCCAGCCCCGGGGCCGGGCCAGGTACGCCAGGGCGGCCACCTCGACCGGGTCGGCGGCGGCCGGGGCGGTGCCCTCGACCACGGCGGCGCCGAGGTCGCCGGCGTCGGCGAGCACCCGGGCGGTGATCCGCTGCCGGAACAGCGGGTCGGCGGTGAGCTGGGCGGCGATCACCGGCGCACCGAGCCGGGCCCGGCGGTTGGGGGCGAACTTGGCCACCCGGCGCAGTGGCACCGGCACCTCGTCGCCGGGCAGGACCGGCAGCACGGCGGCGGTGAGCGCGACGATCCGCTGGCGTACCGACTCCGGCAGCGTCGGCTCCGGCTCGGCCGCCACCACCTCGGACGTGCGGTCGATGTCCGGGGAGTCCTCACCGGTGTGACGCACGGCGCCGGCCGACACCTCCCCCGGGAGGTTGTCGTCGTACGGCTCGGTGAGGGGCATGTGGCAAGTCTCCCACCGCGACCGGGCCCACCGCCCGGTGAGTGAGCCGATCTCTCATCCTAGACCAGTGGTGACGTTTGGGGCCGCTGATGCGTAAGTGTCGCACCGGCGGACTAGCGTGCCGCAGGTGGTACGACAGGAGTACGTCCAGCAGGCGCTGGCCGGGCTGGACCGGGCCGCCGGCGACGGGGTGGACCCCGCCCTGCCGCTGTACGCGACGACCTTCGTGGTGGTCGACCTGGAGACCACCGGCGGCGCGCCGGACGGCGGCGGGATCACCGAGATCGGTGCGGTCAAGGTGCGCGGCGGCGAGGAGCTGGGGGTGCTGGCCACCCTGGTCAACCCGGGGGTGCCGATCCCGCCGTTCATCACCGTGCTGACGGGGATCACCCAGGCCATGCTGATCCCCGCCCCGCCGATCGAGCAGGTGCTGCCGAGCTTCCTGGAGTTCGTCACCGACGCGGTGCTGGTCGCCCACAACGCGCCGTACGACGTCGGCTTCCTCAAGGCGGCCTGCGCGCGGCACGGCTACCGCTGGCCGAACCCCCGGGTGCTGGACACCGCGGCGCTGGCCCGCCGGGTGCTCACCCGCGACGAGGTGCCCAACCGCAAGCTGGGCACCCTGGCGGGGTACTTCCGCACCGCCACCCAGCCCACCCACCGGGCCCTCGACGACGCCAAGGCCACGGTCGACGTGCTGCACGGGCTGATCGCCCGGCTGGGCGGGCACCGGGTCGACACGGTCGGCGAGGCGATCGAGTTCGCCCGGGCGGTCACCCCCACCCAGCGGCGCAAGCGGCACCTCGCCGACGGGTTGCCGAAGGTCCCCGGGGTCTACATCTTCCGGGCCGCCGACGACCGGCCGCTCTACGTCGGCACCTCCGGCGACATCGGCACCCGGGTCCGCAGCTACTTCACCGCCGCCGAGAAGCGGGCCCGGATCTCCGAGATGCTCGCCGCCGCCGAGCGGGTGGAGGCCGTCGAGTGCGCCCACTCGCTGGAGGCGGAGGTGCGCGAGCTGCGGCTGATCGCCGCGCACGCGCCGCCGTACAACCGGCGGTCGAAGTACCCCGAGCGGATGGTCTGGCTCAAGCTCACCGACGGGCCGTACCCCCGGTTGTCGGTGGTCCGGTCGCTGGCTCCCGGCGACGAGGCGTACCTGGGGCCGTTCAGCTCCCGACGGGCGGCCGAGCTGGCCGCCGCCGGCTTCCACGACGCCGTGCCGCTGCGCCAGTGCACGCACCGGCTGTCGCTGCGCACGGTCACCCCGGCCTGCGCGCTGGCCGAGCTGGGTCGCTGCCCGGCGCCCTGCGAGCACCGGATCACCCCGCAGGAGTACGACGACCGCGCGGTCGCGCCGTTCCGCACCGCCACGGCCAGCGACCCCGGGTCCGTGGTCGAGGCCCTGCTGGCCCGGATCGAGACGCTGGCGGCCGACCAGCGCTACGAGGAGGCAGCCGTGGTGCGCTCGCGGCTCGCCGCGGTGCTGCGCGCGACGGTACGGATGCAGCGGCTGGCCGCGCTCGCCGGCATCGCCGAGCTGGCCGCCGCCCGCCCGGCCGCCCGGGGCGGCTGGGAGCTGACCCTGGTCCGGCACGGCCGGCTCGCCGGCGCCGGGGTCTCGCCGCCCGGCGTCCACCCGCGACCGACGCTGTACGCGATCCGGGCGACGGCCGAGACGGTCCCGCCCGGGCACGGCCCGGTGCCTCGGGCCTCCGCCGAGGAGTCGGAGCGGATCCTGTCCTGGTTGGAGCGACCCGAGACCCGGTTGGTGGAGATGTCGTCCGGCTGGTCGTCTCCGGTGGCCGGTGCGGGCCGATTCCGTGACCTGCTCAGCAAGGCCGAGGGCGCCTCGTCCCACCAACTCTCGACCGAACGCTCATGACCAAGTGACCGATCGGACGACCCGGACTCGCTTAGGCTGTTAAGGAAGTGCAGTAGTGCCCGTTTCGTGGGCCTGCTCCCGGTTGCCGTGCCCGGCGGCTGTGGAGCCGGGGTGAGGAGGTGTCCCTCGTGGACGTCGACGCCGGACACGGCGCCGCCCTGGGGGGCGCGCTCCCGACCCAGCCGGGTGAACTACCCCTGGCCCGTCGGCTGCGGTCCTTACTGAGCTGGCCGAGCGCCGAGACGGACCCGGTCACCCAGCTCGTCCGCACCCACCGGGCGATCCACACCGGCACCGACCCGTCGGTGCTGCGCCGGGCGTACACGATCGCGGAGAACATGCACCGCGGCCAGTTCCGCAAGAGCGGCGAGCCGTACATCACCCATCCGCTGGCGGTCGCCCAGATCTGCGCGGAGCTGGGCATGGACGCCATCACCCTGGTCGCCGCGCTGCTGCACGACACGGTGGAGGACACCCGCTACACCCTCCAGGCCCTCGCGGAGGACTTCGGCGGCGAGGTGGCCCACCTGGTCGACGGGGTGACCAAGTTCGACAAGGCGTTCTACGGCAAGGCCGCCGAGGCGGAGACCACCCGCAAGATGATCATCGCGGCCGGCAAGGACGTCCGGGTGCTGATCATCAAGCTGGCCGACCGGCTGCACAACATGCGCACCCTCGGGGTCCGCTCGGCCGCGTCGCGGGAGCGCATCGCCCGCAAGACCCTGGAGGTGCTGGTCCCGCTCTGCGACCGGCTCGGCATCCAGACCCTCAAACGCGAGCTGGACGACGTGGTGCTGCTGCACCTGGAGCCCGACGAGCACGCCCGGATCGCCCGGTTCGTGCACGACCGGCCCGGCTGGGACGCGTACCTCGGCGACGTGGTCGCCAAGGCGAAGGTGGCGCTGCGCCGAAGCCGGGTCGACGCCATGGTGGCCCCCCGCCCCCGGCACCTCTACTCGATCTGGAAGGACACCGTCGGCGGCGGCCACGGCACCCCGTACGACCTGCCCCGGATCGTGATCGTGGTGGACGGTCCGGCGACCGACTGCTACGCGGCCCTCGGCGCGGTGCACGGCCTCTGGCGGCCCGTCCCCGGCCGGTTCAAGGACTTCATCGCCTCCCCCAAGAACAACCTCTACCGCTCGCTGCACACCACCGTGTGCGGCCCGAAGAACCGCACGGTCGAGGTGTTGATCCGCACCGAGGAGATGCACCGCTCCGCCGAGTACGGCATCGCCGCCGACTTCCGGTTCCCCCGCACCGCCGGGGCCGCCGCCACCCGCGCCCAGCAGCTCGACTGGCTGCGCCGGGTGCTCGACTGGGAGCAGGAGGCCGCGGACCCGGCGCAGTTCCTCCAGTCGCTGCGCTGCGACCTCGCCGAGGCGCAGGTCCAGGTGGTCGCCGAGGGCCGGCAGGTGGTCCTCCCCGCCGGGGCGACCCCGGTGGACGTGGCGTACGAGCTGGGCCCCGACCGGGGCGACCGCTGCCTGGCGGCCCGGATCAACGGCCGGCTGGCCCCACTCTCCTCCGAGCTGGACGAGGGCGACGTGGTGGAGATCTTCACCGAGTCCGACGCCGAGACCGGCTTCGAGGCGGACGTCGCCCCTCGCGGCCCCCGCAGGGAGTGGCTCGGCTTCGTCAAGTCCCCGCACGCCCAGATGCAGATCAACCGCTGGTTCGCCGAGCACACCGAGCCGGGCATCTCGATCGCGGACAAGGTCCGCCTCGGCCGGGCCACCATCGGGCTGGCGCTGCGCAAGCACGACCGGGGGCTGGCCAACGACCTGCCGCTGCTGCGGCTGTCGGAGGAACTGGGCTATCCCGACCTGGAGACCCTGCTGGTGGCGGTCTTCGACCGGGCCATCGAGCCCGACGCGGTGGTACGCCAGCTCATCGACCTGGTGGACCACCGACAGTGACCGATCTCCCCCCGGTGGCCGGCGCGGCCCACGCCGGCCACTAGCCTGGACCCATGATCCCCCGCTCCCGCGCCACCGGACGGGCCTTCGCCTACCAGCTCTTCTACCGGCTGCCCGTGTCGGTGCGGCGCCGGCTGGTCCGGCTCGCCACACCGAAGTACATCGTCGGGGCGGTCACCCTGGTCCGCGACACCGAGGCCGACGGCCCCGGCCGCCTGCTGCTGCTGCGCCAGCCGCCGGGACACAGTTGGACGCTCCCGGCCGGGCTGCTGCAACGCGGCGAGGACCCGATCGTCGGCGCGGCACGCGAGCTGTTCGAGGAGTCCGGGGTCCGGCTCGCCCCGGACCGGCTCCGGCCGGCGGTGCCGAACGCGCTGGTGCACGCCAAGGGCTGGGTGGACGTGGTCTTCGAGACGGAGGTTCCGGCGTCGACCACGGAGCTGAAGGTCGACGGCGCGGAGGTCTTCGAGGCGGCCTGGCACCCGCTGGACGACCTGCCCCGGCTGAGCCGGGCGACGGCGAACCTGCTCGGCCACTACGGCATCGGGCCACGGGCCGGCGAGGTGTCGCCGCCCCGCCCGACGGCGTGACCGTCCCGGCGTCCGGTGCCGCCCGCCCGGCGGACGGCGCCGGCCCCGTCGGTGCCCCGACCGGCCGGTCCGGCGACCCCACCGCCGCGACCACGCCGGGCCCCGCCGGAGGCGGGCCGGAGGTCTGCGCGGTGGTGCTCGCCGCGGGCGAGGGGACCCGGCTGCGCCCGCTGACCGAGCGGCTGCCCAAGGCGCTCTGCCCGGTCGGCAACACCCCGCTGCTGGACCGGGCGCTGGCCCGGCTGGCCGGGCTCGGCCTCACCGGTCCGGCCCGGGTCGCGGTGAACGCCTGCTACCTCGGCGACCAGGTCGTCGCGCACGTCGCCGGCCGGGCCCACCTGTCGGTCGAGCCCGGCGACCCGCTCGGCACGGCCGGCGGCGTGGCGAACCTGCGGAACTGGATCGCCGGCCGGGGCGTGCTGGTCGGCAACGCCGACGCGTACCTGGCGGATCCCGCCGCCGCGCCGGGCCCGGACGTCGCCGCCCTGCTGGCCGGCTGGGACGGCGAGACCGTGCGCCTGCTCGGCCAGCCCGCCGACGACCCGGCCGCCCCCGGCACCTTCGACGGCCACCGGTTCGTCGGCTTCTCGCTGCTGCCCTGGCGGCTGGTGCGGGGCCTGCCCGTCGCGCCGGGCGACCTGGTCCGGGCGGTGTGGCGGCCGGCCGAGGCGGCCGGGGCGCTGACCGTGGTGCCGTACCGGGGCACCTTCTACGACACCGGCACCCCGGCGGACTACCTGGCGGCGAACCTGCACGCCGCGGGCGGCGGCAACCTGGTCGACCCGAGCGCCACGGTGACCGGGCGATGCCGGGAGGCGGTGGTGGGCGCGGGGGCGACGGTGCGGGGCGAGGTGACCCGCTCGGTGGTCTGGCCGGGCGCCGAGGTGGCCGCCGGGGAGCACCTGACCGGGGTGGTCCGCGCGGCGGGGGGCCTGACCGTACCGGCCGCGCCCCGCTGAGCACGGCCCGGCGGCTCACCCCGTGACGACCCGCCGTCCCCGGTCCGGGCGGATCGGGTGGCCTCTAGCATGGTGATCGACGCCGACCGGCGGGAGTGGACGCACGACGAAGGGCGGACCCGTGATCACCGCGATCGTACTGATCGACTGCGCCACCGACTCGATCCCCGAGGTGGCCGAGAACCTGGCCAACCTGCCCGGGGTCAGCGAGGTCTACTCCGTGGCCGGGCATCGCGACCTGATCGCCATCGTGCGGGTCCGGGAGTTCGACGAGATCGCCCAGGTGATCGCCGGCAGCATCTCCAAGGTGCCGGGCGTGCTGGACACGGAGTCGCACATCGCCTTCCGGGCGTACTCCCGGCACGACCTGGAGGAGGCGTTCGCGATCGGCCTGGCCAGCGCGGACTGACCCGCCCCACGCACGGCGGTAGCCAGCCCACCGACAGATGGGCTGGCTACCGGCGGTGCTACGACGTCAGCTCGCGCTCGGAGCCGGCGACTCGGTGCCGCCCGGGGCCGGGGACTCGGTGCCGCCCGGAGTCGGGGACTCGGTGCCGCCCGGAGTCGGCGACTCGGTGCCGCCCGGGGCCGGCGTCGTGGCGCTGCCACCCGGGCTGGGCGTGCCGCTGGCGCTGGTCTGCGGGACCGGGACGCCCAGGGTCTGGGCCAGGGCCACCAGCGCGTCGTAGTGCGCCTGGAGCACCGGCAGGGCGTTCTGGGCCAGCTGGACCACCGACTGCTCGGAGCCCTGCGAGATCTCGGTCTGGGTGGCCTGGATGGCCTGGACGTGGCCAGCCAGCTCGGCGGTCACCCACGCCTTGTCGAACTCGGCGCCGCTGAGGTTCTTCAGCCTGTCGACGACCTGCTGCTGGTCGGCGTTCGGCGCGTTCGGCAGCTGGACGTTGAGCTGCTGCGCGGTGCTCTGTACCGTCTGGTCCAGCTGGGTGTGGTCCGTGACGAACTGGGCACCCAGGTCCTTGACCTGCTGGTTCTGGCCCTTCTGCTGCGCCAGGTTCCCGGTTTCGATCTCCGTCAGGTTCACCTGGTGCAGCGCCTGCAGGTACTGGGTGTCCTGCGTCGACGGCTGCGCCGCGGCCTGCGCCGCCGTCGCGGGCGCCAGCCCGACCACCACCAGGGTGGCGAGCAGTCCGAGGCGTTTGAGACCCAACATGTTTCCCCCCCTTTTGTCGTTGGACCGCACGGATACCCGGCTGACCCGGATTAACCCTGCGGATCGGCGACCGGTCCGGCGTGGGGCCCGGGGCGGCGGACAGCGGGCGGCGGTCGCCCGGGGGCGGGAAACGGACGTGGCGCCCGCCGGAGGGATCCGACGGGCGCCACGCGCGGGTGTCTCGGGCGGGTCAGCGGCGGCTCTCGCCGCTGCCGATCTCCTCCCGCTCCGGCCGGGGCTCGACCGGCGGGTGCCCCGGCGAGACCGGCGCCTCGGCCGGCTTCTCGATCGGGTAGAAGAAGCCCCGGACGGCCGGGCCGAGGGCGCCGAGCCGGTTCATCTTCTTGGGCACCACCCAGCCGACGTAGTCCAGCTCGCCGTGGCCGTCGTGGCCCGCCGCGGTGAGCGGCTGGTGGACCTCCTCGAACCGGCCGTCCGGCAGCCGCCGGATGATGCCGGTCTCCACACCGTGGGCCAGCACCTCCCGGTCGTGCTGCTGGAGACCCAGGCAGATCCGGTACGTCACGTAGTACGCCAGCGGCGGGAGGACCAGCAGGCCGATCCGGCCCGCCCAGGTCATCGCGTTCAGGCTGATCTGGAACTTGTCCGCGATCACGTCGTTGCTGCCCGAGAGGGTGAGCACGACGTAGAACGACACCGCCATCGCGCCGATCGCGGTCCGCTCCGGGACGTCCCGGGGGCGCTGGAGCAGGTTGTGGCTGCGGGTGTCCTTGAGCCGGCGGGCCTCCACGAACGGGTAGAGCGTGGAGAGGCCGACCAGGATGCCCGGCAGCACGACCGTGGGCCAGAACAGCGGCGGGATGACGTACCCGTCGCCGATCGGGATGTTGATCTCCCAGGCCGGCATCAGGCGGGTGGAACCGTCCAGGAACATGACGTACCAGTCGGGCTGGCTGGCGGCCGAGACCACCCACGCCTCGTACGGGCCGAAGTACCAGATCGGGTTGATCTGGAACAGACCACCCATCAGGGCGATCACGCCGAAGACGACCATGAAGAAGCCGCCCTGCTTCAGCGCGTACCGCGGGAACATCCGCTCGCCGACCACGTTGTCGTTGGTCCGGCCGGGGCCGGGCCACTGGGTGTGCTTCTGCTTGAAGACCAGGCCGAGGTGGGCGCTGATCAGCGCCACCAGCAGACCCGGGACGAGCAGGACGTGGGCGATGAAGAACCGGCTGATGATGATGTCGCCCGGGAACTCCCCGCCGAAGACCGACGAGGTGACCCAGGAGCCGATCACCGGGATCGACAGCATGATCGCGGAGGCGATCCGCAGGCCGGTGCCGGACAGGCCGTCGTCCGGCAGCGAGTAGCCGGTGAAGCCGGCCAGGAAGCCGACCCAGAACAGCAGCGAGCCGATGATCCAGTTGGTCTCCCGCGGCTTGCGGAACGCGCCGGTGAAGAAGACCCGCAGCATGTGCACGACGATCGCGGCCATGAACAGCAGCGCCGACCAGTGGTGCATCTGCCGCATGATCAGGCCACCGCGGACGTCGAACGAGATGTCCAGGCTGGAGGCGTACGCGGCGGACATCGGCGTGCCCCGCAGCGGGGCGTAGCTGCCGTTGTAGACGACCTCGGTCATCGCCGGCTCGTAGAAGAAGGTGAGGAAGACACCGGTCAGCAGCAGCACGACGAACGAGAACAGCGCGATCTCGCCGAGCAGGAACGACCAGTGGTCCGGGAAGACCTTGTTCAGCAGCTTGCGCAGCGGGGTGGAGACCTGGAACCGCTCGTCCACCCCCACCGCGGCCTTGCCCGGCACGGACGCCATGTCCAACTTACGACGCTTCACGGCCGCTCCCAGAAGTCAGGCCCGACGGTCTCGGTGTAGTCCGACCGCGCCACGAAGAAGCCCTCTTCGTCCACCTCGATCGGCAGCTGTGGCAGCCGCCGGCTGGCCGGGCCGAAGACCGGCCGCGCGTTGTCGGTGATCAGGAACTGGGACTGGTGGCACGGGCAGAGCAGGCGGTTGGTCTGCTGCTCGTACAGGCTCGCCGGGCAGCCCGCGTGCGTGCAGATCTTGGAGTACGCCGCGTAGTTGCCCCACATGAAGTTCGCGTGGCCGATCCGCTGGTTGGCCTCGCGGGACTTCTGGGCGTCCGACTCCCGCAGGTGGATCAGCAGCGTCGGGGAGTCGGCGTGCCGGTTGCTCACCCCGTGCTCGATGCCCGGGAAGACGGTGAGCTGGCCGCCGGCGCTGATGTCGGCCGGGCGGATCGGCCGGCCGTCCTCGCGGACCAGCCGGATCTTCTTGCCGGCGGCCGGGGCGAAGCCGGTGGTGAACATCTGGTTGTTCTTGTGCGGGTTGGAGATCAGGCCACCGACCAGCGGCGCCGCGGCGACCGCGCCGACCGGCACCAGGCCGGCCAGCAGCGAGATGCCCAGCAGCGGACGGCGCTTCACGCCCAGCTCGTCGGCGAGGTAGAGCATCGTCTCGCCGGTGATCTTGCGGCTCTCCGGCGCGTCGGGGTCTTCCACGTGCCGGTCCTGGATCGACACCTCCTTGGGCAGCAACTTCTTGCCCCAGGTCAGGATGCCGAAGCCGACGCCCAGCAGCGCCAGGCCGAGGGTGAGGCCGAGCAGCGGGGTGTAGTACTTGTCCCCGCCCGAGCCCGGCGCGTACTCCCAGGGCCACCAGATGTAGACGGCCAGGAAGGCGGTCGCGGCCAGGCCGGTCAGCAGGAAGAACGAGGCGACCGTGCGGGTCAGCCGCCGCTCCGCCCGGCTACCGGGGACGACCTGCTCCTCGTAGTGGACGATCTCGATGTCGTCCCGACGCGCGCCCTCCCGGACGATGTCGAACCGGCTCAGCCGCGGGTCGTGAACGTCGAGCGGCTCCGGGCCCTGCGGGGCCTGGTGCTCGGTCTGGGTGCTCATGCCGTCACCTCGCTACGGGCGGTGCCGGGCTGCGGCACCACAGCGCTGAATCGAATGATCCGCTCGGTCACGACTTGCCCGCAATCCACAGGCTGGCGAAGACGAGCGCGACGATGCCGACCAGGAAGATCGCCAGGCCCTCGGTGGACGGCCCGTACCGACCGAGGTTGAAGCCACCCTGGTCCTGGTCGGCCTTCAGGGTGCCCTGGATGTAGGCGATGATGTCCGCCTTCTGCTCCGGGGTGATCTGGTTGTCCCCGAAGACCGGCATGTTCTGCGGGCCACTCAGCATCGCGGCGTAGATCTGCCGGTCGCTGGCGGGGCGCAGGCTCGGCGCGAACTTGCCGGAGGACAGCGCGCCGCCGCCACCGCCGAAGGCGTGGCACTGCGAGCAGTTGATCCGGAACAGCTCACCGCCGGTCGCCAGGTTGGCGCCCTCGCGCAGGTCGCCCTCGGGGACCTGCGGGCCACCGCCGAGCTCCTGGACGAACTGGCCGAGCTGGCGGACCTCCTCGTCGGTGAACACCGGCGGCTTGCGCATGGCCTGCGCCTCCTGGCGGGCCATCGGCATGCGGCCGGAGCTGACCTGGAACTCGACCGAGGCCGCGCCGACGCCGATCAGGCTCGGGCCACGACCCTCGACGCCCTGCGCGTTGCGACCGTGGCAGGACACGCAGCTCACGTCGAACAGCGCCTTGCCCTCGGCGGCGGCGCCGGTGAGCGGCGGGTTTTCCTGCGCCTGCACGCCGGGGGCGAAGACGGTGTAGGCGCCGCCGGCCAGCGTCAGCGCGGCGATCAGCCGGACCGCGGCGCCCAGCCGGCGGCGGCCCCTGCTGCGCGCTGCGGACCGCTCGCCGCGCAGCCGCGCGAGCAGACCGCGTCGGCGGTCGTTGTCAGAAGTCATGACCTGTGTCCTTAACCGGTGGGACCTTGTCTCAGGGGACGGGGCAGCGGCGCGGTTCGTGACGCGCCAAGATCACTGAAGCCAGTAGATCATGGCGTAGAGGCCGATCCACACGACGTCGACGAAGTGCCAGTAGTACGACACGACGATCGCGGACGTGGCCTGGGCCGGGGTGAACCGGCCCATGGTCGTGCGGACCATGAAGATGATGAAGGCGACCAGACCGCCGGTCACGTGCAGGCCGTGGAAACCGGTGGTCAGGTAGAACATCGACCCGTACCCGTCCGCGTTGATCTTCACGCCCTCGTGGACCAGGGTCCGGTACTCGTTCACCTGACCGAGCACGAAGATCAGACCCATCACGAAGGTGATCGTGAACCAACGCCGCAGGGCGTGGACGTCACCCTTCTCCGCGGCGAACACACCGAGCTGGCAGGTCACCGAGGACAACACCAGGATCACCGTGAAGGTGGTCGCGTACGGGATGTTGAGAAGCTCGGTGTGCTTCGCCCACTGCTCCGGCGCCGCCGCGCGGATGGAGAAGTACATCGCGAACAACGCCGCGAAGAACATGAGTTCGCTGGAGAGCCACACGATCGTCCCGACGCTGACCATGTTGGGCCGCGTCAGAGAGTGGATCCGGCTCTTGTCAATGGCTGGGGCCGCAGTCACGCGGTCATTATTGCCCCTGACCACGGCCGGCGATCAGCGGGGGGCCAAACCGGTGGCACGGGTGGCCCGATCGTGACGGTCCGGTTCGCCTGGCCTAGCCTGAAAAGCGTGCTGCACGTCGATTCGATCTTCGCCGCCACCTCAGCGGTCGCCGCACCGCCGGCCCTGGCCGCCGGCGGCGACCCGCTGCCGCCGCCGTTCACCGTGGCCCGGGTGTTCACCGAGACCCGGCTGGACAGCTGGCTGGCCCTCGGGCTGGTGCTCGCCGCCGGGCTCTACCTCTACGCTGTGCACCGGCTCCGGCTACGCGGGGACCGCTGGCCGGTCGCCCGCACGGTGTTCTTCCTCGGCCCGGGCCTCGGCGGGATCGCCGTGGTCACGGTCAGCGGCCTGCACGCGTACGACACCGCGCTGCTGTCGGTGCACATGGTGCAGCACATGGTGCTGTCGATGGTCTCGCCGATCTTCCTGGCCCTCGGCGCGCCGATCACCCTGGCCCTGCGCACCCTGCCGGTCCGCCCGCGCAAGCGGCTGCTGGCGATCGTGCACAGCCGGATCGCCCGGATCTACAGCTTCCCCCTGGTGGCGTTCGCCATCTTCGTGGTGAACCCGTTCGCGCTCTACTTCTCCGACCTGTACCGCTACACCCTCGAACACGCCTGGGCGCACGAGGTGGTGCACGCGCACTTCATCATGACCGGCTGCGTGTTCTTCTGGCCGCTGCTCGGGCTGGACCCGCTGCCCGGCCGGTGGCCGTACCCGGCCCGGGCGCTGCTCATGGTGCTGTCGGTGCCGTTCCACACCGTGCTCGGGCTCACCATCATGCAGAGCACCACGCTCTTCGGCGGCGACTGGTACCCGTCGCTCAACCTGACCTGGTCCAACCCCTGGGACGACCAGGTGGTCGCCGGCGGGATCCTGTGGGCCGGCGGCGAGTTCGTCAGTGTGACGATGCTCGCGGTCCTGGTGGTGCAGTGGGTGCGCCAGTCCGAGCGGGAGGCCCGCCGGCTCGACCGCGAGCTGGACCGCCAGGAGGCCCGCCAGCGCGCCGCGGAGGCGGCGGAAACAGCAGCCTGACCAGCCCTTTCCGGTACGCCGGCCGCGCCGCGTGGGCGCGGGGTCGACCGGCCTGCGGCGGCGGGTACGATCAGCGGGCAGCTACGAGGTGGGAGTCAGCCAGCGATGAGCGATCGTCTTTGCACCGTCCTGCTCTACAGCGACGACCCGCAGGTCCGCGACCGGATGCGGCTGGCCGTCGGCACCCGGCCCGCCCCCGGGCTGCAGATCGAGTTCGTCGACGCGTCCGACTATGCCGGGTGCATCCGGCTGGTCGACGAGTACGAGATCGACCTGATGCTGCTCGACGGCGAGGCGAGCCCCGGCGGCGGCCTCGGCATCGCCCGGCAGATCAAGGACGACCGGAACGACGCCCCCCCGACCTGCCTGGTGATCGCCCGCGCCGCCGACCGCTGGCTGGCCGCGTACGCCGAGGTCGACGCCACCCTGGTGCACCCGCTCGACCCGGTGACCACCGGCGCCACCGTGGCCGACCTGCTGCGCAGCCACACTTCGGCCTGAGCCACTTCGGCCCGAGCCACTCCGGCCCGAGCCACGCCCCGGCGGGGCGCCACCGGTGACGCCCGGCCCGACGTGCCGGCCCGCGCCGGTCGCACCCCGTCCCCCGCATCCCCACGCCCGCTCGGGAGGCCCGCCATGGGCGAACGGACCTGGCCGCACCTGATCTCCGCGCTGCTGCGCGGTGAGGAACTCGCCACCGCTGACACCGCCTGGGCGATGGGCGAGATCATGGCCGGCTCGGCGGCTCCGGCGCAGATCGCCGGTTTCGCCGTCGCGCTGCGGGCCAAGGGCGAGACCCCGGCCGAGCTGGCCGGGCTGGTCGAGACGATGCTCGGCGAGGCGCTGCCGGTGGAACTGCCGGAGGAACTGCGGGCGTCCGCGCTCGACGTGGTCGGCACCGGTGGTGACCTCGCCCACACCGTCAACATCTCGACCATGGCCGCCCTCGTGGTGGCCGGTGCCGGGGTCCGGGTGGTCAAGCACGGCAACCGGGCCGCCTCGTCCCTGTGCGGTACGGCCGACCTGCTGGAGTACCTCGGCGTCCCGCTCGACCTGGCCCCGGAGGGGGTGGCCCGGTGCGTGACCGAGGCCGGCATCGGCTTCTGCTTCGCCGGCCGGTTCCACCCGGGCATGCGGCACACCGGCCCGACCCGGCGTGAGCTTGGTGTACCGACCTTCTTCAACTTCCTCGGCCCGCTGACCAACCCGGCCCGGCCCCGGGCCGGCGCGGTCGGCTGCTTCGACCTGCGGATGGCGCCGGTGATGGCGGCCGTCTTCGCCGCCCGGGGCGACTCGGTGCTGGTGCTGCGCGGCGAGGACGGCCTCGACGAGTTCACCACCGCCGCACCCACCCGGGTCTGGGTGGCGCAGGCAGGCACCGTCAGGGAGGCGCTGCTGGACGCGGTGGATCTCGGGGTTCCCCGGGCCACCCTGGCCGACCTGCGGGGCGGGGACGCGGCGTACAACGCCGACGTGGCCCGGCGGTTGCTGGCCGGTGAGACCGGCCCGGTGCGGGACGCGGTGCTCGTCAACGCCGCCGCCGCGCTGGCCACCCAGGGCCCGCTCGACGGCGACCTGGTCGAGGCGCTGCGCGCCGGGATGACCCGGGCCGCCGAGTCGATCGACTCCGGCGCCGCCGCCGCCACGCTGGACCGCTGGATCGAGGTCACCCGCTCCGCCTGACCGCCCGCCGGCTGGTCGGCGCGCACCGACCAGCCCTCCCACATCCGACAACTGACCGCAGCCGTCGGTGTGGGATCGACCCGGCGGACCGCGGCGGCGGCCGGGTCGGCGGTAGCCCCGGAGCGGCAGCCGGGTCGGCGCTAGGCCCGGAGCGGTGGTAGCCCCGGAGCAGCGGCCGGGGCAGCGGTAGGCCGGAGCGGCAGCCGGGCTGGCGGACCGGAGCGGTGGTAGGCCGGCGGACCGGACCGGCAGGTCGGCCGGTAGCCCTCGGTGCGTAGGCCGGCGGACCGGACCGGCAGGTCGGCCGGTAGCCCTCGGTGCGTAGGCCGCAGCCGTCGGTGCACCCACGGCCCTCGCCGAACGTGTCGCACCTCCGTGGGAAACTACATCCGAGTGATTTTCCGATGCCCGGTCCGGCCACCGCCCGCCGGACGGGCCACCGGCCACCACGCCGGCCGACGTCCCCGTGGGTCCCCGGTCCCGCCGCTCCGGCGGGCACCGCGCGACCACGACGGCGTCCAGCAACCAGAGGAGACGCCCGTGTCGGACCGCGAGCTCTACTGCGATACCTGCGGGGGCGTGCAGCCGTTCGAGGCGCCGCCCTGCGCCGACGGCCACGGCGCCGACTGCCCGGAGCTGGCCTGCACCGGCTGTGGCGCAGCCGTGCTGATCGCCACGTTCACCTTCCCGGCCACCCGGCTCACCGGCCGCCGCCACCGCGCGTCCCGACGCCACGCCGCCTGACCAGCACCTCACCCCGGCCAGCAGACGCCTGACCGACCCGCGCCCCGCCCGCGACCTGCCCTGACCAGCCCGGCGGGGTTCCGGCGAAGATCCACTCCAGTTGCCGCACAACGCTCCTTGCTGCGTCTACGAAGGCGCGACATGCCGCACACCGAGTCGATCAACACGACGGGACCGACCAGAGGCGGGCCGGACAGAAGCGCGCCCGACCAGAGGCGGGGCCGGACAGGCAGGAAGCCCGCGCCCCTGGAACGGGGTGCGGGCTTCCTGACGTGTTGCCGGGGCGCCGGTCAGTGCTCGGCGGTGCGCCGGGTGCCGGTGTAGTACTCGAAGAGCAGGCCGCAGGCGGCGAAGACGACCGCCAGCAGGCCCAGGCCGATCAGCCAGAACTGCCAGAACGCCAGGCCGAGGCCGGCGATCGCGGCGGCCAACGCCAGCCCGATGGGCCAGTAGCTGCCCGGGCTGAAGAAGCCGATCTCGCCCGCGCCGTCGGCGATCTCGCCGTCCGGCCGGTCCTCCGGACGCAGGTCGATGCGGCGGGAGACGAACCAGAAGAAGCCGCCGCACATCGTGCAGAGCAGGAACGACAGCAGCAGCGCCACGGTGCCGACCCACTCGACCCGGCCGCCGGAGTCGCCGTACGTCCAGGCGCCGTAGAGAACCGTCGTGCCGAAGAGGAACCCGGCGATGACCAGGAAGATACGCCACTCGGTCTTCATGCCCGCTCCCTCAGCTTCCCGCGCCGGCGGTGACGTCGTCCGGGTTGAAGTTGGCCGTGTCGCGCCGGGTCTTGAACGGCACGGTGGTGGAGGCGTACGGGTCCTCGCCGATCGCGGTGAGCGCCTCCTGCGTCGACCTGCCGTCCCGCTTGGCGGCCAGGAACTGGTCGTACTGCTGCGGGGAGACGACCCGCAGCTCGAAGTTCATGAACGCGTGGTAGCTGCCGCACAGCTCGGCGCAGCGACCGACGTACGCGCCCTCGGCGTCGAGGCTGGAGACCTCGAAGACGTTGCGAACGTTGCCCGGCATGACGTCCCGCTTGAACAGCAGCTCCGGCACCCAGAACGAGTGGACGACGTCCTTGCTGTGCTCCTCGAACCGGATGGACCGGTCGGTCGGCAGGACCAGGATCGGGATGACCTCGCTGGTGCCGAGCACCGAGGCCACCGTGTTGGCGTCCTTGCCCTGGCCGTCGCGGTAGTTGAACTGCCAGTTCCACTTGAAGGCGATGACCTCGACCGTGATGTCGGGGTTCTTCGTCGTCTTCGTCACGTCGGTCTGCACGACCGCCGTGTAGTAGAAGAGCACCGACACGATCAGGATCGGGGCGATCGTGTAGAGGAACTCCATCGGCAGGTTGTAGCGCGTCTGCACCGGCAGGTCGTTGCCCCGCTTCCGGTAGCGCACCACGCACCAGAAGATCAGGCCCCAGACGAACACGCCGACCGCGAGCGCCGCGATGCAGGACGCGATCCACAGGTTGTACATCCGGTGCGACTCGGGCGAGATGCCGCCCTGCGGCCAGCCGAAGCCGGCGAAGGTCTTGCCGACGTCACAGCCCGTGAGCAGGACCAGCAGCGCCGCGCCGCCGAGGCCGAGCCCGGCGAGCCGACCAGCACCACGCCGCCGGCGTCCACCGGCTCCCGGGGAAGCGCTGTGCCGTACGGCCGACGGCCGTACCTCCGAACTCCTTGCGACCACCTGGTCCTGCCTCCCTAGCGCGCCGCGGTGGTTGTTGTCCCCGTACCAGCGGCAAAGGCGTCACCGACGGTCGCAGATTACTCGACCATGACGGGCCTGACCGTGTTGGGGTGGCCGTCCGCCCCCATCGGGGGGATCTTGGGCATACCGGCGCGATAGCGTCGGAGCCGTGAGCGCACCCTCGGTCTACCTGGACGCGGCCACCGCCGCGCCGCCGCACCCGGTCGCCCGGCAGGCCCTGCTGGCCGCCCTCGACGACGGCTGGGCCGATCCGGCCAGGCTCTACACGCAGGCCCGCCGGGCCCGGCAACTGCTCGACGCGGCCCGCGAGGCCGCCGCGGCCACCCTCGGCGTCCGCGCCGACGAGCTGTCCTTCACCCCCAGCGGTACGACCGCGGCGCACTCGGCCGTGCTCGGCGGCCTGGCCGGGCGGCGCCGGGTGGGCGGCGCTCTGGTGCACTCCGCGATCGAGCACTCAGCCGTGCTGCACGCCGCCGAGCGGCACGTCGCCGCCGGCGGCACGGCGACCTGCGTGCCGGTGGACCGGCTCGGCCGGGTCGAGGTGGCTGCCTGGTCTGCGGCGGTCGCCGCGCCGGGCGTGGCCCTCGCCGCGCTGATCGGGGCCAGCCACGAGGTGGGCACCGTGCAGCCGGTGGCCGAGGCCGCCGCCGCGTGCGCCGCCGCCGGGGTGCCGCTGTACGTCGACGCGGCCCAGCTCGTCGGGCGGGCCCCGGTGCCGGGCGGCTGGTCGGTGCTGACCGCCAGCGCGCACAAGTGGGGCGGCCCGCCCGGCGTCGGGCTGCTGGTGGTGCGCAAGGGCACCCGGTGGGAGTCGCCGTGGCCGGCCGACGAGCGGGAGTCGGGGCGTACCCCCGGGGTGGTGAACCTGCCCGCGGTGGTGGCGGCGGCGGCGAGCCTGCGCGCGGCGGCGGCCGACGCGGCGGCCGAGGCTGCCCGGCTGGCCCCGCTGGTGGACCTGATCCGGGCCCGGGTGGCGGCCGAGGTGCCGGACGTGGAGGTGGTCGGCGACCCGGTCGACCGGCTCCCCCACCTGGTCACCTTCTCCTGCCTGTACGTCGACGGCGAGGCGCTGCTGCACGCGCTGGACCGCCGGGGGTTCGCGGTCTCCTCGGGCTCGTCCTGCACGTCGTCGACGCTGCGCCCGTCGCACGTGCTGGAGGCGATGGGGGTGCTGTCGCACGGCAACGTGCGGGTGTCGCTGCACCGGGAGACGACCCCGGCGCAGGTGGAGCGGTTCCTCGCCGAGCTGCCGGGGATCGTCACGGAGCTGCGCGCCGAGGCTGGGGTGGTGGGGCTGTGACCGGGCCGGACGAGGTGACCAGGCCGGCGGCACCGACCGCCCCCGCCGAGGTGCTGGACTGTCGGGGTCAGCGCTGCCCGCTGCCGGTGATCGGGCTGGCCCGCCGGCTGCCGGAGCTGCCGGTCGGTGCGGTGCTGCGGGTCCTCGCCGACGACCCGGCGGCGGCCGTCGACATCCCGGCCTGGTGCCGGATGCGCGGCCAGGAGTTCGTCGCCGCGCACTCCGAGGGCCCCGGCTACGAGGTCCGCCGCACCCACTGAGCCGCCCACGACCCGCGCCTCATGGGCTCGTGCTCGATGGCAGGGCGTCGATCCAGATCAACCGGAGTTGACGACCAGTGCGGCTGAAGAGCCGGAGTGCGCCCTCGGCGTCCGCGAAGTGCCCGGTCGACGTCCGATCGTCGCTGTGGAGCAGGACGCCGTCCTCGAACGACATGCCCCAGGCGAAGACTCGGCCGTCGACCCGGTCGCCGTGCTCCTCGCAGATCGCGAACCGCCGGGGCGCGAACTCGTTCACCAACTCGACAAGCATCAGCTGAAATTCCTCGGGCGTGCCGAGTGGCTCGGTCGTCGGGTCAAGCATGGCCACCTCCAGAAGGTTGATTGCTATACGTATAGCCCGTCGCATTGCCTATTGGAAGTGGTGGCGGCATGATGTCTTCATCGGTACACGAACGTGGAGGCGAAGCTGATGGGACCGCGAACAGATCCTTCCGCGCTGCGCTGGCTGATCGGGGCCGAGCTGGGCCGATATCGCCGCGAGTCGCCGATGACGCTGACCGAACTCGCGGCCCGCACCGGCATCGGCAAGCCGAAGCTCGGCCACATGGAGACCGGCCGCTACCAGCAGTTTCCCGAGGACATCGCGAACATCCTGCGGGCCTGCGGGGCCGACCAGCCGGCGATCGACCGGCTCACCACGCTCGCCACCCGCTCCGACGCCAAGACGTGGTGGGCGCCCTGGGCCGCCGTGATGCCGGACTGGTTCAAGACGTACGTCGGCCTGGAAGGGCTGGCCGACAGCGCGTTCGTGTTCGAGTCCATGGTCATCCCCGGCCTGCTCCAGACCGAGGAGTACGCCCAGGCGCTGACCCTCGGCACCGGGTTCGTCCGCCCCGACCACGCCGAGCGTTTCGTGTCCTTCCGGCAGACCCGGGCCAGGAGGCTCACCGACGACGAGCCGCTCACCCTGCACGCGGTGGTCGGCGAGGCGGCGCTGCGGCTGCGGGTCAACGGCGACGAGACCCGGCGGGCCCAGCTCGCGCACCTGGTCGCCATGTCCGAGCTGCCGAACGTCACCGTGCAGGTGCTCCGCCCCGAGGACGGGCCGCACTCCGCGACGCCGCTGGGGAAGTTCGTGCTGCTGGACTTCGCCCACGTCCGGCCGATCGCCTACACCGAGGTGCTCGACGGGGCGCTGTACGTGCAGGACCCCGACGGCGTACGCACCTATAGCATGGTGGCCGACAACCTGCGCCAGGTCGCCCTCTCCCCCGCCGAGTCGCGCGCGTTGATCCGAGAGCTGGCCGGCGCGGCCTAACCCTCGGAGGCCACCATGCTTAACCCCACCCCCGACCTCGCCGCCGCCCGCTGGTTCACCAGCAGCCGCAGCGCCAACAACGGCGACTGCGTGGAGTGCGCCGTCCTGCCCGACGTCATGGCGGTGCGCGACAGCAAGGACCGGTCCGGCCCGACGCTCGTCTTCCCTGCCCGCCAGTGGTCCGCGTTCGTCGCCGCGGCCACCTCCGGCACCGTCGCCCCGCCGCAGGCGGCGCGGCGCTAGGGCCGAGGGCAGCCGCTGCCGACGTCCCTTGATCGTCTGCGGCTGAGCGGCAACTGTGTCGGCGTGTCGTGCCACTCAGCCGCAGACGATCATCGCGTGCTGGTCAGTTCAGCGCGCCGGCCGGGCCGGGCCTACGGCAGCAGATGCGGCCGGACATCCTCGGCGGCGACGTCCCCGTACGACTCGGCGAGCCGCTTGACGAACAGGTCGCGGCGCACCTCGTACTCCTGGGTGCCGACGGTCTCCAGCACCAGGGTCGCCAGCAGGGAGCCGACCTGGGCGGCCCGCTCCAGCTCCAGGCCCCAGGAGAGCGCGGCGAAGAAGCCGGCCCGGAAGCCGTCCCCGACGCCGGTGGGGTCGACCGCCCGGGTCTCCCGGGCGATCGGCACGTGGATGGCGCCGAAGTCCCGGCCGACGATCTCCACACCGTTGCTGCCCAGCGTGGTCACCCGGATCTTCACCCGGTCCAGCAACTGCGCGTCGGTGAACCCGGCCTTGCTCTGCAGCAGCGACTTCTCGTACTCGTTGGTCATCAGGTACTCGGCGCCGTCGATCAGGCCCACCACGTCCTCGCCGTCCATCCGGGCGAGCTGCTGGGACGGGTCGGCGACGAAGGCGTACCCGCGCTCGCGGCACTCGGCGGAGTGCCGCAGCATCGCCGCGGGGTCGTTGGCGCCGACCAGCACGAGGTCGAGCCCGCCGAGCCGCTTCGCGACCGGGGCCAGCTCGATGTTGCGTGCCTCGCTCATCGCGCCCGCGTAGAAGGAGGCGATCTGGCACATCTCGGTGTCGGTGGTGCAGACGAACCGGGCGGTGTGCGCCACCTCGCTGACGTGCACCGAGTCACAGTCGACGCCGTGCCGCTCCAGCCAGGAGCGGTAGTCGGCGAAGTCGGCGCCGACCGCACCGACCAGGATCGGGCGCAGGCCGAGCTGCCCCATGCCGAAGGCGATGTTGGCGGCCACCCCGCCCCGGCGCAGCACCAGGTCGTCCACGAGGAAGGACAGCGAGACCTTGTCGAGCTGGTCGGCGATGAGCTGGTCGGCGAACCGGCCGGGGAAGCTCATCAGATGGTCGGTCGCGATCGAGCCGGTCACGGCGATCTTCATGTCAACCCTCGCGGTCGGGAGCACGGCGCGGGTCAGCCTACCGGGCCGGCCGGTGTCGTGGTCGCGGGTCGGACGAGGATCGGTCACGTTCCGTTCGGCCCCGCGTCGACGGCCGGACACCCGGCGTCAGCCCGGGACGGATCCACCCTGGTCGGTCCGCCGCGACAGCGCCCGTGGGCGGCTACGGACGGCGCAGCCGTCCGGCAAAAAAGACAACGGGGCCACCCCCGGATCGGGGGTGGCCCCGCCGCATCGGCCGAAGGGGCGCCGACTCAGCTGAACGAGTCGCCGCAGGCGCAGGAGCTGCCCGCGTTCGGGTTGTCGATGGTGAAGCCCTGGGCGTCGATCCGGTCGGCGAAGTCGATGGTGGCGCCGGACAGGTAGGGGGCGCTCATCCGGTCGACGACGACCTCGACGCCGTCGAAGTCGGTGACGACGTCGCCGTCGAGCGAGCGCTCGTCGAAGAAGAGCTGGTACCGCAGGCCGGAGCAGCCGCCTGGCTGCACCGCCACCCGGAGCCGCAGGTCGTTGCGGTCCTCCTGCTCGATCAGGGCCTTGACCTTCTGCGCCGCGACGTCGGTGAGGACGACGGAAGTAGGGGTCTTGGCCTCGGTCGACTCGGTCTGCGCTGGCGTGGTCACGTGGAAATCTCCCTGCGCGGTCTGGGTCTGGACGCACTGGCCAACGTCTCGCGTCGTCCAGTGATTCCCGATGTGGTCGCAGACCCGATCGTACGCCGCCTCGGCCGGGACCACCCCTTCGACGTGATCCGGGCCCGGGATCCCGCCGGATAGGGGCCCGCACACACCCCGCGAGGCCGTCCTAGGAGGATAGGTGGGAAGCGGACGTTCGACGGCGCCGCCAGCCGCGGGGGTGAGCGGGCCGTCGGCCGCCCACCCGGCCGGCGCTCAACGGCTCCACTGGCGGGCCAGCCGGGCGCCGAGCTGGCGCAGCCCCTCCGCCGGGCGGCTGAGCGCCGCGGCGAGCCCGCCACGCTCCTCCCCACCGAAGTGCTCCACCAGGCTGTACGCGTCGGTGACGCCGGCCGAGGCCGCCTCGCGCCGCCCGGTGCTCACCTGCCCGGCCAGCACCACGCAGGGCACCCCCCGGTCCCGGGCGGCCCCGGCCACCCCGGCGACGACCTTGCCGCGCAGCGACTGGTGGTCGAAGGAGCCCTCGCCCGTGACCACCAGGTCGGCCGCGTCGAGCGCGGCGGGCAGCCCGATGGCCTCGGTGACCAGGCCGATGCCGGACTCGCACCGGCCGCCGAGGGCCAGGATCGCCGCGCCGAGGCCGCCCGCCGCGCCGCCGCCGGGCAGCGCGCCGAGGCCCGCCGGGCAGCCGGGCAGGTCCCGTTCCAGTACGCCGGCGAAGCGCTCCAGCGCGGCGTCGAGCAGCAGCACGTCGGCGCGGGTCGCGCCCTTCTGCGGGCCGTAGACGCTGCTGGCCCCGTGCAGCCCGAGCAGCGGGTTGTCCACGTCGGTCGCGGCGACCAGGGTGGCGCCCCGCAGCCGGGGCGCGCCGTCCAGCCCGGCGACCCCGGCCAGCGCCGCCCCGCCGTACGGCAGGGCGCGGCCGGCCTCGTCGAGCGCGGTGACGCCGAGCGCGGTGAGCAGACCGGCCCCGCCGTCGTTGGTGCCGGAACCGCCGAGCCCGATCACCACCGTCCGGGCGCCGTGCTCCACCGCGGCGGTGACCAGCGCGCCGAGCCCGTACGAGGTGGTGGTCTTCGGGTCGCGCTCGGCGGCGGCGAGCAGGTGCAGGCCGCACGCCTGGGCGCTCTCCAGGTACGCCGTGCCGTCGCCCGTGAGCAGGATCTCACCGTCGGCCGGCCGGCCGAGCGGGTCGACGGTCGGCACCGGCACCCGGCGCCCGCCGAGCGCCTCGGCGAGGACGGCGACGAAGCCCGGACCGCCGTCGGTGAGCGGGCGGATGAGCAGGTCGTCGGCGTCGGCCACCTCCCGCCAGCCCTCGGCCACCGCCGCGGCGACCTCCTGGGCCGACAGCGTGCCGGCGAACTTGTCGGGGCAGAGCAGCACGCGCATGCCGAGCAGTGTGGCAGGACACATCGGCACGGGGCAGTGCGGCAGCCCACACCGGCACGGACCGCCTTCTCGCCCGGCTGTGGAACCATGTGGTCGTGACTTCGACCTGGGTGGAACCCTCCAACACCGCGACGGCCCTGCTGCTGCTCGGCCGCGGCAGCGACCCCGCCACCGAGCGTGGCGTGGAGTGTCCGGGCGACCTGCCGGCGCCCAGCGACCCCGACCTGGTGGCCCGGGCCACGGCGGCGAAGGCGGCGCTGGGCGACAGGGTCTTCGTGCTGGGCCACCACTACCAACGCGACGAGGTGATCCAGTTCGCCGACGTGACCGGCGACTCGTTCAAGCTGGCCCGCGAGGCGGCGGCCCGGCCGGACGCGGAGTACATCGTCTTCTGCGGTGTGCACTTCATGGCCGAGAGCGCCGACATCCTCACCACCGACAGCCAGAAGGTGGTCCTGCCCGACCTGGCCGCCGGCTGCTCGATGGCCGACATGGCGGTGCTGTCCCAGGTCGAGACCGCGTGGGACGTGCTGACCGAGCTGGGCGTGGCGCAGGACACCGTCCCGGTGACGTACATGAACTCCTCGGCGGACATCAAGGGCTTCGTCGGCCGCAACGGCGGCGTGGTCTGCACCTCGTCCAACGCCAGGCGGGCGCTGGACTGGGCGTACGCGCAGGGGTCGAAGGTGTTGTTCCTGCCCGACCAGCACCTGGGCCGCAACACCGCCGTGCTGGAGCTGGGCCTCTCGCTCGACGACTGCGTGCTCTACGACCCGCACAAGCCCAACGGCGGGCTCACCGCCGAGCAGCTCCGCGACGCGAAGATGATCCTGTGGCGCGGGCACTGCTCGGTGCACGGCCGGTTCACCCTGGACAGCGTCGACGACGTCCGCGAGCGGGTGCCGGGGGTGAACGTGCTGGTGCACCCGGAGTGCCGGCACGAGGTGGTCACCGCCGCCGACTTCGTGGGCTCGACGGAGTACATCATCAGGGCCGTCGAGGCGGCCCCGGCCGGCTCGGCGTGGGCGGTCGGCACCGAGCTGAACCTGGTGCGCCGGCTGGCGCTGGCCCACCCGGACAAGCAGATCATGTTCCTGGACAAGGCGGTCTGCTACTGCTCGACGATGAACCGGATCGACCTGCCGCACCTGGTGTGGGCACTGGAGGAGCTGGTGGCCGGCCGGGTGGTCAACCAGATCACGGTGGACCCGGACACCGCGCACCACGCCCGGGTGGCGCTGGACCAGATGCTGGCCCTCCCCGGCGCCGACACTCCAGCGCCGACATCCTGATCACCCTGCGTGACAGTCTGATGCGTTTACGCACCTGACACCCCGATTCATGCCCTCCGGGGCGATGTGACCGCATCCATTCTGGTCACCGAGGGCTATGCTGCCGGTGCGACGACACACCTGGGCCTGTTTACCGCCGGCCGCATCGCGGGTACCACCCCACCCACTCCCGCATCACCACAAACACGGCAGCACCGACGCGCTGGAGGTTGCGTTGACCGACGACGTCCTGGTCGTACACGGAGGTACTCCGCTGGAAGGGCGGATCCGCGTGCGCGGCGCGAAGAACCTGGTTTCCAAGGCGATGGTCGCCGCCCTGCTGGGCGACAGCCCCAGCCGGCTGTTCGACGTGCCGCGCATCCGCGACGTCGAGGTGGTCCGGGGGCTGCTCGGCCTGCACGGGGTCAAGGTCACCGACGGCGAGGAGGACGGTGAGCTGGTCTTCGACCCGGCCAACGTCGAGAGCGCCAGCACCGACCAGATCAACGTGCACGCCGGCTCCAGCCGCATCCCGATCCTGTTCTGCGGGCCGCTGCTGCACCGGCTCGGCCACGCGTTCATCCCGGACCTGGGCGGCTGCCACATCGGGCCGCGCCCGATCGACTTCCACCTCCAGGCGCTGCGCGAGTTCGGCGCCACGGTCGACAAGACCCCGGAAGGTCTGCACCTGTCCGCCCCGAACGGGCTGCACGGCACCAAGTTCGCCCTGCCGTACCCGAGCGTCGGCGCCACCGAGCAGGTGCTGCTCACGGCCGTGATGGCCGAGGGCGTCACCGAGCTGCGCAACGCGGCCGTCGAGCCGGAGATCATCGACCTGATCTGCGTGCTGCAGAAGATGGGCGCGATCATCAAGGTACACACCGACCGGGTGATCGAGATCCAGGGCGTGCCGAAGCTGCACGGCTACACCCACCGGCCGATCCCGGACCGGATCGAGGCGGCGAGCTGGGCGGCGGCGGCGCTGGCCACCCGCGGCCACGTCGAGGTGCTCGGCGCGCAGCAGGCCGACATGATGACCTTCCTGAACGTCTTCCGCTCGGTCGGCGGCGAGTACGAGGTCACCGACGCCCGGCCGCCGAAGCTGGGCGACCCGGGCCAGGAGGGCGGCATCCGGTTCTGGCACCCGGGCGGCGAGCTGAAGTCGGTGGCGTTGGAGACCGACGTGCACCCCGGCTTCATGACCGACTGGCAGCAGCCGCTCGTGGTGGCGCTGACCCAGGCCCGGGGCCTGTCGATCGTCCACGAGACGGTGTACGAGCAGCGGCTCGGCTACACCGAGGCGCTGAACACGATGGGCGCCAACATCCAGGTCTACCGCGACTGCCTCGGCGGCACCCCGTGCCGGTTCGGCCGGCGCAACTTCAAGCACTCCGCGGTGATCGCCGGCCCGAGCAAGCTGCACGCGGCCGACCTGGTCATCCCGGACCTGCGCGCCGGGTTCAGCCACCTGATCGCCGCGCTCGCCGCCGAGGGCACCTCCCGGGTGTACGGCGTCGACCTGATCAACCGGGGCTACGAGGACTTCGAGGCCAAGCTGGCCGACCTGGGCGCCCACGCCGAGCGGCCGTGACACCGCCCACGCCGAGCGGCCCCGGCCACGTCGGACGGCCGTGACACCGCCCACGGCGGGGGGTCGCCAGTAACCTCGCTCACCTCCGCCCCGCGCCCGGTGCACCGCGATGTGCACCGGGCGCGGGCGTTTGGCTACCCTTTCCCCGTGCCGTCGCTGTTTCGCCGCAAGTCCTCCGACCTCGTCGACGAGTCCGTCACCTCGGTGACGCCCGACGAGGCGTCCGCGCCCGCCCGCCGGGGCTACACCCCGAGCAAGAAGGAACTGGGGCGGGAGACGCCGAAGCGGCCCGTCGCCGGCCGCCGGCCGGCCGGCCCGACCAAGCCGCTGACCAAGGAGGAGGCCCGGGAGCGGCGACGGCGGTTGCGCGCCGAGTCGTCGGCCGAGTTCCGCCGCGAGGGCGGCCCGCGCGATCGCGGTCCGGAGAAGCTGCTGGCCCGCAACGTGGTCGACTCCCGCCGTACGGTGGGCACCTGGTTCTTCGGCGGGGCGCTGATCGTGCTGCTCGGCTCGAACCAGGCGATGCCGCCGATCGTCCGGCTGATCTCGAACATCCTCTGGGGCGCGCTCGCCCTCGGCGTGGTGATCGACTCGGTCCTGATCAGCCGCAAGATCAAGAAGCTGGTCCGGGAACGCTTCCCGAACAGCGGCGAGCGGCTGGGCTCGCTCTACCTGTACGCGATCATGCGGTCGATCACCTTCCGCCGGATGCGCGCGCCGGAGCCCCGGGTCAACATCGGCGACCCGGTCTGACCCGTACCGGGCGGGACGGCGGCGGTCAGGAAGTGATTCCTGCCCTGCCGAACGTTTCGGGGAGCCCTCCCGGGCCGGCGTAGAGCCGGGCGACGACCTCCTCGATGTCCGGCTCGACGATCGAGATGTCGCGCAGGCTGGCCAGCCCGGCCAGTGCGGCCACCACCTCGGCGGCGCCCGCCGACTCCAGCGCGAAGACCAGTCGGTGCCCCTCGGCCTCGACCCGGCGCAGCGGCGCGCCGGGCAGCTCCGGCGGCTCCGGCAGGGCGGCGTCCAGGTCGGCGACGACGAGGCGGCGCGAGCCGTACCGGTCGTGCAGCGCGGCGATCGTGCCGTCGTGCACCACCCGACCGTGGTCGACCACCACGAGCCGCCGGCACAGCCGCTCGATGTCGGCCAGGTCGTGGGTGGTGAGCACCAGGGTGGTGTCGCCGGCCCGGCCCAGCTCACCCAGGAATCCCCGCACGGCCTGCTTGCTCACCACGTCGAGCCCGATGGTCGGCTCGTCGAGGAAGAGCACCTCCGGACCGTGCAGCAGGGCGGCGGTCAGCTCACCGCGCATCCGCTGGCCGAGGGAGAGCTGGCGGACCGGGGTGTCCAGGAAGCCGTCCAGGTCGAGCAGGTCGCGGCAGCGGCGCAGCCGGGCGGCGTGCTCGGCGGCCGGCACCCGGTAGACGTGCCGGAGCAGGTCGAACGAGTCCCGCAGCGGCAGGTCCCACCAGAGCTGGGAGCGCTGGCCGAAGACCACGCCGATGCGCAACGCCAGCCGGGTACGCTCGGGCACCGGGCGCAGTCCGCAGACGCGCACCTCGCCGGAGGTGGGGGTGAGCACGCCGGTGAGCATCTTCAGGGTGGTGGACTTGCCGGCGCCGTTCGGGCCGATGTAGCCGAGCATCTCGCCCCGCGCGACGAGCAGGTCGATCCCGTCGACCGCGCCGACGCTGCGCTTCTCGCGGCGCAGCCGCCCCGCCCTGACCCGGACCGTGAACTCCTTGCGCAGGTTGCGTGCCTCGATGACGCTCATGACCCCGTACTCCGGTAGTGGCGGACCCCGACGCGCCAGGCGGTGGCGGCGAGCGCGGCGGCGACCAGCGCGACCGCCGGCGCGGCCCACCCGGCCCAGGCCGGCAGGCCGAGCGGGTCGGCGCGGCCGAGCAGCGCCAGCGCCGGCTGGTAGCTGACGAAGGCGAACCCCATCCCGTACGCGAAGACCGCGCGGAACCAGCCGTCGAAGACCGTGACGGGGTACGACGTGAAGTCGCGCCCGCCGTAGGTGACCGAGTTGGCCAGTTCCCCCGACTCCGTCCAGTAGAACGAGACGGTGGCGGTGGCCACGAAGACCGAGCCGAAGAAGACCACCCCGGCCAGCGGGGCGAGGAGCACCAGCGCCACCCGGCCGGGGGTCCAGTCGATCCCCGCCGAGCCGACCGCCACGACGAGCACGGCCAGGCCGAAGAGCGCCCGGGACACCTTGCGCAGCGGCAGGTCCATCAGCAGGAGCTGGGGCAGCGCGCCGAGCGGACGCACCAGCACGGCGTCGAACAGGCCGGTGCGCACGTACCGGGGCAGCCGCTCGATGTTGCCGACGAGCAGGTCGGCGGTGGCGAAGGCGGCGGTGGACAGGCCCACCATCACCAGCGTCTCGCGGAGGGTGAACCCGCCCAGTTCCCGGGTGACCCCGAAGATCACCAGCACGGTGACCACGTCGAAGACGGTGGCCCCGACGTTGCCGACCAGGTCCACCACGAACGACGTCCGGTACGCGGCCTGCGACCGCGCCTGCGCCCCGAGCAGCGCCCGGTACGCGGCGAGCCGGCCGGACCGCGGCCGGGGACGCCCCGGTGGCCGCTGCCGGGGCAGGGCGACCGGCTCAGCCACCCTGCACCACCAGCCGGCGCTCGGCGCGGCGCTGCACCAGCCGGCAGAGCGCCAGGACCGCCGCCGCCCAGCCGACCTGCACCGCGACCAGCCCGACCTGGGTGGCCGTCGAATCCCGCTCGACCAGCACGTCGAGCGGGATCTGCAACAGGCTCGGGAACGGGGTGCCGAACTGCAACGCCAGGTACACCGCGTCGGGCAGGAAGGGCAGCGGGAAGTAGAGCCCGGCGAGCATCCCCGAGGCGAGGACCCAGAGGATCTGCGGGCCCCGGACGTCCTCAAGCCAGTAGGCGGTGGCGTTGACGAGGAACCGGCAGCCGAAGCTGAGCACCACCGCGAGCAGCACGGAGGTTACGAACAGCGGCACGGTCGGCCAGCGGGCGGGCAGGTGGACGTCGAAGAAGAGCGGGCCCACGAGCACCGGCGGCAGCAGCCGGGACACGCCGGCCCAGCCGGCCCGTCCCAGGTCGGTGGCGAGGTAGCTGGTCACCGGGTGGACCGGCCGCAGCAGGTCGCTGGCCACCTCCCCGGTGCGGATCCGGTCGGCCAGGTCGGTCCAGCCCCAGAGCAGGACCACCGCCAGCAGGCCCTGCCCGGCCCAGACGAAGGTGGCGAGCTGTTCCCGGTCGTACCCGGCGGCGCCGCCGGCCGCGCCGGCCACGGCGAGCAGGACGTAGCAGCGCAGGAAACCGAAGACGGTGTTGGTGACGGCGCCGGCCACCGCCGCCTGGCGGTACGTGGCGTATCGTCGGAATCCCGATCCCGCTATAGCCCCGAATGTCCGAAACCATAGGATAACGTTTGACTCGGTGGCCGGTGCCACAGTGGCGGTGACCGAGCCCACGCCGTTACCCTCCTTCCGCAGCCACACCGTGCCGGACCGGGCGACTTTACCGGCAGGCTGGGCGCCCAGCGCGACAATTTCCAACGAGGTGACATCGCCGTGAGCGAGCGACGCGAGCCGGGCACCGGGGCTTGCCACGCGGGCGGCGACGAGGCCTTGCGATGAACGGCGACTTCTACGACCGCTGGCGTGATCCGGCCGAGCCGTCCTGGGTGTTCGAGCCGACCACCGAGTGGCAGCCGCAGTTCCCGGGGCAGCGTTACCCCGGCGACATCGGCCTGCGGAACCCGCCGCCCCAGCACCGCGGCCGGGCCGCCGTGGTCGGCCGGGCCGGGGTGCAGCCGGTCAGCCCCGCCCCCGACCCCGGGCCGGTGAGCCCCGCGCCGGGCAGGCGCGAGGGGGCGTACCCCCGGGAGGGCCTCGCCCCGGACGGCCAGACCCGACGCGACCGGGACGACCGCCGCGCGGGCCCGGCCGAGCCGCGCCGGCCCGACGCCCGCCCGGCCTGGGCCGGCCCGGTGCGGGACCACGCCGCCCCCGTCGACGATCGCCTTGCCGGTTACGACACCCGGTCGCCGGTGCACGAGCAACGGATCCCGGCGCCCGGCGGCCAGCAGTGGCGGGGCGGGGTCGACCACCGCCCGGGCCCGGCCGACCAGGACGGGTACCCCCGCCGGGGCCACGACGAGCGGGATCCCGGCCGGCACGGCCACGACGAGCGCGAACAGGCGTGGCGCCCGCGTGGCGCCGGGACCACCGAACACGACGAGCGCGGGTACGGCCGGCGGGGCGAGGACCGCCGGCCGGCGGCGGCGGACCACGACGGGTACGGCCGCCGGGGCCACGACGACGGCGGGTGGCGCCGCGACCAGCGCCCGGCGGACCGGGGCCCGGTCGAGGCGTACCCGCCGCGGCCCGATCCGGACCTGCCCGCGCGCCACGAGCCGCGCCGTCCCGAGTGGACGGTGGACCGCGACCCGGCGGCCGGCTGGCACGGCGACCGGTACGACCAGCGACACCCGACCGGCCCCGGCCGGCGGACTCCCCCGGTCGGGCCGACGGCGCCGGTGTCCCCCGCGCACCGGCACGAGCCGGGCTGGCTGCCCGAGCCGGAGGAATTCCCGCACCACCCCTACGACCGGACGACCGGCGACCGGCCCGGTCCCGACCGATCCGGCTGGCCGGAACGTCCCCGGTTCACCCTGGACCGCGACGGCCGACCCGCCGTCGACCACGACGGCCGCCCGAGCCAGGAGCGCGACGGCCGACCCAGCTTCGAGCGCGACGGCTGGCCGGCCCCGGGCCGGGCCGGGCGGCCCAGCCCGGATCGGGAGGCCCGCCCGGCCCGGGACCGCGACGGCCGACCGGCGCCGCCCGGCACCGGCTCCGCGCGCCCCGCCGACCGACCGGTGCCCGGGCACGAGCAGCGGGATGCCGGCCGAGCCGGCGTCGGCCAGCCGGACGTCGGCCGACCCGCTCCCGGCGCACCGCACCGTCCCGTCGAGCGGGACGGGCAACCGTACCGGGAGGCCAGCCGGGAGGCCGCCTCGTGGGCGGAGCCGTACCGCGACCCGACCGTCCGGCCGGCGGCGGCCCGCGACGGCGGGCTGCCCTGGCCGGAGCCCGGTCCCCTGCGGCCCAACCCGGGCCCGGCACCCGGACGCCCCGGCGACGCTCCCCGCCCCGACGCACGCCCGACCGACCCGGTCCACCCGGCACGGCCGGGCGACGGCGCACGGCCCGGCGACGGCGCAGGACGGGTCGACGGCATGCGTCAGGACCCCTGGTTCGCGGACCCCGCCCGGGCCGACCCGCACCGCCCGGCCGGACCGGTCGAAGGCCGGCCCGACGCGCGGCCCGGCACCGACCGGTACGGGCATCCCACGCCGGTCGACCGGGACGCCTCGGCCCACGAGAACCGGCCCGCTGCGCCCACCCACGACGGGCGGCTCGCCCCGCCGCGCCATGACGACCGGGGCACGCTGCCGCGCCGCGACGACCCGCGGCCCGCCGGGCACCCGCCCGTGACCCCGGTCCGGCCCATCCCCGAGGCCAGCCCGCCGGCCGCCCGTCGCCCCGGGCCGGATCCGGTCCACGCGGACCGGCCGGCCGCACGCCCGGGCACCGAACAGCGGCCCGGCGACGCGCCCCGGTTCGGCCCACCGCCGCACCGACCGGCTGCGCCGCACCGGTCACCGGTCGAGCCGGCCGCCGGCGCACCGCACGACGAGCGACGCACCCCGTCCACGACCGACGCGCCCGTCTCGGGCGCTCCGGTGTCGGGCGCTCCGGTGTCGGGCGCGCGGGTGTCGGGCGCTCCTACCTCCGGCGCTCCGGCCCCGGGACGGCCGGTTTCGGGTCCGCCGATCCCGGTCCGGTCGGTGACGGGTCCGCCGGTTTCGGGTCCACCCGTGGCCGGACTGTCTGCTCCGGGTCGGCCGGTCTCGGGTCCTCCGAGCTCCGGCCCGCCACTGGCCGGACCGCCGGCTCCCGGCACGGCCGGCCCCGAACAGCCCGCCCGGGGCGTGCCGGTTGCGGGTGTCCCCGGATCCGGCCCGCCGCTCTCCGGGCCACCCATGCCCGCACCGTCCGTCTCCGGGCCACCCGTCTCCGGGTCACCCGTTCCCGCACCGTCCGACTCCGCGCCGCCCGTACCCACACCACCCGTTTCCGCGCCACCCGTTTCCGCGCCTCCGGTGGAGCCGGTTGCCCCGCCACCCGCCGCCCCGGCGGCCAAGGGCCCGACGTCCGTCGCGCCGGTGTCCGGGCCGCTGGCAGCACCGGTAACCGGGCCACCCAGCCAGCCCGGGCCGCCGGTACGGCCCGTCTTCGGGCCGCCCGAGGGCGCGGCGTCCACTGTGCCGGTCGAGCCGGTCTCCGGGCCGCCAGCGGCCCGGCTGCGACTGGAGTTCCTGCCGGCCCCCGAGCCGGTCGAGCACGCACCCGCACCCGCACTGTGGGACGAACCACTGGTGGGATCCGCCCCGGGGGTCGACGTGCCGGCGGTGGCGGGCCCGACGGACGCGGTGGCTGACGAATCCGTACCGGTGGACGTTGCCGGGTTGGTACCGCGCACCCGGGCGGATCGCCCTCCGGCCCTCGCCGGAGCACCCGCCGACCGCAGCCCGGCCCCCGGTACCGCAGAGCCGGACGCCGGTCCCGCAGAGCCGGACGCCGGTCCCGCAGAGCCGGACGCCGGTGTCGGGACGCCCGACGCGGGCGAGTTGTCGTCGGCTCGCCCAGCCGAGGACGACAGCCCCGCCGAGGACACGGGATCACAGTCGGTTCCGCGTCAGCCGGACCCCGCCGAGGCGTCGCGCGGCCCGCTGCCTCCGGCCCCGGACACCCCGGAGCCGCCGGTCGAGCCGGGTTCGGGCACCGCCGATCCACGCACCGCCGAGCCGGACGCCAGCTCGACGGACCCCGACGAGGCGAACAGCGACCGGCCAGGCCTCGACGCCGACGCCGCGCCGGACGAATTCCCGGAGCCGCCGGACGTTCCGCTGCCCGCTGACAAGAACACCGACCTCCCCGTGGACCTCGACGACGCCGTCGGCACGGACGTCGAAGACCCCGGGGCGGACGTCGAAGACCCCGGCGCGGACGTCGAAGACCCCGGCACGGACGTCGACGGCGCGGACGGACTGGACCCGGACGGACTGGGCTCACACGGACTGGACGCCGACGCTCTCGGCAGCGCCGCCGGGTCGCGTGTCGTACCCGACGAGCCGCGCGTCTGGATGGACGAACCACGCGACGTACCCGACGAGCCTCGTGTCGTACCCGACGAGCCTCGTGTCGTTGCCGACGAGCACGGGAGCCTTGCCGTCCAGGATCTCGGGGAGACGGCGGAGGGTGAGCCGACGTCGCGGTCCCGGCAGGAACCGGGGCGGCCCGGCCAGCAGCCGGCCGACTCCCCCGCAGCGCGGACCGGACCGCCACCGAACCTCCCCGACGCCCCGGTGTCGACCGAGACGCCACGCGCCCCCGCGCCTGCTCCGGACCACTCGGACGCCTGGTTCCGGCCGAGCAGGACCGCACCGCCGGCCGCCGAGCCGGCGCCGGCCCCCGAGCCGCCGGCCCCCGACGCGGCCCGCCCGCCGGCCGAGACGGCCAGTGCGGGAGGCTCGTCCGTTGCCGGGCCGGCGGAGCAGGGACCGGCCTCCACGCCGGAGGACAGGGCTCCGGCAGGACCGGTGTCGGCGCCCCCGACGCCGGAGCAGCCGACGCGCCCCGTCTCCGCGCCACCCGCACACCCCGCCTCCGCGCCACCCGCACACCCCGTGTCCGCGCCACCCGCGCGGCCCGTGTCCGCGCCACCCGCGCGGCCCGCCTCGGGGATACCGGCGCAGTCGGTCTCCGGGCCACCGGCGTATTCCGGGTCGGGTGTGCCGGCGTACCCCGCCTCCGGGCCGCCCGGACGGCCGGTGTCGCCGGCCGGGTCGGAGCCCGTGCCCGGGACGGGCGCGCGGGTCGGGCAGGACCAGCGGGGCGCCGCCCCGGCCGACGGGGCGGCCGACCCGGAGCGGACCCTCGCGGCGTTCCGGTGGCGACTGCACCCCGGGACGCTGCGGGAGGAGACCGACGACCCGGAGCGGTTGCGTGCGGTGCGGGAGGCGCTGACCGCCAAGCTGGCCGTCGCCCTGGACAACCGGTCCCGGGCCCGGCTGCTCAGCCTGCGGGCCGTCGCGTCCCGGATCCTCGGCGACCTGGACGACGCGCTCGACGACGCCCGGCTCGCCCTGACGTACGCCGAGACCACCGGCGAGCTGCGGCGGACCGCGTTGGCGCGGGCGCGGCTGGCCCACGTGTTGCGCTGGCGGGGCGAGTTCGCCGAGGCCGACCGGCTGTTCGCCGAGGCCAACTCGACGGAGCTGCCCGACCGGCTGCGCGCGGCCCTGCACGAGCACGCCGGCCGGTGCAGCTACGACCAGGGCCGGCTGGTCGAGGCGTGCCACCACTTCGAGCGGGCGCTGGACCTACGCCGGGCGGCCGACGCCGAGCTGACCGGCCGGACCCGGGTGGCGCTCGACGCGATCGCCGAGCGGGCCGCCCGGGACGGCTTCGGCCCGCACCCGCGCAGCCGGGACGAGATCCTGCGCCCCGGCCGGCCGCCGGTGCCCACGTACGACGAGGACCTGGACCGGTGGGGGTACGCCGACGCCGACGGCAACCTTGCCGTCGGCACCGACTACGCCGAGGTGCAGCCGTTCCGGGAGGGGCTGGCCTGGGTACGCCGCCCGGAGGGCACCCGGTGGGCGCTGATCGACGAAACCGGACGCACCCTGATCCAGGCGAACAACGGCTACCGCGCGGTCGGCTCGTTCTCCGACGGCCTGGCCTGGGTCTCGATGGACGGCGCCGGCAACTGGATGGCGATCGACCCGGCCAACATCGTGGCGATCCCGCCGGGCTTCGACGACGTACGCCCGTTCCGGGGTGGCGTGGCGGCGGTCCGGGCCGACGGCGGCTGGGGAGCCGTCGACCGGACCGGTGCGGTGGTCGTGCCGACCCGGTACCACGGCCTCACCACGGCGCTCGCCGACGGCCGCTACGTCGACGGTTTCACCGACGAGGGCCTGGCCGTGGTGGAGCTGAACGGCCGACGCGGGGTGGTGGACCGCGCCGGCCGGATGGTCGTGGCGCCGGCGCACCCCGCGCTGGTCGTGCACCCGGTCGCGTTCCTGGTCGGCGACGGTGCCGGCCGCTGGGGCGCGCTCGACCGGCGGGGCGAGCCGTTGCTCGACCCGGTGCACCCGAGCCGGGACCGGGTGGTGGAGCAGATCGACCGGCTCCTGGCCGACACCAGCCCGCTGCTGTGACCCGTGCCGGGCGCCGGCCCGCCGTCAGGTGACCATGATCCGAGCGGGCTAGGGTCGGAGCATGGAATTCCGACACCTAGGCCGCTCGGGCCTGATGGTCAGCGAGATCTCGTACGGCAACTGGATCACCCACGGCTCACAGGTCGCGGAGGACGCGGCGACCTCCTGCGTCCGGGCCGCGCTGGAGACGGGCATCACCACCTTCGACACCGCCGACGTGTACGCCAACACGAAGGCCGAGGAGGTGCTCGGGCGGGCCCTCAAGGGCGAGCGTCGCGAGGGCCTGGAGATCTTCACGAAGGTCTACTGGCCGACCGGGCCGGGCCGCAACGACCGCGGCCTGTCCCGCAAGCACATCATGGAGTCGATCAACGGCTCGCTGCGCCGGTTGCAGACCGACTACGTGGACCTCTACCAGGCCCACCGGTACGACCACAGCACGCCGCTGGAGGAGACGATGGAGGCGTTCGCCGACGTCGTGCACTCCGGCAAGGCGCACTACATCGGCGTCTCCGAGTGGACGGCGTCGGAGATCCGCCAGGCCCACCGGCTCGCCCGCGAGCTGCGCGTCCCGCTGGTCTCCAACCAGCCGCAGTACTCGATCCTGTGGCGGGTCATCGAGACCGAGGTCATCCCGACCAGCGAGGAGCTGGGCCTCGGGCAGATCGTCTGGTCGCCGATGGCCCAGGGCGCGCTCTCCGGCAAGTACCTGCCGGGCCAGCCGCCGCCGGCCGGCTCCCGCGCCACCGACGAGAAGTCCGGAGCGAGCTTCATCGCCAAGTTCCTCACCGACGACGTGCTGACCCGGGTGCAGCAGCTCAAGCCGCTGGCCGAGCAGGCCGGGCTGACCATGCCGCAACTCGCCATCGCCTGGGTGTTGCAGAACCCGAACGTCTCCTCGGCGATCATCGGCGCGTCCCGCCCGGAGCAGGTGCACGACAACGTCAAGGCGGCCGGCGTGCAGCTGGACGCGGGCCTGCTGAAGGCGATCGACGACATCTTCGACCCGATCGTCGAGCGCGACGCGGCGAAGACCCAGTCCCCGCCCCAGCGGCCGTGACCCTCGGGTCCGGCCGGCGTGGGCGCGCCGGCCGGACCCGGATCGGCCGCGCCCAGCCGCCGGGTCAGCCGCGCCAGAAGCGGATCAGCTCCAGGCCGACGGCGTAGAGCCACGGGGGCAGGCCGAGCAGGTTCGCCACGGCGAAGACCGCGTCGAAGAACCAGCCGCCGATGCGCGGGTTCCACAGCAGCGCGAAGAGCAGGATGAACCCGAACGGGGCGAACAGGTCGTACATTCGCCGCCACTGGGGGTTCAGCCACGGCTGGATCATGTTGCCGCCGTCCAGGCCGGGCACCGGCAGCAGGTTGAGCACGCTGGCGGTGAGCTGGAGGAACGCCAGCAGCGCCAGCCCGGCCCAGAACTCCACCGACCCGCCCCCGCCGAACCCGATCCGCAGCACGGCCACCAGCAGCAGGGTGAACAGCACGTTGGTGGCCGGGCCGGCCAGGCTGACCAGGGTGTGCCGCAGCCGCCCCGGGATGGCGTGCCGGTCCACCCACACCGCGCCGCCCGGCAGGCCGATGCCGCCGAGCAGCACCACCAGCACCGGCAGCGCGATCGACAGCAGCGGGTGGGTGTACTTGAACGGGTTGAGCGTCAGGTAGCCCCGGTGCGCGACGCTGCGGTCCCCGGCCCGGTACGCGACCACCGCGTGGGCGTACTCGTGCAGGCAGAGCGAGACCAGCCAGCCCGAGACGACGAAGAGGAACACGTCGAACCGGACGTTGCCGAACCGGTTCCAGGCCATCACGCCGCTGGCCGCGAAGAGCGCGACCAGGGCGAGAAAGACCGGGCTGGGCCGGAACGCCGCCCGGGGCACGCCGAGCACCAGCGGCTCGCCGCCGCCCGGGCGGTCCCCCGTCATCACTCGGCCGGGGGTTGCAGGCTCATCCGGTACTCCACCCGGTCGTCCTCGACGAGCGCGACCGAGGTGACGCCGGACGCCGCGAGCTCCCGCCAGGTCTGGCCGATCCACGACTCGGCGTCCGCCTGGCTCCCGAACGTCTCCGCCGGCCCCTCGGTCGACTCGCCGTTCGCGCCCTCGTACCGCCAGCTCCACGCCATGCCGCGTCTCCCCTCGCCGCTGAAGTCCCTGGGACGAACCCCGCAAGCGTAGTCGGCCGCGGCGCCGGACGGCCCGACGCTCCACCCGGGGACCGCCACCGGCCCCGGCGGCCGGTGGGTGACCGGGGTCGGCGCCGCCGGTACGGTGACGCGGTGCTGACTCAAGGGATGGTGCTCAACGGCCGGTACCGGCTCGACGAGCGGGTCGCGACCGGGGGCATGGGGGCCGTCTGGCGGTGCACCGACACGCTGCTCGACCGCGAGGTGGCGGTCAAGGTGCTGCTGCCGTCGCTGGTCGACGATCCGGAGTTCATCACCCGGTTCCAGGCCGAGGCCCGGATGATGGCCGCGCTGCGGCACCCCGGCATCGTCGCCGTGCACGACGTCGGGCAGGCCGCCCTCGACGACGGCAGCCGGGTGAGCTACCTGGTCATGGAGTACGTCGACGGCGAGCCGCTGGTGGTCTGGCTGCGCCGCGCCGGGCGGCTGGACCCGGCGTCGACCATGTCGGTGGTGGCGCAGGCGGCGGAGGCGCTGCACGCCGCGCACACCGGCGGGATCGTGCACCGCGACGTCAAGCCGGGGAACCTGCTGGTCGAGCGGGACGGCTCGGTGGTCCTGGTCGACTTCGGCATCGCCCGGTCCCGGAGCACGGCCGGCATCACCGCCGCGCACATGGTGCTCGGCACCGCCTCGTACATGTCCCCGGAGCAGGCCACCGGGCAGCCGGTGTCGGCGTCCTCCGACGTCTACGCCCTCGGCGCGGTCGCCTACTTCTGCCTGGCCGGCCGGCCGCCGTTCGACGGGGAGAACCCGTTGCAGGTGGCGCTGCGGCACGCCCAGGACGAGCCGGCGCCGCTGCCACCGGGTATCCCGCCGCCGGTGGTCGAGCTGGTCGCGCGGGCGATGGCGAAACGCCCGGCCGACCGGTACGCCAGCGCGGCGGAGCTGGCCGACGCGGCGTGGCAGGCCCGCGACGCGACCCTTGCCCGTTTCCCGGTCTCGGCCCGCCCGCCCTGGGCGGTCCCCGCCCCGGCCCACCCTGTCCCCGGCCCGGCCGAGGCTGTCCCCGGCCCGGCCGGGACGACGGGAGAACCCGGCGCGGCCCATCCGACGGGAGTGGCCGGCGCGGTCCCGTCGGGTGAGGAACCCGGCCCGGCCCGGCCGGCGCGGGGACCCGGCGCGGCCGGTCCGGTGGCGGCGCCCGGCCCGGAGCATCCGGCGCCGTGGTCCGTCGGGCCGGCCCGGCAGCCCACCGACCCCGCCGCCCGACCCGGCCCGCCGATCCAACCGCCGCCCCCGCCGCACCAACCGCCGACCCCACTGCCCGGCGGGTCGGCCCCGTGGCCGGTCGGGCCGGCGGCCCGGCCCGCGAGCCCGCCGGCCCGCCCCGCGGACGGGGCTCTGCGGCCGGGCGGCCCGGGGCCGTACCCGGCGGGTCCCGCCCCGGCGACCGGCGGGCCCGGCTGGGCGGATGCCGGCTCGGCAGCCACCCGGGAGGACTCGGCGGGCCGGCCGGGCCGCAGCCGGCGCCTCGCCCTGGCCGGGGTCGCCGGCGCGGTGGTCGCGGTGCTGGTCGCCGTGGTCGCCGTGACGAAGCTGTGGCCGGCCGGGGAGCCGGCGTCGCCGGAACGGCGGACGGCGCTGACCGTCGGCTCGGCGTCCGCCACGCCCGCGCCGGACGGCACCGGTCCGGCGCACCCGGCCCGGCCCGGCGCGACCGGGGCCGCCGACCCGACCGCGCCGGCCGGGTCCGCCCGCCCCACCGCCTCCGCCCGGCCGACACGCTCGGCCGCCGACGGGGCCACGCCCCACCCCTCCGGCGCCGGGAGTGCCACCACCGCGCCGACCACGGCCGCCCCGCCGAAGCCGAAGCCGAACCCGTACACGGCGGCGCAGGCCTGCGGCAGCGGGTACCAGGTGATCGACACGGCCACCCTCACCGGCTCCGACGGGGTCCGGCGGGGTCGGGTGTTCCTGCTCTACCAGACCTCGACCGGCCGGAACTGCGTGGTCACGCTCAAGGACACCGCCGTCGGCGTCAAGTCGGCCGTGTCGGCGTACCTGGAGGTGAAGGGGAAGGCCCGCAGCACCGACAGCGGCTCCTTCGCGTACTACGCCGGGCCCGTGCGGGCCGACGCCGACCGGACCTGCGTGCGGTGGGGCGGCGCGGTCGGCGGGGTCGGCTACGGCAGCCCGTTCGAGCACTGCGGCTGAGCCGGGCCGGCGGCGGCGACACCAGGGGACCGGTCGACGCAGGTGGGCCGGGACGGCGGCGACGCCCGGCCACCGGTCACCGGTACGGGCCGGCGGGCGGGGCGGCGTCCGGCGGCCTTAAGGTACGGGCATGTCCGTTGACGGGTGGAACACGGTCCTGGTGCTCGGCGGTATCCGCTCCGGCAAGTCCGAGTTCGCGGAGTCGCTGGTGGCCGACTCGCCCACGGTGCGCTACGTGGCGACCTCGGCGACCGGCGACCCGGAGGACGCCGAGTGGGCGGCCCGGCTGGAGGCGCACCGGAGCCGCCGCCCCGGGAGCTGGACCACCGAGGAGACCGCCGACGACCCGCGCCGGCTGGCCGACGTCGTCTCCTCGGCCGGGCCGAACGACACGCTGCTCGTCGACGACCTCGGCGGCTGGGTGACGGTGCTGCTCGACCCGGCCCACCAGCCGGCGGACGACACGGCGACCATCGCCGAGCTGGCCGCGGCGGTCCGTGACTGCCCGGCACGGGTGGTGCTGGTCAGTCCCGAGGTGGGGCTGTCGCTGGTGCCGACCACCCCGCTGGGCCGGGCGTTCACCGACGCCCTCGGGGCGGCCAACCGGGCGGTCGCCGACGCGTGCGACGCGGTGGTCCTGGTGGTCGCCGGCCAGGCGTGCTGGTTGAAGCCCGCCGCCGTCCCGCGCACCGCCACCGTCCCGACGCAGGCCGGGCAGGGCCAGGGCACGCCGGCCGGGCAGGTCACCGGCCGGGCCGCGCCGGTGCCGGCGACCGGCGACGCGTCCACGCGGTCGGAGCCGGCCACCGCCCGGCCCGACGGCGGCGAGCGGGAGGCCGCGCTGCCGGACGTGCTCACCCCGGCCGCCCCGCCGGAGCCGGCCGGCGCGCCGTGGTCGGCACCGACCATGGCGCTGCCGATGGTCACCACGGGCCTGGTCATCCAGGCCGGCATGGAGCTGCCCATGCCCGACGAGTACGCCGGGCCGCAGGCGGTGCAACGGCTCGCCACCCTGGACGTGCCCGGTTCCGGGCTGGGCGTGCTGGAACGGGTCGTCGGCTTCGCCGCCGCCACCCAGGGCACCGCCACCCCGACGCCCTGGGACAACGTGCGGGTGCTGCTGCTGCACGGCGACCACGCCGGGAACGCCGCCGCCGGGTCCGTGCCCGGCGAGTCGGCCCGGCTGGCCGCGCAGGCCCGCGCCGGCCGGGGCGTGCTGGCCCGGCTGGCCGCCGACAGCGGCGCCGGCCTCCAGGTGGTGGACGCGCCGAGCGCCGGGCCGATGGAGGACGCGCCCGCGCTGGACCACGAGGCGGTGGAGAAGGCCCTGCGGTACGGCTGGCGGCTGGCCGAGGGGGCCGCCGACGCGGGCGTACGGCTGCTCGTGCTGGCGGCGTGCGGCGCGGGTGCCGACGCCGCCGCGGCGGCGGTGCTCGCGGCGACCGCCGGCGCGGAGCCGCCGGCCGTGCTCGGCCGGGTGGTGACGGCGAGCGGCGAGATCGACGACGCGGCCTGGATGCGGCGCTGCGCGGCGGTCCGGGACGCGATGCACCGGACCCGGCGGTCCCCCCGGGACGCCAAGGACATCCTGGCCGAGCTGGGCGGCGGCGACATCGCGGTGGCGACCGGCGTGCTGCTCGGCGCGACCGCCCGCCGGATCCCGGTGCTGCTGGACGGCCCGGTCGGCCTGGCCGCCGGCATGGTCAGCCGGGACCTGGCCGGGCAGGCCCGGCACTGGTGCCTGCTCGCCGACTGCGGCGGCCACCCGGCGGTCCGGCTCGCCGCCGACGTGCTGGGCCTGACCCCGCTGCTGGACCTGCGCCTCGACCTGGGCGAGGGCGCCAACGCGCTGACCGCCCTGCCGCTGTTGCGCTCGGTGCTGTCGCTGGCCGCCGCGCTGCCCACCCGCCCGGGGCCCGGCGGCGACGGCGGGCAGGACGGCGACGAGGCGGGCGACGGCGGGGCGGGCGACGGCGGGGCGGACCGCGGTGCTGATGCGGACCCGGACGCCGGCGAGCCCGACTTCCGCGAGCCGGAGCCGGCCGGCCCCGGGCCGGCCACCACCGGGCCGGACGAGCCGGCCCAGCCGGACCCGGCCGGCTGGCGTGCCGGCTGAACCCGACGAACGGTCCGGGACCGACCGGCGGGCCGGGCGAGGTCTCGCCGACGGCGTCCGGCTCGCGCTCACCACGTTCAGCGTCCTGCCGGTGCGCGCCGGTCGGGTGGACCGGGCCACGGCGGGTATCGCGATGGCGCTGGCCCCGGCGGTCGGCGCGCTGCTCGGAGCGGTGCTGGCCGGGACCCTGCTGCTCCTCGCCGCCGCCGCCGCGCCGCTGGTCGCGGCGGGGGTGACGGTCGCGGCGGGCGCCCTGCTCACCCGGGGGCTGCACCTGGACGGGCTGGCCGACACCGTGGACGCGCTCGGGTCGTACCGGCGGGGGTCGGCGGCGTTGGAGATCATGAAGAAGCCGGACGTCGGCCCGTTCGGGGTGGCCGCGCTGGTGGTCGTACTGCTGGTGCAGGCGGCGGCGCTCGCGGAGCTGGCGGGCCGGTCGTGGCCGGCGGCGCTCGCGGCGGTGGTGACGGCGACGGCGGCCGGTCGGCTCGGGGTCACCCTGGCCTGCCGCCGCGGCGTGCCGGCGGCCCGGCCGGACGGGCTGGGCGCGCTGGTCGCCGGCACCGTCGGCCCGGTCGCGGCGGCGCTCGGCACGGCCGCCGTCGTGGCCGTCTCGATCGCCGCCGTGCCAGGCCGCCCGTGGCAGGGGCCGCTCGTCGTGCTCGCCGCCGGCGCCGTCGCGGTCCCGCTGCTGCGCCACGTGGTACGCCGCCTCGGCGGGATCACCGGCGACGTGCTCGGCGCCGCCGTGGAACTGGTCACCACGCTGGTCTACCTGGGTCTGGTGCTGACCCGCTGATCCGGGCACGCCGGCCGGGTAGCGTTTCGGGCGACAGGCCGGCGCGGGGAGACGGGGGACCCACATGCTCATCACCGACGACTTCCTGCCCGTCCCGGTCCCCGAGTCGCTCAGCGCCACCTACCTGGTGCCGATGACGGGGCTGCCGAGGGTCAGCGCGAAGACCGCCGTGCGGGCGCTGGCCGGCCGGCTCGCCGAGCCGGTGCACGGGCTGGCCACCCAGATGCTGGACAGCCCGCTGATGAGCGTGGACACCCGGTCGATCGCCGAGTTCCCCGCGCTGCCGCCGGACCTGCTCACCGCGTTCGGGGCGACCGGGGCGCAGCTCGACCGGCTCGCCGCGGCCACCCACCTGGTGGTCGTGCAGGCGGAGTACCGGCCGGGCTGGCCGCCCGCGCACGAGTGGGCGGCCCGGGCGGTCGCCGCCGCGGTCGCCGAGACCGTCGACGGCGACGTGGTGGACGTCTTCGGCCTCCAGTTCCTCGGCCCGGCGGCGGCGCTGCGTTCGCTGCCCGACGAGCAGGGCCGGATCCGGCTCGTCGACTGGGTGCTGGTGCCGTACTCCTCGGACGCCGACGGGCTGTGGTTCACCACCAAGGGGTTGCGCCGGTTCGGGCTGATGGAGTTGCAGACCCAGGGGGTGCCCGACCACCTCACCCGGGCCTGGGGCGCGGTGCTGACCGGAGCGGCCCGCCGGCTGCTGCGGGACTGGACCGACGCGCTGGCCGGCGAGGAGGTGCCGGCGTTCGTGCAGCTTCCGGTGCTCGCCACGATCACCGGGCACGACATCGCGGTGGCGTACGGCAATCCGGAGCAGCACGGGGCTACCGCGCCGGTGCTACTGCGGCTGGAGCTGGACCCGGCCACGGACCCGGAGGCCGACTCGTTCCTGAGCCTGCGCCCGCCGCCGGGGCACCCGGGGCCGGCCGGAAAGTACTTCGCGGCGGCCTGCGCCACCCTGTTCAACGGCATCCAGCCGGACAAGCGCTACGCCCGCCGGGGCGACGCGATGAGCACGGCGATCGCCACCGCCCGGGCCGGCCTGGACGACGTCCGGGCCCGGTTCCTGGCCGGCCGGCTGCCCGGCGAGTCACAGCTCGTGGTCAAGTACGGCCTGCCGGGCGACGAGGGCCCGGAGTACGTCTGGGCCGGGGTGACCTCGTGGGAGTCCCCGGAGCGGATCGTCGGGGCCAGCGCCACCGACGCCGACACCGACCCCACGGTCCGCATCGGCTCCCCCGTGGCGATCGAGGCGGCGGACGTCGTCGACTGGGCGGTGCTCGACGGCACCGGCGTCGTCGAGGGCGGCTGGACCCAAGCAGTCCTCGACGCCGGCGACCCCCCCGCCTAACCCACCCACCCCATCCCACCCCCTTCCTCGCCCAACGGGGCTGGACCGGGCCCGAGGCCGGGTGGGGGTGGGGTGAGGGGTGGGGTGGGTCAGCGGACCGAGGGGGTGACGAACGGGGGGCGGGTGAGGCGCATGGGGGCCCGGCGGCCCCGGATGTCCACCTCGACCGTGTCGCCGTCGGCGAGGGCGGCGGACGTGTCGAGCAGGGCCAGGGCGATGCCCTGCTTGCGGGTCGGCGAGAAGGTGCCGCTGGTCACCGTGCCGACCCGCGTGTCGCCGGCGTACACCGGCATGCCGGGGCGCGGGATGGCCCGGTCGACCGCCACCAGGCCGCGCAGCGTGCGCGCCGGGCCGGCGGCCTTCTCGGCGCGCAGCGCGTCGCGCCCCCAGAACGCCGGCTTGTCCCAGCCGACCGCCCAGCCCGAGCGCGCCTGCACCGGGGTGATCTCCGGCGACAGGTCCTGCCCGTGCAGCGGGTACCCCATCTCGGTGCGCAGGGTATCCCGGGCCGCCAACCCGCAGGCCCGAAGCTCGTACGCCTGGCCGGCGGCGAAGATCGCGTCCCAGACCGGGACGGCGTGCTCGGCCGGCACCACCAGCTCGTAGCCCAGCTCGCCCGTGTAGCCGGTGCGGCAGACCACCAGGTCGGCGCCGGCCAGGGTGGCCGGGCGGAAGCTCATGTAGCCGTGGTCGGTGGGCAGGCCCAGCGCGCCGAGCAGCTCCGTCGAGCGCGGCCCCTGCACGGCCAGCACCGCGTACGCCTCGTGCTCGTCGGTGACGACCAGCGACTCCGGGGCGGCGGCACGCAGCCGGCGTACCACCTCGGCGGTGTTCGCGGCGTTCGGGACCAGGAAGACGTGGTCCTCGGCGTGCAGGTAGGCGATGATGTCGTCGACCACGCCGCCCGTCGCGTCGTCGCAGCAGAGCGTGTACTGCGCCTGGCCGGGGCCGATCCGGCCGAGGTCGTTGCTGAGGCAGGCGTTGACGAAGTCCGCCGCCCCGGGCCCGACCACCCGGGCCTTGCCCAGGTGCGACACGTCGAACACCCCGACCCCGGCGCGGACCGCCGTGTGCTCCTTGAGCACCCCGCCGCCGGCGTACTCCAGCGGCATCTCCCAGCCCCCGAACGGGGCGAACTTGGCGCCGAGGGCGGTGTGCCGCCCGTGCAACGGGGAACGGCGCAGCCGGGTCGCGGCGGCGTCGGAGGTCACGTCGGTCATGGGTGGCAACTTACCGGTGTCTGAACGGCTGGTTAGCATCGGCGGGACCCCGCCGGAGCAGTTCGGTGGGACAGCCAATCGTCCGGCGGGTAGGTTGCCGCCGGAGACCTTCATCGCCGGTACGCGACGACGCGGCCGGCCCGGCCCGCCCGGAGTAGCTTCAGTGACATCGTCCAGCACCACCATCAGCCTGGTCGACACCGACCCCGCCGAACTCGCCGTCGACGCGATCGTGATCGGCCTGCACAGTCAGACCGCAGAGCAGGACGCCGCCAGCGGTCCGGCCGGCGCGCTGCTGCTCGCCAGCGGCGCCGAGAGCATCGCCGCCGCCTTCGACGGCAAGCTGACCGAGACGCTGGCGTTGCTCGGCGCGACCGGCGCCCCGGGCGAGGTGATCAAGCTGGCCACCCTGGGCACCGTCACCGCCCCGGTCGTCGCCGCGGTCGGGCTCGGCGCGGAGCCGACCGGCGCCGCCCCGGCGCCGGAGACGCTGCGCCGGGCCGCCGGCTCGGTGGTCCGGGCCCTGGCCGGGGCGCGCCGGGTGGCGCTGACCCTGCCGCTGCCCGACGACGCCGACGCCCCCGCCGCGCTGCGCGCGGTCGCCGAGGGCGCGCTGCTCGGCTCGTACCGCTTCGCCGGGTACAAGACCCGGCCGCAGCCGGCCCGGCGGGAGCCGGTGGCCGAGGTGCTGATCGCCGTCCCGGAGGCCGGCGACGCGACCGCCCGGGCGGAGGTCGAGCGGGCGCAGGCGGTGGCCGGCGCGGTCCGGCTCACCCGGGACTGGGTGAACACCGCACCGAACATGTTGCGTCCGCCGGCGTTCGCCGACGCGGTGGCCGAGGCCGCGCGGGCGGCCGGGCTGGGCGTCGAGGTGCTCGACGAGGCGGCCCTGGCGGCCGGCGGCTACGGCGGCATCATCGCCGTCGGCCAGGGCTCCGAGGCCCCGCCGCGCCTGGTCAAGCTGACCTACACGCCCGAGGGCGGCGGCACCGGCAAGCGGGTGGCGCTGGTCGGCAAGGGCATCACCTTCGACACCGGCGGCATCTCGATCAAGCCGGCGCAGGGCATGTGGGAGATGAAGTCCGACATGGGCGGCGCGGCGGCGGTCGGCGCGGCCATGCTGGCGATCGCCGCGCTCAAGCCGCCGGTCGCGGTGACGGGGTACCTGCCGATGGCCGAGAACATGCCGTCGGGCACGAGCTACCGGCCGGGCGACGTGATCACCATGTACAACGGCAAGAAGGTGGAGGTGCTCAACACTGACGCCGAGGGCCGGATGGTCCTGGCCGACGCCCTCGCCCGGGCCTGCGAGGACGGCGCCGACTACCTGTTCGAGACCTCCACCCTGACCGGCGGCCAGGTGATCGCGCTGGGCAAGCGGATCGCCGGCGTGATGGGCACCCCGGAGCTGTGCGAGCGGGTCCGGGTGGCCGGCGACGCCGTCGGCGAGCCGGCCTGGCCGATGCCGCTGCCGGACGACGTGCGCAAGGGCATGGACTCCGACGTCGCCGACATCTCGCAGGTCAACGCCGGCATGGACCGGGCCGGGCACATGTTGCAGGGCGGGGTGTTCCTGCGCGAGTTCGTCACCGACGAGGTGGCCTGGGCGCACATCGACATCGCCGGCCCCAGCTACCACTCGGGCGAGCCGACCGGCTACTGGACCAAGGGCGGCACCGGCGTCCCGGTCCGTACCCTGGTCCACCTGGTCGAGGACGTCGCCACCAACGGCTGACCCCCCGCGCACACGTAGAGACGCGCACTTTCACGGAAAGAGTGGCCATTCCGCGCGGGATGGCCGCTCTTTCCGTGAAAGAGGGGCCCGCAGGGGCTGCGGGGGTCAGGGGTGGTGGGGGCGGCGCTTGCGGCGCTCGTTGTAGTCGCGCATGCGCTGCGGGTAGCCCATCAGGCGCACGTCGTAGACCGGGATGGCCAGCTTGTGGGCGAAGCGGCGGGCCCCCTCGGGGCCGTCGATGCGCCGGCGGGTCCACTCCCCGTCGTCGGCGATCAGGATCACCGTGGTCTCGGTGACGGTGGTCCGCGGTTCGATGTACGCCTCGACGCCCCGCCGGGTCCGGACGAAGTTCTCGAGATGATCGAGATCACCCCGGTCCGCGGGACGGTCCCGGCCCGCCGGGCGCGCCTGCTTGCGTCGTCGGAACAGCGCCACCGACCGTCTCCCCCAGATCCGTCATCGAAACCGGTGCCAAGCGTACGTGTCGGGGACGTGTCGTTGGGCACCTCAGTACGCGTCCGATGCGTGGTGGTGACAAGATGACCGAGGTGGGGTCTGTCCGTGCCACCCTGCCGTGACCCCCGATGCAGTGACGCGAACTGGGAGTTGGACGTGAGCGAGCCGAACGACGCAACCTTCGACATCGTCATCCTCGGAGGTGGCAGCGGCGGCTACGCGACCGCACTGCGCGCCGTCCAGCTGGGTCTGACCGTCGCGCTGGTCGAGAAGGGCAAGCTCGGCGGGACCTGCCTGCACAACGGCTGCATCCCGACGAAGGCCCTGCTGCACGCCGCCGAGATCGCCGACCAGACCCGCGAGTCGGAGCAGTTCGGCGTGAAGGCCGAGCTGGTCGGCATCGACATCGCGGCGGTCAACTCGTACAAGGACGGCGTGGTCTCCCGGCTCTACAAGGGCCTGCAGGGCATGCTGAAGGGCAACAAGTCGATCACCATCGTCGAGGGCCACGGCAAGCTGGTCGCCCCGAACGCCGTCGAGGTCGACGGCAGGCGGTACACCGGCCGCAACGTCGTGCTGGCCTCCGGCTCGTACGCGAAGAGCCTGCCCGGCCTGGACGTCGACGGTGAGAAGATCATCACCAGCGACCACGCGCTGACCCTGGACCGGATCCCCTCCTCCGCGATCGTGCTCGGCGGCGGCGTGATCGGCGTCGAGTTCGCCAGCGTGTGGAAGTCCTTCGGCGTGGACGTGACGATCGTCGAGGCGCTGCCCCGGCTGGTCGCCGCCGAGGACGAGGAGTCGTCGAAGGCGCTGGAGCGGGCCTTCCGCAAGCGGAAGATCAACTTCAAGGTCGGCAAGCCGTTCGAGAAGGTCGAGAAGACCGCCAGCGGCGTCAAGGTCACCATCGCCGGCGGCGAGACCGTCGAGGCCGAGCTGCTGCTGGTCGCCGTGGGTCGCGGCCCGAACACCGCCGGCCTCGGGTACGAGGAGCAGGGCGTGAGGACCGACCGCGGCTACGTGCTGACCGACGAGCGGCTGCGCACCGGCGTGCCGAACGTGTACGCCGTCGGCGACATCGTGCCCGGGCTCCAGCTCGCCCACCGCGGCTTCCAGCAGGGCATCTTCGTCGCCGAGGAGATCGCCGGCCAGAACCCGGCCGTGATCGACGAGGCCGGCATCCCGCGCGTCACCTACTGCGACCCGGAGCTGGCGTCGGTCGGCCTCACCGAGGCCAAGGCCAAGGAGCAGTACGGCGCCGACAAGGTCAAGACGTACAACTACAACCTGGGCGGCAACGGCAAGAGCCAGATCCTCAAGACCGCCGGCTTCGTGAAGCTGGTGCGGGTCGAGGACGGCCCGGTGGTCGGCGTGCACATGGTCGGCGCCCGGGTCGGCGAGCTGGTCGGCGAGGCGCAGCTCATCTACAACTGGGAGGCGTACCCGGCCGAGGTGGCGCAGCTCGTGCACGCCCACCCGACCCAGAACGAGGCCCTGGGCGAGGCGCACCTCGCCCTCGCCGGCAAGCCGCTGCACGCGCACGCCTGATCGAGAACTGATTCCGCGGCGTCCGGCGGCAGACGGGCGAGATCGCACCAGGGGAATGAAGGAGTCTTAGAACATGCCGGTATCGGTCACCATGCCTCGGCTCGGCGAGAGCGTCACCGAGGGCACCGTCACCCGCTGGCTCAAGCAGGAGGGCGACACCGTCGAGGTCGACGAGCCGCTGCTCGAGGTCTCGACCGACAAGGTCGACACCGAGATCCCGTC